>NZ_JBHUDJ010000020.1:0-1491 GCF_042678165.1 Halorientalis brevis | reverse complement strand
CGCTCGTCCATGACGATGTTGTCGACCGGGAGCGAGACGTTCCCGCCTTCTTCGGAGGTGGTGAGCCCGATCTGGAGGTGCTGACCGCCCTTGCCCAGGGAGTTCACGGAGTTCTGGCAGGTCTCGGCGACGCCCAGCGCGTCCACGGAGATGTCGACGCCGCGAGAGGACTCGGTGAACTGCTTGACCGCCTGGGGCACGTCTTTGACGTCGTTGGCGTTGAGCGTCTCGTCGGCGCCCAGCTCTTCGGCCTTGTCGAGTTTCTCGTCGATGATGTCGATGCCGATGACGTTCGCGCCGAGGGCTTCGGCGATGTGGACGGCAGAGAGGCCGACGCCACCCAGACCGTGGACGGCCACCCAGTCGCCGGGGTTGATGTCGACGCGGTGGGCCAGCCCGTGGAACGCGGTGGCGAACCGGCAGCCGAGCGCGGCGACGTCGACGGGGTCGACGTTCTCGGGGAGCTTGATGGCGTTGTGGTCGGCTTTCCGGACGGGGAACCGTTCGGCGAAGGCACCGGGGGCCATCTTCAGGAAGCCCAGCGGGACGACCTGTTCGCAGATGTTTCCGCGGCCGTTCCGGCAGTGGTGACAGGTGCCGTCAGAGAGATTGAACGGGACGGTCACCTGGTCGCCTTCGCGGAACCGCTCGACGTTGTCCCCTACTTCGACGACGGTGCCGGCCGGTTCGTGGCCGAAGACGAGTCCGTCGGTCGGCATCACGCCGATCCAGGACCAGTCGCCTTTCCAGGCGTGCCAGTCGCTGCGGCAGATCCCACACGCTTCGGTCTCGACGATGATCTGGTCCTCCTCGGCTGTCGGCTCTTCTACGTCCTCGATTTGGAGGGGCTCCTCCACCCCGTGAAAGACTGCTGCTTTCATCCACCCCTAACCTGCAAATACATCCTTATAAATCATTGGTGGGGTATATCATACGCCTCTCTATTCAGGGGCCGGGTGTTATGCAGGGTTTCACGGTTGTCAACTGTTCATGCATTCTTTCGGCAACAATATCCGGTGATCGGCCGATCGCGGCGCTCGCGCGCGCTCCGATCATGAGTGCGATTGACGGGCAAAGATAGCTGTTCCAACAGGTGTCCGATCGGGGAATGGTTCGCGTCCAGAGCGCCCTCGCGGGTGCATCTGTTCGTGTCTCGATCGATCTCCTAGTCTTAGTGAGGAGTGTGGTTTTCCCACAACCACGTTAAAAGTAACCGTGTACCAATGGAGAATCCTGAACGAGACGACGGAGAGAGTACGTTAGCATCCGCGCGAGCGGTAGCGAGCGCGGTTCACTGCTGTCGAACGCCGACGGCGTGAGACAGCAGGTCGTTTTTAGTCCAGGTTTTTGCGATGGGGATGCCCGCAGGCAGCTTCGCTGCCGAGGACATCCCCCGACGTAAAAAAGTGGTTAGAACTCGTTACAGACCGGAATCCCGACGGTGTCGTAGTCGCCCATGGACTCGATGACGTCGGGGACTTCCTCGAGCGA
>NZ_JBHUDJ010000019.1:0-700 GCF_042678165.1 Halorientalis brevis | reverse complement strand
GGGATCGAGATGGATTCGGAAGTGCCGGCGAAGAAACCGCTTTCTGAACTTGACGCCGATGAGATGGTCGGTATTGACGTGGGCATTCTGAAGTATGCCCACGACACAAGCGGTACGGCAGTCGGTTCTCTCGACCTCTCAGAGGAACGCGACAGGCTCGAACGAGAACAACGGAAACTCTCGCGTAAAGAGTACGAGTCGAACAACTGGGAGAACCACCGGCAGAAAATCGCAGAGTGCCATCTCGACATTAAGCGCAAGCGGCGTGACTTCCTCCACAAACTCTCAAACTACTACGCTCGGGAATATGAACTGGTCGCAGTCGAAGACCTCGGCGTGAAAGAGATGCTGGAATCGCCGCGCAACAGCCGCAACACGGCGTCGGCGGCGTGGAACACCTTCACGAGTATGCTCGAACACAAGTGCGAACGCGACGGGACGCACTTCGTGGAAGTTGCCCCTGAAGGCACGACCAAAGAGTGTGCCGACTGTGGCGTCGAAACCGACAAACCGCTGTGGGTGCGTGAGCATTCTTGTCCAGCCTGCGGCTTCAAAGCGGACAGAGATGCAAACGCAGCGTGTAACATCTTGTCTCGCGGCCTCACTGAACTAGGGGTGGTTCACTCCGAAGGAACGCCTGTGGAGACTGCGCTCCCTGCGGAAACTGCGGTTGTTCCTGCAAAGCGCGTCGTGGAAACAG
>NZ_JBHUDJ010000018.1:0-543 GCF_042678165.1 Halorientalis brevis | reverse complement strand
TTTCCAGGTGGGTTTCGAGCTTAGATGCGTTCAGCTCTTACCCCGTGTCGCGTGGCTGCCCGGCACGTGCCCTCTCGGACAACCGGTACACCAGTGGCGACCATTCGTAGTTCCTCTCGTACTATACGAACGTTCCCGTCAGGTACCAATGACACCCCCAATAGATAGCAGCCGACCTGTCTCACGACGGTCTAAACCCAGCTCACGACCTCCTTTAATAGGCGAACAACCTCACCCTTGCCCGCTGCTGCACGGGCAGGATGGAGGGAACCGACATCGAGGTAGCAAGCCACCCGGTCGATATGTGCTCTTGCGGGTGACGACTCTGTTATCCCTAAGGTAGCTTTTCTGTCATCTATCGCCCGCATCGGGCGGGCTGATAGGTTCGCTAGACCACGCTTTCGCGTCAGCGTTCCTCGTTGTGGAGAACACTGTCAAGCCATCTTTTGCTCTTGCGCTCTTCTCCGGATCTCTGACCCGGATGAGATGGCCTTGGGGCGCGCTCGATATCTTTTCAAGCGCGTACCGCCCCAGTCAAACTGC
>NZ_JBHUDJ010000017.1:0-811 GCF_042678165.1 Halorientalis brevis | reverse complement strand
AACCGCCGATGTCCATGTCGAAGATCTCCCGCTTCACGAGCAAAGTCGTTCAGTTAGCTAAAAATGCTGTTGGTGGCCGAGGCGAAGTCGCCGCCCCCGAAAGGGGTGGCGGCTTCGCCGAATATGCGGTTGTGTCGCTCCATTGTCTTCGGGTTTACCTGGAGAAGTCCTACCGGGAAGCCCTTGATCTGCTGAGCGAGATGCCACATATACTCGGGGAGATCGGCCTCGAGGCGGCCGATCTCCCGCATCACTCGACGCTAGTGAAGTGGTTTGACAGGATCAAGACAGCACTCTGGCGAGTGCTGCTGCGCCTGTCGGCGCAGCTGCACGACCCGAGCGGTCACGCCGCGATCGACGCGACGTTCTTTGACCGCGAAAACGCCAGCAAACACTACTGTCGGCGGACGAATTACCGCGTTCAAACGCTCAAAACAACCGCTCTCGTGGACACAGAGAATCACGCGATTCTGGACGTTCACTGTACGACCGAGAAAACGCACGACACACAGCTCGGCTGGCAGGTCGCCCGCCGCAACACGGGCGACCTCGCCAGCCTCGCCGCCGACAAAGGCTACGACTGGATGGAGTTACGCGAGAAACTCCGCGAAGAAGGCGTGAGACCGCTAATCAAACATCGTGAGTTCCGGCCCATCGATCACGCGCACAATGCGCGGATCGATGGGCCTCTGTACCGCAAACGAGCGATGTGTGAGAGCGTCTTCTCGACGATTAAGCGCACGCTCGGCGACGCCGTGCGTGCGCGAACCTGGTACGGTGAATTTCGAGAACTCGTTTTGATGTGTGCGGT
>NZ_JBHUDJ010000016.1:0-500 GCF_042678165.1 Halorientalis brevis | reverse complement strand
AGGATTCAGTGACCGTACGAGTCCTTGCGGATTTGCGGTCACCTATGTTGTTACTAGACAGTCCGAGTCCCCGAGTCACTGCGACCTGCCTCTTTCCGAGGCAGGCATCCCTTCTTCCGAAGGTACGGGACTAAATTGCCGAATTCCCTAACGTCGATTGTTCCCGACAGGCCTTGGCTTTCGCCGCCACGAGCACCTGTGTCGGATCTCGGTACGAACACTGTTCTCGTCTTTTCACGGGCTCTAGGGTGGCCTGGCTTGCGGTATCCCGCCATTCGTCCGCTTCGTGCCATTACGGCTTCCACGGAGTTGGACGGTTCCACTGGGCGAAGGCCCAGTCCAGGTGAACCCAAAGCGTCGACTTTGAATGAACAGTGGCACTGGAATATTAACCAGTTTCCCTTTTGTCATACTCGAATTACGATATGACTTAGGATCGGCTAACCCTCGGTTGACGAACAGTGCCGAGGAACCCTTGCTCGTAAGGCCGTCGGGATTCG
>NZ_JBHUDJ010000015.1:0-264248 GCF_042678165.1 Halorientalis brevis | reverse complement strand
CTCCATTCATACCTTCGACCCTCATCCGGCAGCGGCCGGGTGTGGGTCGGTTCATTTCGAACGCACACCAGTAGCGTGTTCGCTGGATCGTTTCCGAATGCTTATACGCTCACCACAGTTCGACAGTAGTAGCGGGATGGGATAGCCAGGAGATTCCGGCGGGCTCATAACCCGCAGACCGGTGGTTCAAATCCACCTCCCGCTATATTCTGTCGCTCACAAATCGTGAGCGACGAAATCGCTGTGTGGAGTTGAAGCAGGGAGTGGAGTATCACGGAACGACCGTGGTTCAAATCCACCGCCCGCTATATTCTGTCGCTCACAAATCGTGAGCGACGAACTTAGCTGCGTGGATTAGAACCTGGGAACGAGGGTGCGAAGCGACCGACGTTCACGTGGTTCAAATCCACCGCCCGCTATTTTTCGGCGAACAACTCGCCAAAGCGTCTCGTCGCTGTGGAAGGCATGAGTCGATAGAGGACTCAGATTTGCTACTAGAGGCCAAACAACGAGAGTACTAGCGAAGAACATACGAACCTTCCACAGTTATCAGCCAGTTGTTTTGAGGCGCGTACGGCGTTGAGGCGGGTAATTTCCTGGAAGGTTCCTGCCAGGTTATCAACGATCCCAGTCCGGCTGTGGTGACCTTTGCGATGACGACTCTCGTGACATTTCCGACACCTCGCTTCGAGGAGTGGTGTCAACAACTCGAAGAAGACCAATTGGCTGATGGAATCCCGTCACTCGCTGCGCTGTGATCACGAGTGTCGCTGCGTGAACCCCTCGTCAGTGAGACAGTGAACGGCGCGCGTTCACCCACGACCGGCCCTCAATGGTGGTCGTGCCCGCCGGCGGGTCCTGTACCCGAACCCTGGGGGTGTTTGTGTGAGAACTCGGCCGGATGCTTCTGGAACGACTCCTTACACCGGTTCGAACAGAAGTAGTACGTCTCATCGTCGTGGGTAAGACTCGGGCCGCTGTCGTCAGTTCGCATCCCACAGACGGGGTCGCGATACTGGCCGGGTGCGCCGAGGCCCCGTCTGTAGACGTACAGGAGGATTCCCGAGAGGGCGAACGCGATCAGGTTGAGGTAGAACGTATAGTTGAACTCGAAATACGTCTGTTCGGTGGCCGTCTGTCCGCCAGCGAGATTGGGGACGATGCCAAGTGCACTGAACAACTCCTCCATCAGAAAGCCGGTGAAAGCCATCGTCACGAAGAAGACGCCGAGGATGTACGCCATCACCGTCCAGCCGTAGTACTTGCGGTAGACGTTCAGCACAGGAACCGTGATGAGATCGGCGTAGACGAACGCGATGACGCCAGCGAAGCTGATGCCACCGCCCCAGAGCGCGACGGCGAACGGGACGTTGCCCATGCTCCCGACGAAGCTCAGCACCGCGATCGCCACGCCCATCACGGCGTTCTCCGCGCTCACGAGCAGACCATCGCCCTGGAGGAAGAGCGCGTTCCACACTCGCTGTGGGACGAACACGATGACGAACCCCGAGATGAGAAAGCCCGCGACGACGTCCTTCCAGATCATCGACCACTCCTTGCGGTACTGGTTGCCGAGTTTGTACCAGCCACCCCACGAGAGCAACTCCTCGCGCCAGCTCCCACTACTGGCGACCTCTTGTTGGTAGGTCTCCATGCAACCCGCCGAACAGAATTTGAGGGTTTCATCGCCGTCGGTCGTGAGCGAATAGTCGTCCGTGCCTTCCATCCCACAGGTCGGGTCTTCGGTAACGCCCTGGTCGTGATCGCGCTCGGCGAGTTCTTCCCGAACCTGCTCGAACAGGTTCTCGGGCAGCGTCAGGTGGACGATGACTGCCATCACCGCAATGAGAATGACGCCACCGAGGAGTTCTGCGACGAGGAACTCCCAGCCGAGTAGAATCAAAATCATCAGCCCGAGTTCGACGATGAGGTTCGTCGAGGCGAACATGAACGCCAGGACGTTCACTACGTGAGCACCCTTCTTGAACAGCCCCTTGCCGATGGCGACGGCGCCGAAACTACAGCCACTACTCGCGGCCCCAAACAGCATCGCCTTGGTGAGGCCACTGAGGTTCTCGCTGCCCAAGACTCGTGCCATGCGCTCTTTCGAGACGTAGACCTGGACCAGACTGGTGATGACCAGTCCCATGATGATCGCCCAGGCCGCCGTCCAGAGGAAGCCAACGCCGATCCGCAAGGACTCGAAGATCCCGTCGACGAGAGTGGCTTGCATATCTAGACACTCGCTGCCGGAGACTTTGCCGGTTGCCGTTAGGAAACCAAAGTGAGCACGCCCCCTCGACACACGATTCGAAGTTTGGATTGTACACTGGTCGCTTAGTCACTCGGTCAGATCGGCAACCCACGGTCGTCCCACTGGGGAGCGGAACGCTGCGGTCGCCAGACAACTACGGACACGAGATTGATGCTGTTCGGTCGTGGCCCCGTGATTACTTTGGAATCCGAGGCACAATCGGGTAAACTATGCCAACGTACTAGTATATGTGAGACTCCGAACACTTCGTAACACGGGCCAACTCTCCCCCAGTCAGCTCAACCCCTTTTCGAAATCGGGCACCGGCACCGCTGGCTACCTCTCGTCGATCAATCTGACGACTAACAGCAGTCGCTCCCTGCGTCGCAGAGAGTCCGTGTTCTGTCCGCCGTATTGAGAAATATTGAGAATCATATAGTTCTCATAGGAGCGATAAAGCCAGCGACGCCGAATGAGACGTCCATGGCAGATGATCCGACGGTGAAATTCGGTTTCGTATGCGTACAGAACGCTGGTCGCAGTCAGATGTCGACGGCGTTTGCCGAACGCGAACGTGAGCGCCGAGAACTCGAAGACAGCGTTGAGATCATCACGGGCGGGACGCACCCGGCCGACAGCGTCCACGAGGAAGTCGTGACGGTGATGAACGAACGCGATATCGACCTTTCGGACCGGACGCCACGGGAAGTCTCGACGGCAGAACTCGAATCGTGTGACGTTGTTGCGACCATGGGCTGTTCGACGCTCGAACTCGACGCAGAAGATATCGACGTCCGGGACTGGGCGCTGGACGATCCTGACGGCCAGGATCTCGACCAGGTCCGCACAATCCGAGACGACATCGAACAGCGTGTCACGGATCTGTTCGACGAGATCGAAAGCGAAGTTGCCCAATAAGTAGACTCTTCGAGCGACAGCGCCGTCGAGACTTCGCTTGCACATTCACGTTCGGCGAAAGGTTCGGCCGTCTGATTGCGACCTGCAGTATGGACACACAGAAAGCCGGTCCGTGTCTCGTTGCCAGGTACCATGGCACACCTAGTTGCGGTTGCGCTAAAATCACTATATATGACAACTACACTTCTCAGGGGGAATCCGTCACTTGTCGTCGCCCCACAGGAGAAGAACGCACCTGGCTGGGATCAGTCAGTGCTCTCGGCGAGGGCCTCGGCGATATCGAGTAACTGGAGTACAGCGGTGTCGCCAATTCTGTAGTACGTCCACTTTCCCTGTCGGCGCGTGTTAACCAGGCCCGCGTCTTTGAGTTCTCGGAGGTGACTGGCGACCGTCGACTGTGGCGCGTCGAGCACGACCTGGAGTTCACATGCACACAACTCACCGTCTCTGAGCGCTTCGAGGATGCGAATTCGGTGTTCGTTTGCCAGTGCTTTGAACACTGGGAGCTGGGCGTTCACCTGTTCGTCGTCCGGCGTGAGCTCGAACAGCGACGTCAACCGGTTGTCCGGGTTTTCGTAGAGCCGATCTAGCGTCTGTCGTGCCGATTCGGGGACTGAGTCAGCCATCCGTTAGTGTGCTCCTTCGACGTCCATGCTTTTGATGCTATCTCTCCAGCACCGCCTGACCGCTTAGATGATGAGATTGAACAGCAGGCCGATTACCAGGATACCGGACGCGACCGTGACTGCGAACGAGACGATGAGTTCCTTCTTCATCACTTTCTTCAGGATCATGAACTGCGGCAGCGAGAGCGCGGCGACTGACATCATGAACGCCAGGCCGGTCCCGATTGGCAATCCTTTGCCGATCAGCGATTCGACGACGGGGATCACGCCGAGGATGTTCGTGTAGATCGGGACGCCGACCGCGACCGCGCCGACGACGCCGAACGGCCCCGAGAGATACGCCGACACGACTTGCTGCGGGACGAAGCCGTGGATAGCTGCGCCAAGTCCGACGCCGACGACGACGTACGGCATGATGTCCGTGATGATGTCTTTCGCCTCGACGTAGGCCTGTCTCGCTCGCTCTTTCCGCGTGGGTTCCTCGATATCGACGTCCGACTCGCCGAAATCGAACTCTTTGATGTACTTGTCGAACCCAGCCTTGTTGAGGACGTACCCACTGGTCATGCCGATCCCGATCCCGCTCACTGCGTAGAGCGCAGTCAACTTCAGTCCAACAACTCCCGGCAACACCACGAGCGCGGCCTCGTTGATCATGGGCGAAACCGCGAGGAACGTCATCGTGATCCCGAACGGGATGCCTGCGCCGACCATCCCGAGGAAGATGGGAATCGTCGAACACGAGCAAAACGGGGAGACGATCCCGAGCAACGCCGCGAGGAAGTACCCCGTGATCGCCCTTTTGCCCGCGAGATAGGCCTTGATCTTCTCCGGGGGGAAGTACGTTCGCAGGTAGCCCACGCCGAAGATCACAGCGACGAGCAACGCCGTGATCTTCAGCGTGTCGTACACCCAGAAATGCACTGCCGCTCTGAGCGAGCCCGTGAGTCCCAGCGCATTGACTACGTACGTCGCGAACTGCTCGAAAACCATCGGTGGCCTACAGCCGCTCCTCGATGTACTCTTTGAGCTCTGCTTCAGGCGGGTTCGAGCCAGCGAACACCATCTCGTCGTCGATCTCGAACCCCGGCGTCGACATGATGCCTTTCTCCGCGATTTTCATCGTGTCGCCTTCTTTCTCCACGTCCGCGTCGAAGCCGTGCTCATCGACGACGTTCTGGGTTTTCTCTTTGAGCTGTGTGCAGTTGCTGCAATTGCCTGGACCGTAGATCGTGATCTTCATAGAGTACCTCCGACGTTCGCAATTGCAGCGGCACGAGTGTGGACGCCGCTCTCCACCGCTGACCGCGTTTCTGTGGACTCTGCTGTGACCATCTCGATCATCGTTTCGACCATACATATCGATGAAAGTCGGTTCGACACAAATACGTTTCGAAGATTCCCGATCTATACATCCGCTCGATCGATGGGCAGAGCTGAAAGAACTGTCGTTACGACAGTACCAGATAGAGATGTTACGCGCCGAGACTGGCGTATTCAGTGCGGTGAGAGTCTATTGTGAGCTCCCGATCCGTCGTCGGACAGTGGCACAATCGGGAATAATTGACGACGAATACACGCCAAACCGAGAACATCCAGGCTCGTTGATATCCGTCTATCTCGATATGGGCGTACTAGGGCGACCACTGGGCGCCAGTTTCGGCCGAGTGGGGTGTGTCGGCAGCGGTCGTTCGACGGAATCACGGTGACCATGCTTTCGCGCTGGCTTACGATACTCGAATACCATGGATTCGCTGCCAAACATGTCGAACCCACGATGTGGCCGTCGAGCACGCACGAACTAATTGAAATAAGGCGAGAGTTCGTCTGATCACTCCAGCAGATGTACGGCCTGAGCGAGTTCGCGGACTGTTCTGGCGGGAGCGGGTGTGCGACCACAGACGAGTCCGCGAACGGTGCTACCGTCCAATAGCTCGGTGCCCACTTCTGATTGTTCGACGAAAGCTAACTCGACAGAAACGGTTGTACTGGTCGGCAGTCGAGGCGTCGCTCACTCGATGGCGGCGACCGCATCGACCTGGACGCTCGCGCCGCCGAGGAGCTCTGAGACGCCGACGACGGCACGCGCCGGGAGCTGTTCGTCGAAGGCCGCCTGATACGCGTCGTTCACCGCCTCGTACTGGTCGAGATCGGTCAGATATACCGTCACTTTGAGCACGTCGTCGAGAGTGCGCCCGTGCTCGCTGAGCGTCGTCCGGAGATTCGAGAGGCAACGCTGCATCTGTTCCGCTGCGGAGGAATCTCCGTCGATGACGCCGTCTGTCGTCGGGAGCTGCCCTTCGACGAATATGAGGTCGGAGCTCCCGGTCTTCTGGCCATAGCCGCCGATATGGGCTGTCCCAGCCCGTTGCTTGCGACTCGGCGCACTTGCGCGAGACTGCATCTGTTCCTGAAATTCAGTTGACTGTTTCATATTTCAATTGAACTCCTGAACATATATAGTAGTAACGTCTATTCTCGATATATGGGTACCAACTCGAATAGTGCTTCTATTCGCCAGGATCGACTATCTATCACAAGTATTAATTGAGCCAGCACTCAACTGGTGTTAATGTCAACAGCGACGCAACGGCTGCAGCGGTACCTCACCGACGAACTCGAGGACTGTCGTCCCGAGGACGTCGAGGACCGCATGGAGGAACTCGATACGCTCGAAGCGGTTCTCTCCGCCGACCGAATCAGCGCTGACCTCGACGTCCTGGCTGCGCTCGCGAACGAAACCCGGTACAAGCTCGTTCGCCTGCTCGTGGCTGCGGACGGGGAACTCTGCGTCTGTGAGCTGAACGCGATGGTCGACGCCAGCGAGAGCGCGATCAGTCACGCCCTCTCGAATCTGACTGACGCTGGATTGGTCACGCGCCGGAAGGACGGCCGCTGGCGGAAGTACCGCGCCTCGAACGTTGCCGTCTCCCTGCTGACCCTCCTGGACGGAGTTGCCACGGATGAGTAGCGCCGACGCACACGAACACGGCCCGGACTGCGGGTGCGAGAGCTGTGGCGACCCGCGGTCGATGGACTTCCTCGACAAGTATCTCACCGTCTGGATCTTCGGGGCGATGGCTGTCGGCGTCGGCCTGGGCTTCGTCGCGCCGTCGGTGACCCAGCCGATTCAGGAGTTCCACCTCGTCGAGATTGGCCTCATCGCCATGATGTATCCGCCGCTGGCGAAGGCGGACTACTCCCAGCTCAGGGCGGTCTTTAGCAACTGGCGCGTCCTTGGCCTCAGCCTGGTGCAGAACTGGCTCATCGGTCCGACGCTGATGTTCGGGCTCGCCGTGATCTTTTTCAGCGGGCTCGTCCCCGGACTCCCGGCGCGACCGGAGTACTTCCTGGGCCTCGTGTTCATCGGCATGGCGCGGTGTATCGCGATGGTGCTCGTCTGGAACGAACTCGCCGAGGGATCGACCGAGTACGTCACCGGCCTGGTCGCGTTCAACAGCCTCTTCCAGATCATCACGTATGGTGTCTACGTCTGGTTCTTCGGCCTGTTCCTCCCGCCATTGCTCGGGATGGAGACGCTCGTGGCTGGGATCGAGACGTTCGACGTGACGCCGATGCAGGTGTTCGAGGCGATCGTGGTCTTCCTCGGCATCCCCTTCGCCGGTGGATTCCTCACTCGCTACATCGGCACGCGCACGAAGGGCGAGGCGTGGTACGATGAGGAATTCGTTCCGAAGATCGATCCGCTGACGCTGATCGCGTTGCTCTTTACGGTCATCGTGATGTTCGCCACGCAGGGCGAGAACATCGTCGCCGCGCCCGGTGACGTGCTCCTGATCGCCGTGCCGCTGACGATCTACTTCGTGGTGATGTTCCTCGTGAGCTTCGGCATGGGCAAAGGAATCGGCGCGGACTACTCGACGACGACGGCCATCGGCTTCACGGCCGCCTCGAACAACTTCGAACTCGCGATTGCCGTCGCCGTCGCTGTGTTCGGCGTCGGCTCCGGCGTCGCTTTCACGACCGTCGTCGGCCCGCTGATCGAGGTGCCGGTGTTGCTCGCGCTGGTCAACGTCGCGCTGTACTTCCAGCGCAGGTTCGACTGGAGCGGTGCCACGACCGGCAGTCTCGACACAGCCACCCCAGATCAAGTCCCCGACGACGACTGACCTCGAGAAGATGACTTCAGCACCCGACTCCGACGACCCGACTCGTGTCGCTTTCGTCTGCGTCCAGAACGCAGGCCGATCACAGATGGCCTCCGCCTTCGGCCAACGGGAAGTGGCCGCGAGAGATCTCGAAGACAACGTCGAGATCCTCACTGGTGGCACCCGACCCGCTGACCACGTCCACGACGAAGTCGTGCAGGCGATGGACGATGTCGGCATCGACATCGCCGATCGAACTCCCCGAGAAATCACCTTCGAGGAGACGCAAGCCAGCGATTACGTCATCACCATGGGCTGTTCGGCCGACGACGTCTGTCCGGCCGGGTGGGCAGGCGAGAATCGAGACTGGAACCTCGACGATCCAGACGGGAAATCACCGGCAGAGGTAGCAGCGATCCGCGACGAGATCGAGCGACGAGTGAGCGATCTGGTCGACGAACTCGACGCAGCAGACGAATCTTGACTTCCTCCCACGACTGAAGGTTGAGAGCGTTCTCCCCGATTTTGCAACTCAGCAGCCACACCCACAGTCCGATTCGTCGTCGTCCGTGCCGGTGAAAAAGCCCTCCACATTGGACGAGAGCTGATAGGCTTGCTTCTCACGCGACCTGTTGAGCTGTCGCTGGTTCGGGGCAACAGCCGATACGAGCGCCTCGACGAGGAGGTCGACGGGGGCTGTCGTGTACTCCTCACCACGGTACCGCCAGAGACGACAGTCGACGTCGCCCTCACACTCACAGATGTCACCACACGATTCACACGTGTTTTCGAGATAGTCTGGCTGGATGTCCTGGCCATCGATGCGGATCGTCGGCGACACGGCGAGTTGCGTCGCTTCGGCGGCCGCCAGCGACGAAACGTGAATATCTCTGACGGTAATGCCGACGTCCAGCGCATCGAGAATCGGCTCTATCCGTTCGAGCGCCGTTTCGAGTGCATCTTCAGTCCCCTGACATCGGTCGCAGGACTCGTTGTCGAGATAGAGGAGATCGACGGTGATCGTCCGCCGCGTGTACTTCTCGGCCGCTGGCTGGACAATCGAGACGCTTTCGCTGTTTGTGGGATCGTTCATTGCATCTCACGATATGGCTCGGCGGCACATATATTGTTCAGTAATCAGACACAAACGAGGTTAGCGTATCGAAACCACCCAGATTGACTTCCTCCCACGACTGAAGATCGTGGGATTCCTCCGTGGGCGACCCGGCCAGTGTGGTCTACCCCGGCTGTGAACTTGCGGGTTTGCCGACGCTGGGTTGGTCAACCGGACTCGACTGTTCCCACGTCGTAGGTGTCCAGTCGTGTCCATTCCACTGCCAGTACGCCCCGGGACCGGGTGCGTCCCTCGGGCGTCCAGCACCGAGGGCGGCGGGCCGAGCCATCGGCCCAACTTCTCGCTGAAGGATGTTCCACGCCCCTGCAACGTCACTGTGTGCGTCCACGTCACAGGTCTGACACCGAAACGAATCACCATCACGCGTGACGGCGTCACTGCCACAGGCGGGACACTCACTGCTTGAATCACGTTCACTGACTTCTGTGACAGTGATACCGACGTCTTCGAACGTGAGTCTGATCCGTTCGACCAGTTGTCGATGTGACCAGAACGCGTGGGTTTTCTCGTTCACGTCTGCTGCCCAGTGCGTTTCCAGCACGTCGGTCAACTCTCCGACGTATACCGTCTCAACGTTGTTTTCGAGCAGCCAGTCGGCAGCGTGTTTCACCGCCGCGTCGCACGCATGGTCGCGTTTCCGACTGCGTTCGTCGTACAGACGCTGAATCTGCTTGCTCGTATACTGGGCGGCTGGGAGCAAAGATTGCAGTGCAGCAATCCTGTTTGTCAGGGTCTGGAACCGATCAAATTCGGGACGGGCGTGATACACGCTGGTGTCGCCCTGCTCGGTGACGAGCGCCAGTGTGTTGTTGGCACCCACGTCGATGGCGGCTGCACGAGTCGTGTTCTCGGGTGTGAGTGTGTGAGTGAATGCATCCAGTCGTTGCTCGTGGACAGTGTCTGGCCGTATGCGAACTGGATGCTGGACACGAAGTGTGTTGGCCGCCTCGTCGTAGATGAGTTCCAATCGGCTATCGTCACCGTCCCACTGTGGGTTGCCACGAACGTCGAGGGTGATGCGTTCGTTGTGGTCGAAGTCGTATCTGTCTTCGAGGACGTCTCCGACACCGAACTCCAGCGTACTCGTGTCTTCGTCCCAGTCGAACGAGTACAAGTCGTTTCTGACGAGGCCGTGCAACTCGTAGCCGTCGTCTCGGGTCCCCCAGTACCCAGGTGGGCTGGGTTTCTCGGTGACGGTCGTATCTGACTCGTCGTGGTATGTGTCGAGGAGTCGGAAGTGGCTCCGCCACGCCTCGCTGTTTTTGCGAGCGACCTGTTGACACGTTGCTTTCCCGAGGAGAGGCGCGTAGTCGTCGTAGAGGTCGGTGTAGTCAGCATCCCACACGTCGCCGTCCTCGCTGAAGTATGCCTGTCTCCGACGGTATGTTATCTGGTTCCAGAGTGGGGCATGGGCGGCCAACCAGTCGAACAGACACTGCTTATACCGGTCAGTCTCCGGCAACGCAGTGTACGTGTTCGTCCGTTGTGGTCGGTCGCTCACAGGGGTGTGCTTTGGCTAGGAGCAGAATAAACATTCGGGTCGCATCCGATCTGTGTCTGGTGGTTTGCTCGTCGGCGTGTCGGTTCATCCCACGACTGAAGATCGTGGGCTTTCTCCTCGAATCTCTGTAAGAAGAGAAAGACCACGAACGTATATCACGCTACAGCGACTGATATTGAGGCAATGGGAGAGACCGAGCAATGGCAGGCAAAATGGCACGGGCTACACGACGTCCTTGGGCCGAAGTGGACCCTGCATATCCTTCGCCTCCTCACTGACGGGTCGTACGGGTTCAACGCCATCCAGAACGAACTCAGTGGCCTGACCGCACCGATGCTTTCACAACGGCTCAAAGAACTCAGGTGTCACGGCCTCGTCGAGCGGACGGTTACAGACACGACGCCCCCCACGACGACGTACTCTCTGACCGAGCAGGGAACTGAAATCGCCACTCGGCTTCGCGAGTTGGAGCCGCTCGTCGAACTCCACGACCGAACGGCTGACGACAGTCAGACCGAGAACTGTTCCGAGACGTCGGCGGAGTGTCGAACTGAAGCACTTCCAGACGGGTGCGTAACCGTTGTCGATCAGTGTTGAGTTACTCAGTTGACCGGACTGCTTTTTCTGACTCTGCAATCACGGACCAACGCTTTCCCAGTCCGCACAGGTTTGCCCCCAAAGTAAATGAGCACTCTGTCCCGGAATTGTCTCTGAGGGTGTTTGCTCCTGGGGAGGAGGGCTTGATGGCTCGGTATTCCTTGGTCAGAAGCACGGCGGCGGGGACTACTATGACCCTCTTGAGCGGTATCCGGTGAAGAAAGCCGAATCTTCAGAGGATTCCCTGTTCAAATACTGACGTGATGAACGGAGGTGTCGAATCGCTCCAGCAGTAAAGGCGAGTGCCCCAAGGATCATTGGCGTGTCGCCGAGCGTTCGCGCCCATAGCAATGTCTGGACGTGGTCCTGTTCATAGAAGTCGAGACTGCGGGCGGCGGCATACCCGTCCCGATAGGCGGTCTGGAGTTGCGCGAATCCGACGGGCAGTAAGGATGCGACGCTCATGATAACTAGCCCAACGTTCGTCAGCCAGAACGTCCCGCGGAACCACGTGGGGTTCCAGGCGGCTTCGGGTGTGACGACGCGGAGGATATAGGTTCCGAGTCCGAGTGCGAGGAGTCCGAATGCACCGAACAGCGACGTATGCGCATGTGCGACGGTCAGGTAGGTCCCGTGTTCGTAATAGTTGATGATCGGCAGGTTGATGAAGAATCCGAGGACCCCACCACCGACGAAGTTCCAGACGCTGCTCCCGAGAATGAACAGGAGCGGCACCGTGTACGGGAACTCCTCGCCCTGGGCAATGAGTGACCGATATTCGCCGAGGCTTCGATAGAGTACGAACACCAGCGGAACGAACTCGAGCGTCGAGAACGTCGTTCCGAGTGGGACCCAGAAGTCGGGCAGGCCGACCCACCAGTAATGGTGGGAGACACCGACGATTCCCGCAGCCATAATCGCGAAGACTTCGAAGAGAATTGCTTTTTCGGCGTCGCTTTTCTCTACGAGATCCATCGAGACCAGCGCCGCGGAAATCACGGCAGTGACGAAAAATTCGAAGACACCTTCGACCCACATGTGGACGACCCACCAGCGCCAGAACTCCGTGACTGCCATGTTCGTCTCGGGCGTGTAAAGCATGCTCGCGGCGAACAACAGTGCGATCGAGCCGCCCGCGTAGGTCATGAAGTGTCCTAAGCCAGTCACCGGTTCGTCCAGTTGACGGACACCGCGAAGCACCAGTCCTGTCCAGCCGGCGAAGCCGCCGAGGAGTCCGACTTTCCAGAGCCGACCGACTTCGAGGTACTCGAGGCCCTCGGAGCCAAGCAACCACCAGAGGTTCCCGTCCTCTGGTGAGCCGAACTCTCCATGCGTGCCGAGCCAGACGCCTGCGAACGCACCGACGGTCGCGAGGACGAGCACGCCGAGCAGTACACCTGCGCCTGTGGCCTGCCAGGGTGGATCGCGATCGCTGAACAGTCCCGGGAGGAAGAGTCCGCCTGCGAGCCACAGCAGTGTGATCCAGAGGATTCCGAGGTTGACGTGCCAGGCACGGCCGATCGAGAACGGAAGCAGCGAGACGATATCGATCCCGAGCGCATCCCCGATGCGATAGAATCCAGTCCGTTCGACGTAGTAGTGGGCTAGCAGCGCCCCGATAAGTGTTTGCGCGACGAATAGCGCCCCGGCGACGGGAACGTACCACGCCGCGGCGTATTGGGTTGGTGTGATCGATACCGCGTCGGGAGCGGGGACGTCGATGAGTTCGGTCGTCGGTTCGACGAACTCGAACGAATGATACGCCCAGACGCCAGCCCCGCCACCAGCAATGAGCAAGACGACGCTGACCGTACTCCAGACGAGGACCTGCCCGGTGGGCCGATTCCCAGTCCCTGGCACGTACGGCCAGTCGTTCGTGTAGGAGTGATCCGAGTTCGGCCGGTTGGTGTGGGCCATCCACGCTGTCCAACACGCGAAGTCGGCGAGGCGCTCAGCGTGATCGACTGAACTAACGAACTCCGACGGAATGCCTCGGTCGGGCGAGCCACCATAGTACCGGTCGACGTACTGCTCTCGAATCCGTCGGTGCGCATAGGCCTCTGCCGCCGAGTACGTGACAACCGCTCCCTCCGGGGCATCCGAATCGAGTTCCCGTTCGACGCGTTCTGCAACGACCGCCTGCTCGTCGTTGTCGAGTACATCGAAGGCGTCTCCCCCTCGTTGACGAGCATAATACTCGCGCATGAAATCGGCTTTCAGCGCTAAGGCATCCGCCGTGAGATCAACGCCGAAGTACGAACCGTTGCCAAGGACCGAGCCCAGATTCATGAGCCCGTTGGCCTGAAACACCTTTTTGCCGAGTTGCACTTGCTCGTCTGTGACGATCGTGTCCCCATCCGGTCCGCGAATTTCGTCAGGAATCGGCGGCGCTCGCTCATGGGATGCCCAGGCACCGAGCCCCATTGCGACGAGGTTAGCGACGAATAGCGCGACGAGCGCGAGTGACCCGCTCGATTTGGACCGGAGTGTTGCGGGATCGATACCAACGTCTCCAGTCTCGAATCCCAGCGTCGAGACCAGCTCCAGGAAGACACGCTCGAGCGCGGCGTTTTCACTTTCCTCACCAGTCAGGTTCGATGCCAAGATCCGGAACGCTTGGCCAGGGGAATGATCATCTGCCCCGATGTCGGTGAGGAGGGTCATTGCCAGGAGTGCTATCGTGGCCGCTGCCCGACTGTGCTTCCCGTCCGTTTGGATTCTATTTGTATTGCCTGTCTGATTGGTTGGTATTTGTGAACGATACTCTGTCTCAGTTGTGGTGACCGACTGTTGACCGACGATCCGTGGTAACTCCCCGGTCAAAATTTGCTCGGCTGCGTGACCGACGAGAGAAGCGTCTTGCTGACAAATATTCGTGAGGACTCGGTCCAGAGACTGATTCGTTTCCACATCCAGTTCCGCACAGAATCTCGAATACGCCTCCGTGAATGCGTGGTCGATCGTGGTCCCCGTATCTGAGTCTGAATCTAAGTCCGATTTCGTCTCTGCAGATAGCTGTCCCGAATCGCCAGTAACGAGGTGTCCGAGCAACTCGCCCGTGTTTAGGTCGGCTTCAGTGGCTAGTTGGTCTCGGATCGCGGTCAGTGTGTCTTCGTCCAGCCGAGTCGTGTCTAAATCGTATCGATGGAGGAATGATTCGAGCGCACGATCGGGTGGAGCGTCGATGACTGCATCTCGTTTGGATTGCTCGCGGAATTGCCCGAGGTCCCGTTCAGAGAGTTGGTCGCGTACGCTGTTGGTGGTTCGCTTGATGAGCCGGTCGTGTACTCCGCCTGCAATCTGATCCTCGATCTGAGTTCGTAGTTCGTCGACGCTCCGATCGATGACACCAGCTACTTGCGCATCAGCGGCGCTCCGAACTTTGCGTGAGAGGTTGCTCACGGATTCCAGGCTAGTCCCGAGACAATTCGTTACGTACTCGGTCGAGCGACGAGTCTTGGTTCCTTTGGAAGTATCGCTAGCTGATAGAACGCTTGTGAGACCCATGATTTGTTACATGCACGTCCAGCAGTGCTAGTAGGCTCGAAGCGGTTGTTAATGGTTCACACTGCATTTGCAAGTAGCGTCCCCGGAATCTCCGCTTTCTGAGGACGACGCCGATCTCAAACAGGTCACAACGAATTCGGATCCCTGTCGAAGGACCTCGGATTGCAGCGATGGCAGGACGCCACTGGTGGTTCTAGCACGAAAACCGCAATACTGCGCTGACTTTCAACTATAGACACATTCTTAATTTTGTTCACATTTGCACATGGAACCTCTTCTATGCCGGACATAATTCCATCCGGGACTCCTGTACCCGTCCATTTCGACCATTTTGAACAATTTTATGTACGTCCCCTATGTTGGGGAACGTATGTCATCCGAACAGACACGACGTCGATTTCTCAAAGCAGCTGGTGTAACGAGTGCTGTCGCCCTTGCGGGCTGTTCCGGTAACGGTGGCGGCGATGACGGTTCAGACAACCGCCTCAGCTGGCACGCTGGCGGAACTGGTGGCACCTACTTCCCGCTTTCCAACGAGTTCAAAACGGTCGTCGAGAACAACACGGACTACAAGCTGAACGTCCAGTCGACGGGCGCGAGCGTCGAGAACGTCGGGAGCCTCGCCAACGACTCGGCCGACTTCGCACTCATCCAGAACGACATCGCCTCCTTCGCCAAGAACGGAACCGGCATCGACGCGTTCAAGGATCAACCGATCGACTCGCTGCAGGGTGTCGCGACGCTGTACCCGGAGACGATCACGCTCGTGACGCTGGCTGAGAACGACATCTCCTCGCTCGCTGATCTCAGCGGCAAGACGGTCGTCACCGGCGACCTCGGCTCCGGGACGCAGGTGAACGCCCTGCAGATCCTCGAATCCGCCGGCATCACCGACTACAACGAGCAGAACGCTGGCTTCTCGCAGGCGTCCGAACAGCTCGCCAACGGCGACATCGACGCCGCCTTCGTCGTCGGTGGCTGGCCGGTCGGTGCGATCGAGGACCTGGCAAACACGCATGACATCGACATCGTCCCGATCGCCGGTGACGCCCGCGAGTCGATCAAATCCGACGCCTCGTGGTTCGCCAACGACACCATCCCGGCAGGGACCTACAGCGGCGTCGACGAGGACGTCGAGACGGTCGCCGTCCAGGCAATGATCGCCACCCACGAGGACGTGTCGGCCGAGACCGTCGAGACGGTCACTGCCGCTATCTTCGACAACCTCGATTCGCTGTCGATCAAAACGGACTTCATCACGGTCGACAGTGCTCAGGACGGGATGTCGATCGAACTCCACGAGGGCGCAGCCTCGTACTTCGACGCCTGAATAGGGCAAACCGCTTGCACTCACACACTGCGGGGGGACTGTGAGTCGTCGACTGTCCGCCGGACCGACGGTCGCTGACTAGCCAACGGTGGAGCCGTCCCGTCCCGCTGGAACCGTTCCGTTTGACTGCTGTACTACGTATCGAACGTGTCCCGAAATCGTATCACTACGCGCCTGCACTCCGCCGCTCCCGTCGCCCGGGTGTCTCTCTACGCCGTGCTGCTGGTAGCACTGGTAGTGGCGTCTGCCGGTGTCGCCATGGCGGTCCCGACCGAGCGGGTTCTCGTCGTCGAGGACAGCGCCACAGGTGAGCACTACATCACCGAACCGGTTTCCGACGGGAGCACTGTTGGGCTCGAATATATGCACAGCGTCGAGAAATCCAGGGTCTACGACGCCTATCGCGTCGAGAATCAAACACTGGTAAATACGCGGATGGAGTTCGAGTCCTACGGCTGGGGGCTCCCCGCACGCGTGGACGTCACCAACGTCAACGGGACGCTCGTCTACGAGCCGGCGGAGCCGATTACCGAACTCCAGACCCTGTCTGTCTCGCCCGGGCGAGTCGCTGGCCACAGCCTCATCGTCGACGGTGAGCGCCACGACCTCGTTACCGCGACGAACGCCAGTGACGTTCGCATTCATATCGAACGACAATCACTGATTGAGAGGATACTATGACGACGACCAATTCCCCGACCGACAGCGCCGACGATGATGGAAGCGAGGAAATCTCCCGCGAAGAGGCCGAAGACCTGATCGACGAGATCGAACGCCGGCGGTCACCACAGGGCATCGCCGCCATCGCCGTCGCAGCGATCGGCATCCTGTTTTCGGTGTTCCAGCTGTTCCTGGCCGCCCGGAGTCTCACCTTTACACTGTGGGTGCCAGTCGTCGAGAACTGGTGGATCTCGGTCAAGCCCTGGGAAATCTCGTTACAGCTGCTCCAGGCGAACGCGATCCACGTCGCGTTCGCGCTCGTGCTCACGTTCCTGTTGTATCCGAGCAGTACAGGCGATGGCATCGTCGCTCGAGCCCTCGGCCGGATTCCGTCGGCGGCAGCCGACCAGCTGGGCCCTCGGAACCCGCTCACACGGCTTATCGATGGCCTTCGGCGCGGGTTCCGGTGGACGTTCGTCGACCCCGACATGGAACGGGTGACGCCGGTCGACCTGCTCAGTATCTTCGGCGCGCTGCTCTCTGCCGTCTACTTCCTGACGGAGTACGCAGAGATTCAGCGGATGCGAGTGTTCGGCATTGCGTCGGGGCGACCAATCACAGAGGTGTACGCGTTCCTCGACCCGGTGCTCGGTGGGCTACCGGTCGTCAGCGACGTCTCCTACGCGATGATACTCGGCGTGATCGGCATTCTGCTGGTGCTCGAAGCCACCCGCCGGACGCTCGGACTGCCGCTCATGTTGATCGTGGCGAGTTTCATCGTCTACGCGCGCTGGGGCTACCTCATCGATGGCGGGACACCGTTCCTCGGTATCCTCGCGATTCCCGAACTGTCGTGGCCAGAAATCATCAAGAACCTCTGGTACAACACCGAAAACGGTGTGTTCGGCATTCCAGTGACGGTCTCGCTGAGTTTCATCTACATCTTCATTCTCTTCGGTGCGTTCCTGGAGATGAGCGGCGCCGGCCAGTGGTTCATCGATCTCGCCTACGCAGCCACCGGGAAGCGCAAAGGCGGTCCCGCGAAGGCGAGCATTCTCGCGAGCGGCTTTATGGGAACGATCTCGGGGTCGTCGATCGCGAACACGGTGACCACCGGCGCGTTCACGATCCCACTGATGAAGCGGTCGGGCTACTCGCCCGAGTTCTCGGGGGCAGTCGAGTCCTCGGCCTCGTCCGGTGGGCAGATCCTGCCGCCGGTGATGGGTGCGGCTGCCTTCCTCATGGTCCAGTACACCGCGACGCCGTTCGCGGACATCATCCTCCTGGCGACGATCCCGGCCATCGTCTTCTTCTTCGGCGTCTGGGTGATGGTCCATCTCAAAGCGGTCCAGGAGGGGATCGGCGGCGTCGAGGACGCCGAGATGGTCTCGATGTGGCCACATCTCAAACGGGGCTGGTTCTACCTCGTTCCGATCGGCCTGCTGTTGTACTACCTCATCATCGAACGGCTCTCGGTGTCGCGGTCGGCGTGGTTCACCATCGTCGCACTCGTGGCACTCATCACACTCGTCTCGGCCTACAGCAAGGAGACGCGCGGGCGACTGGCCGGCGTGCTCGCGGTGATCCTGGGCATCGAGGTCGCGAGCTTCGTCGTGACAGGCGTTTCGGTGCTCGGACTCGTTGGCGGGGCCGGCGGCGCCGGACTCCCCATCGATGACGCGGTGGGTGTCGTCGTCTCCCGGATCGGCTGGTATCTCATGCTCGCCGGGACGGTGACGCTGCTGATTCACCCGAGACACGACGCCTCGCTGCTCGATCTCAACCCGACGATTACGGACACTGCCCGGTCGATCGGGAGCCGAACGGGCCGTGACGTGAACAACCAGCCGTTCCGGCTCGGTGTGTTCGTCGTCAAGTCGCTGGACGAAGGGGCGCGAACGGCGGTTCCGGTGGTCATCGCGGTCGCGGCCGCTGGGATCATCCCCGGCGTCATCAGCGTCTCCGGGCTCGGCCCGAACCTCACCTCGTTACTGCTCGAACTGTCCGGTGGCTCGATCGTCGTGATGCTGCTCGTGACGGCGATCGCCAGCATCATTCTCGGGATGGGAATGCCGACGACGGTCACCTACATCATCCTCATCTCGATGCTGGCCGCGCCGTTGGTGGAGTTCGGCATCCCACTGCTCGCGGCCCACCTGTTCATCCTCTACTTCGGCGTCATCGCCGACATCACGCCGCCAGTGGCGGTCGCGGCCTACGCTGCCAGCGGGGTCGCGAAATCCGACCCCTTCGAGACGGGCGTCTCTGCGTTCTCGCTGTCGCTGAACAAGGCGATCGTCCCCTTCGCGTTCGTCCTCGCGCCGGGCATCGTCCTGGTGCGGAAGAAGGCCAACGCCGCGCAACTGCCGCTCCGTGAGCAGTATCGCGTCATCGGCGTCAGCGATCTCGCCGAGTTGTCCTACTCCGTTCCGGAGATCATCATTCCTGTTATCGGGGTCTTCCTCGGCGTCATCGCACTTGGGGCGACCGTCATCGGGACGCTGTACACCCGCGTCGACTCGGTCGGCCGGACCGGGTTCGCGCTCAGTTCACTGTTGTTGATGGCGCCCCGGCTGCTCTCGGAGACCGTCTTCGGTCTGCTTGGGCTGGTCGGCGTGTCCGTCTCGCCCGACGCGCTCCTGTTGGACCTCAGCCTTCGCGGCGTGGGCTTCCTCATCTTCCTCGGGTTGGCAGTCCGGAACCGCCGGAAGGCAGACCCAGACACGGGCGCGGAGCGGTCCACACCCGTCGCTGCCGACGGCTCATAGGCAGCGCATCGACGCCTGTTTTTGCCGCGGTTTCCGCCACGTTTAGCAGACGTGGCCTCAGAGATGCGGTATGTTTGTGGAAATCGACCACCAGATCACGCTAGATCTCGGCGGGCGGAACAGTCGCCGTCTCTACGAGGCCGTCCGTGCGGACGACCCACTGGTGAAGACCGCGGCGGAGCGCCTGCAGCGAGCCTGTGAGTCCGGCGGGCACGTTCTGTTGACGACCGGGTTTCCGATCGTCCCGCCCGGAGCCCCCGAGACCGACGGCCCACTCGGGACCGTCGTGCTGGCGCGAGCGCTCGCTCGACTCGGTGCGACGCCGGTACTCGTCGTGGAGCCGATGGTCCGCGACCCGATCACGGCGCTCGCCGACGAACTCGGGTGTGACTTCCCCGTCGAAACGGTTGAACCGACGGCGACGAGTGCAGACTCACTGCTCGACCGGTACGAGCCGACGGCGCTCGTGGCCATCGAAAAACCCGGTCGGTGCGCCGACGGGAGCTACCGAAACATGGCTGGTGCGGACATTCTGGAGTACGTTGGCCCCGTCGACGGACTGTTCGAGCAGGCACGCGAGCAGGGGATTCCAACGGTCGCCGTCGGCGACGGTGGCAACGAACTCGGGATGGGCGTGGTCCAGTCGACGGTCGAAGCGGCGATTCCCCACGGCGAGACAATCGCCTGTGTGACGCCGGTCGACGCACTGGTCGTCGCCGGGGTCTCGAACTGGGGCGCCTACGGTATCGTCGCCGCGCTGTCCGTGTTCGCCGGCGAGAATCTGCTTCATACCGGCGAGGCCGAGCGTCGACTGCTTGCGAGGTCCCTCTCAGCTGGGTGTGTCGACGGTGTCAGCGGCGACTCCGAGACGTGCGTCGACGGTATCGCGTGTGAAATCCACGAGAGCGTCGTCGACATCCTCCACCGGAGCTGTGCGGCCGAACTCGCCACGGACTGACTGCTGGAACACTGCAGTCTCGCGATAATTGGACCTGGTGATCCGGCCGCGAGACGGCGTGGACTCCGACGATGGTACAGCCGTGTCTCTGGTGGCAAAGAGAATGCGCTGACAGCTACGCTCTGCGTCAGTCGAGAGAGACAGCTAGAGGCGAACACCCTCGGAGTAGCCATGACAGGACGAGCAAGCCGGAAACTGACACGGGGCTTTATTTCCCCGTCCATGGCATTGCAGAGGTATGTCCGAACTCAGGGGACGGTCGGCTCGCGAACTCGCAACTGCGGTTCGCGAGGGCAGGCTGTCCTCGCTGGACCTCGTCGAGACGGCACTGACCCGGATCGAAGCGACCGACGCGTTGAACGCATTCATCACGGTCATCGCGGACTCGGCCCGCGAGCGCGCTCGTGCGGCCGACCGGGCGGCCGCTCGCGACGAGGATCTCGGCCCGCTCCACGGCATGCCGGTCGCGATCAAGGATCTCCGAAGCCGGAAAGCCGGCGTTCGAAACACGATGGGGCTCGCACCGCTGGCCGACAACGTCGCCGACGAAGACTCCATCACGGTCGAACGGCTGGAAGCCGCTGGCGCGGTCATCGTCGGCACCACCAATACGCCGGCACTCGGCCACACGATCAAGACGGAGAACCGCCTCGTCGGCGCAACGCCGACGCCGTTCGACAACGACCGGTCCGCCGGGGGCTCCTCCGGCGGGTCGGCGGCAGCACTCGCGGCCGGCACGGTGCCACTCGCCACCGGGTCGGACATCGGCGGGTCGCTCCGGGTGCCAGCCGCCTGCTGTAACGTCATCGGCCTGAAGCCCACGTTCGGCCTCGTCCCAGAGCGCGTCCCCGCTGACGGGTTCAGCACCCATTCGCCGTTTTTCGTCGGCGGCCCGATGGCCCGGTCCGCCGAGGACGTCGCCGTGCTCCTCGACGTTCTCGCGGGCCCGGACGGCCGCGATCCGTTCAGCGTCCCCCGTCCGGACGTGGACTACGTGGGGGCGACCGATCGGCCGACAGACGATCTCTCGATCGCGTACAGCCCGAACCTTGACCTCCAACCGGTCGCGCCGGCCGTCCGTGAGACGGTCGATGCCGCCGTCGCTGACCTCGCAGATGCCGGCGCGACAGTCGAGACCGTGGACGTGTCGCTCCCCCCGTACGAGGAGCTGTCGATGGCGTACGTCGAGCAGGTCGGCGTCTTCTTCCGCGCATTCGCCCAGCAACTCGCGGACCACTACGAGCTCGACTTCGAGACGGCGGACGTCGAGGAGACGGTCCGGTCGACGATCGCACTCGGCGAGGGGACGGACGCGACTGCCGAACGACTGGCGAACGTCCCCCGGACTGCCGCATACGACGCCGTTCAGGACGTGCTCGACTCCTACGACGTCCTGGTGACACCGACGCTGACCGTCCCCCCGTACAGCAAGCACCTCGCCGACGGCTACCCGACGGAGATCGACGGGCAGTCGGTGCTGGGCGTTCCGACCGACGTCATGCTGACGTGGGTGTTCAACCTGACCGGCCATCCCGCGGCGTCAGTGCCTGCCGGGCTCACCGACGACGGCCTCCCGGTCGGACTGCAGATCGTCGGTGAGCGGTTCGCCGAGCCCGACGTCCTGAGCGCCACCGCAGCGCTCGAGCGAGTCCGACCCTGGGCTGGGCAGTATCCGCCCATCTGAGAAACGACACCTGCAGATGTCTCACGTGCACTCGGTGTGGTCGCAGGTGTTAAGGCCGAGCCAGCACGTTACACGGACGATCCAAATGACTCGATGGGCAGTCACTGGCTGTTTCTCGAACCCCGTCCAGCGCAAACGATGACAGGGACGTCCGCGAAACCATCGGCGGAGTCCGAGACGAGCGGTCGATGGGCGCTCCTCGGCATTGGTGGCACAGTCAGTCTCTGCTGTCTCTTCGCAGCACCGGCGGCGACCGGTGCTGCGGGGGCTGCCGTCGCAGGTGGAACGACAGCAGCAATCGGTGGTGGGGTCGTTCGCGTTCTCGTCTCGGCACTGACGGTCGGTCTCATTGGAGTTCTGTTGCGGGCTCGCGGCGACTCGTGTTCCTGTGAAAACTAGCTGCGAATCGACCGTTCTCGATCACGTCGTGACGACGGGAGCTCTCGGTGTCTGAGCTGGGATGTACGTGGGACCACTACGATGAGACACAGCCGCTGGTCAGCGTCACTGTGTCCGGCTTTTGATCCTGACGTTGGCTTCCAGTGACTCACATAGATTTCGAGGTGCAAGCCCCGGCTTCCGTACTGTTACCGCTGTGGATTCGTCACCCGAGCAGTGCCGTAGCCGATGACAACCCCGACAGAGATGACGAGCAAATCGGAATCGACGGTCACCACACCGAATAGACTCAGGTAGTTGATGAGGAGGAAAAACGCGAACCCGACGATCAGCGCCCCGAAGAGAGGCCTGACGTCTCGTCTCCGACTGGGTGCCATTACCTCGTTGTACCGACATCGCTGCTAAATACTTTGTCTGTCATGGAATCGCTGGGCAGTGGACTGCGATAGACTGCTCAGTTCGCGTGTCTCTCGGCGTTCTCCATCCTGCACAGGGCCCAAGTAAAATTGCTCGATCATGTTCGATATCAAGAAACGGGTAGAAACTATCCACCCGTTTCTCGAAGAAAGCGATAGGTACTAATTATGCGATTCACATGTTTGGGATAAGACCAGTGTCGATGATATGTATTCAGCACAGACAGTGTGAGTGTCTGTGGCTGTCATGATCCACTGGTCGATGACACGACGACTATGGCTACCCCCAAGACACCTACCCCGGACGCAATCGACACGTTCCCTGAGTACAGCACCTTCCAGCGCGAAGTGCTGTTGGCGATCGCGACCCTGGAAACCGAAGGAACAGACCCCTACGGCCTCGCGATCAAACGCCAACTGGAATCGGTCTACGACGAGGAGATCAACCACGGTCGGCTGTACCCGAATCTCGACACGCTGGTTACGGATGGCCTCGTCGAGAAAACGGCACTCGACAAACGGACGAACGAGTACTCCCTCACGGAGGTGGGCGAGCAGTTCCTCGTCGAACAGCAGGTTCGAATCACAGACGTTCTCGATGCCTATCTCGACTAACGGTGGACTCCGAACCGACTCGAGAACAGACGCGGTCTAACGACTCCTGAACAGTACGCGCTGCGGCAGTGGGGGATGGGGGAGAACCCACGCGAGAAGACCCCGAACCGATCAAGGACTACCTCATCGTCGGTGATCTGACCCCAAAGCCACTGAGACCAGAAGACAATCAGTTGGAATGCCCATCAGAACCGCCATCGCTCGACTCGACTGCAGAATAGATCGCGTGCCTGTCGGCCGCCTATGCAGTCGCTTCCGACCGCAGATTCCGGAGCTCGTCTTTCTCCAGGGCGTCGAAGAAATCCTGATAGCGGCTTCTGATCGTGACTGCGCTGATGTCGGTCACCTGGCTGATCGCTTCCTGGGTGAGTTCTTCACCGACGAGGAGGCCTCCGGCGTAGATGGCAGCAGCCGCGAGTCCGACCGGACTCTTGCCGCTGTGAACCATCTGTGCGTTCGAGTGTTCGAGTAGCTTCCGGGCCGTTCGCTCCACGGCCGAACTCGCCTCGAGCGCAGAGACGAATCGCGGGAGATACTGGGCAGGCTCTGCCGGCTGGATTTCCAGGTTCAGCTCTCGGACGATGTACCGATAGGTTCGTGTGAGCTCCAGTTTCGCCACGCGTGAGACGCGCTGGAACTCGTCCAGCGACCGGGGGACGTTCGCCTGTTTGGCGGCTCCGTACAGCGAGGCGGTCGCCACGCCTTCGATGGAGCGGCCGGGGAGCAGGTTCTCGTCGAGCGCACGCCGGTAGATGACGCTTCCAGTCTCGCGGACGGTCTCCGGAAGCCCGAGTGCCGAGGCCATGCGGTCGATCTCACCGAGGGCCTGTTTCAGGTTGCGTTCTTTGGAGTCGCGGGTGCGGAAGCGCTCGTTCCAGGTGCGCAAGCGCCGCATCTTCTGGCGTTGTGCTGTGCCCAGCGCGTTGCCGTTCGCATCTCTGTCCGCCCACCCGATGTTCGTCGAGAGCCCCTGGTCGTGCATCATCTTCGTCGTCGGCGCCCCGACGCGGGATTTCTCGTCGCGGTCGGCGGCATCGTACGCGCGCCACTCCGGCCCGCGGTCGATCTCGTCTTCGCTCACCACTTCCCCCGTTTCGGGGTCGATCCACTCGCCGTGTTGCTCGTCGTAGACCAGATCCTCGTCGGAGTGTTGGCTCTCTTCAGTTCTCGATGTCTCCTCGTTGTCGCTGGCAACGTGAGTGTCGTCGGCATTCGGGCGCCAGCTGGTGCGAGTCGATTCAGACATTGAGTTCGTACACGTACCCACGAGCGTCGAGATATTGGGGGTTCGTTTGGTACATCACGAACGGCCGAGACAGTGGGGACGTCACAGCCGGCTTTGACCTCTCTGCACGGCTACAGTCGTGGAGTTTCGCCTCGGTTCGCTGTAATTGCATCGCCTGCTTCATCTATCGCAGCGTGGCCGTCGAACCGGACACGCTCGGAGCGGCGATCGAACTCGATCACGCCCATGTCATCCAGTAACGGAAGATGGACGTACGCCAAATCGACAGTGATCGTGTCCCGTTGCGAGGACAGCGACTCGGACTCTTGGCTCGCCACGTAGTCAGCGAGTTCGTCGATCGGTACCACTCGGTCGTCTGCTTCCCGTAAGTATGTCAGGACAGACTGGCGTCGGTGGCGTGCAACACGCCGGTACGTCGCTTTTGCTGAGGGGTGGGGCATGATCGTCCACTTCCAAGTGGCGTTTGGAAGGGCGCACGTTCGGTGTCGTCCCTCATAAACTGGCAGTACGCTCCACCAGCGCCCTGCTCTCGATAAGCCCGTTCAAGAGCGATGCTGCAAAGAATAGGGACGCGATAATTGCAGTGCGACGACCATCAGCTAGGGGGGCCGAAACGGCGGCTCTGCTGCAGTACAGTCTCTCTTCAGGGATCTCCGGGGGTTGTTGTGATCTGAAATGCAGCCTTACCCTCGTGTCTGCTTGCCTTCGTGCATGCGACGCTGTGTTTCGGCGCTGATAGCTCGGTTCCCGAACTCCGTTATTCAGGGGGTTGCCCGGAAGGACCCCCCTGAATCCGGCGTTGTCTAGGCGATCGACTAGACGGCTATTGGTCGTCGATGCTCTTGTCGCCGCCCGATCCACTCGCGTGATTGTGCATCTCCTCGATCGCCTCTTCGACCAGGCCGCTGCCGCCGCCGGGTTGATAGCCGAACGAGAACTCGCCCTTGCCGTCGATCGAGGTGTCCTGCGTCCACCGCTCCTCGGGGTCTTCCCGCTGGTCGCGGAACGTCGACATGAACTGGTAGTTGACGTTCTGGTTTTCTTTCTCCTGGGGGAAACTGGCCGGAACGGGCAGGGTATCACCGAGTTCTTCGAGGGCGGCGTGCCACTGGTTCTGGTGCATGGTGTCCCGGGCGATGAGATACGCCCACATGTCTTTCATCCCCTCGTCGTCGGTCATCTCGTACAGTCGGCAGGCGAGCTGGCGGCCGGTGGCCTCGGCCGCGATGTTCGCGTACATGTCGGCGGCGAGGTTCCCGCTCGCGACCACGTAGCTCCCGTTGAACGGGACGCCGTTCGCGTCGGTCGCGAGTCCGTGCATGCCGGCGCTGAGCGCCTGTCGCGGCTGGCCGCCCTGCATCATCGTCCGGATGAGCGGGTTCCCGTCCGCCACCTCTTCTTTGACATCCTCGGGCGCTCCCTGGAGGTTCTTCGTGATGGCGGTGGCGATCATCTCGATGTGGCCGAGTTCCTCGGTCGCCGTCTCCATCAGCAGGTCGCGGTACTTGCCCATGCTCTTTGGCGTCCCGAACGCCTGAAACATGTACTGGAGTGCGACCCGCATCTCGCCCTCGATGCCGCCGATGGCCTGCTGCATCATCTTGGCGTAGTACGGATCAGGCTCCTCGACCTCGACCTCGTACTGGAGCTCGTTATCGTGATAGAACATTGGCTGCCTCCACAGACTCGTCAGCACCCATTTCAAAAAGTGAAGTTTCGGCGTGTGTTTGGGTTCCCTGTATGCGGTCACCAGTTTCGACATAGGATTCTAGAATTGGTCACACACTACACAGATGGGCAGCGAAGCCAGATCGAATCGCCATCTTGCGACCGGCTCCACCAAGAACGGAGTGGTATGTCGGGAGAGTAACGACCGGGTCAGCTTCTCATTGACGGACATTGCTCTCGTCTTCGTGTGTTGACGAAGGCTATTTCCGATCGTTCGTTTGCGCGTCCACGAACCGAACCTGGCTCCTGACGTGCTGTTGCGACTTTCCGCCTTACATAGAGACAGCGCGGAAACCCGTGAGTTGCCCCTGAGAGGAAGCACGCAAACTCTGATACACGTTCTCAATCCCGAACGTAACGGTGGAAAATTGGGATTGCCGCTGACCGAACCCGCCGGGTACCGATCGGGAAGGGGCACTGACGCCAACCAGTGTTCACTTCACGAGCGAGACGTGTCTACCGACAGTACTCGGGTGCGGTCCTGAGCGTTGCGACCGCCTGTCACGCTTCGAGTTGGACGTCCTCTGCGTCGGGGTGATCGTCCGGCCGGGCACTGAGCGAATTCGAGACGAACTCCGTCGCTAGCCACGCTTCGGCGCGGGTGATGCGGTACTGCAGCGTGGAGGTGGGAACGTCGATTGTGTCCGCGATCGACTGGAGCGAGTTGCGCCGTGGCGTCTCGTAGTAGCCGTATTCCACGGCGGCTTCGAGGGCCGCCTGTTGCTCCGGGGGGAGGTCATCGTCGTGGAATCCCGTGTCCGTCCAGCACTCCGGATCGCTCAGTCGCTCGACGGTGATCGAAAGGCCATCACAGAGCCCGGCGTCGACCTCGTCGTAAATGGCGCCGACCGTGTCCTCGTCGTCGATGAGCAACCGCCACTGATACTGATTGCCGCGGCGTTCCGCTTGCATCAGGAGTCCGTCACCGATGTGTTTCGCAGCGACGTGGGGGATCGAGTGAACACCGTCGCCCTCCTGCTGGCACGTGTAGACGATGCGGCTGTTCGGGGTACTCGATAGGATCTCGTAGTCCCACTCGACGACGGGCGAGCCACACATCCCGATCGTCTCGTTGCAGTTGGTGATGCGACCGAGCAGGTCCTCGAACGTCGCAAGCACTTCTTTCGGTCCGGTGACGTGCGCGAGACGCCAGATCGATTCGCTCGTCGCGTGGACCGCCATCGTTCTGGCGCGGAGTTCCGGATTCTCGATGAACAGGTCCATCACCTCGTCGACCCCCTCCTCGTATTCGATCGTGAAGACGAACTCTCGCATGTACGAGTGGTTACGAACCGGACTGGTATAGTTTCGTTTGGTATGTACCAACTGTCGATCGCCCCGACTCATCACGATACCCGTGGTCGGCAATCCCCCTGTCCGGACGTGTTTCGTTGTTGTCCGCACCGACAAAGACGCACCAAAACCAATAAGCTATCTGGTTGTGTTCATCTACTTACCAAAATTCATGTTCACAGCCCCGACTCGACGACCGACAGCAGCCGTTTCGTCGACTACTGATGGCTAAGTACGCGCAGTTCTCGGACGTCGACGACTTCGCGTCGTTCTATCGGGACGAGATCGTCCCGGCGATCGACGCGGACCCGGACGCCGACATCGATCCGCGACGGGAAACGCCGTCCTATCGCTGGCTCAAGCAGCACTACTCGGGGTTCGTCGAGCGCCTCCGTCGTGAGTACGACCTTTCACCAGGGGAGTTCTACGACGCCGTCGATCTCCCACCCGAGTCGGGGGCCGACGACGAGAGTCCCTGGGGGATCGCTCACCAACCGACGATCACCGTGCTGGACGAGTACATCCACGAACTCGAACACGACAGGGGTCGAGCAGCGACGACGGTCGGCCCGCGGCGGTCGCGACTCAAGACCTACGTGACCACGTATTCTGACGTCCACGGGGCCGACGACTTGCTGTCGCCGCTGCTCGACGAGCAACAGAAACCCGACGAGATTCAGCGAGCCAAGGAAGTCTTTCGCGTGCTGGACGACGAGCTCGGGACGCTCGGTTCGAAGCGCAAGTACGTCTCCGTGGTGAAAAACTGGTACACCTTCCTCGAAGAGACGGGACGGGCGGTGTACAATCCGGCCGCGAATCTCCTGAAGCGCTTCGGCTGGGACGAAGAACCCCGATACGATCATCCGGCACTCTCGCCGTCAGATCTCGACGAGATGCTGGCCGTCGCGACCGACGACGAACGCTTCTTGCTGTTGGCACTCGCTGGCTGGGGCCTCCGGCCAGTCGAGGCCTGTGAGCTGCACGTCGATCAGTTGGTCCTCGACCCACCGGAAGGCGAAGGTGACGTGCCGTACATCGAGTTCCAGGCAGGCGAACGGAAGAACGCTCGGCGAACCCGGAACACAGTGGAGTTGCTGGTCGGCGTGGCGGCGATTCGCGACCGGATTCGATCCCTCCGCGACGGGGACTGGGCCGGCTATCTGTTCCCGTCACCGGAGCGCGACGGTCCGATCTCGACGCAGACCGCGCGTCGATGGGTCCGCGACGTGGGCGACCGTGCGTCCGTCACGATCGACGGTGGTGCGCCGAAACCGAAGATGGGCCGCAGGACGTGGTACCGACTGTACCGTCAACAGCGACCCCAGATCGAAGCGGGGACGGCGGCAGTGGCCGATGCACAGGGGTCGACAGATGCAGGCGTCTCGGAACGCAACTATCTCGACGAACGCACGCGACGCGAAGCACGAGCGGCCGCCATGCGCGACCTCGTCCAGGACGATCTGGCCGCGATTTTCGACGCGTACCTGTAACTGTCGAGTGCAGTACGGCTATTCGGTCGACCAGCCCGCTGGTGGGTTGCTCGTCCGGTGGGAACTGACCGTCGACAGAGCGCTCACCCGTGGGCGCCGGAAATCGAAAGTCGTTCTCACAACGTGAAAATGCAGGTGTCGAATTACAAGCGACGGATTTGGACTTATTCGCAACGACCGCCGGCGTCCGGACGACCACGGCCGACGGAGTCTGCGAGGCGCTGGCTCAGCAAGGTAGCAATGAAAGTCCACCGACTTCTTCCCGTCCTGGCACTCGTCGTCTTCGTTGCGGTCGCAGGTGCACATTTCCTGTCGAGTACCGACGTGGCGACAGCGAAGGAGAACAGCCGGCTGAACGAGAACCGCACAGCGCACATCGTTCACGAACTCGTCAACGAGGAACGGGCCGAGCACGGCCTCCCACCACTGGACTACGATCAGCAACTCGCCGCCATCGCCAGCGATCACAGTGCAACGATGGCCGAAGCGGACACCGTCACCCACAGCAGAACCGACGGTGGCGCCGCTTCTGCCCAGGTCCCCAACGGAGCTGTCCAGTGTAACGGGTCCCAGGCCGAGAACGCAACGGCCGTGGGCCGAGAGACTGTCGCCAAAACGAAGGTCTACACTCCCGTCAATACCAGTCGCGGGACGGAGTTCTTCAACACCGAACGGGAACTCGCACGCGGAATCGTCGACAAGTGGCTGCAGTCGCCACAGCAACGCGAGCGACTCCTCCACTCGTCCTGGCAGGCCGAAGGCGTCGGGATCGAGATCCGCGGGGACGATACGGTGTACGTGACACAGGAGTTCTGTTAACGGGCCGACGCCCGTTCGATCGACTGAAGAAGTCCGAATCAGCTCTTCGCGCACGAGTACTCGCTATCAGTTCGGTGAGTCGCTGGAGCCGGGGTTGTCGCGTATGGGGGTTCTGGGGCGTGTGTCTCTCAGGCGCACTGTGTCGAGACGTTCAAGAGAGGTGCGACGAAACACGCGAGTAGCACTCGGTACGGAGCCGTCGGCCTGCCGGAGACACTGCGCTCACCATGTCCGGTCCGCATCAATCGAACACGCCCGAACAAGCCGTGAACACGTTCATCGAGGACCACGTGCTGGATTGGGACGGGCTGTCGACCAAGATCGTCGGGCCGGAGTTCGAGACGCGAGATGGCGGCCGCATCACCTTCGAGTTCTTGGCACTCCGCAGGAGTGGGTACGATGGGTCGCTCACGAGCGCGAGTCGCTACCAGGGCCAGCTCGTGCGACGCGGGCAGGCCTACACTGTGGCGTCCTGGGACCGAATGTCGATTCCGACGGCCCAGTTCGAGTGAATACTTCGTATGACGACGTATACGTCGTGAGTGGAAGTCAGAGACGCGAACGTGGTCCGTAGTAATGGTTTAGTTACCGACGAGTACACATTCCGTATTACTTTGGGTGTAATTAACGTCTGACACATCTCCAGGTGCTATCAATAAATCTTAACTTTCCGGGGGGTCCAGTGTCTAGAAGCACCGTGCCAGCACCCGACAATCCTGTGGACACGCCGGATGCCCCCTTCACACTCCCGTGTGACCACAGCTTCGCGTATTCGACGCTGGCCTCGTCGATCGACGACAGCGACTTCACGCTCGAAGACATCGGCTCCACGAAGAACGGGGCGATGTACATGGAGGTCTCCTTTTCCTGTCCGCGGTGTCAAACGCCGGTCCAGGTCGAACTGCTCGAATCCGTCGTCATGTCGCCCCGGTAACTGTTCCATTCGTCGCACCGGTGAGTGTTACTTTGATGCACTCTTCTCGACGCACAGTCACCGCGTCATGACCGGCGTTTCGGCCCGTTCGAGGATGCGTGCCGTGACGCTGCCGAGCAATCGGTCCGTCGTTGCGCTCAGCCCACGTGTGCCGACGACGATCAGGTCGGCCTCCACCCCGTCGGCGAACGCGAGGATCTCCTCGTCAGGCCGGCCCCGCAACACGTCGGCGTCGACTGGGAGGTTCCGTTCGCGAGCCAGGTCGGCGATGGTCTCCGTCGCTTTCTGGCCGCCCTCCTTGAGTAGGCCGACGATACTCCGTGGCGCGTCTTCCAGGTCGTACGTCTCTGTATCGACGACGTAGATCACGTGCACGTCGGCGCCGTAGTGCTCGGCGATTTCGAGGGCCGGTTCTGCCGCGCGCGCTGCCTCGTCGCTTCCGTCGGTCGCGATGACGACGTGATCGTACATTCCGTAGCCCGTCGGGAGGTCCGTCACGTCGCCGTCGAGGCGGACGGTCATGATCGGCACGTCGCCCAGTGTGATGACGCGCTCGGTCGTACTGCCGAGACGGGCGCGCTCGTGGCCGGTCCACCCCTGCGTGCCCATGACGATCAGATCCACGTCGTGTTCGTCGGCGTATTCCCGGATCGCCTCGTGGGGAACGCCTTCCCGGACCGCCTCGACGACGTCGACCCCGAGTTTCTGGCCGTGTTCGTCGACGGTCTGCGTGGCCGCCCGACTGCGCGTGCGCGCTTTCTCCCGGAACTCCGCGCGGTTGGCGTCGGACACCCCAGGCGGTTCGGCCCCGGTATCGACGACCGAGAGCGCGTGAAGCGTCGCGTCGGTCGCGCGAGCCAGGTCGAGTGCGCGAGCGATCGCTTCCGCCGCGCCGGCACTCCCGTCCGTGGGAAGCAGAATTGTCTGGTACATGTCGACCGGTACCGTCTACCACACCAGGGCCCAAAGTAATCCCGCCGACGCGCGTGCCCAGTTCGGAAACGGTCGCCAACCCACTGGTGACTACACTTTTGGGCTGCTTCGTGGAGAGGTCGACTATGGCACCGACGCGACTCTCGCGACAGGACTTGCTCCGCACGTTCGCTCTCGGGATCGGATCTGTCGCTCTCAGCGTCCTGTTGCGCCGATTCGATCGCGCCGCAGCCCAGCAGGGCGGCAACCGGATCAGACTCCCTGAACCGTCACGGGAGGGCGACACGTCCGTCGAAGCAGCGATCTCGGCTCGCCGCTCCAGACGGTCCTACAGGCGGGACCCGCTCGATCTCGCGACTGTCAGCCAACTGCTGTGGGCGGCGCAGGGGATCACCGAGCCGTCGACGGGCCATCGGGCCGCCCCGAGCGCCGGAGCGACGTATCCGCTCGAACTGTACGTCGTCGTGGGCGACCCCGGCGTCGCAGGACTCGATGCCGGCGTCTACCGCTACGACGTGGAGAGACACGGACTCGAACGGCTTGCGACGGGCAACCGACAGTCGGACTTGCGTGCGGCCGCACTCGATCAGGAATGGGTCGGACAGGGCGCGATCGACGTGGTGGTCTGTGCCGACGACGAGCGGACGACGGCGAAGTACGGGCCTCGCGGGAAAGAACGCTACGTGCCGATGGAAGCCGGGCACGTCGGGGAGAATCTGTACTTGCAGGCGGAGTCGCTCGACCTCGCGATGGTCACCGTCGGCGCATTTCGCGACGAGCGCGTCCGCGAACTGGTGGACGCACCCCAAGCCCAACGGCCGCTCTACGTCATTCCTATCGGCGCGCGAACGTAACGACGGACCGAGGGACGACTCGTTCCGTGCTCGGCGCCATCCTGTTTTTGTGCCTCGGCGTCGAAGGGAACTGGGGACGACCGCCGACGTCCCCGGGATCGGCATGACGCACACGATCGAAATCAGTGACGAACTCAGAGACCGGCTCGATCTACAGCTAGAGGAAGACGAGACCTACGAGGAACTCATCGCGGAGTTGCTGGCGATGTACGAAACGGAAGGCACGTTCCTGCAAGAGGGGTACTCGGAGTAACAGACCCCTTACCCGCGGTTCGATGGGAATTCTATGCAGGCCCGACCCAGTGCCCGGTCCGGGACAGCCGAGCTGACCACTTGACCGAGAGGCGCTTGACGTGTCCGACGAGGAGACGCGTGTGTGCAGTAAACTGCTGACTGTACAGACCCTGTCTGGAGTCGTCTGGTGGCGGCTTCGTCGTGCTCTCGTTGCTCGGCTCCGTGCTCTCCGCGCTCGGCCTGGGGGTGGCTACGGCGCTCTCGCATACCATCGGACGCCCTGACGCCCTCGGAGGCTGGTTGATGACTCACTCCTGGTGACTCAGTTTCTGTCACACGAGCCGTGACACTTCCTTATTCGTCCTGCTGGTGTATGTGAGGGTATGGACTTTGCAGTCGCAGTCGACGGCTCAGAGCAAAGTGAGCGAACGCTCGACTACGCGTTCGAACTCGGCGAGGCGATGAGCCACGCCCCTTCGATCACGGCGGTCCACGTGGTCGACCCGGACGTCTACACCGAAGGCGGGATCGAACCCGTCGCCGACCTCGCCGACGCGGAGCGACGCCTCATCATCGAGAACATCGCGGACGCCGAAGACAGAGGCCAGGGAATCCTCGACGACGCAGTGGCGTTCGCAGCCGACCGCGACGTGGAACTGAGGACCGAACTGCTCTACGGCGATCCGGTCGAACAGCTCTCGGATGTCGCGAGTGCGGAGGGCTTCGACGCGCTCTTCGTCGGTCACCGGGGCCACTCCGAACACGCCGAGCGCTTCCTGGGCAGCGTTGCGAAAGGCCTCGTCGAACGCTCGGACGTCCCCGTCACGGTCGTCCGATGACGCCGCCCTCTGAACGTCGCCGCCGATTGAAAGGTGGAAATAGATAAGTCCAGATGTGTGGTATAGGATACCATGGCGGGAATTTTACTTGCCACTGACGGGAGCCAGCACGCGATGCAGGCAGGCGAGCAGGCCATCCAACTCGCGCGCGAGCGGGACGTGCCGCTCCACGTGCTCTGTGTCGTCGATCGACGCGAGTACGGGGAGGTGGCGCTCAGCACGAGCGAACTGGCCTGTATTCAGGCGGAGGACCACGGGCACGAGTGCGTCGCAGCGGTCGCTGATCAGGCCAACAAGCAGGGTCTCGACGTCGAGACGGACGTGTGCCACGGGATTCCCGAACGGGACATCGTGGCGTACGCGAACGAAATCGACGCGGACGCGATCGTCGTGGGAAAACACGGCGACCACCGCGAGCATCTCGGCGGGGTCGGACGAAACGTGAAAGCCGACAGTGACCACCGGACGATCGTCGTCTCTCCCGGCCCAGCCTGAGCCCGAACTGGGCCGTCCGATTTCTCCTGCCTCCCCGATTGTGACTCACTGAGTGCCGTGAGTGTGATCAGCAGGCGATGGAAGATGGCGGACTCCCTCCGACAAAAGATTTAAATACTAGAATCGATTACTCTACGTTAGTAACGGTCGTGAGGGGCTGACAAACGTCTCAACCCCGGAGACCATTTTTCGATCATGAGTCAGATAACACTCGACACGGAGAGCGAACAGACGCGAACGGTGGTGAACGAACAGGAAAGGGCGGACCAGCAAGCGGCGGACCGACAGCAGTGTCCGGAGTGCGGTGGACGGGTAGTGGCCGACGACGAGCACGCCGAGACGGTGTGCTCCGAGTGTGGACTCGTCGTCGCGGAAGACGAGATCGACCGCGGGCCGGAGTGGCGCGCGTTCGATTCCAAAGAGCGCGACGAGAAGGCTCGCGTCGGGGCGCCGACGACGAAACTGATGCACGACAAGGGACTGTCGAGCCAGATCGGCTGGCAGAACAGGGACGCCGGCGGGAACTCGCTGAGTTCCCGGCAGCGTCGGCGCGTCCAGCGGATGCGCACCTGGGACGAGCGGTTCCGCACCCGGGACCACCAGGAGCGCAACCTGAAGCAGGCGCTCGCCGAAATCGAGCGGATGGGGAGCGCGCTCGGGCTCTCGAAGGACGTCCGCGAGACCGCGTCGGTCATCTACCGTCGGGCGCTCGACGAGGACTTGCTGCCGGGGCGGTCCATCGAAGGCGTCGCGACGGCAGCGGTTTACGCCGCGGCACGCCAGATGAACGCACCGCGGAGTCTCGACGAGGTCGCGGCCGTGAGCCGCGTCGACGAAGTCGAGTTCAAGCGGACGTACCGCTACGTCGTCCGAGAACTCGGCCTCGCGGTCGAGCCGGCGAACCCCCAGGAGTACGTCGGGCGGCTCGCGTCGGAACTCGACGTCAGCAACGAACTCGATCGGACGGCGCGTGACGTCCTCCGGACCGCCGAGGGAACGAACGCGTTCTCCGGGAAGAGTCCGCTCGGCCTCGCGGCCGCAGCGATCTATGCAGCGGGACGGGTGATCGACGAGCGACTCACCCAGGAGGCCGTCAGCGAGGCCGCCGACGTGAGTACCGTTACGATCCGCAACCGGTACCAGGAACTGCTCGCGGTCTACGAGGACCGGCAGACTGCGGGAACGGCCGACGAGTCGGAGACGGACGCTCAGTCGGCCGCGGCCGCGTAAGCGGTTAATTGGGCCGAGCGGCGCGCTCCGGGTCGCTCCGCTGCTTGCAGATCAGGGCCGGGGACTCGGTTTTTTCGCGCTGGCTGTGGAACCTGGGTTCGGTGGAGCCAATGCAACTCGAAGGGTCGACAGCCATCGTCACGGGCGGGTCGTCAGGCATCGGGAAAGCGATCGCGACTGCGTACGTCGACGCCGGTGCGGACGTCGTCATCGCGAGTCGAACCGCGGAGGACGGCACGGCCGTCGCCGAGGAGCTCGGATGTCGCTACGTCCAGACGGACGTCGCCGAGTACGACCAGGTCGAGGCGCTCGTCGAGGCGACCGTCGAGGAGTTCGACTCGCTGGACGTGATGGTGAACAACGCGGGCATCCCGAGCAGTTCGAAGGTCGGAGACATGGAGCTGTCCGAGTGGCGAACGGTGATTCGCGTCAACCTCGACGGCGTCATGCACGGGACCAAAGCCGCCCTGCCACAGCTCATCGAGACCGACGGCTGCATCGTCAACATGGCCTCGATCTACGGGCTGGTCGGCGGCAAGGGGGCTGCTGCCTACTCCGCGGCCAAGGGCGGCGTGGTGAACTTCACACAGCAGGTCGCCGTCGACTACGCCGCTGACGGGGTTCGCGTCAACAGCATCTGCCCCGGCTTCGTCGAGACGCCGATGACCGAATCGCTCCTCGAGACGGAGTGGTTCTACACGTTCTTGCAGGACGAGACGCCGATGGATCGTCCGGCACAACCCGAAGAGATCGCCCCCCTCGCCGTGTTCCTCGCCTCTGACGGGGCGTCCTACCTCACCGGCGCGAACATCCCGGTCGACGGCGGGTGGACGGCGCACTGAGCCGTCACGACGCTGCGCGTCGGGGCGAGACCGAATCGGTTCCAGCGCCTCCAAAGAAACAGCCGGTCAGCTCCCCTGCATCTCGGACCCCGACGACCGTGACAATGACCACCGCCGGGGTTATTGACCTCCTCCTCCGCGTGAACGCGGAGGAATCCCACCACGGGATTTCAGGCCCAGCGAAGCTGCCTGTTGGTTTCAAGACGCATACGTTCCACGCGTCTCCTGCTGGGTTTCAGCATCGTCCCCAGAAATCGGAGATTTCTGGTGTGCGAACGAATCGCTGCGCGATTCGTTAACGGCGTGGCTGTCTTGTGGCACGGTCAAAGAGGTCGTTCGAAAATCGTAGATTTTCGTGATCACGAGAGACGGAGTCTCTCGGACGACCCCATCCGTAGCCGAGTCATCGTCACCGGCCTTCTGCCGGGAAGTCCGGTCGCTTCGGCGGTGACTCTCTCCACTACGGTAGCGGTCTGCAATGTTTATCGCCCCGTTCACGTCGGCTTGGTACTCACTGACCCAACAACCGTCGTTCGAGCATCGGAACGTCGCCTGTCGTGGTCGGTAGCCGTGTTCACCGCAGGCGTGGCACGCCTTCGACGTGTTCCGGGGATTCACCGTCTCGACGGGAATCCCCTTTTCGGCGGCTTTGTAGCGAATCTGTGCGTGGAGCTTCGCAAAGCCCCATCCGTGCAACCGCCGGTTCATGTACTCGCCGTAGTTCATGTTCTCGCGGATGTCCGTCAAGTCTTCCAGCACCAACACTGGATTCTCGATAGACTCAGCGTAGTCCACGACCTCGCGGGTCACACGGTGGAACACATCGTCAATCTGGTCCCACAGTGCGTCACCGTAAGACTCTGCGATTCGCTCACTGACGCGCTTCTGAAGGCGTCTCTTGGCGGTGAAGTAGGTTTTGCGGAGCCGACGAACGGCCTTGCCGTCGTCGGCCCACAGGCGGGGGCGAACAGGAGAACCGCACTCGTCGCGGTGACACACCGTGACGAGACTCGCTTCTCCAATGTCTACGCCTATCGGCGTCCTGTCGAGCGGAGTGAGACAGGGCTCGGTAGTCGAGGCCTGTGAGTCTGGCGGCGTCCGCTCGTCGGCGGACGCCTCAGATTGGTCCTCCACGTTGCGAGTGGCAGTGACGTGGAGATACCACGTCCCATCCCGCTCGAACAACCGACTTTCTCCCATTTCGGCGTCGTCTGCGTACAACGCTTCGAGCCACTCCCGCTGTTCGGGATTGGCGCGTGCCGGGATCCAGAGGTGGTAATCCTCGTGGTGTGGAATTTTGACGTACCACTCGATCGCGTTCTGTGGCTGGTGATCGAGTTGGAGTCCTTCGTTGGTGAACCGTACCGGGTGGTCGTCGTGAAGTTCGTCGGCGTCGTAGCTGTTCCCACAGAGTTGTGGGACGTACTTCTTGAGGGCGTTTTTCGCATAGCCGCTCAGGTCGTACTCGACAACCACATCGTTGGCCGCTGACTGTGTGTCACAGCCAGCGGCGAACGCGGCTTGCAGCGCCCGCTGGTACGCGTCCTGTGTCTCACGAAGCTTCTGTCGCTTGTGAGCGTTCGGGTCCACAAGCTTCAGTTCAAGCGTCTTCGTGAGTTCACCCATCCTTGCCGTACTCCATTTTTCGATTGGAATCGATATATAGCTCAGCCACCCAGAGTGAAAGTGAAACGGTGGGAAATCCAGCACTGCACTAGAACGGTGAATTGTCACACTCTGCTGTCCGCTCGACCCCCGCCTGTTCGCTCCTCGGTTCCGACTGGTGTCGGAACACTCGTCACTCACGGGAAGGCGGGGGTATGCGCTCGTATCTCTATCACGTTCCGTCCGGCCGAGACGACGTAGCGACCCGCCGAGTCAGCGGTTCCGTCGGCGGGACGACGGGGTCTCACACCCTTCGGAGTCAGTGGCCTCAGGGTTCGGTGTTGACCTCTTTTCGTCCCGTCAGCGCGTCGGGTTCCAGGTGGAAATCACGGAAGGTGATCTCCTCGCGCGGCTGATCGAAGATGTCCACTTCCGGAATGTTCACGGCCCACATCCCCTGGACGGCACTCGAATCGTACGGCATGTCGGTCACCTCTTCGAGCGTCCCGGTTGCGACGATGCTCCGCCACCCGTCGGGCGTTTTCGAGTGGGTGGCGAAGGACACCGGATTGTCGATCACGTCAGGTTTCCCGGTGTCGGGCGGGAAGGCGAGGCTGAAGTAGAAACTGGTCGAGTGCACGTCGTAGCCGTACGACACCGGGAGTAACCACGGCGGGTCCTCGCCCGGCGTCGAAAACGACAACACGCCGATGCCGCCGTTCCCGAGAAAGTCGTCTCGTTCCGCTTGAGTCATCTGGACCCATCGAAGCCCCTGCATACATTAGTAGTTGCCACGGCAAGTGATAACACCTTGCTCGATACCGTCGCCGTCAGTGACATTCGATGGGACCGACCTGAACGAACACCCGAGATATCGACGGAGATGACTGGTTTTCTCGGCCCCTGTTTGCGCTCACACCGTCACGGCTTTGCCCATTCGTGCCGTGGTAATCGTGCGCATGGAGTCTTACGAACAGGCCTATCTGGAAATGATAGTCGAGAACATGGCGGCGAGCATGGCCAACTGTATGCGCGACGGCGTCGTCGACTTCGAGATGGTCGCCGGACCGGATCACCTCACCGATCGCGGTCGGTTGTGGGTCTGTGGGTACATGACGAGCCGACTCTCGATGATTCGTGCCGGCACGCACGGCAATCCGAACCTGTCGACCGCTGATCTTACCCGTCTGAAGGACCTCGTTGAACAGCACGAATCCGCAATTGCAGCGGAGTTGTACTCGTAACGCCGCAACCCCCGCTGCCGATCACCCCCATGCTGCCGACACACACTCGGATAATGACGTACAACGTCCGGTACCCGAACCCGGACGACGGTGAGAACACCTGGGACCGACGGCGAGCGCACGTCGCGACGACGATTCGAATGCAACTCCCCGACCTCGTCGGCCTGCAGGAGGCGTTCCCGGCCCAACTCGACGACCTCCGCGAGATGCTACCGGAGTTCAGCTGGCTCGACGCCGGCCGTTCCGGTGACGACGTCGCTGGCGAGTACATCCCCATCGGGTACCGTACCAGTCGGTTCGACGTGGAAGCGGAGGGTTCGTTTTACCTCTCGGAGACGCCCGACGTGCCGGGCCCCGGCTGGGACGCGTCACTCCCCCGACTCGTCAAATACGCGCAGTTCCGCGATCTGACGACAGACGAGGGATTCGTCCACGTCAACACGCACTTCGACCACCGTGGCGCGACTGCCCGCGTCGAAAGTGCCGCCTTGCTACGGCAGCGACTCGCCGATCTGGCGCCGGTCGAACCCGTTGTCCTCACCGGAGACTTCAACTGCCGCCCGTCCTCCAGGCCGTATCGGGTTCTCACTGCCGAGATGGACGCTGGTCGGTCGCTGGCTGATACGGCCGAACTGTCTCAGACGCCCGCCCACGGACCGACGACCAGCATGACGGACTTCACGAACCTCATCCCGGACAAGAAGATCGATCACGTGCTGGTCTCCCCAGACATCGAGGTCCTCCAACAAGGGACGTGTTCCGACATGTACGACAACGGGCGCTTCCCGTCGGATCATCTGCCCGTCATCGCTGACGTGTCCTTCCCCGGCGAGGTGTGACTGTCCGGCTGGCAATCGGAACGGCGAGCCCACCAGCAGACACCGACCACGGCACCGAGGAACCCGGCAACGAGGTCGGCCAGCTCGGGTTTCCGTCCGGGCACCCATCGCTGGACCGTCCCGGTGACGACGCCGAGCGCCGTCGAGTATCCAACGCCGAGCGCTGCTGGTCGCCACGTCTCACGCCGGTCGCCCCGAAGCGCGCGAGCCAGGGCGATCGCCAGGCTCCCGTGCCCCAGAAAGTGGAGGAACTTGTCCGGACCGATCCGGCTGAACTCGGGGCGACGCCGGAGTGGTAACGGAAGCACGGAGCCGACGACCAGGGACAGGGCGACCAGTGCAACCGAAATCCAGCGGTTCTCGGACGGGGCGTACAGGCACTCCATGGGTGTTCTTTCGCGCGAGAACCACTTGGGTCTCGGGTTCCCGAAGTCACGGCTCCGTGAGCGCCCTCATTGACTGTTCCAGTCGCTCCGAGATGTCGTCTGTGGTGTTTGCCGTCTGGCAGACCTTCTTGACCGTCCGTGTGGAACTGACAGCCGACGCCGGTCACGCGACCGACGGGAGACGTCACTCGTGAACTGGCCAGGACAGGCAGTCGTCGATCGCGTCCCCTCGTCCGTTCGACTTCTGGGAGCGACAGCGACGACGATCTTCCTCTTCCTGTTTGCTGTGCAGTTACTGGGAACGACGACGACCGCTGCAGCGCCGACGCTCAGGCGGCTCCTGACGCGGATCGTCGTCGGTGATAGCTCTGCCCTCGGGTTGAGCTGGCTCGCTGCGTACGGCCTCGGAAACGGGTCGGTGGTGGCTGCGCTCGCGCTCTCGCTGTTCAGCGCCGGCCTGGTGTCGACGTCGGAGCTGCTTCTCATGGTCGCCGGGTCGCGGCTCGGCGCGGCTGCGATCGTCGTCTTCATCGGCGCGCTGGACTACCTGCAGAAACATCGGTACTCGTTGCAGGAAGGCGTGAGCATGGGACTGCTCGCGTTTCTGTTGACGCACTCGATCTACGTGCCGGTGACCGTCATCGGCTACCTCCTGTATCCCATCGTGACGGACCCGGCCAGGGGCGTCGGCACGGTCCCGTCCCTCGAGAGCGACTCGCTGACGATCTTCGCAGCGGCCACCGACGTCGTCACCGAGACCATCGGTGCCGCACCCGCGTTTCTGCTCGCGGTCGCGATCCTCTTCGGCAGCCTCCAGCTGTTCGATCGCGTCCTCGGGCGGATCGAGACGTCCGTGATACGCACCCATCTGTTCCGCCACTTCGAGCGCACGTGGCTCTCGTTCGCCATCGGATTGCTCATCACCACCGTGACGACGAGCGTCGCCTTCTCGCTGGGCGTGATCGTCCCGCTGTACAATCGAGACTACGTGACGCGGGAGGAGCTCATGCCGTACGTGCTCGGGGCGAACATCGGGACGCTCTTCGACGCCCTACTCGTGGCGGTCATCCTGGCCAACCCGGTCGGCGTTGCGACCGTCCTGTTACTGTTGGTGACTGCGACCGGTGTGACCCTGCTCGCCCTCGCCAGGTACGAGTGGTACGCGTGGGCGATCGAATCGATCGACAACGTCCTGCTCGAGGATCGCCGTGCCTTCGTCGCGTTCGTTGTCTCGCTGGTGCTGGGCCCGCTGGCGCTGGTCGTCGTTCCCCTCGCAGTCGGGTAACCGCCAGGGAGCCATCCTGGACATAGCTATTAGCTGTCGAACCGAATACGTCCGAGCATGGTCGACACCGTGGCCCACGTCCTGGTCCCGACCGACGGCTCGCCACTCTCCCGGGAGGCGCTGGACTACGCCATGACCGTGCATCCGACCGCCCGGCTCACCCTGCTCCACGTCGTCGATTACGTCGAGGAGATCACCGTCGCCGAAGCGCTCATCGGGTTCGAGGAACTCCACAAACGGGCGACCAGCCGGGCGGAGGACCTCCTCGAGCGGGAAGCGGCCCGCGCCAGCGAGCACGACGGCGACGTAATCACCGAGTTCGTCTTCGGCGAACCGTCCCGAGAGATCAGCGACTACGCCGCCGACCACGACGTGGACCTCGTCGTCATCGGATCACACGGGCGCACTGGGCTCTCGCGCGTCCTGCTCGGAAGCGTCGCCCAGCGAGTCCTCCAGCGAGCGCCCGTGCCGGTCACGGTCATCAGGTAACGCGCGAACAGAGCGCCCACGGGACCGCGTCCCTCCAGCCCCGCTGGGCTTTTTCCCGTTCCCGTGGTAACGAGTGCATGGTCACTGATAGCGGCTCTGCACCTCGATTCGCGGACCGGCACGACGCGGGGCAACAGTTGGCTGCAGAACTGCAGGATCACGGCGTCATCGCGGATCTCGTGGTGGCGATTCCACGCGGCGGCCTCCCGCTCGGCCGCGAAGTCGCGGACGTTCTCGACTGTCCGCTCGACGTCGTCGTCGCGTCGAAGATCGGTGCGCCGGGGAATCCGGAACTCGCCATCGGCGCCGTCGCAAGCAACGGCAGCGCCTGGCTCGCGTCGGACACGATCGCCAGACTCGGCGTGGATCAGGAGTACATCGACCGCGAGCGGGAACAGGAAGCCGAGGTCGCACGCGAGAAAGCCGAGCGATACCGCAATGGCGGCGACCTCCCGGAGATGGAGGGCAAACGCGTCGTCGTCGTCGACGACGGCGTCGCCACGGGATCGACCGCGAAAGCCGCCCTCCGACAGGTCCAGGCTGCCGGTGCCGAGCACGTCGTCCTCGCCGTGCCCGTCGGCCCACCTGACACGATCACCGAACTCGATGCCGAGGCGGATCAGATCGTTTGCATCGACACCCCGTCGTCGTTCGGGGCAGTCGGTCGCTTCTACGATCGCTTCGATCAGGTGAGCGACGAGGAGGCGATCGCGTACCTGAGTGACGACGGGGAAGACCCGGCCTGAGCGCCACCAACGATGCTCGTCCCCACATCCGACGCCCGTGATCGACAGATCAAGCACGGCAACTAGCAGGCGCTCTCCCGGCAGTGGGGAGTCTCGCTCTCGAGAACAGAGTCCGGCCGGCTGACGTCCGGCACGTGTCGTCGTGCTGGTCCGCTCAACTCGTCACTCTGGTTAGCTACACGCTTTAGGATACCCGACTCGAACCGTCACAGGTAGTGGTCGACACTCCTGCGACCGGTCACCGTGTGAACGCCGGGATGGGATGGTTCTCAACTGGTGTCGTGGCACTGGCAGCCATCGAGAGCGTTCGTGCAGATGCGCTCCTCTGGGGAGTGTTCTCGGTCCTCGTCGCCATCGTCGTCTCGATCCCGGCGCTGACGACAGGGGAGTGGACGGCGATGGTTCCGTGGCCGCTCGTCTCGGTTGCAGCCGTCGCAGTGACTGCCCGTGCCGTCGGGGTCTCTCCCGACGCCGCAGGCTACTTGGCCATCGCGATGCTCGCGCTGGTGATCGTCGTCGAACTCGACGCGTTCACGTCGATCGAACTCGGCCGCCGGTTTGCCGTGGTGTTCGGCGTCTTGACAGCCATGGCGATCGAGGCGCTCTGGATCATCGCCCAGTTTTACTCCGACCGCTGGCTCGGAACCGACTTTCTGAGCACGCAGACGGAGCTCCAGCTGGACATCGTCAGCGTCACCGTAATGAGCGTCGTCGTCGGATCGCTGGTGTACTGGTATCTCGTTCGATTCGAGTCGGCAGGAATCGTTGACCGATCAGCCCAGGGAGTGAAGTCTGAATGACGCTCGGCGACGCAGTGGGACTGTCGGACTCGCAGGAGCGACGCATCACCAGGGGGCTGCAACTCGTGCTGGGCGGCGTCGTGCTCGCAGGACTGGTGACGACACAGGTCGGGATGGCCGTCACAGGCAGTCTCACACTCGGGGTCACGCTCTTTCCGGCGCTGCTGCGTCGAGAGTACGGCTACTCGATGGATCCCGGGCTGGTCCTCTGGATCACGATCGCCATGATCCTCCACACGATCGGCTCACTGGGGGTCTACGAGCAGTACCAGTGGTACGACGAGGTGACCCACACGGCGTCGGCGACGATTATCGCTGGTGTGGGGTACGCCTCCTTTCGCGCACTGGAACGCCACTCCGACGCCATCGACGTTCCCTCCGAGTTTCGAGCGGTGTTTATCGTCGTGTTCGTCCTGGCGACGGGCGTCTTCTGGGAGGTCATCGAGTACGTCCTGGGTGGATACGTGACCGTGTATGGCATCGACGACATCGTGACGGATTTCGTGTTCAACGCGGTCGGCGCAGTGATCGTGGCGGTGTGGGGGACCGGGTACGTCCGTAATCTCACCGGGTTCTTCTACGATCGACTGCGGTGACGCCCGGTCCCGACTCGGAAGCTACCGTGTTTCCAGGAGCAGTGGGACCGCAACGCTATCGCTCGCGATGCCGACGAGGAACAGGACCAAGAGAAACAGTCCCATGAGGAATACCAGGATCGTCTCAGGCTCCATGTGTGTATTCGGTGATCGTGTTGCTATCGACGGGGCGTTTCGATCTGTCTCGGTCGATTGCCTCGGTGACCGTGCGTGGCACTAGTGGTCGAAGTCGCAAAAACGTCCAGCATACGCTGTCGTGGAAATTCCGGGTCGGAGACTGGTGTATTGGGCACTGGCAACTTCGATCGTCCGACTCCGGAAATCGTTGTAGCGACGCTTCTCACGCTCGAATTGGTCGCCAGCGAGTGACAGTCTCTCGAAAATCGACGATGGGGACGTGCAACTCCCGAACGGGAGAGTCGAGCCGGGTGTCGACTCGCGCCAGTCACGTTCGCGTCACGGCTTTGTCGGTTGCCAGCGGCGCAGTCGTCGGGCTTCGAGCCGCACAAGGCTGAACCTGGCGGCACGTTCGTCGGTCGCTGCCCGTCCCTTCAGTGGAATGACTGATAGCGAGCAGACGACGGGCCAGCGGCGCCCGCGATACCGTTATTTTGATCCGTGTGGATTGTTCGAATGGGGCACGGTCCCCCGTGATTCCAGTATGACAAACTCATCCGAGGAGTCCACTGCAGATGCTGGGGAGTCGTTCACGGATCCGGAGTTCGCGACGATGCCGTTGGAGATCAGCGTCGACGAAGCGATCGACGAAGTCCACGACGCGGTAAAGGGGTTGCACGGGACGCCGACGCCGGTCGGGATCAAAGTTCGAACGACCGACGGGATGCTCGTCGCCGTCGTCCGCGAGTCCGAGCACGAGGACGACGCGGTCTCGTCCCGGTTGTCTTACCGGATCGAGCCAGCGTCCGAACTGGCGACGCGGAAAGCACAGAAAATCGCGACAGCCCTCGAACGGTTCACCACGCCGGCCGAAACTGTCCCGTCAGGGTGAAACCGCTGCCGGGCAGCGGCATGCCCGACACCCATTTATTCGCGCATCGCCAACGTATACCACGGTGAATGCCGATGTCAATGGGAACCTTCGACGAGATGGAGTTCGAACGCCGTGAGAAGTTGATCGCTGCCGTCGAGACCGAGTCTGCAGACGAACGGACGCGGTTCGAGGGTCACGTCGAGGACGAAGACGCGTCGGTCGACGAACTCCTCTCGCAGTTCAACACACTGAAAGAACAGCGGAGTGGCTGAACCACCAGAAACAGCGAGTTCGGCCCTGTACCAGGTTTGATTCTGTGTCGCGACGATCGGAGAGCCGTCAGCGAACAGCCTCCCGTGGTCAGCTCGCCCTGCCTAGTCGTCGAGAGACGAGATGAAGAGCAGATCGTCCCGCTTCAGTTCGTACCCCTCGTTAGCTTCGAAGACAGTGTAATCGAACGGCTCGGTGACGATATGATAGCCGTTGGGCGTCTCCTGTCGCCACAAAATCGACGTGACGGCCGAGAGGTCCCGCTCGAACTCGTCGGCGGTTGCGCTGGCGACGTCGTCGAGGTCGAACAGCAGGTTGGAGTCGTCTTTGCAACTGTCCGATTGGAGAACCGAGAGGAACTCGCGATCGAGTCGCGTGAACTTCCGGATCACCTCGACGTTGCCGCGAAACCGCATCTCCAGCCAGTCGTCCATGCGCTCGCGGAGTCTGAAAAACGCGGCCGTGGTGTTCCGTGCGTTCACCGAGAGGTAGAGCCGGTATCGCTCGTCGAAGCGACGCACCTCGTGACTGAGCGCCGCGACTTGCCGAGCGAGGTCGTCGGGGCTCTCGACGATCTTCCTGCTGACGGACTCAGAACTGTTCGGCACCGCCTCGTTGTCTTTCGCCCGAGCGATCGCAAGGAGTAGGTAGACTCGCTCGGCACCGAACTGGCAGTAGTCCTCGAGTGCGTCCACGTCGACTCCCATGGGCGAGTCTTCACGGAGGGGACGTATATCGCTGGTCCAGGACGGGTCGGGAGCGTCATCGACGCGAGCAGTGTCGTCGTTCCCTCTCCCTGGGGGAGCGGCCCGAATCTTCAAGAGGGGGCCGTAGGTAGAGAGTGTAACCTCCATGAGAACGGATTACGACACGTTGATGGACGACTTCGCGAGCAGGGCGAACATCGGCAATCTGGCCAACGCGGAACGTGCAGCTATCGAGACACTCCTCACGTTCGGCGAGTACATCTCGAGTACGGAGGCAGACGCGCTCGGCGTCGTGCTCCCCGGCGCGCTCGGGGACGCAGTGACCGAGTTCCGGGCAGAGTCGCCCGACGATCCATCGGTCGAGCGGTTCGTGTCGCAGGTCGCAGAGCGACAGGGGTTCGGGACGCAACCGACTGAGGCCCTCGGCCACACCCGGGCGATTCTCGCCACGATCGCCGCCCACGGTGGGCACGAGGAACTGCAGCGGACTCGCGATCAGCTCCCCGCCGAATTCGAGAGCCTCTTCGAGCCTGCCGAACTCGCCGGGTGAGGCATCTCGCAGGGGAGCCACGTCGAGTCGCTGCGAACGGTCAGTCGTCCACCGTCGTCATCGCCGCCCGTTGCAGCGAACCGCGTCACGAGGATCGAACGGGGCTATTTGTTCGCGTCAGTGAATTCCCAGCTGGTCTCGACGGGTGGCGGCGTTTGCAGCGTTTGATACACTACGCAGTATCGCTCCGTGTACGTCTGGAGAGCGGCCTGCGTCTCCGCGTCGAGGTCGCCGTCGACGGTGACTGCGAGTCGAACGTCCTCGAACCCGACCGGCACGTCGTCGTCGATGCCCATCGTCCCGCGGAGGTCCAGATCACCGCTCACCTCGACGCTGACGTCGACGTCTTCGCCGAAGTTCTTTGCGACGGCCTGGGCGGTCAACTGGGAGCAGGCCGCTAGCGCGCCGAGCAACAGGTCGCCAGAGCAGGCTGCAGCCCCTGGCCCGCCCGCTCCCTCGTGGAGTTCCGCCTCGTAGATCGACCGGCCGAGATCGACGTTGCAGGCCCGGACGTCGTCTTGCTCCTCGCCGGTCGCGGTCAGCGTGATCTGTGCCGCGTCCGGATTCTCCTCGTACTCGGTCTTCAGCGGTTCCTGCTCGTCTCGCAAGTTACTCTCTCCCATACGCATCGTTGCCTGGCCACCACCGAAAGAACACGCGGATACCGCATCCGTTCAGTACGCAGTTGGGATCACGATTGCACGCGACTCGGCTGTACGTCGAACGTAGTATCCTCCACTGGCGTAGCAGTTCGGGCACCTGGCGGGGAACATCCGCAGTTTGCATGGCTGTCAGCCAGTTGTTTATTGGTTTCTGAGGCGATGATACGGAGGGTTAACGAGGTGGGATTCTCTGGTTCGTTAGACTGCGACCGATGGTAGGCCCGCTACTTCACATACTTGGCCCACCTCGGAGCGCTTAGCGTGTCGCTGTCGAAACGATACTTATCTTCGGGTTTGAACTGGTGTCCCCGACTGCTGGCTGCCGAAAACTGAAGGCGGATACTCACGTGCTATCATTGAATTGTGGCACTGTCGAGCCTGATCCAACCTTCCAACACGGGTAGATGGGTTGGAGCGCTTCCGGCCGCACGTACTATCACGCAGCCAGCAAACGGTGCCACCAGGAATGAACGATGGTCGAAGATGAGAGCCTGGACGTGAAAGACATCCATCGTGACATCTCGCAGGTACTAACTGACGGTGATCAACGAGCCGTTTCAGCCACGATACCGCAACTGCTGAAGCTCCCTGCTGACACACAGCAGACGCTCCTTCGAAAACTCGAAACCGTCGCACAGGTGGAGCCTGCCGTTCTAGAACCCGCTGTCCCGACGCTCGAAGCGGTTCTCTCAGGGGGTGATCGCTCGGTACGGCTCACCGCGGTCAAGGTTCTCGCCACCATCGCTGCGACACAACCGAACGCAGTGGCCGACCTCAGCTCGACACTCACTGATGCCCTCTCTGACGACTTCTATTACGTCCGTGGCAGGGCTGCACAAGCACTCGGCCACGTTGCCGAAACGGCGCCCGAAGCCGTGGACACGACGACGATAATCGCACGACTGTTGAACGCCCTCTCACTGGATCGAACCGAAACTCGTCACTACGTGAGTGAAGCACTCTGTCGCATCTCCTTCGGTGATCCCGCACCACTCCGGACGATGACTAGCGATATTGCTGAGCATCTGTCTGACGAGGAGGACTTGGTTCGGTATTATTTGACGACGACGCTCGCGGTCGTCGCGACTGCTGAACCAATCTACGTGGCTGCCGTCGAACCCGAACTGAGAGACCGACTCGACGACGACGTCCCATTCGTTCGGGGCCGGGCAGCCGAAACCCTCGGACTGATTGCACGAGCGGATCCGGATGCGGTCGAGGAAGCAACTGAGTCCCTCCTGGCCTGCCGTGAAGACGGCCAGTTCGTTGCTACTCGGGCGACGTTCGCACTCCACCAACTCGACGAGTCACCACCGGAATTCGACGAAGAAATCGGGACCTATGAGACGATCGTCACTGAAACGCCCAGCATCGTCGAGGAAATTACGAGTCCTGACTCGGACGAGACGTCGTGTCCGCAGTGCGGTCAGACTTTCGGTGAGGCACACCCACCGATGTGTCCGGGCTGTGGCCGCCCCCTCATCTAACCGCTCTCGACCAGGGTTGCGCTGTCTGCTCCCGAGCGATCTGTTCACTCATAATTCTTTAGGCCAGCCTAAATTCCGGAAGTGGTATGTATGTTTAGGCGAGCCTAAAGCCAATGGCACGAGACGTGGTAGAAAACGATGGACCGACGCGTAGAGACTACGTAAAATACGGCGGTGCACTGGCAGTCGGTGGCGCGTTCGCTGGCTGTTCGGATTTGCTCGGGTCAGAACAGGGGACGGCCAACTCAGGGCAGGAATCATATACGGTGACGATGTCACCCGTCGGCACCGTCGAGTTCGACGAGGTGCCCCGGAGCATCTTCACGCGGCTGTCGCATCACGCTGGCATGGCGTTCGCGCTCGGCCGCGGCGACGACGTCAATGCGCTCAACGGGCCGGAGTACTATCACGCGACGTGGAACCAGTTCACGCCGCGGCTCCCCGGCGTCTCGCTGGACTGGTCGAACCTGTATCCGTCGTGGCAGACGAGCAAGGAGAAACTCTACGACCTCGACAGCGACGTCCACCTGGCTGACCCTGCGTCAGTGGTGCAACTCGAAAAGTGGAGCATGGACGATGTCGACGAGGTCAGCGAGCAGATCGCCCCGTGGTTCGGCAACTCGTTGAGCGCCCGTCATCAGGAGCCGATCGACGAGTGGGATGGTGACTACGAGTACTACGGCCTGTGGGAGCAGTTTGAGAAGGTCGCACAAGTGTTCCGCGAAGAGGAGCGCTACGAGGCACTCGCTAACATCCATGCCGACGTTATCGGGACGATCGAAGACGGACTCCCGCCGGAAGTCGAGCGTCCGAGCGTGGTGCTGCTCACCGCCGCCGATGTCGAAAAGAAAATCTGGGCGTACACGACGGGGAATCCCGGGTTCCTCACGTCGCACATCCGGCCCCTCCGACCGCACGACGCCTTCGGAGGGTCGCTCGAATCCGGATCCAATGTCGACTTCGAGGCGCTCCTTGAAGCTGACCCCGACGTGATACTCTTCCTCAGTGGCATGCAGCCGGACGTGAGCATGACCGAACTCCGGGCGACGCTCGCATCGCATCCCATCGCCTCGGAAATCTCTGCGGTCGAGAACGGCCGTGTCTTTCCGCAGGGTGCGCGCTACCAGGGACCGATTCTGAACCTCTTTCAGCTGGAGATGAGTGCAAAGCAGTTCTATCCCGAGCAGTTCGGGGAGTGGCCTATCTCCGACGGTGGGCCGTATCCCGAGATCCCCGCCGACGAACAGCTGTTCGACCGCCAGGAGGTTGCGGACATCATCAACGGAGCGTTCTGACCGTGCGAGCCAGAACGTGGGCCATCGCGGGATGTTACCGCGACCCGGCGGATTACGACATCCCGGAACTGCCTGTGTGGCGGGTGTGCCGAACTGAGCGCGGTGGCGTGGCGTTCGCTGCTGACGGCGACCCATTCATCTCCGCTGAACAACCGATGAAGGTGAGGCGCTAAGTCAGGGGGTAGCCCGGTACGTCGGCGTTTTCGCGACGATTCAGCCGTCCTGACTGCGATTTTACTAGACCCCCCACGACGACGGGGTTTTAGGCCAACCTAAAATTCGAAGGTTCTTTATTGATTTAGGCCAGCCTAAAAATCATGGCAGGGAACTCGAATCAGCAGGATGGCATCAATCGACGACGATATCTCGGTCTAGCAGCGGCTGTCGCAGTAGCGGGCTGTTCAGAAGCGGCGAGTTCACGGGTTCCGTCGGATACGGCGACAAATACGACGGCATCGACGTCTGGAACGGCGACCGAGACAGCGACTGACACGCCGACGGCGACAGATTCAGCAGCCAGGAACACGGAGACGACCGACGCGCCGTCAGAAACGGGAATCGAATCGTCTGCGGACGCCACAGAGACGGATTCGACGGCGCAACATATTGCGGCTGCACAGGACGCGCTCGCCGCTGCCTATTCGGCGTTTCTCACCGAGGGAGACGAAGACGCACTTGCAGACGTGACAGCGGCGAGTTATCCGTTTAAAAACGACGAGGTTCTCGCCGCTATCGACGACGCCGACCGAACGCTCGGATGGGCAGCAGCGAGTCGATCGACACCCAAGCAGGAACAGACAATCGCAGAGCTCGAATCGATGGCACGGTTCCTGGAGACGATAGCACGAGAACAAGAGCGCCTTGCAACGGCCTACTGGTGGGTTGAGGACGTTAGGGACAAGTTCTTCGAGGAGGCGCACTCGACGCTCGGTGATTATCTCGACGCGGCAGTTGCCATCGGTAGTGACACCGAGCGTGCACTCGACGACCTCGAAGCGACGATCGATGCGTCGGCAGCGCGCTCGGTCGAGCCGCTCGACGCTGCTGCTGTCTCCGACAAGATCGAACAGATGCGAGCCGAGATCGAGACTATCGACGACATGAAGCAGGCGTTCGATCCAGGTATCGACGGGCTGGTTCACCTTTGGGATGCAGTCAGGGCGTACAACCTCGGAAACTACTCCGTTGCCATGTCCGAGTACGGAGAGGCAGCCGATGACTTCGGCGATGCCGTCGGCAAGTTCGAGGACCTCGACCCCACGCCGGCGTTCGAATCGAACGTCGAGGGAATGGCCGACGCGACTGCCGTTCTCGAACCCGGGTGTAACGATCTAGCGACGGCAGCGGCCGGCAAAGCGGACGGAGCAGACACCCTGGCCGATTGGCAGATCACGCTCGCCCACGAGCAGTTCGATTCCAACGACGACGTCGCCGACATGCCCTCGATCACCGACGGTCCTGGCGGAGACTGACTGTCCGGTAATCTTCCGGCTGTCTCGATCTCCTACCTGTCGCAATACCAACTACTGTGTTTTAGGCCGACCAAAAATTCGAAAGCGGTATGTATGTTTAGGTTGGCCTAAACCTATGGGACGACAAAGCGGGAGTGACGTTACACGCAGAAAATACGTTCAGGTAGGTGCCACGGTCATCGGCGGGAGCGCACTCGCTGGCTGTTCAGAGCTGCTCGGTGAGGGTGACAGCGTGCAGCACACGCCGGAGACGGGAACGTACACGGCCGATCTATTCCCAGTCGGTGACGTCGAGTTCGACGGGGTTCCACAGTCGGTGACGACATATAACATGGGCTGGGCTGACATGGTGGTATCGCTCGGCCAGGCAGACAAACTCCGAACGGATCGCTACAGCGCGCCGACGTTGTTCTACGATCGCTTCGACGTCGACTACGACGCCGACTGGCCGGCGCTCTGGCAGGACGGTGGCTGGTCGAAAGAGACGATGTACGAACGCGATCCGGACGCTTTTCTCATCGATCCGAATCTGCTCGGGGCGTGGGACGACAACTGGAATGAGGCTGATACGACCGAGATCGCCGAGAAGGTCGCACCGTTTTTCGGCTGTTACAATCGCCGGATCAGAGGCGAGTGGCAACAGAAACTCGACTATCCGGAGAAGGCGCCGTCGATGCTGGAGGCCTTCGACGCCGTCGGCACGGTTCTCGACGAACGAGCCCGTACCGACGAGTGGCTCTCACTCCACGAGGAGATGCAGTCCGACCTTCGGTCACGGCTCCCAGCAGACGGAGAGACGCCGTCGATTGGTCTGATAAACGGTGGGTCAACCCCGGAGAAAGGTGAGTTTTACGTCCTTTACCTGGAGGATAACGGCTACGAGATGAAGCCGTACCGTGACCTCGAACTGGTCGACGCAGACGCGTTCGCCGGTGTGGAAACCGGCCAGTACGGACTCACAGACTACGAGACGATGCTGGAAGTGGATCCCGACGTGATCGTCGTGCACTGGGGAATCACGACCGGGTCGGTGACATCCGGTGGCGACGGCGCCTTCGACGCCACTCAGTTCCGCGAGAAGTTCGTCGAACCCATGGAGAACGACGACGTCGGAAGCAAACTCACCGCAGTCCAGGAAGGGCGCGTGCTTCCTGGTCCGACGGCAGAGCAAGGACCACTCATCAACGCCTTCCAGACCGAGCTGACCGCACGGCTGTTCTATCCCGAGGAGTTCGGTGAGCTCGATCTGGACGCACCCCTCGACGTTCCCGAGGAGAATCAGCTGTTCGACCGCCAGCGGGTCGCGGACATCATCAACGGAGAGGTGTAGGTCGTGCCCGTACCAACGGATGGCTGCGACGAAACCACGTCCCTCGCCGAAACGGTTGGAATCGCACGCGACCGCATCGAGGAGCTCCGAACGTCGGACGGCGAGTTCGTCGTCGCCTGTCGAGACTCGGGCGTCCAGCCCGAGCCAGTGACCGACGCCCGGTTCGAGTCGTACGACGACGCCGAACGGGCCTGTGCTGTCGCACGTCGCTACCGCGAAGCGATGCGGGAACTGGATCCGGCGCTGACTCGGCACGAACTCGTCGTCTCTGCGGTCGAGGAGGGTGCCGTGGAAGTTGCTTGCGTCCGGGAAGCGACCGACCAGCGCCGGGCGAACGGCCTCCCCCACGCGCGCCAGACCGTGACCCTGGCAGGCAACGGGAACGACGAGTGGCTCCGCGTCGAGAACGGCACGGTCGTCCACTTCACCGGCCCCGACTCGCTGCTCGACGACGAGTTCGTCACCCGCCAACTGGACTCGAAACTCTCGGAGGACGCATGACAGACGAGGGAGCCACGACCGCAGAGCCACGAGACAGCTACGACGTCGTCATCGTCGGCGGCGGTCCTGCAGGGTGCTCAGCCGGCGTCTTCTGTGCCCGCTACGGACTCGAGACGGCTGTTTTCGATCGGGGTCGCTCCTCGCTCAAGCGGTGTGCCTACCTGGAGAACTACCTCGGGTTCCCGGCCGGCATCGACGTCGAGTCGTTTTACGACCTCATACACGACCACGTCACTGAGGCTGGGTGTGACCTCGTGCCGGACCTCGTCGAATCGGTCGAGCGGACTGACGCTGGCTTCCGGGTCGAGACACAGGAGGATAGCGTCGTCAAAGCCGATCACGTCGTCGCGGCCGCCAAGTACGACGCGGAGTACCTCCGCCCACTTGGGACATCGGACGCGATGTTCGAGACGTACGAACACGACGGCGAGGCCGAGGAGTTCTTCGACCGCGACTATCCCGACGACGACGGCCGAACGCCGATCGGCGGGCTCTACGTCGCCGGCCCGCTGGCTGGCGTGGGTGACCAGGCGATCATCGCCGCCGGCCACGGTGCGACGGTCGGCCGCAATCTGATCGCCGACGTTCGTCGCGAGGACGGCTACTGGGACGAGGTTGCGGAACCCACTGACTGGCTCCGTCGCGAGGCTGAACTGGACGAGACGTGGGAGGACCGCGATGCGTGGCGCGAGTGGTTCGACGGGCGCGTCCCCGATGGGTTAGACCGGGACAGCGAGACGATCGAACGTGTGCGCGAGGCGGTCATCGACGCGACGTTGGAAACGTACGTCTCGAAGAGTGACATCGCGACGCGAACCGAGCGCGGACAGCGCCGGCTCGCTGCCCACGTAGACGACGAAATCGTCTTGGATGCAGTCGACGATGCCGTCATCGAAGCGTATCTCGACACTGGTGAGGTGACGGCTGGCGATGACTGACGAACCCGTCTCGCGTTCACAGCAGAAGCGACGCTCGTCCGCTCGATCCAGACTGGGCTGGCTCGATAGCTCGATGGTGACGCTCGTGTTCGGAAGTGTCGGCATCGTCTTCGCTGGCGGGCTCGTCCAGGTGAGTCTCGGTGCGTATTCGATGACTATCGTCGAGGCCTGGCAGGCGGTGTTCAATCCGAGCGTGCTGTTCAACCCACACGCGTGGGACGCCTTCCTGCTCGGTGAAGCAGTGCCAGAGATGAACACGGAGAGTCTCATCGTCTGGAACATCCGGCTCCCGCGCGTGCTCGTCGCGGTGTTCGTCGGGATGAACCTCGCCGTCTCCGGGGCGATCTTCCAGGCAGTCACCCGGAACGAACTGGCGAGTCCGTTCATTCTCGGGGTTTCCTCGGGCTCCGGGCTGGCAATCTTGCTCACGCTCGTGATCTTCGGGAGCCTGGCAACTCTCCTTCCGCTGATCGCCGCCGTGGGTGGGGCCGCCGCGTTCCTGCTCGTCTATCTCATCGCGTGGAAAAACGGGACGAGTCCAGTCCGGTTGATCCTCGCGGGCGTCATCGTCGGGACGGCGTTCGGATCGTTGCAGACGGCGCTGTTCTTTTTCGCCGACGACATCGGCGTCGTCCAGTCGGCGATCGCGTGGACGACCGGCTCGCTCACCGGCGTCGACTGGGCACAGGTGCGGATGATCCTGCCGTGGACAGCCGTCGTGATGGCTCTCTCTCTCGGCGGAGCGCGGCAGTTGAACGTCCTCCTGCTCGGGGAGTCGACTGCCAAGTCGCTCGGAATGTCCGTCGAACGCGTCCGATTCGCGCTGTCGGGGGTCGCGGTCCTCGCGGCGGCGGCCAGCATCGCCGTCGCGGGCATCGTCAGCTTCGTCGGCCTGATCGTCCCGCACATGGTCCGGAGTATCGTTGGAAGCGACTACAAGCGGTTGATCGTGGGCTGTGTTTTCGCCGGCCCGGCGTTGATGGTCGCTGCCGACGTGGGGGCGAGACTCGCGTTGAGTCCGACGCAGATACCCGTCGGCATCGTGACCGGCCTGATCGGCACGCCGTACTTCCTGTATCTGATGCGGCGACAGGAACAACTGGGAGAGGTCTGATGCGCGAGCACCCGACAGCCCGGACGGCGACAGATCGCACCCGTGGGACCTCTTTTGATGGCAACGAGCTGGTCATCGGCTATCCCTCGACCGACGAGCCGGTTATCGACGACGAGTCCGTGGCTGTCCCGCCAGGGGAAGTGACCGCGCTCGTCGGCCCGAACGGTTCGGGGAAGAGTACGCTTCTGAAAGGACTCGCGACGCAACTCGATATCGACGCTGGCACAGTCCTGCTCGATGGGCAGGACGTGGCCGAGATGGGGACCAAGCAACTCGCGCAGAACCTCGGTTTGCTCTCCCAGGAGAACATCGTGCCTAACGGCTTCACTGTCGAGGATCTGGTGTATCACGGCCGGTATCCCCACCGTGGCTTTTTCGAGTCGGTGACCGACGAGGACGAAACGGCAGTCGAGGACGCGCTGTCGCTGGCTGGCGTCACACACCTTCGGGACCGAGACCTGGGGAGTCTCAGCGGCGGGCAGAAACAGCTCGTCTGGATCGCGATGGTACTCGCCCAGGAGACGAACGTGCTGCTGCTCGACGAACCGACGACCTTCCTCGACCTCCAGCATCAGCTCCGGGTGATGGAGGTCGTCGAAACCCTTCGCAGCGAGCGTGACATCACTGTCGTCCTCGTGCTTCACGACATCAGCCAAGCGGCGCGCCACGCCGATCACATGGTTGCGCTCAGAGACGGCTCGATATTCGCCCGCGGCCCACCCGGCGAGATCGTCACGGAGGACCTCCTCGCGGAGGTGTTCCAAATCGAAGCGACCGTCTCCTGTGCGAACGGGAGTCCACAGATCACGCCACTGCGACCGATCGACGGGGGGATGGCAACTGATCCGGATGACGGAACGGAACGCGAAGAACCGCCAGCCGACGCGTCGACGGCATGAGTCAGGCCAGTGCTGATCCGGGTGGGCTCAGCGACGAATATCGCGACTAAGTCACGAGTCCACTGACGGGGCTGTCCAGGCAGTACGGACACTCCCATTCGCGGTAGCTCGTGCTTGGACTGCTTGCGAGCATCGGGACACACGCCGCGACGCTCGTCACGCCGCTCGTCATCGGTACGGCCATCGACGCCGTATTTACTTGTGAAAGCGAGTACGCGTTACCGCTCGTCCCTCAGACCTGGTTGCCCACGGAGGCAGCGGCACAGTTCTGGCGTTCTACTGGACTTGCCGGGACTGCATTGCTGCTGTCGGCACTACTGGCGTGGGTTTGCGGTGTGGCGATGAACTTCTTCGCCCACGGGGTGATGTTCGGCATTCGGACCGACGCCGACGAGAAGATACAGCGTCTCGACATGACTTTCTTCGACAACAAAGAGACTGGGGAGAAGTAGTGTCCCCTCTTGGAATCGTGATTGATGGCTCGTATTCCCCCAAGTAGGCGAGGTGGATGACCCTTCCCCAAAAACCCAATTTGATTGAAGCCCTTCATATCAGTGGTCGGTGAAAAAATAACACCCCACTGGAGACTCGAGGACGGTTGCCCATCCAAAACATCGCCACGTGTCGGTCCCGTCGCGATTGGCCTTTTTCAGAACGCCGGGTCGTAGTCTTCGTACTCTTCCATTTCTTCCATTTCGTCGATCATCGACGGCATGACAGCTGCCCGCGGCCCGCCGGCCCGTCGGACAGTCACCTTCGAGATGTCGTCTACCTCTGTTGGCAGGCGGTGCTTGATCGCCTTCATTGTCATCGGTGCAATGCCACATCCGGAGCAGGCGCCGCCGATAGCGACCGTCACCTCTCCGCTTTCAGTGTCGGCGTCCTCGATCTCGAAGTGCCCACCGTGTTCCTGTATCTGTGGGACGTTGTTACTCAGGTAGTTCCGTGCTTGTCGTTCGAGGCTTTCAACGCTCATAACGGATCTACAAAGGTGCCAATATGTAATAAATCTGTGCCTTTCGGATACCCTAAAATTGGCTGCGAAGAGGTCCACAGAAACAGATTTTCCAAATATGTGGGACAATATAAATAGAATATGATCTTTTCGCACTGCCTAAACCTGCTGGCCAGTCAGCAACGCATGCCACGGTATTACCGCCTCTTGTGAAGAAAACAGAGAAGAGTGACAGATCGCTGCTATAGAGCTTCAATGACAACCCTAAAGATTCGAGGAGGGTATGGTTTAGGCTAACCTAATCCGGTAGAGTTATTTGTTTTTAGGCTAGCCTAAAACATGTATGTTTGGCCCACGTAGTAGACGTGCCCAACTGTGGGCAGACGTCTATATTGGTGTCTTTGGCCCGGGAGAAAGAGATGAGACGGTGAAGAGCTCGATCATCGATCAACGATCCGCAAACAGGTATACAACCGATTCCAGCAAGCGGAACCCACAGACATCCGAAGACGAATGATGGCGGAACGGGACGCGAACCTGACCTGTTCACGGGACTTTCCAGTCAGGATCGCACGTTCTAGTTTGATTGCGAGGTCGTCGATGTTCCCACTTCATCGATTGCGACGCTGTCGATGACTGGGGCGTCGCACTATTTACTCGTCCTGTATATCAAAGAACAGCAACAGTCACCGCCAATTCCGCCAGGGGAAATAGCAGACACCGTCGGGAAATCGCCCGCAGCAGCGACAGAGATGCTACAGCGACTCGACTCGAAAGGGCTCGTTAGTCACGAGCCGTATAATGGAGCAACGTTGACCTGTGAGGGACGAACGACGGCAACAGATCTTCATGAACGGTACGTCACGCTGTCGTGGTTCTTCCGCGACGTCCTCGGTTTAGATACCTACGAACAGGAAGCTATGCAGCTAGCGGGTGCTGTCAGTGCCGATGTGACCGACCGTCTGACCTCACTGTTGCTATCGGAGGAAGAGCCAGAGTGATGCTATTCTAAAGCGGTGATCGAGACAGCCACAGCGTGGCTGACGACCGTGAAGATAGAAAATACATGAAGCCAATTTATTCGACGGAAACCGAGTCAGCGCTACGGCGATTCATTCGAAGGCCGCGGGTCGTCAGTGTTCGCTCACGGTTCCGGATGTCCTGTCAGTTGTATCTGTTTCGTCGTCGAGGTCTTCCGTCCCGAAGATCCCGACATAGATACCTGCCCACAACCGTACTCGCTTACTGCGAGGTCCGCCTCGCGTCATGACACCGTTCACCCTCTTCGAAGGGGATGATCACGAAGTTCTGTTCACGGCTCATCGGTCTCATGGTGACTATCTTGCCTCGACGCAAATCAACGCTGTTCACAGCAGTCGACATCTCTTACCGAAGCTGCTTAGCGTCAAGGCAATGATTTCTTGTATCTGGATAGACACATCCTATTTCTAGTCATCATTTCTCTTTTGATTAGCTTCGGTCGCGCAATACGGCCCTCATTCAATCGGCGATTGATTTCATACTCAGCTGTGTCAGTTGGCAATGAAGGCACGACGACAGCGACTCGCATCCAGACTCTGGATGAAATCTGGCCAAGCCCCCACTCGTCAAGACTCGTAGAAAAAATGATAGTCGACACTGCTAGCCTGTGGTTTGAATATATACTATTTCTGTTATGAGGCCTGATGGGGGAGCGTCCACGACTGGAAGCGAACCCGGTCGACTCGAAGGTCGCACGCTCTCTGCAGTCGACACAGCGGCGTTCTGACCAGTGTGTCACCCTACAACTCTATGGTCGTGGGCTTCACGTTGGGTAACAGACCGAAGATGGCAGAGTCACCACCGACGCCACCGGCGGAACTCCCGGCCGAAATCGAGCGGACGCTCGCCGAGCAGTCACCGGTGGTTCTCCGGGCAATCGCCAGGTACGCCGACGAACTCGCCGACTATCGTGACGAACCAGCCAGTGTGAGCCGGCCGACCCCACCGGGAGACCGTCGTGACGAGGACCGGACAGGGCAGTCCGGGCAGGACTCGGACGGGCAGTCGAGCAGTCAGCCCGACGAGAAGCCCGCCCAGCAGTCAGACCAGCAGTCCGACGATCCTCCCGACGGCGTTCCGTCGAAAGCGACGGTCACCGTCAAGGAGATCAACGGCAACCGCTACTACTACTGGCAGTGGCGTGACGGCGACCAGATCAAGTCGAAGTACAAAGGTCCCGTCAACTCGACCGACTGAGCCCGAAGCAGCGAGCGAGCGGTCGCAGTCGAAGCTGTGAGTGAGAATGCACGCCCGTCGATCCAGCAGGACGGCGGGACCTGTGTTCAGTCGATCCGGTGTGTCTCCGCGCGATCCGCGATCGTCGCCGCTTCCTCGCGGGCTCGATCGAGACAGTCGGCGATGAACGTATCGAGCCCGTCGATCAGGTCGTCGCTTCGCACCTGGCGATCGATTTCGTGGAACGCGTCTTCACAGATCGCGTGCAGACAGTCCGTTGCGCGTTCGTACCGGTCTGTCTCGCTCGTCTGCCCGATACGGTGAGTGAGGAGACCCCGGTCTTCGAAGACGGCCTCGATTCGCCGTGAGGCCTCCCCGTAGATATCTGCGACCTGTTTCCAGTCCGCCGTGCCAGCGAGGCTGCGTGACCGAAACGCCTCGTCGTGGACGAGGCGATCAGCAAACGACGTCAGCCGATCCCTGGCAACGGACTCGAAATAGAAGTGCCGTGTCAGCGAGTACTCGGCGCCAGAGACCTGGACGAAGTTCTCCGACCCGATCGGCCCCGCCGAATCAGTGCCGATCACGACGTGCGTTCCAGCCGACCGATAGGACGTCTGGATTTCGAACTGCGGCGTGCTGTCCGCGGGCTGGTCTGTCACCTCCTCGACTGGAACCCACTCGTCGGTCATGTTATTCGGTGAATTCGTTCGCTCCGACGCCCGGAATCGTCTCGACCTCGGCTGCGAACTCGGCGGGCGAGAGGTCGCTGATCTGTGCGAGCCCCAACTTGATCAGCACTGGGTAGAAATGGCGCGTGACGGCCATCTGGCCGCCGAACTCCGCTTCGACGCTGTCCCCGAGGTCAGCTCTGACCGAGTCGAGTGCCTCGTCGAGCGCGTCGGGGACGTAGATGTTTCGGTGCCCCCACTCTTTCTGGACGTGCTTGACGCGCGGGGCGTCGGTGTGCGCATGCTCCCCCGAGAAGAACTCCGTGGAGGACTGCGACGGCTGGGTCCCGACGTTCGGGAGGTCGCCCTCGCTCGATCGCTTCGGTGAAGACGGACCGCTCATGGCGTGATCACCATCGCCGACACACGAGTCCGACTCTCTCCTGGCACGGAATCTACGGGATGATGTCGCATGGTTGTGTGGGTCTCATGGTATACAGTGGCATCTATCAAAAAGATGCGTCAGACAGCTGTAATCTCTGTGTCCGCCGCGAGAACGGATAATTGCCGGACGCCAGTCGGGTTGCCCCGTAAGACAGATGCGTCGAACTGGCAGCCGGCGAGGGGCGAGTCGACGACGGGACCATCCGTCGGTCACGGCGACTCGTCTGACAGGTCCTGACACAACCGGGAGCCGATCGGAGAGATGCGGTACACGGACGGGCCCGTATCGATGACGCGGACCAGTCCCTCCGCGCGAAGCTCCGCGAGACAGCGCTCGACCTCGTCGGACGGCACGTCGAGATTGAACGCGATCACCGACGCCGTCAGCGTGATCTGCTCGCTGCTGTTCTCGAGATACCGGAGGATTCGCCTGTGTGAGTCCGAGAGTGATGGCTGTTCAGTCATGGGTCTCAGCAGGGGTTCGGCGGGTTCGGTCCGACGATGGTCACTGCTGTCTGTTCAGCCGACTCACCTGAGTCGTGCCCGAAAGATCCCATGCGCATACTCGACACCTCGGAACACTAATATAGATAGATTTGCATAAAATTTCATACCAATTAGCAGAAACGCTACTGACGCTCACCCGTGAAATATCAGTGACGGTGGTGGATCGGTCACGAACAGGGAGCGCTCTCGCGTTGCGATACCCCGTGCACTGCTCGTTCTCCCTGCACGGCCACCCTGGAGCCGTTTTTGCTGCAGACTTCACCCACCCTCCGAGACGTCAGCGACTGCGTCCGCGGACGGCTTCGAGGGTGGTGGACCGGCAAGCGACGCGTTCACGACCGCCCCGAACAGGACGAGATAGCTGCCGTAGTAGAGCCAGGTGAGCAACACGAGTATCGCTCCCAGCGCGCCGGCGACGTTCGGACTCGACACGTGCTGGAGGTACAGCTGGAACGTCCACTGGAGGAGCGTCCAGCCACCGGCTGCGATCAGGGCACCGGGGAGCGCGTTGCGGAGCGGGAGCGCGGTGTTCGGGAACAGGTAGTACATCGGGAGGAAGGCGACGACGAGACCGACCAGGAGGACGGTAGCACTCACGAGGTCGAAGAACGGGACCCGAACGACAACGGACGCTGTCGCGGCCCCCGCAGCGGCAAGGGTGGCGACGAGGACGATGCTGAACGTCACCAGTGCATCGAGCAGTTGATCGACGCGCGAGGTTTTCGTGGTGGTCTCGTAGATCCTCGCAAACGCCGTCTGGAACGTCCGGAACAGACCGATCGCTCCCCACAACAGGATCGCGAGACTCACGATCGACGTCGCAGTCGTCGCGATCTGGCTGCTCACGGCCGTCGCGAGCAGTTGTCTCGTCTCCGTGGGAAGCACCGCTTCGGTGAGTTCGAGCACCCGCGCGGCCAACTGCTCACCGGCGACCATCGCGACGAGGAGGTACAGCACGACGATGAGCGGTAACAGCGACATGAACGCCTGATAGGCGACGCTCCCCGCCATGAAGCCGACGTCGACTCGCTTCATCGTCGCGTACACTCGGCGACCCAGCACGGCCGTCCGCGCGAGAACCGCCTCGGTGTCGAAAGACGACGGCACGGCCTCGGATACGAGACCACGACAAAAAACGCGGTCGGTCCGCTCCGTTCGAGCCGGTGAGGCATTGACTGGCCGCTACTGGGGGCTACAGTCTCGGTCGGTGCCAGCTACTCGGCCCGGTCGCAGCCACGACTGATGAAATACTCATGGTGGGGCACTCACGAACAGCGTGCAGTCGTTCGGACTGCCTGTTCCCGCCTGCGGGTGCGACGCCCGAGAGCGTTCTGGTCAGTCAGATCGCTGCATTGGCCGCGGTTCGACAGCACTCGGGTGCCGTTAGCCAACCTATACCCGCTCAGCGAAGGGTTAATTTATATTATTATATGATGAATACTAATGTGGGCACGAGTTATTTGAGAACGATATGACAACGCTGTCGAACTACGGGGTGTTCGAGACCCTTCGAACGGATCTCAAGTGGGACGTCGTTATCTTCGAGTTCGGTCGCCACACCTACCACTGGTTCGACGACGTCGATCCGGACAAGGTCTCGTTTCTCGGGTCACTCGACGCCGCGTTCGGTGAGGTCGTCGCGCTCCTCTCGCGCGGACTGGTCGAACGGATTCACATGCCGCTCTCTCTCCCCGACGACGATATCGAGCCGATCCCCCGAGCGATCGGTGACGGCATCTCGATTCGCAGCAAAACCGACGAGTATCCCGACGTTCCCAGATTCTACCCCTGAGAGTCGGCCACCGATCGCGGGGGTCACTTCGGATCGATCTGTCGGAACGGAGTGACCGTGATCGTCCCGTCCCCCTGGATTTCGACGTAACACCCGCCGTAGGAGAACGCCGTGAAGATGTCGTTACTGGAACTGTTGGTGATGAATCGCTCGAGTGACTCGACGTCGATCGTTTCGTAGACGGGTTCGATCTCCGTCACCGCGACGTTCGCTGCTGACTCGAGGGTCTCGAACAACGCTCTGTGGAACGGCTGTTCGCCGTCCCACGTCTGCGTCGTCGTTCCGTTATCAATACTCGCGTTCATCTCGTGGTGAGTCGGCGTCCTGCTCGAATCACGCATAGTCATCTGTTGGCCTGGTTTTGTGCGGACGACCAGACGGCGTCGCTCTCGGTCGAATGCGTTGCCACTGATCCAGCAGGCACGGCCCCTGGATCCCCCAACGTCCACTCGGTTCTGTGACCGTACCACGAATCGTCACTACAGGGCAATCAATGTTATTGTGCAAACACGATATGTCTCAGCACTCGCGTCGATATCCGATCAGTTTCACGAGTAGACCGCACAACAGCGAGCGGATCTGCCATATATGGACGTAATTATGACATAACTGCCCTTTCGTATAAGAGATCTAGAATACGGGGGTGTGTAATACGGTTGTGCCGAGAGATGCTTCCGTCCTGGAAATTCGGGCGTCAGTAGCCGTCATACACGCATCACGAGAGCTATAGTACCAGGTACGTCTCACGAACAGGTGCCAGGGAAGCTACAGTTCGATCGCCTCGTAGGAGCGACTGGGGCCGCTGCCGGTACTCCGAACGAGGTTGTAATCCGCTAACTTCTTGAGATACGTCCGCACGGTGCGTTTCGTCTTGGGTTCTGCCATGCGGGTCTTGTACCGTTCGTAGATCTCGTTGGGCGACAGTTCCTCCGTCTCGGTGAGGATCTCGTAGAGCTGGCGCTGATCGGCGTTGAGCTTCGTCAAGTTCTTCTGGTGGATCTCCTCGCGTGCAGAGGGGATCGCCTTCGAGACGTCCTGCTCGCGGATCGTGGCCGCCCCCTCGTGATCGGCGTTTCGGGCGGCCGACCGGAGGATACTGATCGCATCGCGCGCGTTCCCCGCTGCCGCGTCGGCGATCCGTTCGACCTGCGCCGTCGTGAGCGCGTCCTGCGTGAGCCCCCACCGGATCCGGTCCTCGAGTAGAGAGACCAGTTCCGTCTCCGTGTACCGATCGAACCGGACGAACTCGCTGCTTCGCAACCGCGACTGTAAGCGCTCGTCGAGCGTCGACAGGACCTCGCGCTTCCGGTTGGCGATCAGGACCATCGTCACCTGCGGGATCGCGTACAGTTTCCGGAGGACGCCCTTGTCTTCGAGTTGGTCGACTTCGTCCAGGATGAGCAGATAGGGGTGCTCGATGTCCTCGATTCGCGCGAGCATCTCGTCCTGAGGGGTCGAGCGGTGGATGTCGTACGACGTCCCGACGCCCTCGAGCACTTTGTAGAGCACCCGGAACCGATTCGAGTGCTGCCAGCAGTCGATGTAGTGGCTCTCGATGTCGAGGACCTTCTCCTGGAGTTTGTCCACCGTATAGCGAGCGATACAGGTCTTGCCGGCGCCGGAGGGACCGACCAGGAACGTGTCCTGGGGTCTGTCCCCGTCGATCACCGGCTCCAGGGCTTTCGACATCTGATTGACCTCCTCGTGCCGGTGGACGATCTCGTTGGGCAGGAAGTCGTCCTGTAACACCCTGGCGTTCTGTATCACGCGCGTCATGGCTGGCTGGCCGGGCAAACGGCTCCCCGGGGCGACTCCGGACGTCCGGGTTCGGCAGCCGTCACGTCGCCCCTGGTACTCGGAGATCGATTCGTCATCTCGTCTCTCACCTGGTTGTCGCTGTGTGTCTGTGATGGCCTCACGCCGTGACTGACGGCCGTCACGGCAAACTGGCCCCTGACGTCACAGCCGGCGCACTGTCGCCGGCGTTGTTGCGGACTAGTTGCAGAGTTCACAGTCCGATTACTATAGTGTGTTGCAACGGGTGCCCCATCGCGTACTCACTGCGGTGAACCGCGTGCGAGAAACGACACTCACGTCGTGTTACTGGGGAGTAGTTATATCAAAGACATGATGGCTACGGAAGGTGTTTTACCGACTGCCCGTCAGTGTCACCTGTACGCCGGCAAGTAGCGACGTGAGCACGCCTCCCGCCGATGACATCGCAGTACACCAACCGCCGCCGACGCGGCGTCAGACTGGACGTTGCAGATCTCCCGACGAAACGGGGGCACGGGCAGACAGTACTGGTCGGGGCGCCGTCACTCCTCCATCTCGGGTGTCGCCCCGGGGACATCGTCGAGATCCAGGGGACCGACATCACCTACGCGCGAGCGGCTCACTCCGACCCCGACGAGTGGCACACGGGTCGGATCTTCATGGACACGGTCGTCCGCCACAACGCGGCCGTCGAACTCGACGACACGATCACGATCGAACCGGCGAAGATCGACGACGCGAGTACAGTCCACGTCCAGTACACGACGACCCGGACGGAGACGCCGTCTGCGGGCGACCGGCGCCAGGTCGAATCGCTCCTGTCCAACCGCGGCGTCTTCGTCGGCGATCTCGTCCCGCTTTTCGCGATCGACGAACACGATCCGCCCCACGTCCAGATCACCGACGTCGCCCCGGATTCGGCGGGCAAGATCACGCCGGACACCGACCTCGTCTTCGACCGGATCGTCTGACTGGACCCGAAACGGTGGCAGAAATATTATCTATCCGAACTGTCCTATCGACGAGCCAGCAGTGGTGAAATCACGGGAGTCCGCTCAGTTCGACGGGGTCCCGCCTATATCAGATCGCCAATGGGTTTGGCGAAAACGGCGTCAGTATATATGACTGCTCAGGGACCGAGTGAGCAGAAATCACACGCAGTGAGGGGTGTACGTCACGTTTCGAAGGAGGGGTATCGATCATAATTAGGACGTATTCTAATCATTGCATAATATTCATTTTCTCGGGGTGTCTGTGTACTGGTCGCTAGGGAACTGACGAGTCACCAGAAGGACGGGTTGGTGGAACATCACGTGCTTCTCGGTGCGAGGTCAAAAGCGTTTCCCAGCGTGAGAGGCGTCACTGCTCGGCGACCGAGTGTGACGGCCAGGAGAATCTATGACGACACGACACGCACACTACCATCGACGCAGTCCGGAGAGCGGACGCTATCGTACAGTTCACAGCGGAGGGAGGTGACTCGCGTGGGACGAATCCAGATCCGTGATCGGACGGACGAATGGGAGGTAACGACCGCCAGCTGGGAGGGCGTCGTCGAGGTCCGACTGGACGACGGGGACGACCTGGAGGTCGTCGTCTCCGACCACGCGCCGTACACGCCAGACGACATCGTCGTCAGTGAGCAGCGAATGGGGACCGCGTCGACGGTGTTCGGTCACGGACCCACGTGGCTGCTGTACGTCCCGACGGTGCTCGGCCTGCTCACACTGGCGGTCGACGAACTCGGCGTGCTGGCGCCGTTTCCCGACCCGATCTCCTGGGCGATCAGCGTCGGCCTCTACTGGACGTTCTTCCTCGTCGGGGTCGCCGGAACGGTCTTCCTGTACAACGACGCGAGGGCGCTGACCGCCACGGATCGGTCCTGGCAGCCGAATCCGTGGCCGTTTATCATCGCCGGCGGCAGTGTCGTCGCCGCGCTCCAGACACTTCTCGTGGGACTGCCGTCGGGGTCGTGGCAGACGGTGGTCGCGTCGCTCGGAGGCCTGTTCGTCGTCGGCTGTACAGTCGCTTCGTCGATCGCGGGGCCGCTGTATCTCGTCGCGCGACACCGATTTCTCACCGCCGACGCAGCCGACTGACGGTGTCGCTGCGCCGCGAGTGGCGGCGATTATCCGGCGAACAACACCAGGAGTAAGCCGAGGCCGAGCACGACCGCCAGCAGGGCCACCAGCCGGATCTTCGACTGCCGATTTGACGGCGTCTGCGTTCCCCCGCTTTCTGCGGCGGTCGCTGCCACGGCACGGAGTCCGAGAACGCCACTGCGCACCTGCTGTGCCAGGTACCGGAACGCCCGGACACTCCGGGTTCGGACGGCCCGAAACAGGAACACCATCATGTCCCCGACTTCGAGGAGCAGTGATTCACGCTGGGCAGGCGTCGGACTCGCTCGGGAACGCGCCGCGTGACGTGAGTCGCGCTCCGAGAGTGCCGAGTCAGTTGCGCTGTCCTGGTCGGGTGCGCTGCCGGACTCTCCACTCGCCTCGCTCGCGTTCGACTCCGCCGTCTCGGTCGCAGCGTCTCCTGCAGCCTCCGTGTTCGACGCGGACGCTGCTCCTACCGCTTCGAGACGGCGCACGAGTGCCGGGTCGACGGGCTTGAGGTCGGGCACGGTCGGTGCCGAGAAATCGGGCGTCGTCCCGACGTCGACGGTCTCTCGCATCCGGAACGTGACCCGCTGGACCCGTTCGTCCCAGTCGGTCATCAGGAGCGCTTCCCCGTTCGCGAGGGTCTCGACCGTCTCGGCCGCGTCGGCGTCGATGATCCGCCGGACGACGTCCGTGTCGTTGTTCCACGTCAGGCGGTGCCAGACCAGCCAGTTACATTGCGTGATAAAATCCTTGTCGACGGCCGCCGGGCGCTGGGAGATCGCACAGATTCCCAGCCCGCGCTTGCGCCCTCGCTTCGCGATCTGTAACAGCCGCTCGCCGAGCGCGTCGAGGCCACCGGACTCGGGGAGGTACTCGTGGGCCTCCTCGACGACGAGCAGAAACGGTTGTCGCAACTCCTTCTCGCGAACGAACAGCTCGCGAACGACGCGTTCGAGCAGGGCCGTTCGCTCGTCCTCGTCGAGATACCCGGAGACGTCGAGGACGATCGGAACGCCGTCTTCGAGCGCGAGTTCCGCGAGGAGCGGGGCGTGGTCGACGCTCACCTGCGCATCGCAGGTCTCGTCCGCGCCGACGTGGAGGACCTCGTACTGCTCTTTGAGTCCGTAGTACTCGCCGTCGGTATCGACGATGAGAAAGCCGAGATCGTGTTCGAGCAACTCCTCGGCGATGACGCTCGCCGTCACCGACTTCCCGCTTCCCGACTTCCCGGTGATGAAGCCCCTGCCCGTGAGCAAGTCGACGACGGGCAGCGTCTCGCCGTCGACCGTCACCGGAATCTCCGCAGGCGGGTCGGTCATTCTCAAATGTTATTCAGCCAACGAGTATATGCCTTCTGTCCGTAATTACCACCTACCCAAGACGTTTCCCGACTGTCTCGCGGGCGAACCTGCCAGTAGATTTTTGAAACTCAGATGAGAGATGAAGGTATGGTCACGCTGTGGCGACGGGAGATCGCGCGGCGAACCGTTGGGTTCGTCCTCGGCAGTTCGGTCGTCCTTACGGCGAGTTTCGTCGGCGTGCTCGGCCTCGCCTCCGGTGAGTTGACCGATAGTCTGTCGCGACTGCCGTTCTACAGCCTCGGACTCGCGGTCGTGTTCGTGACGGCGATCGTCGGCCTTATCAGGTACGACGCGGACGGCATCACGGCGATGCTCGGGGCGATCGGCATCGCCATCGTCGGCTTCGTCCTCGTGGCACTGACCGGGGAGGGGCTGCTGTACGCGCTGCGGTTCCCCGGGCGAGTGTTCGGCTCACAACTTCTGCTGTACTTCTTCGCCGCCGGGCTGATCGGCACTGGACTCGGGTACTGGCTGCTGTCGTTCTGGCGCGAGTTCGCGTCGGAACCAGAGGGGTAAGACTGGGGCTGCTCGGCCGAGGGCCGAGAATGCGGGCTATTAGACACCACAATTTTCTGCCACAGTGAGTGTTTCGAGGCTGACAGAACAGCCCACCAGGTTCGATAACAGCGGCAGACTGCGGGTCACTGACCGGATACGTCGCGTTCGGCCGCGTCGAGGGACTCACCTGTTCTCCAATATAACGCATATCAGAGTATATTTAACACGCCTGGAACCAACACCGGGCAATGGTACAGGGTATCGTCGCAGGACCGTGGTCGATCGTGCCCGCACTGCTCGCGATCAGTTTGGCGTGGTACACGCGCGACGCGCTCATAGGCCTGTTCGCAGGGATCGTCGCTGCAGGTGTCATTCTGGGTGCCCTTCATCCGCAGGCGGTCGGGGTGCCGGCCGACCTCGTGACGGTCGGCGGCGACCTCGGGCAGATGCACCCGCAGGGCGACGGCGACCCCTGGTCGATCGGCGTCGGCGGGGTCGTCCTCGGCGCTCTCTTCGGGCTGAAGTTCGTTCCGGAGATCATGGCGAACGCGCCGATGTTCGGTGCGTGGTACGTCGAGAACGTCTTGCTCGCGATCTTCGCCATCGGCGGGATGATCGGCCTGATGATTCGGGCCGGCGCCATTCAGGGCGTGCTGCAGGCGCTGACCGCCCGGGCCGACTCCGCGGCCGACGTGGAGAAGGCGGCTTTTCTCGCGGGCGTCGCCGTGCACATCGACGACTACTTCAACTGTCTCGTGGTCGGCTCGATGATGCGCCCGCTGACGGACGCGTTCGACGTGTCACGGGCCAAACTCGCCTACTACGTCGATTCCGCGGGCTCGCCGGCCGCCCGGCTCGCGTTCTACTCGACGTGGGGCGCGGCGATGGTCGGGTTCATGGGCGGTGGGCTGGTCGAAGCGCACAAGCAGGGGTTGCTGCCGAGCCGGATGAGCGATTTCGTCAGTACCGGCGGCGAGAGCGTGAGCGCCGCGACGGGCGCGGTGTGGCCGCTGTTTTTCAACACGCTGTTCACCGGTTTCTACTCCTGGGTCGCGCTGGCCATCGCGGCGCTGGTCGCCTGGCAGGTCGTTCCCAACCTCGGGCCGATGAAGCGCGAAGAGTCGCGTGCGCGAGCCGGCAACGGCGTGCTCGGCGAGGACGCCGATCCGATGATCGCCGAGGAGATGGACGAGTACGAGATGTCTGAAACCGCCACGCCGGACTGGCGGAACTTCGCGGTCCCAATTCTGACGATGATCGTCGTGGGTCTTGGCGCGATGTTCTGGCGCGGGAGCCCCGTCGTCTTCGTCGAGGGGAAAACCGGGACCACGCTCCTCTCGATCGCTGGCTGGGAACTCGTCGCCCCGCCCAGCGGTCCCTGGGCGTTCAACATCGGCGGCGTGCAGCTGGGAATCGCCTCGTTCACCGCCCTCGTCGTCGCGTTCGCACTGTATCGGTTCAAAGGCGACATCCCGTCGAACAAGGACGCCACGGACGCCCTCCTCGTCGGATTCAAGGGCATTCTCCTGGCGGCCGTCATCCTGACGTTCGCCAGTTCCATCCAGAAGGCCGTCTCGCTGCTGGGCATCGCGTCGTTCGTCACAAACGTGTTCGGCGGTCTCCCGGCCTGGATCATTCCCGTCGGCGTGTTCGGCGTGACGAGTTTCGTCAGCTTCGCCGACGGCTCCTCCTGGTCGACCTACGGCATCATGTTCCCCATCGCGATTCCGCTCGCGTTCGCGACCGGCGCGAACCTCCCGCTCGTCCTCGGGGCCGTGTTCAGCGGCGGGATCTTCGGGGATCACGCCTCACCGATCAGCGACACGACGGTGTTGGCGTCCTCGACGAGCGGGAGCGACCACATGGTCCACATTCGGACACAGATGCCCTACGCGCTCATCACGGCCGCCATTACGGCCCTCCTGTTCCTCGTCGGTGGCCTCGTTCTCCCCTCGGGATTCCAGGTGATCCCGTACTGAGGGGGGCCAGAACCTGCTTTGCAGCCGCGGCCGGTCGGGAGAAAGAGAGTGCGTCGGGCGAACCGCCTCGGATCGAACGGGGTCAGATCCTGTCTTCGAGCATGTTCAGCGGATCGACCTGGCGGGGCCGCTGGAGGAGCGCTTCGAGGTGGGTGGTACACAGGTGTGGCGTGTCCGGTTCGATCTCGTACTCGTAGGAGAACTGCTCGCCGTCGTCATCGTCCAGTGCGAGGTGCATCTCCGGGAGGGCGAAAGTCGCCTCCGCGTCACATTCAAGACAACTGTGGCTCCCATCCGACTCGGCGCTGTACTCGCTCAGCGTCAGTCGCGAGAGCTTCGATTCACAGTTGGAACACAGACTGCCCTCCTTCTCTGTGGTTTCGACGTTGACGATGAGTCGCGTGAACCCGGCCTCCAGTCCACAGGAGAGACACTTCATCGGTTCAGGGCTGTGGGGACACCGGACTCTCGGCGGGACCCGCAGTCTGTTCGGTGAGTTCCCCGTAGTGTTTGTCACAGAGCGCGGGACTCGGTGGCTCCATCGAGTACTCCGATCGCGAGATCCGTTTCCCGTCGATCTCGACGACGTACGCCCGCCACGCCGGCAGCGCGTAGAACCCGTCGCGGTCACACAGCACGCACTCCTCGTCCGTCCAGTCACCGTTCTCGAGCATCTGTCCGAACTGCTCGTGTTCACACTCCGGACACAACACACCGACCTCTGACTCGGTGACCGTATCGACCACCGCTCTGTTGTACGAACTCCGACGGCCACACGCCACACATTGCATTCTTGAATCCTCCTGAAACGTACGGGTCCTCGGTTGGGACTCTACAAATTATCGTTCGAGATAATCAAGGTGACTATGAGATGGATTAGCATCTATTGTTTTCACACCTGTTCTATATTATCACACATCTAGAACAAGAAAACCCCCAGACTACAGCAGTACTATGCTAATTCTTAAAAGATTAAATCACTTTTTGGCTGTCCCACTACTTTCAGCTCCACACGCCCCCGCCATCGCGTGGTTTTAGGCTGTAACTAGTCCAGTTGAAACCAGGCATTCAGACGCTAGAACGCGTGCTCATCTGGTATTTGCCAGCGCACGTAGAGCTGTGGACTGCATCACTCTCGTCGAGGCTGTCGTCCATTCTGGGGAGACCGCGACACGAGCCGTTTCTATATTCTGCAACGGTTCTCTATCGCTACGTACTGTGAGCGAATTCAGGGCAGTACAGCGTGTTGTTCCTCGAATGTGCTCGCAGTCGAGCGGAGAGCACGTAGGCTATTCGTAACTCCGGCCGCTTCGGTAGTATCAGATTCGATAGCTGCGGGTTCATCACATCAATGGGACAGGCAGAGGATGTCGGTCGCGAGTGTCTGGCTGTCCGTGACAGCTAGCCGGTGCTGGGAGCCGGCGCCGACAGCAGCGCGTCGAACACTTTCCGCTCGGCTTTGCGGAGATGCTGGTGGAAGGTGGGCGATGCGATGCCGAGGGAGTCGGCGACGTCTTCGCCGGCGGCGTCACGGGGCCACTCGAAAAAGCCCGCGTGGTAGGCGGCTTCCAACGTGGCGCGCTGTCGGTCGGTGAGATCTGCCAGGAGGCGTCGATGCGCGGAGTTCGGGTCGTCGGGTGCACGACTGATCTGGCGCCGCCGGAGCATCTCGGCCCCCGGGTAGGTCGCTTCGACGACGTCGATGAGTTCGCGCACGTCGACGTTCGGCGTGAGGTGGATCGTCATCCGGAAGTCGCCGTCTTCGATGACTGCCCTGTCGAAATACCCGCCGCGAGACGCGACGACCGAGAGCACCGGCGGGTCGACCGTTCGCACCTCGAAGCGCACCGGATCGTCCTCGGAGTGGACGGTGACTGCCTCCCAGTGCGGGACCGTTTCGACGAGGCTTCTGACGGTTTCGACGGCGTCGGGCGTCGCCGTGCCGTAGACGAGGAACTCGCTGTCTTCGACCGGGACGGCGTGGTCCAGCGTGATCCGGCCGCTCGTCTCGGTCGGGTGATCGACGCCCGAGAACACGTCTTGCACCTGGAAGTCGAGTTCGACGAGTTCGTCGCTCATCAGCGCCTGCTTGCGCTCCGTCGCGGCGATCGCGTGACCGACGACCTCACCGAGTTGACCGATGACGTCGCGTTCGGACCCCTGGAACGCGTCCGGCCGTGCGGCGTACACGTTCAGGACGCCGTAGAAACTCTCCTCGTGGACGATCGGGATCGACGCGGACGAGCGAAAGCCGTACGGCTCGATGGCCTCGCGCCAGGGATCGTGTCTGGCGTCGGTTTCGACGTCGGTCGTCACCTGTGGTTCACGAGTGCGGATGGCCCGTCCGGTCGGGCCTGCACTTCGGTCGTCCGCGGGATCGGCGGAGATCGTGATCTCGTCGAGATACCCGTCCACGCCGGCCTCCGTGCGGAGGTTCACCGTCTGCGACGCGGCGTCGATGTCTCCGATCCAGGCGAACAGGTACGACTCCGTCTCGGCGAGGCGCTCGCAGACAGTGCGTTCGATCTCCGCCCGCGTGGACTGGTCGATGACGGCACTGGTGATGTCGCGGACGACCTCGTTGAGATGGTTCACCGCTTCGAGTTGCTGACGCTGGCGTTCCAGTTCGAGTTCGGCTTCCTTGCGTTCCGTGATGTCGGTCAGTGCGCCCGGGAACGTGACGGGTGTCCCGTCGTCGTCACACTCGACGTGCCCGCGGGCCACCACCCACCGCCGTTCGCCGTCGGCGTTCCAGACGCGGTACTCCGATTCGTACTCCCCACAGGCGTCGAGCGCCGTTTCGATCTCTGCTTCGACCCGGTCGCGATCCTCCTCGTGAACGGCCGAGACGAACGAGCCGAGCGTCACGCCCTCCCGCGCAGCTTCCGGGTCCACGCCGAACTTCGTGGCGAGCGCGGGGCCAGTCACCATCTCGTCGTCGGGAACGTGCCACTCCCAGGTTCCGATGGCGCCGGCCTCTGTCGCGGCTTCGAGCTGCGATTTGGCGTCCTCGAGTTCGCGCTCGTACTCTTTCCGTTCGGTGATGTCCTGTGACATCCCCATCGCGGCGAAGATTTCACCGTCGTCGTCGCGAACCGGCGCGAAGTGGAACCGGTAGTGGCTCCCGCCGACCGATTCCTCGAACGTCGCGGTCTTCCCCTCTAGCGCCGCTTCGTAGTGCGGGGCGACGACGTCGGCCAGCTCCTCGGAGAGCGCCTCGCGGAGGTGTTCTCCTTCGAGATCTTCCCTCGATACGTCCGTGTCCCCCATGGGCGTTCCGCCGAAGGAGACGTACCGGAGCGTCTCGTCGACGAGTGCGACCGCGCCGTTCGGGAAGTTCTCGACGAGCGTCCGATAGCGCCGACGGTACTCCTCGAGGTTCCGCTCGCGCTCCTTGCGCTCGGTGATGTCCCGGAAGTACACCGAAATCCCGCTCTCCGAGGAGTACACGTGGTTTTCGAACCACGCATCGAGCGGTTCGTAGTACTCCTCGAAGGATCTCTTCTCGTGTGATTCGACGGCGTCCTTGAACGTCCTGGACGCGACCGCTCCTGGTTCCAGGACGTCCCAGATGTCCACACCGATGACTTCCGCCTCCGATATGTCGAGCAGGTCGGCCGCGTAGTCGTTGACGTACGTGAACCGCAGTTCGTTGTCGAGCGCGAAGAACCCGTCCTCGATGCGGTCGAACACCTCGTCGAGTTCGGCCTCGAGGATCTCACGCTGCTGAGCGAGTCGCCGCTCCCTGGCCTTCCGCTCGCTCACGTCACGAGCCACCCCGGTGAATCCGACGATCGTCCCGTCGTCCTCGGTCATGGCGCTCGCGCTGAACTCGTAGGGAATCGCGTTTCCGGCGGCCGTTTCGAGCGGGAGTTCGACCGTGAAGCTCTCCCCGTCGGTGAGCACCTGCTCGACCGTTTCCCTGGTCTCCTCGGCCGCCTCGTCGGCGATGAAGTCGACGGGACCCATCGCTTCGATCTCCTCGTCCCGGTACCCCGTCACCTCGCGGAGACGGTCGTTCCACCGGCGGAACTGTCCGTCGGCGTCGAACGCGTAAACGATGTCGCGCTGGTTGTCGAGGATGCTCTCGGTGAAGGCCTTCTCCTCGCGGAGTCGCTGTTCGTACTCCCGCCGTTCGGTCATGTCCTGGGTGACCTTGGCGTACCCGGTGAGGTCCTCACCGTCGTAGATCGGCGTGATCGTCGCCTTCGCCCAGAACCGTGACCCGTCGGCCCGGACGCGCCACCCCTCGTCCTCGACCGAACCGGTGGCCCGCGCCTCGGCGAGGTTCTGTGTGGGGACGTCCGCCGCCCGCTCCTCGTCCGTATAGAACACCGAGAAGTGCTCGCCCACGATCTCCGCGGCGTCGTATCCCTTGATCCGCTCGGCGCCGGCGTTCCAGGTCTGGACGTAGCCGTCGCGGTCGAGCGTGAAAATCGCGTAGTCTTCGACCGCGTCGACGAGCGACTCGAACTTCTCGCGTTCGGTCCTGTGTGCGCGCTCCGACCGCTTGCGGTCCGTCACGTCGTAGTAGAGTTCGACTCGGCCGCCGGCGTACGCCCCGTGCTCGATGGGCTTGCTACGGTGTTCGAGCCAGCGTTCCCGTCGATCCCCGTCCGGGGTCACCCGGCACTCGAACCGTTCCGTGTCCGTGTTGTCGTCGTAGGTCGCCAGCACGGTGTCGGCGAACTCGGACGAGTCTGCGATCACCGACGCGATGGTCGATTCGACGAGGTGGCGCTTGTCCCGCCCGAGGACCTGCTCGCGGTCGAGGCCGAGGTATCGCTCGGTCGCGTCGTTGATCCAGGCCACCTCGAAGTCCTCGTCGAGCACGAACACGCCGACCTCGGCTCGGTTGAGGACGTCGTCGATCAGCGATTCGGCAGCGGCGGGCCAGTCCGGGGCCGACTGCTCGTCTGTCCCCGTCGCCTGCGGTCGCCACCACACGCGCGCGCTCGCCCCCACTTTCTTGGTTTCGAGCCGCCCCTGCTCGACGAGTCGCTCCAGCCGTTCGTACGTGCTCCGACGACCCAGATCGAGCGCTGTCGCCACCTCCGTCGTCGTCAACGGCGGACCGGTCACGTCGAACAGCGCGAGCGTCTCCCGAAGGCTCTCGGTCAACGAATCGGCGTCCATGATTGCGTTGTGCCGGCCACGAGGTATTAACCCTCCGCCGGTGGAGGAAAGTGGGTCGCTCCTGTCGCGACAGGGTCTGGTAGCTACTGTGGAGCGAGCGGCCGAAACCGAAGCAATCTGACACGCATCTGGCTCAGTTCGTCCCTCAATGCGGGCCTAACCATTTTTAGTACAGCCTTACAGGCACTCGCCGCCGAAGCGAACCCACACCGACGCCGTCTGGTCGGAGTGTCCCATCATGACCCAGTCCACCTACGAAAACACGGAGACCCAGCCGGGAGCGACCGAGTTGACCGAGAGCGAGCGCTTCCGGTTGCTCGCTGTAGAGCGCCGCAGAGACACGCTCGCCGTCGTTACGGATCGGCCTGCGCCCTTCGAACTGACGGATCTGGCGACGGCCGTCGCCACGCGGGAGCGCGACGTGGAGACGCCCGCCGAGGAGACCGTCGAGGAGGTGGCGGTGTCGCTGCACCACGTCCACCTCCCGCTGATGGACGACCTCGGAATTATCGACTACGTACCGGACACGAACCGCCTCGAGGCGTGTTACGCGTCACCCGACGTCCTCTCCCACTAGGTCACGTCGTCTGTCTCACCGGTTCTGGGATCCTGATCGCGGGCCGAACGCAGGGGTGGCAGCGTCGCGTAGCCCTGCCACGTCAGCGCAGGCCCTCGTCGTAGAGGTCGGTGTCGAGATCGGTTTCGTCGACCCTGTCGACGTCGACGGTGACGAGGTTTCCTTCGGGATCCGTGATGTCGAACTCGTCGCGCATCACGTAGACGCCGCCGGTGTCGATCGCTGCGGCCTGTGCCGGGTAGAAATCGAACTGCTCACTCGTCCCCAGATACTCGCCGATACGCGTGTTGTACTCGCTGAAGATGTCCGAGCCCGCGACGTCCGGGCGAGGCGTCCACTCGACGACGTCCGACACCACCTGGAAGAGGCCACCGGGATAGAAGTTGTTCGCCCGGACGAGTGCTTTCCCTCCGCCGTCGACGAGCCCGAAGTCGTCGTCGGGTTCGAGCAGGACGTCACCGTTCCCCGCATCGCCGCTCGGCGTCCCCGTCGCGGGAGTGCCGGTGGTCGATGTCTCCGTTGCGGGCGTGTCGGTCGCCTGTGCGTCCGTCGCGTTCCCTGCCGTATCTCCGCTCGGCGCGCCGACGAGGTCTACGTACTGGTCTCCGCCTGCGACGGGTTCGAAGGTCACGGTGACGAGTCCCTCTTCGGCGCCGTCTTCGAACGGCGTGATCTCCGTGCCCAGCGCGTAGACCTCACCCTCTTCGACCTGGGCGTCCTGGGCGGTGTAGAACAGCACGTCTTCGCCGGTGAGCAGGTACTCGGCGAAGCGCATGTTGTAGCGCTGGGAAAACTGGGGCAGCCCCGCCAGATTCGGCGTCTGTTCGATGACGGGGGAGATGATGCGGACCTGGCCGCCGGGGTGGAACTCGTTGTTGTACATCACCGCTTCACCGCCGCTCGCCTGCTGGTCGCCGCTGTCCTGGGCGAGCACGCCGCTCGGACTGCCGAGACCGAGCCCGACGCTGCCCGCTGCCAGCGCTCCTTTCTTCACGAACTCCCGACGGAAATCGACGATGGAATCGAAGACGCCGTCGCTCTGTGAGTCAGTCATCCTCTGGGTCCTCCAGTGTGACGTTCACCGTTCGCAACCGTAACGAGAGAGCCTGCGACAGCAGGGTGCGAACACGTTCTCGCCCCAACTGTCACCGCCTCCCCAGCCGACTCGTTTCGGCTGTCGACCTCGCCTGTTGACCGTGCCATCCCAGCTAGCGTCGGCTCTCCGGCAGTACGTTTCCGTCCCACTCCGTGCGAGAACGAGCGATGGCGGAGTCGACCGCCGATACTCGGCTACTCTTCATTCTCGAACATCACTCGCCACCGTCCGACAAGTCCGCCGAAGACCCACTCCTGCAGCGACAGTTCTTCCTCTGCGGCGTCGTCCGCCCCGGATATGTGTTCGCCGGTGTGTGCGTAGTTGAGGACCCCGACGAGAACGACGCCGCCGAGCGTGTTGCCGAGGAAGACCGGCAGCAGAAACTCCCAGACGAGCGGCACCAGTGCTGCCCCGCCGCGGAAAAACAGGAAGAGGGCGTCGCCGATCGAGGTGATGATGTGGAACAGACCGACGACGGGGATCAGGTAGATGAGGAGATACGTGATGACGATACGTCCGACCGTGTCTCGCGTTCCGTGATCGACCCAGACGAGCCCGCCGACCAGCCAGCCCGCGAAGACGCCTTTGAAGAAGACGCCCCACCACGAGACGTGCATCGCCTCGGTGGCGAACTGCTCGGCGACGGCCGCCTCCGCCGGCGAGAGCACGGCGGTGTTCGCCAGGACGAAGGCCCCGATCCCGACGCCGACGACGTTCCCCAGCAAGACGAGTCCCCAGACGCGGAACAGCGCCGGAATGCTCGACAGCCGGGTGAGCACGAGCGTCACCGGCGGCAGCGTGTTCTCGGTGTAGAGCTGGTAGTGGCCGATGACGATGATCACGAACCCGATCGGATACAGCACCGGTTTGACGAGTCGTGCGAGCCCGCCGGCGTCGCCGACCATGGCGCTCACGACCGTGTATCCCAGCAGCGTGATAGTGATCCCAAAGCCGGCTGCGATCCCGCTGTAGAACAGTTCGGCGTGCGTGTCTTCGACTTCCTGTTCGGCGCTGGCGACGATCCGCTGGAAGATCTCGCTCGCCGAGAACCGATCGCGGGTCGCCGTACCGCCCGCGGGCGCGCCGCTCTGGGCCTGATCGATCCCGACCTGCAAGCTCTCGTTGGGGAGGTCATCCTCCGAGGACACAGTATCCGTCCTTCGGGACCGTAACTGAAATACCGCAGGCAGAGCCGCGCTAACACGCAAGCACCACACATTTAGATTCAGTGTGGCTCTCAGTGCGCCACCGCTTCGGGCGTCTGTGGTTGACAGCACACCGCATCAGACTCGCCGGTGGAGGAGAGCCTGACCGCCTGCGGAACTGGCCCGGACTCACTGGCCGAGCTGAGATCGTCCCCACATATTATGGTGATACAACCAGTCAGATACAGCTGTGGTGATGGGATGAGTTCGACTGACGAAGCAGCGAACGACGACGAGTACGGAGAGGCCGAGATCAACGACCGCGGGCGACTGACGATCCCGAAGGAACTTCGGGACGACCTCCACCTCGAAGAAGGAACGACGTTCACGGTCGTGCGAGAGGGATCTGACATTCGGCTCGTCCGTCACCTTCCCGAGCTACAGACGCTCTCCTCGGGGAGATCCCGGGACGAGTGGGGTGAGGACGCGTTTCGCAACGCGGGCGAGGCGACCTTCGGAGGACGGTAGATGCGGCTGCTCCCCGATCTGAACGCCCTCTCTATCCAGTTGATCGACGATCACCCGGGCCACCAGTACGTCGCTGAGGAGGTGAGTCCCGCGCTTCAGGGAGAACACACGCTCCTCATGTTCGGCTATCTGCCGCTGCGAGTTCAGTGGGTCCTGGAAGATCTGGGGTTCTCGACGGTCGAGGCGCGTAACGCGGTGAGCTCGCTGCTCCAGTACCCCATGGAACCGGTCGACGTCACGCCGGCGACGATACTCGACGCGTACGAGATCAGCGCAGCGAAAAACCACGACGTGTACGACTGTTTCTACGTCGCGCTCGCGCGGGAAGCGGACGCCGACAAACTCGTGACGACCGACCGGGACTTCGCGGACCTCTGTGCGGACGAGCCGTTCGAGTACGAGAATCCCGTCCCCGAGGACGTTCTCGCCGAGTTCCACGCCGTCTCGACGTAGGCCCAGCCGCTAGCCGAATCGCGCCAGCGTCGCCTCGGTCGTCTCCGCGAGGTACTCCCGAACGTCGGCTCGTCGCCACCCGACCGGCGAGAGGACGCTCTCGGCCGCCCGGACGAGCAGATCAGCGTAGAACGCCGGATCGTAGTCCGTGGGCGACTCGGCCGCGAGCGTCACGCGGTCGCGCGAGGACTTCTCGTCGTCGACGACGACGTACCGGACGTGCTCTCCGGGATGGACGTCGCGGCCGGCGTCGGCCGCCCGTTCGAGCGCGGCGACGGTGTGCGTGTACTGGCCGTAGGCGCCCGCGGCTTTCGACGTCCGCTTGTCGATCACCAGTCGCTCGGGGTCGACCTCCCCTGCCCGGAGCCGTGCGAGTTCGCGAGCCAGCCGGTCACAGACCGCTTCGGGCGACCGGTGCGCGTCGAAACAGTCCACGAGGTCGCGCTGAACGTCGGCCACGTACGCCGGTGTGCTCCGCTGGCGACACTCGATGCCCCGGTACTTGTACGCCTCGGCGTCGGCGACCGCCCCGAAGTACTTGGTCAGCGCGCCGGCGTCGCTGTCCCGTCGCGGGACGAACGCGATCCAGTCGTACTCGTTCTCGTATTCGAGGCGGATGCCCACGTCGTCCGTGATCTCCGCGGCGACAGCGGGCAGCGGCCGTTGGGTCGCGTCCGGCCGTGGAGTCACCCAGATGCTATCGACGATGCCGTGGACGACGCGCCAGCCGGCGGCTTCCAGCGCCTCCTTGGCGTCCAGGAGGATCTCCCGGGCGTAGGCGTTGATCGCCTCGTGGCACTCGATGCGGCCGAACTTGGCGTTCGAAAACCCCTGGTAGCCGAAACAGGACACCAGGATCCACTTGATCGCACTCGACCGCCCCTCTAGCTCGCGAATCCGTTCGGGGTCGGTCGCGGCCGCGATCTCGTCTTTGATGGCGTCGCGGTCGTCGACGAGCGGCTGGAGCACGTCGGGGAGGTAGCCCCGCTCGTCACAGACGCTGTACCCGAGCCCGGGCACGTCTTCGCGGTCGGCGTGGCAGTCACACCGGATCTTGTCCGGCGAGACGTTGTACTCGCAGATGATGTTGGGATAGAGCGAGCTGAAGTCGAGTTCGTGGACCGTCTCGTGGACGCCGACGCTGGGGGAGAAGGTGAACCCGCCCCGATCCGCGTCCTGGAGCTGTCTCGCCGTCTTGAACTGCTCGTGGCGCCAGGACTTCCAGGGGACCAGCACGTCCCGGGCCAGCGCTTCCCGGATCTGGATCGCCGTGAGGACGTTGCCGATCGACGCCCAGGACAGTTCCTGCAGGGGTTTCCAGGACCGACGCACCAGATCGAGACAGCCCTCCAGGTTCGTCTCGGTGTAGAAGAAGGTGTTCGACCGGTCGACGAGCGCACGCCCGGGCACGTCGTACCGGGCCGGCGAGTGGCCGACCCGCCCGTAGCTGGTGTAGGTGGACTCGCCGGCCAGTTGCTGCCAGCCCGGTCGCCGCCCGAGCTGTAACTCGCGGTCGTGATCGGCGGCCACCTCGTAGAGCGTCGGGACGAGGTCGCCGGCGCTGACGACGAGCACGTCGGGATCGACGGCGTCGACGCGCGTCTGAATCGCGTCGAGTATCTCGGGAACGGGCCCGCTGTGGACGTCGCCGTCGATCCTGACGGTGGACAGGTCGTCGTTGTCGAGGGCGACCGGCGAGACCGCCAGTTCGAGCGTCGTCGGGTCGCGCTCGGGGACGGGGGCGGTGCCGGTCTCCAGGCAGTAGCGGAACTCCCGGGAGAAGTCCACGTTGTAGAGGCGATACTCGCCGGGGTCGCCCCAGCGGCGGATGCGGGTGGCGGCCCGGCGCACGTCGTCGATTCGCTCGACGTCGAGGCGGACGACCGGTTCCGGGTCGTCGCGGAAGGCAGTCCGGTGGCGTTCGACGCTCGTCGTCGTCACGTACGGAAGCGCGGCCGCCCGGTCCGCGAGCGCGTCGACGGCCGACGAGGCCGACGCGTACAGCGTCGGGCGGTACGTCTCGTCCAGTTCACACTCGGCGCCGTCGGCCGTCAGCGACCACGTGCGCACGCCGTCGTCGAGGTACTCGACCGTGAACATCTGTCAGCTCCTGTCCGTCGGCGCTGACTGTTCGCCGGCGCGCTCGCCGTCGGTCGGCTCGTCGGCTTCGAGGGTTGCCACACGGGCTTCGAGGTCCGCGACGCGGGCTTCGAGTTCCTGGCGGCGTTTCTCCTGGCCGAGCGACATCGAAAACAGAACCGGAAGCAGTGGCGACTCCCGGTTGAGATAGCCGGCGGCGTCCGCGTGGGCGCGTGCGTACTCGAACAGGTCGTCGAAGTACTCTTTGTCACCGTGTCGGAGCGCTCGCCGGTACGCCTGCCAGCGCTCTTCGATCGACTGCAGGACGCCCCGGAACGTGGGATTCGTGCGCCCCATCCGTCAGCCCTCCAGCGCCTCCGGCGTGATCGGCTGACTCTCGCCGACGCTGTAGCGCTCGTACAGCGGCGTTCTGGCGTCGAGGATCTCGGCCCAGTACGCCAGCGTGGTCTGGACGTAGCCGCCCGGCAGTTGGTAGACGAGCGTCTCGTGGTCGCCGCCCTCGAACCGGACGCCGAGGTCGGTCTGCCGGCACGTGATCGTTCTGGTCGCTGCCGTCTCGAACGGCGCCGACAGGGCGTCGTCCTCCCACCGCGTGACGAGCACTGGCACGTCCAGCGTGCGAGCGAGCGTCTGGAGCCGAGCGAGGACGCGGTAGAGCAGGGCTTCGGCCACGTCTTCGCCGACGTCGTCGTCGCGGTACAGCCCGTCGACGGCGGGGCAGACGACGAGCGACACCGAGTCTGGGGTCACTGACCGGGCGTCGCGGTCGTCGGACTCGCACAGGGAAAACAGGTGCTCGACGAGCGCGGCGTGCTGGTACGCCGTGAACCCGCGCGCGACCGAGACGCGGTCGAGCAGTCGCGGACTCGGTGCGAGCGCGGACAGCGTGTCCGTCCGTGCGTGATCGAGCGCGTCGATCCAGACGGCCTGACCGGTCCCGTCGCCGAGCAACAGCGTATCGATGACGAGCGACTGCAGGGGTTTCAGCGGCCGGCCCTCGCCGGCCACGCGCAGCAGGGTGAGGCCGGGCTCTAACCGTGGCAGTTCGGGAATCGAGTCGAGTTGACGCATGGTCGATACCAGCGAGCAAGGACGGATAAGCGATGCAGGGGGCTTTCCGGATTTCCGGAAATCCGGAAACGCCCCGGTGTGGCACTGGCCCCACTGGCGGGCGATCCCTCTCCATAGAGTGCGTCTGGCGCAGAAAGAGGCGGTTCGGCGGTGCGTGCGGGGCTACTGACAGGCGAGTTCGTACCCGTACTCGCGGAGCGCAGCGGCGACGACGAGCCGGAACTTGGGATCGATCTCGTATTTCGGGATCGCGGTCTGTTCAGTTCGGACCTTGTAGAACTGGTACGTCGTGACGTCCAGCGTGCCGTCGTCCATCTCGGTCGCGACCTCGACGCGCAGTTCGTCTTCGACCGCGTAAACCTCGGTGTTGAGCGGCCGATCTCGCCTGCGCATCTCCACCGTGAGCTCGCCGTCGCGACGCGCGCTGTGTGTCGGGTGGTCCTCGTTCATGGTCTCCTCCGGACGACGTCCCGCCGGTTCGCAACGGACTCCTTGCCACCGTCTCATTGCAGTTCCGAGAGGACTGTCCGAACATACATTATGATATTTGAAAAATGTGTTGGCCGACCGCGGACGTTTACCTCCGCTGAAAAGGCCGTAGGGCTGCACTCGTTGTAGATTTCGTCAGACTTGCCGCCAGCCCTAGTTATCAACTTTGATAACTTAGGGTGGTGAGTAGGGCGAGCCCCGCTCACACAATCAGCACTCGCCCGAGACAACGGGCGGTCAGGAGTCCTCGAAGTACTGCGGGGGAACGGCGACGTCCGCGGGTTCGTGGACGCCGTCGCCGGCGGCGGGGCCGTCCGTCTCGGTCGCGGCGTGCTGTTGCTGGACGAGCGCGTCCCAGAAAGGCGGTCTCGTTGGCTGGGTTTCCGGAATCGTCCGCCCCTGGAGTTCCGGTGGTGCGGTCAGAAGCCGGTCTGCAGGGACCGCGTCATCGGCCGTCGGTGAGACGAGACGGCACTGCAAGAGCGCGTACTGATAGGACCCCTCCACGACCGTCAGGATCGTCGGCAGTCGCTCGAGGCAGGCGTCGTCGGGGATCGTGAACCGTTCGCGGGCTCTGAAGACGGTGAACTCGTCACCGCTCTGTGCCGGACAGAGGACCAGCGGAAACGCGTCGAGCGGCTGGGCGGCCGTCTCTCGGTCGATAGCGAGCAACCAACCCCGCGAACGGACGACGGCGTCCGGCCCGAGCCGTTCCTCCGGCGTGAGGAACTCGTGGATCGGCGTCGCACGGTCCGCGGGGGAAGGATCAGTTGGCATGCATTTGGGGGGTGGAACCGGGGACTGTCCCGAACGCGGGACCGAGCCCGCGTCGCAGTCCACCGGTTCCGCGTTGTGGCGTGCTATCTGGCGGTTCGGTTCCGGCGCTACTTGGTTTTGTGGGTGACTGCGCGTGCGTGAACCGGTTCACCCGACCAGTGCTGGCGCAGTCGGGGCTCTGCTGACAGACACGTCGAGAGAGATGGGAGGGGTCAAGTACCAGCCTCGTACTGCGCGGTGTCACTGACCGTGACCCGCGCCCGGTGGTAGTTGACCGTCTCGTGCGTTCACCAGGACCGCGACGAATCAGTGGTCGCTGCTGGTCCACGGTCGTGGACGCAGCCGGTGCCAACGCAGTGCGCGGTTCCTGGTACGCCTCACGTTCGGACCCATCCCTAAAATGTACTTTTATGTATACATGATATGTGAGGGGAACGCGTGAACTATCAGGAAACGTGGATGGAAGAACTGGGTGCACCCGGTCGGCCTCGTCGACTTCGAACGTAATTACGACATGTATCGAACGGGTGTAATTTCAGTCATACATCGTCTGCGGTGGTCTGCCTGCCGAGACGAACCCGGAGCAAGCCCGGTGATCTGTCCGGTCGTCGTGATGTTTACGACTGAGTCGTACGGAGTATGACGCCGCCGTCTGAAATGATATGATTATGATATCGGTGGGCTTTGATGCCGTGCTGTGACGGGGCTACTCCCAGACGGTCGAGACAGTGGCTCGAATCGCGAGAATCTGCCCGTTTCGCGTTCGCCACTATCGTCACTGTGGGACTGCAGAGGCGGCTCGATCTCGAACGTGCAAACGATCTGTCCTCTATTGCAGCTGGCGCATCGTATAACAGCCACTCAGACGTGCGCATCCACCCGACGAAGTAGGAACGTGGCGGTCACGTAATACTAACGCACGGATCGAGATAATTATGACATATTCATAGCACTGCCAGTATCTCACGAGAGAAGGAGCAATATCGCTGCTGTCTGCTGGTTCTGTCTCACCATATTTCAGTCATCTTCCTGGTAATTTGGACGTTTCATGTTTGCAGAAAAACGATTTTTACGTCCCATCTCGTTCGTTCGAGTACCAGGACCGCGACCGAGCCACAGTCAGCCGTCACACGCTCAGCTCATTGCCCGGATCGATGCGTACCGGTCCTGGTGGGCACTCGGGACGTCACGCGCTCGTCCGTGGACTTCGGCCACAGCCGACCCGAGTGCTCGCTTCCACTCATCCCTTCGCGACACTGTCCTCACCCCCAGTCTGTTTACTCGTCTCCGAGCCGTGGCAACTCTCCGTGTTGTTCGCGCCTGGCGATGTCTCGGACGTAGAGTCGGACCTTGCGAACGAGGTCCGTGCGGTCCTCGTAGGTGTAGACCTGCGCATCCCAGCGCTCGACGACGGACGCGATCATCGCGCTTCTGACGCCGGACTCGTGGACGAACGCCACGCGCTCGTCGTGGCCCGTCTCACCGACGTCGTCCCGCTGGAAGATCGCCTCCAGGACAGAGCCCGTTTCGATGCCGACGCCGAGATTGTCGCCGAGTTTCGGGACGAGATAAACGACGGCGTTGCTCGCGAGCGCGAACTCGATGCTCTGCGTTGCGGCGTCTGTCTCCGCCAGCGGAATGTCGATATCCAACGCGAGGAACGCATTCACGCCGGGTTTCGTCCGGAGGGTATCGCGGACCTCGAGCAACAGATCGAGCATGGCTTCGTCCCCGTCGAGTTCGCCGTCCGAGTCGACGAGCGCGCCGAAATCGATCGATTCCGGGAGCGACGCCAGGTCCACCACGTCGGTCGGGTCTTCGGCCTGTTCGAGCGCGCTCCGAATATCGAACGCCGTGTACGGCCCCATGAGATAGACGAGCAACTGCGAGTGTACGACGTCTCCCAGTTCCCCCCTGATCCGGTCGCGCATACTCGGCGTTCCGACCCATACTACTTAAAGACTTGGCGTTTTCGAACATCACTGAGTCAGCAAACGCTTTGTGGTCGCGGTCGGTATGCTTCGACATGGGCGAGACCGAGCGGCGGGACGACCTCGAAAACGGGCCGGTTCGGCTACCGGAACAGAGCTTACTGGACCTTTCGGACTACCTCGCCATGCAGCGGGCGATCGGAAACGAACACCGCTTTCGCATCCTCTCACTGCTCGTCGACGAGGGCGCACACAGCGCGAGCGAACTCGCAGACCAGCTCGACGCCGACTCGAACACGCTCCACTACCACCTTGACAAACTGGTCGACGTCGGCCTCGTCGCGAACCGGAAACGCAAAGAGCAGACGAGTGAGGGGCTGTACTCCTACTATCAGGCGACGTCGCTCGGTGAGGGGGTTCTCGAACACGGCGTGCGCGAACTCATCCGCGAGGAGTGGGACCTCCTCGACGCGTACGGCGAGTGACCGAAGTCCGATCACTCGTCCCTGGTGAGTGAACGCGAGCCGCGCGTCAGTACGGTTCCCGCAACTCGGAACGGAAGTACTGGTTCTGTCGTCACAAGTAACTCGGAGAGCGGCCGGGGTTCGGTGAATATGTCGTCTGATTTATATATCCCCGAAATACTGCTGGGCGGCGTATTTAAATTCCCGGGCATACCCGCGATAAACTCTAAACGAGTGGAAGGCTTAAATTAGTCTACGATGCCTCAGATGCTCCAGCGAGCGGCTGACGACCGGCGTCCCGACGTGAAACCAGGCCAGCAGTTCACCGTCCACAAGCGGTTCGTGGGCCTCGACGCAGGCCAGACGGTGGAGGTCGTCGACGCGTCCGACGAGACCCTCGCCGACGGCGCGTATCCAGAGCGGCTCACGCTGCAGTTGACGGGCAGTGAACGGCTCTGGGCAGGCGCCAGCGAGATGCCGTACCACGGCGACGACGTGCGAGCCGCCGTCGAACGCGGCGACCTCGAACTGCTGTAACGCCACGAAACCACGCGATCGGACGCGTCACCAGTCGGGTCCGGTGACGTCGAAGGATTCGCCGACAAGACACTGTGCGCACAGACCCGTGGTCCCGCGACCGACGGGCAATACTCGGGACGGCAGCGGTCGGGCATTCCGGGGCGACACGTTCTTCGGAGAAACGGATCACCACCGACCTCTTTCCACGGAGCGCGTCACAGGGTCGCTCGCCCCAGGAAATCGTCGATAGCTTCGGGTACAGTATCTGGACGAAGTACCTCTTCGTCCGGGGGAGCGTCTGTCCGGAATGTTACGGTACCGTCGACGTGACCAAGAGAGGTGGGCAACCGTTCGTCGTCTCTGTAAACCAGTGTCGGGAATGTCGATTCACCGTTCACGTCCCGGTCGACGTGATCGTCGCGTTCCATCCAGTGGTCATCGAGGCGTTCTGGCAACACGGCGTCTCGCTGCTGGACGTCCCGCTCTGGAGACACTTCGAGTACACCACCGGCGACAGTTGGGAGGCCACTGTCGAATCGACCGATCCGTTCGCTACACACGTCACGATAACGCTCGACGACGCGACGCTCCGGCTTGCGGTCGCCGACGACCTCTCGGTGACACAGGTCGGAGAACGCGCGTAGCAGTTTGCGCTCACACCCCCCAGCGGAGGTGGGCTGTCTCAACTGAGGCGCTGTTCCCACTCCTGGGCGGGCATCGACTCTCCCGAAATCCCGTCAGGTCCCTGCGCGGCCAACAGGACGGCGGCGTCGTCCATCACGTCGGGTTGCAGGATCTCCTCGCGCTCCGCGGCAGGGAGATGCGACCAGATGTCGGTGTTGGCCCGGCCGCCGGGATCGAGACCGTTCACGTTGATACCGTGCTCGTCGCCTTCGAGGGCGGTCACGCGCGTGAGCCCTTCGAGTCCCCACTTCGAGGCGACGTACGGGCCAGCGCCGGCGATGGCGCTCCGGCCCAATCCCGAGGAGACGTTGATGACGTTGCCGTGGCCCTGGCTGGCCATGTGGGGAATCACAGCCCGTGTGAACAGGAACACGCCTTTGAGGTTCACGTCGAGGACGGTGTCCCACTCGTCCTCGCTGACGTTGGTGAGCCGCGTCCGGCCGTCGTTCATGCCGAGCAGGCTCACGCCGGCGTTGTTGACGAGCGTGTCGATGCGCCCGAACTCGCTGACGGTCTCCTCGACGACGGTCTCGACTGCGTTACGCTCGCGAACGTCGGCGGGAACGACGAGCGACTCCGCGGTGAGGTCGCTCGCAACTGCCGTCAGTCGCTGTTCGTCGCGTGCTGTGAGTGTGACGCGTGCGCCTTCCGCTGCGAAGCGTTCGGCCATCGACCGCCCGAGCCCGCGACTCGCGCCCGTAACCACGATCACCTCGTCGTCGAGTGGTGCCATGCGGCGGCTTGCGGCCGCGGAGGGCTTGAAAGTTCAGGGGGTGAGAAGCGACTTGGGAACTGGTATCGTATGCAGAGGTATGGCTGACCGAGTATTAGTGCCGTACGACGGCTCCGATCAGGCACGCCTCGCGCTCGACCACGCGTTCGAGCAGTTTCCCGACGGCGACGTGACGATACTCCACCTGATCGAGCCCTTCCCGGACCACAGCAAGGCGGCGGGCCATCCCAGCGAGCGACTCGACCACGTGTTCGCCGAGCGTCAGCGACTGCTCGACGAGGCGAAGGCAGTCGGGGAGGGTCACGGCGGCACCATCCGGACGACGCTGATCTACGGCCGTCCCAGAACGGAGGTCCCTCACTACATCGAGACGAACGACTTCGACCAGATCGTGATGGGATCGCGTGGACTGGGCGGCACCGCGAACCTCCTGCTGGGGAGCGTCTCGCGGGAAGTGATCCGGACGACACCGGTCCCAGTGACCGTGGTTCGTACAATGCCGACCGAGCGCGAGGGAACGGGGACGACCCTGACGCCGCGGTCGGTTTTGGTCCCGTTCGACGGCTCGGCCTCCGCACGCGATGCCCTGGAGTACGCACTCGAACAGTTCCCCGACGCGGCGGTCACCGTCCTGTTCGTATCCGCCACTAAAGTCGACGAACACCAGGTCATCACGTCCCAGACCGAGCTCGAAGACGTGCTCGAACAGGAGGAAGACGAGCGCACCCGCGAGCGAAAGCGAGCGCTCACGGCCGCAGAGCGGATCGCAAACCGATACGACCGTGACGTTCGCACGGCTGTCGAGTGGGGTAACCTCGCGACCAAGGTCCTAGAACAGAGCCGGACCGAGGGCGTCGATCACCTCGTCATCGGCCGCCCGGAGGAGCGACGATTCCGGGACCTGCTGCAGGGGAGCGTCGTCGAAACGATCGTCCGACGTGCGCCCGTTCCGGTAACGGTTGTTCCCTGAGCGAGTCGCGACCGACGTGCCGTTCAAGCGAACAGGATGAACAGAAAGACCACGAGGGCAGTCACGAGCAGCAACACACCCCTCCCGACCGCATCGGTAGAGAGACTGTCGGGTTCCCGACGTGAGTTCGACCGCGTGAGAACCCGGGTGGCCGCCGTCGACGCGGTTTCGGTCCCGGCGTCCAGGTAGTGTCCGGCGGTCGCGAGTGTGCCGGTCACGATCCGGAGCGTTCGCGCCCCGGCCGGATGATACACCGCGTCGAGGTCGGGAACATCGCTGATGCGCGCCAGTGGGGCCTTGAGGAACAGGAACGCGACGCCGCCAGCACCGAGAATCGCGCCGGCCTTCGTGAACTGACTCGGCGCGAACGGCTTTGCGGCTGCGGTCGCGCCGGGAAGGACGCCGAACTGAAGCGACGGTGCCAGGCCGAAGAGGAGGCACGGGCCCGCTACCGCAGCGAACGCGAGCGTTTCGGCCGGCCCCGCATCCCGGACGGTCGGGTCGGCGTCGCCGTGGAAGAACGCGTAGTATCCGAACTTCACGAACGAGACCACGGTCCCGACGCTGCCGACGACGAGCAGCCACCAGAGGGCGTCGAACCCGGCGTCCTCGGCGGCGTCGATGACCATGGCTTTGCTGACGAACCCGTTGAACCCGGGGACGCCCGCGATCGCCGGCGCAGCGATCAGGAACGCCGTGAACGTCAGCGGGACCTCCCGGATCAGACCGCCCAGGTGTTTGAGATTCTCGTCACCCGTCCGCAGGAGCAAGACGCCCGCGATCATGAAGAGGAGGCTCTTGTACAGGACGTTGTTGACGAGGTGAGCGAACGCGCCGGCGATACCGAGCGGCGAGCCGATGCCGATGCCGGCGACCATGAACCCGACCTGCGAGACGATGTGATACGAGAGGAGCCGCCGCATGTCCGTCTGGAGAATGGCGTACGTGACGCCGACGAGAAGCATTGCCCCGCCCACGTACGCGAGGAGTCGGCCCCCGTCGGGCACTGCGCGGGCGAGGGCGTAGACGCCGACTTTGGTCGTACAGACCGATAACGCGACGCTCGTCGCCACGTGGGGGCGTGGGTAGGTGTCGACGAGCCAGGGATGCAGGCCGATGAAACCGACGTTGAGACCGATCCCGAGCACGCCGAGCGCGGCCGCGATGCCCACGCCGAATCCCCCACCGAAGAGGAACGTTCCCGTCACGGTGTAGCGGATCAGCACGGCGGCGATCAGTGCGATTCCGCCCAGATGGTGATAGACAGCGTAGCGGAGGCCGGCTCTGGCGGCGTCGTCGTCACCGCTCGCCCAGACGAGCGCCGTCGCACTGACTGCCAGCCCCTCCCACGCGAGGACGAGCGTCAACCAGTCGCCGGCGAAGACAGCCGCGAGCCCGGCACCGAGGTACGCGAGCGAGAGTGCCACCTGCCGCCGCGACCCGCCGGTCCCGTATCCGTACGTGACGGCGACAGCGGTGACGAAGGCGAGAATCAGTCCGACCGTTCTGGAGTACGGGTCGACGTTGAACAAGACGACCGCGAACCCGAACAGCCGCGTCTGGAGGTGCGAACCGGCAGGCACGAGCAGAAGCCAGGGGACGACGAGGGCAGCCACGGTAGCTCCCGCGATGGCGCCTGGCCGCCGCGGCACCACTGCGACGAGCAGCGCGGCGGCGAGGAACACCGCGACCGGCGGGAGGGTCGTGAGACCGCTAGCCACCGGGGAACACCTCCGCACCGACCGTTCGCGCGAGCGCCCAGAACGGCGTCGCGTCGGGAACGACGCCGAGCACGACCGCACCCCCGGCCGTGACCAGGACGGGACCGAGCAACCACCAACTGCTCTCGGTCAGCGGCGTCCGTCGCTCCCACGTGGCGGTCCGCCCGCCGTCGTGCTCGCCCGTGGCGACACCGTGATGGACATCGACGGGCCGGAATCCGTCAGTCGCGTTGCGCCCGGCGTACGCCGTCAGCAGCACTGGCCAGAAAAACAGCAGTTTGAGCAGGCCGGCGACGAGATACGTCGCGGCAAAGACCAGGGCGTTCGCGTCGAGCGCCCCCAGGATCAGGTACCACTTGCTGACGAACCCGGCGATCCCGGGCAGTCCGACCAGTCCGGCGCTCCCGACCGCGAACGCCGTCATCAGTGCCGGGAGCCGCCGCCAGATGCCCCCCATCTGGCTGACGTACTCGGTGTCGGTTTCGACGTAGATCGCACCGGCGCAGAAAAACAGGGTGATCTTCATGAACGCGTGGGCGACGAGGTGCAAGAGCGCCCCGAAGAGGGCGAGCGGCGTCAACAACGCGATTCCCAGGACGATGTACGACAGCTGGCTGATCGTCGAGTACGCGAGGCCGCGCTTGAGTTTGTCCTGGCGCAGCGCGACCACCCCGGCCAGCAGCATCGTCGCCGCCGCAGCGACGGCGAGCGGGCGTCCCAGTCCGAGCGACCGAACAGTGCCGGCACCGAAGACGAACAGGACGACGCGGGCGAGTCCGAACACGCCGCTCTTGACGACGGCGACGGCGTGCAACAGCCCGGACACTGGGGTCGGAGCGACCATCGCGTCGGGGAGCCAGGCGTGCAGCGGCACGACCGCCGCCTTGACGCCGAATCCGACGACGAGCAGCCCGTAGGCGACGGTGGCGACGATCGGCTCCGATGCGAGCCCCGCGAGCCCTCCGGCGACGAACTCGCCCGAACCGGTCACGGCGTAAACGAGCACGATTCCCCCGAGAATGGCCACGCCGCCGCTCAACGTGTATGCGAGGTATCGCCGTCCGGCACGACGGGCCTCCGGGGTCTCGGCGTGGGCGACGAGCGGGTACGTCGCGACCGTCAACAGTTCGTAGAAGACGAACAGCGTCAGGAGGTTCGCCGCCAGCGCGACGCCCATGGTTGCCCCGATACTGGCGGCGAACGCAGCGAAATAACGAGTTTGATCGTGCTCGTCTAACCCGCGCATGTAGCCGACGCTGTAGGCGCTGGCGACCAGCCACAGGAACGACGCCAGCAAGGCAAACAGCGCTCCGAGGGCGTCGACCCGGAACGTGAGCGGCGCCCCCACTGCGAGTCGGCCGAGAGTCGTCTCGTACACGACGCCGTCCAGCGTCGCGGCCGCGGCCTGGGCCGCGAGTGCGAGGGTCAGTCCCGCCGCGAGAAACGTCCACGCCTCTCTGCGATTCGGTCGCGACCCAGAGGCCAGGATCGGCGCCATCGCGACCACCGGCACGAACACGATCGCAACTGGTACTAGCGACGCGGTGGTCACGGCTGTCCGCCCCCGATCGCCGGCAGCAGCAGTTCCACGAGGCCAGCGGAAACGAGTCCAAGGCCAAGGGCAACGAGCGCCGCGATGACGCCAGTCGCGACCATCCCGACGCTGACGGCCCGCTGGTCGAGTCGGCCGGCAGCGTCCTCGAAGTACATGCGCTGGAGCAGTCGGGCGAAGTAGGCCAGCGACAGAACCGTGCTCACGAGGACGGCGCTCCCGACGACCCACGCCCCGCTCCGGAGCGCGCTCACCGCCACGTACCACTTGCCGAAAAAGCCGATGAGCGGCGGAATTCCGATGAGGCCGAGCACGAGCGTCGCGAACGCCGCGCTCGTGATCGGGAGGGAGTCGGCTGCGCCGGCGTACTCGTCGACGGTTCGGGCGCCGTAGGCGGTCTCGACGACGCCCGCGGCGGCGAACGCCCCGCTCTTCATGACGGCGTGGCCGACGAGGTGGACGACGCCGCCGACGACGCCGAGTCGCGTGCCCAGCGAGAGCCCGGCGACGCCGATCCCGAACTGCGAGATGCTCGAACACGCCAGCAACCGGCGGACGTCTCGCTGGCGGAGCGCCAGCACCGCGCCGGCGACGATGCTGACGACCGCCGTCGCCTGCAGCGCAGCGACGAGGCCCGGAGTGCTCGCGAGGAACCGCAGCGTGAACGCCGAGATCACGAGTCGGACGAGCGCGTACGCGGCGATCGTCGAGACGAGGGCCGCGAGCACGGCGGTAAGACCCGCTGGCGCTGCCCGGTAGGCGTCGGGCTTCCAGGTGTGGACCGGGTACAGCGCGATCTTCACGCCGAGGCCGGCGGCGATCAGCCCGAAGGCGCCGAGGACGAGTCGGTTCCCGTAGCCGACGGCCGGGAGCGTCCGCGCCAGCGCGTCCATGTTCAGCGTCCCCGTGCCGAAGTAGAGGTATCCGATACCGAGCAGATACAGCGACGCCCCGACGGTTCCGAGCAGCAGGTACTTCAGCGCCGCCGGCGCCGCGTCGGGCCCATCCCCGAGCGCGACCAGCGCGTAGGCGCTGAGACCGCTGATCTCCAGAAACACGTAGAGGTTGAACACGTCGCGCGTGATGCAGATGCCCGTCAGCCCGGCGATCAACAGCAAGTACAGGCTGTAGCCGGTCGCCGATCGGGGGCCACCGCGCCGGGTGTAGGCCAGCCCCCATAGCCCCGCCACTGCGACGAGCAGGACGAAAGCGGCCGAGAGCCTGTCGACGGCGAGCTCGATCCCGAGTACTGCCGGCAGTCCGCCGACGACGAGCCGCATGGGTCCAGAGGTCACGACCGCCCACGCCACCCAGCCGGCGAGCCCGGTCTGGGCGAGGAGCCCGACAACGGCGACCGGCCACCCGACCCGGTCGTACCGCCGGGCCAACACGGGGGGAACGACGGCCGCCACGAAGGGGACCGTCACGAGGAAGGGGAGCGCGTCACTCACGGTCGGCCACCTCGTCGGTCGGACGCTCGAGTTCGTCGGCTCGGACCGTGCCGCGTTCGGCGTGTATCCTGACGACGAGCGCGGCGGCCAGCGCGGTTACGCTCACGCCGACGACGATCGCCGTCAGGATGAGGACGTGCGGGAGCGGGTTCACGTACGGGCCGCCGGCGTCGCCGACGAGCGGCGAGCGACCCCCGGTCCGGACCGCGGCAGCGACGAACACGAGGAAGATCCCCGTCTGGAACAGGTTGAGGCCGAGCACCTTCTTGACGAGGTTCTCGTCGTCGATCAGGACGTACAGGCCCGCGCCCATGAGGAACACGGCGACGACGTAGGGCGTTCGGTCGGCGAGCGGTCCGATCACCCGCTCTCACCTCGCGCCAACGCCAGGAACATCACGAGGATCGTCGCCGCGACCGTCGCGCCGATGCCCAGTTCCACGAGCTCGATGGCGTAGACGACCGCTTTCGGGACCGGATACGCCGTGAGGTCCAGATAGACGCGGTCGAAGACGAGCGCGCCGGTCGCGATGGCAGCGAAGACGAGGATTCCCGAGACGGCGGCCCCGGTCAGCCAGGCTGCGTCGAGCCACTGTCTGGTCTGGTCGATCCCGAACGCGAACGCGACTGTGATGAGGGCCGCGGCGACGATCACGCCGCCCTGGAACCCGCCGCCCACCGAGCTGGTCCCGTGGAACATGGTGAACAGCCCGAGCGTCACCACGAACGGCGTCAGGAGGCGAACCGTCTTCGTCACGACCGGACTGTCGAGTTCCCGCCTGCGGGGGCGGTCCGACTGCGAGCCGCCACCGGGCCGGTCCGTGGTCATCGGACCACCTCGCGGTCGAACACGGCGAGCACTGCGATCCCGGCAGCAAATACCACGACCACCTCGCCGAAGGTGTCGAAGCCGCGGAACGCGACGAGCACCGCGGTGACGACGTTCGTCACTCCGAGCGCCGGCGACCGAGCCAGGTACGCCGGGGCGACGCGCTGGAATCCGGGGGCGGTGGGATCGCCGACTGCCGGGAGCGACGGGACCGTCCACAGCACCACCGCGACGAAGCCGCCGACGACTGCCAGCGACTGCGGGCTGATTTCCGACTGCGACCGGAACAGTCCCGGCCGGCCGACGCCAGTGCGGAAGACGACGACCAGAAAGAGCGCCGTGGTGACGCCGGCGCCGACCGCGGCTTCGGTGAGTCCCACGTCGGGAGCGCGAAAGACGGCCCAGAGCATCGCCATTCCCAGGCTGTAGACGCCGAAGGCGACGATCGTCGCCAACGGATCGCTGAAGGCCGCGACCGTCGTCGCCGTGACGAGCAGCCAGACCAACAGCGCGACGACGACGGGATCGGTCACGTTCCCTCGTCACCTCCCGACGTCCAGGCGTCGTATCCCTCCACGTCGGCAGCGTGAACGATCGCGTGCGTCGCGGTCGGCGTCGTCACGAACACGAAGCCGACCAGGAACAGAAGCTTCGTCGTGTCGTCGCCGCCGCTGGCGAGAATCGCCCCTCCGATGGCGAACAGCGTCCCGAGCGTGTCGCCTTTCGACGTTGCGTGGGCTCGCGAGTACAGATCCGGCAGCCGGAACAACCCGAGCGTGGCGATCCCGAAGAACAGCACCGCGCCGCAGACACAGAGCACCACGGCGAGTTCGAGGAGCGTCACAGAAACCCTCCCCGTTCGATGGCGTACTTCGCGAGCCCGATCGAGAGGAGGAAGTTCAGCAGCGCGTACACGAGCGCGATGTCGAGCAGTCCGGACTCGTCGAGGCCGACCGCGAGGAACGTGAGCACGACGACCGTCGCGGTGCCGATCCCGTTGACGGCGACGACCCGATCCGGCAGCGTCGGTCCGCGGATCACCCGGTGAAAGGCGAGGAGCGCCAGTGCGATGACGGCGACCGCCGCGGCGACCATCGCGTCGTCGACGAGCGCCGGCTCGGTCCCGCTCATTCGTCGACTCGACCGCCGTTTGCTCGCGCTCTCTGGCGGCCCCCAAAGACGAACCGCACCGCACGTTCGAGAGTACCGTCGCGGAGCGCACCCCTCGCCGACGCTGTGAGCGTGTGGACGACGAGCGACGACTCGCCGACGTCGACGGCGACCGTCCCGGGGGTCAGCGTGATGCTGTTCGCGAGAACGGCCCGTTCGAGGCTGGACTCGGCCTCGATCGCGACGTTCTCGACCGACGGATCGATCGGAAGCCGCGGATCGACGAGCACGACCGCCAACCAGAGGTTCGCCTTGGCGATCTCCCAGACGAGATAGGGGACGAACAGCGTCGCCCTGGCGAGTCGCGGGAGCGTCCGCTGGACCGTCGGCGCCGCCGTAAACGTGACGCGTGATAGCAGGCGGGCCACGGCAGCGGCGCAGGCGATACCAGTTACGACGTCGAACGCGTTCACGTGGCCCAAGAGGAGATAGAACGCGAACGCGAGCCCGAAGATGGTCACCCCTTGGGCGAGACCGGGAGCGCGTCGGAGCCGTCGCCGCCGTCGGGCGTGGGCTGACGACGGTGGGTACACGCGAATCGGTGCGTCCGCAGTCCGGGAGCGAAGGTCCGCGATCGCAACGGGGGCCGCTGGATCGACGACGACCACGTCCGGTCGTTCGGTCAGGAGACGCGTCGTCAACCGCTCCACGCTGAACGGGGAAACTATCTCGACGGCGGCCTCCCACCCGTGGTTGTTCACGACCGTTTGCACCCGACTCGCGACGGCCCGATCCGGGCAGAGGACGGTCGCGATCCCTCGCTCGTCGTCCAGTCGCTGAGAGGCCTCGATAACGGTTTCGTCCAGCGACGACGAATCCGTCACGATCGCGGCGACGCGAACGGGCCGCTCAGCCACCACGGCGTCGCACCTCCACGAGCCGTGACCGCGTCGTGCAGGAGGGAGATCCTCCGCGAACACAGATTCTCAGAGACATCTCGTCCGTGTGAACTCCCGTTCTCCAGTGCATGCCGCTGTGTGCATCGGGCAGGGCGACTCGTCCCGATCGCACTGTCGTCGGCCGTGGCTCGCTCCACCGTCAGCGGCCGTGCTACTCGGAAGGCTTGCCCATGTCGACCATCTCCTCGGAGACGATCCGGCTCCAGACCTCGCTGCCGCGGTCCGAGATGCCGTACACGCGTCCTTTGCGCCGTTCTTCGGACACGAGCAGTTCCACGAGTCCACGGTCCTGCAACCCCTGGAGTGCGCGCGAAATGTGGGCGATCCCGAGATCGCTATCGTTCGCAATCCGTGAGGGCGTTGCTGGTCCGTCGGCGAGACGCCGGAGGACTGCGACTCTGTACTGCGAACTAATTACGAAGCTGATGTCGTCCCAGTTGTCAGTCATAAGTATATCATATCTGTGCCAGTTTTTGCTGTACGATGGCGGGACCGCGGTTCTACGTGCTACACATAGACGACAACAATCAAAAGGGTGTGTACGAGGTGCTTGCGAGAGACTCGTGTCTCTCACCGTGTGTATCACTCACAATGGACGATTCCGCGTCTCGTCAGCTTCCGCGAACAGCGTGGACACACGTGAGACTTACAACTCGTAGCAGGCGATCTCGTCGGACCGGCAGGACGGACAGCGACGCACCGAGTGGTCGAGGGTCGTCCCGCAGTCGCGACACTCGTAGAGATCACCGGACTGTGTTTCGTGCTGGAACACGTTCCGGAGACGTTCGATCATAGCTCAACACGTGACCGAGATGGGCTAATAAGTACGCCACGCGGCCTGAAAGTGTAACCGCCAGACGGAAGGCGGTCACCGAGGCGCCGTCAGACGATCGTCAGACGCTGGCCGAAACCGAACGGGATCGCCAGTGGGGACAGTCCACCGCCGAATGGGTTTCTTTCTTTCCGCCCGGACGTGTGGGGAAAGATAGCAAGCGCATTTATCCGATTCTGCCATATCCTGTCCCATGGTATTCGGTACCGGCCAACAAACTATTCGCGGGCCGGGTTCTGGTGATGAGGGCTAGATCGCCGATCGGCGACAGCGGATCGGAGCGGTTGAAATTCCCGCGTCGACGCGACTTCCTTCGACTGCTCGGTCTCGCGGGAACCGCAGGCATGGCTGGCTGCAATTTCGGCGGTGGTCAGTCGGGAACGGGGTCGACCGGCGGCGCGCCCTCGGGTACCCGAGCCGTGCGCGGAGAGTGGGTCGAAGGCGCCGCGACGGACGCGGAGTCGTTGCTCTGGATTCAGGTGGCCGACGCCGCGTCGGCCGCCCGCGTCGGGACGGCCCTGGACGGTGCCTACGCGGTGACGACCGACGAGGAGGTGTTCCCGCTCTGGCTGGCCCTCGCGACCGACGACGAGCGGGTGTACGAGTGTCGAGTCCGTGACGGACTCCGGTGGAGCGACCCCTACGGGGAGATGACCGCCGAGGACTGGGTGTACATGATTCAGAACGTGTTCCAGGCGCCGGACAACTGGGCGGGCTACACCGACCAGGGAAGCTGGCAGCGCAACGGCGAGTTCATTCCAGTGGTGAAAACCGGCCGGCGAACCTTCGAGATTCGGCTGCCCGACCCCGACCCGGCGTTCCCGATGCGGCCGATCCTGTGGGGGTCGTTCTGTCTCCCGAAAGGACTGCTCGAACGATACGTCTCCGACAAGGACGTCGAAGGGCTGAAACGCGACCGCGAGATCCAGACCCTCGCCTACAGCGGGAACCTGGGACCGTACACCTTCGAGCGGTGGAATCGCGAGTCCGAGTTCGTCGCCACCCGCAACCCCGACTACTACATGCACGAGGCCGCCGACGTCCCCGAGACGTGGCGGGACGCCCCGTATTTCCAGCGGTACGTTTTCAAGGTCATCCCCGAGGAGAGCATCCGCCTCTCGGCGCTACAGACCACCGAAATCACGTCGACCAGCATTCCACCGGCCAAGGTCACCCAGTACGAGAGTCTGCCCTCTGTCCAGGTGCAGCAGGCGCCCCAACCGTTCAATCTGCTGCTCATCTACAACCAGCGAGCCAACGGCTGGCGACCGTTCCGGCGACGAGCGGTCCGGCGAGCACTGTCTTACGTGGTGAACAAGGAGGCGATCGTCGACTCCATCCTGCGCGGCCACGCCCAGGTCGCACACACCTTCCAGCCGCAGTGGTCCGACTGGTACGACGATTCCCAGGTCGAGGAAACCGGCGTCGGTGAGCAATACGATCCGCAGACGGCCCGATCACGGCTCGCCGACGCGCTCCCGGACCGATTCGGGTACGACGGCGGCGACCTCGTCGGCCCTACCGGACAGCAGGTCAGCCTCACACTGGTGTACCCGGTGGGCACCGAGACGACGAAAACGACGGTCGAGTACGTCGCCCAGGCCTACGGCAAGGTCGGGATCGACGTCGCGCTCGAAGGCGTGCAGTTCAACACGCTGCTCCGGAAGTACGCCCAGAACAGCTACCGGGGGAGCGGGTCGCCACCGTGGCAGACCGGGCCGTTCAACGCCGGCCCCCGGAACGCAGCCACCAGCCAGGAACCCTGGGACATGCTGTACGGGATCGCGTTCAACACGTATCCGCGGACGCCCACCGCCACGCGCGGGTTCTGGGAGCGGCGCGGCGACACCAACTTCTTCGGGTACTACCCCGAGGCGGACCTGGCGTCGCTGTTCGACACCGCCGGGACGACGACCGACGACGCGGTCCGCCAGGAGGCACTCACGGAAGCGTTCGGCGTGCTCTCGCGGGATCAACCCTGCAACTTCGTGAACTTCGAGGAATCGATCACCGGCTACCAGGACGAGATCGCCGGGTTCGGGCCCACCGACTTCGGGTACGGCTGGGACGCGACGACCTGGTACGCGGCGGGGTGATTCAGATGGGTAATCTCGGGCTCACCTGGTACATCGTTCGACGGGTCGCCTGGGCGGGGTTCGTCTCCGTTCTGATCCTGACGGTGACGTTCGTCCTGCTGGCGGTGACGCCGAACGCTCAGGCGGCGGAACTCCAGTTCCAGGCCGCGCAGGGCACCGGCGACGCCGCGTCGGCCGAGCAGGCGTTCGAACAGGCCCGCGGCCTCGACCAGTCGCTCTGGGAGCGCTACACCGACTACATGACTAACCTCGCGACCGGCAATTGGGGGTGGTCCGATACGCGCTCGCAGCCGGTCGTCCAGGCGATCATGGAGGCGTACCCGTACACGCTGATGTACACCGTCCCGGCGATTCTCATCTCGACGATTCTCGGACTCGGGATCGGGCTGTACTCGGCGACCCACCGGTACACGAAACTCGACTACGTCGGCACCTTCGTCGCCTTCTTCGGGCTGTCGATCCCGAACTTCTGGTTCGGCATCATCCTCCTGCTGGTGTTCGGCGTCACCCTCGGCTGGGTGCCCGTTCTGTTCGACCCGACAGTGCCAGTGTTCTCGTGGGCGAACGTCGTCCAGCTCGTCCTGCCGGTGTTCGTCCTGACGACCGGGACCATCGCCAGCGAGATGCGCTACGCCCGTGCCGAGGCCCTGGAGTACGTCCGCGCCGAGTTCGTCAAGACCGCCCGCGCCAAGGGGGCCGACGAGAACCGCATCCTCCTCCGACACATCCTCCGGCCGGCGCTCGTGCCGCTCTCGACGATCCTCGTCGGCGACCTGCTGGGCCTGTTCCTGACGGCCTCGTATCTCGTCGAGATCGTCTTCGGCATTCCTGGATTGGGTCGGCTGAGCCTCGACGCACTCCTCAACCAGGACACGGCGCTCGTGCTGGGGACGACGCTGATCCCGGTGTTCGTCGCCGTCATCGGCAACCTCCTGCAGGACATCGCGTACACGATCCTCGACCCGCGCATCGACTACGGTGATCGCTGATGACGGGCGCGACCGATCCCGATCAGGTTCGCTTCGAGGACGTCGACTGGGACGCACTGGACGGCAGGCGCGTTCCCGTCTCCCGCCGGACGCTCGCGATGGGTGCCGTCGTGCTCGTCCTCGCCGCCGTCTTCCTGTACGACTTCTTCCTGGTACCGACCGGCACGCCGACGATCCCCGGACTCGGGTGGAACGTCACACAACTCGACTGGCTGTTCGTTCTGACACTGCTCGCGCTGCTGTTCTACGTGGTCGTTCCCCTCGTTCGCAACCGGCGGTTGACGATGCACTACTGGCGCCAGTTCCGGAAGAACAAGGCCGCCGTCGCCAGCCTCGCGTTCCTCGCCGTGATCTTTACCGTCGGCACGTTCGGCCCGCTCGTCATCGCCCGGCCGGAACTGAACGTCCTCAACGCCTACCAGCCGCCGGTCTGGACGTCCGTCTCGGAGACGGTGCCCGTCGAGTGCGCCGGGCCGGTCGTCGACGGCGCGTGTCACGGCACGTGGGCGCACCCGCTCGGGACGACCGGCCAGGGCAAGGACATCCTGACGCTGATGGTGTTCGGGATGCGCGTGAGCATGCAGGTGGGTCTCATCGCGACGCTGCTGATCGTCGTCATCGGGACGGCGGTCGGCACGACGGCCGCCTACGTCGGCGGCCTCGTGGACGAGGCGCTGATGCGCTACGTCGACATCCAGCTGACGTTCCCGACCTTTTTCCTCTATCTCCTGCTCGTGTACCTCTTCGGCGGGAGTCTCTTCCTGCTCATCGTCATCTTCGGGCTGACGAGCTGGGGCGGGATCGCCCGCCTGGTCAGGAGCGAGGCGCTGCAACGCCGCGAGGAGGAGTACGTCGACGCGGCGGTCGCCGCCGGGGCGAGCAAGACACGGATCATCACCAGACACATCGTCCCGAACGTCTCGAACACGGTCATCACGGCGGCGACGCTGACGATTCCCGGCCTCATCCTCGCCGAGGCGGCGCTCTCCTTTATCCAACTCGGCGACCCGGCCATTCCCTCGTGGGGGCAGGTCATCGCCACCGGCCGCGGCGACCTCTATACCGCGTGGTGGATCTCGACCATCCCCGGCGTCTTCCTGTTCCTGACGATCCTCGCGTTCAACTTCCTCGGGGAGGCGCTCCGAGACTCGCTCGATCCAAGGGTGGAACAATGAGCGATCCGCTCCTCTCGGTGCGCGACCTCGAAACCGTCTTTCACACCGACGAGGGGACCGTCCGCGCGGTCGACGGCGTCTCCTTCGACGTGGGGCGGGGTGAGATCGTCTGTCTCGTCGGCGAGTCGGGCAGCGGCAAGACCGTCACTGCCGAATCCGTCACCCGGCTGGTCGAGACCCCGCCCGGCGAGATCAGCGGTGACGTGCTGTTCGACGGTGCGGACGTGCTGGCGATGACCGACGGCGAACTCCGGGCCCTCCGGGGCAACCGCATCGGCCACGTCTTCCAGAACCCCCAGGGCGCGCTCAATCCCGTCTACACCGTCGGCTGGCAGCTCGTCGAAGCGATCCGCCTCCACCAAGACGCCACTCGTCGGGAGGCCCGCGAGCGGGCCGTCACGCTGCTCGATCGCGTCGGGATTCCGGAAGCCGCCGGTCGGTTCGACGACTACCCCCACGAGTTCTCCGGCGGGATGAAACAGCGGGTCGTCATCGCGATGGCGCTGGCGTCGAACCCCGACCTGCTCATCGCCGACGAACCGACGACGGCCCTCGACGTGACGACGCAGGCCGGCATCCTCCAACTGCTCGTCGATCTCCAGGACGAGTACGACCTGAGCGTCCTCCTCATCACGCACGACCTGGGCGTCGTCGCCGCCGTCGCCGACCGCGTCGTCGTCCTGTACGCCGGGAAGGTGATGGAACGAGCCACCGTCACCGCCCTGTTCGACGACCCGGCCCATCCGTACACGCGGGCGCTCCTCCGGTGTCTGCCGCGGCCCGGCCGACAGATGGAGGCCATCGGTGGCGACCTCCCGGACCCGAACGACCCGCCGGCCGGCTGTCGGTTTCATCCGCGCTGCCCCCACGCCATCGAGGAGTGCCGGCAGGGCGAACAACCGCCGTTGTACGACGTGGCGGCCGACTCGGCGCACGCCGCCTCCTGCGTCTACTACGGGCCGAATCACGACCCGACGGCGATCCGAGACGCGGAGACTGAATTTGCCCTCGACGGCAACAGTGGTGAGTTGCCGTGACAGACCCGCTCCTGTCGGTCCGCGATCTCACGAAGCACTACCCGGTCACGTCGGGGTGGCTCCGTCGTGAGACGGGGCAGGTCCGCGCCGTCGACGGCATCAGCTTCGACCTCGACGCCGGCGAGACGCTCGGCCTGGTAGGCGAGTCCGGGTGCGGGAAATCGACCGCCGCCCGCTCGCTCCTCCGAATCGAGGAGCCGACGGCCGGCGAAGTGTATTTCGACGGGGCGGACGTCATCGAGTTCGACAAGGCCGAACTGAAGCGGTTTCGCCGGCGTGCGCAGCTGATCTTCCAGGATCCCACGTCGAGTTTCGATCCGCGGATGACGGTCGGCGAATCCGTCGCGGAGCCGCTCCGCGTTCATGGAATGCGCGACCGGTCGCGCCGGCGAGCGATCGTGACCGACCTCCTGGAGCGGGTCGGCCTCGACGCCGACGACGCCGACAGGTACCCCCACGAGTTCAGCGGCGGCCAGAAACAGCGCATCGCGCTCGCCCGCGCGCTCGTCGTGAACCCCGATCTGATCGTCGCCGACGAGCCCGTCAGCGCGCTCGACGTGTCGATCCAGGCGTCGATTCTCTCGCTGCTCGAATCTGTCCAGAAAGAGTTCGATCTCGCCGTCCTGTTTATCAGTCACGACATGGGGATCGTCAGGGAGGTCTGTGACCGCGTCGCCGTGATGTACCTCGGCGAGATCGTCGAGCAGGGGCCGACGGCCGGGGTCTTCGAGAATCCGGGCCACCCGTACACCCGAGAACTCCTCGCGTCGATTCTCCGACCGGATCCGCGGCAACGACACCACCTGTCGGGCCTCACGGGGGACTTGCCTGACCCGGCAGATCCACCTCCTGGCTGTCGATTCCACACGCGTTGTCCGGCGGTCATCCAGCCAGCGGACCTCGACCTCGATCAGGAGAACTGGCGTGCAGTGATGGACGTTCGCGTCCACCTCCGCGACGAAGGGATCGATCTGGCCTCACTTCGAGAACTCGTTGGGGGCGAGGCAGACCGACAGGTCGGGACCGACGACGTGCGGTTGAAGCGACGGATCCGCGAGGAGTTCGACATTCCCGAACGACTAGAGGATCCCGCGGCCGATGGGGCACTCGACGACGCACTCGACGCCGTCGTCGACGACGACGTCGAGGCGGCTCGGGACGTCCTCGCTGCTGCGTTCCCGACTCCGTGCGAAGCTGACCGGCCTGCTCACTACGCGATCGACGACGATCACCACGCTGCCTGCCTTCTCCACGACGAACGGTTCCTGGCCGAACCCGAAGCCGCCGACGATTGATCGCGAGTCACCCCGGCCACCTGTCTCCGTCCACCGCTGTAGTTTATTTGCCCACGAAGGTACTAACCTACGCATTTCGCGGTAGCACGCTCCGTGACGCTAGCGGTTTCACTCCTATCTGGCATGGAGGAATCTCCGCCTCTAGCCACTTCGATAGCACTTTCCTTCCAAGGCATACAATCGCGATGATACGCATTTCAGTTGGCACGTTGAACTACGGACGGACCATGCCAGAGGATACCAATTCGCACGGGCTCGAATGGCTGAGACGAAGCGTACTCAAAGGGATGGCGGCCACCGGCGTCGCGACCGTGGTGCCGACGGCGACGGCACAGGAAAACGGGCAGGGCGACGACACCGTCATCACAACCGACGAACAACCGCAACTACCGGACGCACAGCAGCGGATCGACCTGGCCGAACGGGTCGGGCCGCGAGACTTCCACGAAGAGAACTACGAGATCATCAACGTCCACCGCCGAAAGGAAGCGGTGCAGACGCTGTTGCGCGACCCGGAGGTCAACCGCGTTGCGAGCAACTGGATCGCGCACTTCATCAGTTACGAGGCGCTGACGAACCACCTCGACGCGGTGAGCATCCAGGGACCGACGGACTATACCGTCGACGGGAGCCTCGAATCGGGGACGTTCAACGTCACGGCGGTCAACCGGCAAACGATCTACGGGCTGATCGATCGACGCCGGAACGAGATTGTCGCACTCCAGATCAACGACCCCACCGACGTCTCGTGGACCGAGGAGTACACCGACGAGGAGGTCCGGCGCGGCCAGGTCATGCTCGACCAGCAGGAGGTCCAGCAGTACGTCCAGGGAAAGGACTTCTGGCCGATGTTCAAGGTCGCCGAAAGCATCACGAGCGGTCGCGGCCTCGCGCACTACGAGATCTCGACCATCATCTTCTACGTCGTGGACCAGGACAGCGTCAGCGTCGTCTCCGGCTTCCTCGACGTCCGGGAGGAGGGCAATCCTCAGTTCATGAAGGCGTACATCGTCGACGACTTCATCCGGTATCCGGTCCAGGAGATGGCCCGCCAGACCGCCACGAACGAGCAGACGGTCCTCGACCAGGTTCCGAGCGTTCCGGTGGAAAACCGGCCGATGAAGACCGCCAACAACGGGTTCCACCGGTTCGAGACGCTGCCCGACCAACAGTTCCAGCAGAACAACTGGAGCGTTCGGTGGGAACCGCCGGAGACCCAGGGGGTGACCTTCTGGGGTCAGTACAACGGCAAGCCAGTGTTCAAAACGATGAACGCGATGGCGACCCCGACGGCGTACGGCCTCCCACCGCGCGAGGGCCGTAACACTCGCGAGTGGTACTTCCCGGACGACGAACCGGTGATCAACGGTCACCACATCTTCTGGGACGTCCACAGCATCCCCTTCGGCGGTCCCGGCCAAATGGCGAAGATCGACTACCCCGAACGCCGTGGGCATCCCTCGGGGTTCCAGTTCCGGACCCACTACCACACCGGGGCACAGGGCCGCGGGAGCGTCGACTTCCACTCCGGCGCGCAGTTCGGACCGTACAACTACAACATCTCCTACGAATTCTTCGAGGACGGCCGGATGATCCCCATCTGGCGCCGGCACGGACCCGGCTACCTGGTGGAAGCGCTCCGCAACTACGGCGTCCCCGAGGACTGGGAGGGCGAGGAGATCGTCGTCCAGCAGTATCTTCACCAAACGGCCCTGGAACCCACGCCGGGGACGACCGACGGGGGCGTCCAGACGCAACTATTCGACGGGGAGGAGTGGACCACTCCCGAGGAGGAGTTCTACCACGTTGGCGAACCCGGCCAGAAGCTCCGGTTCTCGAACCCCAACGGGAGCGAACAGATCGACGTGCCGCTGAACCGGGACCTAGAGGTCGTGGTCGTCCGCCCCAACTCCGACGAAATCGGTCCCGCACAGGACCAGGTGACCCGAACCAAGGACAGGGAGGTCGAGGCCGCGTTCTACCACCCCGCACAGTACGTCGACGGCGAGCAGATACAGGACCAGCGGGTCATCTTCTGGCTCATCATGGAAGCGTCGATGGACGAGGTGCCCCACCCTGCGGGCGTCACCGGCTACGTCGCCCAGGCCGAGCTGCAGTTGAACGGCTACGGCGACGGCGAGCAGACGCCCACCGGAACGGCCACTGAGACGCCGGAAGGAACGCCGGGCGGAACACCGACGCAGACGCCGACCGAAACGCCGGGTGGAACCCCGACTGAGACGCCTGGCGGATCACCGACCGAAACCCAATAACGTACCAACAAGGCGGCTCCCGAGATCGGTGGCGGCTACTCGGGAATTCCGTCGCCTCTTTTTCGGGCAGCGTCAGCCGCTCGTGCTGTTGCCCGCCCCGGAGCCACCCGAGAGCGTGACGTCGCCGACCATCGACGTCGGATGGATGGGACAGATGTACTGGGCCATCTCGTCGGTCGCAGTGAACTGGACGGCTTGCGCGGCGCCTTCCTCGGTGACGATTCCGGTCGTCGAGACGAGGGTACCATCCTGAGCGCCACCACCGGCCGTCGCGGTGCCGGTCTCGGTCGCCGGACTGCCCGTCGCATTGCCACCAGACGGCGTGCTCGCCTGCCCTCCATCCGCGAACAGTTGTTGGACGGTCTGCTGGTCGACGGGAATCGGTTGCAGCACCTGGAGTGCACTGCCGGCCGAATCCCGAATCTCGAAGTTGTGGGCTGCCCCATCGAGATTCTGCCAGTACAGTCGATAGGTACTGCCGGCTTCGAGCGAGAGCGTGGGATTCCGCTGGCCGTCGATGTCCGTCGGTGCCGCGCCCTGCCAGCCTTCGATCCGACCACCGAGCGCGAACGTCGTCGCGACGTCCTGTGTCTGAGCGTCCTGCAACAGAACCGTCTCGGCTCCGACCGCACCGACGAGTGCGCCCGTGACGCCGACGGACTGGAGGAACCCCCGCCGGGTCTCGTTCGTTTTCTCTTTGTCGAGATTCTCTGGCATACGGTATCATATTTCACGCCACTGCCGGTAGGGGATTGCGATAGTTCTTGCTTGACGGATCGTCTATTGAAAGTGACTGAACAGGTAAGTCCGAACTTACGTCTGCACCGAACCCCCGAGCGTTCTCGGCGCGGTCTCGCGGTCCACCAGAATTAGGTAAGACGACGTTACCAATTGACATTACTCCATCGGTGAGGGACTCCGAGACCCTCTAGAGAGGCGTGTCTCCCTTTGCCGTGAATAGCAGCCAGACATAGCTGCAAATGTGAAGCAACGGGAGGATGGAACTGAGGGGTAAGACGCGTTGAATGCACCGCAGTATTTTCCACTCGATCGACATTCAACGACGGTGGCGTCGTGAGTCGACGATCGATCAGTTGCCTTTTAGCAATCTAACGACAACCGACAGTATTGTGATCGAGACCGACGCGGACGTGATTCGGGATTTTTTCGAGGGGATGAACGATGCCGTCCTCGTCGTCGATCTCCAGGGGTCCTTCATCGCTGCCAACGACGCGGCCGTCGAGCGGTTCGGATACACGCGTGAGGAACTCCTCTCGCGCGGGCCGCGAGATCTGACGACGCCCGCGGAAGCAGCGAAGGTCGCGGACCGGATCGCGAACGTCGAGGAGAACGAGACCCTCGTGTTCGAGACGGTCCAGCAGACGAAACAGGGCCGGAAAATTCCCGTCGAGATCAACGCGAGTCGGATTTCCTACGACGGCGAGCCAGCGATTCTCAGCGTCGCCCGAGATATCTCCGAACGGCGGGAGTACCGACGCCAGATCGAAGCCTTACACGACGCGACCCAGCAGCTCCTCGACGCCGAGACGACGGACGAAGTCGGGGAGATCGCCGTCGCGGCCGCCGAAGACCTCCTCGGATTCCCGATGTCGTCGGTCTGGGCGCCCGCCGAGAACGGGTCGACGCTCGAGCTCGTGGCGAACTCCACGGAGCACCAGCAGTTGCTCGACGACGCGGGAACCCCGTCACCGACGCATCCGAAAGGAAACTGGCTCTGGGACGTGTTCGAGGCGGGCGAGACGATCGTCCGCGATCCGATTCCGGCCGAGGATCTGGCGGCGGACGTGCCGCTCCACTCGGCGATTTTCGTGCCGCTGGGTGATCATGGCGTCCTCTCCTGTGCCGCGGACGGACGCACTGACTTCGACGAAAAGGACGAGACGGTCGCGACCCTGCTCGGCCAGAACGTCACGGCAGCGCTCGATCAGATCGAACGGAACCGCCAGCTCCAGGCGGAGCGAGAGAAGTACCGGACGCTCGTCGAGAACAGCAACGACGCGATCGCCGTCGCCCAGCAGGGCCAACTCGTGATAGTGAACCAGGAACTCGCCGAGATGATCGGTGCCGACTCGCCGGCCGAGATGGAAGGCGACTCGTTTCTCGAGTACGTGGCGCCCCAGTCACGAGCGGAAGTGACGAAACGGTATCAGGCCTGGCTCGACGGAGAGGACGCCCCACGACGCGACGAGATGACGATCCAGGCCCACGACGGGTCCGAGATCGTCGTCGAGTACAACGTCTCGCCGATCACGTTCGACGGCGACCTCGCGCACCTGGCCATTCTCAGAGACGTGACCGAACGGCGGAAACGCGAAGACCGCCTGCGCCGTCGAGAAGCACGGTTCCGGACGATGTTCCAGAGCCACAGCGCCCCCATGCTACTGATCGATCCCGAGTCAGGTTCGATCGAGGACGCAAACGAGGCCGCGGCCGCGTTCTACGGCTACTCGAGCGACGAGTTACTGTCGAAGACGATCCAGGACATCAATCGACTCTCCCCGGAAGCGGTCGCGCGGGAACGCGAACGAGCAGAGAAGGCGGACCGCAACCACTTCGTGTTCGATCACGAACTGGCGACGGGCGAGGTGCGAACGGTCGAGGTCCACTCGTCACCGATTACGCTCGCCGACGAGGAGCTACTGTTTTCCGTCATTCACGACGTCACCGACCGGGTCGCGTACGAACAGGAACTCGAACGCTACAAAGAACTCATGGAGAACGTCCCAGTCGGGATCTACCGGAACACGCCCGGAGAGGACGGCGAGTTCATCGAGGTGAACCCCGCGATGGTGGACATGTTCGACGCGGACTCCGAAGCGGACCTGCTCGATCACGCCGTCAGCGACCTGTACGCGACGCCCGAACGGCGCGAAGAGTTCTCCGACCACCTCCTCGAGACGGACCCCAACAGAAAAGAGGAGGAACTGCGGCTCGAGACGCTCTCGGGAACGGAGTTCTGGGGATCGGTCACGGCGTTCGCCACGGAAACGGACTCCGGCACGTATTTCGACGGCGTTATCCAGGACATCACGGCCCGCAAAGAGTACGAAGACCGCCTCGAAGAGCAACGGGACAACCTCGACGTCCTCAATCGCGTCGTCCGCCACGACATCAGGAACGACTTGCAGATCGTCCTGGCGTACCTCGATCTGCTCTACGACTACGCCGACGACGACGCACACCAGTTCATCGACACCGCTCTGGAGAGTACGAAAAACGCCGTCGATCTTACGAAGACGGCCCGCGACATGGCGGAGGTGATGCTGAAGAGCGAACGGGACCTAGAGCCAGTCGAGGTGCGGCGGGTCATCGAGCGAGAACTCGACGAGATTCGGGCAACACACACGGATGCGGTCGTCAAGGTCGACGGCTCGCTCCCGGACGTGTCGGTGGTGGCGAACGACCTGCTCGACTCCGTGTTCCGGAACCTCTTCAAAAACGGAATCCAGCACAACGACAAAGACGTGCCGGAACTCGTCGTCTCGACGACGCAGACCGACGACTCCCTGTTGGTCTCGGTCGCGGACAACGGCCCGGGCGTCCCCGACAGCCAGAAGGACGCGATCTTCGGGAAGGGAGAGAAAGGACTGGAAAGCGAAGGCACCGGCGTCGGGCTGTATCTCGTCAGTACACTCGTCGACTCCTACGGCGGTGAGGTGTGGATCGATGATAACGAACCTGAAGGCGCAGTTTTCACCGTGGAACTCCTGATCGCGGACTGATCATCGAAGACTGCTCCTAACGTCGACATTGCGCCGTCGTCCGTCACCGTTTGCGACCAGACAGACCGACGTGAGGCATCGATCGCAGTCTCTGGCACGATCGGGTCGAGGAGCCGACGATCACCCAGGTGACTGGCCGTCAGGGAGTAAGTCGACCGAAACGCGGACTAACAATCGGTTATCGAAAAAACGGTTGCGCGGATTTATCGCCCGGACTGGACGACGTGACAACAGGGTTCGGACATGGTACCACAGCAGTCACAGCGATCCTCCTGTATCGGGGCTTCGACGCGGCGTGGCGTGTTGCGCGGGTTGGCCGCGACAGGACTGCTCGCCGGCGTGAGCGGGACCGCCGGTGCGGTCGCCGATTCGAGGAGCCGACAGCAGAACGATGGGACAGCGCAGGGCGAGCCAGCGCCGTTCGCGTCGATCGAGTTCACCAACCAATCGACGGACGGGACGACGGTCGTCGTCGATTCCACCGTGCTCTCGGCGGGCGGTTTCGTCACCATCCACGATCTGAGCCTCTTCGAGGCCAAGCCACTCGAGAGCGTCGTGGGCGTCTCGGCGTACCTCGATCCCGGCAGCCACTCGGACGTGTCCGTGCAGTTGTTCGACGTGCCGGGGCGGACCATCGACCAGCAGGCCATCGACGAACCGATGCCGCTGATCGCGATGCCACACGCCGACTCCAACGACAACCAGACGTACGAATTCGTCACGAGCGAAGGCAACGAGGACGCCCAGTACGTCCAGGCCGACCTGCCAGTGGTCGACCTCGGGTTCGTCTCACCGGGCGACGCGCCGGCCGGGGACCAAGCACAGTTCGCCAGCCTCGACTTCGAGAACCAGTCGGTGACGGACAGTACGGTCACCGTCGGCGAGGTCGTGCTTTCGGACGGGGGATTCGTCGTCTGCCACGACGCGCGGCTCTTCCAGGGGCAGGCCTTCGAGAGCGTCGTGGGCGTCTCGGCGTACCTCGATCCCGGCAGCCACACCGCTGTCGAGGTTCAGCTCGACGATCCCAGTGCGATTACGACCGTGGAATTCCCGCCGGCACCGCCGCTCATTCCGATGCCTCATCGCGACACGAACGGCAACCAGTCGTACGACTTCTCGACCTCTCAGGGGCAGGAAGACGGGCCGTACGTCTCGGCGGGGCAGCCGGTCGTCGATCTCGGATTCGTTGCGGGCAGCGACTCCTCGGGGAGCTGACGACTGGCTCCGACGCGTGACGAAAAATCCGGATTCGAGAGGTCAAAGTGCCCGGACGGGCCGCCCAGCTGGGCGCCGATCAGTCGTCGCCCGTCGCGGCGGCGCCTTCGCTGCTGACGCCCGTTCCGGGGCCGACTTCGATGCCGAGTTCGTCGAGTTTCTCGTCGGGAACGACGCCGTCGACCCAGCCGCGCACCTCGTAGTACTCCTCTTTCATCTCGTCGAGTTCGCAGAGTTCGCCTTCGCTGCCGCCCTGGCCGGGGATCGCGTGCTCGTCGCCCTCGACGAACCGGTTCGGCAGGGTGTCGTCGTCGCCGTCGAAGCCGACGAGGTTGTTGTAGTAGCGTTCAAGGTTGTACACGCGCTCGCCGGCCTGCATGAGTTCGTCCTCGCTGACGTCGCGGCCGGTCATGCCGTTGTACTGGAGGACGTACTCCTCGATGCCTTCGGCGAAGGCGTTGAACTTGCAGATGTCGAACGAGTCGCTGATGGCGTGGAGATCCTGGAACAGCGCACAGATCTCGCCTTTGCCCTCCCACTCGTAGGGGTCTGCCTTCTCCGGAATGCCCAGGATCTCCGCCGCGGGCGTGTACCCGCGCAGGTGGCAGGCGCCGCGGTTCGAGGTGGCGTAGCCGATGCCCATGCCCTTCATACAGCGCGGGTCGTACGCTGCGATGGCCTGGTTCTTGACCGTCAGCGTGTTCGTCATGTCGCCGAACTCGCTGGCGAGGTGCTCCTGGCCCTCGGCCATGTGGTCCGCGAGTTCGGTCTCGCGGTGGCCGATCTTCTCGATCATGTCGATGATCGCCTCGGCGTCGCCCCACTCGATGCCACCGGGAGACTTCGTCTCCCGAGCCTCCGAGTCTCCCGACTCGGAGACGTCGTCGAGTTCGTCGAGCCCGCCTTCCTCGGTCAGCTCCATCGCGAGGGCCATCATGTTCCCCGTCTCGATGGTGTCGATGCCCACGTCGTTACACCGGTCGATCATGACGGCGATGCCGTCCCGGTCGTCGTTCATGGAGTTCGGGCCGAGCGCCCACGCGGACTCGTACTCGTAGGACTCCATCTTGACGTTCATCTCCTCGCCCTTGTGCATGGTCTGGACTTCGACCATCTTCTTGCAGGCGACCGGACAGGAGTGACAGGTGGGTTCGTCGACGAGGATGTTCTCGCGGACGTTCTCACCGGAGACCTTCTCCGAGTCGATGTTCGGCTCGTCCGGCGCGTCTTCGGCCTCCGAGTGCGTCGAAGTGTACACGCCGTTCTTGACCGGGAGGCCGTCCATCTCCTCGGTGATGTTCATCAGGACGTTCGTCCCGTACATCGAGAGGCCGCCCTCGTTGGGCGCAGTGACGTCCGACTCCTGGATGACCTGCATCGCCTGGCGGTGCCCCTCCTGGAAGGTCTCCTGATCGGCGGGCTTGGGCATCTTCGTGCCGGACTTGACGACGACGGCTTTCAGGTTCTTGTTGCCCATCACACAGCCCGTGCCGCCGCGACCCGAGGCGCGGTCGTCCTCGTTCATGATGCAGGCGTACTTCACCTCGTTTTCGCCGCCAGGCCCGATCGCCATTATCGAGAGGTTCTTGCCGTAGGCCCCCTCGACTTCCTCTTCCAGGGTGTCGCGCGTCTCGTGAACGCCCTTGCCCCAGAGGTGCGAGGCGTCCCGGAGCTCGACTTCGCCGTCCTCGACGAAGGCGTACACCGGGTCGTCAGCGCGCCCCTCGAACAGCAGCGCGTCGAACCCCGACCACTTGAGGCGAGCGCCGGACCAGCCGCCGTGGTGGGAGTCCGTTACGGTGCCCGTCAACGGTGATTTGGTGCAGATGGCGATGCGGCCGCTCATCGTCACCTGGGTCCCGGTGAGCGGCCCGTTCGTGAACGAGAGCAGGTTCTCCTCGCTGAGGGGGTCGACGTCCGGCCCCTGATCGAACACGTACTTGACACCGAGGCCCCGCGCCCCGATGTATTTCTTCGCGTCCTCGTCGGGGACGCTCTCGTACTGGACGTCTTCGTCCGAGAGGTCGATGCGTGCGACGTGATCTTGGAATCCACCGAGTTCTGTCATTGCTAGTCTCACCCATTACATACGGGCCAGAGCGTGTTAGTGGTTGCCACCCTTGTGAAACTGTATTCGGTTAAATTATTGGCAGTATTTCGGTTTTCACTTATTATTGTAAATCTAAATTAGTTACTTCGATACCTGTGTGTTCTGGCGCACGACGAGTGCGACAATTCCTACCTACGTGGGCAATAGCTCACGGAACCACGTCGTTGTGAGTGAGCAGCGATCGGTCTCGGTCAGCGGGCGTCTCGTACGTGATCACTTCCAGGAGGTTCCCGCTCGGGTCGAGGAAGTAGAACCCCTCGAAGTCGCTCCAGTCGTAGGGCCCCTGGTTGGGGAACTGCCCGTCGAGGCGGTCCATCAGGCGCTCGTACTCGTCGCGGTCGGCCTCGAAGGCGAGGTGTGCCTTGTCGAGGGGGTGGTCGATTCCCCGCTCGTCCCACCCGGCGGCCGATCCCGTTTCCGCGAGCGTCACCGTCGTGTCGCCGACCGTGAACATCGCGTGCTCGCCGCCGAAGTCGTCCGGTCCGCGAACGAGCGAGAGCTCGAGCACGTCGCGATAGAACTGGAGACACGCCGCCAGGTCGTCCACGTCGACGTTGACGTGGTCGACGCCCCGCACGTCACTCACCCCCAGCGGCGACGAGGCGGTCCCGAAGCCAGTCGGCCGCCCGCGGCCGATAGTCGTGAGCTTTGTTTTTACAGACGTGGTCGCCGTCCTCGTAGTACAGCAGTTCGCCGTTCGGAGCCTCGTGGGCGATGCGTTCGGTCTGGGCCGGTGGAATGACGTGGTCGTTCGCGCCAGCGATCAACAGCGCAGGCGCCTGGAGGTCCTCGATGCGGTCTCTGAGGTGCATCCGCTCGGTGATCCGGTCGACGTCGACCAGTGAGTCAGTCTTGCAGGCGTGCTCGAACCCCTCGATCAGCGACTCCGACTGATGACTGGTCACCGGCCCGACCGTGAACGGTCCGGAGAGGCCGACGCAGGCGTCGAATCGGTCGTCCGTCGCAGCGACCTGTGGCGCGTAGAACCCGCCCAGCGACACGCCGTAGATCCCGAGGCGGGTGGCGTCGAGTCCCGACACCTGCTCCGACTGCACTCGGTCGACGATCGCCGAGACGAACCGGGGATACGCCGGCGTCATGCGCTGGTGGTACCAGACTTCGCCCTGGCCCGCGCCGTCGACGGTGAGGGTCGCGACGCCACGGCGGTGGAAGTCAGACGCGCGGGTGTGTTGTTCTTCTTTGGTCGAGTCGAGCCCCGACAACAGGACGACCAGCGGCGACTCGTCGAGACCGTTGGGGTTCCGGTCGGGCACCCTGAGGTTGCCCGGGATCACGTAGTCGCCGTCGGGCGCTGGCGCCTCGATCCGTTCGATTGGCGGGTCGAAGTACGCCCCGGCCTGTCTGAACAGGGCGACGGCCCGTCTGTGCGCTCGTTCGCGTTCGTCCTCGTCGAAGAACCAAGCGAACGACCCGAAGTGGTAGTACATCGCCGCGCGCAGCAGGTGCTCGCTCGCCGTGATCTCGTTTCCGTGTTCGAGTGCATCCCGGCCGCGGTCGGCGTGTTCCTCGCCGACAGCGCTGAACGCGCGACACCAGTCCGGCCACGCGTCGATGTCCTGTTTGAGACGGTCGATGCCGCTGCTGTCGAGGCCCTTCGCCCGAAAGCGAGACCCCCATCGGTCGAACCGGTCGGCGACGTACGCCGAACCGCGGGTTGAGTCGTGTGAGTGAGTCATGAGTGTGTCACCATCGGAGCGATCGCTGGAGAAGTGTAGTGAGCGCGAAGAGCACGCTGCCACAGGCGAAGAGGACGGCGATCGCGCCGAAGGAAAGCGCCGGCTGGAAGGTGCGCGTCTGCTGGAGTACGAGCAGGCCGAGGCCGTCCGCGGCCACGAACCACTCGGCGACGATCGCCCCGGAGAGCCCGGTGACGATCGAGAGCTTACAGCCGGCCAGGAGCGTCGGCGCCGCGTACCGGAGCCGGACCAGCGCCGTTCGATGCGGGGGCGCTGCAACCAGGCGAAAGAGGTCCCGCTGGGTCTCGGGAAGCTGGCGGAGGCCGGTGGCCGTGCCGATGGCTATCGGGAAGAAGACGGCCGCAGCGACGAGGAGCGCGCCAGCGGCGAAGGAGACGCCGAACCACACCAGCAACACCGGCGCGAACGCGATCACCGGCATCACGCGGAAGCCGACGAGATACGTGTAGACGCCCGTCCGGAGTCGCGGGAACAGCGCTGCGACCGTGCCGACGGTGATGCCGACGGTCGCACCGAGCGCCCAGCCGGCTGCGAGTTTCTCCAGCGTCGCCACCGTCGCCGCGACGAACAGCGCCGGCGAGCCGAGGAGGACGTCGCCGACCGTCTGCGGCCCGGCCAGGAACAGACGCGCGTGGGGGACGGCCGTGGCTGCGGCCTCCCAGCCGACGGTGAGGGCGACCAGCGCGATCCCCATCACGACGCCAGTCGTCACCGCGCCGCCGCTGGACGCCGACTCGGGCGTCCAGAGTTGGTCGGTCGCGAACGCGTCACCGCCGGTGTCCCAGGAAACGGCGCGTTCCAGCGCGATGACGGCCACGAAGACCGCCAGACCGATCGCGATCAGGACGAGCATGTACCCGAACAGCAGCGCGGTGTCCAGTCGGTCGACAGCCGATACCATCCCGTGTCCGACGCCCTTCGAGGCGGCGAGGAACTCGGCGATGACGACGCCCTCGACGGCGAGCGGCGTGGCGATCTTCACTCCGGCGACCGCGCTGGGGAGCGCGTTCGGAAGGTGGACGTGAGCGAGCCGCTGCCAGCGAGTGGCACCGACCGACAGGAGTAGCGCCACCTGTTCCTCGGGGACGGACTGGAGCCCGTCGAGCGTGGCGACGACGACCGGGAAAAACGAGAGGATCGCAGCCAGGAGGATTCGCATCTCCAGGGTCGGCCCGAGGACGACGATGAACACCGGTGCGAACACCACGAGCGGGACGATCCGGACGGCGATCAGGAGGGGATAGAGGAACAGCCTGAGTCGGCGCGAGGCGGCCATACAGAACCCCAGTACCATCCCCACGGTGACGCCAGTCAGCCATCCCAGCACGATCTCGCCGCCGGTGTAAACCGCGTCGCGCAGCACGAGATCGGCGTGAGCGCTCACGGCAGCGGCGACGTCGAACGGCGCAGGTACCAGCACGGCCGGCAGTCCCGTCAGCCACACGACCGCCTGCCACCCGACGAGGAGAGCCAGCACCGCACCGGCCCCTTCGGCGCCGACGCGGACCCAGTCCGGCACTGCCACCGACGCCGGCCAGCCCACCTCGATCCGGTGGCGGGTGCGTTCGAGCATCTAGATCTGTGTCCGGTAGTCGACGTTGACACGGTCGGCGAAGTCGCCGATGGCCGGGGCCGACGTGTCGAGTGCGTCGTTCGACCAGGCGGCGTCGACGTCCATGTCGTCGGGAAGGATGCCGGCGGACGCGAGCGACCCGTGGACGCGCCGCCAGGTCTCGCCGGACTGCCAGCCCCAGCAGTGCTCGCGGACTGCGTCGGTCGCGATGAGGTGTTTCGCCGTGAACTTGATCTTCGTCACGCCGAGGTCGCGACTGCTCCGGAGGCTGGGCTGGGCGGCGATCATCGCGTCCTCGGCTGCCTGCGGATCGTTCGCCGCCGCTGCCCAGCCCCGCGCAGTCGCTCGCAGGAACCCACGGACGGCCTCCTGGTTGTCGGCGACGTACGACGGGCGTGCGAATACCGCGCGGCCGACCGTCGGGACGTAGTCCCCGACCAACAGCAACGACGCGTCGTACCCTTCCGTTTCGAGCGCCAACGCGTTCGAGAAGATGCCCGTCGCGACGTCCACGTTGCCGGCGAGCAGGTTCGACGTCTGTTGCTCGACCCCGACCGAGACGAGATCGACAGACTCGCTGATGTCCGCGGTCGCCAGCAGCGACTCCAGGTAGGTCTTGGTTTTCGCGGACCCGGAGACGACGGCGATGCGCGCCCCTTCGAGCTGACTGACGTCGGACAACGACCCGCCGAACGCCTCCTCGACGGTGAAGAGCGCGGCGTTCGAGGATTGCTGGGCGGCAGCGTACGACCGCACCGGCAGCTCCTTCGCACGCGCCTGCAACACCGCCACGCCGCTGCCGAGTCCGATCGCCGCGTTGCCCAGCCCCACCTGTTTGGTGGCGAAGCTCCCGCCCTGCCCGGGAACGAGATCCACGTCGAGTCCCTGGTCGGCGTAGAAGCCGCGGTCCTGAGCGACGAAGTACCCGGCCTGGGTCGGATTCGGCTTCCAGTTCAGGACGGCGCGAACACCCGTGGACGTGGACGTGTTCGACCCTGATCGCCCCAGCATCCCGTTACAGCCGGCGAGCCCTGCCGCGAGCGCCGTTCCACCGACGCGTAATGCCCGACGACGACTGGCGTCACGCACCCCGTGCATGAGATGTCCACACACGGGCTACACCCTTTTGAACATTTTCCGCTTTCCTTTTTATAAGCCGGCGTTTGGAACGCGGGGGCTGGAATAGCGTTTGCTTACAGGCGCGAACGATCGGCCACCGTTATCATGAGTATCGTTGACGTTCCACACTGGTGAAGCTATTCGTGTCTCACAGCGCACTCGACGCCCACCACGACGACCCGGACGGCCGCACCGTGATGCGCGCCCGCTTCGAAGAGAACGGCAGCCCACGGTACGTCCTGTATACGATCAAGAAGTTCGGCCTCGACCACGACGCCGGGTTCCACCTCGACGTCGAACTCGTCGCCGACGACATCGAAGACGACCTGGAAACGGTCGAGGCCAAGCTCCAGCACGGGGACGCCGACCTCATCGACATCGACTACGTCTCGACCGCCCGCGAACGGGCCGACGGCGCCCCAATCGTCGGCATCTACCCCTACGGACGAACGGTCGGCGGACTCGTCGTCCCTGCAGACTCCCCGATCGAGGGAATCGACGATCTGGCTGGCCACCGCGTCGGCGTCGTGCGCCGACTCGACAAGAACTGGATTCTCACGCGGGCGGCCTGTCGGGAGTTCCACGACTACGACCCGGACGAGGAGGCCGAAGTCGTCGAGGCCGGTTCGAAGTCGGGACTGACCGCGATGCTCGAACGGGGCGAGGTCGACGCGGCGCTACAGTTCTGGCAACTCATCCCAGCCATCGTCGACGGCGGCGCGTATCGCGAGGTCCTGCCGATGTCGGATCTGGTCCAGCGGCTCTCGGCCACCGACGAGAAGATCCCGGTCTCGACGTTCCTCACGACCGAGTCGTACCTCGAGGCCCATCCCGACGCCGTCAGGGGGTTCCGCGAGGCGTACCGCGCGGCCGTCGACCGGCTCCGGCGCGACGACGACCTCTGGCGCGAACTCGGGGCGGAGATGATGGACGGCGCAGACGACGCCATAGTCACCGCCGTCCGCGACGGCTGGCGAGAGATGGTCGTCCGGGACTGGAACGACGAGACCGTCCGGGGAATGCACCGGCTGTTCGAACATCTGCACGACGTTGCGGGCACCGACGTCCTCGGCGTCGACCGCATCCCGGAGGGCACCTTCCGGCTGGAGGTGTGAGGGTGACCCGGACGATCGACTTCCAGCTCAACTGGGAGCCAAACGGGTTCCAGGCGCCGTACTTCCTCGCCCGCGAGCAGGGGTTCTACGCGGAGGAGGGCCTGGACGTGCGGTTCGTCGAGGGCCACGGTTCGCCGTTCGCCGCCGAACAGGCTGGACAGGGTCGTCGCGAGTTCGCACTCGCGGGCGGCAGCGCCGTCCTCTCGGTCCGGAGTCAGGGCGTCGACCCGCTCGCCGTCGCGGCCGTCACCCAACAGACGCCGGCAGCCATCTACACGCTGCGTGACGTGTTCGGGGAGCGACTCACCGACCCCCAGCAACTCGCCGGCCGCACCGTCGCTCCCTCCGCGACCAAAACCCGCATTCTCACCGCTCAGTTGCTCGAATCTACCGGCATCCGCGAGGAGGTCGAACTCCTGCCCGTCGACGAACACACTCATCACCGCGTGCAGCACAAACTGCTCGACGGCGAGGTGGACGCCGCCGTCGGCGTCGTCACCAACGGCCTCGAACTCGAACGCGAGTACGACCGCCCTGCCGACGAGCTACCGATCGGCGAGTATCTGGACGTTTATGGGATGACGCTCGTGACCAGTCCCGAGTTCGCCCGGGAGAACGACGATACCGTGCGCTCGTTCCTTCGGGCGACGGCCCGTGGGTGGGCGGCCGCGACCAAAGACCCGACTGGGGCTATCGACGCGCTGGTCGCTCGCAACGCCACGCTCGAACGCACTCGCGAGATCGAGCAGGCGAAGTTCGAGACCGCGGCCGCCGACCTGCAGTTCACGCCACACGTCCGCAAAATGGGCTGGGGCCACCACGACGCCGATCGCTGGCGGTCGCTCGCCGGGACCCTCGCTGACACCGACCTCCTCGACGGGCCGGTCGATCCCGACGCCGCGTGGACGAACGAGTTTCTCGACGACGCGCCGCCGATCACCGACTACGCCGGGCGGATCGGTCGCCGCTGAGGCCGGCCCGTCCGGGCGCCCGTCGGCTGGTCACTCCGTAAGGAGGTCGACCTGCGCAAGCACGCCCCGCAGCCGTTCCCAGTCTTCGGCCTGGTGCCAGCCCCAGCCGTGGGCCGCGACCGCGTCGCTCGTCCATCCCGTCTCGATGGCGTCCTCGAAGGTTTGGCGCGCCCGCGCGGCGGACTCGTCGCCGTCAACGGCGCTGGCAGCGACCGCCGGGTCGGCGCGAGCCCGGGCGACGCCGACCATCGTTCCGGCGAGGAAGTCCGCGAGCACGGATCGGGCCGCAGCGAGCGCTTCCTCACGCGCGACGACGGCGGGACCGTAGATGGGAAAGCGGTCGCCGAGGCGAATCGTGTCGACAGTCGCGTCCCCCGTTCGGACCCGAGCCGGATCCGAGAGCGAGCCGGTGACCGCGTCGACCGTGTCCGCCAGCAGTGCGGTCCGTTCCTCGCCCTGGAGATCGATCACGGTCACGTCGTCGGCGACGCCCGCCTGACGCAGGTAGAATCGCCCCAGAAGGCCGATCTCGGAATCGACGGGCATGCCGAGGCGACGACCGCGGAGTTGGGCGACGCGCTCGAACGGTTCTCCGAACGCCGCCCGCGTGGTGTAGAGAACAGCGAGCGCTCGCTGGTAAAGGAGCGCCAGCGGGACGACTGGCTGCTCGTCCGCGACGGCCCTGAGAAGCGTGGTCGAGCCCACGATGCCGAGCAGCGAGTCGCCCGCGACGACGTCTCGAAGCGCCGCACCGGAACCGGTCCGCGGCGCGAACGTGACCGACAGGTTCCGCTCGCTGTACGCACCAGCCTCGCGTGCCGCGTACAGGGGCGCCTGGAGCCCGTTCGGTTGCCAGTTCAGACTCACCGTGATCGACCGGGTCTGGTGCGGCCCATCAACCTCGTCGGCGTCGTGATCGGGCGCAGACTCGTCGGCAGTGAACTCGGTGGCGCGGTCGAGGAGTGCTCGCGCGTGGGTCGCGTACACCTGCGCGAGAATCGTTTTTGTGTCCGCGTCGACGCGCCAGGCCGACGGCGGCCGCCCCTGCCCGTCTGTCTCGGCCGTCGTCTCGGTCACGAGTCCGGCCTCGACGAGCGACGAGAGCGCCGCCTTCGCCGCCGACCGGCCCAGTTCCGTCCCGATCCGGACGGCGAGGAGCGTCGCGGGCTCCTGGCCGAACTCGTCGGCCGCCTCGCGGCGGAGCAGATACGCGAGGACGCGCGCTTCCCGGTCTCCCAGACCGACGCCAAGACGTCTCACGAGGTCGCGATCGGCCGCCGTGAGTACCGGATACCGCTCGATTCGCACAGTCGAGATCCCCGTGTCGAAACGGACTCGCTGTCCGTCGTACTTAACGTGCGACGCCCCAGATCACCACGCGTCGGCCGACCTGTCCGGACTGCTGCCTCGTGTAGACAGTCGTCGACTGAACGCTTAACCGTTGTCCGTGGCCCAACGAGACCCGGCAACCAGTCACGACCGACTGGCGACCGGGTTCAGCCGCTGATCGGAAGTCCCCCGAACACGACGAGCGCGACGAGCCAGTAGACCACGTAGAGGCCTCCGAGGAGATAGCCGTGCCATCGTTTCAGGCGCCCCTCGAAGAGGAAGTACGCGGCGAGTGCAGTCCCGACGATCACTGCAGGCAGGTGGAACGTCAGTACCGACCGAGAAATCGCGAGGTCACTCAGCAGCATGATGACGCCGACGTTGCCGGTCACCGAGAACAGGACACTCCCGATGACGTTCCCCACGCCGATTTCGGGGACGCCCCGTCGAACTGGTTCGATCGTGAGCATGATATCTTCGAACGTGAGGATCGCAGTCAGAACGGTTGCTCCGAAGACTGTCTCCTCGATGCCGAAGCCCTCGACGGCGGCTTCCGACCCTGCCTCCAGCAGTATCGACCCGAAGACGATTCCCCCCAGTGCGAGCACGCAGAGGCCGAGCCAAATCCACCCGGTACCTGAATACCCGCCGACGAGGCGATCTTCGGGGATCTCGGCGACGCTCGGTGGCAGCGTCACGCCACCGTCGACCTGAACCTCCTCGCCGAGTTCGGTATTTCGGAACACAGGCGTCTCACGCTGATACTCCCTGGCGATGAGGTATACGAATATAACGAGAAAGGCTCCGAGGAGCAAGAGACCGTGGACGAAGGTTAGCGTCCCTGCGAGGACAAACGGCACCAACATGACCGGCGCCAGTGCGAACAGCAACACGTAATCCGGCGGGAGATCGACCGGGAAGGGTCGGATGATCGCAGCGAGTGCGAGAGTGATGCCGATGATCGCCAGGCCCGTTCCCAGTGCCGTCCCGAGAGCGACGCCCTCGAGATCGCCCGCCGAGAGGACGAGCGCGAGAATCGTATCATCGAACTCGAACCCAGTGAAAACGATCGCGAGCGCGAACAGCGACATCCGCAACCCGAGCGCCGCCCTCGTTAGATAGCTGATCAGTTTCTCGACACAGGCAGTCAACAGGAGTGCCCCGACGGCGAGGACGAGCACCGTCCCCAGCAGTCCCTGGTCGTCGACGAAGCCCTCGATCACTCCTTCCAGACCACCCTCACCTTCTTTGGCATCCTCTCCAGTTCCCTGGGCGGTTGCCGGAGTGACCACCAGGGCGACCGCCAGCAGTACGACGAGCGGCACGGTCAGGAACCTGGGTGCGGCCATACCGCTCTCTTTCCACGCTCACCCATTTGGTCCCTCGTTGTTGTGGAGGCAAATTCGTTGGAATCTTATACACGCGACCAACCGAGCGTGCCGGTGCTGTCGACAGAACAGCACGAATCACGACTCGCCGGGCGCCTGCTCGCCGTCGTCGCTCGACCGGTCGCCGTCGGCGGTGGCCTGGAGGATGAAGGTCCGTTCGGGCGGCGGTGCGGCGCGCAACGTGACGGTCCGGACCAGTTGGTAGTACTTGCGATTGCCCCGGTGATACGGCTCGACGAGGCCGGCGTCTTCGAGGGTCCGGAGGTGATGGACGGCGGTTTTGCCGTCCATCCCCACTTCCTCTGCGAGTTCCGTGACGTACTTGGGTTCGTGCGAGAGCGCCCGGAGGATTTTCAGTCGCGATTTGCTCCCCAGTACGTCGAGCAGGGACATACGCAGACTACGGGCGGGACCCGGAAAAGCACACGTCAGAGCCCGAGACAGGCTGGTGTGGATGCGGCCGGCACGTGTGGGGAACCGGCACGTATCGAGAAACGGTCCCGGAATGAACGGTTACTGTGTCTGCGCCCGTAGCTGTGGCCATGAGCGATCGCGTCGAGTTTCCGGACGACCGCGACACCAGTCAGAAGACGGTGACTGACGGTTTCTTCGAGCGCGAAGTGCACCTCTCCCGGGCTGAGACGGCGACGTTTCTGCGGAACCTGGCCGACCAGATCCAGAGCGAACGCCGGCTCACGATTTCGACGGCCGACTGGGAGATCCCCTTCGAGTTCACGGAACCGATCGAGGTCGAGGTCGAGTTCACCGGCGGCCGCAAGGACGAACTCGAGATCGAGATCGAGTTCACCGAGCCGCGCGGCGGCAGCGAGCTCGACGTGAGCTAGCCGGTCACTGGATCGCGTCGGCTCCCTCCGAGAGCACCGTCCGGACGGTCGCGACGGTTCGATGGAACGGCGCCGATTCGAGCACCGTCTCGTCTCGCGGCCGCGGCAACTCGACGTCGACCGCCCGGACGATTCGCCCGGGCGGCCCGCACATGACGAAACACCGGTCGGCCAACAGCACGGCCTCCGGGACGCTGTGCGTGACGAACACGATGGTTCTGTCCTCGCGCTGCCAGACGCGACGGACCGCGATGCCCATCTCCTCGCGGGTGAGTTCGTCGAGTTCGCCGAACGGCTCGTCCATCAAGAGGACGTCGGCACCGAGGTGGAGCGCCCGGGCGATCGACACGCGCTGGTTCATCCCACCGGAGAGGGCCGCGGGACGCGCGTCTTCGTAGCCCGCGAGTCCCATCGTCGCGAGCAGGTCCCGGGCCGCCTCGGGCGCCGGGTCCTTGCCAGCCAGCCGCCGCAGGAACGTGACGTTCCCCAGGGCGGATTTCCAGGGCAACAGCGTGTGGTTCTGAAAGACGAACCCGAGATCACCGGCGGTCTGGGCCGCCGCTGGCGGTCGGCCGTCGACCCGCACGTCGCCGGCCGTCGGCGACTGGAGGCCGCCGATCGCTCGCAGGAGCGTCGTTTTCCCACAGCCCGACGGCCCGAGGATCGTCACGAACTCGCCGTCCCGGACCCGCAGGTCGACGCCGTCGAGGGCACGCGTCTCGCCGAACGAAACGGTCAGGTCGTCAGTTCGAATCATGGCTCTGTGAACGACTGCCCGGGAAACCCCGGGCGCCGTCAGCCAGCGGTCGTCACGCGGTTCGCCGTTAGGTTCCCCCGAGATTGAGGTCGCCGCGCATCGCGACCGGGTGGTACTGACAGTAGTACTGATACATGTTCTCTGAGGCGACGAACTTCACGGTCTGCCACGAGCCGGCCTGCTGGATGGTGTCCGAGCGAACCAGCGATTCGTCGTCCTCGGTCTCGATGAACCAGTTGTGCGGTGCGCCGTCGGCGTTCACCCACACGATCTCGTAGGTCTCCCCGGGCTCGACGGGGAGTTCCGGGTTCTCCTGGCCCTGAATCTCCTGTGGGGCCTGTGCGACCCACGCCGGGACGGAGCCGACGAACCTGAACGTCTTCGCAGGGTCCGGTGACGCGCCGGCGAGGTCGCCGGTGGCGTTGCCGGTCACGTTTCCAGTCGCGTTCCCGGTCTGGTTCTCCGAGGCGTTCTGGACGCCGGAGATGTCCGTGAATCGGGCCGTCGGATTGGCGATGTTCTCGCCGGTGGCGTTCCCGGTCCGGTTCTCGGGCAGGACCGACTCGTTCACCGCGGGGGTGCCCGGCCGCTCCGTGACGTTCACGGGCGGTCGCGGCGTCGGCGTCGCCGTCGTGTTGTTGACGTCGCCGCGCGGACCGGTCGCGTTCACGGCGGTGACGTTGCCGGTCTGGGTCCCGGCCGCCCCCTGGACTGCGACGGGTCCGACTTCGTGGCTGTGCTGTTCGCAGTAGTAAGCGGTGAGACTCGGCCTCGCGGTGAACGTGACTCCCTGTGCACCGCCGGGGTCGACGACGTTCGTTCGGAACATCGCGATCCCGCCCGGGTACGCGTCCGTCATGACGAGGTTGTGGGCCTGGTCCGACTCGTTTTCGACCACGACCCCGTAGCGCTGGCCAGCCGACAGCTCCAGCCGGGGGCTGGCCTCCTCTGCGATTGCCTCGGGTTCGTTCCCGACGAACCCGTCGTTGGTCATCCGGAGTCGATAGATCTCCGCGAGGTTCTCCTGTCCGCCGGCCTGCCAGGCGGCCCCGACGCCGAGAACGCCGACTCCTGCCGCCGCGAGAAACGATCGCCGTGTTTGTTGTGACGTCATTGTTGATAGTGGTGAAATATTGTGCGTCGACTCACTGCTGGCCCTGCTGTCCCTGCTGTTGACTCTGCTGGCCCTCCAGCGCGAAGACGGCGACCGTGCTGCCACGCCGGCCGTGTCGGAGCCAGCCGCTTCCGCCGACCTGCACGGCGACGTACTGCTTGCCCGTCCCGGGGTCGTACCAGCTACTGGGCGAGGAACTGATCGGTGCGCCGAGGTTCGGCGACTCCCAGAGGCGATCGCCGGTTTCGCTGTCGTAGGCGACGAACTTGCCTTTCTGCGTGCCGAGGAAGGTCAGCCCGCCGGCCGTCGACAGGGAGCCGCCCCACAGGTAGTTCTGGTCGTCGATCCACTCGCGCCAGACTCGCTCGCCAGAGACCGGGTCGACCGCGACGACGGCGCTCGTGTGGCCGTTCCAGCCCTCCGGGTTGGAGACGTGCGGCCAGTCGTTGAGCGCCCCGCCCCAGTAGGTTTCGCCCGGCGTGTACTCCTCGTGGAGCCACATGAGTTCGTGGGGCGTGTTCTGCTGTTTCATGTACACGAGACCGGTCTCCTGACTGTAGGAGGGCGGCTGCCAGTCGTTGCCGCCCTGCGCCCCCGGCACGTAGGAGATCCGCCGCTCTTCGTCGATATGGGGGATCATCTCCCACATGTTGATGTGCTGGACAGTCTCCTCGCTCCGGCGGAGGAGCTTCCCGTTCTCGGCGTCGTTGGTGTACACCCAGCCGGTCTTCCCGGCGCTCACGACGATGTTCCGGCTCTCCCCGTGGAGTTCCTGGTCGCGGATGAGGACCTTCGGCGACGAGGAATCGTAGTCCCAGACGTCGTGGGCGCTCTCCTGGAAGTTCCACTGGAGATCGCCGTTGGTCGCATCGAGCGCCAGCGTCCCGCAGCTATACGGGTTCGGCCCAGGGCGGACGGCTCCGTTGAAGTCCGGGCCGGGGTTGCCCATCGGGCAGTACATCGTGCCGGATTCCTGGTCGAGCGTCGGCGTCATCCAGGTCGTCGCACAGCCCTGCTCGTAGCTCGTCTCGACCCAGCGCTCCGGATCGGTCGTGTAGGTGCGCCAGAGGATGTCGCCGTTTTCGGGATCGAGCGCGGCGACGAACCCGCGGACGCCGTACTCGCCGCCCGCGCTCCCGGTCAGCACCTGATCGTTCCAGACGATCGGAGCCCACGTGGCGGAGTATCCCTTCCGGTAGTCGGCGGTGCTGGTGTACCACTGTGGTTCGCCGGAGAACCGGTCGAGCGCGACCATGCCCGAGTCGAGCGTGGTCATGTACACCTTGTCGCCGTAGACGGCGAAGCCGCGGTTGTTCGAGTCACAGCAAAGCAGGAGCTTCGTGTTCGCGCCCTGGTTGCCGTGGACTTCCTGCGGATTGGAGTAGGTGTAACTCCAGAGAACGTCCCCGTTCCGGGCGTTGATGGCTTTCCCGTGGTTCGGCCCGTTCGTCTGGTACATGATCGGGGGGTCCCCGGGAACGACGATCGGCGTCCCCTCCATGCTGTTGGAGACGCCCGTCTCGATCAGGTACTCCAGTTCCAGATCGCTGACGTTGTCCGTCGTGATGGCGTCGGCGGTGGTGAAGCGCTGCTGTTCGTAGCCGCCGCCGTACATCAGCCAGGCCTCGGGGTTCTGAGCCGACTGGTTCAGCATCTGCTGGGTGATGTCCTGCTCTGGAATCTGCTGAATGTCGTGCTGGTGGACGACGTCCTCGTCGGGCGTGTTCCGCAGCGTGTAGCCGTCGTCGATCTCGACGAGTTCGATCGCCTGGGCCGCCTTGACCGCCTCGTCGTTGTCGAGTGCACTCATCGCTTAGTCACCCCCCGCGCGCGGCGCACGTACGTCGTCGGTAATTCGGTACAGGTCGTTCGTCAGGTCCTCTTGTCCCATGATCATGCTGGCCGTCCCTGCCGTCAGTGCGGCCGTGAATTGACTGTCCGTCAGGTCAGCAGCGCCAGCGACGTCACGGGCTGCCAGCGACACGAGGTTCGCGCCACCGAGCATGGATTTCACGTCCCACATCCCGCGCTCGATCAGGTCGTCCGTGAGCAGGTACTCCATCTGCCAGAGACGCGTGTCGAGGTCTTCGATCCACAGCGCGACCCCGCCCATGGCTCGCTGGTGGAGCGGTGCGACGTGTTCGAGGTCGAATTCGACGCCGTCGGGAATCTCCTTGGTCGGCATCCACCGCGCGAGTTGGCCTCTGTTGGTCGCGACGTTGGAGATGAGTGCCGTCATCTCCGCCTCGTCGAAGCCGGCGTCGGTGAGCGCCGCCGCGAGCGGTTCCGCGGTGACGAGTTCACGCGCCGTCGATTCGATGTGGTCCGTCGTGAACGCTGGTAGGTTCGCCTCGGCTGCGGCGAAAAAATCCGCCTCCGCGAGGTGGTCATACACGCGCCACACGGGTGTGGCGACCTCCTGATAGACAGTGCTGTCCGCTGCCGGGACGCCCATCGCTGTAAGCGCCGGTACTCGGTCGATCTGTGCCCCGATGTTCGCGAGTTCTGCTTCGATGAGTGCCGCGTCGAGGTCGGCCGAGAGGTCGGCCCGGATGGCCTGTCCCATCGCCGCGAGTTCTGCGGCGCCGTCGCTCTCGACCGCGTTCCTGAGCTCGCTCATCGTGAGCTCAGAGCCCGCTGCGGCCGCGCCCGCAATCCCCAGTACCTTCAGGAACTGCCGGCGTTCTTCGTGGTCGATTTGTGGTGTCTCGTACGTCATTGTCGGGTGTGCCCTGCCCGTGTTACGTGATAGCGTGACACAGGCCGCACTCCCGTTCCATAGCAATCCGCTTAAGAATTCGTGGTTCCGTTTTCGATTCTGCACCGAGTCCCAACCGATCGGCTGCCATCAGAGAATCGAGTGACAGCGATCGGGTATCCCGCGCGCAAGTCACACGGGCGGTGCGTGGGAGTAGCTGGCCCCGGCGACCAGTTACGCGACGATGGTTTCCACGTCGGCCCCTAAAAAGGATGCCCAGAAAAGGTTAAGTTACGTCTCGCTCCCCCAGACGAATCGTTATTGGTCCGGACGTGGAACGAGGAGTGATGGACCCGGTGCTCGAACGGGTGAGAGCTGCCAGCGCGCGGCTCACGCAGCCGGCATACACCGGCACGAATCGGTGTCTCCCGTGTACAGTCCTCAACGTCGTGATCGCGGTTGCCATCAGTAGCGTCCTCGCGGCGAGACGCTCCGTGGCGACCGGCGTGACCGCCCTGTCCTTCTGTTCGGCGATCATCTACCTTCGCGGGTATCTCGTGCCGGGGACGCCGACGATCACGCGCGAATACGCACCACCGTGGTTCCTCCGACTGTTCGGCAAACAGCCCTCACGCCCGCCGTCGATCGACGTCGACGCGGTCGCAGCGGAGCGAGCCGGCGATGCGCAGTCTCCCGCAGTCTCCGACGCGTTCCGTGCCGCCTGGCGGGAGCGTATCGCGGAGCTGCGAGGTGACGACCCCGATCCGCGGCAGGTCGCGGAGACCCTGGGAGTCGACGCGAGCGATCTCTCGGCCGTCCCGGGGAGCGTCGCGTACGTCCTGGACGACGATCTGCTGCAGTGGGAATCCGAGCTCGCGCTCGTCGCGGACGTCGCCGCCGCCGACCTGCTTGACGCCCGATCTGACCGCTGGGCGCACCTGTCGCCCGGCGAGCGCCGGCGCGTCCTCTCGACGCTGCGGAGCGCGTTCGAGGACTGTCCGCGATGTGGCGGCCCGCTCGACCGGACGACGGCTCGGCTGGACTCCTGCTGTACCGACCCGACGACGGTCGTCTCCGTCACGTGTCCGGACTGCGGCGCGTGCGTACTGCATCGTCCCCAGGACGACTCGGGAACTGACGCGGCAGATCGATGACTGTGCTCTTCCCCAGCATTCCACCCACACTGGGTGCGCTCGTGCTCTTTCTGGCCGGCGTCGCGCTGGTCGTCGAGAGCGTCGAGCGGTTCGTCGAATCGGTCGCCGAGAGCGCCCTCTCCCTGGGCTTCTCGGCATTTTTCCTGACGGTCGTGCTCGCCGGAACCGACCTGGAGAACGCGATCCTCGGCCTGGCGGCAGTCTTCGGTCGGCTGCCCGATCTCGCTCTGGGCACCGTCTTCGGGGAGGCGCTGTTCATCCTCGGCGTCGCGCTCGGGATCGCTGGTATACTGAGTCCGTTCGAGACGACCGTTCCCCGGTCCTATCTGCTGTTGACGGTCGGCTCGCCGGCGCTGTTTTTCCTCCTCGCGGCCGATGGGACGGTGAGTCGGCTCGACGGCGGCGTGCTGACGCTCGCGTTCCTCCCCCTGCTCGGGGCTGTGTACGTCCTCGAACGGCACACTGACACCCAGTATCTGTCGGCGGAGGAAGTCGCTGACCGCATCGAAGCCGACGGGAACCAGCACGCGAGCCCGGACGGAGGGCCCAGCGATGCCGACAGTGACGAGCGCGTGGCGTGGTGGACGCTCGCCGTCACGCTACTGGCGGTCGTCGGGATGACGGTCGGGTCGGAACTGGCCGTGATCGGTGCCCGAGACGTACTCGCGACGCTGGGTATCTCGGGCCTGGCCTTCGGCGCGACCGTGATGAGTTTCGTCGCGTCGCTCGAAGAGCTCTTCCTGACCGTCGAACCGGTCCGACAGGGACGGCCTCACCTCGGGATCGGCAACGTCGTCGGGAGCATGCTCTTTTTCGTCACGGCCAACGTCGGCGTCCTGGCACTAGTCCATCCGCTCACGACCGACGGCGCGGTCGTGACCGTCCACTGGCCGTTCTTCCTCGGTTCGCTGGCGCTCGTCGGCGCGATTCTGTTCAGGGGCCGGGTCGGCCGCCCCGAAGGCGCACTGTTGCTCGCAGTTTACGTGGGGTACTGGGCGGCGAACGGGATGGGCCACCTAGTGGGCTGAGCGGGGGAATCACGCGCGAGTCACACCCACGTTCTGCAGGAAACAGTGAGCATACAAGCGTCCGTGGCGTCGTATCTACGTATGGAGCTACGAGATGCCCTCCCCGGCGGTAATCGCGCGGTGAACGTTCTGCTCGCCGTCGTGTTCGCACTGGTCTCGATTCGCTCGCTTCGAAACGGACAGCGACTGCGAGGCGCGCTCGCGGGTGCTGGAGCGGTCGCGTTCGGCGCAGGCGCGACGAAGTCACGAGCGTCCGAGAGCGACGACGGCTCCGAGTACGAGATCGGGGCGGACTCCGCTGGATCAACCGGGACGGAACCTGAGACAGTCACCGAGACCGCGTCCGAGGAGCAAGCGGCGACGCACGGGTTGACCTGTGCGAGCTGTGGCGACCCCATTCGCCCCGGACAGCGACGGGGACCGAACGAGAACGGCGTCATCGTCCACGACGACTGCGCCTGATCGGCCACCGTCGCTCTGTTTTTCACGTTCGTCTGTCGTCAGCGATCGCTCTCGCTTCGATTCCGACCACGACGCAAACTATCGGCAGACGACTCTCACTGTGATCGGACAACGGCCGCGACAGAGGCAGACACAACGTCCAACACGGTGGTTTGGGAACACCGACACAGTTCGAGGCTGCACTCACCAGAGCCTTCGAGAGCGGATTCACTGGAGACGCCATCGACCGACAGCGAGTCGCTCTCAGACCGGCGTCGTGTCCTCCCGTTTTTCGCCGAAGCGTACAGCGGTCGTGGTTGTGGTCTCGGCTGAGACCACGAGCGTCCGGCCGAGTCGCCGGACAGGAACCGACTCGGAACGTCGACGGGACCCACTCCGGGGTCACAGAGCGGCAGTGAGACGTCCTCAGTTCGGGGGCACCACGAGGTCGGCCAACCGCTCACCGGCGGCTGGGTCGACCCGGAAGAACAGTTCCGGTTCGATGAGTTCGACTTCGACGAGCCGGAACGTCCCTGCCCGCTCGATCCCGTCAACGCGTGCGTAGCGGGGGGCGCCGCCGAACCGATCGGTGATTACGTCGACGACGTGCTTGGCCTGCGTTCGGAGCCCGTCGCTCGGCGTCTCGACGTGGACGCTCCCACCGTATTCCTCCTGGACTCTGAAATCGCCTGCCTCGGGACGCTTCACGACGGCGTGGCTGTACTCGCCGCCGAAGAACACGAGCGACCACTCGCCGGCGGTGATGTCGGCAGCGAACTCCTGGACGAGGAGGTCGTTGTCCGCGACGAGCGACTCGACCCACGGCTGCGCGGCGTCGGCGTCGTCGCTGGCGATCCGTCTGGTCTCGAACGCACCGGCGCTCACGGCCGGCTTGACGATGAGTTCCTCCCACCCGCGGTCCTCGAACAGCGCCGCGAGTGACACGTCGCTTCCCCGGTCGACGTAGGCCGTCGGCAGCGTCGGGACGCCGCTGTCGGCCAGGTCGCGGAGGTAGAACTTGTGACTGTTCCACCTGAGGAGGTCGGGACGATTCCACACGTCGCAGGGTGCGGCGGCGAGTTCGTCGACCCACTGCGAGAACGCGGCCGGGCGCTCGTAGTAGTCCCAGATCGACCTGACGACGACGACGTCGTAGTCGCTCCAGTCGACGGCGTCGTCGGACCAGACCACGGGATCGACCGTCGCACCGCGGTTCCGGAGCGCCTCGACGAACGAGGCGTCGTCGTCGACGAGCGAGGGGAGATCGGCACAGGTGGCGAGGGCGATATCGGTCACACCTGCGGTAGCGAGGTGTCGGGAATATGGATTGTGTTTGCGTCGCCGCGAGGACGGGTTCGCGTGGCGGCGCGGTCAGGGGGTTCGGAACACCCGGATCGTATCGCGGGCCGTGGGTTCACAGAGCAACTGTGCGAAGCCGACGTCGGTGAACACGGCTTTCCAGTCCCTGTGATAGAGCGGGAACTCGTCGTCGACGTAACTGACGCCGTCGTTCTCCCGGCCGCGCTTCGGGCTGTTGCCTTCGTTTTCCGCGGTGATGAGCAGATCTGCGGTGATCTCTGCGACCGTCTCGAAGACCCACTCGTCGTCGGGGTGGATGTGTTGGAGCGTCTCGACCGAGTAGACCACGTCGAACGCGTCAGGGTCGACGCCGGTGACGAACTCCTCGAGGGCGGACGTGTGGAACGTCCCGGTCTCGGCCAGTCCGGGATAGTGCTCGGCCATCACGTCGAACGACTCGTCGTTGATGTCGATGCCGGTGAGGTTCTCGTACCCGTTGTCGTACAGGTGGGCGAGGTGTCGGCCGGAGCCACAGCCGAGTTCGAGGATCGCCGCATCGGTGGTGACGTAGTGGTCGAGGACCTGGAGGAGCGTGTCACTCACTTCGTTCGGACCGATCTCGGCGTAGTATTCGGGCGAGTACTTCCCGGAGCGCTCGGCCCAGTCCTCACGGACCTCGTTCGGTTCCATACGGACACCTTGCGACCGAGCCGAAAATAGCTCGTCGATTGGCGAACACGCTCTGGGGACGGCCGGACGACAGCGAGAGACGCGTCGGCGACTCCCCGCAGCGTAATTTGGACGCCCACAGCTCACCTGCGCTACCCGACCGATCACCACCAGCATTGTACCGTGACGACCATATTCTGAATGATAAAGTGGCATAGATATCCCGTCCGAGTCGTCGCAATCGATATCGATATAGACAAAAGAGTGGGAGTACCTACAGCCTACTTGTCCAGAGATCCTGTGAAATTAACGGGCCGACTGGTCGCCACGCGACATAGTATTGTGGTGTCATGGGAATGCTGGACAACAAGCAGACGAACCACAGTGAACTCCCACCATGGCTACTATCCAAGAACCTACTATCGACGCCGTCGAATCGTTTACTGATCTCAGCACCTTCCAGCGGGAGATTCTGCTCTCGATCGCCAAACTCGAAGCAGCAAATACCGACGCGTACGGACTCGCGATCAAGCGGGAACTCGAAAACGTCTACGAAGCGGACGTCAACCACGGTCGACTGTACCCCAATCTCGACGACCTGGTCGCCGCAGAACTCGTCGAAAAACGCGCGCTCGACAAACGCACGAACGAATACACGCTGACCGAGCAGGCCGAGCAGTTCCTCACAGAACAGCGTGACCGTATCGCTGGCGTGCTCGACGACTACCGCGACGCCGACCAGTAGAGGAGTGTCGTTAATCTGCCAGTTTTGCGGGGCGTGTGAGGGCCGGCGGGACGGGTAGTCGCGTCCGTGAGCGCACCCATTCAAACAGTACGAATCAGGCGGCGAGCCCGGCCGTCAGGACGATTCAGCAAGTTTGTTAGGCAGGCTCGCTGTATCTCGGGGCATTGTGACTCGGGCAGGACGAACAATCAGCGACCCGGATAACTACGTCGACGGCGAGTGGACTGCGCCGTCGGCCGACGGACAGGACGTGTCGAACCCAGCGACGGGCGAGCGCTTGGCGACGGTCGACTTCAGCTCGGCGAGCGACGTCGACGCGGCAGTCCAAACCGCTACCGCGGCATTCGATCAGTGGCACCGTCGACCAGTCGAAGACCGCATCCAGCCGCTCTTCAGGCTGAAGCGTCTGTTAGAAGCGCACCTCGACGAACTCGCGACCGTGCTGGTTCGTGAACACGGCAAGACACTCGCTGAAGCGCGCGGCGAGCTCCGCCGCGGCATCGAGAACGTCGAGGTCGCCTGTGGCATGCCGTCGCTGCTGCAGGGCGGACACGTCGAACACGCAGCGCCGGGCATCGACGAGACGGCCGTCCGCAAACCCCTCGGGGTGTTCGCGGCGATTACGCCCTTTAATTTCCCCGGGATGATCCCGCTGTGGTTTCTCCCCTACGCGGTCGCGTCCGGCAACGCGTTCATCCTGAAACCGAGCGAGCAGACACCGCTGACCGCCCAAAAGCTGTTCGAACTCATCGACGAGGCGGGCTTCCCCGACGGCGTCGTCCAACTCCTGCACGGAAGCGTCGACACCGTCGACGCCATCCTCGAACACGACGGGATCGAGGGCGTCTCGTTCGTCGGCTCCACGCCCGTCGCCAGGCACGTCTACGAGACGGCCGCCACGAACGGCAAACGCGTCCAGGCACAGGGCGGCGCGAAAAACCACGTCATCGTCTCGGCGACGGCCGACCTCTCGTACGCAGCCGAGAAGACCGTGGGCTCGGCGCTCGCCTGTTCGGGAGAGCGCTGCCTCGCGAACGACGTCGTCTGCGTCGAAGCGTCCGTCTACGAGGAGTTCCTCGACCTCGTGGTCGCGGAAGCCGACCGACAGGTCGTCGGCAACGGACTCGACGAGGAGACGACCATCGGCCCGCTCATCTCCGCAGCACACGAACAGCGCGTCCGCGAGTACGTCGAAACTGGGATTCAGGACGGCGCAGAGTTAGTCGTCGACGGTCGCGACGCGACCGACGCAGCTGCGGACGGGAACTTCCTCGGCCCCTGCATCTTCCGGGACGTCACGTCGGACATGACTATCGCGACCGAAGAGATATTCGGCCCGGTGCTGGGCGTGATGCCCGTCGAGAGCGTCGAGGCGGGTATCGACGTGTTGAACGAGAGCGACTACGGCAACGCCGCGAGCCTCTTTACGGACCGCGGGTCCGAGGCACGGCTGTTCCGCCGCACCGCCCAAGCCGGAAACCTGGCGGTCAACGCCGGAACGGCCGCTCCGATGGCGTTTTTCCACTTCGGCGGGCAGAAGGACTCGTTTTTCGGCGACCTCCACGCCCAGGCCGACGACGTCGTTCGGTTTTACACCGACGAGACGGTCTACATCGAGCGCTGGCCGGAGACGTAGCGGCGCTTCCGTTGCTCGTCACCGGACACCACGAGCTGCCGAACACCGCCGATCGTTCCCTCACTGGGATTGCAGTCCACTGACGCGGTCCGGCCGTCGGGCGTGAGCATCTCCGAGCGGCTCACGGTATCGCAGAACCGATCGACGCCGAGGGCGCGTCTGTGGTGTCCAGCGCCTCGCCGAAGTGACCGGCGAGACCGGCGTCTTCAGACACCCGATTTCGAGTTAACGAATCGGGTGCCTGGGAACGATGCGGCGCCACTCCGACGGGACTCATACCGTCTCTGGACAGCAGTGAGCCTCCGTGACCGTGTCACCGAATTCGTCAGTTTGCGTGGGCTGTTGCGTCTCCCACTGTCGGCCGTCCTCGTGCGCTCGCTGTGGCAGTCTCGTTACCCGGAGTCGTGCTCTCTCGTTGTGAAGGCGCTAACAGCCCTGTGCGTCAGCCGTTGACATGTATTGTACAAAGTGTACAAACCACTTGTGTGAAATCGGTTGTGCTGCCGGAGGATGGCCAGAGCGTTCCGTCGACAAACACCAATAATGTTGTCAACCACGGAGTTTACAACGCCGTCGGCCGAGATGACATTGTGAGACCAGTACATGACTGCCAATAACGGGATCGACCTAGAGAAGTTCGAGCAACTGACGGCTGCGGCAGAGGAGGATGCATCGAACGCCGAGTTTCGGTTCTTCGCCGAGACGGAGTGGACCGGTGAGACGACGTGTAAAACCACTGTCAGTGACATCGAGAAGGGTGGAACGCTCGTCGACTCACCGGAGTTTACGATGGAAGGCGCGCTGTTCGGGCATCGGGAGGCGCCCAACGCGCTCGAACAACTACTCTCCTCGCTCGGCACCTGTCTGACGATCACCTACGCGGCACACGGTGCGAAAGAGGGCATCGAAATCACGGAGATGCGTTTCGAGTTCGAGGGCAGCGTCGACATGCGCGGCCTCCTCGGACTCGGTGACGACGTCCGCGCAGGCTTCGAGAAGATCGAGTGTACTGCCCACATCGAATCGCCGGCCTCGACTGCGGAACTCGAAGAGCTCAAAGCGTCCATCGGGTCCAAGTCACCGATCGTCGACAGTCTGGAAAACGAGGTCACAGTCGAGATCGACCACTCGGAGCCGGACCAGTAACGCAGGCCTCCCGACCGAGCACTGCGATCGGCACTTCGCTCGTTTCGACTGCCGGGCTGATTGTCAGGTTGGGGTCTAGACCAGCATCAGCGGGATCATGAGCAGGATGCCAGCCGCGACGCCGGCGGTGAGTTCGCGGTAGCCATCGCCCTGGAGCGTTTCGCCGATTTCGAGCGCTTCAGGGATGAACTCCGTAATGACGAGATAGATCATCGCACCTGCGGCAAAGCCGAAGCCGAACGGGAGGAAGGCTCTGGCCCAGGTGACGAACACGAACGCGAGGACGGCCCCGATCGGCTGTGGGAGCGACGAGAGGACTGCCGCACCGACCATGCGCCACTCGCTGACGCCCATCGACCGGAGCGGGATCGAGACGGCGACTCCTTCCGGGACGTTGTGGATCGAGATCGCGATCGTCATGAACACGGCCAAGACGGGCACCACGACGCCGAATATCGGGACGCCGCCGCTCAATCCGACGTCGGCGAACGAGACGCCGATCGCCACGCCCTCCGGGAACGAGTGAACGGTCAAGATTCCCAGGATCAGCGCCAGTTTTCGGAGATCGCCGTCAGCGACCGCCGTCGACACCAGCGGCTGGTCGTCCGGGCGGGACTGCTGTGTCGACGTGTCGGCCGTGGGCTGGTCTGCGGTGCCCGCCGACACGTGGCCGCCATCGGTCTGATACTCACGACTGCTGTCGGTCGCCGCCCGGTCGCTGTCAACGCCGGCAGCTGCAGCCGTTGCGCCGACGTCTAACCGATCGATGACGGCATCGGCGACGATCACGAGCCCGACGCCCGCCACGACCCCTGCACCGAGGAGAAGTGGCAGCCCGCTCGTGGCAGCGAGACCCTCGGCCAGCAGCCCGAAGCCGGACGCTGCCAGCATGATACCCGAGGCGAGTCCCCAGAGTGCGACGTTCCAGCGATCACTGATCTCGTCGAAGAGAAAGAACGGTATTGCACCCAGTCCCGTCGCGAGCGCCGTCACGAGTCCCGCACCGAACACGAACGCTATCGCCTCGATACTTACCACTGGAAAGCCCCTCCTGTCGCCATCGTCTTCGGGAGTGTTTCGGTCATGCCTGTACTATGAACAACCGCCTACAGCAAAATATATTTTGGGTTCTGGAAACCAAATTTGCGGACATCAAAATAGAACTTGCCGATCACCCCTCGGGCGGGCAGTCGAGCAGCAGTACTATAGTAGTCTCCAGAAGTCTTTGCTCACAGTCTACTCGGTCAGGGCGTTGCGAGCCTGAAAACAGACCTGCTGACGCTCGTGAACAGTGAAAATTTCTGCTGACTACGATAGCTGGGGTCACCTGGGCAGTACTACAAATGTCTCCGGGATCTCGCCGGAAGACGTGGCGTCCGAGTGGAGACGCCGAGAGACGTCCGTCCGAGAAGGTGTGGATGTCCTGATCACAGGACAGTGGCACTGTAGAGCGGGACACAAGGGCGCTGGTCTTGTGCTGTCCTGTGACAATTCAACCTTGGTGCGATGGAGCGTAAATCCCTCGTTGATTCTCAGCGCGTGAGAGTTCGTGCAACTATGGCGTCTAGGTCACCAGGAAGGCGACAAAGTGTCTGGGACGCTCGAGAACTGCGTCTCTCGTAGTGCGTCCTGCAGAGTTGTGGGCCTGGGGCTGCGTCGAACCATCGTTGTCAGCCGGGAATCAGTTCGTCGGTCTGATTTGCCAACTGATGGGGAAAAAAGGATAGGTGCACGCTGTGCCTAGACGAGCCAACGCGCCGACCGCCTCAGCGCGGTCACAGAGACCTGTAATCGGACCGAGACCATCTGAGCCGCCGACGTGATCGATCAATGTTAGATCCAGTAACAGCAAGCCGCCTGCAGTTCGCCGTGACGACCATCGTCCACATCATCTTTCCCGTGATGAGCATGGGGTTAGCGCCCTTCCTCATCTATTTCACGTGGAAAGATATTCGCTCTGGAGAGCCCATTTACGAGCAGTTACGGCGGTTCTGGACGAAGATCTTCGCCATTAGTTTCGTCGTGGGGACGGTGACGGGAATCGTCCTCGAGTTCGAGTTCGGGACGAACTTCGCAGTGTTCTCGACGGCCGCCGGCGAACTGTTCGGCGGCCCGCTCGCCTTCGAGGGGATGATGGCGTTCATGCTGGAAGCGACGTTCCTCGGTATCTTCGTCTTCGGGCGCGAGCGCGTCGGCAACGCGCTGTACATGATTTCGGCCGTGGCAGTCGGGATCGGGACGTGGTTGTCGGCCGTCTGGATTCTCATCGCCAATTCGTGGATGCAGACCCCGCGCGGCTACGAACTGGTCACGCAGAACGGCCAGCAGGTCGTGCGACTCACTGAGCCGATGGCGGCGTACCTCAATCCCCGGTTCCTCTGGATGTTCGTTCACATGCAGAACGCGGCCGTCGAGTCCGTCGCGCTCGTCATGGCTGGCCTGGGCGCGTATTTCGTCTTTCGCCACTACGTCTGGGGCTACCCCATCGAACAGGTCGATTTCTGGGAGCGGACGCTCAAGATCGCCCTCGTCGTGTTGCTGATTACCGCGCCCCTTCAGGTGGTCCAGGGCGACCTCTACGCCCGTCACGTGTACGAAACCCAACCCCAGAAGTTCGCGGCGATGGAAGCCATCTGGGAGACGGATTCGTACGTTCCCGAGTATCTCATCGCGTTCCCGACGAGCGTGGAAGACCTCCTCGACCCGCGCGCGAAGGACATCTTCGGCATCGGCATTCCCGGCGGGGCCTCCTGGCTCGCCAGCGGCGGCAACCCGGAGGCCACGATACGCGGGCTCGAAGAGTTCGAAGGGCCACAACCCCCGGTCGCGCTCGTGTTCTGGTCGTTCCGCATCATGGTCGCGCTGGGCTTCTGGTTCATCCTCCTGGCGGTCTGGGGCGGCTACCGCTGGTGGCGCGGCGAACTGCTCGAGGACGACCTCCTGCACAAGGCGTTGATGGCCTCGACGCCGTTGGGTATCCTCGCCGTCCATCTGGGCTGGATCGTCACTGAGGTCGGACGCCAGCCCTGGATTATTCAGGGGGTAATGAAGACCAGCGAGGGCGTCTCGACGACCCTGTCGAGCGCCGAGGCGACGGCGTCGCTGGCCGGGTTCGCGTTCGTCTACTCCCTGCTGCTCGTGCTGTACGTCTACGTGATCGTCCGAATCGTCCGTGACGGTCCCCCGGCCGTGAGCGACCTCACCCACGCGGACCGCCAGGAACCGTCCCCGTCAGAGGTGGGCGTCGATGACTGACGGGTGGCTTGCCAGTGGCCCGCTGTTCGGGCTCCCGCTCCCGGACCTCTGGTTCGGCTTGGTGTTTTTCATCTTCGGCACCTTCCTGTTTCTCGACGGGTTCGACTTCGGCGCGGGGCTACTGTTCGCGACCCGGGCGGACGAACAGGAACGCGAACAGTTCCTCGCCGCGATCGGGCCATTCTGGGACGGCAACGAGGTGTGGCTGGTCGTCTTCGGCGGAGCCCTGTTCGCGGCGTTTCCGGCCGTCTACGCGAACCTGTTCAGCCGCCACTATCTCCTGATGTTCGCCATTCTCGGGGCGCTCATCGTCCGCGGCCTCGCCCCCGAGATGTACGAACAGCGCCACGACGACCGCTGGCAGCGGTGGTGGGGCCGGGCGTTCGTCGTCGGCAGTATCGCGGCGCCCTTCTTTCTCGGCATGTTCACGGCGAACTGGCTGGTCGGAGCTACGACCACTATCACGCTCCCCGCCGTCGTCGTGGGCCTCACGGTCGTCGCACTCACCGTCGTCGACGGCGTCGCGTTCCTGCGCCTGAAGACGCGTGGCGACGTCCGCGCCGACCTTCGGACGGCTGGCTACCAATCCCTCGTCGCGTATCTCGTGCTGGTCGTCGTGACTCTCGGATACGTCTACGTCGGCGTGCCCGCGCTTCGCGCACAGCTGCTGTCCCCGCTGGTGGTCGCGCTCGTCGCTGCGACGCTGCTTTTCGCTGTGGTGTACGCCGCTGCGACGCGGTTCGACCGCTATTACGTCGCCTTTGCGGCAGCGGCCGGCCTGGTGTACACGCTCGTCAGCCTCGTCGCTAGCCTGATGTATCCCCAGGTCGACCCAGCGGTCGCGTTGACCGTCGAGACAGCTATCGTTTCGACGATCCCGCTCAACATCATGTCGATCGGGGCAGCCCTGCTCTTGCCGCTAGTTTTCGTCTACTTCATCGTGCTCTACTCTGCGTTCAGCGGCCCGATCGAAGCGGGGGAATCGTACTGATGGGCGACGCCAGTGACGTCTCGACCGGCGATGCAGATTCGGTTTCGGACGCCGGCGACAAAGAGGGCGCGTCGGATGCTAGCGGTGTATCAGGCGAGCCACCGCGACTGCTCTCCCGCGTGCTCGTCACCTGGATCGAACTGACAGTCGTCGGTATCACGGGCGGGCTCGCGGGTGCGACAGTCGGTGGTCCGCCAGGATTCATTATCTACCTCCTGACCACGCTCGTCAGTATCGGCGTCCTGTTCTACAACGTCGACGCGCTCATCACGCGGCGCATGCGAGCGGCGCGGTTCGGGTAACGCCGGCCGCCAAGAGAGACCTCGTGGGCGGTGCTCTGTTACTCTCACTCGTCGGCGTGGAGCCCGTCCCCGAGCCATCGCCAGTAGAGACCGATGCTGAAGGCGAGCAGGATGACCGCGATGCCGACGATGCGGAGCAGTGGACCAGCAGTGCCCCGCAGAAACAGACGGGAGACACTCACGCCGATGAGGAGGGCGACAACGAAGACTGCCAGCAGGAGCATTACAGTCGCCGTCTGGAAGCTAGGAGACATCGTTATGAATACAGGCTACTGAGCGCGACTGATCCAGCGGTGCGTGGCATAGTAGAGCATATGTCATGGACGGTTACGAGCGTACCGGTCGCACTGGCGGCTGGACCAGTGACTGCGAGCCGAGGTGAAGGGTCGACACGCAGTTCGTCGTGGGGAGGACTCGAAGAGCACCACTCAGAGACCCTGATCACAGCCAGGTCGCCGATAGCTCTCCGGGGAGAGACCACTGGCAAGACGAGAATCGGTCGAAAACGTCCGGAGGAGAAGGGTTGGATGGCAATAGTCACAGGACGTTGGCACTGTAGTCGGGACACGTGGGCGCTGGTATCGCATCGTCCTGCGACACCACATTCTTAGAGCCAAGTGAAGCAAGCCCGGCGTCCGTTCTCACGGCCCGAGAGTTCGTGCAACTATGATGTCTAGCTCGCCAAGAGGTCACCAATATCACACGTACCAGTACCGCACTCTCGTAGTCACATCGGCCTGCCACCGGAGTCTACCCGGAAGAAGAACAACGAGGTACGTAGTATTCAGTGTTGGTTGCCAGACAGCCGTTGTTCTCGTACGGATATTTGGCTCGGATGGCCGTGGTGAATCGCCACACGCGGCGTAATTTCACTGTTATACTGCCTGCTTGACAGTATAGACGACACATCGAGACGAATTTACTGACAAAGATCTGTTTGAATAGGTAGTTATATCTGCCATTATTGAATAACTGCTGTGATATATCGCACATTCTCTTAAAAATCCTTATCGCTTCGCCTATTCAATTGTGATGAAACGACAGGTTCCCCTGTGAGGTCGGCAGCAATCCAGAGGACGATCCATGACACCACTACTAGCACTTCAGCCGAATACAGACCGTATGACTGCCCACGCTCATTCTCGAACGAGTACGCTGTTGGAGGGATTGCATGCTCGGTGAGCAGACGCCACACGTCGCCGACCGCGAAGCCCACGTCGTTGGCGGTGGTATCGCCGGCCTGGCAGCCGCGGCGTTCCTGATTCGCGATGGAGATATGCCTGGCGAAAACGTTCATGTCTACGAGAAACTCGACGTCTTCGGTGGGGCGATGGACGGTGCAGGCAACCCCGACGAAGGGTACGTTATCCGCGGCGGACGCATGTTCAACTTCCCCGCCTACGAATGTACCTGGGACCTCTTCCGAACGATCCCTTCGCTCGAGGACTCCAGCATCTCGGTCAAAGAAGAGATAAACGAGTTCAACGAGATCCACGAGTCATATGCGCAGACCCGGCTGGTCGAGAATGGCACCCGTCTCGATGCCTCACAGTACGAACTGAAGATGCACCACCGGATCTCACTGGTTCGACTTCTACTGACACCCGAGGAACGACTCGGGGACACCCGGGTCGAAGAGTGGTTCGACGACGACTTCTTCGAGACGAACTTCTGGTACATGTGGGCGACGATCTTCGCCTTCCAGCCGTGGCACAGCGTCGCTGAAGTCCGCCGGTACATATATCGTTTCCTTCACGTGTTCCCCGGTCTACACACCTTGGAAGATATCGACCGGACCAGGTACGACCAGTATCATTCGATGATCCTGCCGCTTCGGCGCTGGCTCGAAACCCGTGACGTGGACTTCCAGCAGGACCGTCGCGTGACCGATATGGACATCGTGACGTCGCGAGCAGGGCGGACTGTCGAGCGGCTCCACTACGAGACCGGAGACGGCACCGAGAGCGTCGCGGTCGAACCCACGGACCTGGTCTTTTTCACCAACGGTTCGATGACCGATGGCTCGGATCTCGGGGCATGGGACGAAGCACCCGAAACGAACGAGACCGGAGCGTCCTGGGAGTTGTGGCGGTCGATCGCCGAGGACAACACCGGGTTCGGCGATCCCGAGGTCTTCGCGGGTAACGTTCAGGAGACCAAGTGGGAGTCCTTTACCGTCACGTTGCACAACACTGATCTATTCGATCACATCGTCGAATTCACCGACGAGGAGCCGGGCAACGGGCTGGTGACCTACGTCGACTCGTCCTGGCTTCTGTCCACTGTCGTCGCAGCCCAGCCGCACTTCCCGAACCAGCCTGACGACGTGAAGATCTTCTGGGGGTACGCCCTGTTCACCGACCAAGAGGGCGATTACGTCGAAAAGAAAATGTCCGAATGTACCGGACGAGAGATCCTCGAAGAGCTCTGTTACCACCTGCAGTGTGTGGATCGCCTGCCGGAGATCCTGGAGGACGTGGACTGCGTGCCGTGCATGATGCCGTTCATTACGGCCCACTTCCAGCCCCGGACGCCCGGCGACCGGCCGCAGGTCGTCCCCGATAGCTCGCACAATCTCGCATTCATCGGGCAGTACGCCGAACTCCGACGCGACGTCGTGTTCACCGTCGAGTACTCGGTGCGGACGGCGATGACCGCCGTCTATGACCTGCTCGACCTCGATGAGGAGATTCCACCCGTGAGCAAGCACTACCGCAAGCCGGGCGTGCTCGCAGATGCAGTGAGCGCCTCGTTCGATTGACTGGCAACGGCTGTGCTGTTGCCAGTCATGCCATCTTGCACGCTCGATAGTGGCTTTGCGGTCTTACGTCCTTTTCACGGTGTTTATCGCGTAATTGCATCCAGTCGTAGCCTTTGTCGGCGGCGAGGCTGGTCAGGTTGCCTGCCGCTACGCAGACGACCTCACCAGCCGAGCTGTGTGTCGTGGGTTTTCTCGGTCGTACAGTGAACGTCAAGAATGACTTGACTCTCTGTGTCGACGAGCGTGGTCGCTTTGAGTGTCTGAACGCGATAATTCGTCCGGCGGCAGTAGTGCTTGCTCGCGTTCTCGCGATCGAAAAACGTGGCGTCGATGGCGGCGTGACCCGATAGCTCGTGCAACTCCGACGGGAGTCGAAGCAGAACTCGCCAGACTTTTATCTCAAATCTAGCAGGCGTCTTCACTGACGGCAACTGATCGGGGAGAGTTCCCGCTTCAAGGCCGATCTCCCCGAGAACATGCGGCATCTCACTCAACAGATCGAGTGGGTTGCAGTACGTTTCATCACAGTACACCCGCAGACAGTGCAGCGATACGAGAGCGTAGTCGGTGACGTCGCCGCCCAAAGGGGTGGCGACTTCGCCTCTGCCATCAACGACATTGTTAGCTAACGTTACCGCTTTGCTCGTGAAGTGGTCGATTTTCGATATAGGGCGTCGCCAATTTCCTGCTGCATCTTCCAGGTTCTATCGGGCGAAACCGACGCTATCTAGTGATTCACAGGAGTCGAACCTAGATGTTCTGGTGGTCGGAATCGAGCGTAATCGAACGCAAGATCAGAACCATTCCGAGAGAGACGAGTATCGCCTGAACGAGCGCGGCTGAAAACATCGACGTGTCGAGCGCGGTAAGAATGAGCCCTTCGCAAATCGCCCCAACCCCGATGAACACGAATCCCACTGAGACGTAAAACATCGGCGAGCTTTCGCTTCGTCGGTACGCATAGAACGCGAGATAGGCGACCGAAAGGCTGAGCAGCAACGCGATCAGCTTTATGAGGATAATTGGGATGCTGATCATACGTTATCACGAATGTTCTCCCAGAGCGTGGTGAAATTATCGGCGAGTTCGTCACGTGTCTCGACCGAGAGTTCGAGCTCACCGTCCGAAATCGAGACGTGGAGCGATTCGATCGTCGTCTCGAACAGTTGCTTGTGTTCGCCACCGGACCCGATGGTCGAATGCACCGCGATGAAATCGTGTTCTCGCAACGTGGAAATCCGCCGGTAGATCGTCGCCAACGACGCATCACATCGCTGGCTCAGGTCCTTCGCCGTGCGCGGTTCCTCGTCAGCGGCGAGCAAAATCTCCCGTGAATAGTCGTCCGCGAACAGCTGAAAGAGGGCCGCAGAGTCGCCGACGTCACCTGTCGTCATGTGTCCACATACTGAGTTCGTCTGCAAAGAAGCGACGGTTCGACACGACCGCGATTGAGGGAGCATACAGCTTTACCGATCTCGAGGCTGTGAGTGGATCAGCCCGGCTTTTCTACGAACGAGCAAACAGCCGATTCCCTTTATCTCCCATGCACTGAAACGACGGGCACGGATGCGATCTCCATCGAGACATCATCTCAAAGCAGTGCTCGTCGGGACAGGCGCGTTCGTCCTCTTTGGTGTCGTGACTGGCCTCATCCCGAACCCACTGTACATTCGGCGAGTGCCACGAACGCCACTGGATTATCTCTTTCTCACGCTCACGTCCGCATTCCTGGGTGTGTACACCTACCAGCGAACGAGCGCCCAGCGCAGCGATGATCGAACAGCGACTGCGAGTGCCGTCCTGGGCTTTCTGGCATTCGGCTGCCCGATCTGCAATGCGTTCCTCCTCGCTCTGTTTAGCAGCTCCGCTCTGATGACGTATTTTGACCCGTTACGGCCGCTGCTCGGCGCCGTGAGTGTCGTTTTCTTTGCGGGACTCCTCTATGTCCGGTCACGGAGTTCGTGTGACACCTGTACAATTGAAACACAGGACCAACAATCGCACTAGCAGTAAATAAACGATGACTGACGCTTCTCCAGACGCGACCGACGAGGCGAGGTCGAGGGGACGATGGTCGCTCCTCGGACTCGGTGGGACAGTAAGTCTCTGCTGTCTCGTTGCGGCACCGGCAACGACGGGTGCTGTCGGGACTGCAGTCGCCGGTGGGACGACGGCAGCACTCGGTGGCGGCCTCGTCCGCGTCCTCGTTTCGGCAGTGACGGTCGGTATCATCGGTATGGCTCTTCAGATGTGGACGTCCTCCCCGTCATGTAAGCGGTGACCTCCCACCCTGGTCGGTGACTTCTGTAGCGACGTAGCAACGTAGCCCGCCCCGCCTCGCGTTAACACACCTGAGCCCTAGCGCGTCCGATGGCAAATCTCCGGAATAGTCAATATAGCTTCTTTGCTGGGACTGCAAAACGCCAGCCGATATTTGTTCGGGTCGTGGCAAGCCCGAACCATGGATCGTCGAACCTATCTCCGGTCGGTCGCCGCGACCGGGACCACTGTCAGCATCGCGGGGTGTCTTGGCGTATTTGATGACTCCGGGTCCGAGAAGACGGTGCTCGGCCCGCCAGAACTGGATCTGAGTGAGGCATCGCATCCGAGTTATGGCGACGAGATGCCGGCGTTCACTGTTCCCGATCCGATTGCAGATGAGGAGATATCAACCGCAGACTGCGAGGGGAAAGCCATCCTCTGGACGTCGTTCTACACGAACTGTCCTGACGGCGTCTGTCCGGCCCTCATTCTCCGCCTCCGTCGAGCGCAGGAAGTCGCAGCTGCGGAGGGATATGGCGACGACGCCGCCTTTCTGGCGCTCACCTTCGACCCCGAGCGTGACACGACTGATGTCCTCCGGGAATACGCCGGCCAACAGGGCGTCGATCTAGACGCTGGCAACTGGCATTTCCTCCGACCGGAGAGCTACGAGGCGGGCCAGGAACTGTTAGACGAGCACTTCGGGCTCGTCATCGAGAAGAAACCCGCCGACGACCTCGAGAACCTGGAGTACCAGTTTCCCCACTACGGGCTGATCCTCCTCGTTAACAAGCGCGGGATCGTCGAGCGAGCCTACCCAAACGGGGCGACGGTCGACGTCGAGCGGGTCGAGGACGACTTCACGCAGGTGGTCTCGGCATGAAGCGTCGGCACCTCCTCGCCGGACTCGGGAGTGCCGGTGTACTTGGCGGCGCTAGCCTCGTTGCAACCGGTGCGATTCCCGACGCGCTCGACGGCGGGACTGACACGCCGGAGCCAGTCGAACCGACGACGCTCGAGACGATCGAAGCGCCGGGAAGCCGCGACGGCGAGGTGACGATCCCCGCCGACGATCGGGCCACGTTCGTCGACTTCTTCGGGACGTGGTGTGCGCCCTGTGTCGAGCAGATGCCGGCGCTCGGCGAGGCCGAAGACCGGCTCGGCGACGAGGTGCTGTTCGTCTCCGTGACGACCGAAGACGTTGGGGGCTCGCTGACCGAGGAGACAGTCGTCGACTGGTGGCGCGAAAACGACGGCGACTGGCTGGTTGCGGCAGACGTGACCGCCGAGCTCGCGGCGAAACTCAACGTAGGAGCGTACCCGACTGCCGTTGCAATCGATGCGACCGCTCGGATCCAGTGGTCCGAACCGGGTGTCCACACCGCCGACGAGATCGTGGCGGGTATCGAGACGGCGCTCGACGCATGATCAGCGAGACGCTCGTGACAACTGTCACGTTCGCCCTCACAGCGGGGGTCGCGACCTTCTTTTCGCCGTGTGCGTACCCGCTCCTGCCGGGCTACGTTGGGTTCTACGTGAACTCCGTCGACACCGAGAGCGCCTCCGTTACTGGCGCAGGGATCCGCGGCGTAGCAGCCGCAATCGGGGTGCTTGCGACGTTTTCCCTTCTGGGCGGTGCAGCAGCGTGGCTGGGGCACGAAACGCTGTCAGACGTCACCATCTTCGACACTGTCGTCGGCGGACTCCTCGTCGTCTTCGGGCTGCTTGTTGCGCTCGGCCGCGCTCCGTCTCTGTCGCTCTCGCTGCCACAGCGGCGTTCGAGCGTTGCCGGTTTCGGTCTGTTCGGTGCGGGGTACGCGCTGGCCGGTGCTGGCTGTGTCGCGCCGATCTTTCTGGCTGTCGTTGCTCGCGCCATCACCCTTCCGACCGAGGCAGCGGTGCTCGTTCTGGGGGTCTACGCCGGTGTCGTCGCTGTGCTGATGGCGGCGACGACCGTCGCAACTGGGGTCGGTATCGTCAGCAACGCCAATCGCGTGCTGACGCACGCCGGCTGGGTAAAGCGGCTCGCCGGTGTGGTCATGGTGATTGCTGGCGGCGGCCAGTTGTACCTTTCACTTGTCGTCTACTGATCTCTGATCGACACTCCGGTGCTGGGAGCTCCCCTGGGCAGAGTCGAACCGGCCAACGAGGCGAGCACGCCCCTGCTCGCGTCCCGCGTCGCTGCTGCAGGAATCGCAACACGCGACTCTCGTTTCTGTTGCGACGGGCGGCTGTCTTTCCGACGGTTTCGCAGCTGAACGTGTCGCTTCGTGCCGGACTGTCGGCTCCGGGAGGGAAACCGGTCCATTGCCTCAGTCGTCTCCCTCGTCGTGCCGCTCCAACAGAATGCCCTCGAGGGACTGCTGCACCGGCTCGCTGTACATTCATTTGCCGATAATGTGTCGGGTAATTGGATTGCCTCGATGAGCGTCCCTCGAGAAACGCCCGTCGGGTGTCCCTCGAGTAGGGCCTCGAGCGCTGTGACACTCTTCGGTGGTTCGAGAAAGAGATAACTGGTCACGCGGACCTCCGTCATCCGTTCGTCGTCGGTGACGACGATCTCGAGAAGCGTTCCATTCGGGACTTTCAGTGTAGCACTATCGTGTATCAGTCCGAAAAACGTGTGAATAGTGCTACCGCGCCGAAAGACTAGAACGCGTCGTCTTCGACCGTGATGTCGGCGTGTAGGTCCTCGCGAAGCGCCGCGTGTACGTGACAGATCTCTTCGCCGAGGGCGGCGAGTTCCTCGGGATCGTCGACGTCAGCTTCGACTTTCAACGTGAACTCGATGGCCTCGAGATCGTCCTCGTCGTCGAGTGTGGCCGATGCGTCGATCTCTAACTGACCAAGATCGTCGTAGCCGGCTTTTTGCGCACCGACTCGGACGGCCGGGAGGAAACACGACGCGTAGTCGGCGACGAGCACCGCGACCGGATTCGGACCCGTCTCTTCCATCGGATCGATGGCGAGTGCGAAGTCGCCGATGACGCTCTGTGTGTCGAAGCCGTCGTCGCTAGTCGTCGTCAGGGAGATGTCGTCCATGTCTATATTGTACAACATCCACTATTCAGCAAAAGGCCTTGTGAATCGATCGGATATAAATACGGTATCGAAACGAGCGGACAGCGGTCCCGTATCGGCGTCTGCCGACAGGGCCCTCAGCGCGTGTGGATCGCTTCGTCGCGAGCGTCGGCGGCGGCTTCCATGATCGCCTCCGACAGCGTTGGGTGCGTGTGGACCGTTCCGGCGAGCGTCGAGAGATCGGCACTGACCTCGAGTGCGAGCGCGATCTCGCCGATCAGTTCGGAGGCGTTCGGGGCGACAATCTGGGCGCCGAGGACACGTTCTGTTGCCGCATCGGCGACGACGCGAACGAACCCATCAGTCGCTTCGACGGTTAGCGCCCGGCCGTTGGCCTGGAGAGGCATCCGTCCGACGACTGGATCGTAGCCGGCGTCGGCAGCTTCGTCGCGTGTCAGCCCGGCCGTCGCGACCTCGGGGTCGGTGAACACCGCGGCTGGCATCACCTCGTGGTCGAGTGCGGCCGGCTGGCCGGCGATCGCGGCCGCGGCGATCTCACCCTCGTAGCTGGCCTTGTGTGCGAGCATCGGTTCGCCGGCAATGTCGCCGATGGCGAAGACGTGATCGCGGACCGTCCGTCCCTGTGCGTCGGTCGGCACGAATCCGTCTTCGTCGAGTTCGATGCCGAGCGCCTCGAGGTTGGCAGTGTCGGTCGCCGGTTCACGCCCGGCGACGACCAACGCGGCGTCGGCGGCGAGTTGCGCCGTCGCGCCGTCTTCGTCCTCGGTCGTCACGAGGACGCCGTCGTCGGCTGGCTCCCAGTCGGCGGCGCGCTCTCCGAACCGGAACTCGACGCCGTACTCGACGGCCTGCTCGCGGACGACCCGTGAGATGTCGTCGTCGTACATCGGCAGGACGTCGTCGAACATCTCGACGGCAGTGACGTCTGTACCCAGTTTCGCGAAGGCTGTTGACAGCTCCATGCCGATGTAGCCCGCGCCGATGACGACTAGCTCGTCTGGCCGGGTGGACAACTCGAGTGCGTCACTTGAGTCGAGAAGGTATTCGCCGTCAGGTTCGAATCCCGGGATCTCGATGGGGCGGCTCCCGGTGGCGACGATCGCGTACTCGAACGAGAGGGTGGCCTCCCCGTCGTCGGTTGAGATGCGGGCGCGGTGGTCGTCGACGAACGCCGCGTGGCCGTCCACGAGCGTGACGCCGGCTGCGCGACACAGGCTCTCGACGCCGCCGGTCAGCTGATCGACCACACTGTCTTTCCAGTCGGTCAGTCGGTCGACGTCGATGCTGATCTCGGCGGAGATTCCCAGATGCTCCGCAGTCGTCGCTTCGTGGGCCACGTCTGCCCCGTGGATGAGTGCCTTCGACGGGATACAGCCGTCGTTGAGGCAAGTGCCTCCGTAGGCGTCCTTCTCGACGAGCGTGACCTCGAGCCCGAGCTGGGCGGCGCGGATGGCCGCGACGTAGCCACCGGGACCAGCCCCGATAACGAGTACTTCGGTCGACGCGGGAACGCCATCTGCGGTGTTCGCGGACGCTTTTGACGGTCCCGTGGACCCGGTCCCCTCCTCGATGCGGGTGACAGCCGGGGTCACGCCCTCAGCCGACTCGTGCGCGTCGTTTTCCTCGTCCGGCGTCTCGAGTCGCGTTACAGCCGGAGTGAGGTCATCGGCATCCGCGTCATCGGAGGTGTCGTCTGGGACTGTCCCGTCGGTATCAAAACGCAGGACGACTTCGCCGACGGAGATGGTATCGTCGAGGTCAGCGACGACTTCGGTAACGGTGCCATCGACCGGTGCCGACACCTCGATGACGGACTTGTCGGTTTCGACTTCAGCGACGAGATCGCCTTCGGTAACGACGTCACCCGGTTCGACGTGACAGGCGACGAACGTCCCCTCATCTGCGTCGTTTCCAAGCTCCGGGAGCTCGAACTCGTAGGTCATCAACCCTGACTCAGTTCTCGCATCTAATATTGTCTTTGATCTGCAATACTAACGGGAAACGGTAGCATGTGATTCCGTTTAACTGGCCGGAGATGCGAAGACATAGCGTCAAAAAGATGGCAATTGATTCAAGTACAGTAATGTATTTCTAAGCCTATATTAAACAACACCAGACAACTGAACTGTCGAGAGTACCGGACTACTTCCGGTCACAATTTGATTCGGCATCTACTGTTCACGACGGGGGGAGGTCACGTCTGCATCGGCCGAGCTGTGAACAGTGAGTAGTCGAGATCGTCGTGTTCTATCAGGGCGAGCGCGTCTTTCGAGAGTGGCGACCCATCCGTTGGTATGAGCATTTCCCGTGCCATAGCAGATGGTTGGGTCAGAACAGTGGTTGAGGTCACCAAACGCAGGTACATCGACAAATTTGATATTTAAATGGCGTGTATCAGTCCAATCTTGCGGCTGGTGGAACGATTGTTCCCGTCGCAATTGCCGTCTGCCGCTCGCGACGCTTTGAGAGATCCTTTCCAACCGAGCCTGTGACTCTCTGAGCCTGGCTGCTCGTCCCGTTGGCGGACAACCGACATGCGGGGAGCTGCACTTCAGCAGGCAACGCTGGCCAAGTGCCTCACACGCAGAATATGGCCCATTCATCGGCTCAGTGATAGCTACGTCGATGTGGCAGATGTGTTATACATACACAATTACGCCGTATTGGCTGGTGGCTGGAGACGTCCGCCGAGGCGCGATCGCCCGGTGACTGATGCGCTGATTCAAGAAGCGGGGCTGTACCGAGGGCACGCAGAGGGACGAGAAATGAGGCGAAGACGTGTTTCCAGCCACCGCAGTCGTGAATTGCCCGGTGCGATCGGACTGCACGTTGTGGGAACGGGCGCAACTATTAATAATATACAGAGTATAGTTATTAACGTACAATAGTGACCGGGAACAACCTTCACTCAGGCGCGGGGTATCAGCAGCACGACAAACAAGCATGGCTGCTTGGTGGTCTCGGAGTAGCTGTGCTACTCGTCTTCTCAGTCGGTGGGGCGTTGGCAGGCGTGAACTGGAAACTCATCGCGGTTTCGTGGACGGCGTTCGCGGCGATGGCGGTCGGTGCCCCGCTCGGCGCTCGGGCGGTATCGACTGACCACCCACTGGAACCCGTCTGGGGCTACGGGCTCGCCAGCGGTGCGATGGTGACCAGCGCGGCGCTTTTCCTCGTGCCCCAGGCACTCGGCCAACACACTCGGCTCGGGAGTCTCGGGATCGCACTCGGGTTTCTCGGCGGGTACGTCGGTCACACCGTCAGCCACCGTTTCACCCACCTCGAACTCCCGATCGATCACACGGCGTCCGAGCTGACGGTCCACGCACTCTCTGCAGGGGCCATCATCGGGGCGATTTACACCGCGATGCCGTCGTTGACGTCGATCCTCGGCATCGCTCTGGTCTCACACAAAGCGCCGGCCGGCTACGCGGCAGCGCGACGGCTGGCGGCGAGGGGTCGATCCGTCGTCACGCTCCTGTTGCCAGCGGCTGCAGTCGGGCTCGTCGCTCTCCCCGTCGGTATCGTTGGGTTCTCGCCGGCGAGCGGACTGCGAGGGTTGCTGTTTGGCATCGCAGCAGGGGTGTTCCTGCACGTCGCCGTGGACCTCCTCCCCGAATGCACCACCGGCAGTGACACCTGTCCCGTCGACGCGTCGGACCATTCGGGTGACGTCCACCAACTCCAAGACCGCCTCCGGACGCACGCAGCCGTGAGCGCTCTCGTCGGCGGTGCAGCGGTCGCTGCGGCCTGGGCGCTCGTTATCTGAGGGAGCCCGATGTGCCATCAGCGGCCGGGACGAACTCGCCTCGTGCGAGCCGAACTTGTGTCTTCCACTCTGCCTACCCTCCAGCGCCAGACTCGTGGCGTTTGCCGACTGCGTCTCTGTCCGGCGTTGGTCGCTGTCGCGCGACTGCCCGAGAGAGTTCTCTGCAGTCGTTTCTGCACGTGATGAAAAGCGAGGGAGGAACTCAGTTGCTGTCTCCGGTGTCGGTGCTGAGAGTGCCGTATTCGCCCACCAGAGACAAAATAACAATACACCAATAATTGATGTTGTGTAGTTGTCTCGGTCAGACAAGTACACAACACAACATGGCGGAGGTAGTATTACAGGCAGGAATGAACCGCATACCGCTATATAGAATCAGGGCGGCCCGATTATCCATGGAGAATCAAACCAGCCCATCACGAGCATCACTAAGAGGGCCCAGATCAGGAGAACCATCAGCCCAGCCTGGAGAATTCGTCTTTCGCCAGTTCCCTCAGCGAGGAGACTACCAGGGTACCAGTACGGCCGCCGTTCCCGCGAGCGTATTTGTTTCCCTAAGCGAAGCCGATGCTGACAGTTCGCGTAGTTCACTGGAGTCCACTGCAGTGAATGAGAGGTACGATCACTCGCCGTAATTCGATGGAACCCGATCGATAGTGCAGGCCTCTTGCGCGCGCGGAATAACAACTATCAGTTCGGCGCTAGAGGCTGACGGGATGACTGTTCGCTACACGATATTTTTTGCTAGCCCGATCCGCCACACCGATTACGAAAGAATCGAGCCGTCACAACGACGTGGTTCACTATCAGTTCTGAGGGTCGTATCGAGTCCGACGGACCCCGAAGTGAGGGATCGCCTAGTCCTCGAGAGGAGCACAGAAGCACTGCGGGTGTGCTCTTCAGAAGCCGATCGAGACGCCAGCTCACCCAAGCATCTAAGACGTGTGCCTAAGTTAGATATCTAACTTAGATATAGTCCGTGTTTCCTGAGGAAGACCTCGGGAAGAGAGACGTCCCGAGCAGGGGATAGCGTCCGCTGTTACTGGTGAGACAACATTCAGATCAGACGGGGATTCAGCTCGTGTGTACGTTGCCGACAAGCGTATCGTTTCCCTGGAGAGAATAGTTACTTCGTTTGCTCACTACCAGAGATAGCGATCTTTGTAACCAAACTAATGCATGTAAGTCATTTAACCACCCCATACGACAAACATAGATACCAAACACAGACAGCAAACATGCATAGGTTACTATTATATCATACTCACACATCTACGGTACACATATATATTATTAACACAACACATATTTCCAACTTATAAATTTATCTTATGTCCCTATCTAAGATGTGTTAGTTAGATTTCTGAGTTAGATTAGTGTGGTAGAAAACACAGCCATATTACTCACTTAGATATATATCGAACGTCACTTGTCTGACGAAGTTACTTATCTCCCCCAGACATATGCGTGAGTATGCTGGCGTACACTGTTTACAGTGAAGCAGGGGGCGTCGGGAAAACGACGCTCGCCGCAAACCTGGCAAAGGCGGAGGCACGTGCCGGCCGCGACGTGTTGGTAATCGATCTCGACACACAGGAAGCGTCCCTTTCGCATCTCCTCGACGTCGCTGATGACCGCGGGAACGATCAGGCGGATAGCCTGTTACGTCACATGATCGATCGACCGCGGGGACCGTTCGAGGACCTCATCAAAACGAGCGAGGGGATCGATATCGTCCCGGCCCACAACATCCTCGAATACGCCTCGAAACACCTGCGGCGTCGCGAGGAGGAAGCAGCTGATTTCGGCGAGTCGTTCAACCCGAACAAGCAACTGCTCCGAGTGCTTCGGGAAGCCGGCGTCCAGGACATGTACGATACCCTGATTATCGACCCCCCGGCGACGGCAGACATCAAGCTCCATAATGCGATCCATGCGACGCGGCACCTGGTGATCCCGTTCGAACCATCGGGCAAAGGCTATGAATCCGTCCAGGGACTCGACCAACTCGTCAGTGGGCTCGAAAATAATCTCGGTATCGAGGTCGGTGTGCTCGCAGTCGTCCCGAATCGCTACAAAGGAATGAACGATCAGGACCGGTTCCTCGAAGAACTCCAGAGAGACGGGTGGGATATCCCGATCACCCTCCGCGAGCGCAGTTCCCTCCTCGAGGGGTGCTGGGCAGAACAGTGTACAGCGTTCACGTACGTTGACGAGCACCGCGAAAGGGAGCGCGATCACGAATTAGAGACGCTCGAAAAATTCGACCAACTCGCCGAGTACATTCGAGCACCGACGGAGGTCGAAGCATGAAACAAGGGTCAGCTGACGATCCATTCGCCAGCGAACCATCGGAAGAGTCCCCGACGACGTCGTCGACTGAGACAGCGTCGAACTCAGAGCCGACGACCGTCACGGAAGAGCCCACAGAAACCACAGGACAGGCCGAAGCTGAAACCACAACGACGACGACAGACGACAGACCCACGACCAATCAGCCGCTGCCCTGGATCTATCACCGGGAAAACGCCAGGGACGGTCGGGAAAAAACGAAGCAATTGCACCTTCAACAGTCTACCGCACAACAAGAGAGCGCATTCCGTTCTGAAGTCGAGGAGAACGTCGGGGAAAGTGTCGAGTTGACTGACCTCCGCGAAGCCGCAATTCTGGTTGCGATGAACCACCCCAGCGAGGTTGCGGATCAACTCCGGGAGTGGGGCTACGATTACCAGTGACGCCGTTCTCCCGGTGATTCTCGAACGAGCTAGGTGCGGCCACCGCGGCGAAGGAAAGGGCCCTCGTTTCATATAGCCACATGCAGTTTACGAGTGGGGCCGAATCCATCGTCGACTGAACCATTGCAATGTCACTGATGGCAAAATCAGCAGTCTACGCCCAGTCAGCTTCGGATTCCATCGACGGACACAGTCTGTGGGAGCTGTAGTAATCAGTGGTCCCATTACGAGTGACTGACTCGAAACGTGTCACAACCGGTACCATCTGAAGGGATTATCCCGCTTGACCACCGAGAGGTCTCCATGCAGTGGTTCAATCGGCCAACGACCGTATCCGGGAGTGCGGATGTGAGAGCCCGCTACCGAAGCCGAAGGGAGAAGAGGGCGTGACTGACGACCCGCACCCGTCCGAACACCTCTCACCGCTCGCCACGCTCGTCGACGAAGTACTCGCGAATGTCGGTTACGACATGGCAGCTGCTACCGACGGTATCGACGACGCGGTCCCCGGCTACGGCGGCCTGTTCGATCCCGCGACCACCCAGAGCGAGTTACGTCGCGCACTCGAACGGCTGCTGGCGTCGGGGGTCACCCAGCCATCGATCCCCGAGCCGACGGACGGACCCTTCGTCCTGTACGTCGACGGCAGTTCACGGGGCAACCCCGGCCCCGCAGGTGCGGGCGCTGTCATCATGGACGCTGGGGAGAACGAACTCGCCCGTCTCGGCCGCCCCGTCGGCTCCCGGACGGGGAACAACACCGCAGAGTACGTCGCCCTCCAGCTAGGTCTCTCCGAACTCCTGGCCCGCTACGAGCCACAGCGTCTGGAGGTGCGTATCGACTCGATGACGGTCATCCGAGACATCTGGGGCGGCAATGACCCAACGGAACAAGGCGTCGAAACGTACAGCGAGGCCGTCACGGCGGCGCTGTCGAGCATCCCGAACCACCAGTACACGCATCTAGCGGACAGTGACCCGAACCCCGCCGACGCGCTCGCGACAGTAGGTGCGGATATCGCGGCGCTCGGACCTGGGTAGTGGTGTCACGCCGGTTGAGCTACCGACTCTGTTGAAACCCTCAGAATCTTCGGGAGGAATCGCGTGCTAACTGGCACCTCGATAACGGTACGACGATTCTGACAGCAACTGGTCTGTTTATGACGCAGATCGCGACGCGAGGTGATCGACAGGGGTTGGTTCCTCTACTCCCTATGTAAACTCATTGTTGTATTGAAACTGGTGGCCCGGCTTTAAGTGTATCATAGGCAAACAACCTCGAACAATGAGAGCACCACAGGAATACGAGATCGCTGCCCTCGACTTCTCTGGCACCGAGTATACCGTCGAACAGACAGGGACGGACAAGAACTTTCGCCCCGAATACGAAGCCAGGGACGTCACTGGCGAGACGCTCTTTCACTGCACCCACCAGATGTACGAGAGCAACGATAGGTTCCCCTTCGTCGACGACGACGGAACTGAACTGTTCACTGTCGAGGCCAGCGGCAAGTGGGACATCGCCGGCGACTATCTGCTCACAGATAGCCAGACCGGAGAGGAACTCGTCATTTTGGACAACGACTTTTCGCTCTTCCAGGACACCTGGCGCATCCGTGACGCCGAAGACGAGTCGCTCCTGGCCGAAATCAGTTCACGTGGCGCACTCTACACCGTCGCTCGAAAGCTCCTGCCAGTGGGCCAGTGGATCGGACACAAGTTCGAGGTGACCGATGCCGAGGGCAACTCAGTGGGGACCATCGAGAGCGGGTTCGCCGTGTTTGACAAGTACGAAATCACGATCAGCGATCGCAGTTCGGTCCCACTCGCTCCGATCGTGGCGGGAACAGTTGTTATCGATGGAATACAGGGGAATTGACATCGAACGAAGTATCCCCAGACGGTCGATTGGCGCAGCCATCCCCAGATTGTTTCGTAGAGAACTCAACGGGCCGATCTCGGATTGATTGCTGAGCAAACACTGACCTTCCCACGATCACTGGGACCGATCCAGGTGCTGTCAGAAGGAGTGGAACAACGGTACTGAAGGTGTGAACTACTCCGGCTTCGTCGCCTGCTCGTGCCTCGTTTCCCGCGTACGACCGATTGCTGCTCCGAGGACGAACCCGATCGCGATGCCGAGGGGGATATTCTCCATCGCTGTACCAACGCCAGCACCGAGAGCGAGTCCGAGTCCGACGCCAGTTGCGGTTGCCCGGTCCCTTCCAGATGATTCGGACACGTACCAGTTCAGCTGGGAGAGATAGAAAGGCGTGCCTGTGTCTCGCACTCGGAGATCAATTGACCGAAGTGCGGTGAATCATCACGCGCGGAAGATCTGTCCGCCTACGTCCTGGAGGAGGATAATCCCTTCTCCACCAGAGACAGACTCTGTGTCGGAGAGTTCCCGCGTCGATATCGACCATTGGTCTAGGGATGCCTCCTGAGCAGAGGCTTCAGTCGCGACGCGACAGTTGAGCGAAACCGTTTCACCGTCGTGTACAGTACCAGTGAACGATGAACGAGGTTCTGCAGCGGTTCAAGCGTCCGCTCTTGTATCTAATGGGACCGCTGTACGTCGTCGCAGGCGTGTTGCATTTCGTCGTGCCGGAGTTGTACGTCCAGATCGTGCCTCCGGTTTTGCCGGCAGCGCTGGCACTCGTCTATCTATCCGGCGTCGCTGAAGTCGCTGTGGGTATCGGCCTCTTGATTCCGCGCACGCGACGGTATGCAGCGTGGGCGACGGTCGCGTTACTCGTCGCCATCTTCCCGGCCAACGTCTACATGGCGACCAGTGGTGTCGTCATCGAGGGGCTACCCGGTGGCGGCGACCCCTCCGCCCTCGTTCGGTGGGGGCGCCTCCCCCTTCAGGGCGTGTTGCTCCTCTGGGCACTCTGGTATACCCGGCCTCCGAGGGAAGCAGACCACAGCTAACCGGACCCAGACCGGTCGGGACGCAGTTTATTCCGGGACCGAGCGGTCGTCGTGTCGTATCTGGAAGCGGTCGAAGCCGTCACGGAGTGCGAGCCAGACGGCGAGTGCGATCCCGAGCAGCAACACGCCGTCACCGAGGGGTACCAGAATCGGACCGGCCGGATCCCAGAGGTCGACCGGTCTGTACGGGGGGAGCAGGGCCGGCGCGATTCGGACGAGTGCGCCGACACCGAAGACGACAGCGAGACCTTTCAGCACGCCACGAAGCGTCGGCTCCGGGCCGGTAACGAACAAGACGGCCAGCATGAATGCCGTCTCGACCACCCACTCGATCGGGGCTTCGTTGGCGGGAGTACCCCCTGCAGAAACGGTCACCGGGAAGGGAGCGCCGGCTGGCTGCACGAGGAGGTCCTGGACGAATGCTGTCACCACAGCCCCGGTCACAGCGAGCAGGCCCGCGACCGATGCCGCGACGGCGGCACGGCCCACGTCGAGGTCCATCGCGATCTCGGTGTCGGTGAGGACGGCGAGCAGCGGGTGTGCTGGCGCTTCGAGCGTAATGAACTCGTACCCGCCACCGAAGGCGATCCAGTACGCCACCGCGATGCCGAGAAAGCGGCTCACCTGGACCAGCGGCTCGGCGGCCACCCGTGGTGTGAGGGGAACCATCGGTGTAACGAGTCGCTGTACGACAGCGAGGGAGAGATGCCCGAGGTAGATGAGCGCCACACCGCCCACGAGTGTCCGTCGCGTAACGCCGCGGCCGACGACGAAGACCACGGCCAGGAGGACCGGCGCATACCACACGAACGACGATCCCCAACTACCCACCACGACGAACAGGAACTGCCCGGTCGCAGGGAGGCTACTCGCGAGCGCTGCCTGAAGCACTGTGAACGCGAGGAAGGTGCCGGAGACGAACAGTGCCGACAGAAGTGCACTGGCGACCCCACGGCGGAGGGCAAGGCGGGAGTGCATCACACAGAGCTACCTATTCGTACTGGGATATACCTTCTGCCTAGCCAACACGATTGCAGGACCAGCCGCTTCCTGTCGTGTCTTCGTGCGACAGTATTCACAAACTTACGGTGACAGTTGAGAGTCCGCCCGCCACCGTGATGGGGTTTGTGTCATCGGGTGTCCGCTTCCTCCCCGACCTCGAGGGTCGGGGCATCGGCCTCGCATCGCCTATGGATTCAGTCACACAGTCGTCTCAGAAATCGTGCGATAACCCCTAACAGAGTTGGGGCCGAACCATCTGCTATGGCACGGGAAGTGTTACTACCGACTGACGGATCGCCACTCTCGCAAGCGGCACTCGAACATGCCATCGCCACGTTTCCGGATGGAAACATTACGCTCCTTTACGTCGTCGACGCTCGCTTCACTACCCCGGACGACGACGAGTTGCGACCTGAACGGCAGTTTCCCGAGTTGCTCGAGATCGCTGACCGTCACGATGTCGAGGTAGCAACCGAGATCCGCGTTGGTCATCCGGCGCGTGAGATTGTGACCGTTAGCGAGGAAACCGACGTCGACGAGATCATGATGGGAAGCCACGGCAGATCGGGGACGTCACGAATCCTGTTGGGAAGTATCGCCGAGCGCGTCCTGCGGCGAGCGCCCGTCCCCGTCACGATCGTACGCCCCCAGCAACGGATGGGCGACAGGCACCATCTCGTCCCCATCGACGGCTCAGAACAATCGCGAAAAGCGCTCGAATACGCCGTCTCGGTCTTTCCGGAGGTCGAAACGACAGTCGTCCACGCGATCGACCCACTAGAGACACACTTCGGCGACGGAGAGTTCGTCCACACCGAAGCAGAGTACGAGCAAATCGAAGCACAAGCAGAGCAGGTACTCGCAGACGCAGCGGCGCTCGCTGCAGAGTACGACGTCAACGTCACGACGACGACACTCACCGAATCGAGACCGAATCTACCAGCGGAGGCGATCCTGGACTACGTCGAAGACAGCGACATCGACCACGTGATTATGGGGAGCCATGGCCGGTCTGGGACATCGAGGATTCTCCTCGGAAGTGTCGCCGAAACCGTTGCGAGACGGGCGGCTGCCCCCGTGACAGTCGTCCGCTAGTGGATGCGGACTTCACCTCTTCGACCGTCAGGACGACTCGTATGTGTTCTTCGATACCGACGTGAGAGTTCTCCGGTCGATCAACAGTAGGAAGACTTCGCCGGGGTGGACAGCCCTCACGTACTGGGGAGTTTTTCGGCTAGTTGGACCGACCGGTAACGCCACCAACCGAAGCTCGGTGCCTATAATTATTAGCAGCAGATCCAAACCAGATAATGAAATCCAGGTTTAACTTGTGAGTCTGAGACCAACCAGAGAGCAATGAGTGTCGTGGTACATGCCCTTGCAGTTGGAGGCCTCCTCGGAGGCGCGTACGGCATGTGGTTGGCCCGTCAAAACTATCGTACGCTCCGGCAGATGGGGAACGCGGAAACCACCCCAACGCGCGAGGTGCGGCCAAACACTGCCGTTGAGGTGTCGGGGACAGTCTCGGCAGCCGCCGAGACGATTCCATCGCCTGTCACGGGCACGGAGGCAGTCTGCTGTGCGTGGCAGGTTGAGACGTGGGATGAGGCCACGAAATACAACATGTGGCGGCCAACAGCGATCGGTGTCACGAGCGTGCCGTTCGCGATCGAAGACGAATATGGACAGCTGCGCGTCGCTCCCGGGACACACGCACACGAGTTTCCCAACAGTTCGTTCGATCTCGTCGGGCAACTCAAAGTACTGGGAGAGCTACCCCAGACAACTCAGGGTTCAGTCGGGGCTGGCTACGTGGACGAAGAGCTCTCGGTGGAGATGCAACAGTGGGACGCCGCAGTTGAAGTCGGAGCTGAGGAATCACCGCCGGCTTCGATTCAGCGATTCGTGGACGAAACAGCGGCGGTACAACCCGCAACAGGCTCACCGCTCACGAACCTCGTCGATATCGGCAGACAGCACGGAAGCCGTCGGTACCGAGAAGCGCTATTGACACCGGGAGAGGCGTGTTACATACTGGGTATGGCCAACGAAAACGGAGTCCTCACGCCAGACACGGGGAAACTCTGGGTTGGACGCGGGACAGAAGAGGGCCTCGTTGCGAGCAAGCGAAAGCATCTTTTGCGGAATGGCGCTGTCGGTATCGGGGGGTCGCTGCTCGGACTCGGTGCCACAGCACTGCTCCTTTGAGAGACGACCACCGTTCAGAGTGCAGCCCGCTGGATTACTCGTCTCCAGGCCGACGTACGCGATGGCTTTGACCTCAATTCGTCGCTTCGGGCGGCGTGTCACGAGTGCGACGAACGTGCGCGTCATTTAGTATTATCGACATAACGCACTCGCTGTGACTGTCCACCGCCCGGAGGCAGGTAAGCGGGCGGTTGTTTCCGGCTTTCCAGACTTTATCCGACTCGGTCCCCACCAATCTATCGTATGTCCGATACAATGCAGGCAGCGGTCGTTCCGGAACCGGGTGCCGAGTTCGAGATCGTCGAGCGCGAGATCCCCGACCCGGAGCCAGGGGAGGTCCGGGTCGCGGTCGAGGCCTGTGGGATCTGTCACAGCGACGCGTTCGTGAAATCGGGCGGCTATCCCGGGCTCTCGTACCCGCGGATTCCCGGCCACGAGATCGCGGGTCAGATCGATGCCGTCGGCGCGGACGTCGACGACTGGTCGGTGGGCGATCGCGTCGGCGTCGGCTGGCACGGTGGCCACTGTTTCACCTGTGAACCGTGTCGCCGTGGGGACTTCCTCCAGTGTGAGAACGGCGAGGTAACGGGCATCACCTACGACGGCGGGTACGCCGAGTACGCGACCGTGCCCGCGGAAGCCGTCGCGGCCGTGCCCGACGAACTGGACGCAGTCGACGCCGCACCGCTGTTGTGTGCCGGCGTGACGACGTACAACGCCCTGCGAAACAGCGACGCACGCCCGGGGGATCTCGTCGCCGTCCAGGGCGTCGGCGGACTCGGCCATCTCGGCATCCAGTACGCCCACGCGGCGGGCTTCGAGACCGTCGCGCTGTCGACCAGTGGCGACAAGGAATCGCTCGCCCGCGAACTGGGTGCCGACCACTTCGTCGACGTGACCGAGACTGACCCGGCCGAGCGGTTACAGGACCTGGGCGGGGCGTCGGTCGTCCTCGCGACTGCACCAGCTAGCGACGCCATCTCCTCGGTCGTCGGCGGCCTCGGGATCGATGGCTCGGTCGTCGTCGTCGGCGTTCCCGGGGAGCCGGTCTCGGTCGACGCCCAGCAACTCGTCGGGACGCGCGGCAGTGTCTCGGGGTGGGCGTCGGGTCACGCTCGCGATTCACAGGACACCCTCGAGTTCAGCTCGCTCCGCGACATCACGCCGGAAATCGAAACCTTCCCGCTCGACGAGGTCGAGACGGCCTACGACCGGATGATCGACAACGAGGCGCGGTTCAGAGTCGTGCTCGAACCCTGAGCCGTCTAGATCACCCTCGACCTCCGGACGCACGTGACTACGATACTGACGGTGAATGCCCGATTTCCGGCGTGTTCGGGTGGGACGTTTTTCGACCCTACCTAACCATTTAGACGCCACTTTCTTCCGGATATTTGTGGAGATTTCTCGTGATGTTTGACCTCACTGGATTCCAACGAGACATCTTGTACATCATCGCTGGCAAAGACGAACCCCATGGACTCGCCATCAAGGACGAACTCGAGAGCTACTACGAGGAAGAGATCCACCACGGGAGACTGTATCCCAATCTCGATGACCTCGTCGAAAGTGGTCTCGTCGAGAAGGGCAAAAAAGACCGCCGGACCAACATGTACTCACTCACGCAACAGGGGACGACAGAGGTCACCTCACGCCGCGAGTGGGAAGGCGACTACCTCAGCCACGTCGAAGTCCCCGCGTAGTAGCAGCCACCGGCGGTTTTTCGAGAGACGACCCGGCGCCCAGAGCCAGGTCTTCTCTTTCGAAGCAGGTGTCGGTCAGTCCTCCACGGCTGTGTCAGCCGTCTCACGCGATGGCTCGGGGCGTGATTCGGGGTGGGCAGGTGGGTCGTCGACGTCCGGTATCTGCCGTGGCAAGAACGTCGACGCGAGCAGTAAGACCAGCACGAACAGGACGAGCAGGAGGAGTGCCGCCCGTTGCGCGTCGAACATCGCGTTCTCAAAGATCCCCCTGAGTAGTTGCCGTTGTGCTGGCGGCAGGTGGGTCAGGAACTGTTGGCGCGTGGCTTCGGTCGCTGTCTCTGCGGCGTCTTCGAGGGCGATCACCAGGTCGTTTCGGTCCGCCGTCGAAACGGTCACGTGTTCTGCCCGGAGGACCCCGTCGACGACGCCCCCGTAGAAGTGGCCGAGGAAATACGAGCCGACGACCGCCGTCCCCATGGCGTAGCCGATCGAACTGCTGACGTTCAGGACGCCGGATGCCTCGGCAGAGTCCGCAGTCGGGACGGCCGACATCGTCATATTGGAGATCTGAGCCAGTATGAGCCCGACACCGGTCCCAACGAGCGCCACCGGGAGCGCCATCCTGGTGATCGTCTGAGTAGGCCCCGTCTGCTCGTACAATACCCCCAGACCGACGCCCATACACACGATACCGATCTGAATGAGCGTCCGTGGCGCGATGAACTTCCGCCAGCCGGTCGTAAACGCCGCGAACAGGACCGACGCGAGCGAATACGGCAACAACGCGAGCCCGGTTTCGAAGGCAGTGTACCCGAGGACGGCCTGGAGATAGACCGGGAAGATGAAAAAGAAGCCGGCCGAGACGATCGAGCGAAGGTTGTACGTGAGAACGCCAGAGAGGAACGCGCGGTTCGTCAGGACGTGCAGCGGAACGAGCGGCGACTGCCCCGCACGCTCCAGTCGCCGTTCGTACTGAATGAACGCCGCGAACGCGAGGAGGCCCACTCCGAGCAACCAGAGCGCCGGTGAGGTCCCGAACGGGTTGACCTGCCTCCCCCCGACGACGAACGGCTGCCGTGCGACGACCCACCCGTATTTGCCACTCACGAGGAATCCAGTGACGAGCGACGTCGACCCGACGATGGACAGCACCGTCCCGCCCGTATCCAGCGCGCTGGGCTGGTCCGACAGTGGGTGCGGCGTCACGTACCGAACGAAGACGAGAATGACCGCGACGCCGACGAGCTGGAGCGCAAAGCCCCACCGCCAACTCGCGTAGGTGGTTAATGCGCCACCGAGAATCGGGCCGAGCGTCGAGCCGAGCCCGCTGACGCCGGCCAGCAATCCGAACGCTGTCGCCCGAGCGTCGTCATCGTAACTGACTGTCAAGACAGTGAACGTCAGGGGAAACAACACAGCGGCCGCGGCACCCTCGATGACTGCCCAGCCGAGATAGAGGATCGCCGTATTCCAACTGATCGCCGCCACCAGCGTCCCACCGGCATAGAGGAGCAGTGCGATAGCCATGACACGCCTCGTATTCCGCCGCGACGGGAGCGTCCCGGCTGGGAGGATCAGCGCAGCGATCACCAGCGAGTAGAGGGCAACCGCCCCCTGAATCACGGTGATCGAGGTATCGAACTCCGCGACCATCGTGGGGATGGCCACGTTCATCAGGGATGCATTGATGACGATCAGAAACGTCGTCAGGCTCACGGCGATCGCTGGGGCCCAGTACTGGACGCGCGACTGCCCGTCCGGAGCGCGATGAGACCTCCCACTGGAAGTAGACTCATCTGGAGGCATACACCGGGTTACAACGTTGTTCCTCAAATAGCACCCTCGTCGGGCAGGTACACGCGCCTATAGTATCACTAACACCGGAGACTGTCCCGGTGACCGACCACGTCTCTACGCGGTCGCGTCGTGGTAGTCGTCGAGAATGGCGGCGATTCGATCACGCTGCTCACAAAGGAACTGTTCCCCCTGCTCGGTCAGCGTATATTCGTTCGTGCGTTTGTCAAGGGCCGTCTTCTCCACGAGTCCGTCGGTCACTAAGTCGTCGAGGTTGGGATACAAGCGGCCGTGGTTGACCTCGCTGTTGTACACGTCTTCTAACTGCCGTTTGATTGCGAGCCCGTACGACGCTGTCTGAGCGCCTTCCAGTTTCGCGATTGCCAGCAGCGTCTCCTGCTGGAACGTGCTGAGGTCACTGAATGATTCGAGACCGTCGGTCGTGGGGGTTTGCATAGCCGTCATGGGTGCTCGTCTGGATAATCCAACCGTTGGCCACCGTCTGTTCGCGTTCACATCGGTGGTGGATTTGCACAATTCAACGGTCGGTGACTATCAGAGAATAATGTATTCTGTTCTAATATACTTTCTGATGCACAAAGTTTGGTTTGGCATTGGAAAACCGAACTAATTTAGTGCAACACGAGTCAGATTAGTAGAACTGCATTCCATTCTGTCACCCTTATTTGAACGGATATTGTGTCGCACGTGAGGGGGCACAGCCTCTCGCTACAGAGAATTGTGTCCATGATTCAATACTCGAAGCAGCATCGAAACACCAGACTGGCCTTGCACCGGTGCCTTCTGCGTTCACGGCAGTGTTCGAGCGTACCCAGTTCGCTTACTGTCTGCTGAATACACAGCGCCTATCGGGCACTCCAAATTCACTGAGCGGCTGGCGAAGTTGCCAACGGAGACGAGAATCAGTGCCGCCCAAATTCGAGAAGTTCACGCTGTGTGCGATCATCCCCCAATACAAGAACAGTTCGTGCAGATACGACCGTTTACCTGAATTGAGGCGCTAAGGCCCCTTCCTCAACGAGCGAACTGGCCGTGAGCGAGTAGGGAGGGGATACAGCGCCGCACCTCGTGCAAACATTTAGGATTCTGTCGACCCGTAACCACTGTACTGCGATGGAATACACGCACCGCTACTGCGCCCACCCGAACAACGAGGTAGCGGTGGAACTCCGCCGACACATTGACATCCATCGCCAGGCCTACAACTACACCCGCTACGAATACGAGACGCTGCCCAGTGACACGGACACGATCGGTAGCGCGTACAGACATCATAAGCGGCTAACCGACTGGAAATCAGAATTTCCGGTGTTCGGCGAGGTTCACTCGAAGGCACTGCAACGCACAGTCGCACGGTTCTACGACAACCTCTCGAACCTGAAAGACAAGAAGGACGCCGGATACAACGTTGGACGGTTGAAGTGGAAGTCGCCGCGGGACTTTCAGAGCATGACGTATTCGCAGTCCGGCTTCGAGCTCAAAAACACGAGCGGCCAGACCGCGACGCTGTGGCTCTCGAAAATCGGCGACATCCCGATCCGCTACCACCGCGACATCCCCGACGAAGCCGTGATCAAGGAGGTCACGGTCAAACACGAGTCCACCGGCGACTGGTTCGTCTCCTTCGCCCTCGAGATCGACGACGACCACCTGCCGGAGAAACCAGCGATCGACGAACTCGAAGCCGACGATTGTGTGGGTGTTGACCTCGGTATCCTGAACTACATTCATACGAGCGACGGTCTCTCCGTCAGGAAACTGGACGTGGAAGCCGAGTACGAACATCTTCGGAAGGCGCAGCGCATATTGTCACGGCGTGTACACGGCAGCGAGAACTGGGAGAAACAGCGCCGCCACGTCGCGTCCATCAAACGTCGCATTCGGCGGAAGGTCCTTGATTTCCAGCACAAATTGACGACGTGGCTCATTATCGAGTACGACGCCGTGTTCGTCGAGAATTTAGACGTGAAACCGATGCTGGAAGGAAGTCAGAATGCTCGGAACAAGCAGGACGCCGCGTGGCGGCAATTCATCACGCTCTTGGAGTATAAAGCCGACCTGCACGGGTGTCACGTCCGACAGGTCGAACCAGCGAACACGACGAAACAGTGTCACGAGTGTGGTGTGAAAACCAAGAAACCGCTCTGGGTCAGAGAACACAGCTGTCCGAGTTGCGGGTTCGAACTTGATCGTGACTGGAACGCCGCACTGAATGTGGTAGAACGCGGATTACGGAAGCTAGGGCTGGGACAGTCCGAAGTACAACGCCTGCTGGAGACTGGAGCCGCTGTGGGTGACGACCATTCTCGGTCGGTGTCTGCACGCACCGTCGTTGAATCAGGAAGCCCGCCCGAGAGGAACGGAAGCCCCGGACTCAACGAAGCCGCTGTCGCGGCTGAGTAGGCCGGGGTAGTTCACTGCTGGTGATGCTGAGACAGTCTTCGAGGTCCATCGACGTGCATTTGACGGGCGGACGAATCGCACATCGTACAGCGACTACACGACGCTGACAAGGCCGTCGTCTCGCTCGTGGCAGTCGAAGACGACCGAATCGGAGGCCACGTCCTGTTTTCTCCAGCGCGCGCAGAAAATCTGGGAGCGGATGTCGATCCGGTCGGGGTAGCCCCGATCGGCGTCCGACCGGCGACGCAAAACGAGGGAGTCGGCTCGTCGCTGATCCAGCGAGGGCTAGAAGAGTGTCGGAAGGTCGGCGTTGACGCGGTGGTCGTTCTGGGGGACCCAGGATACTATTCCCGTTTCGGCTTCGAACGGGCGAGCGAGTACGGACTTGGGACCGAGTATGACGCCGACGAGGGATTCATGGTCAAACCGTTATATGAAGGCGCGTTGGACACCGGAGACGGGATCGTCACATACCAACCAGCAGTTCGACAGGCAGAGCAGTAGCTCACAGTCCAGACTGCTGACTCGAGATCCGGAGTGAAGTGCCGTCCTCACCCACCGAGATGGGCCGAGTTCACCTCCTGCGAAGGCCAAGCAACTAGGAGGGCCGTCCTCTTGTTGTCGGCGATCGAGGCAAGAGAGAAGAATCGAGCGGCGAGACGACCACCGTCGACGCGTGAACACCTACTCGACGATGATTGCCCCTTTCTCACCCAGCCCACGATGCGGCTGACAGGCATACCGATAAGTCCCGGACTCCTCGAAGGTGTGCTGGAAGTGAACGCCGGCGTCGTCACGAACTTTCCCCGAGTGGATATCCGCGTTCTGGAACACGACGTTGTGTGGAGCAACGCCACTCCAGTTCCACTCGACTCTCGTCCCCGACGAGATCTTCAGGACTGGTGGCTCGAACCCGAAGTAGCCGTTATTCAGCTCCGTGCCGGTCTCGATCGTCACGGTTCCTGCATCGGTTCGATCAGCGATCTCACCCTCGAAGTTGTCGGCATCCCGGAGCCACATATCGACGGTTTCGTTGCCGGTCGACGGTGGTTCCCTGACGATCACCGCGCCTTTCATCCCCTCATCACGGTGTGGTTCGGAGACGAAAGGGTACTCGCCAGTGTCCTCGAACACGTAGTGGTACTCCGTGCCGGCTTGCGCGTTCGTCCGGCCGCTGTCGAACGTGCCGTCGAGCGCTACGACGTTTTGCTGGCCGCCATGCCCGGTCCAGTCCCAGCGGACCTTGGTCATAGGTGGCACTTCGATGACTGCCGGTGCAAACGCCAGTGCATCGTCGACCGGTTCACCCACCCGAATGGTCGGGCGGTCCCCGGCGCCGAATCGAGCGGGTCTGCCGGTGTAGCCATTAGCGTCAGCGAGCCACTCGTCGAGGTCGTCCGGCGGCGTGAGTGACTCGGCCGTTGCGGTGGGGTCAGCAGTCGGTGATGTACGATCACCACTCGCAGGCGTTTCATCATCGGTGGCGGGGCCGTCGGAACTGGACTGTCCAGCCGAGAGACAGCCAGCACTCGCCGCAATCCCGATGACGGCGGTACTCTTGAGGAACCGTCTGCGTTTGGGGGACCGTTCCATTGCGGCTTGGTGTACGCCCTGCCCGACCGAAAAGCCGGATCCCGATTTCCAGATTCTGGAAAGAATCGCCCCCGATTTATATTGAGAGTGCGACATCACCGGACGCACAGAACGTAGCCCAGCCCCTGCCGCTGTGACTGTCCCTCCACGACCGTCCACACAGCGGGAACCCATCGATGCACCGTCCACATTCACGCTGTCCGCGAGGACGGCTGTCACCGATGCCCTGTCGGGTGCATCCAGACAGGAGGTCCCCCACGTGACAAACGACGATATCGACGAACAGGCTGTCTTCGAGGCGCTCGCTGACCCGGAGTGCCGCACCATCTTGGAGAGACTCACCGAACCGATGACGGCACAGGAGATCATCGCCGCGTGTGAACTTCCCCAGACGAGTTGCTACCGAAAACTGGACCACCTCGTCGCGGCCGACCTGGTCGAGGAACGGACGAACGTTCGAACGGATGGACATCACACGACGGCCTACGTCCGGAATTGTTCGGGCGTGTTCGTGGCGCTCGAAGGGAGCGACTCGTTCGAACCGAATCTGCTCCGCGAACCGGAGTCGGCGGAGGAGCGACTGGGCAGGTTCTGGACCCTTCTGAGTGAGCAATTATGAGCGACCACATCCCACTCGTCGTCATCGCTCTGAAGACGGTGACGCTCGTCGTCGGCGGTCTCATCACGTACCTCGCCGTGAAAGCCTCGCAGCGAACCGAGATCGACGGCCTGTCGGTCCTTGCGGTCGGGTTTGGCATCATCACCTTCGGGTCGTTACTCGCGGGGGTGGTCGATCAACTCCTGCGGGTCGACAGCGCGACCGCGCTCGTCGTCGAAAACACGTTGACAGCCATTGGCTTCTGTCTCGTCGCCTACTCCCTCTACGTCACCAAACGTCAATCATTGCCGGAGTGACAGCCACCACACTTTGCACGGAGCGCGATTGAGCCACCGTCTGCCACTGGAGCATGGGCACCTGCTGTAGTTCCTGGTAGAGGTATTAGCGAACGTACCCATCCATTCTAACGGAGGTGTTTCCAGCCATGGTGAAATCGCCATGACCGATAGAGGCCGCATGCAGCACGGCAGCTGCTGTTCGTTCGTGCTGGAGACGTTGAACCAGCCGCTCAGTAGCCGCGGAATTCGTGAGATGCGCCGTCAGGACTCGCGCCACTTGTGGCCGCACTCGACGCAGGTGAACAGCCGCACCTCGTAGGAGCCGCCCGGCTTCGGCAGCATCTCGTAGTCGGCCCGGTCGCTGTCGCAGTCGTCCGCCGGACAGGGCTCCTGCATCGTCTCGGTGGCGCCCTGGGTCGCGTCGGCCACGGCGGGTGCGCCGTCGTCCCGCTGTCCATCCTGGATCGCCATCGCCGCTTCCGCTTGCGAGTCGCGCGGCTCCTCGTTCTCACAGGAGCGACACACCCACGTGTCGCCCTCCGTGTGCATCATCGAACCACACTCGTCACAGAATTGCATGTTACGTAGCAATGCACGGGTGGCGGATATATGTGTTAACTCACGATCCGGCGTGGATTGCAGGCCACTGCGCATGCTGACTGTACTGTCCGTATGTCGCTCGGGCAGTGGCTCGCCCTCGATTTGGGAGATGTCGAATACCGACGTCGGCTTGAACCCGACGAGCCCTTCGGACCACTCCACGGGATCAGTGTCGGCGTAATCACAATTAGCTGATTCGGGCGAGAAGCCTCCGGCCGCAAGGAGCGAACGCAGTTGTGGTGAGCGAGTAGGGCAGAGATGAATCGCCCGCCGAAGCTGGACACATACCATTAAGAGTCGAGAGCCACATAACGTCTATCCAGCAGACGGTTGTCTCAGATATTGTTCAAATTGGGGACGGGAATACGTGGATACAGCAGGTTCCCATGAAAATAGGGGACTGCAGAGCTAGTCTTGCGGAACCGTCCGGGCTGTCTGTTCCGGAGCAGGTGCGGGTGGCTCGTGGGTGCCGAAGTCAGGATGGGTTTCTTCCATCCAGACGTACACGATAGCCCCGGAAACGAACATGAGGATGGCGGTCATGTAGAACGCGGCTTCGGCGTTCACAAACTGCATTGCGAGGCCGATCAGGATTGCGCCGACGCCGTAGCCGGAGTCACGCCACATCCGGTAGACACCCATGCCCGCAGATCGCCAGGTCGGGTGGGCGGCGTCGCCGGGCACGGTCATCAGGTTGGGATAGAGGAGCGCCATTCCAAGGCCGGAGACGGCGGCGAAGATTGCCCACGGAAGGTATCCCTCGACGAGAACCATCCCGAGGACACCGCCACCTGCCAGGAACATGCCGGCGATAACCGGCGGGCGACGCCCGATTCGGTCGGCGAGGCCGCCGGTCGCGATCTGGGAGAAATACATCGCACTGTGAACCCCGACGACGACACCGACGGCTTCGATGCCGAGGCCCTGGCTCGTCAGATACAGTGGGACGGCGATCCAGAACAGCGTGTCCACGAAGTTCTCGATGTGCCCAGCCTGGGCCGCCGCGAACAACGTCTTGTCCCCGTAGGTCGCTCGCTTCAGTACATCCATGAACGGCAGGTTCGCATCGTGGTGGTCGTCGTCACCCTCGGCCTCCGCGTACTGGACGGTCTCCTTGATCAGGAAGATCGAGATGAGGAACGCCAGCACGACCACCGCTGCGAGGAAGTAGAACGGCTCGGGTCGGAGACTCGTCCGTGCAGCGATGACGCCCGTGATCCAGGCACCGGCGGCGACGCCAGTGTAGCCGAACGCCTCGTCGATTCCAACTGCAAGCCCGCGCTGGTCTGGCCCTGCGAGGTCGATCTTCGCGTTGATCGCCATGCTCCAGGTCAGCGCCTGGTTGATGCCCAGCAGGACGTTCCCGGCCGTGATCCACCCCCAACTCGGCGCGAAGATGAGGATGAGGGGCAGCGGCAGTGCCGTCGCCCACCCGAGGATGAGCACCGGCTTGCGGCCGTACTCCTCGCCCCATTTCCCGGCGTAGAGGTTGAGGATGGACTTGACGAAGCCAAAGGAGACGACGAACGAGCCGATGACGAGGAACGACTTCACGCCGAGTACCTCCTCGCCGAGGACGGGCACGACTGCGCGTTCGGAGCCGATGGTCAGCCCCGTCGCGAACACGAGCAGGACGTGCAGCGAGAACTGGCCGAGGTGTTCACGGATTCCCTGTGTGAGATCTGTTGCCGTACTCATGGATTACTCCGCAGCACAGTTGTTCGGACCCAGTTCTAACTCGGCCAGTTCGTCGGTAGGGACCGATTCCTGGCCCACGTTCGTCCGTTTGACGCGCTCGAAGTTCGGCGGATGATCTGGAATATCCGACGCAAGCTCTTGGACGAATTCATCGCGGTCGCGTCTGAGATCCTCGTTCCGTTCTTTGACGTCACCGAGGGTCGCGGTCACCGGGGGTTCTGGTGAGCCAGGGTCGTGCGCCGGGAGGACGACGGCGTCGTCAGGGCGGTCGAGCAGTCGCTGGAGGCTCTCGTAGAGCGTCGCAGCGTTCTCCTCCACGTCGGAGTCTTCGATGCCGGCTTCGACGCCGAGTTCGACCCGGCCCACGCTCTCGTGGAAGAGCGTATCGCCGGTAATCAGTGCTGCACCGTCGACATCGAACGAGACACTTCCCTCGCTGTGTCCAGGGGTGTGAATCACCTCGACGTCGAGTTTGCCGACCGTGACGGTTTGCCCATCCTCAATCGGGGTGGCGTCGAGCGCCAGCGCATCCTTCGGATGGAGGTAGTACGGGACGTCGTGCTGTTCTGCGAGGTCCGCCGCACCGGAGACGTGGTCGGCGTGGGCGTGCGTGTCGAAGACGCCGACCAACGCTGCGTCGTAGTCGGCGAGAATCGCCTCGTACTCCTCAAGGTAGTGAGAGGGGTCGAAGATCGCTGCTTCCCCGTCCGAAACGAGAACGTGCGAGAGGCAGCCCTTCCCCGGACGTGCGACCTGAATGAGCGTGCCATCGAGATCGGCGGGCACTTCCGCATGTCGGTGGACACGGCTCCAGCCGTTCAATCCGTCCGCCAGCGTCGCCGCGTCGTAGTCCATCTCTTCGAGGAGTTCAGTCGCGGTCTCGGCAACGGCACCCGCACCACAGACTGTCACGATCTCTTGCTCTTCAGGAAGGTCTCCGAGAGCATCCTGTGCTGTGTCAGCATCGTCCTTCAACTCGTCGTAGAGATCCACGTTGATGCTGTCCGGGACGTGCCAGTCGTCGTACTCCCCTTCGTGGCGAATATCGACCACGAGCAAGTCGCCTCCGTCGTCCTGCAATCGGTCACTGAGCGTCTCAGGACTAATCTCCGACATGTGTGGTCACTCGTAAGAACAGTACGAGAATATAGGTGCTGCCGGACATGGCCGGTACCGTTAATCCGCTCTAATCCATCTACACGCGTATGAGTCTCTACGAGGCCTCGTTCCGGGTCAAACACGAATGTCCGTATCGAGAGATTTCGGAGCACTATCCGGATCTCACGATTCGCGAGTGGTATCTGAGCGACTGCCAGGTGATCGAACTCACAGCACCAGGAGCGCCGACCGATCAACTCCTCGACGAAATCGATCAACTCGGAACGATTCTTCACGAGTCAGTCGACGAATCCGGGCTCCACGTCGTCACCCAGTCCTGTCTCTGTTCGCTGGAGGACTCCATCATCGAGCGCTTCGAGGAGTACAACTGTCTGTACCAGCCGCCGACGATTCACCGCCAGGGATGGGAGCACTACTCGGTGATCGCCTTCGACGAGAGCGACGTCCGAGCACTTCTGCAGGATCTGGAGGCTGACCGTGACATCGAGGTCCTCTCGAAAACCGAAATCACTGAACAACAGATTCCACACAGTATGCTCGCCCCGGTCGATCAGCTGTTCGAGGACGTGACCGAGCGGCAACTGGCAGCACTCCGATTGGCCCTAGAAAGCGGCTACTACGAACAGCCCCGGAAGACGTCACTCCGGGATCTGGCCGACAAAACTGCCGTCGCGCGGTCGACGTACGAAGAACACCTCCGGAAAGCGGAGAACAAACTCCTCACGAACGCGGGGCAGTTCTTGCGACTGGTCACCGCGACAACGACGGGAGATCCGTTGCAGGTCGAAAAGACACGACAGACCGAACAGGCTGCCGATTAAGCTGCGAGGGCCTCGCCAGGATTTGCTGTCTGGCTATCCGATAGTGAGCACCTTCTCGTCGTCCTCCACGATGCGGAGGTAGTCGTCCATCGAAGCCCGGGGTCTGAGGTCGTCTGCGTCGAGATCGCGGGAATCGAGACACGTCCCGCAAGCAAAGAGTTTGCCGCCGTTTTGGGCGTATTTGAGCATCACGCCGTGTGGATTGAACTTCTCGTGGTCGAGGTCTGGTGCCTCGACGCCATCCCCGAGGAGGAAGACTTCGACCGAATGGTCCGCATCGAGTGCCGTATTTGCCAAACGGAAGGCATTCCAGACGCGCTCAGGGTCGTTCGTCTCAAGGATGATTCCGAGTTCCATAGGAGGGTGTATTTTGCAAACAGGTCCTATCCTGCCCGTAGAAGTGGAAAACCCCATGAGAGGTCAGGCTCTCTAGACCAGATGCCTGCGAACCACTCGCTGACGCTCTTTGCATGTGTCATCAAGACGGGTGACAGTTGACAATAACGGATAACTACTCGAGAATTCCTGATAGATGTATAAAACGAGACTCCAGTGTTGGATTTTAGTTTTAATTTTCTTAGTTGTAGTCTCTTCTAGGGATACTTGACGCTGGCAGGCCAATTTCTCACACCGGTCGCGATGGTCAGCCAGTGTTTCGTGGCGGTGTTGGAGCGCCTCAAAGCCGAGGTCGGTCAGCGGTGTTTCATTCGCGTCGGCTAGCCAGGCAGTGATGTCGTCAACGATGCTCCTGGCACTCTTCAGTTGTATCATTTCTTTATCGAATACCAGACAGAGGACTTCTAATTCCGCTTGTCGAGTGTTCGCCTCCGCGACGATCATTCGATTGAGGTCCGGCGAAAATGACGTTTCTGTCGCTGACGCTATCGCGACCGCTATCGAATCTGTGAGTCCGGTCTGAATCGTCGCAAGCAACGATTCTGTCCCATCGATATCAGCAACGCTGTGCGGTCGGATCGTCTCGTCGAAAATCCTGCGAACCGTACGACACTGCTCCTCAAACGCTGATTCGTTCGAAAAGTGAGGACTCGCCGTGGCTGTGACCCCAGGTGATGTGGAGGGCAGTGACTCAGTCGGCAGGTCCGATACCCGGGTGACGAACGCCTCGAACGCCTCCAGTTTCGCATCGACTGCGTTCTGCTCACCATCTGGTCATGTTTGAGCCTGCTCGGTGTGACCTTTCACAACCATCTCATGTATCAAGGTCAATAACTACGGCTAACTTTGGTTCCAGGAAGTCTGGTTTTTCTCAAGTCACGTGCCTGTGTCCGAAGCACACCTCAGAACGGAAAATACAGGTAGATAGTAGCACGGATTAGGTATTTCTACTTGAGTAGTGAGTTTGACATCCGTTCCGGGAAGCCAACGATGAGTTGGTAGAGGCTCAACTGTTCTTCGTCGTCATCTCCACGAAGGTACGACCGTGTTCGTTGACTGATCATCTCGACCGAGAGGACCAACAGAACGATGAACATGATCGTCGCCATCATATTGGTGAACTTGAACGTCTGCTGCTCGATCGACAACGTCACGCCCAGACCCCCAGCACCGATGATTCCGAGGCCGACCGCGGACCGGACGTTATTTTCCAGGATGAACATCGCCCAGGCGATGAACGGTCGAACGATCTGGGTGATCATCCCGAACGTGATTACCTGTGGCTTGTTGGCCCCGGTGCTCCTGACCCCTTCGATGGGTCCGTCATCTATCTCTTCGAGTTCGTCAGTGAGCAGTCGACCCAGTTCTCCGATGGTATCCGTCCCGATGGCGAGAGTCGCGGTTACCGGGGAGATTCCGCCCAGCGGGACGTATATAAGGGCCCAGACGAGCGACGGAATGGAGCGAATGATGCTCATTATCCCCCGGAATATGAAGTTGATTGGGAACGGCGTCACCCGCTCGTTGCCGAGGATGCCCAACAAGAGTGCCAGCGGCGCCCCCATGATGGTGCCTGCGAGGGCGATGGCTAGCGTGATTCCGGCTTCCCCGACCAGCTTTTCTTCGACCCAGAATTGGTAGTACTGGCCGACGTCGACGAATGGAACGAGATCGAAATACGCCGTCAGCGGGAAGTACTGTGTGAGCGCCGTGACGAACTCCGGCCAGTACTGGAGCCACTCTTCCGTCCAGAACCCGGCCATGTCCAGCGACCAGACCAACAGCACCGCAATGAAGACGACCAAAACCGATTGTGAGAGACGCCGTATCAGCCGTTTTCGTTTCAGTGCGGCGTGCTGCTGTTTGACCGCAGATTCCCCTTGGCTATCCTCGAGGTATCGTGAACGGAACCGCTCGACCATGGAGTCGGAATCCGCACTCATTGTTCGGTCCCGATGCCCTTGTCTGCTGTCTGGATGGGTTCACTCATCTCGTCGGTTTCAGTTCCCTGACGAAGGTCGTCGGTCTCGATGTGACCATAGATCTCTTCCAGCATCTCACTCGTCAACTCCTCGCGCGGTCCGTCGAACACCACTTCTCCGCTCTTTATGCCGATAAACTGCTCACCGAACTCACGAGCGATATTTATCTGATGGAGGCTCGCCAGGGTCGTGAGGTTGCGGGTTTCGGCCGTCTCCCGGAGATACTCCATCACCGTCTCGGCACTCGAGGGGTCCAGACTCGCGACGGGTTCGTCAGCGAGCAGGAGAGCTGGTTCTTGCACCAGCGCGCGGGCGATCCCGACGCGCTGTTGCTGTCCACCGCTCATGCTGCCTACTTTCTGGCCAGCCTCACCGAGCAGCCCGACCGTCTCCAAGGCCTCCAGCGCGAGTTCCCGATCGTCGACGGGCTGACGGTTGATCAGACTCCGAAAGAACCCCGTTCGGTTGAGTGTCCCGGTCAAGGCGTTGCCGTAGGCACTCAGCTCTTCGACAAGGTTGTGCTGTTGGAACACCATCCCGATGTCCGACCGAGAGTTGGTGATCTCCTCGCCATCGAGGTACACGCTGCCTGCGGTCGGTTCGGTCAACCCATTGAGGATCCGCAACAGCGTCGACTTGCCGGCCCCGGACTCTCCGAGCACGACGGCGAAGTTCCCGTCAGGGATCTCGAAAGAGACCTCGGACAAAGCCGTCGTCTCACCGTATCGCTTGGTTAGATTCTCGACACGTAGGGTCATGGAGAGGAATTAATTGCCCAGATCGACGTCCAGCGTATTGATGACGTCAATGACCGGCTGGTAATCTTCGATGGTGGCCGGTTCGACTGCCGTAAGCGGGTTTTCGACGTCCCCGTCGGGCTTTCGAAGCGTCCCGTCGTCGATCGAGACGATCGCCTCCTCGATGTCGGACCGCAGCGGGTGTTCCCAGTTGCTGCGCGCGATGATCGGGGAGAAGGGGAGCGAGGTCGACGCTTCCACCAGTTCCAGTTCGGGCGACTCCGTTCCGACGTCGTCGTTCCACCGACCGGACCGTTCGCGGACCCGTTCCGGCCACTGGTCTTCCGGGATGTGGTTCAGGAGGACTGCGATGTCACAGCCACAGGCGACGACGTCGTCTCGGTTGATGAGCGTTTTGACGGCGTTTCTGTGACTACCCGTGTAGATGGCGTTGTAGTCGACAGAATCACCGTACGGGGCCTCACCGGGGTCGAGACCGGCCTTCTGGAGCATGTAATTAGGATACAACGACCCGCTGCTCGATGGCCGGTCGGCGAACGCGATGCTCTTGCCCTCGATGTCTGTGGTCTCCTCGATGTCGGAGTCCGGAAGGGTGGCGAGCGCCGAGAAGTACACCGCTGCACCACCTTCCTCCACGATACCGACGACGTCGAACTCGTCCGGGTTGGCGAGCAGAGCCACGTCGCTACGCGTCATCTCTCCCTGATTATTGAGTAAGGCCTGCATGATCGCCGAGGTGCTGTCCGAGAATTCGACGTTGAAATCGGCTTCGTTGACCTCGGACCGAACGTGCTCTCTGAACGGTTCCCACATCTCCTCCGTGTCTCCCGGGGTTTCAGCCGGCGTCTCGATGAACGTGACCGGTTCGTAATTGTTGCCCGGCGAGTCCCCATTCGAACCGGAGTCGCCACCAGAACTATCACTAGAATCATTCGAGCTACAGCCCGCGAAGCCGGCGGTCAGTGCAATGCCAGTGCTCTGAAGCACGCGTCGGCGTGTCTGATCTTTCATCGACGAGATGAGGTAGTTAGTTTCTCCATTTGAAAGCTGATAATATCCGCCTATATCAATAGATGGTGTTGGGTTTGTATCAGCAACAGCCTTAGTGGTATATAATTGTAAATCTATATTACCAAGATGTTTTTCAATATATAATATTGGTAGATAGATTTCATAAGAGAGGCTAAAGTTCCTCAAACAGTCCGCTCACAGGATTGCTTGGATGAGAACGTGTTTTCGGGTGTCGAGTCCACCACCTCAAATGGCGTTGAATTGTGGATTTCGTTGGTCTGTCTTATACTTCTGGTCAAATGGAATTCCCGCCTGTCCTTCACGATATTTTGATTGTCACCGCCGAGTGACTTCGAGTATCTTGGTGCTTTCTCAGACGCTTGTTGCTGGATTCGCACTATGTATTCAGCACGGCTACAGAAACCGATCACTGTAGACGAACTTGTCACGACAGTCAATCTATTAATAGAAACTGGGGCTCAGAGGGGTAACCACTCCTCACTGGTGAGGCGAACACAGACCGCAAAATTGAACGTTTCATCGACTGCTGACATCACATAGAGGAGTTGACAGTACGATAACTCCTATCCGAACTGTTAAGTTGCCGGACCTAGGAGCTTCAGGTAAGCAGATCATTGCTGCTGTGGTGACGTCGTCGGCAGCGCCCATGGCCAGTGCCCAATGAGGCCGTATTGGCTGAGGGTAGGTCCGAGCGCCACTACGGGGAGATCGTGAGTAACTCCCGCACTCCCCGGGAACGATTCCGTTCCGCTGGCGCGGACTTCCACTGCTCTTTCCCGGTCGCCGGCTCTCACGAGTCGGCGACTCTTTCGCCGAAAGAGTACGCAGGGGATACAGAGCGTCTGTTTACCGTTCTTTCGACTGATGCACCACGATACCCTTTCACGATATGACGACGAACATAACCGACTTGACGAGCATTCGAGACGAGATTGTCGACGAAATTCCGGACGCACTTTCGGTCTCTCGTGTAACGTTCGAAGGCCCACGGCTTATTATCTACACCGAGACGCCCCGAAAGTTCGCTGAGCGTGGCGATATCATCGGTCACCTCGCGAGTACGTTCCGAAAGCGGATCACGATTCGACCGACAGCAGAGAGTCGGCTCTCACCGGACGACGCGCGATCGCGCATTCTGGACATCGTTCCCGATGATGCCGGGATTACGAACATCGAGTTCTATCCCGACACTGGCGAAGTACTGCTGGAAGCCGAAAAACCGGGGATGGCGATCGGACGCCGGGCGAGCACGCTCCAGGAAATCACAGAAGACGTCGGCTGGACGCCGGAAGTCCTCCGAACGCCGCCGATCGAATCCTCGACAGTGGCGAACGTCCGCTCGTTCCTGACGCAGGAACGGGCAGAACGCCAGGAACTACTCGAAGACATCGGCAAGCGAATTTACCGAACACCCTCACAAGACACCGAGTGGGTTCGCGTCACGACGCTGGGTTGTTGTCGTGAGGTCGGCCGGGCGAGTTTCATTCTCAGCACGCCGGAGACACGGGTGCTCATCGACTGCGGCGACAAGCCCGGTGCCGAAGGAGAGGTTCCCTATCTGCAGGTGCCCGAGGCAAACCCGATCGCCGACCTCGACGCCGTCGTCCTCACGCACGCCCATCTCGACCACAGCGCGTTGCTCCCGCTCCTGTTCAAGTACGGCTACGACGGCCCGATCTACACGACGGCTCCGACACGCGATCTCATGGGTCTGCTCCAACTCGACTATCTCGACGTCGCCGTCAAAGAAGGGCGAGTCGCGCCATACGAGAGCGAGATGGTGCGAGAAGCACTCAAACACACGATCACGCTCGATTACGGCGACGTCACCGACATCGCGCCGGATATCAAGCTGACACTCCACAATGCGGGCCATATCCTCGGGAGTGCCGTCGCGCACTTCCACATCGGGGACGGCCTCTACAACGTCGTGTTTTCAGGAGACATTCACTACCGAGATACGCGCCTGTTCAACGGCGCGTCGAACGACTTCCCGCGGGTCGAAACGCTGTTCATGGAATCGACGTACGGACAGGACGGCGATTACCAGACCGACCAAGAGGACAGCGAACGCCGGTTGTACGAACTGATATCGGAGACCCACGACAAAGGTGGGAAAGTCGTCGTTCCGTCGTTCGCCGTCGGCCGTTCCCAGGAGATGATGCTCGTCCTCGAGGAGGGGATGCGCGAGGGGACGATTCCGACGATGCCGATCTATCTCGACGGGATGATCCGCGAAGCGACGGCCATCCACACGGCGTATCCGGAATTCCTCCGGGATGGCCTCAAGCAACGGATCCTCCACGAGGACGACAACCCGTTCCTCGCCGACCAGTTCCAGCAGGTCGACGGCGGCGAAGAGATGCGCGAAGACATTGCCAGCGGCGAGCCGTGCATCATCCTCTCGACGTCGGGGATGGTGACCGGCGGGCCGATCATGTCGTGGCTGGAACTGCTCGCTCCGGACCCGAAGAACACGCTCGTGTTCGTCGGCTACCAAGCGGATGGAACCTTGGGCCGCCAGATCCAGTCTGGACAGCGGGAGATCACGCTCGATAAGGGACGCGGAGGGGCTGATCGGGTAGAGCTCCGGTTCGATGTCGAATCAGTGAGTGGCTTCTCCGGGCACTCGGACCGAAACGGACTCGAAAACTTCGTCCGCTCGATGAACCCACGGCCCGAAGAAATCCTGTGTGTCCACGGCGACGAGCGGGCGACGGATCAGCTCTCGTCTGCACTCTATCGGAAACTCAATCTCCGGACAGTCGCTCCACGCAATCTCGAGACCTTCCGACTGGTGTGAATTCTGGTTGCGAAGTCGCGCATTGCACTGGGGTTCTACACGTCAATTGAGTACCGTGTTGGGTCAGTTCGAAGTCGCCGAAGTATCCGCTGCTAGCCGGTCAGTGAGGCGTGTCTGGTTCACCCGATAGATAGTTACAGCGTCGTTTTCATACACTTCACGCACGGCCGTCCTGTTTGAGAACAGAGTGGCCCCATATCGCTCCCGTTCGAGCGGTCCATAAAAGATGTATTGCACCTCGTAATGCGCGAGAAGACGGGACTGTGTCTTTCGACTACCGTTAAACATGAGGCCGACGTCATCAACGCGGTTCCAGTACGTATCTGCACCTCGATATGCTGATTCATGAGCCCACCCGGCAACCGTCGGCACGCCGGTAAGACTCGATGGTGCATTGACCCATCGATACTCTCGCCAAATGTACGCGCCTGGGACACTGATGATGGTTGGTGTTCCTGACCGGTTATCGAGCCATTCGATGGCGGCCATCTGGTCCGGATACCGCTGTTCGGCGAAGGCCAACGCATCAAGCGTCGGTTCGTCCGGTGATCGGACAGCGTCATTTTCAGCGGTTGTCCACTGGTGGACCGCACCCATACCGTAGACACCCGTTGAGATGAGGAGGACTGCCACTACCAATCCGCGGACAACAGTATTCGACACCGGCGTGAGATCGATGGCTCGACGACTCGTGACGAACCGACCAACGACGACACCAGCGGCCACACTGAAGAGCACCCAGATCTGGGCGTACGTCTTGTAGAACGTGTTGAACCGGCCGGGCTTTGCGGGTTCCCGGAGATAGACGAGTTCCACCAAGACGATTAAACTGAAACCCGCAAAGGCGAGGAGCGTTTCAAACCCGAGATCGGTGTGTTCCCCTCGCTGTGTCCGTTCGAGACCGCGCCAAACGACGACTGCCAACGTTCCGAAGAGCACGACAGCAGCGTACGTCGGAAAGAGAACGCCGCCCGCCGCAATTACCATCCCGATCATCGTTGCTGTCGTGTAAGTACTCACGCCGGGTGACAGGCGAGAAAGAAGGGAGGGCACCAGGACGGCCAGGAACGGCCCGTGAATCAACAGCAGTGCACCCAACGAACTTCGAGCGGGGAAGACACCGAGTGCCATCCCGGACGTTTCGGACACGTGCCAGAACGGCAGCGACCACACTACGGCAAGCACGAGTACAACGCCGACCACGAGTGACGAGCCGAGGAGTCGCCCCCACGTTCGAGACACAGCGGGGAATCGAGAGTCGTTGAACGGAACAGAGATCCATTCCCGGCCAGGTCCAAGTGTCCCCAGCGATGAAGGCCTGAAGTACACCGTCAGCCACGTCAACCCAGCGATAACAGGCACCGACCAGGCGTTCGTCGCTGCGACGAATCCAGAGACAGCCGGAATGACACCGAACAGTAATACCTGTCTGTACCGTCGCTGCGAACTATCAGTGCAGAAGTATGCATAGAGACAGGCGACAGCGAGCAGCTCGAACGGCATCGCAAGCATGTGTGCATGGAGGTCGCCGTTCAGATACGCAAACAGCGGGAACTCGCTGATCAGAGTCGGGACGATTCGGCTGGCTGACCAGTAGTGGAACGAACCCGGTGAGAGCGCAAATTCCGACACCGTTCCATCACCGAGCAGAGACGCGATCGAATCAGGCAGTGCCCAGACGAGGAGTCGAGAAACGGTCAACAGGTTGCTCGCGAAGCCAGCGAAGAAGGCGCCCATCAGTGCGGCTGCAGTGCCGGCGTTCCACCGCTTCCCGATCGCCCCGGTGAGCCCGTACGACGCCGTTACCAGTGTGGCATAGAACGTCGCCAACGAGAGATTGTAGGCGTATCGAGCTGCTGTTCCCGTGAGTCGAGCGAGGAGTGAGGCAACGAAATGCCCAGCATAGTAGTAGCTGAATGGTTCGCCAGCGAACCAGATGTCTTCAGCCGGAAGGACGTCGGCTCGCAGATGTGCCTGCAGGAGTCCGAAATTCAGGAACTTCTCACCGCTGGCCGGATCGACGGCAGGGTCCAGTACCCGGAGTGCGAGCAAAAACAGGAAAGAAACGCCAAACACACCGAAGGCTGGCATTCCTCGACGGAACTGTTCGTACCACTCGCCGCATCGAACCACTACGAGCGAACTCAGGAGCAAGAGCGCAATGCCGACCCACAGTCCAGCGGTGATCGACAGATGTCCGAACCACAATCCGACGAGACCGAGTACGAACAATGCAACCGGAAGTCCGAACGCTACGGCGTATCGTCCGAGCAGCGGGAGGACCCCCAGCGCGATGATGCCACCGGCTAGCCCAAGTCCCAGACAGAGGACAAGCCAGGCGGCGACGACTGAAACGTCGATCACCGTGTTCAACTAGTGTGAATTCGTCGCTGACTAAAACCCGTCGGCACAGCTCAGTCCCACTCTCACAGAAGCGGTGACGGGTGCTTACGAATCGATCGTCTCACCACAGACGGGACACGTTGACTCGCCGCGGTTCGTCCCGAGGTCGGTTGCGTCTCCTGTCCACCCACAGACTGGACACTGAACGGGAGTCGTCGAAGGCATTCACGTATACAATTTCAGGTGGGCGACAAAGTACTGGTGCCGATCGTCACTCAGTTGACGGAACGTTCACTTCCCGTAGAATCTGCCGAAGAGTATTTACCGCCGAGGTCTGAAGGACCACTTGTTCCAGGGCGTCCAGTTCCGTCCTTTCTTCGCGTGCCCTGTTGTTCGCCATCTCGTGGAAGCGTCCTCTTTGGCAGCGCTCTGAAACGTGCGTGCCGGATGAAAGTGCGTCCCGCGGCGGGCACCAGGTCTCTCTGGCGGAAATGGGTCACACCCCTCGAAACGAGTGAATCCATGATACACGAAACAGACCTCCCGTGTTCGGACTGTGGTGCAGGGCTCTTCGAACGCTCCGTCGATGTCCGTGAGCTGCCCGTGACGCTTCCCTCACAGGACCAGACGATCACTGTCGCAGAGTGTCCCCGCTGTGGCGCACGATATTATCCCGAAGACACGCTCTCTGACGTTCATCGCACTAGAAGCGATCTTCAACAGGAGGGAAGCTGACCGATGGACTCCGCACAGGAATCTGACCAGCAGCGAGTGCAGCCATCTGTGAGTGAACTGCCGGACTCGCTCGGAGAGGGGACGACACTACTCCTCTGTCCGTTTGATCCGACGGCTCACGACTTGAGTTTGCTTGCGCTCGCGGAGTTCGGGGAATCGACCGATACCGGCGTCATTGTCACGACGACACGTGGCGTCGAGAAGACTATCGAGACGTACACAGCCCTCGATGATGCAAACGCTCAGCCGTCGATCTGTATCGTAGACACGGTGTCCGAACAGCAATCGATTTCTGCGATGTACGAGACGGTCCCGACGGTGTTCACCCCCTCCGCGGAGGACGTCGAACGACTGGTTCTTGCCCTCTCTGATCTCACGAGGAACCGAACGCCAGACGACGGAGAGCGCCATCTCGTTGTCCCATCGCTCACGCCGCTGTTGGCGAACGCATCCGTCAGCCAGATCACCGACGTACTCGACCGCATCACGGGCCTTCGGACGGCCGGTGGGTTCGGTCTCTTCGGTCTTGATTACACTGAACACGACGAATCAACAGTCTCAGCGGTCGCAAGTGCAGTGGATCGCGTCCTCTGGGTGACGAAGCAGGCCGACGATGAATTCGCCTTCGAACTCCGGTCGACGCGCGGAGAGCTGCGCGAACTTTCGGTCTCCAAGGATCCATCCGAGTAACTCCTCTCGAAAAAGGAGCGACTAGTCACGGATGACTGATAATATGAGAAGAGCACTTCTCCGCTCATGACCCATCACTGCGAATATTTTGACATGCGTTTGACGTTCACGCTGTGGTAATTCCCTCCTCCGTTTATACGAACAGGCAGTCTACTAGCGGATGATGCCAGAAGAGGTCCTTTTCAAAACCGAGGAGCGACAGACGAGAGCCGCCATCGCCGACGCGCTCAGCACTGCTGCTGAAGAGATAAAGTCGGGTTCCGTGCATCTGGAGAGCGCATCCGAAGACAGAGATGTTGCCATCCCCGAGGAACCGCGCTTCGAAGTCGAACTGGAACGCCTGACCGATTCGGAGACTGGTGAACAGCGCTACGAACTCGAATACGAGATCCGCTGGACGAAGTGACCGCTTTCCGCGTTTCATCTACACTGCTATCGACGCCCTTCTTCTGCCGATTAGAACCGGTTCGAGTCCGACAACGCGGAAAGTGTCCGTTAGTCCCGTAGTGTTGCTGCAATCTCGCGGACCTGCTCGGTCTCTCGCTCGGAGTAGCCGATGACGCGGACGTCGGTAAGCGTTGCTGGCTCGTAGTCGTCGATCTCTTCGCAGACGAGTCGCGCACCGCGTTCGAACTCGAAGCCTGCTGCGCCCGTTCCCAGAATCGGCATGACGATGGAGTCACAGCCGAGTTCGTCGGCCCGTTCGAGCGTGTTCCGCGTCGCCTGGCGGATACTCTCTGGCGTCGCGCGGCCGTCACCGTAGTGTGGCATCGCGGCAGCATGAATCACGTATTCAGCATCCAGGTCGAACGCGTCCGTGACGGCGACCTCTCCAAGGTCCACCGGTCCTTTCGACATGGCCTCGTCGTTGATGGGGCCGTTGGCGTTCCGCCGGAGTGCACCGGCGACACCGCTGCCCATCCGCAGACTCGTTCCGGCAGCGTTCACCAGTGCGTCCGCACTCTCCTCCGCAATATCTCCCTGTACCACGCTGAACTCCATACACACACGTTAGCCGCGTTTTCACTAAAATCCAGCCCGGGTGTTTCGACGTGTCACACCTGTCCGAGTGTCATCAACTCTGGTAACCGCCTGTCTCCATCAACGCAACCTGTAACTGGCCTGCTCTGGAGATTTCCACGGGGTATATACGTCGGGGCCACCGACTCCCTCGTAACCGAAACACGCGTTGTCCCCGGGAAGGGCGTGACACGCAGCGATTCGATTCCTTCACAGCGATTTGGCATTGACGCCTGCTGTGACGTCCTGCTCTCCATCACTGGCGGATTCTCACGGGTTCTGGGACTGCTCTGATCGGATCCACCTATGGAAATCGAAATCGCAACTATTGGCGGCTACGAGGAGGTCGGCCGCCAGATGACAGCCGTCCGTGCCGGCGACGACATCGTCGTCTTCGACATGGGCCTGAACCTCTCGAAAGTACTGATTCACGACAACGTCGAAACCGAGCGAATGCACTCGCTCGATCTCATCGACATGGGCGCAATTCCTGACGATCGGATCATGTCCGACCTCGACGGTGAGGTGAAAGCGATCGTGCCGACGCACGGTCACCTCGACCACATCGGGGCGATCTCGAAACTCGCCCACCGGTACGACGCGCCGATCGTCGCGAGTCCGTTCACGCTCGAACTCGTCAAAGAGGAGATCAACGACGAGGGGAAGTTCAACGTCCAGAACGACCTGATCAAGATGGAAGCCGGCGAGACGATGTCCATCGGCGAGCGCAACGAACTGGAGTTCGTCAACGTCACCCACTCGATCATCGACGCCATCAATCCGGTCCTCCACACGCCTGAAGGCGCAATCGTCTACGGGCTGGACAAGCGCATGGATCACACGCCGGTCATCGGCGATCCCATCGACATGAAGCGCTTTCGCGAGATCGGGCGCGAAGACAATGGCGTCCTCTGCTACATCGAGGACTGCACCAACGCGAACAAGAAGGGGCGAACGCCGAGCGAGGCAGTCGCCCGGAGCCAGCTCAGAGACGTCATGCGGAGTCTCGAAGACTACGATGGGGGAATCGTCGCGACGACGTTCTCCAGCCACATCGCCCGTGTCACGAGTCTCGTCGAATTCGCGGAGAACATCGGTCGCCAGCCGGTCTTGCTCGGCCGGTCCATGGAGAAATACTCCGGGACGGCCGAACGCGTCGGTGCCGCGTCGTTCCCCGACGACCTCGGGATGTACGGCCACCGCAAGTCCGTCGACCGAGCGTTCGAGCGCATCATGAAGGAAGGCAAGGAGAACTTCCTTCCTGTCGTCACCGGGCATCAGGGTGAGCCGCGGGCGATGCTCACGCGGATGGGACGCGGCGAGACGCCGTACGAACTGGATGACGGTGACAAGGTCATCTTCTCCGCACGGGTCATCCCAGAGCCAACCAACGAGGGCAACCGCTACCAGGCTGAGAAACTCCTCGGGATGCAGGGCGCACGCATCTACGACGACGTCCACGTCTCCGGCCACCTCCGCCAGGAAGGTCACTACCAGATGCTGGATGCACTCCAGCCCCAGCACGTGATTCCTGCCCACCAGAACATGAAGGGCTTCTCGGGCTACGTCGATCTGGCCGATAACGAGGGATACGAAGTCGGTCGTGACCTCCACATCACCACGAACGGGAACATCATCCGCTTAGTCTAGTCGAGACGCTCACTCCTGTGCCGGCATAAATTCTGTCAAACCGGACATAATATTCTCATTGGTCCGTTTTGAAGAAATGGTCATGGAGACGAACCGTTCGCAGAAAGACCCGTCGCCGAGCAAGTTGCAAGAAGCCGTCGACGCAATCGCAGGTGAGTTCGACTATCCCGACTCACTCACCATCGAGTACCAGGTCCGTGGTTCTGGTGAGAAACGAACGCAGTTCATCATTTCCACACAGGAGTCTGATGCCGACTCCATCCTCGTTCTCTCTCACGATGCAACCAGTGACCACCCAGAGCTTGCTTCGGAAAGCTAACGTTACTATCTGGCTCAGGCTCGTTCGGGATGACAGCGGGTAATGGCTTTCCGGACAGCATCTTTCCGCCCGAGGAACGTGATGTGGTCGCCATGTGCTAACTCGAAGGACGGCTCCGGCATCTGGGTGTCTCCCTCACGACCGACGAGCGCGATGAGAACACCGTCGGGCAACTCTGTATCGAGGTCGCTGATCGATTTCCCGACGAGGTCGTCTGCGGTGACCTCGATCTCTTGGACGTCACCCGACCGGCCGAGTTCGGTCATCCACTCGGAGAGTGCCGGGCGTTCGATGACGTTGTCCATCGCCCACGAGATGGATTTGCCAGCCGAGATAGCCCGCACTCCGAGTTCCTCGAACGCTTCCTCGTTGCCGGGTTTGTTCACACGGGCGAGGACGGTGTCGACGCCGAACTTCGTACTGGCGAGTTGCGAAACCAGCAGATTCACGTCGTCGTCACCAGTGGCAGCGGCGACGATCTTGGCGTTCGCTGCGCCAGCGGCTTCGAGGTCTGCAGTATCGGTTCCGTTCCCGTGATGGACGGTGTAGCCAGCGTTGCGAGCGTTGGTGACCATCTCTTGATCGGCATCGATGATGACGACGTTCTCGCCACGCTCTTCGAGTCGTTCGGCCAGGTCTTTGCCAACACGACCGCCGCCGACGATAATCACGCGCATAGGCAGGACGTTGAGGAACTGTGCGATGTGCCGGGCCAAGCCACCTTCGAAAACGACCGTCGTGAGGATGACGAGGAAGACAGTCCCGACCAGTACCGAGGCTGCCTCTGGATTCGTCGGGCGTAGTTGAATGGCAAACAGCGTTGCGACGCTCGCCGGGATAATTCCCCGTGGCGCGACCGTACTCATGAACACCCGCTCGCGGAAGGTGAACCGCTCACCGACTGTGCAGACGAACACGAGGAGCGGCCGAATGATGAGGACGATAGCGAGCACAACGAGCCACCCACCCAGCCCGAGGGCCAGCAGGTCCTCGATCGAAAGCAGGGTTGCGAGCGTGATGAACACGAACGAAAGGACGATGAGCGTGATGTCACCTTTGAACGCTGCAATCTCGTCCTCGTATGGAATGTCTGCGTTCCCGAGCAACAGTCCCGCTGTCGCGACCGCGGCGATACCTGCTTCGCCGGCGATGGATTCGGCCAGTCCATAGGTAGCAATCGCCCCAACCAACACCAGCAATCTGGAGTTCTGAATCGCATTCGTCGGGGAGAGGTCAACGTGTTCGAGGAGATACCACATGACGCCAGCGGTAAACAGTCCAACGAGCATGCCGATCCCGAGCCGCGACAGGAAGGCTTCGACCAGCCCGGCGTTCTCGTGATTGCCGAGGACCACCAACTCGAAGGTGACGACTGCCAGAATCGCCGCCGTCACGTCGTTGACGATCCCTTCGGTTTCGAGCGCGGCTGCAACGCGATCTCGCACTGGGACCACGTCCAGAATGGGTGTGATCACGGTTGGGCCGGTCGCAACGAGCAGCGACCCGATCAGGAACGACAGTCCCCAGGAGACACCGAGCGCAAAGCGGACGGCTAGGGCAGTTCCGACCAGCCCAATAATGGCCCCCAGTGTGATGAGTCGAAGCGCCTCTCGCGGCGTCTGCCGGAGTTTGTCCAGCGTCAGATGGAACGACCCCTCGAAGATGATGATGGCGACACTCAGTCCCACGATTCCGGAGAGGCTCTGTCCGAACGAATCCGCAGTCACGATTCCCAGCCCTTCGGGGCCCACGGCGAGCCCAGCAACGACGAGAAAGAGGACACTCGGAACTTCAAGCCGATCTGCGATTATTTGGGAGACGACACCCAGCCCGAGGATCGTCACGACGATGGGAATCAGATTTGACGCAAGGCTCACCAGAAAGACACCTGATAGTGAGTATTCAACCGACGTATATAATCGGCATGAAATCAGCGTCGGGTGAAAGAGGCGGACCCGAGAGTGGTATTCTAATTATAACGGGCGGTGGATTTGAACCACGTGAACGTCGATCGCTTCGCTCCCTCGTTCCCAGGTTCTAATCCACGCAGCTATGTTCGTCGCTCACGGTTTGTGAGCGACAGAATATAGCGGGCGGTGGATTTGAACCACGGTCGTTCCGTGATACTCCACTCCCTGCTTCAACTCCACACAGCGATTTCGTCGCTCACGATTTGTGAGCGACAGAATATAGCGGGAGGTGGATTTGAACCACCGGTCTGCGGGTTATGAGCCCGCCGGAATCTCCTGGCTATCTCATTCCGCTACTACTGTCGAACTGTGGCGGTTGTATCCGTATTGTTGATAGCCACACGAACGTTGTGGGAGTTGGTTCGGCGTCGATGTATGGCCCCGCGTGAGACCGAGTCTCCTTGCCCGCTATGTGAGCAGATCGTCGTGCAAGACTCGCGCTGTGTTTCTTGCACGACGCTGCTGACGACAATCGTAGGAGACACGGTCTGAAAGTCTCCTCTTCGTTGCGAATGCCTAGTAGTTCATGCTTCCTCATAGGGCCGGTTCTCATCACCGCTGTCGCAGGACGGTTCATCACCGGTCGCGCGAGAGACTGTCTCAACTCCGACGGACGTCGGCAAGCGGGAACGTCCGTCCTCCTTCGCTGTCGAATGGGGCGTAACGGAATTCAAAGCCCCGACCCGGAGCGGGAGGCAGTCAGTGCCTACGGTGACAGGGATTCGTCGCTATAGCAGTTGAACCCGCCGGTCGTCGTCTGGACCGCGCCACCGCTTCCGTTGTAGACCACGACTCGATACCAGCCGTGCTGTGGGGCCGCACCGATGGCGACGGCGTATGGAATCTCCCCGTCACTAACCTGGGGGGCTTCCATCTTGTTCATCGCAAAGTTGTCTTCGTCGACGGGAATATCGTACGCCAGCTCGCCACGGCGGTCAAAGACGGCGATGCGGCTCACATTGAATCGGTCGAGTTGCTCACGGATGGCCGGGACAACGAGGTACACTGCCCCATCATGCCCGGTCGCCGTGAACCCACTGATCACAGCCTCACCGTCAGACCTGGTTTCCGATGAACAGCGGACCGTGGCAGGCTCCTCGAAGAGCGCTGTACATCCCGTCAGTGAAAGGAGGACACTGAAGAGCAGTGCAGCTGTTACGATGTTCTTGCTGGAGGGCATACGAATAGCGGGTGAGAAACCCCTTTCAAAATAACTGTCGAATCTGTGTTACGTTCACCGACCAATACCGTGTCGTCGAGATTTCGCGATTCGAAGCGCCAGCGCGGGACGCGACGGTCCCCCAGAGCGAGGAGTGTCACCAGCCAGATTCTATCAGCCGAGTCCCGCGAGTCCGTCCGCCCTCCCTTACGGAGAATTCGAGGCGAAAGCCTCGCCGTTCACTCGGGGATGAAGCCGACAAACCCTCCACAACCGAGATTCCCAAGTAGTCAAGCGTCGTATCGTGCGGTAAGACAACTCGCGTATACTCTCAACAGGAAGACTCGGGGTCGCTTCCCGCTGATACGGACGGTTCCACGCCCACCACCGGCAAACGGTGAGGAGTACGTTGTTGAGGTTCGTCCGCCGTCCTCACAGTACCCCTACCCGTCACTGGAGACGGTCGGCAACGACCGCGCAAACGAGGGAGCGACAGCACACCAAAACATGCCCCGTTCGCGGTTGCACTCCGCCCTCGTCGGCGGAGTATGGTCGAAGGCACGACCCGTGTCCGCTCACGTTCCAACCGTGGACGGTTGCCCGGCATTCGGACGCCTCGGTTCAGGCGGTATCGGGTACGGCACAAGCGGATACCGGTCCCTCTCGGACGCCGAATACGCCATCCCCTCGTTTCGAGGGCCGACGTGTAGCGCACGAACCCGGTACCACCACGCGAGGTGAGGAAGTTGCCTTCGGGGGCCGATGGAACGGCCCGACGCCCCACGGAGGAATCCTCGCGCTTTAGCGCGGGGAGAATGTCAATGGACGGCCCCGTCGGGTCACACCGTATCGGTGGGAGGAGACGTGAGTCGCGACGCTCTCGCCGAACCACTCGATCAGGTCCTCGACGCACGCATCCCCGACGAACCCAGACAAACCGATCGCAGTCGGGCGTCGTCATGCTCTCCAGCGGGAACGATTGCGACCAGAAGCGTCGAGCCACCCAGATCGCTGCGAACCAGACGCCACCAGTTTCACTCTGTGACAGCTGAGTCCCACCAATTATTTACATGGCTTGCGACAGGTCGGACAGCACTGGACGAACCGCTCGACCCATGTCTCACCGAATACCGCAGGTGAGCCCCTGTTCGTCCGGATTCATCAACGATGACAGATACCGATACCCATCAGCCATCCACCACCGCCAGCCTTGAACGCGCCGTCGAAGCGGCTGGCCATGCCATCTTCATTACCGCGCCTGACGGGACGATCACGTACGTCAATCCTGCGTTCGAAGCCATCACGGGCTATGCCGCTGCGGAGGCCATCGGTCGCACACCGACCATTCTCAACTCGGGTGAGCACGCCCAGGAGTACTATCAGCGCCTCTGGGAGACGATCAGCGCAGGCGACGTGTGGGAAGAGGAGATCATCAACCGTCGCAAGAATGGTGACCACTATACCGCTCATCAGACGATCGCCCCGGTCACGTCGAACGGCGACATCGAGCAGTTCGTGGCCATTCAGACCGATATCACCGACCAGAAAGCGCGTGAAGACCAGCTCCGCAAATACAAGCGGGCCATCGAGGAGACACACGATCTGATCGCAGCCCTCGATACGGAGCATCGATATCTCTTCGCGAACAGCCGCTATCGTCGCTTTCACGGAATCGAGCAGGACAAACTCGGCGACACGGTACTTGCGGACGTCTTCGATGCCGACAGGCTCGAGACGATCGAGCCCCACTTCGAGCAGGCACTCGACGGTGAGGTGGTGTCGTACCGAATGGCCCGTTCGAGTCCGTCAACGGGCGATCGGACGTTCGATATTCGTTACTATCCCCTGGAAGACCCGGACGGAACGGTCGACGGCGTCGTGATCACAATGCGGGACATCTCCGATCTCGTCGACCGCCAACGGGAACTCGAACGGAACCGTGATTTGCTCGCCCACACTGAGCAGTTGGTTGGTACAGGTGGCTGGGAGTACGTGGCGGAGACGCAGACGCTTCGCTGGACGGATGGGACACGGCAGCTCCACGGGGTGCCAGATTCGTACGAGCCGAGCATCGACGACGCGATCGAGTTCTTCCACCCCGACGATCAGGAGACCATCCAGCAGGCTGTCGACCAGTGCCGGAACCAGGGAATCGAGTACGATATCGAAGCACGATTGGTGACCGCCGACGGGCGAACGCGCTGGGTCCGGACGACCGGCCAACGGTGCGTCCGGAACGGGAAGACCGTCCTCCACGGGGCGATTCAGGACATCACGGCTCGGAAACAACGTGAACAGCGGTTGATGGTACTGAATCGGATTCTTCGGCACAACCTCCGCAACAATCTCAGTACAGTCATGGGCTACGCCGATCTCCTCGAAGAGGAACTCTCGACGCTGCAGGCCCTCGATTCCCTCAACGAAGACCACTCTCCCGGAGCGGTCATCGGCCACGTGGCCGAGCTAGCTGATCTGTCGACGTCGCTCCAACGTGAGCTCGCGACGTTCGACCGCGCTATAGAGCACGTCACCTCGTTCCCCTTCGAGACGGCGCTTACTGGAACCAAACAGATCAAAGAGAGCTCACGGGAGCTCATCGATCTCACGCAGAAGGCCCAGCAGTTCGAACGGGGTGCCGACGACGACCAGATCGTCGAGACGGTAGCCATTCAACCCCTTTTAGAGGATATCGCGGCGTCATATCTCGAGGCGTACCCTGCCGCCACGATCGAGGTGACCGGAGCGGAGACGTCGATTCAGGGGAATGAAGCGGCGCTCCGGCGCATCCTGGACGAGCTAGTGGAGAACGCGCTGAGTCACAGCGATCAGGAATCTCCGACGGTCACACTGGATGTCCAATCCGATGAGTCTGTTCGCATTCGCGTCGTGGATACGGGGGCCGGCCTGCCAGAGATGGAGCGCAAAACGATCAGCGAAGGGGAAGAGACCTCGCTCATGCACGGGAGTGGGATCGGCCTGTGGCTGGTTAACTGGCTGGCAACTCGACTTGGGGGGACAGTCACGATCGCGGACAACGAACCCCGTGGGACGATCGTGACACTCGAGTTCCCAGCCGTAAGCGGATGAACCCCGGCCAGTATCATCAAATTGCTAACGGTTGTAGACGGAACTGTCGGACCAAACAGTGGCAGATCGGATCTCTGATAGCTGTATTCGACAGTTTTCTCGTGCTCACGTCGGTTTCTCATCGCCCACACGATCGCGAGTAGCCACCCGATCAAGGAACCTATCAGCTCTGTCACTCCGAGTCCTATCCCGAGGGGGCCAGCGGAAGTAGATCACACCGTGACGGAGTCTGGAAATATCGCCACTCTGCAGGTCGTTGCCTGAATGGGCACTTGTGGCGTCACTTTCGGCGTGCAGGTCGTGCTTCCGGTCGAACAGGAAGTCGTTCTCGCCATCCCCCACTGTGGACGACACCACCACGAGCTGTCCGTCAGACTGGATCACATGACGGCCAGTCCGAGCGAAGCCTCGACCCAGACCACAGCGCTGACTCCAACGTGATACGTGACGAGTGAGAGGACAGCCACCCACACCGACCGCGTCCGGGCGTAGCCGATGACAGCAAGGCCGAGAACGAGGATCCAGAGGAGGTGACGAACGTCTTGGGGGAAGGTGAGCAGATCAGACGCGATACCCAGGATGCCAACGAAGGCAACGCCGAAAACGGGGATGTCCCGGCGAGCCAAGGCGCTCGCATGCTGGGAGTCGGACAGTGTCCGATACAGGACGCCCACGGCCATGCCGAACGCAACGGCGAGTAGCAGTGTCAGCGCGAAGAGGATGCTGTCGGTGAGACTCGGTGGAATGGTGGGGATCGGTGACCACGGCATGAGCCAATAGTACCCGATGAACAGGGCTGCTAAGCCGGCCGCGTCGTCGGCTCCAACCAACCTGTGAACGGACTCGTAGATGACCCCACAGATCAGGAGGCCTGCGCCGATCCCACGGAAGACGTCCGATGGGACGAGATGCAAGAAGACGAACTCAGCCGAGACCTGTGGACTGAGCCACTGTTGTGTTATCGCACTCAGCGAGACACCGAACAGCGCGTTTCCCACGGCTGAGACGGCAACAGCAAGCAACGCTGGAGCGACGATGACCGCCAGGGCGATCGGCCAGGTCCCCTCCCGGGGCCACGACATGCCGAGGTCGAGAGCACGATACCGAACGTACACGAGCGTCCCTCCCCCAAGGCCGACGAGCGATGCCACCGCCGACGTGGTGAACATCGGGACTGACTGGGGGCCGAAGCCGTCCACGATGACCTGCGTGGTCTCTGTGACCAGCATCGTCCAGAGTTGAATACCAAAGAGCGTCGCGAACAGGGCACCAAAGCCGAGCGTCGTCGCATCCCACTGTCGGTGGAGGTCAGTTCGCAGTCGTTGGAGGGTCGTCATAATCCTGCGATACTATTCACACACAGGTGACAAAAAAGTTCACCACGGCAACAAGTCACCGGAGCAATCCCCGACTGGTGCGACAGTGAGCAGGTCCCCATCTCGGGGGGACAGACGTACTCCTGACCACCACGCAACGCCTGAATGCAGTCCGAGTTAGTGTTGGTCTCGGGCCGTTGTATTAGACATCCGGAACGCCTACGCCGGCGTGATGCCTTGATTGCAGCATCGTTGTTGGGTCCACGCAATCCCCGCCGAGGGGTAACAGAGTGCCTACCTGAGTCGGCTACCAACGCGTCCACTCGCGGGCTTCCGCACTGCCCCATTGTGACTCATAAACAACCGTCGCCTTGATCCAATCATACTCGTGACAGAACCATATTAGTCTTTCTTCGGAAGAGTTAACGAGCGTGTGACTCTGCCACCTCCTTTATAACACACCGACCTCACATGCGACTCGAGACAGTATGCCTGAAACTGGTCCTCCTCCACAGCACGAATCGACACGGTTGAAGTACGCCCTCGTCGGTGGGTTGACCTCCCTTCCGTTCACCACCTTCAGTTACTGGCACACAGGGTCCGAACTCTCACTCGGAGCAGTGGTGTTTGGTGGGATGCTCGCGGGCTATCTGGTCACCAGAACAGGCGGTGAGAGTCGCGGAGTCGGAATCCGGGTCGGGCTTCTTGGCGGACTCCCAGTGTTGTGGATCCTGTTCGATCTGTTGGCGGCGACATCGGGGTTGGCCGGGCCAGCCTGGTTCGTGACAAGCGCGACGGTCCTTACGGTTGCTCTCACGCTCGTGATTGCACTCTGTGGATTCGGGATCGCTGCCCTCATCGGCGAAGTTGGCGCACGCATTGGGAACTGGCTGGCCGGCAACCAACCTGGCCAATCGGCCCCCGTTGTAAATGGGGAACCCTGAGAAGATAAAGGAGATTCACCTCCCTCTTACGAACGGGTGTCAGGGAGGTTTCTTCACTCCTGACTGGGTGAATGGTCTTCGGATGGCAGTTTAAGCAGTGCGCGGGTGCGGTGGCTGATCCAGCGTCGTATCCGTCTGCCGCTGTTCGAGAAAACGAGTGCCGCCGCCAGGGTTATCGAAGTGGTATGGAGGCCAACTTCAAGCCAGGGCGTCAGCTCGCTACTGAACACAGGAGCGATCCCAAAGAACAACAGCAGATTGACGGCTGCTTCAGCGACGAAGTACCCTACGCTGGCCGAGAGTGAGGGGTACCACCCGACTGCCCAGAGCAGGACAACGACGATCGTCCCACACAGCAGCCCGGTACCCATTCGCGAGAGGGGGACGGCAACCGAAACTGCATCGACCAGGGCGAATCCGAGGGTCCAGAACGACGAGCCGACGAGAAACCAGACCACGAGGAGGTGGCCAAACGAGGGCTTCCGATCGAGCGTCGGACTGGCGTCCCGTGGCTGTTCATCGGCCTGCTCCATGATGCAGGTATCACTACGAGTGCCAAAAGAGGATTTGGTTACCGGAGCACAGTGCTCACCAGTGGCTCACTGGGTGAGAGACCGATAGCCTCGTTACGAAACACGACTCGTTCCCCCATCATATTGTACGCCCCAAATATAGTACGACTGAATACTTCGAGTACGTGGTCGCTGTCCTCTGTGTCATAGCCACTCCGAATAGACAATATTCAAACACGATGCCGTCGACGAGAGAGTTATGAGCCCTGAACCTGAAGAGGGCTCCACGGATCCGCTGTTCCGTGGGTGGTCTCCCTCACACCGATTCAAGGCACTCGTCTTTCTGAGCCTCGGTAGTATCCTGGTGCTCCATCCGCTCGTCGGCGGGTTACCGAGCGCACTCGGACTGACTGGGACCGTTCAGTACACTGCTGTCGAGGTGCAGCCAGAACGGGATGCGCTCTCGTTTTCTGGCCCAGACAGAGCGGCACACAGAGCAGAAGGCGCAATCGGCGGCCAGTCGGGGCTCCAGATCGATTGCTATCCGATTGGCGTATCGGACCGATGTGCCCTCGAGTCACAACTGACAGCGGGGAATCTCACGGTGCCAACCGGCCCCGACAACTGGCGGGGATACAGCTATCACGGTGAGTTCTATAAACAGGTCTCAACCGAGAACCAGGAAAACACGACACTCGCACTGCAACCGGTTCCAGCGCGAGCAGTGTTGGCCAATCTCTCTGTGTCGACTCGGCACTGGTCTGCCCCGCTGACAACGGCCGTCGAGACCGGAAACGTCACCGTTCGCAGTGAGCTCCAACATGCTGAGCGGCTTCTCGCTCGGAACGGATCGTACTACGTCGTCGTTCCCATGTCTGACAGATCCCGTGACACGTCGCCGGGTGGCCTCTCTGCGACGATAAGCACAGTCCTCGGTGTACTCTCCTTCCAGCGCGGGATACACCACTACTCCCACTGACTCTGGTTCGGGATTCACGAGCTGTTCTCGTGGGGTGAAACAGCCCTCACGACGGTCGAACAGGTGACCCACTGGCTGTGGCACCCAGCCGGGATCTAGTCCTGACTTGTACGCTGGAAGAACGCGATCGCAGCGCGGAGGAGGGTGAGGGTCTGTAGGAACGAGGTCGGTTCCTCCCCCCTGCTCGTCGTCGACGGCCCAGAAGTCGTGCATCACGGGGATGACGCCGAGGGAAAATGCCGCAATACTGCCCGCAGACAGTTTGGGGAACCTCCAGGCCCCGATGCCGAGACTGCCACCGAGGAGGAGGCCACTGGCTGCGGGAACTAGTTTTTCTGCGAACGGGACTCTTTCGCGTCCGCGTACGCGATGCGGCCATCGAGGTTCGTGAGATTCCGAAGCGCCAGTACTGCGAGCCCACTCCCAAAGAGGGAGTGAGCAATCGGAATGATATTTTGCCCCCTGCAGGTAGTGCACCGTACGGATGGTCTCCCGCCGAACGATTGCGCTCCTCCTCGGGTTGGCGCTCGTGAGTGGCGTTGTCCTGTACGATACCGTGTCGGGACCCGCCCAGCCCACACTGACTGTCGAAAATAACGACACGACCTCGTATCAGCTGTCCGCATACACTGTCGAAAGCAGAGAGAAAGCGATGTACATGAACTTCGAGGTCACGACCCGGGCTGATGAACGCCGCCTCAAGACGCTCTCGCAGTTGGTCTGGTCGGACAGGGATCACAACGTGACGCTGGCCGATGATGGAATCCCAGCGCAACACATCACCGTTGCCCCCGGCGAAAAAGTGACGACCACGATCGATGGGTGGACTCGGGGCGACGTGACGGTGTACATCGTCGAGGAACTCCGTGACAACGAGACGCACGTCTACACCACGATCAAGACCTGTACGAGACCAGGCCAGCAACACACGCTGACATTCGAGGACGAAGGAACCAGTGGCGGCTCGACGTGTTCCTGAGGACGAACTGGTCGCGATCGACGCCGGGAGCGAACAGACGAACGCGGTTATCGATCGCCGTCTGAATTACCATCACGGTCACCGGGACGAGTGGACGGAGTCGCGTCTACGTCATCAGTTTCGGGAGAGGAGATGATTCCGAGCGCGACGGCGTGGACCGGTGCCACGAGTGCCGTACTCAGCAAGCCACCGGCGATCGGCACGGTTGCGAGTCCCCAGGAGGCGAGTCCAACGACGATGATGAGGCCGGCGAACGTCATGCCGTGTCCGCGTGACCGGCGGGCGCTCTGCCGGAGTGCCGCCACAAACCCGCTCCCTGTAACCAGGAATGCGGGGACGAGGAACAGCCGGACGAAGACGAACAAGAGTGCAGCCAGCAGAGCGAGTCCAAGCAGGAAATTGTCGATATTGACGGGTGAGACGCCCAGCAGCTGCGGGAGCGAGACGATCGCACCCAGGGCGAGCAGATACCTGCCCAGCGTCCTGGGGTGAGAGCGGCTATCGAGTGTTCGGCTGATCGTCAGCCACCCCGCGAGACCGACAGCGAGCGCAACGACGAGTTCGAGTCCGACGGCCCAGAGGAGATACGGCAGTGTGAGGTCGATCAGCGCATCAACCTGCCGGACCGTGCGTGCGGTCCCCTGCGGAAGCACGGAGTACTGGAGACTCACCGAATCACTGAACGCGTCCGGTGCTGCCACCGGAATCGGGTCGGACTGGCGAAGCCAGTCTGCCAGCGCGACCAGCACCCCAACGACGGCGAATGGAACAGCGAGGACTGGATCGCGACGAATGCGTCGGAGCGCAGCCCGTATCACGCCCACGGTGGACAGGCGAGTGGCTGGTGAGGCCTGTCTCGATCGGGCATCCATCTCGGGCTCGTCGTTCTCTTCACCAGGCATTATGCGTCCTCCAGCGCGAGGATGCGGCCACGGTTGGCCAGATAGAGCATGCCGTCGCCGACGATCGGTGGCGAGAGGGGGACCTCCGATGGGTGATACTCGAACTGCTGCTCACCCGTGGCGACGTCGAACGCTTTCAGCGCCCACAGCGAGTCGACGGCGTAGACCCGGTTGTCAGTGACGACGGGCGTCGTCTCTCCCTCGAACGGTGCTGTCCACCGTGTCTCACCGGTGGCCAGTGACAGCGCGTGGAGTGACGCCTGCTCATCGGCGACAAAGATCGTGCCGTTGGCAACTGCTGGCGTGCTGTCAGTCGCATTCCCCGCCAGGTCGCGCTCCCAGAGGAGCGACCCGTCAGCGCGGGCACGCAACTGCACGGACTCACGCGTCGGGATAACGACGCCCTCGTCCGTTGCGATCGGCGGGAGAACCGTCGATTTACCGAGTTCACGATGCCAGTGTTGCTCGCCGGTATCAGCACGGTACGCAGTGGCCTGTTCCGGCCAGGCAGTGACGACCACGAGTCCGTCATCCACCGCGGGTCTGCTGTAGGGGCCACTGATCCCTTCGTCTTCGTGATGGGTTTGCCGCCAGAGCACCTCTCCATTGTTCGGCTCCACCGCCACGACTGAATTCGTCCCGGGGACTGCCGTGTAGATCCGCCCGTTCGCAGTGACTGGGCTCGTTGCCTCGGCCGGCCCGAAGAAGCCGGGCGCGGGCGATCGTGGCCCTGTCCATCGCTCGCCACCGACTGTCTGGTCCGTCAGGGGGAGTGGCTGTCCGCCACGAGCGTTGAGCCCGTAAATACCGGTCGGGCCGGTGATCCCGAGTGTCTTGGTCCGATAGATCGACGCTGGCGCAACCGTTGGACTCGAGTGATACGGCCCCTGGACGCTGAATCGCCGCTGGCCAGTCTCGGTATCGAGGGCCAGGAGTCCGTTGCCACCGACATACAGCGTCTCACCCTGCCGGACCGGCTGCGTGCTCCCGCGAAACCAGGCCGGTGCCTCGTGTGTCCAAGCGACCGCCACGTCGTCGGTCGGTCCTGCTGCCTGGGGGTTGTATCCGGTCCCGGGCGGGTCATACCGAGCCATCGGCCAGTCGGACGGTGACTGGCGATCTGTGTCCTCCTGGGTTGCGAGCGATGCGAGGCCGGCCGCACCGCTCACCCCCAGGGCGGACAAGCCGAGAATTTGACGTCGTGAGGAGGGCATCTACCCGGAGGTGTGTCACAATTGCCATTATCGCTGTCGGTCCCCGGTGAAACGAAGCAGACGTTACATTACAGATAGAGATCACGTCTCGTGGGTGAACATCAGACGTGTCGGTACGGTATCTGCTGGTCTGGGAGGTCTGTTCCTCGCACTCGGTTTCATTACCACCCCAGGATTAGGGGGCCGAGAAGTGGCGCTCTGCCGGACGTACGGTGCTCCGGAGTCCGTGGGATTCGGGTTTCCAATTGGGCTCTCGTCTGGTACGACGGATGCAACGAGTGGACGTTCTCCGTTTTTGCTGCGCTTGGAGTCGTCTATCTGCTCGGAGCCGTTCTCGCGGGAGTGGTTGTACGCTACCGCTAATTCCGTCCGCAGATCTTCGGCACGAAGCAGGAGTGCCTGCTCAGTATCGGTGACCAGTTCGACCGGAGTAAGTCACGTTCGGGTTGGATGCTAAACGCGCGCTGTGTATGCAGCCTCTTTGCCACCTGCTTGATTGCCATCAGTACCGGCGTGCGAGGGACAGGACATCTATTCAGCACACGGGTTTCTGAACGCGAAACTCGGCGGCAGCATTTTTGGACTGTGTTGGAACTCTCAAACAATGGCCGCATCACGGTTGCAGGAGCTTCGAGCTGACATCACCGATGAGTCGTACCGAGTTGCGATTCTCGTAGGGATCGCTTCGATCCCGTTTACTGTCTTCCTGTCTCGGGGACTCGTTTTCGATGAGGGACAGATTGCTGGGGGACGGATCACTGGGAGTCCACTGCTCGTTGCCGGGGTAGTTGTCGGGTATCTCTACAGTGAGCGGCCGTCCGGGAGTCGTCGCGCTGGTGTTCTCACCGGTATCACAGGGTCAATTGCGGTCGTTCTGTTGTATCTCCTGAACCTGTTCGCCACGATTTCGTCTGTCTCACAGTGGGTCGCCGTGGTTGCACTACTCGCGACACCGCTTGCTCTCGTACTCGGTGTGTTGCTCTGTGCGTTTGTCGGCCTGCTCGGGGCAGTCATTGGCGATTGGGCGAGAACGACAGCGCTCGATCGTCTCCCGTTCCCCAGGAAGGAATGAGAAGGTCACAGTGGTAACAGCGCGGAAGCCCACGGCTTTAGCCGTGTGGAGGAAGCGCGTACGCTCCGAGCCACAATTTACCAGTATTGGCATTGCTGACTCCCCAACGCTCACAAAAATAGTAATAAAGAGTAGAAACTACTGTGACACACATGGCGGGGAGGTAACTCGGACGGTTCGCGTCCGTCTCAACGTGCCTGACGACCGCAAGAGCGACCTCCACGCCACCAACTCCAAATTCCAGTACTGTGCGAATCGAACCGCAGACTGGGCGTGGCGCTATCCTGACGAAAATTGCGTGACTAGCAAGAGCGAAGCTGAAGCCGCCATCTACGACGCCCTCCGCGATGAAACAGACGACCTCCACGCCAACCTCGTGCAGAAAGCCATCAAACGCGCCACCGACGACATCGGCAACTGTGTTGACCGGCTTGCAGATGGCGAGAACACTAGTAAGCCCCACTACGACACGTTCAGCATTGTCTACGACAAGCGAGCAGCCACCTACTACCGTGACAAAGTAAGTCTCGCCACCGTCAACGGGAGAGTCGAATGCAAATACGACTTACCAGACGATCCCGAGGGGACACCACACGGCGAGTACCTGCTGAACGAGGACTACTCCTTCTCAACCAGTACCGTCCACTACGACAGTAAAACCGACGAGTTCTACCTGCACGCGGTGATGGAGCGCGAAATCGACGCGAACAGTCCTGAGAAAGCCGAGGATTCGAGAGTCCTTGGCGTGGACTGCAATGTCGATGACCATATCGCCGTGACCAGCACAGGACGGTTCGTCGGCAATGCTGACTATCTGAACCACCAGCGCCGCGAATTCGAGAAACGGCGTGCCAGCCTACAACAGACGGGCACGCGAAGCGGCCACTTGACCTACCACCGGATCGGTGATCGGTTCGGACGCTGGAGTCAAGACTATCTGCACCAGTGTTCTAACGAAATCGTCGCAGAATCCCACCGCCACAACTGTACGCATATCGCCTTCGAGGATCTTAAACAGATTCGAGAGCGTATCAGCGACGACAAAAAGTTCCAACAGTGGGCCTTCAACGAACTCCAACAACAGACAGAAAACAAGGCGGAACTGGCTGGCATCGCGGTTGAGAATGTGGAACCGGCCTACACCAGCCAACAATGCTCGAAGTGTGGGTGTACACTCGAAGAAAACCGCGACGGGCAACGTTTCGCCTGCCTTGACTGTTCGTACTCAGTGAACGCCGACTACAACGCAGCAAAGAATATCGCCCGGAAATTGGCGCTCAAACTCCAGCGAGGGCAGAAGTCCCCCGCTGGAGGGGCGTTCTGTCAGTACGCCCTGAAGCCGGGGGTGATGACCGTGAACGCGACTGACGTGGCGTCCGACGCCTACGTGTCGGTAGAACGGGAGTCCACCGGCAAGCCAACGACCTTCAGTCGTTGGTAGCTGACGCTGCGCACGCTGTCGCGCGCTACACACCTCTCGGCGTGCAGGCGAAACACTGTGCCTCGTTCGGACACCAGAACGCGACGCGTTCTTGGGACGCCGACAACCAGGCCGTGCCGTACAGTACAGGCTGTGCAGTAAGCACGGAAGCATCCACCGAGCGAGCACCGCGAGCGAGGTGGTTCACCGGACGCGAGCGAACGAAGTGAGTGAGTCGTCCGGGGGTTTTCGTCCAGGTTTTACGAGGAGTGGTGCCCGCAGCGAAGCGAGGACACCCGACGACGTAAAAAGTGGGCACCACACTGCGCAGCCGATTCAGCGGAACGTGTCTGCAAGGAACGAGACCGGTGTACGACAGACACCGCACCGATCCTGCAGGGAGCGCCATCGTGAAGTCGGTAGTGGCGTCGCGCCTGGCCCAGTATTTTATTCCGAGCGAGTGACTAGCAGGGTATGGCCTCGTCTGACTCGCGCGACCGTCTCGGCCGACTGGCTATCGGACTCCTCGTCCTTCTCGGGCCTGTTTTGATCCTCGTCATCACGCTCGAAGTCCTCATTCTCTTCGGCGATCTCACACTGCGTGAGATCTCCCTCGTCGAGTTTCTCGAACTGTACATCATCGACTTGGTCTTGTTCGTCGGGCTTGCCTACGGCATCTATCGGCTGACCTTGTGGCTGGTGGAACGCCGGCTTCCTGAATCGGTCGACGCACTCGAGGATCGTGACATCGAGACGGCCACTGACGAGGAATCGGAGCCACCCGAAGACACGTGATCGTCGGGCAGGGGAACTGCGCTCACGACCTGCTGCATACACCATCCGTATCGGTCAGGAGGTAACTTCACGATATGGACACACTGCACAGAACATCGATAGCGATGCGAACGGGCGCGGCTTCCGTTGGGACGCCGTGCTGCTGCGACTCGTCACCGCAGTCCTTCTGTTCGTCGCGGACTTACTCGTCGGGCCACTCCTCGGCACCGAGCGGGTCGCCCTCCAGGAACGCCTGGATACCGTCGCGAGCGTTGTCAGTCGTACACAGCTCGGCGAACCGCTCGTTCGAGTAGTCGATGGCCTCGTGATACTCGAGGCCGGCCATCTCGGTGACGGCCTGTTTGCCCATCTGGATGCCAACCGGGCTCTTCTCGATCATGGGTTCGGCGAGTTCCATGGCACCCTCGACGTGCTCACCCTCGGGCACGACCCGGTTGATCAGCCCCCAGTCGAGGGCCGTCTCGGCGTCGATGAGTTCGCCCGTCAGGAGCATCTCGTTGTACCGCTTGCGGGTGAGCGACGTCATCACCGGGACGGCTGGCCCCATGCAGAACAGGCCTACCTTCGGCGCTGTGGCCCCGAACTTGGTGCCGTCGGCGGCGACAGCCAGGTCACAGGCTGCGACGAGGCCGAGACCGTTGGCGGCCGCGTGGCCGTGCACCGCGGCGACGACTGGTGTGCGCATCTCAACGACGGTGTGGAACGGCTCTTCCATTCGCGCGACCCACTCCTGGTAGGCGTCCTTCGACTCGTGGTCGTCGTGCTCGGAGATGTCGATGCCCGCGGAGAAGGCGTCACCCGCACCGTCGACGACGATGGCCCGGACCTCCGGGTCGGCGTCGAGTTCGTGGAGCGCGTCGTCGAGTTCCTGCGCGAGTTGCGTACTGAAGGTATTCATCGCGTCGGGTCGCGAGAGGGTGATCCGGCCAACGTGGCCAGACCGGCCTGTCTCGACGGTCTCTCGGGTCTCGGGAGCGGGTGCGTCCGATGTCATATGGGGAGACTCGGCACCCGGGATGATAAGCACCTGTGGCGTCACGCCCACCGTACGACCGGAGCGCGAGCCGATCTGTGAGCAGCCCCTCTCGTGATAGTGCACGGTAGGAAGGCCGCCACAGCGGCACGAAGACAGCGGTTTCGTGAGGCTTTTTGGGAGTGTCACCACATCCTCCAGGCTAGATGGCTTCGGCATTCGTCGTCGTTCTGTCGAGCGTTCTCGGGGTGGTTGCGCTCGCGTCTGGCTACCGAACACTGACGGCCATCCAGGTATTTCGCTTGCTCTCATCGATCGACGCCGAGCGGCCGCCGCAGGGTGTCGATGGCGACCCAATCGCGATCGAGGGCGACCTGGTCGTCGACGAACCGATCGAACTGGGCGATCCACCCGTCGACACCATCGATTCACCGGTTGGGGCGTACGTCTGGCGGGCTCGATTTCCGGACAATACCAACCAGGGTCTCACAGCGGAAGATGGGGGGTGGCAGACACAACACTATCACACGTTCGCATCTGGCATCGAATGGGGACAGCTCGGCGTCGAGACAGGTGATCGAACCATCGCCATCAACCCGGAGCACCTCCGCAGCGCGTCCGAGAGCGAGCCGCTTGCTGCCCTGACTGTCGGGGGCATCACGAAGCGCTCACAACTCTCTGTCGACCTGTGGGATTCATGGTCCCTCTTTCTCAGGAAGCACACAGTCCATCTCCCGCTGAGTCGATTCGAGGGGACCGTAGAGCGACACAACGACGGCGTCGCGCTCGACCGATACCTCCTGGAAGCGAAACCACTGGTTCACGGAGAGACGATCAGTGTGTATGGGGAAGGACACGTCGACGAGGGTGAGTACACCGTTCGCGGGTCCGAGGACGTCCCACTCCTGCTTTCGGATCAGGGCTTCGACGGCCATCGAAGTTGGCTCGGCAAACAAGTGGCAACGAAGGGAACTATCGCCGCCTCCGTGCTCCTTGCGGCCGTGGGCGTGTGGTTTCAGGTCTACCTCCCACTACTCGCGGTCGTCGCAGCCACCGTCGTCTACATCCTGTGGCACTTCGTCGGCGACATGAAACTGTTCCTCCGGAACTGACGTTACCTGGACAGATCGCCTCTGAATCCCAATGGAAGCGTTCTATGACGCGCTCAGCCACGTGTAACGCACGATAGGGTTCAGAGCACGTACGTCTCAATGACCAAGAAGAACAGGGGGAGCAACACTGACGAGGCGAGGCGCGAGGCGATCGACAGCGACATGGGATAGAGGTTCACGGCGTCATACGTCTCGTACTGCTTGCGAAGTTCGGCGAGTTTCATCTGGAGAGGTTCGATTTCCTCCGGGTCGTCGCTCGCGAGCAGGCGAGTGCGGAGCTCGTGGATCTGTTCGCGTTTGTCGTCCAACGACTCCTGTTTGATCTCGTTCGCGCGGCGGTTGATGTACACGGTCGGGAAGGCAAACGAGCCGACGAGCAACAGTATGTAGAATCCCACGAGCGCGTAGATGACACCGCTCCCGCCGCTGACGCGGACGACGTCGAACGCGAGGGGCAATCCCAGCGCGCCGATCGAGAGGATCGACGTCGTCCGGATTGCGAAGTAGCCGATGTTGCTGAGTCCACCGAGTCCATCCGGATGTAACGGATCGATGGTGAAGTCCAGGTCGCCGATCTCGCGAATACAGAGGATCGTCGTGAGCGCCATCCGAATGCCGACAGCGGTAATCGCACCAGCCCACGCGGCGAAGAGCCCGTAGACGAAGTAGGACGGGTCGGTGTACCCGGTGACCCCGAGCGACCGGAAGTACGCATCGTTGACGATGACCGCCACCAGTACCAAGCCGGTCCAGATGGCGGTCGTTGCTCGCACATTTGCGAAGAACGCGCCGTAGTGGCCAGCGATTCGCTGGATTTCACGGTTGTCGTCGTACGGCGTGACCTCCGTGATGCGCTCGATGAACGTCGGAAAGACGACGGTGTCGTATCGCCAGATGAGGACCGCCCCAACGGCCGGTAACGTCGCTGCGAGGAGTTGACTCCCAAGGAAGATGGGTCGAACATCGGGTCCAACGAGCGCCAGAAACAGCCCAGTCAACAGGAACGGAACCAATCCAACGGTGAGCAGGATCGTTGGGAGCGCACGGAAGGGACTTCGCTCGACGATCACTCGTATGAGGCGAGTCACCCAGACTCCATCCGTCCGCTCAGCAGTGGACATGCACGTAGGCGGCAGTGGGATGTCCAGGGTGTTTAGATATTCGATATGTCTCCCGTGGAGAATTGGGTGTTATCATGATATGTGTCGAGAGAGCAGCGACCAAGTCGCGTCCTGGCGGTGGCTTGCGCAGTATCGATACCAAACGTTCTATCAGCACACCCTGCATGCCATACCCTGCAACAGCAGGTAAAGCAGGGGATCTGATAGCGCACGATAACAGCAGTTAGTTCGAACGTGTCTGCAGCAAACAGAGGATGGGTCCAACAAAACGCATCCTTTCCGAGGAGCAGAGACCAGAGTCTTTGGCAACTACGGCCCGTGTCGGTGGCAGTTGACTCAAGTGGGTGTTTGAGCGTACAGCAGGAACTTATGAGTGTGTTCGGTAGGGGCTCGTATGAAACGCCGATCGGTTCTTGCAGCGATTGGGGTAACGGGTCTCCCGACTGCTGGGTGTCTCGGCGTGCCAGGCCGTGACGGGCAATCGGACTCGTGTCCCGACGGCACTCACTTTTCCTTACAAAAGGTAACTGTGCCCCACGTCTCGAATGAGTTCAGTACCGATATCGAATCGGTACCGTACGCCGCACGGATGGTCTTGACTCGCGCACTCGCGACAGAGACTGGTGACTCTACGTCCCGGAGCTATTACGCTCTCCACCCGCCACAAGAGTACGTCGTCACGGAGTCTGGGGACTACTATCACGTCGAAACGACCGATTTCAACGCGACGGAGACAGTGGGGTACGAATATTCGGTCGAGATCGGTGTCGATGAACCATCACTCCCGAACACCAACGGCAGCCACTCATTTGCTGATCTGCCGGCTCACGATCGGGAATCGCTCCGCAGCGCTGTCGGCAATCCACATCTCCTTCACGCACCGCACTATTCGTTCTCGGTCGTGTTCGCGTACGAAAATGCGGGGGTGCGACACCGGTCGCTGTTCGTCCCGGAGACTGAGAGCCACTATCTCGAGTGGAATGATGTCTTGCTACGATTGGTCTTCGATGAGCAACGAACAGTCGAGATCACGAGCACGACCGTCTCCACGACACTTGTAGCTGAATCACCGGAGGAGTTCTTCAGGTATCTCTGCAGGGAACGCGGTACCGACCTCGGCCAGCTCACGAACGAACAGCGAGACATCGTCACGCAAGCAATCGAAGGGACGTACACTGAGTGTGGAACGGATTCGGACGCGTTCAGTACTCTCCGTGAACAACTCACGGATGAGAACAACAGACACAGCTTACTTGCTCGGTATGACGGGTCCTGGTATTTCGTTCACCTGTCCTGAGAATCGAACAGTTCTACTTACCGACAATCCGTTGATGGTTCTGACGAAGAATCTCGCGTGCTGACTAAGCACGATGTACGTAGCAGGTTCAACACCGTCTGCCTGCTCGTCGTCAGCACACCTCGCGTGTCTGCTCCTACACCAAAGTGGGAGAAGGAGGGGCAGCGAACCAATATTTATGACGTTCGCAGACATACACTGACATAGACAGACATCGATGCCGATCAACCTGAACGACACTGGTGACGAGGGTCCGGCAGTCAAACCCGGGACCAACGAACACGAACTCCTCTCGGTCCTCCTCGACCACCCTGATATGGGGTTCAGTCCAAAGGAGTTAGCAGACCTCACAGACGTCCCACATTCGAGCGTCCACAAGACCCTCTCACGGCTGCAGGACAAAGGACTCGTCCGCAAGGTCGACTCCTACTGGGCAGTTGCCGACGACGTGGCTGCCTCACGGATCGCGAACGTGGTGAGCCTCCAGCAGATCGAGGCCGAATACGGCGATGATGCGTACGGCGAGGACGATGAGTGGGCCGAGGATGCTCCTGATCTCGGGGAAAACGCATAGCGCCGATGGCGTACGCACAGGGCAGTGTCGTGCTCGCACCAGCGACGTTCAAGAGTGGCATTCACCCCTACCTCATCGTCTCGAATCGGAACCGACCGTTCTTCGGCGACCGGTACACTGTCGCGGTTATCACGTCGACGGAACGGGCACAGGCAGTCAAACTCACTGAAGACTCGCTCACAGAGGGTAAACTGAAGACCTATCCCAGCTACGTGAGTCCGTGGTCTCTACACGGCTTCCCCGATCAAGAGATCGCGAAGCGTGTCGCCCAAGTCGACGAGCAGACGATGGGTGCGGTCGCGGACAGTATAAACGACCTGACGAAGGTGCTCTAGGTTCTCACCTCCATCGAACGACTCAGGAGAGAGAACGACAGTACACTGATTACGTCAGCACACCAATTGCGAGATGTACCTCTGAGTATCGATGACGTCGAGCCCGGGGATGTCGTCCGAAGCACTGACCCGTTCAAACTCGGGCCGGACGCCCAGCGGCCGTGGCTCATCGTCAACAACTCGTCCCGCCCGTTCGCCGACGAGCAACACGTTGCCGTCGCTATTCGCGTGTTACCTGCCCATCGGCGACTTCGAACGTGGACAGCAGTGACTGGAGGTTCTCAGCTTGCTCGGCCAGTGAAGTGACATTCGAACTTACCTGTGTCATGGTCGAGGCCTGCTCTGCAGCGGTCGCAGACACACGCTCGACTTCGTCGGTGGTCGTCTGGCTGATCTCGGCGACTTCCTCCACCATCGACACGGCTTCTTCGGTACTGGCGGCCTGGGCGTCGGTTGCGTTGCTGATCTCCTGGACACCGCGGTCGGTTTCCTCGGCGTTCTCCGCCACCTGTGTGAAGGCATCGACGACTTCCTGGACGGCACTAACCGACTCCTCCACGTGCTGTTGGGCTGTCTTCACTTCCTCGACAGTCCGGTCCGTCTGGGCCTGGACGTCCGAGATGAGCTGCTCAATCTCGCTGGCTGAGGCGTGAGTTTCGTCGGCCAACTGCTTGACCTCGTCTGCGACGACGGCGAATCCCTCACCGTCGCCCGCACCCCCGTCGTTCCCGGCACGGGCAGCTTCGATATTGGCGTTCAGGGCTAAGATGTTGGTCTGTTCGGCGATGTCACCGATGAGTTCGACGATCTCACCGATTTCAGCCATCTGCTCATCGAGCGCTTCGACGTTGTCGACCGTCACGTCGATCGCATCCCGGACTTCTCGCGCATCCGTGATTGCTTTCTGTGCCGTTTGCTCACCAGTCTCGGCAACAGCCGCCGTTTCCTGGGAGTTGCTGGCGACCGTCTCGGCAGAGGCGGCCACTTCTTCGACCGTTGCTGACATGTCGTTCATCTCTGTGGATAACTCGTCGAGCATTTCCCGTTGCTCGGCCGTGCCGCTCGAAATCTCCTGGATCGCATCGCTCACTGCCTCGCTGGCCTGCGTGACCTCCTCGGTCCCGGCGTTGACCTCCTCGCTCGTGGCTGCGACGTCCTGGCCGAACGCCTGAATGTCTCGCATGGCCGATTCCGTCTCCTCGAGCATCTCGTTGAACGACTCGGCGATCTCGGTCATTGCGTCACTCTCACTCTGCGGATCCAACCGGACGGCGAGGTCACCGTCGGCCGCCCGTGCCATCATGGCGCTGTAGGCTTCGGCTTTGGTTTCGAGATGCTCGTTCAACTGCGCAACCTCCTTCTGTTTGGCTTCCGCTGCTGCCTGTGCCTGTTGGGCCTGGGCTTTCGCCTGCTCGATCTCCGCCTGCTTGGCTTCGAGACTCTCGACCTGGTCGGTTTTCTCTTTGGCCTCCTGAAGCTGTTTCCGAGCTTCTTCCCGGGACCGCTCGGTCGAATACCACTGCGTCATCAAGGCCACCGCGAGCGCCAGGATGAACGTCGCGTGGATACTCGCCCAGGCCCACGGGTTATTGATGGCAGCGGCGTGGTTGTACACCAGCTCCGGACTCGTCATGCCGTAGTACCCGTGCTGGAATGCAACGTACCCGATGCCGAGGAGGAACGGCAGCCAGTCCTCGTAGACCGCAACCACAGCCATCATCACGAAAAAGTGGAAGTGCGCTTCGATGTAGCCCCCCGAGAAGTAGACCAGGGTCGCGGAGGCAGTCAACAACCCCAACGTCGCAAACCCGGTCCGTTCCCGTCGTCCCACGCGCGTCCAGCTCCCCACGATCGCGAAACAGAGGAGACCGGTCATCGCAATGAAGACGATGGCCAGGGGGAATTCAGGGATCGTCGCCCCCGTAATCAGCGACTCAGTTCCATCGTAGATCCCAAGAAGAAAGAGAAACGGCATGTGGGCGACGAGGAGAATGAGGATGTTCCGGTGACGCCCCTTCCAGGTCTCGTCCGGAATCGAGTCCCCGTCTGGAATGTATCTGATGAATTCGTGGAGCTTGCTGTTCCACTGACGCACGAGAGAACGGCTAGAACGAGAATCATCGACGGCGTTGTCCATATCAATCCGACCTATGCTCCGTGGAAAAGCGTTCGGACCGACTCATGTCTCACACCGGTCAAAAGCCGCTCTTGCCCTCGGCTTCGGGCCCGAACTGAACGTCAGTATGTCACGGCCCTGGTCCGAAGTCGTTTCGACACCGGAAGCCATACCCTGCAGGACGGGACAAACGCCCCACATCGAGACGAGGTCTCGGCACTCTTCGTTCCAGTTCGGCATGGCATCGAGTGCATTGTTACCCCCGGCCAGTCGTTGCAAGCGCGCGGTCTCGACGCCCGCGAGGGCCGTGGAACCGGTCCGAGCGCCGCGCGACTGACCCGAGAGGCAGCAGGGCGGGTGGCTGGTATTTATCATCGACATGACGAATGGTAATCGAACCGCCGCTGCTCACTGTACCTGCGAACTGAACAGAAATGTTGATTGAGTATCAGTCGACATTGCGCGTATGAGCCCTGAAGTTTGGTTTCTCCTCCTCCTGTTCGTAATAGTCACTGTTCCTGTATTCCTCGGCGTAATCGCCTTCATTAACCGTGATACTGAAGGAAACACGGAAGAGGAATTGGAAGAACTGAAACAGCGGGTCGAAGAACTCGAAGCAAAGCAGGACTAACTACGTCCGTTAGGTTCCTCATCTGTACTGATCGATTCAAGAGTTCCGTGGCCAGCGTTCTATTCCACGCGTTACCGAGAAATCCGTGCCGTGTAAGCGGGGCTGCCTGTCGATCGGCGATTGATTTTCCGAATTGTCACCAGTCCGGCTGTATGCGACTCCCAGTGGCAGCCCTCTCTCGTTCGATTATCGACCGCACCGGCGCTGCGTTCGATCGGCAGACCATCCCGCCGCAATCGGGCGGTTACACCCCGTGAAGTATGGGCGTTGCAGGGCCTTGTTCGATCATCGAACGACTCGATCTTCCAGGTTGAGGCAGGGGAATTCGGGCGGTTCAGAGCCAGCAGATCTTGAAGGCTCTAGACACATACTCGAACCTGTGCCGAATGCACAGCGCAGAATCAGCGACCAGCAGTGATGCTCAATACAGGGAATAGCCGGACACACGTCGCCGAGATAGCATAACGGTTAAAAATTAATTCTCCAATCATTCAGGCCATGAGTACTGATTCAATACCGAAACTCATCGTCGACGAGAAAGTGGAGTTAGCTGTGTCTCTTCTGGGAATTTTCGCGGTCTGTGCCGCCACTTACCACGTGGGAAAGACTGGAAACTGGGAACCACTGTCGGCGGCATCGATCGGTTTAGCACTCGTCGTCCTGTTCTTAACCTCTGAGAGCTAATCCGGCTTCGTGAACAGTGAGTTCAGCATTGATTGAGCGGTAGCAATCAGCATTTCAAGCTGCATACACCTTCTGTATGCGGGACGCCAGATCTGCCAGTAGATCAGTATCTCACACTGAGAGCCGGCAACTGGAATTAGCCCACTCTGTTGGCCCGCCAGACACGCGACTACTAGAGGGGGAGTTCTAGATCGGCACCACTACGTCCAGTGAATCTCCTCGATCGAGGCGTTATCAGCGGAAGCGACGACAGTGCCGACTTGCTCACCGTCGTCCCGCTGCTCGACATCGATCTGCTCGTACCCTTCGGTGACGACGCGACTGACGTCTGCTTCCAGGGCATCGGCTTCCTCTACGCCAAGGCGGTTCTGACCACCGAGCGTCCGGACAACGATCGGGTACTCAGGCATGGCCCGACCGTAGGGGAATCGGGACGAAGTGTCTGTCGTTGTCCGAAAGGCACTGGACCAGGGGAAGCTCGGAAGGGTGTGGCTGCTGCCCGAACGTCGTGAGGGCAGGAGCGGAGGGCGAGGAGGTGGGCCGCTGGGTGGCGGCGAACACCGGTGCCCGACCGCTCCATCGCTCCGGGCGGGATCTGAAACAACGACGCACGCCAGATACACACTCCGCTACTCGACTGATCCACCACTGAACACACAGCACCTCCTCAACGCCAAAAAAGAAGCCAGAGATGGGCCTACACCGGCTCGTCCGCGGGGAAGGCGTAACTGTCGCCAGTCAGCGCAACCGAACAGCGACCCTGATACTAGTTCTTGGCCGCGTTCGATCGACTTCCGATACCGCCCGAATCGGGATGACTGTCCCGAGATCGCGCTGGCAGACTCATCCAGATCGACACTGAGCGCACCGAGTCGCGGGAGCGGCGTCCGTGGGCGCTTCACCGAGTGCTCACGAGCGGCCTGGCTCGGTGGGAAAGCCGTAACTAAATGCACCAGACATCGAACGTAGTGAACGGAGAATTCAGGACTACTGCTCTCGCTTGCGAGACGGAGTGGCTAAAAAGTAGTGCGAAGTCCTTTGTTACCACACTAACACGTCTTATTCGTATGACTGAGAGTGATGAGACAACGACGACAGTCGTGCAGCAGGCGAATCAACATTCGCTCGTGGTTCGGTTCCTCTGGTGGCTGCTCGTCGGATGGTGGGCGTCTGGTATTGTGCTCGCGGTCGCTTGGATTCTGAACGTGACTGTCGTGGGGATTCCACTGGGGATCAAACTGATCAACAAAGTGCCCTTCGTTCTCACGCTGAAAAAACAGGAGACGACGCAGGTGATCACCCAGACGGGCGAGCAGACGACTGTCGAAGTTACTGGCCCTGCGCAGCATAACCTCCTGCTTCGGGCAGTGTACTTCTTGCTCGTGGGGTGGTGGTTTAGTGGCGTCTGGATGGGTATATCGTGGCTCATCTCACTGACGGTGATCGGGCTGCCGCTCTCGCTCTGGATGCTTGACCGATTACCGTTCGTCGTGTCCCTCTACAAACTAGAGAACTGAACCGCAACCCCTGCGGAACGCACCGAGTCGCGGGAAGGAGTCCGGGGGCTTTCTGGGTTCGTGAATCACCCTCACCACCTGACAGCCCCACCGCCAGCTAACACAGGAGTCATCATCGGGTTCATCAGGACGAGACAGCCGAACCCAGTTACTCGTCTCGCAGGTGTTCGAGGATCTGCAGGAATCGGAAGGCGGGCTCGTCGTCGCTCTTCTTGGTCGAGGCCGCCTTCTGCCGGAGGGCACCGACACGATCAGCGTAGCCGCGATTAACGACGAGGTCGATGGTTACAGGAGCGGCCCACGAATACGACTCCCTGTATGGAACACGAGTGGTGGCAGCAGTGGCACATCTGCAAACTCAGATGCTCGCCAACAGGAGTTGGAACGCCTTGGGAAGGACGATACTGAGCAAGAGTTGTGACCAGATGCTAAACGTCGCCGGATACTCCCTGGTGGCGCTCACCCGCTCCATCCGCTGCTCGATCTCGTCGACCGTCTCCTGCTTCCCGTCGGCGATGCTGAACGATTTGATGTCCCACGGGTTCTGGATATACTCCTGTCGGAGCCGCTCGAGGCGCCACAGCTCGTCCCGTTTCTCGCGACGCATGAACCGGTGGAGTGTGAACACGGCAAAGGCGACGGTGAGAACCGTCCCCAGCCAGACGGCGGTGAACATGACGTTCGTCGTCGCGGTGCGACTCATCTCGGACAGCACGATCACCGGCCCATACGCGATGAGTGCGAACAGCGTCAATCCAGCGACCATGTAGTAGTAGGTATGCTTGATGAGCTCGCCGAACGGACGGAGCCCACCGAGGTTTTCCGGATCCAGAAAATGAACGCCGACGTCTGAGTGCCAGAGCCTCCACGGGGCGAGGAGTTCGATCGAGAGATACACTGCGAGGAATTGCGCGAAAATCGTCGCCCAAATCGGGTTGACGACCATGTACCCGATGACGACCGGCAAGCCATACTGTTCGTAAATCACCCCGGGACCCCCAAGCGCCAGGACACGGGTGAAGTTCAGGACGAGGGACGCCACGAAAAACAGCCACGGGAGCCATCCCGGCACGATGTCGAGCAGTTTGGCAGGCTCGCTCGCGCGCTGTTCGATCTCCATCTGCTGCATCACGTGGTGGTAGCGACGGCGTAACGCGCGCGCCCCATAGACGGCCATGAGCAACGCGATCGGCTGCAAGAAGAGAAACGGGTTTTTCAGATATGCGACTGTGTCGCCAGCGACGTACGCATAGGAGTTCCCGATCGGTTCGATCGTGGTGATCAACACGATGGCGTAGAGATACGACGGTGGCAGCCCGCCAGGGAGCCGATCCGATAGCCACCCGAACCCAAGAGCCCGGGCGATCCGGTCCAACCACAAGTCGGCATCAAACTCGCGTTCGGGCAGTTCCGGATTGGTGTGGAGCGATGGTGCGTCCTGAACGCTGGGATGCTGTTCAGAAACAGAGGGGGTGGATTCCTCTCCCATGTGGTAGTGTGACATCGTAGGAAAGTCAGCGAAATAAACATAGCGAACCTTAAATATCAATTTCGTGAATTCACCAGACAGTCGAGCGAAGATCTGCAGTGACTCCCGGCGTGACCAGCGATGCAGTGCGCAAACTGCTGCACCCTGTCGCCCACTGACTAGTGCGGGGAGAGCACAGGTTGCAGACGCCGTTGCTCAAGACACATGCGTAGTAACCTACCGGGAACGCCACGGCCTGTGACTCGCCCGAGCCACGGTGTTTGTTTGCTCCTGGGCCTGTGCCGCCGCTACATGTTCCTCACGAGACAAGACCCTGGCCGGTCACCAGTGCTCTTACGAGTGACGGCAATCACGGGGCTGGTCACCGTTCTCGTTGCCGGCCAGTTCGCGGTGCTGTATGCGTCTCTGTACTTGCTCGTCACGCAGCCAGCGGAGGAGACACATCCGCTCGCGTACCCGCCGTTGTGGTTCGTCGGACTCATGATGGGAGCCGCTGCGGTCGTCCTCTGGCGCGCACACCAGGGTGTTTGGGGCGATTATGTAGCGGGCTTCACGGTCGGTGGCTTCGTGCTCCTTGTGTTTGCGACAGTGTCGATGACCGGCGTGTGCGAAACAGGCGATGCCAGCATGGCCGAGCCCACCGTCCCCACGCTCGAATTCGGCTGGATGTGGTACTCCCAGGGGTATTCCTCGCCGAATATCGGGTCCCCCGCCATCCACGCGGTGAAAACGACCGGGTGGAACTGTACTGGCTCCCTTGGTATACTGCCAATGGTCATCGGCTATCCGGCGCTGGCTACAGGGCTGTGGCTGCACCGCTGGCTCGACGATGCCCTCGAGTGGGCTGTGACTGTCATCAACGCACGGTTTCAGCCAGCCTGGTACAAACGTGGCCCGCTGCAGTGGGGAGTCCCGGACGTCGCAAACTGCGGAGACAGCGGCAGTGATGACCCGCCTCGAGGGCAAGTGATGAGAGACGCTCTGTGTCACGGCATCACGAGATCGGAGAGTCTCGAACGACCCCGAGACACTCGCCCTGCAAACCTGTAGAAGAACCTGACTGTTATCTGATGCCGGGCAGATAAGCCGGTATGAATCGACGACGCCGGCGCACCCTCACCTCTCTGGTGCTCATAATTGCTCTGTGCCAGTGTGCACGCTGGTCTACCTGTGGGGGATGCGAACCCTGGAGGGACAGACTGTGGGCGTCATACACGCGCTCCAGGTCGTCATCCAGCTGTTCACGACGTTCGGGTTCGGCGCGGACGCGCCCTGGCAGAGTCCAGCGATGGAACTGCTGATGGTCGGAATGAAGTGGGCCGGCGCGTTCGTCATCGCCATGCCACTGGCGCTGTTCGTCGTCCCCTGGATCACAGAGCGACTCCGCTCGCACACCGAGTAGAAATCGTCGTGGCCCGTGCCGAAGCCAGCGAGACAGTTGCCGGCCGAAAGATCGCGTGACAGATTAGCTGGGAAATGGAGGCACCGAACAGAGCAGCGCCGGTGACCACCCCCACGTGTCACCCAGCGTTACTCTTCGAAGTACAGTCGCCCGATGGCCAATGGGCTGGCCTGGCGGTCTGAGTGGACATGTCCAGGGCGCGCCTGCGTGGTCGCGACAGCGGCCCTCCCGATCAGGCGCCACCGCACCGGCAGCGGAAACCCAGTGGACGCCCCTTGATGGCTGCACTCGTCGAAGTCCGCCGGAGTGCGCCGGGTTCCGCCAGACCACTTATTTATACGTTTCTACACTCTGCAGGCGTGGGCGGAACGGGACCGCTGTTTATTATCGCCGGTTGAGACGTACCGGATGGATGTCACCAGACGACGAACGGTCCTCGCGACGCGCAGTCCTCCAAGCCTGTGGCGGGGCGTTGGCAACCGGGCTCACTGCCCTCAGCGGCTGTGGCAGTCTGCCACCGCTGGGGCCAGAGATCAAGTACGGTAGCGTAACAGTCCCAACCGCCGGGGAGGCAACCTACCAGAAATGGCTTCCTGCCGCCGAGACCTTTCCCCCAGCGGCCGACGTCGACGATGGCTACGACGTCCAGGTGTACGCACCGCCGCCGGATGCTGCCCCAGACTGGACGAGAAACAACTATCAACGCCACCATTTGGTCTCCAGCACTGACTTTGTCGGTGTGGGGATCGACGACGTCGATCTCGCTCTCGGAACAGACGTAGCAGCGGTGTTGCTCGGTGACATCCCAACGCTAGACGTCCACGAGACGCTCGCACAGACGAGCTACGAACCGGTCGGGACTGACGGGAACTACGAGATCTACACGCGACCGGACACTGAGCGCGCAGTTGGCGTCAGCAGCGATGCAGTCGTGTTCGGGACCGGCAGCCCAGCCCGGGAGAACCTGACCACGGTCCTGGCCGCCCGACGTGGTGACGTCCCGCGGTACGACGCCCAGAACTCCGACTTTGCGACGGTAGCGGCGCACACGGGCGTCCGCCGGTGGGCATGGCTCTGGCCGGGCGAGATTCGAGGGACGTTCCGACGCTACGAGAACGTCAAGGCAGACATCGAGGGGCTGGGGATGGCGTTCGACCACGACGAGTCCGGGGCGTACTACGTCGAAACGTGGCTGTTCCCATCGGAGTACGACGTCACTGTTGGGGAGGTCAAGACAGCGCTCAAACAACACGGCCAGGCGGTCAATGCCACCGCCGTGGATGTCGACGTCTCGGGGCGGACAGCCACCATCGCGATGACCGCTCCGATCGAGGAATTTCGGGAGGACTACAGTCCCGGTGCGCTGACACCGTCCGTCACCTGGAGCGCGAAATACAGTGCTGACGCCCAGCGCCTCACGATCACTCACGAAGCCGGCGACTCGATTCCCCTCGACACGCTCACGATTCAGGACCACGGTGTCGACCCGATCGAGACGGGTCCAGGCGTTGGAGAGCGGCTTGACCCAGGCGAGTTGCTGACAGTGACCACAGCTCAGTTCGAGGCCGGCGCAACCGTCCGCGTGCTGTATGAGCCTTCTCACGAGCAACCGGCATTGCTACTCTACGAATACGAATTGCCATGAGAACCACGACCGCCCCCGTCGACTCCACCGGCAGTCCAACCGCCGGACGAGCGTCCAGGACACCGATAGTTATGACACCACCATCCGATCCGTCGGACGTGTCCGATGAGGTACCGCTTGAGACGGTGATCTCCCTCCTCGATGATGCCACTGTCCGGACCATCCTCACGGCCACAAACGTCGAAGCGCTGAGCGCGAAGGAACTGAGCGAGCAGGCTGACGTCTCGCAGGCGACGGTGTATCGCCGCGTCGAGCGGCTGACCGACGTCGGATTGCTCACCGAGCGGACCCGACCGCGGGCGGACGGCCACCACGATACGGTGTACGTGGCGACGCTGGCGGAACTGTCGATCCAGCTGGCTGGCGGCGAATTCGAGTTCGAGGTGGATCGCCACGGTGACGACATCGCCGACCGCCTCACACGCCTCTGGGAGGACTTCTAAGATGCGCCCGTTCGCCGGCTTCACGACGATCGGCCTGCTGACGACGGCGGTCGCTGCCGTCACAGCCCTGGCCGGGCTCTATATCGGCTATCAGGCGTACCGGGGGCTCCGTCGCCATGACAGTCCCCCGATGCGGTATCTGTCGATCGGGCTGTTGCTCCTGTTCGGCGTTACCTACGTGCTGGCCTTCGTCGGGACGGCGTTCCTCCGGGCAGGGAACCTGCCCCTCATCTATCAGGACTACTTTCGGTTCGTCACCCGGATAGTCCAACTCTGCGGAGTGAGCTCAATCGCGTACTCGTTGTATCTTACACGGGCCGATGACCAATCGCACCGGCCGCGTAGTGAAGCTGAGGATCGGTAGGCTGTCAGGCACGGTAACGACCGTCTGTTATCTCTCAGTTCCGTCTCTCCGCAGAATCAGCATTATTCCGCCAAGGAGAATGATCCATGCTGGCTCGGTAGGAGACACTCCCAGCACGTCGAGCAGTTCGGCGAGATCATAGGTGAGCCCCACTGCAATGATCGCAAGCCCGACAAACAGAAGGATTGCTCGCCAGTGTTCTCCAAGCAGGATCGGTTCGAGTGAGTCCCACATCGCCCACGAACTGTGTCAGCGGCTATTGACGTAGACGTAGTGCCCATCACGACCGAGTGAGACGACCGGTATTCACGGCGTCCAGCAATACCAGTAGCTTTGTGTTCGTGTGGAATCATGTGCGTGAGGATGGCAGAGCCGCCGCAGACATTGCAGTATCTTCGGCTCACGATGGTGTGCTGTGCGCTTAGCGTTTTGGCAGCGGCTCAATACGCGCTGTTGAGTGCGTCCTGGTATTCCCTCCATTTCATCGACGGCACCGGCCCGGCGCTCCCGGTCGAGCCGTTATACCTGGCGATCGTCGTTGTAATCGCTGCCATCGGAGCTGTGGGCGTCGGTGCGCTTTACCTGCCAAACTGGACGGTTCCAGCTACGCTTCTCGGGCTTGGCTTGGGCTTCGTTCTGTTCTCGCTGTTTACCTGGGGTGGCTATTGCCTGACGGCAGGCCAAGCGCTCTCCCAGGAACCGACTATCGAATTCTCCTCGAAGCGAGTCCATGGCTCCATCAGCACACTGGCGGTTGTCCTCTCGGGCGATCGCTGTGGCGCATTTTTTGCACTTCCACCAGTGATCGCTGGCTACCTACTGATTGGCCTTGGCCTCTGGCTCGACCCGTGGACCGACATGACACTGGCCAATGTGGTGTCAGCGATCAATACGAGGCTACACAAACGGTAAGCAGCCTTTGTTCGGGCTGCGGAATGCCATCGTGGCCAGAGGAGGTGCGAGAGTGTCGTTCGATCACGAGCCCTGTTCGTCGCTGTGAGCGTCATATTCGAGCTTTGCGAAGAGTGCGAGTGGGAGTGAGCCAATCCCAGCACCCAGTGCGAGGAGGAGGTAGAATAGCATCGCAAAGCCGCCATGTGCCCCACCTTGAACAGCCAGCGAATATCCCATTATGGGGCCACCGATGACCAGTGCGATGGCGAGTATCGGGACTACGAGTGACCGTTCTTCTCGGGGCGTTGCCAGGGAGGCACCGGCGATGAAACCGGCTGTGATCGGAGCGAGTCCAAGCACAAATGCCAGGCGGTTACGCGCCATGTTCACGAGTGTTGGATTGCCGCTGTAGTATGGCGGGGGCGTGACCACGAGATCGTACCAGATGAACCCCACTGCGAGTGGATACAGGACAACGAGTGCAAGGAAAGCGGCGACGAGACCACAGCGATCACCTCGCATGGACGTCTGTGCACACAGCGACATCGTCCCAGCCAGAAGCAGTGCATATACCCCAGCGTGGACCAGCACGGCATTCACCGACTGCGAATACCCGTGGAACAGTTCACCGCCAAGGAGGTAGCCGGTCAGAATAGAAATCGCACCAAGAACGCACAGCGCTCGGCGGGGGTGACGATCGAAATAGTGCATATGTCGGATGACTATCAGTCTGACAAGTGTTTTCTGGTCGGCTTCGATTCCCCGTTGGTCTCCGATGGCAGAGAGCAGCAAAGTGGCTCTCAGTGAAACTCCCGATGGGCAACGACTCTCTGCTAAACCTGCACGCTAAATCGTCCATACGACTGTATCTGAGCCGGAATCCGTATGAACGTGGTTTCGTTGGCGTGTGTGCCCTCACTGTATGGTGGACTGTCACTCTCGTCGCCTTCCGGACCGTCGCAGTCGTCCTCTCGGTCGATCGAGTCGTAGCGGAGAGCGATACCAATGCAGTCGAGATCGCCACAGCTGAACTCGGAACTCCATTTGAGTCGGGTGAGCCGCCGTGTATCACAGCTACCGATATTGTATTGATGGACGAGTAGCGTGGTTTCGGATAGGTCAGTGGCGGCGATGAAGTCCCTCGCCGCCGCGCCACCAGTGGTTGCCTGGGAGAACTCGAGCGCATCTCGGTCACTGGGAGACGTCACGAGCCAATCTTCGTAGTCCCACGTCGCCGACGATTCAAACAGATCTTCTCCCGGAGAATACGCCGTTGAGCGCACAGCAGGTGTACCCTGTGGATTGCGGACGGTGATTGATTCTGGGGAGTCCACGCTCTGTGCGTAGTCTCGTTCAGTCGCTGTCGATGTGGAAGTGCCATCCGAGGAGCCTGTCGTACATCCCGCGAGAGCGACGAGAGCGACACCTGACAGGCTGAGGGCGTCACGACGTGACAATCGATCAGGGACCATGCAAGAATTGGACTGGTGAAATCAAATGTCACCTTCGGATCCCCACGCCGCGAAGTCTTCAGAGGCACGCGCCTAACGGGCGCACCGATACAGAGGCACATCCACTGCACTATCGACCAATAGTAGCGTCCCGACTTGTTTGCTCAGTGGAGAGGCTGCAATCATCACGGCGTATTGAGACTTGTCAGTTCTGACCGCTGTATCTACCATTGAAACGCCGTCATCAAAATTAACTTTCTTCCGACCGCAGTCGCCGGTGTGAATATTGAACGAGATTCGCCGACCCGATTTCCCCGTCAACGACTGGTGAATGTCAGATGAACTCCGATCGATCGGTCCACGCCACGTCGTCGTCAGCATCCAAGAAGGCAACTCGGAATCCGCCAACGAAGCGAGCAGCGCTCGTTGGCGGGGGTGTAGGGATCTGTATGGGGCTAAGTTCGCATTTTCTGTTACTGGATTATTCTGTAGCCTCTCTTACCATCTGTCTCCTGTACGCCATCGGGGTGACGCTCATGATCGACTATGTCAGTATCCTCCGACAGACCACCTCCGATGGCGGGAGTTGGTGGACGATCGCCTTCGGTGGCACTACCGGACTCGTTCTGATGGTTATCCAGCTGGTTTACCGCCCGATCGTTACAGATAAGATCGCAGTCAAGCGCGTCCTCCCCGAGGGAGTGATAACCGTTCCGTTTAATTTCATCCTTATATTGTGGCTTCTCGTGTTCGGTGTCGCGTTAGTCTCACTGGCATACGGGATCGGAATGGCAGTAACGGACCTGTCCGAGGGCTAATCCACGCTGTCAGCCGCCCGCTGGCTGGTTCGGACCGGCGCCATTCTTCCAAGTACCCTCCTTTCTGCCGTGGTGAATAACTGTTAAGTCACAGTGAGAGAGGTATACAGAGCGGCTCAATGATACACAGTTTCGGAGTTTGGGTTTTGATGCAGGCCTTTCTTACACGCAGACCGATGGTGAATCACCTACTCACTACATGTGCAAACTGATCAATAGAAGAAAGCTAAAACAACTGTTTGAACGTAGAAAACCACCTTATTTCAACAGTCAAAACAGGAGTCTATGAAGCGTCGCACGCTACTCACCTCAATTAGTACTCTGACAGTTGGTATTGCAGGCTGTTTGACCTCCTCCAACACTACTTCACCAACCCGTAGTTCTCCATTGACTTCAGGGGGCAATGACACCGAGACCCCAAAAACAACGACAGCGAATGGAAATCAAGACACTACCGGCAGTTCGAGTGAGAACCCCGAGATCGTGTTCACAGATACCGACTGCCCTTCATTTTCAAACGCCGTCGACAGGACTGTCTGCTGGCCAGTTACCGATACTGCGTGGGAGAAGATCTATCTCGATGCCTCAACGGCTATTTATAATCCAGATCCACGTGATGTGCATATTGAAACGGTTGAATTCGTCCTGCACAATGAGCATTCGGGTCACCAAGTCAAATTCAATCCCGATAAATGGGAGATCAAACGCCAGAATTCAGACGGTTGGACCACAGCAGCAGCAGGAACATCCAGTGATACGACTTTGACTTCCTCCCACGACTGAAGATCGTGGGATTCCTCCGTGGGCGACCCGGCCAGTGGGTCTACCCCGGCTGTCAACTTGCGGGTTTGCCGATGCTGGGTTGGTCAGATGGGCGCGACTGTTCCCACTCCGTTGGTGTCCAATCGTGCCCGTTCCACTGCCAGTATGCCCCATCACACGTGGTTGGGTTCTCGGGTTCATCCCTCGGGCTTCCAGCACCGAGGGCGGCGGGCCGAGCCATCGGCCCAACCCCAACTTGATTTTGGAGTATGTTCCACGCCCCTACAAGGTCACTGTGCGCGTCTAAGTGACAGTCGTGGCACCGGAATGAATCACCATCACGAGCTACATTACTGCTTTCACAGTCTGGACACTCACTGCTGGAATCTTGTTCACTCACTTCTGTGACGGTGATTCCGATGTCTTCGAACGTGAGTCTTATTCGTTCGACCAGTTTCCGGTGCGACCAGAATGCGTGGGTTTTCTGGTTCACCTCTGCTGACCAGTGTGTCTCTAGTACGTCAGTTAGATCACCGACGTACACCGTCTCAACGTTATGTTTGAGGAGCCAGTCGGCAGCATGTTTCACTGCTGCGTCTCTGGCGTGGTCACGTTTTCGTGACCGCTGGTCGTACAGTCGTTGGATCTGCGTACTGGTGTACTGGTCATCTGGTAGTTCCGATTGCAGTGTAGCAATCCTATTGGTCAGACTCTGGAATCGTTCGAACTCGGGCCGGGCGTGATAGACACTGGTTTCGCCGTGATCGGTGACAAGAGCCAGTGTATTGTTTGCACCTACGTCAAGAGCGGCTACACGACTCGTGTTCTCTGGTGTGAGTGTATGAGTGTAGGCATCCAGTCGTTGCTCTTGGAGCTTGTCTGGCCGTATTCGGACTGGATGCTGGACACAGAGTGTGTTGGCCGCTTCGTCGTAAATGAGTTCTAACCGGCTATCGTTACCGTTCCACTGTGGGTTGCCTCTGACTTCGAGTGTGACCCGCTCGTTGTGGTCGAAGTTGTATCGGTCTTCAAGTACGTCTCCGACACCGAACTCTAACACGCTCTTGTCTTCATTCCAGTCGAACGAGTACAGGTCGTTTCTGATGAGTCCGTGGAGTTCATAGCCGTCATTACGGTTGCCCCAGTAGCCCGGTGGTTCTGGTTTTTTCGTGACGGTGGAATCGCTCTTGTCGTGATACTTGTCGAGAAGCCGGAAGTGGCTTCGCCACGCTTCACTGTTTTTTCGGGCGACCTGTTGGCAGGCGGCTTTGCCGAGAATGGGTGCGTACTCGTCGTAGAGGTCGGTGTAGTCAGCATCCCACACGTCACCGTCTTCTTTGAAGTACTGTTGACGGCGGCGGTAGGTGATTTGATTCCAGAGTGGGGCGTGGGCGGCCAACCAGTCGAACACTACCTGCTTGTACCGGTCGGTGTCCGGTTCAGCAGTGTATGTATTTGTTCGCTGTGGTTGGTCGCTCACAGGGGATTGCTTCGGCAAGAAACTAGATAACTATTGGGGTCGCATCCCGGCTATGTCCGGTGGTTTGCGTGTCGGAGTGTCGGATTCATCCCACGACTGAAGATCGTGGGCTTTCTCCTTGAACTTCTGTAATGCTCCCGTTTCAAACTCGATATTACAGATATCACAGTGATACTGATGGTGTGGCCACGGAGCAGTCTCTTCCTGAAGATTACCGGGCGTATTCCTGTTTTGGATACTAGAGCGACCGAAAATTGACGAATTCACTAACATCGATATTCTGTCGAAAGCCAAGAACTTTGGATGGTCAACAATGAGTTCTGAAATAATAGCAAATGGGATTGCAATCAGGATTACCACTCCAACGATGTCAAATGTAAGTTCTGCACCAGTCGCAATCAAGACTGCAAGAATGTCTTCGGTTACACCGAATACGATCCCTATGACGAAAAACTCGAGGATACGCTTGAGTTGACTCCGATGCATATTCCGTGCACGCTCTATCAGTACATTATTTGACCCCCTTTTTTCTGTAGCTCGTGGCATCTACTCTGGCAGATGCTCCTCTTAGCTGATTTTGTCCGATACGGCCTTGTTGAAATCATTCCGGTCTGACACGCTAAATCCAAACGACGCTGGTGGATTACGGCCAGTCAGTCTGGAGTTCTTCTTGGTGGTTGTCAATCAACGTGAGAAGCGGCTCAATTTCACCGAAGCGGGGTCCGCGGGTAATTGTCCCAGTCTGGGAGTCCCAGTTGATGAACCCCACGTCTGCCAGAGCAGGCAAATGAGTGTGATAGAGTTTGATTTTGAGCGAATCGAGATTGTCTCCCTCTGCGGCGAATTCTTCGCCCTCGAATTCAGCCTCAGTGCGTGGATTGTGATCGGCCAACTCCAAGAGCATCTGTCGCCGGGTTCCGTTGGTGAGCACCCCGAAGACCTCACTTAGTGATGTCTCGTCCGTCGAGGTCGGCTCGTCTTTTGCCATACAGGATGTAGTCCTGAGCAACTACGGGTAAGGGCGTTCACTGACGAGTCATGCCTTTTTATATATCATGGGAGTCAATCACTGCCCCTCCCCGCAACTGTCGAGGAGAGCAACGTCGTTTCGAGAACTTTCTCGTTTGCACGTCGGATTCGGGCCGAGACCGACTGTTTTGTAATACCGAGTTCGGCCGCTAACTCGTCGAGACTCACGTCGCTCGGCGTCGCAAAGTAGCCTCGCTGAACCGCGAGCACTAACGCTTCCCGTTGTTCGAGCGAAAGATCGAACTGTCGTCGGTGGTCGGTCTCCTCGGCGAACGTGTAGATACGGTCGATACAGATTCTAACCTCGTGTTCGGCCAAGATGTTTTGAAACAAGGCCAACTTATCGTGATTCACAAACCGAACGCTGAACTCCCATCGCGTTCCCTGCTCGGAGCGTGCTCGGAGGATAGTCGCCTCTGATTGAATGATCGCATCGATAACATCCTCTGTCGGATCTGTCCACGAGATTCGGTAGAATATTCCGTTTTCTATTCTATCGAGGGCTATGATTTCCCTGACATGCGGACAGTCGAGGAGTTGCGTTTCAAACCTTTCCACCACTTCGTCGAGGTCTTCTTCTGTGGTGGCCCAAAGGAATGGGTGAGCAAGGCATCCTGTTGGGACACACCGCTCAAGTTCGAGGGCCATATCCGTTACGCCCGAGAGGGCGTCACCGAGTTGAAACTGATCAGCATCTATAGTGAATTCGGCGACGACACTCATACTGTAGATATACGCCCAGCGGCATAGACCTTACCGCTGTAGATCCCACTCTGCTACAGGCATCCTCTGTCTCGGTCACGGCGCTTCTGACAAGAACCAGAGATGTCACGACTTGGTTCGCTCCATCGTTCATCTATACTCGCTGTTCAGAGTGTCTTATCGATGTTGTGAGTGAGACAGCCGACAACGAGTTCACGGAACTGCTTCCACCAATGTCGTGAGCGCACGAATGCCCCATATCTCCGTTTGAGACGGGAGTTCACCGCCTCATTCTGACTCCGTTGGCCGTAGAGGTCGGTCTCCAGGCGAGCGTTCCATGCCTTGTGGAGCGACGAAAATTCTCGGTGCTTGATGAGCGGACGAACATCTTCTTCACGGGCTAACGCACGAATCTTCTGGTCGTCATACCCCTTATCTCCGAGCAGAGCCGCCACTTCGTCGGCATTGCGCTTGATGAGCGACGGCGCGATCTGGGAGTCGTGTTTTCGTGTCGTTGTTACGTGTAAGTCGATGATAGCATTCGCTTTCGTGTCCACGAGAAGTGTGACTTTCAACTGCTGGATAGTCAGCTTCGTGCGCTTCGTGTAGTGTTTCGAGGCGTGACTGCGGTCGAATCCAGATGCATCAATCCCGACTACACCGTTGGTCGGGAGGAGTGTGACCGAGAGGTTGAGCAGGACACGCCAGACTGCCATATCGAGCCGGTTGAACGCTTTGCACAACGTTGAGGGTGAAGGGAGTTCGTCCAGATTGATAGCTCTCCGAATGCGAGGCATCTCGATGAGTTCATCGAGAAGCGTCCGGTACGTCGTGTTCTTCCGAACTTTGAGACAGAGTAGAACGATGTGCTGGTGGAGTGTGTAGCGTCGTTTTGAGAACTTTGAGGAGTAGCGGGCGACAGCTCGTTGAGCCAAGTGGAATGCCTGCTCGACGAACCGGAGTAACCGCGACTTGGGGAGGGACTGCATCTGGTCAAACTATCGGGCGAACGTGTAACCCACTGAGGATTTCAACAGAGCCTCCGATACCAAATTGGCGTGCTATGTTGTTTCCCTGTACTGACTCGATTCAAGAATTCCGCAGGAAGCGTTCTCTGACGCGATTTCATACCACCCGGAGTGTCTGCCCCTACCACCCCGGCCCGCTCGACGCCTGCGCAAAAAAGGGCGCAGGGAGCCTATTCCAGGGTGATCGCCACGTCGGACTGCAACACAATGTCTGGGTCGGCGTTCCCATGCCGGTTCACGCGCCGATAATGAGCCCCCGACTGGGGTCTCGGGGTCGACGAGTGTAGCCAAAGTTGGACGCAGCGTCGACACTGCCGATCGTCCGGCGAGTCGGCTGCAGAGAAGCCGACGGCGTGTTCGGAGAGCATGGCGGTGTGAAGCCGCTAGCACCTACTCTTCGAGGGTAACCTCAACGTAGCCGTCTGCATGTACTGTGACGTCGTACCCAGCGTATTCGAAGGTAGTTGTCCCATCCATTCGAGCGGCATTCACCGTCGGATCGAAAAGCGCGTCTAACGCGTCAGGGTCAATCACACGATGAAGCGGCGGCAGGTCAGTGGGGGCGACGTCCTTCCGCGCTGCAGTTTCGTGGATGACTTTCCGAGACGGGGACAGCCGCGTATCGGTCTGGCAACAGCCGTCCGATTTGTCCATACAAGATGACTCATCAGGGTTTCGTATAGTACTTTTGACGTTTAATACAGGGCCGCGAGCAGTTATAATTAGATGTGATAACTTGCGGGCAGATTCGTTTGGATTGTGACTGGATCCGTCTTTGGGGAAAACCGACTCGCCACACGTCCTCATCAGCATTTTTCAGTCCGCGATTTCAAAACGAGGGAATACAATCCCAAAATATAACATTAACTATCGATAGACATGATAACTGATAACGGGTGGGGAACTAATGTCTGGAACATCACACGATGAGCCAAGAGACGACAATTCGATCGCTCGCGTCTTGGCTGGACTGTCGTCAAAGTACCGCCGGTTAGTTATAGAGTTCTTCATGAACACAGCGGAAGAAACCATCTCACTGACAGAGCTCGCCGAGTATGTCAGAAGCGAACAGAGCGACGACGGAGCTGCGTCGCTCAGGGAGATCAAAATCCAGCTGCATCATCGGACGCTCCCAAAGCTGGCTGCAAACGGGGTGGTGGACTATGATGCGCGCTCAACAACCGTTCGATATCGCGGCGACTCGACACTCGAAGAGATTCAGGAATATCTGTCAACGAGAGACGTCTGAGCGACGCCGCCTGCTGACTGCCGGGTAAGCTCGGAGCGTCAGCGGTGAACGGGAGCAGGTCCGTGCGTCGTGGAACGCACCACTCATACCAGCCGTAGTTACCGCCGACGCGGCGACAGCGGTCGTAGTGTTCATCACCGCCGCCACGGCGCGCTCAACACCTGCGCAAAAAAGGGACGCAGGGAGTCTATTCCAGGGTGATCATCGCGTCGGGCTGGAGCACGGCGTTCGGATCGTCGCTACCGTGGGTGTCCACGTAGGCGTCGTAGAGCCGGGGATGATACCGCGCGACCTTGTTTACCGACAGTTCGACCTCCGGGGTGGCGGCGTCGACGACGGCCTGGCGGGTCCACTGCTTGCCGTCAATTAGCCGATCGGCCGTGTAGACCGCGGCCGCCGCCACCGTCAGCCGGGGTGTCCCCGACCCGACCTCCTGTTCGTCGGCGATCGCGAGCAGGTGCCGCGCTAGCCGCCACGTCCGGACAGCCGTGCCCCCGTCGCCGATGTTGAGGCCATCCAGAAGGGTCTTGATGACGTCCTGGCGCACCAGTGGCACGTCCAACCCGAGTTCGACGCGGAGCTTCCGTGCGGCCGCACACAGCCGCATGTGATTCGTCTTGGCGAACTCGGCGACCCACGCTGTCGTCCAGCGTCGCTTGGAGACGGATAGCGATGTAGCAGATGGCCCAGGTCCCTGGCGGACTGTGCGGGCGAGGCCGGCGAGGTGCGAGCGGTGCGAGACGCGATCACGGGGAGACCCTCGGAACGCGAGTGGGGAGGGACGACCCGTGAGCCGCTCGCGTTCGCGTGGTCGTCTGTGCGGGCCCTCCCGACCTGGCGCCACCGCACCGGCACCGCGATCCCGCTGCGCGACCGCGGGCCGGCCGCGGGCTCACCACTGTTCTAACTCAAAGGCCAGATATGCCTCACAGGCCGAGAGGCATTCCTCGACGGATATATCGAGGCAGTGACTGCGTAGCAGAAAACAGTCATCACGAAGAACAAGGTGCGAGCGCGACGCATCGATGGTAGCGTTACTGGTCACTAACTGACGGAGACACGTCGAATCCAACCGGCCGGTCATCATCCCACTGCACAGCAGCGATGGCCGCTGGAAGTGACTCAAGCCGCTGCTCGACGACATCAAGGGGATGGGTATCAATGAATGTGGCCCGTTGGTGATCCACTGCCGTGGATCCGTCATTCACCTGGAGATGGACTGGGCCGAGATCATCGTGGGTATCGTCTTGGTGCCAGCCAACCAGCAGACTTCGGGCTGGCTCGATCCAGTTGAACCAGTAGTACTCGTACGTGCGTCCGGTCTGGAGTTGGAATCCGGCTTCGATCCGCGCCTCGGTTACTGGATAGCCATCATTGTCGAGGAATCGTCGCGGATTCACGTCGACAACGACGCGGTACGGACCAGCCTCTCGCGGTTCGGCACGCCGGCGACGAACGGTAGTGAAGTCGGCGCTGAGTCGATTCTGGATCCGATCGTGGAGCCGCTTGCTTTGCAGGTTGGCCCGGTTTGCGAGAAAGACGACCATTAGGCAAACGAGGAGGGTGTATCAGTCCGTGGCGAGGAGAGTTCAACGACGTCACCGTATAACTGGAGGGCGTGCTTGACGAGGCGTAATTCCGTGTTGATCGCCTCCCACGTCGCGATTACGTTGCGACGCTCACGAAGCTCCTCGGCTGAGAGCTCCGCGTCGGCGAGTTGATCTCGGAAGTCCGAGAGTGAGTCGACGTCGTACTCGTCGGCTAAGTCCTCCTGTTCGGCCGTGAGGTCCGTCAATTGGCGCTCCAGTTCGTCTCGCGTGTGCTCATCAATGAGGGTCGTCACCTCGTCGAAGAGCATGCGAACCGGATTGAGATCGTATGCTTTCATCCCGTCGACGGTCGTTTCAGTGACCCAGTCGTCACTCGCCAGGCGCTGGAGCTCGTCGTCCGCGGTCGTTCGTGAGACGTCTGCCCGGTCGGCAATCTCCTGGACTGGCGTCGGCTCGTCGAGCAACTCGACGACGTGGCGAACGCGTTCCCGGCCGCTGAGAGTTTCAGACCACGATCCCTGATTCGAGTCGGGCATTGATACTGTCCCTTGGCTCCGCTGGTTCAAATAATTTGGCCCGCTCCAAATATATGAAGGACAGTCACCAGTCGATGTCGTCTAGCTGGTGGAGCAACTCATCGAGGAAATACCCAGATTCGGGATCCATCGCAATACGCAGTGCCGTGGTATTTGCGTCGCTGTCAGAGTGATTCGAGGAAGCGTGTCTCCGTCTCAGTGTCCCGTGTTCGCTGTCTCGGGTGGGGTGACCTGCACCGGCTCGGGAGACTCTCATGACCGCCCAGCGTCTCTCAGTCAGTCTGGGCAGAGTTATCCAGCAGATGGCCCACAGGCGGGCCTGGCGGACTGTGAGGGCGAGGCCGGGAGAATACCGCCAGCCGAGCCAGGATCGTTGGGGCGCTCGTCCGGAACGGTAACAGTGTAGATCACGGTAGTCCTGTCTGGTCCACACAAACCCGCGCGGGAGGAGGGCGAGAGCGGGCGGCGTCGCTCGATGGCGCAGTCTCCCTGACGCACGCTGTGTGTGACCGGCGCCATCCCCGCAATCCACTTCGTGTCCACACCGCGTTTCAGCGACACAGATGCCTGGATCGGCGCGCTCTTGTCCTGTCTGCGACGTACGGCGAGTTCACACACGGCTGAAACGTCCGGAAGAAGACGGTGACCGCTGTGATCTACCCGTGTGTGACCGACGTGTGTGAGCGAGCGACCGGTTGGCGAGCGCGGTGCGAACGGCTCGATATCGAGCAGTGCTAGCCGTCTACGTCGGGAAACGCCGATTCCCAAGCGCGCCCCGACAGATGGGGCGTTCAACACTCGGTTCGAATCGCCAGACGGCGACCGTGTGTGAAGAATCGAGCGATGGTCCAGTCCCAGGCGCCACGCCCAGTGGTGCAGCTTCCACACACGGATTCCGGGAGTACAGACGCGCTAGTGCGGTATGTGATCGGTGTGGCGTGTCGCGCGGTCGTCGTCCCCGTCGCGACCTGGGGTGTCACACTCGGCGTGCACCCGATGATACCGGGTTTCTTCCGGACGAAATCGCCGTGTGTGAAGATCCAGTTGCCGGCCGAGACGACACGAACACCCGTCTTGGCGGGGCTCGATTCCTGAAGAGTGCTGTTGAACAGCGGTGGGGCGCAACTATCCCGAGCGGCCTGACCCCTGGCGCTTGTTCAATGTTTTCGAAATTCCATGTCTGCAACAGCAACGACGGAGTTATTTTGTCGAGTGGCCAACCCCGTGTGATGACTCACGGCGACGATCACATCACGGTGTATTCGGATTACGTGTGTCCGTTTTGTTATCTCGGGAAGCAGTCACTGAAGGCGTTTCAGGACGGGCGCGACGAGGCGGTCCCGGTCGAGTGGCACCCGTACGATCTGCGTAGTTACAAACGCGGGCCCGACGGGGAGCTCGATCAGTCGATGGACGTGTCCAAAAGCGACTCGTACATGGACCAGGTCCGCGAGAAGGTGACGCGATTGCAGGACACCCTCGACGCCGACGAGATGCTCGCCCTCGACGAGCGGCCGAAGAACGTCGACTCCTTCGACGCGCAGGTCGCGTCGGTTTACGTCGATGCCGAGCACCCCGATCAGTGGGCCGCGTTCGACGACGCGCTGTTCGAGGCGCTCTGGGTCGACGGGCGGGACATCGGCGACGTCGACGTGTTGGCGGCACTCGCCGACGACGTCGGACTGGACGGGGCCGAGATCCGGACCGCGGTCACGGACGAGCAGCGCCGCGACCAGGTCCTGGACCTGTTTGCCGCGGCGGAGGAACGGGGCGTCTCCGGCGTGCCGACGTTCGCCTCCGGCGAGACCACGACGAGTGGTGTGGCGTCCCCGGGCGAGCTCGCGGCCCTGGTCGACGGAGCCTGAACGGTTCGGGGTCGATCGGGGCCGGCTCGAGCCGTGCTGACCGACGATCGGGACCGACCCGCAGCTGTCGTGCCCGCCAGAGGATGGATGCCCTGAGCAAGTCCCGTGTTGCGGCCAGGTGGTCGAGGCGGTCGATCGCGTCCCCACGCTCCAGCACGGCTCGCTTGACGGGTGCTTTCAAAATGGACGGGGTGCTCGCACCCTTGGCGTCGGTCCACAGCTGGCCATTGGGATGCCCAGGAGATCAGCGGTGAGTAGGCAGTCGGCGCTACGAGTGTCCAACAGCTGCCCTCGATGGTCGAACTGGCGGACTTAAGTGAATCGTAAATTCCCTGCCAGAGCGGTGGTTCCGACGCTTGACAGTAGTGATCGATTTCCAATTCGTTCGTTTCAAACTCACTTACAAGTAGAGCGACTTATCTTATTTCCTCGAACCTAGACAAGTGCAGTAATCGTCTCGTGGATGCTGTCTTGGAGCCCGTCAATGAAGTCATCGAAGGAACCACTCTGTGCAGTCGGGAGCTCGCGAACGAGGAAATCGAGTTCACTGTCCGCGGCATGGACGTGATACTCCGTTGCGACGGTTGTCTCATCGATGTGCTCAGGGTAGACCAGCACACCTGGGACTTCGTTGGAGAGCTGGTAGGAGGTCATCTGGTAGATGTCGCTTTGACTGATCGAATTCGTCTTCCATTTGGCGTCGCCGACGAGTCGAACATCGCCGTCCTCCAAGAGTACAAAATCGGGATACATGTTCACGGACGGTGTTCCCCCAGTAACGACGGGCTCAATCCGTGACTGCTTTGCAACGTCCCATCCGTTCCGGTGAGCGACAGCGTCGCGTGCAGCACGTTCGACGACTTTCTCGAAGACCGTATTCATGTTCACGAGTAGCCCATACGAGGCGAAGTCGGCCGCCGAGAAGTCCTCCAAGTAGCTGCTGCGGAGAATCTGCTCGGCAAGCGACAATAGTGTGTCGTAGTGAGCGTTCAACCGCGTGGTTTCGACGCGGGCGACGGCGGCAGGTCGAACCGGCTGTTCCGACACCCACCGTCTCAGCTGCTGTTGTTGCCGGTGGAGCGTACTCGCCAGCCCGTCGTCGGCGACCAGTGTTGTCAGCCGCCGGGCAGCCTGGTAGATCGCCCGGTTGGTGATTGTGTCCGTGGTGAGCGTATCGTAATTGACCTCGAAATCAGTTCCAATCGGACCCTGTCGCTGCACCTGCCGCGGAAGGTCGAGTTGACCGCGCAACTGTGACTCGGTTGCGCCGACGCGTTTGTACTCCTTGCTCGGACCACGACGCAACACCGTATCGAGTTCCGCCACGAATAAAGCGGCAAGTGCATCGACGAACGAAACCCCACTCGTCGCCGAGGTCTCTCTGTCAATCGTGTCAGCAGTAACGCCGTGGGCGTACCGAAGCAAGTAGAGGAAGTTCGTCCCGGCAGCTTTGGGCAGGATACGGACCAGCGGGCCGTCAGGTAGGGAAACAGCCCCGACGTACTGCGACGAACTCAGTTGAACCCGCCCATCGCGCATGTACTGCACGCTAAGCTTCGTCGTCTCAGCGTTCAGGTCCTCCAGTGCATCGAGCGCCGCTTCTGAGAGTGACAGCGGTGCTGTCGAGTCATGCTCGGAGAGGGTAATCTCGTCGGGCCCGGATTGACTCTCGGTCGCCATATTACGGTGTCTCAGCGCTCACGAATTCAGGATGAAGCGTCTCGATCAGCGTCACCAGTGCCTGTTTCGCCTCGTTAAACGTCTCGTCGTCGAGTGCTTCGGCGAACGCCTCGCCATCCAGATCGTGTGGGTTAGCGACTGACTCGGACCACTCGGCCTTGATCGCAGAGTACTTGTGACCCTCGTAGTACTCGAACGTCTCGGGGATCGCGTCACGAAGTCCGGCAATGACCTCGTGCATCTCCTCGTCCAGGACGTGCACGCCGACCTGCAGAACCGGATCGTCCAGATGCACCCGCGGCTGGAAGGTGTATCTGATTTGGTCCGTGTCTGGATGATCGGGATGTGCGGATTTGAGCCCGAGTGTAAGACGTTCGAAATCAGAGTTGTAGTGCATCTCCTCGGGTGAATCTGCGTTCAGCGTGTCGCCAACTTCCTCGTAGAGTTCTTCATTGAGAGCACCGAGAAACTCCGGATACGTCGGTGACGGTGATCGTGAATCGCCTGGTGAGGCCACCGAATCCACGGACTTGGATTCGTAGTCGGTATCCAGCTCTGTGAGTTCCATCAGGAACGACGCGAGCGCCGCATCACCGAACTGTCGTATCCGCTCATCATCCCAGTTGACGACCGCGTCGCCAGCCCCATCGAACAGGTGGCGCCGAATCCGGTCGAACTGCCCGAAGTAGTACTCTTCGATCAGGGGGAGAATGTCGAACCGCCACGCATCGACGATCCCATCGACAGTTTCGACACCGAACAGGTAGGAGTGGCCGATTTGCTGCCCCTTGCTGAGATCCGGTGCGTCGGTGATGTTGTCGTTGATCGTTTCGATTGCTCGAATCGACAACGCGAGCAACGATTCGAACCGATCGTCAGCCTCCCGTGCTTCGTCGGGAAGCGCAGTCGGGTCCAATCCGTGATGGTCGGCGAGTACGTCGGTGTCCGGCGGGAACGGAAGGAAGCGGAACCGGCGTCGGAGCGCCGCATCGACGAGCGCGATCGACCGATCGGCGGTGTTCATCGTCCCGATCAGGTACAGATTCGGTGGGAGCGAGAACGACTCGTCGGAATGTGCCAGTTGTGTCGTGAACGACTCGCGCTTGTCACTCTCCAGGAGCGTGATCGTCTCGCCGAAAATCTGCGAGAGGTTCCCGCGGTTGATCTCATCGATGATGAGGACGTACGGCGGCGCGCTTGCAGGCGAGTCAGCATTGCGGTACGCGTCGGCGGCAGTGTCGGCAATCCGCTTCAGGACGCCGTCGTCGATCTCGTATTCGACCGCGCCAGACTCTGTCGCATCCGCTGATAACCCCTCCAGGAAATCCTCGTACGAGAACGACGGGTGGAACGTGACCGCCTGCACCTGATCGTCACGCGGAGTACCCTCAGTGTTCTCGTGTACCCACCAGTCGGCGAACTCCTTGGCGATGTACGTCTTCCCAGTCCCCGGCGGCCCGTAGAACACCACCTGTTTTTTCGCATCGAGTTGCCGTTCGATCTCGTCCGCTTGTGTAGGTTTGTCGGGCGTCTCGATTTCGACGTCGAGACCGTTCAACCTGCGGTACTCGTCGGTGACGCCCCGAAGTTTCTCGACGACTACGTCGATCGAGAGCTGGTTGCGGTCTTTGAACTGCTCGAGATCGCGATTGCGTTTCCATTCGTCTTCGTCTCGAAGATTCTGCCCAACGTGAAGCCCATATGAAACTCGGTCGCCATGAATCCCGACGAAGAGCTGATACTCATCACTCTGACCACTGGTGTCTTCACCGGGGTAAATAGCCAGCCATGTGAAGTCAGAGACGTAATTTTGAGGATCAGCAAAATTGACCGTGTGGTACCGGTGGTCCTTCAAGCCGAGTTCTTGGCGAAGGTATTCGGCGAAGTGGTCGAGGTACGCGTTGATGCGTGGGAGGAAATAGTCGAAATATATCTGCCCGGTAATTGTGAAGTTACGCCAGTTACGGAATACGTCTTGATCGAACTGGGCCCGTTCACGCTGCTTGATGTCGTCGAGTTCTTCGACAGTCACTGTGTCGTCCTGCAAGCGGTCCAGCAGTTCGTACCGAACGTGGTTGACCTTCTGTGATTCCCCGTAATACTCCTGTTTAGCTCTCAAGAACGCTGTTGGAAGATTCTCTATCGCATTCAAGAACTCTTGAATATCGGTTGCATCATCCGAATTCGGATCATACTGATCAAGCTGTTCGGCGAAGATCCAGAGATACTCCAGCAGGAATTCAGCGACCGCTGGCGACCCATCCGGCTCCGCGAGAAACGCCGCTAGCTTTCGAATGTCGCCGGCCTCAACATCGTGGCCATATTCTTCGTGCAACTGCGTCGAGAGCTCAGTACAACACTGCTCGAAGAGGTCGCGCTTTTCGGCATCACTCAATCCATCCAATCCCTGTGTCGCCGTCGCGGTTACTGAATCCACTCGCTCGGGCCCCCAGTCACCGAAGAACTCTATCAGCGCCCGAAGCGCGGCAGCCGAATACTCGTCTTCCGCCCCCGTGGTGACCTGTGCCAGCTTATTGTACGCCGTCTGGAGCGCGTCTCCATCGAAAATAAACTCACCGACCGGAAACGCCGTGTACATCGATTGAGATGATACCCGGCTGTATGAAATACCTTTCTGACTCCTGATCTTTTCGAGTCTTTGAGTATCGATGCAATCTCATAGAGACAGACTTTGAGCCGATAATGTGCTATTCACGATAGTGGGACGTGTGATTAATTTGAGGGAGTAGCCTTCCACAGATTCCGATGCTGTTGTTCCCAGTCGAGGAGACGAAATGCGGCTTCGAGTGGGTCTGTGGCAGCACTCGATTGTGAGGGTGGGTCGGAAAGATCATCGAATGCAGGGACGTCGATTGCAATCGACCCAGACTGACTCGTTCGCTCACACCGCATATCCGCGGCTACTGCATTTTTGACGGCTTCGCGTAGCTCTGCGAGGTGTTCACCACGGCCGGTGAAGCTCAAGTGGACGACGCCGCGATCTGCTCTGTGTATGACCACGGGCAAAAATGACGCGAGCATGGCTGAGTTATACGATTTCTTCGAGCTCTGCTCGTGACAATGGCTGTATTTCGCGGCGGGTGTCTTCGTTCGTGTAGAAGATCGACGCGGTGATGTCGCGGTCGGGATAGGCGTCCGCGACGACGTGATAGTACACACTGAGTTGCTTTCGATACTCGGATTCACCGTGCCGTCCCAGATCGGTCTTGTAATCGATAATCTCGACACGGTCGGGCAGGACGTGCACGAGGTCGGCCACCCCTGAAATCGTGACCTGGTCACCACCGACTGACAATGGGAGATATACCTCCTCTTCGACGCGGAACTCACCGGACAGCGAATCGAGGAGCGCTTGCACGTTCTGCTCATCTGGATTCGACGGTGTCATGTCCTCGCCGAGCGCGTAGCGTTCCGCAAACTCGTGGACGCGCGTCCCGAAGGCCGTGCCACGCCCTTCCTCAACGTCTTCGAATACATCGTCGCTCATCAAGGAGTGCGGCGTGTACCCCTGCGGTCCCTCTGGCTCGGGAATCGCGACCTGTAACTGGGTCTGTTCCGTGGCTGGCCGGCCCACGTCGTCTAACTGCGGCGGGTACTCGGTGATCTCGACGGGGAGTTCCTCGAGGAACGTGTTCGGGTCCTCGCCACTCGAGAACACGAGATGGCTTTCTGCGCGTGTCATCGCCACGTAGAGCAGGCGGCGTTCTTCGTCGTAGTCACGCGGCAGGCAGCGCCTGAGAACGTCCATCTTCCAGTTGTCGTAGATGTGCGGGTGGCCGTGGGCTTCGGCGAAGAGTTTGCGCTGACGCAGACCGATCGGGTCCTGATACGAAACGGGGCTACTCCCGCCGCTTCGCGGGGGGAACCGCCCGCTGTTCATATTCGCGAGGATCACGATCGGATACTCGAGGCCCTTGGCGGCGTGGATCGTCTGCACTGTGACCGAATCCGTCCCGGCTCCCGTATGGACCTCGTGCGTGCTGCCAGTCTCGATACCGCGCTCGATGAACCGGATCAGGTCACCGCGGGTTAGCGTCGTCGAACTGTGGACGGACTGGATCGTGTTGAGCAGCACGTCGGCGTACGCGCCAGTGTACCCGTACTTTGAGAACACTTGCCGGGTGATGCCACCGACGGTGTCCAGTTTAGTGAGCTGGTCACGGAACGCGAGCATCTCGTCGGGGTACGATTCAGCGTCGAGGATGTGTTTGATTTCGTCGAGTGTGTACCCGGCGCGTTCGAGGACGACCGCCCAGCCGCGGTCGGCGTCGTATTCGAGAATGCGGAGCCATGCCAGCAGGAGTTTCGCGGGGTCCGTCCGGAACAACTCCACGCCGCCCTCGTAGGCCATCGGGAACTCCTCCTGTTCAGCGACGTGCAGCAGTTCCCGACCGAAATCACGCGTCCGCGTGAACACCGCGATGTCCCCATAGCTCGGCAGCCGCAACTCGCCATCTTCCTCGATTTTGTACTCGGGGTTCTCGTGAATCTCCTGAATCTTTGTCAGCACCGCTTCGTGCTCGTCGTCGTGCTGGATAGCTTCGATCTGTGTATTATCGTGCTCGCTATTCGAGGACAGCGACTGGATATCGACCTCGGACTCATCGACGCTGTCGTACTTCCCGGCCGATGTGACGAGCGCTTCTTCAGAGAAATCGAGGATTGTCTGTGTCGAGCGATAATTCTGCTCGAGTCGGATCGGCTCGACATCGTCAACCGGGAACGACACGCGGTTGGCGCCGTCGTTGAGTTCGTCGGCGAATCGGGTGAGTCGCGCATCGAACTCCTCGATGTTCTCGACTTCGGCGTACTGGAAGCTGTAGATGCTCTGCTTCCAGTCACCGACGACACAGATGTTGTCCGTGCTCGCGAGCAACAACGCGAGTTTGAACTGAATCTCCGAGGAGTCCTGGAACTCATCGATCATTACGTACTCGAACGCGATGTCCTCTCGAAGCTCGTGGTCCTCCCACAGCAACACGAACGCGAACAGCTGGAGGAACCCGAAATTCAGATAGTTCCGTGACAGCGCGAACTCGAGATACTTGTAGTAGATATCGTGGACGAACGACTTCAGCGCCGAGCGATCCTCCTCGAACACACGTTCCGCCACGCTCGCCGGGATCTGCTTGCCGGACCCGCGGATTTCGTCTTTCGGCGGTGCATCCGGCAGGTAGAGCTTGTTCTTCCCGTAGTCATTGAGCTTGGACCGCAGTCTTGATTGTTTGCTCCCTCCGTTTTGTGGCTCGTTCACCTCCGCGAACAACGATTGGAAAGCGTCGAAATCGCCGTCGAGGTGGCGCTCGCCGTCGCGATACCAGCCGTCCGCGGTCGGGAACACCCCTTTCGCAGCGAGCTTGTTGATGAGGCCAAGCAGACTCGTCTCGTCGGACACGATCTTCAGCAGCGCTTCGTGTTCGGGATGCGCGTCGCTGAAGCGGGCGAAGAACTCGCGGAAGAGTGCGTGCTCGACGATCTCGTCTTCGATGATCTGCGTCGAGCCAGTGATGTGGTCATCGATCCCCAGGTGCGTCGGCGCGTCGTGCCCGTGTTCCTGCAAGATGTCGTGACACAGCGAGTGGAACGTCTGGATGGGTGCGTCGGCCAGTTCGCGCATCCCGTACTGGCAGTGTAACACGATGCGCTCTTTCATCTCGGTGGCCGCGTTGTCCGTGAACGTCACCAGCAACACGTCTTCGGGGGTGACGGTCTCTTGCTCGACGATCCGCGCGTAGCGGCGCGTCACGGCGAAGGTCTTCCCGGTGCCCGCACCAGCGTCCACCTTGTACAGCCCGTCGATGCTCTCGATCAGCTCTTCTTGTCGGTCGTTCGGCGTCAGGTCAGTGTCAGTCATCTTCGAGCAGGAGGTCGCGGTTATCCACGTAGCGGTAGTTCGGCTCGCCACCAGGGCCATCGATGGGGAAGCGCTCCTCGCCCGCACGTCGCCGATTCACCTCCACGAGGCACTCGTCAACGAACTCCTCGAACGCGTCGAGGTCATCGACGAAAAACCTCCGTGACCGCAGTCGCGAGAACTCGCGGAGAATCTGTTTACAGCCTTTCTCGACGTACTTGTAGTCGCCGACAGCGTCTTTCAGTCGTGCTTCGAGTGCCGCGCCGAACGCCGAGTCGATCAGTTCGTCACTGTCTCGCGTGTCCGGCAGGTCGTGGTCCTCGAACACCGCAGCGTAATCCGCGTACGATGCTTTCGAGAGTGTCTTCTGGCAGGCATTGGACCCATCGTCGAGTAACCGCTCGAACATCGCCTCGGACCGCACGTACGGTGTAAATTCGGTGGGATGGTACGGGATCGTCGTCAGCGTGTCCTCGAAGTCGAGCGTGCCAGTGACCGCATCGTCGAGTGTTTCGAGGAAGTGGAAGAACCGGAATTCGAGTTGCTCGTCGGGATTCAGCGTTCGGAGGTACGCGAGGTACAGAATCGCCTGAAAGTTAGGCTTGTCACTGGGCGGATCCATCGCCGCGCCTTTCACCACCTGCGACGCGCGTTTCTTGCTCCCGCTCTTGTAGTCAAGCAAGCGATGCGGGCGGTGAATCAGGTCGATTTTCCCTTTGATCCCGAGGTCGTCGTCACTGAACCAGCGCTCCGTGAGCGACGAGTCGATCGTCCGGTCGAAGTACTCCGCGAAGAAATTCCCCCAACTCGACGACCCGCCATCTATCGGAAGGTCATCGGCTGCCGGTTCGTTCTCGTCCAGGTACTGCACGATCGTTTCCAGGCCCAGTCGGTACTCCGTCCTGTGAACATCAGCATCGACTGACCGCAGGAACGGGCGTACCTCGTCCAGCATGACATCCACAACTTCGTCGATGGTGCCGTCATCGACAGCGTCGGGGTGATTTACGTAGAACTCCGCGAAGTCGTGGAACAGATTGCCTTCCTTGAAGTAGTCTTTGTCGGGCGACTGGACGATTTTACTGAAAAAGTAGTCGCGCGGCGAGTTCACGTAACTGTTCATACTGGATTGACTGATCGCGTCGATCCATTCAGGTTCGACATCCAGAGCGTGTTTCTCGAACCCGTTCCCCAGATCCTGAAACGTCCGGTTGTGGACAGTGTGCGCGAAGTCAGAGAATCGGTCGATGTCCTCCTCCAGCAAGTCCTCAAAGTACAGGCACGGCGTGATCGGGTCGCCGCCACGCGTATCCTGCACGAGGTAGTACTGCTGGACACCGTTCTGGAGAAGCAACTGGAACTGCCGGATGTTCCGCTGGTACTGATCGTCCATCTCGATCCAGGGGCGCCGCGGTGGCGTCTGTGTCCACGAATCGTCGAGTCCGAGATAGAATACGACCGGCCGGTCAACGAACGCCGCTGCACTTGCGTCGGCAAGCAGGACGCCCTCGTTTTCTCGATCAACGGGAACCTCGTACGTCTGAAGATAGAACGCCAGGCGGTCAACGCCCGCGTCGGTTACGCTGTCATGAGCGATGCCGAGTCGCGACAGTTCCTCGCGGAAATCAGGCAGTTCGACGCCCGTTTGCCCCTCGTATTCGTCCAACGCCGACCCGAACGTATGCTCGTGAATGTCGTCACTGAACTCCGAAACCCACGCGGCGGCTGGCGCATCCAGCTCGTGCAGCCGCTTCTCGTCGTGCTCGATATCGATCGACAATCCGAGCCGGGACAACAGCGGCCGCATCGAGCGTACGCGCGTATCACTTCCGTTGTGAGCCGCTCGCAGTAACTGCAGGAACGTGCGGTGATCAGGGTCGTCGATGAAGCCTGGGCCACCGTAGAACGGGATATCTTCGGCTTCCAACGCAGATTCGACGAGTGCAGAATACTCGCTGCCACCGTTGAGCACCACCGCGACATCCTCAGCAGTGTCTGCGGTGATCGCTTCGACGACAGCATCGATGATACCTGCTGTCGAGTCGAACACGTGGAACGGCGCCGGATCGAACTCCTCCTCGGTCAACGGCGAGAACATGTCGAACTCGTCGGGCAGAATCGACCGTTCCAGCGGCGTGAACTGTTCGATACCCACGACGGCAAGATCGCAATCATCGTCGATCTGGTACCTGCTCAACCGCCGAGATGTCGTGTCCAGCGACGAAATATGCTCGACAGCCGTCTCCGTCGCCGCATCCGCATACCCGTCGTACTCCAGAATCGCACGACTCGACCCCTGGTACTCCCAGCACTGAAGAATATTCCCGACGATATACGACGCTTGCTTCCAACTCAACTCCGTCTGCTCGATCAGTTCCAGAAACGCGAGTCTGTCCTCGGCCTGTTCGCGTCGCCCGGCTGCGAGGCGCCGCGGCGTCGTCGCGAACGTTCCGAGATGCGGGCGATCAAGCCGGCGATTCAACGCACTCGCAAGCGGCGCATCGGGTACGAGCACCAACTCGTACTCTGCGACCGCCGCGTAGAGATCATCTATCGGTCTCGCCCTCGAAAGTGGCACATAATCACATCAAATAGACACCTCATAAATCTGACTCTGGAACCTTCGATGGTCGTGCACGGTCGGATTAACAGGCTACCGAACAGTTATACAGATTCGAGGCGAATACACCCGCCTTCCCGTGAGGAGGGAGTGTTCCGACGCTTGCAGTCGGAACCGAACGACGAACAGGCGGGTGATGAAGCCGACACGGTGAGCAACAATCCACTGGCTACAACACGGCTGGATATTCCACCGCCAATCAGTTCTTTTAATATACTTTGTACCATAACTGGTTATTAACACAGTCTAATGCTGGAGACGACCCGCACTTACGTTGCGAAAATCACGAATCACCAGCAGGTTCGTGACGATCTCGACGCCTGCGGGTTTGCAGCATCGAAACTGTGGAACGTTGGCCGCTACTACATCCAGGGCCGGTGGGACGACGACGGTGAGATACCCGACGAAGCCGAGCTGAAGTCGGAGTTGAAAGGCCACGAACGCTACAGTGACCTGCATTCTCAGTCAAGTCAGCGAGTTTTCGAAGAGCTTGCTGAGGCGTTCACCGGCTGGTACAACTCCGACGACGGCAACAACCCACCAGGCTACCGGAAACGTGGCGACCGACACCCACGCTCGACTGTGACGTGGAAACAGAAAGGCATCAAACACGACACCAAGCACGGTCAGGTTCGCCTCTCGAAAGGCTGGAATCTGAAAGACGGGCGCTCGGATTTCATCCTGGCCGAATATGAAACTCGACCGGACGTGACTGTCGAGAACATCCAGCAGGTGCGAGCAGTCTGGAACGGCGACCGCTGGGAACTACATCTCGTGTGCGAGAAGCAGATTCCCGTCGAGGACGCTCCCGGCGAGAACGTAGCCGGGATCGATCTCGGGATCAGCAACTATCTCGCAATCGACTACGAAGATGGCCCCAGTGAGTTGTATCCAGGCAACCGGCTCAAGCAGGACAAACACTACTTCACCCGCGAGGAGTACCAGACCGAAGGCGAGAACGGCCCGTCAAAGCGGGCACGCCGCGCTCGCCGGCAACTCTCGCGGCGGAAAGACCACTTCCTGCATACGCTGTCGAAACACATCGTCCAGCGGTGCGTTGAGGAAGGCGTCGAGAAGATTGCCGTGGGCGACTTGAGCGATATTCGGGAGAACGACGACGGCGACTCTCGGGATTGGGGACAGTCTGGCAACAAGAAACTCCACGGCTGGGAGTTCGACCGCTTTACCGACCTGCTGGAATACAAAGCCGGAGAACACGGTATCCTCGTGGATCGGGTTGACGAAGAAAACACGTCGAAAACCTGCTCGTGTTGTGGGCAGATCCGTGACAGCAACCGCGTCGAGCGTGGGCTGTACGTCTGTAAGTCGTGCGACACCACGATGAACGCAGATGTAAACGGTGCGGTGAACATCCGCCGAAAGATAACTCAAACTCCCCCAACTGGGGATATGAGTAACGGTCGCTTGGCACGGCCAGGAGTCTACCTGTTCGATACAACAACGGGTGCGTTCCACCCACAAGAACAGGCAGACTGCAAACCCTAATATCCCAACGCTCGGGATTCACCCCGCCTTCAGGCGGGTGAGAATATCAATTCGCTGATGAATGGCGGCGCGTCACAGGGTCGTTCAGGCTCACAGCGACACCACACCGGAGATCGAGACCGCCACTATCGATTCCGAGACGGATTTCGAGGCGATCGTTGACTACCACCACGCTGGCGTCGAAGCTGCACGCGACGCGGCTGCGACCGAAAAATTGTGCTGGCTACATCAATCAGCGAGAGCCAGCACACCACGGATGCGGATGGCGATCGGCCACGGAATGTCGATGCCGTCTCCCGCGACGACTGAGTCCCTCGGAACTCGCAGACACCATCCAGTAAGGTACGTTGTTTATCCGTACTCGGCCGTAACCATTAGTCTATGTACGGCGCCGGAGAGGGTGTCGTGCGGTGACGACCCTGCCGTTCTCACCGCTCGACGAAGCCATCTATCACATCGAAGGCGCACTGGACCCGCTGAACATTCAGGTTGAGGTCGGGACGACCCAGACGATCGATGTCGACCGACTGCGCGATGCGGCAGTGACGGCGTGTAACGCCCATCCGCTCGCGCGGGTACGTCGTCGACCGAGCCGGAGTACTGACGTCGAGTACGTCTGGCAGGTTCCCGACGACGTCGGCGACGTACCGGTTGGCGTGGTCGACGACGGCGACCTGACGACGGCGCGGTCGGACTTCTACAGTCGCTCGTTCGACCTCACGCGGGAGCCACCGGTTCGGTTGCTGGTAGCCCGCGGTGCCGGGCGTCGGGGAGGCGACCGACTACTCGTCTGCGTGGGTCACGTCCCCATCGACGGCGTCGGCGCAGTCCGCATCGCTCGGTCCATCTGTCAGGCGTATCGCGGCGAGACGCCGGACGCGGATCCGGTCGACATCGAGACGTCGCGGGTCGCACTCACCGACGTCCGTTCGTCGACGCTGACTGGTCGGATGGACGTGCTCAGGTCGGCCGCCAAGCGACTCGGCGACATAGTCGACAGTCCGACGGCCATCGCCGAGGACGGCGTACCCAGTGGCGACGGGTGGGGATTCACCGAGCGGGCGCTCTCGACCGACCTGACCGACCGTCTGGTGTCGAACCGTCCAGACAATGTCTCAGTCAACGACGTGTTGCTCGCGGCGCTCCACCGCACCATCGCGGACTGGAACGACGACCACGGGAAACCCGCCCACAAGATTACCGTCATGATGCCGATCAACGTCCGCCCGAGAGACGGGTTCTACGACGTGGTCGGAATGTACGCCCTGATGAAACAGATAGAGACGCGCTCACGGGACCGGCGTGACCCACAGACGACGGTGGAAACGATCGTCGACCAGACGACAGCGGTCAGGGAAGACGGCGAACTCACGGCACTCTACGAGGCGCTCGAAACAATCCTCCCGCGGTTGCCCGTTGGGCTGAAAAACCAACTCCCGCACCTCGTGCGTGCCGTCAGCAACCGACTGATGGTCACCGCTGCCCTCTCGAACCTCGGACGCCTGCCAGAGTCACTGTCACTCTCGGGTGAGAGCGGGGACTCACTGTGGTTCTCCCCGCCGTGTAAGAAGGCGCTACCAGTGGGTATCGGGGTGGCAACCACCGACGGCACCGTTCGCTTCGTTTTCCGCTACACCCTTGAGCAGTTCGACGCCGACGCCGCCGAGCGGTTCGCCGACTGCTACCTCGCGCACATCGAGGAAGTCACGAGTGCACTGCAGCCAGCTGCCACCGGCTTCACCGCCGAGCGAGTACACGTCGCAGAGCGTTGACACCGCTCGGCTCCGTTGCCGTGAACGTGTTCTACACCGCAGAAGGTCTCGACGAGACGCTCGTTGCGGCACTCGACAAGTGCCGCAACGAGAATTGAAGCGACCATATATCACGTACTGAGCGTCTGTCTGCGTCAGATTGTCAAAGGCGGCCACGCAGGTCTAGCGATGATTTCGTGTCGTCAGAAGCTCCGATCGACTGTAATCGTCACTGTCGCGGTATCCCGGTTGCCCTCGCTGTCGATGACCGTGACGTCGACGTCGTAGGTGCCGGGTGTCCCGAACGTGTGCTCGACCTGCGCGCCACTCGCAGGCGGACGGCCGTCGTCGAACCGCCATTCGTACGCAACGATATCGCCATCCGGGTCGGTCGAGCCGCTGGCGTCGAAGCTGACGGCCAACGGTGCTTTCCCGTCGGTCGGCGAGGCGTCGACCGCTGCTGTCGGGGTGCTGGCTGCTGTCGTGATCGGTGTGGTCGGAGTCGACTCGGGCGTTTGGGTGGGAGTCGGTGTCGGTGTCGACGTGGCTGGTGTCGTCTCGCTGGACTGATCCGACGGGTCGGACGCCTGGCCGGTCTCATACCGGACCGGCCCCAGCTCAACCGTGCCATTCGTGCCACAGGTGGTTGCTGTCGATTGGTTGTCGACGAAGATGCCGGTCTGGAACGCACATTCGTAGGCCACCACGCCATCGTCGGGCGCACGGAGTGTCGTGTCGCCGATCTCGAACACGAACGCGAGCTCGCTGCGAACGTCCGAGTGTTCGTCCTGTCGGGCGAACGTGGTCAGCCACTCCTCGATGTGCTGATTCTCGGCGGTTGCGACGATCGTGTAGGCGGTGGTCTCGCCGGGCTGGAGGTGGACGTCACGGTCGACGTTCTTGATGGCGACGGCCTCTTGGTTCCGCGCGGAAAACACCTGGATGTCGTTCAGGAGGATATCGGCTGCCACGCCATCCGGGACCCCGGGGAGGACGGTATCACCGGTGTTTCGAACCCGCACGTGAACCTTCACTTCCGTCTGTTCGGGGGTCACCTCGCCCCACTCGAAGTCGACCCGCTCGAAGGTGTACTCGGCCGTGACCGAGCCCGAGGGACCGATGTCAGTCCGGGAGAGAATGTAGTCGTTCGGAATGTCCGCTGTACTCACTTCTTTCGTGTACGACCCCTCGTAGGCGTCGCCGGTCTGGTTCATCGCATCCGAAATCGGTTGTTCGTCGGTGAGTGCCGACACGCGCACCGGGGGTGTCGAGACTGCGATATCCGACCCGGCCTGAACGCGAACTGTGGGGGTCACTGCCGCGTGAATCGTCTCATCGGCGGTGATGAATGCCGTCCAGAACTCGCCGAGGCGGTCCTATTCGACCGCCGTCGTGACCGAGACCGAGTTGTTCCCCTGCTGGATATCGATCCCCGTTTTCTCCACGGCGCCCAACCGGACGTCGTTGAGTGTGACTCCTGCTGCGAGCGTGATATCATTCCCTAGTTGCACGCTGGTCGGGTTCGGGTTCTGGAGCCAGAGCGTGTGTACCAGTTCGATCCGATCCTCGGAGACGGTCCCCCAATCGCCGATGTCTTGGACGCCGGCGTCCGGTGACTGGAGACCTTGGCCACCGAGGACCTGCGTGTACGCGAGATACCCGCCACCAGCGACGATCCCGAGACCGATGACGACGATCGCGAGTGTGCGTGCGAACCCCATTGGACTCCTCCCAATCCAAATATACTTGCCAGGTAAGGTTACTGTTTCATGGGGACGCTTTACGTCGAAGATGTCGATTGTCAGGCACCAGTTGCGAGGGGCTGCTATTCAGGTGGCATCCATGCGCACAGGGTACCAGTCGACGGTGGAGGTGTCGGCAAAGGGCTGAATATAGGGGGCAGCGATGCACGGAGCCCGTTGGGGTACGACCCTTCTCGAGCGGGCAGCGTTCGCCTGGACCGCTGACAAATATGATTTTTCAGGGGCGTGTCCCCGACTACAACGGAGTCGTCAAATCAGTGTGAGTTGAACCGCCAAAATCTCTGTAGGCTCTACGCATCTCCAAAGAATACATAGACTCTACAGACATCAACAGAGACAATCTTTATCTGTACGAACTCTTTAGAGACCAGTGTAACAATGGCACCAACCGTATCGGTCACTGGTGACGGGATCTCGGTCGAACGAGAAGTCTCGGAACAGACAGCACCGCCAATAATCCAAGCCGCAATGAGCCCCGGTACGTCCGAACACGAAGAGGTGACGGTGAACGTCTCAGGCGAGGGGATGTCGTTTGAACGGGTGATCTCTGAAGATGTGGCTACCGATGTAATTGAGATGGCTATCAAAAATGGACATCAGACTCAAGAAGGGAGCGAGGAAGAGGGGGAGACATCTGATACTGAGGAATTCGACGGGCTACCGAATGACTTCTTCAGCCGCTTAACAGACCGCCAAGAGGCGATGATTAAGGTACTGTTGGAGAACAAAGGCTGGGTGTTGAATGGCGAACTCCGACGACAAATGGGCGAACAGTACGACGAGGCGATTGAGAGTGGACCCGCGCTGAGTGGCGTCCTTGCTGGCCTGTCACGAAAGCACGGCAAAGATTTCCGTAACGACCTCATCGAGGGTTCCTGGACCGGTGATGAAGTGAAATTCCGGCTGAACCGCGATTACGAAGAAGAACTCCGCGAAGAACTTGACTTCTAAATGGATTCCATCGTTCGTTCACCGGACTCCCCAGCATAGGTGCGACCCTCCAACTTTGTCTGCTGAGTAACGTCTGCTGGGAAGCGGTTACGGCGTTGAGGGCATCGAAGCGGCGAGTGACGAGCACAGGTGCAGAACTCCGGGTAACTCGGGCTTCCCGAACGCTAAGCGAGGGCGAAGGCCGAGCGAGGCTTTCGAGCAAATGAGAGGCCCCGGGTTCAAATCTCGGCCATTGGAAGCAGTCACGTTTTTCAATGCCGATAAATGCACTAAAAAGTGTGTTCTATCCCTTTACAACAGAGTAAATGTCAAACCGAAACTAGGAGGCTGTGATTCTGACCGTCGTTATATATATCTGATCTAAGGTATGGATCCTTCTTCGGGAATGCGGATTTCTGCCGATCAAACAGATAGAGATTTCCACTGCTTCTACCGGGTTAACTTACAACGACGAGCAGAATGGTGGAATTCTGAGATTTAACCCCTAAAATGCTTTTTTATGTATTTCTTCGCATCTCTTGAGCTGAGCTGTTTTGTATCACTGTTCTCTCTAACATACAATTCTTCCCCGCCGAATTTGATGGGCTCATCGTTTGGCTCTACTTTTACTTCACAGACAGAATGCTCACGGAGAGTGCTAAATTGGACCTCTGTTTCCTGTGTCGCAAAAGTTTCCCCCAAATGTTCTGCCAGGGCATTCTCAAGCTGTTTTTTGAACCCTTCCTGTCCTTTTGTAATTGATTTGAAATCCTTTTCGAGTCCCTGAACATTCCCCTCTTTGTCGACGCCGATGATCAAGTGGCCTCCAGCTGTATTAGCAAAGGCAGCGATATGTTGTGCGACTCTCTCTTTTGCGAGATCATCGGATATTGTATCAGGCAGAAGACGTTCTTCAAACTCGACAGTCTTGCTCCGACCTTTCTCGATAAGACCCCGCGTATCTTCTTTCGAAGAACTGATAAACTGATTGAATAGCCAGTTATGGAAAACCTCAGCAAACTCGTCATCGTTTGTGGCCTTGTTGAAGAACTGGGTGTTCTGGTCGATCATATCCAGCATCTCCTTCCGTGTAACGTTCTCAAACTTCATCTGGGCCTTTTCAGTGCTGTTCTTATCTACCGTCTGTTTCAACGCGTCGTTCTCCTCAAGCCTCTCCTTCAAGTGCTTGATGAATGTCTTATCCTGTTCGTCAACTTCATAACCGAACTGCTGGTTAAGCATCTCGACGATGTTCTCCAACGGCGATTTCTGTTCCTCAGTCTTGCTTGAACCGTCCTTCTTCTTGTGTGTAGGATCTAGGTCTCCGCTTGAGTGTTCGAGCGAGCGATCCTCTTCGGAAGCCACCTCCTTGATGTGGTACTGGTCAAGGTCAACGAACTGCTTAACCTCGTTCGGCATTTCACCCCTCTCTACGTCCAGCTTCCTGAAGAACACCCTCGCGAACTGGTAGAGCTTGTGCAGTTCCTCGTCGCGGAAGTTGACGACCTTGATCAGGAATGAGTAGAGCTGTATGAAGTCTTTGAGCTTCTTTCGGAACTCGTCTTTCGTCTCTTCGTCCGTGTTCCTGTAACGTTCTTTGACAGGGTCGAGAACGGCACTCAGCTGATTTTGGTCGGCGTCTTTGCTGTACCAGACCTCGGTGAACTCTTCAACCTCGCTGTCTTTGAAAAGTCGGAAGTCCCTGAGTTCTTCTTCGAGATCGTAGACAAGCTGTGGGTTGGTTCCCTGTCTGACCCGGGTCTTGGTGTAGAAGTCCTCGAACGCATCCTGTATGTCCTCCGGGTCGTTCTTGAAGTCGACCACCATCGTGTCCTCTTTGTCTGGATGTGTCCGATTGAGACGGGAGAGTGTCTGTACAGCTCTCACGCCTCCCAGCTTCTTGTCTACGTACATGGTGTGTAGTAGAGGCTGGTCGAAGCCGGTTTGGAACTTATTGGCGACGATGATTATCCGGGCGTCGTCTTCCTCGAACCGGTCCTCTACCTTGGTATCGAGGTCCTGGTTTACGTGCTTTTCTGTCAGCTTTTCACCCTCGTACTTGAAGTCTGAGAAGGCAGCCAGTGCCTCGAAGTTGTAGTTGTTGTCAGAGAGGTACTCATCGAATGCCCGTTTGTACTTGACAACCTGTTCCCGTGACCCTGTGACCACCATCGCCTTCGCTTTTCCATTGACCCGGTACATCACTTCCTCGACGAAGTGCTCAACGATGATCTCGGTCTTCTTCGAGATCACAAGGTCGTGGCTATCGACGAAGGATTTCAGTAGTCTCTTCGCCTTCGATTCTTCGAACTCGGGGTTGTCCTCGATCGTTTTTAGCAGGTTGAAGTAGTCCTCATACGTGGTGTAGTTCTGCAAAACATCCAGAATAAAGCCTTCCTCGATGGCCTGCCGCATACTGTAGAGGCTGAATGCCTCGTAACCACCATCCTCCGTCTTTTCGCCAAACATCTCAAGGGTTTTCTCCTTAGGTGTGGCGGTGAAGGCAAACGAGCTAACGTTCGAGAGAACTCCTCTTCCCTCCATATCCTGGTTCAAACGGTCCTGAACCGACATTTCTTCCTCGTCTTCGTCGCCTTCCATGGCGGATTCTTCGGAGAGAGCCCTTGTTTGACTGTCCTTGAGTTCGCCCGTCTGTGAGGAATGTGCCTCGTCAATAAGAACGGCAAAGTTCCGATCGGAGAGGTCATCCATCTCCTCGACGATGTAGTCGAACTTGTGAATCGTGGTAACGATGATCTTCTCACCGCTTTCTAAGGCTCCCTTCAGTTCTTGGGAGTTATCCTCAACGTTTGCGACAACACCCTCTACCTGGGAAAACTGCTGCATGTGGTGCTGTAGCTGGTCGTCAAGCACTCTACGATCGGAGATAACGATCACCGAATCGAAAACGGGTTCGTTCTCTTCATTGTGAATCTCGGCTAGCTGATGGCCAAGCCAGGAGATTGTGAACGTCTTTCCGCTGCCCGCACTGTGCTGGATGAGATAGCGTTCACCAGGACCGTTCTGCTCGGCATCAACAATACTCCGTCTTACCGCCTGTAGCTGGTGATACCGGGGAAAAACAAGGAACTCTTCATCAGTCAGATCTCCTTGGTCGTCACGCTCACGGAACTCCGTGATGAAGTTCTGAACGATGTCGAGGACGCTGTCCGGGCTTAGAAGATACTTCCAGAAGTAGCTTGTCCGGTACCCGGAGGGGTTGGGCGGGTTTCCTGCTCCCTCATCATGGCCCTTGTTGAACGGCAGGAACGTGGTGTCTTGACCTTCCAGCTCGGTGGACATATACACCTCCTCAGGATCAACAGCGAAGTGAGCCAGGCAACGACCAGGACTGAAGAGCTTGTCCCGTGGATCCCTATCCGTCCGGTACTGATCCTTAGCATCAGTCACGTCCTGTCCCGTGAAGTCGCCTTTCAGTTCCGCAGTGAAGATCGGTATCCCGTTCAAGAAGACTACAAGGTCAACTTCGAGATTCGAATCGGGCTGGTACCTGAGCCGCGGGATAACCGAGAAAATATTCTGCTCATAGTTCTCAACCGCTTCCTTGTTCCGGTCCGTAGCCGGCTCGAAATACGCGAGCTGTTCAAAACGCGCACCGCTAAGCCTCAAACCATTCCTCAGTACTTCGATAGCGCCTTTCCGCTTAATCTGTCTGTCCAGCGTATTCAGGAACTTGTCATCGGCCCCCTCACCGTGGAACTCCTCCAGCTTCTCCCACTCATCAGGCTGAGTTGCCTTGACAAACTTCAAGACGTCTTCCGGAATCAAAGCAAATTCCTTGTCATAATGCCGGTTTTCCCGACGACGATAACCACCGGGATCAAACCGCTCATACAAAGGCTCTAACTCCCCTTCCTCCCAACTCGTATCCTCCGAGGTTAGATCCCCGATTATAACCTTCTCAAACTCCCTCTCGCTGAGCTTATCCGACATCACACCTCACCCCGAACATCAATCTGACCAGTAACAGCATTCGTAATAAGAGCTGTCCGGTACTCCTTCAGACGGTCAATACCCTCTTCAACCTGCGAGATTAGATCATCAATTTTTTGTGTTTCTTCCCTTATGGTTCCAAGGATATCCTCTTGCTCAGATATCGGAGGAACCATAACACGAATACCTTTTAACTTAGATGCCTGAATGCCTTTAGCGGTTGATCCTGTTTGGTTTTTTATCAATTGAGTCTGGTTAAACTCAGAATCTAGATAATACTTTAGAAAGTCTTTTTTGAGCAAATCTGTGTTAACTTTTAGCAGAATGATTCTCTGAGCCAGAGCGACAGGTGTTTCTTGAATTTGGGCAACCTCACCCATTGGTGCCTCTGTTGTTATCAACACGTCCCCCTCTTCTGGGTCTCCCCTTGTCATCCATTCATTATATTCATCTTCAGAAATGTACTCATGGTCCTCTGAGAAGTCTAATTTGCCGTTGTCAATATTCTTGGCTGTAATCAAAGTTATTCCAGAATCACTCTTCTCTGGAGTAGCACCTCTATAATCTACAAATTTATCAACTGTATTTCTTAGACTGGTTGTCTCCCAATCATCTGGAATACTATCAAACCATTCAAGTTCAATATCCTTATGTCTGGAATCATTAATTCCAGAAGTAACTAATTTATTTATTATCGCATTACGCTTTTCATCAAGAAGTTTAATCAGCTTTTCTTTTTCCCCAATCAACTGATCTATTCTTGAGGTTTCCCAATCTAGAAACTCTACTATTGCGTTCTGTTCCTCTATTGGTGGAAGTTGAAAATGTGCAGAAGAAACTTTTGTCCAGGACGTTCTTGGCATCTTTACTCCATGTGAGTTTGCATCGGTGAATTGGATGAAGTCTTCTGAGTGGAGGAAATAGTATAGGTATCTACTTTGCACGTCAGAATTAGGGCTTAAGACCATTAAATCGGTTCCACAGCAACCCTTCTTATCTACTTGATAGTATTTGCGTAGGTAGGGACGAAGCTTTCCAAATAGAACATCGCCTGGTTCAAAGAGATAGTATTCTTGAGATTTTTTCTGTTCCCATTCGAAATTGTCAACAAGATTCCCGGTTACAGGGTTGATGTGTTCTAAGGTGATGAAATCCCTCTCCTCTTCGTTACCTTTGTCGTTCTTCTTTTCAGCCCAGTACTGAAACGATCGACTTTCCCAGTGAACAGGGACTTTTTGTAAATTATCACCGCTCGGTGCTTCATACTCCGAATATCTCTCATAGCGACTGTTGTCTTTCGAGTCAAATTCCTGTATAGTTGTCTCCTGTGTGTCTTGCATTATTTTGTCACCTCCTGGATCATGTCGACGACTTGTTGTTCTACTTCTTCGATATCTTCCTCGATTTCTTCAAGAGGTCGTGGTGGTTCGTATTCGTAGAAGTAGCGGTTGAAGTTGATTTCGTACCCGATTTTGCCGAGTCCGCCGTCCTGCGGATCGGTCATATCTTCGTTGATCCAGGCATTTGGCTGGTAGGGCTGGACCTCTTTTTCGAAGTAGTCTTGAACGTCTTTGTCTAGAGGGACGTATTCGTAGTCGGTTAGATCTGTGTCGCGTTCTGGCCGGCCTTTGCTGTCGCGGACGATCTCTGCGTCCGGATCTTTCTCTCCGAGTGCGTTGAAAATATTTCCGCGTACCGATTTCTTGAGGTCGAGTCCTGCTTCTTCGATTGCCTTGTCAAGCTCCTCCTCAAACTCTTCCTTGTCCTTGTATAGCGTATCATCCATCCCGTGAAGCATCTGGATAATGGCTTCCTGCCTTTCCTTGCCTTCTTTGTTACCGGAGAGATTGCCAAATGCTCTTTCGTCCTTAATTTGCTCAATCCGATCTTCGGAGGCTTTGAAGTTCTTACGTAGCGGTCGTTCAATCCGGACCTTCCTGTATCCGAACTCCCTTACAGGGTGTATCTGGGAGTTCTCCGAGTCGTCGTTTTCCCTATAGAGTTCCAGGATTTTCTGTATCTGATCCTCTGTAAGTTTCTTTCTCTTGTCCCCTTTGTTGTCGTCCATTAGGGTCCAGAACTCTTCGCCGGATGCGTCGATCAGCTGGACTCTCTTATTTCGATCTTCGGGCTTGTCGTTTGAGAGTACCCAGACGTAGGTGGTAATCTTGGTGTTGTAGAAGAGTTCGTCAGGTAGTCGGATGAGTGCTTCAAGCCAGTCGTTTTCGAGTATCCACCTTCGGATACTGCATTCGTTTTTGCTGTCTGAGACGTTAGGATCAGCTGAGAACAGCGGTGAGGCGTTGGAGATGAATGCGATCCGGCTTCCTCCGTCGTCCTGATCCTGCATCTTGGACAGCATTGTTTGGAGGAAGAGGAACTGGCCATCATCTTTTGCAGGCAGCCCTGCTCCAAATCTACCACCATATCCTTGTTCGTATTCTTTTTCTACGGCTTCCTTGTCGCTCTTCCAGTCTTTCCCGTACGGAGGGTTGGCGAGCATGTAGTCGAACTGCTTGTCCGGGAAAGCGTCGTCGGCAAGGGTTGATCCATCTTCGATATTGTTCGCTGCTGTGGCGTTTTCTCCCTTGATGAACATGTCTGACTTGGCGATCGCGTGTGTCTGGGGGTTGACTTCCTGGCCGAACAGCCAGACTTCGACATCTTCGTTGAATTGCTGAATCCTATATTCAGTTTCAGTTAGCATTCCGCCAGATCCACAGCAGGGGTCGTAGACGTGAAGGATTTCGTTATCCTCGAAGTCGTCTTTGTCAGGCTCGATCGCCAGTTCCGCCATCAGGTCAACGACCTCCCTCGGAGTGAAGTGTTCGCCAGGATTTTCGTCGAGGGATTCGTTGAATCGCCGAATGAGTTCCTCGAAAATGTCCCCCATCGTGGAATTATCGACTCTGTCGGGATGCAGATCAACTTCTGGCTGTGTAAACCGCTTCACGACTTTATAGAGGAGATCGTGCTTGGCAAGTCCCTCAATCGTCGATTCGAACCCGAAGTTATCAAGAACCTCTTGCATCTCCGGGGAGAAGGAGTGGACGTACTCCTTGAGATTCCGCTCAATGTCGCTCGGTTCGTCAAGCAGGGTTTCGAGGGTATATTCGGAGTAGTTGTAGAAAGGTGCGTCCGCAGCCTCCTTCAGAACTTCCTGCAGGGCCTGTTCATTCAGCTGGTCGCTGTATTGTTCATAGGCTTCTCGGACATCCTCGTTAGTTGGTTCGAGAACGCAATCGAGTCGTCGAAGAACTACGAACGGGAGGATGACTTCTTCGTAATCGCCTCGCTTGAATTTGTCACGAATCAGATCAGCAGTACCCCAAATGAAGTTTGAAATCTCGGTAAAGTTGTCAGCCATCTATTACCGTGATGGCCGGTATGCCTGATAAATCGCTTGGTCCCTTGACTGTGCATCCCAAGAAATAACGGGTACACGTTTGCTAAAGAGAGATTCTTTCAACTCAGTAGACCAGATAATTGCCAGAGAAACTGTATATTTCTTCATCGATTGCTTGGTCAGTAACGCTATTGTATCAGCGGAAGTTGGTTTGTCCGAAGAGCGGAATTCATCTATAGCGACGAGTACAATCAGAATACAAAGAAATCCTCTGTTACGTCTGCTCAACCTGTTCTAACGCAGCACGTAGCAGACTACTTCCGGCAGGCCGGTGCAACGGTTCATTCTGATTCCCACACTGGCTACTCATCAAGCAGGCCGGGCAGCCGACGTCCCGACCACAGCTACACTCCTCAATGCGTTCGAGAGTCCGCTGCGCAACAGCCTCGAAGTTCTCGTAGACGCTGTGTGCGAACCCGACACCGCCCTCAACCGCATCGTGGATGAACCAGACCGGAGTTCCGATCTCCGGGTGTTCGATCATCGATAGCCCACCCATGTCACTGTTATCGAGCCGGAGTTCTAACGGGGCCATCTTGATCATCCCGTGCTCGCCGCCGTGGAGTCCGCCTGCCAGCGTGTACTCCTGTTCACCCATGGGGGCAAACATCGAGTCCTCGTCTGGTTGCAGTAGGGAGCCTGGGGGAATCTCTTGCATCACACGGTCGATGATGCTTGGTGGGAAGGAAATCCACATGAGCTGTGTCCGTAACGAGATCGGGTCGAGGTCGATCGGAACCAAGGGCTCTTCGATCTCACCAGTGTGCATGTCGATCACGTTGTACGCACTGTAGTCGATGTGGACTGTCCCCATCCCAGCACAGAGTTGATAGCCATTGCCGAGCTCGTACGATCGCTCAACCTCTAGATCACGGATGTGTTTATCGTGAATCGCCTGGGTATAGTTCGTCGTCGAGGTCTGCTTCACCTCCACGTATGGATTGTACGTGTCCTCAACGACCCGCTGCACCTCGTACTGGTCGCCGTCATACAGGATCAGCGCCCCAGGGTAGTACTCTCGGTAGACGCGTTCTTTGTCCAGCGGCTCCATATCGATGTCGCCGTTCACCTGCTTGACTCTGTACTGCTCGTCGGTTGTGGCGTACATCGAAATCCCGCTTTGGGGCCTCGACGTCCCGTTGTACTGCGCACCGCGGTCCAAGTCACCGACCATCTGCCCAGCGGCGTTCCACATCTCGATGGCCTTTTCCAAGCGGTCCTCCGGCCCGAACCACCTGGTGTCCTCCTCAGTTAGCGGTCGCTCAGAGGCAGCACAGAGCACGTGTTTGGCGTACACTGGGTTGTTCGACAGGTCGACCACGGCGTCCTCAATGTTATCGCCCAGGATGTACTCGGGGTTGTCCAGGATATACTGGTCGATCGCGTCTGATTGCGGGACAAACACCGAGAGGGAGTCGGTGTTCCCCCGACCTGCACGCCCAACCCGTTGCCAGAACGACTGTCGAGTCCCTGGATAGCCGGCTAACACCGTCGCATCCATCGAACCAATATCGATGCCGAGTTCCAGCGCACTCGTGGAAATGACCCCATCGATTTGCCCCTCCGCGAGTTTGTTCTCAACTGCCCGTCGCTTCTTTTTGCTGAGGCCAGCGTGATACGGGTCGATGTCGACGTACTTCGTGTCGGGGTGGTTCTGTGATGCCTCGATCGCACGCTTGACGCCGATTTCAGTCCCTTGTCGAGAACCGGTGAACATCAGCGTCTGGATATCATTCTTGCTGAGATGGACAAGTACGCCTGCTGCTTCATCATCCGCATTCCGCCGCATCGACGGAAGGATTTCATCTTCATCCAAACCAGCTACAACGTCATCGTCGGTCTCCTGTACGGGTGGCTGCCAGAAACCGATCTCTCGACGTCCATGTGGACTTCCGTCCTCGTCGATAACCTCGAACTCCGCACCGGTTAGTGCCTCCGAGTGTTCAGCCGGATTCCCGATCGTGGCTGTCGAACAGACTAATTGTGGATCGGACCCGTAGTGATCGAGCATCCGCCGAAGCCGCCGGATCACCCACGAAACGTGCATACCGTGCACACCAGTGTAGGTATGACATTCATCGATGACCAGCAGCTCGCAGTTCCGGAAAGCGTCTCGCCACTTCATATGCGAGTCGAGATACTGATTGATGCCAGCGAAGTTCGAGATGATCACATCAATCCGGTCTCTGATGATTTTCTTCCGGTCCCGTTTTGTGTCGCCGTCGTACGTCTCTGCGATAGCGTCGATATCCAACTGTTGAAACAGGTTGTTGACAGCTTTCTCCTGATCGGCGCTCAGCGCTTTGGTCGGATACACGAACAAAGCGCGAGCGTCCGGATTCTGCAGCTTCCGGAGACAGTAGTACAGCGTATAGACCCACGTTTTCCCAGAGGCCGTGGAGGTGGCCACGCACGCATTGTTCCCCTCTTTTAGCTCTCGAATCGCCTCGGCCTGGTGCGTGTACAGGTCGTTGTCGAGGTGAGCCGCGAGTTCCTCAGGAAGTACGTTCTCTGCAGGCACGTGCTCCGCTGCTTTCGCAGAATCCGTGATGGCGTCGGCCAACTGATCTTCATAGTTCGGGAACGTCTCCTGGAGTGTTTCAGTGTCCAATACGTCATCAAGCGATGGAGTCTGCTTGCGGCTCATGGTTAGAAATCACTGAGAGTGCCTTGTGAACTGGTCTCCGAAGGTGACGAGGTACCGTTGCCGCTACCTTGTGTCATCCGGTTGGTCGTTTCCTTGATTGCGTCGTAGACGTACGCTAGTGCTCGTACGTCATCTTCGCAGTATTTCTTGTGGCGGTCCCAGTCCAACTCCGTGGCTGGGCAGGGGTTGTCAGCGTACCTTTGGAACAGGCGGCCAACCTCCGCACCGGTAAGTCCGGTATCGATCGTCTCCCACCCGAGTGCTGGGGCGACGTCTTCCAGTTTATTCGTTAGTCCGGGAAGGATCGCGTTGTTCTCTTTGACTGCCCAGTAATACGGATCGAACTTCCACATGCCCTCCCACGTATCCAGATACTCGGGACAGTGCTCCGCGATATGCTCTTCGATCACCGGAAAGTCGAAGTCCCAGCCGTTGTAGGCCACGACAGGCCGATTATGACCGAATTCAGCGAGCCACGACATGAACGCTTCAAGCGCCTCCCCAGGTTTCGATGGATCTGTCTCGATGAACGGCATGTATCGGTCCTCCGTTGCCCGATTCAGGACGCCGATGAGCCAGATCATCGTAGGATTGAGCCCATCGGTCTCGATGTCGATGAAGATCGGTTCACTGTCGGGAAGGCTCGCACCCGGCGCTTTCCGAACCTCGCCCTCTTCGATCACTTGGGCGGATTCGATCACCGTCCGTGCGAGAGACTGCCCGATCCCGGACAGGTTCGCGATTTCACGGACTGACGCCGTCGAGAGGTCCTGCCGGGATTGGATCTCCGCATCACGGAGCGTTTGCACACGCGACTCGCCGACTTGGGTGACCGCCGCAAGGCCAAAGTCGCCCAGCTTCCTGGTCTTCCCACCAACAACACCCCCCTGCTGAAGTTCGAAGTGGGCGATACCAGCTTGGTTGACTCCCTGTTGTTCGTTTGCACCCGGCATGACACCTTGAACATCGACGCCCTGCCATTCAGCCCGATACTCGGGGTTGGCTTCTATCGACAAGTGGGTAAACGCCTCAAGTGCATCGTGATCAGCGAGTGGGGCTCTGTACTCCGATAGCCCGTCAAGCCGTGCATCCAGATTGATGAGGTCAACCGATACGGAAAGTTGGTCTGAAAGGAGATACGTTTCAGCGACACGGTCGGCCGGAGTATCGGTCTCGATCAGTTGTTCGATCGCCCTCGGCGTCGATACCCAGATCAGACTGACATCGTCACTACTCGCTAGTTCGAGTGGACGCTCGGGTTGGAGTGGTTGGGTTGCCACTGTGACAGAGTCTTCCAAGTGTGATTGGAGGAACGGTTCGTGGACTCGGGATGGTGTGAAGAGGACATCAGTGTCGAAGTGCCGGACGATATCCTGAAGTTGCTGACTTCGGCACTGCTGCATGGCGAAATCGGGCACTACCGTGAGCCCAATCATGCTTTGTGTCTCACCTGGCTGTCCGTGATCGGCCACAGATGGTCTACTTCCAAGCACGACACGCCCAAACTGTCCATTTCAGATGTACCTGTCATTCCATCTCACCGCCGTTGCTCACCTTCAGCTAACACGAGGTCACATTCCGGCCTGAAACGACAACTAGCACACTGCTTCCAGTGGCTCGCACCGGTTGGATCGCCGCCATCACGCCAGAATGAGACGTAATCACGCAGTTGCTTTCCCCGGTCGGGGTCCCGTTCGTATTCGAGTGGATGCCGTCGGATATTAGGGTGAATCGTGGCGTTTTCGTCGAGCTGGATGGAAATATCGTCGCCATCCTCGACCGCCACGAGCATTTGCGCCCGACTCAACTCGACGACGTCAAACTTCGCCTGAGGGTATTTCAGGTACCGGATGGAGAGGTCAGAGACGTCGAACCCGATGCGGTCCAGGAGAGTACCGTAACACCACAGCAGAAATCGCTCGTTTGGGAACAGCTGGTCGAGATAGCCTTCTTTCGTCACTCCACGGACGAGCGTGAGTTGCGTCGGATGGCTATCTACGAACCGGAGGTATGTTGGCCGCGCATACAGAGTCATCCCCACCATCTCGTGGACCAGGGGAGGGTACAGTAGTGAAACATCTCCGGCTTCGATGTCGTCCCACACATCGTCGACATCGTATTCCTCGTCAGTATTGGCCGATGCTTCCACGAGTTGGTTATGTTGCTCCTGTGCTCGTAGAAGGCGTTCAGGACGGTTCTCTTCAGTAGGACGCTCGGCCCGCTCGAATACGGCTTTCTGCTCGCAGTAGTGTTGAGTCTCCAGGGTATCGAACGAAACCACGTTGTCTGGGGTGTCTTCCCCAAGGGCTTTGAGGAGATCAAGTTGATGACGCCTGATCTCTCCGACCGATTTTGTGTGAGCCTGTTCGCCGGCCATGTCAATGGTTAGGAACGGAATACCCATTATACCCCCGTTTGGACCGAATCAGCCGCATTCCTGCGTTTATGATAATGAATATTATACTTCGTTTAAGTACCCGGGTGTGGCAGAAATACGAGTGAGGAGCCATCTGGTGCACCTATCCATCAGCCAAGAGAGTTCAGCACATTTGCATCACGTTAAAAGGGGTCCGTTACGGACGGTCTGACAATGGACAAGGACGAGATTGGCGAGTACGTCCAGCGGTGTCAGCAGCTCATCGACTCATCACCGCAGATGGACGAGGAAAATACGAAGGTCAAGCTCGTTCAGCCGTTTCTCGAACTTCTCGGCTGGGATCTCTATTCGACCGAAGTCGCCCTCGAATACAGAGTCCCAATGGCCTCGGGGAGTACCCACGTCGATTATGCCCTGCTCGTGGGGGATTCGCCTGTCGTGTTCGTGGAGGCCAAACCAGCTCGGTCTGAGCTCACCGACGATGAAGTACGCCAACTTCGGAGTTATATGCGACAGGAGCTCGACGTTGATTGGGGGATTCTCACCAACGGGAAGTCCTTCGAGGTCTTGACGAAGAACCGCCACCAGAACGGAGGTGAGGAGGTATCGGTCGTTCAGTTCGACCTCGATGACCTCGCCGAAAACCCAGGAGTACTGGAACTCCTGACGAAGGAGTCGATACGCTCAGGGAAGTCTGATGAAATAGCTGCGCAGGTCGCCCAGACAAATCGAGCAATTCGACACCTACAGGAAAACGAGGACAACGTCACCGAGTCCGTCACGGAGGCCGTGGAACGGGAAGTGGGCGACCTCACGATCGATCTCGAAGAACAGGCCCGAGAGTTCGTGCAAAGTCTCGTTACGGTACTCCGTGAACAGCGTCAGTTCGTCAGTACGGAGCCACAGGGAGAAGAGGAAGAAGGAACAGACGACACACCCCACGAGATTGAGCCACTGGAGAATCGGGTTGCAGGGAAGGTTGCCCGACAGGAAATCGATGGTAACCCCGACGCCCGTGTTGCGGTGTTTCCAACCCGGGAGTCAGGACTCCCGTTTCTAAAGGAGAACGAAGCGTGGGGATTCGTTCGCGTCGGTAGTGAATTCGATTACGTGGCGATGTACGTCACTGGGGACGTTCGCGAGGTGAAATACTTCGCTGAGGTAAGCGACGTGGTTGAACCCGACGAGGCTGACCTCTTACGAGAGCCACTAGATTACAAGGATAGATCCAAAATCGCAGACGGAAAGAAGGTAATCGAGTTCAAGCCGGGTTCACTCTACGAGCTCGAAGATCCGGTCCCGTTTGAGACGAAGTATCCCCAATCGCTCCAATATACGACACTAGGTGCCTTACGGAAGGCTGAGACGACTGACGATCTCTTCTAGTTTACCGCAATAGTTTGTAAGGCGAGCGACGCAAACCCCTCTAAATTCTCGATAGACACCGTAGCGATCCCCCAAACCATCGCTATTGTACGGGGGTTGGTCCATCCACACTGTTCTATTGCAGACAAAAGGCCTGACTGAGAGCTTGATCCGATGCTTCTAAGAATGTTTTCAAATATTTGATATTAACTATTTCACTTACTGTGTGATGAATCCAGAGCGCGAGTCTTGCACGCTAATTCACGCGACCCAGGATTACTTGAGCTGCCGTCCCACAAACTCAATCCATAGGAAACTCCCAGACATAGAGGGGATCGAGAAATCAAAATACTGCTCTAACACCGCTTGTTCACAGTTTTCGGTTCGACCGAGCGTCGGAAAGTTCACGTATCATGGAATCAGCAAGACACCGGCATCAGCGGTACGATTCGTCGAGAATACGTCAGGTCGTGTTCAACAACAACTCCATCTTTGTAGACATCGACGCCGGCTTGACAAGCAATTAAATGGCTCTGGTGAATCGCTGGACAGCGTCGGCTTCGACCGTCAGAACTAGGAGTAAGAAGCGGGA
>NZ_JBHUDJ010000014.1:185406-680706 GCF_042678165.1 Halorientalis brevis | reverse complement strand
AGGAAGCGACCAAACGCCGAGAGGCGAACGAAGTGAGTCTCTCGGAAGTTTGGCCGGTAGGCCAAAGCACGTCACGAGCAGCGCGACCTAACTGTGGGTTTCAGTCAGCAGCCGCTTCCGGCTCGATCTCGTCGGCGTCACCCGGATCGTTCAGCGCTTCCCGTTCGCCGCTCGGGAGGTGGTCGCGGAAGCGCCGGAGGATTCGGCGTGCCTCGTCGAGTTCCGCGCCGCCCGTCGCGCGGAGGAGCGCGAGTGCGCGGCGAGCCCGGGCCGTCCGCCAGGAGTCCTCGCGGTTCTCGTAGGTCCGGATGGCACGCAGGAAGTCGACTTTCCGGAACTCCGGCCAGTACGGCGTACAGAAGAACGCGGCGGCCTCGTTGCCGTTGGCGTGCCAGGGCAGGAAGTTGCTGGTCCGTTCGGCACCGCCCGTTCTGATGATGAGATCGACGTCCCGGACCGGCCCTTCGTAGAGGGACGATTCGACGGTTTCGACGTCGATGTCGGCCGGATCGAGGGCGCCGCTGGCGACGTCCCGTGCGACCTCGCGGGCGGCACCGAGCAGTTCGGCGCGGCCGCCGTAGGCCAGCGCGATGTTCAGGTGGAGCCGGTCGTATTCGCTCGTCCGATCCTCGGCGTAGCGGATCGCCTCGGTCACGCGCTCCGGGAGGCGCTGGGTTTCACCGATCGCGCGGATGCGGACCTCGCCGTCGTGGACGCGGTCGGCGTCCGCGAACTCGTAGAGCTTCTCCTCGATGAGGTCGAACAGGTTCTCGCGTTCGTCTTTCGGCCGGTCGAAGTTCTCGGTCGAGAACGCGTACAGCGTCAGTTCCTCGATGCCGAGTTCGTCACACCAGTTGAGCACGTTCTCGGTCGTCTGAGCGCCGGCGCGATGGCCGTCCGTGGCCTCGCCGCCCTGTTTGTCGGCGTACCGGCGGTTGCCGTCCTGAATGACGGCGACGTGATCTGGCGTCCCCGATATTTCCCCTCGCAGCAGGCGTTCGTAGCCGCGGAGTGCCTGCTGGCGAACCCACGAAAGCATTGCCTGAGACGTCCGTGCGTGGTCGTAAGAATCTTGTCTTCCCCCAGGAAGGGTGTGGGTGACCCGCAGGGTTTTAATATCGGGACGCCCTCTGAGAGAGTGCAATGGCGAACGGTACGGTTGATTTCTTCAACGACACTGGCGGTTACGGTTTCATCGACACTGACGACGCGGACGAAGACGTGTTCTTCCACATGGAGGACGTCGGCGGTCCTGACCTCGAGGAGGGGCAGGAAGTCGAATTCGACATCGAGCAAGCGGACAAGGGTCCGCGCGCGGTCAACCTGGAGCGGGTGTGATTTCGATGGCGAAAGGCAAAGTCGATTTCTTCAACGACACCGGCGGCTACGGCTTCATCGACACTGACGACGCGGACGAGGACGTGTTCTTCCACATGGAAGACGTCGGCGGTCCTGACCTCGAGGAGGGGCAGGAAGTCGAGTTCGACATCGAACAGGCAGACAAAGGGCCGCGGGCGACGAACCTGACGCGACTGTAACCAGGGTTCACGACCCACTGGCGCACTGACGGGGCACTCGCCCCGAATCATTTTCGACCCGAGCAGCCGCTCCCCAAACCGACTCGATACCGTGAGAGGTATGGGGCCCGGCACACGACAGCCGAGCGATGAGCAACGAGCAGGACGTCATCGACCCCGACCTCTATCAGCGGACCAAGGCACTGTTGGAACCGGGCGACATCGAACTGGCCGGCGTCATCGTTCACACCGACCTCGGGAACGACGCCGAGGCGAAACTCCACGAGGCAACCATCGAGATCGGCGACGTCATCGCCGAGTACGAGGGCGTCGACCCAGGCGACACCTACGTCTACTCCGGCAACGACGACCCGGACTTCGGCCTCAACCAGCACCAGGGACTCACGATCGACGGCGACGAGTTCGTCTGGGAGTGCCAGCAACTCATCCGCGAGGAACAGTTCCGGATCGTCTTCTACTACGAGGCCGACGTCGACCAGGACGGGCTCGTTTCGGCGCTCCGCGAGGAGGGCTACACCGTCGAGGGCGTCACTACCGACGAGTAGTCACGGGCAAACGCTTTGCCTGTGTGGTGCATACTTCCTGGTAACCTCAGCATTCTCGGATCGCGCGAAGACAAACGCGGATTTATACCGGGTCAACCCTGAGTGGCGACCATGACTGATGACCTGGAGCGCGCGGACAGGGCGGTCATCAACGCCTTCCAGGGTGGGTTCCCCGTCGTCGAACGTCCCTTCGAGCCGGCAGCCGCGGCACTGCGAGACCGCGGCGTCGAGATGGACGCCGACGAACTGCTGACACGCGTCCAGCGACTCGACGAGGAGGGCATCCTGACCCGATTCGGCGCGCTCATCAACGCCGAGGAAATCGGGGGTGCAGCCACGCTCGTGGCCATGCACGCGCCCGAGGACCGATACGACGAGGTCGCCGAGCAAGTCAACGCGTACGACGAGGTGGCCCACAACTACGAGCGCGAACATCCACACCTGAACATGTGGTTCGTGGTCAGCGTCCCCGACCCGGACCGCGTCGACGACGTCCTGGCCGAGATCGAGGACGAGACCGGCCAAGAGACGTACAACCTCCCCAAACAGCAGGAGTTCCGTGTCGAGGCGAAGTTCCTCGTCGACGGCCCCATTTCCGACGGCGACGTAGATCTCTCCGATCTGGGGCCTGACGTGACGCCGACCGACCAGACGTCACTGACCCCGGCGGAACTGGACCTCGTCCTGGAGATTCAGGACGGCCTGCCGCTGACGGCGACTCCCTACGGTGACGTCGCCGAGGCCATCGGACAGGACGTTGAGTGGGTCGTCGAGACGATCAAGCGATTCGACCAGGAGGGGAAGGTCCGGCGCGTCGGCGTCATTCCGAACCATTACTCCCTGGGCTACACGGAAAACGGGATGACCGTCTGGAACGTCCCGGACGAGAAACTCGGCGAGGTCGGCCCGGCCATCGCGTCGCTTTCCTTCGTCACGCACTGTTACGAGCGGCCGCGTCACGAGGGCGTCTGGCCGTACAACTTCTTCGCGATGACCCACGGGCGGAGTGAAGAAGAGAGCCAACAGCGCATCCAACAGGTCCGCGACCGGATGGCCGAGTTCTGGGACGTCAGCGACGAGGACTGGGATTCGCTGTTCTCGACGCGGATTCTCAAGAAGACCGGTATCCGACTCGACGAACGGGCCGCAGCGAACACCACCGACGCGCCGACAGACGCCGACGACTGACCATGATTCCACTACTCCACGACTTCACGGGAACGACGATCCTCGTCTTCGGCGGCGGCACCGTCGGGGCACGGAAAGCCCGGCGGTTCGCCCGCGAGGCCGACGTGGTCGTGGTCAGTCCTGACTTCGCCGACGCGGACTTCGGCGGCGCCGAGCGGATCAGGGCCGCACCCGACGACGAAGCCGTCGAAGACTGGATCGACCGCACCGAGCCGGCACTGGTCGTCGCCGCGACGGACGACACGGACCGGAACGCCGCCATCGAGCAGGCAGCGCGCGACCACGGCGCGCTGGTCAACCGAACGGATCAGCACGGCGAACGCGATCCCGGTAGTGTCGTCGTTCCGGCGACTGTCCGCGACGATCCGGTCGTCGCTGCGGTCGCGACCGGTGGGACGAGCCCGGCGCTGAGTCGCTATCTGCGCGAACGTATCGAGGACGAACTCACCAACGCCGGGGCGATGGCGGAGCTCTCCGGCGAACTGCGTGATGACTTACAGGACCGCGGGGTCGACCCCGCGGTGCGGCGAGACGCAGTCCGGGAGGTCGTCAGATCCGGACGTGTTTGGAAGCATTTAGATAGTGGCAGGACGAAAGCACGCCAAGTGGCCGAGGACGTGACTACTGCCGTGACAGGTGATCTATCGTGATTGACGGAACTGGCGTCATCTCAGGCGTCAGCGTGTCGCACGAACGTGCGAGCGTCGACGACATCGACGCGGCCTGTGCAGAGAACCAGCGGGTGGCCGTCGAGTCGCTTCTCGCACGACCTGGCGTCAAAGAGGCGTACGTCCTCCAGACGTGTAACCGATCCGAGGCGTACGTCGTCACTGCGGACCCAGCGGTCGGACGGGCCGTGCTCCGTGAGTTCTTCCTCGACATGCCCGAAGACGTGCTCGTCGAGATGGAACACGAGGAGTGCCTGCGTCACCTCCTGCGGGTGGCAGCGGGACTCGAATCGATCGTTCTCGGCGAGGATCAGATTCTCGGCCAGGTTCGCGACGCCTACGAGGACTCGCGCGGCGTCGGCGGCATCGGGCCGGTGCTCGAAAGCGGCGTGACGAAGGCGATGCACGTCGGCGAGCGCGCCCGCACCGAGACCGGGATCAACGAGGGGACGGTCTCACTGGGGAGTGCCGCCGTCAACCTCGCGCGTGCCGAACGCGACCTCTCGGCGTCGACGGCGCTCATCGTCGGCGCCGGCGAGATGGGCGCGCTCGTCGCGAAGGCACTCGACGAGTCGGTCGGGCGCGTCCTGGTCGGCAACCGGACGGTCCCGCACGCCGAGCACCTCGTCGAGGGCATGGACGTCGAGGGGAGCGCCCTCGCGCTCGACGCCCTCCCGGCGGCCGTCGAACGAGCCGATCTCGTCATCACGGCGACGGGGAGTTCGGACCACGTCGTCGACGTCGAGATGCTCTCCGACGCCGGTGAGACGCTGGTCATCGATCTGGCGCAGCCCAGAGACGTCCCGACGACGGCCGACGAGATCGACGGCGTCGACGTGTACGACCTGGACGACCTGGAATCGGTGACCAGAGCCTCTCGCGCACAGCGTGAGGAGGCAGCGGAGGCGGTCGAACGGCTCGTCGACGAGGAGTTCGACCACCTCCTGACCCAGTACAAGCGGAAACGGGCCGATCAGGTCATCGCCGCGATGTACGAGAGCGCCGAACAGTTGAAGACGCGGGAACTGGCGACCGCGATGGAGAAACTCGACCTCGACAGCGAGGAAAAAGAGGTCGTCGAGTCGATGGCCGACGCGCTCGTCGGGCAGCTGCTGGCCGCGCCGACTCAGAGCCTCCGCGACGCCGCCGAGGAAGACGACTGGACCACTATCAACACCGCGCTGCAACTGTTCGACCCGCACTTCGGCAGCGAGACGCCCGACTTCGTCTCCAGCATGAACCCCGACGAGATCCCCGAGGCGATGAAAGCGGAGATGCCGACGGCAGTCCTCGAACAGCTCGACGACTGATTCCTATTTTGCCGGGACGTTCGACTGTGGTAACTGAAGCCGGAGAAACGCCGGGAGCGCGAGAATCGCGATCGCGATCTCCAGGCCGCCGACGACGAGGAACGCCGCGACGTAGCTGACCTCTTCGGCGATGGTTCCTCCGACGAGAATCCCTGCGAGAAAGCCCAGACTACCGAAGGTGTTGAATCCGGCCATGGCGACGCCTCGCTCGGTGCTGGGCGCGAGGTCCGTGACGAGCGCCATCGTCGCCGGGGCGACGAGCGCGCCGATGACGCCGACGGCGACCATCGCGACCCCGGTGAGGCGGACGGTCGGCGCGACGCCGACCGCGATGACCGCGAGTCCGTACAGGAGCGAGCCGACGACGACGGGGAGCGTGCGACCGATCCGATCAGAGAGCACGCCGAACGGGTACTGCAACAGCGCGAAGGGGCCGAAAAACAGCGCGAGCATGAACCCGGTCTCCCCGGGCGAGAGGCCGACGACTTCGCGGAAGTACAGCGTGCCGACGAGCGCGAAGAACCCGGCCGTGAGCCGGTCGATCAGGCCGAACGCGTAGGGCAGGAGCAGTGCCGGCGTCTCGCGCAGCCCGCTCACCACGGCCCGCACCACGTCGCGGCTGTGTCCGGGCGTCCGGTCGGTGACGAGCGCGGCGAGCGCGCCGGCGACCAGTAAGAGCCCGCTGGCGACGAGCAGTGGCACGAACGGGCCGACTTCGTAGAGCTGCCCGCCCAGCGGCGCGCCCAGGGCCGTCCCGAGGCCGATGGCGATCCCGGCGGCGCCCATGTTCTTGCCGTGGCCGCCGTCCAGGTCCATGAGCATCGTCATCGCCAGCGAGAACGCGCCGATGGTCGCCGCGCCCTGCAGCACGCGGAGTCCCAGCACGGCGGTAAAGGACAGGGGGACGACGCGGTGGAGGAGCGCCACCAGCGCGTAGCCGGCCGCGCCACCGACGGCGCCAGCGACGATGAAGGGAACGCGGCGACCGGCGCTGTCGCTGGCGGCTCCCCAGACGCCGGCACAGACGACGAACGCCGCGAACTCGGCGGTCAGAAACCACATGCTCGCGTCGAGGGCGGTGTCGGCCCCGAGCGCGTCGACGAGGGTGTCGATGCCCGGATACAGCAACACCTGTGCGAGCAGCACGGCGAACACCACCCCGGCGAGAGCGACGCGGGTCCGTCGGTCCGTCCCTGACATCACACCCCTGCGGTTCGTACCCGACCAAGGAACCGTTTTCCCATCGCGGCGAGGCCCCGTCTGCCGACCTGGGCTTTATCGGGGATCGAGCCAACCCCTCACACATGGCAGACCTGCTCTCAGACGAGGAGATCGAGGCACAGCTCCCCGCCGACTGGGAACGCGACGGCGACGAGATCGTCCGGACGTTCGAGTTCGACTCGTACCTTCCCGGCGTGGGCTTCGCGTCCGGGATCGCCGGTATCGCAGAGGACGCGTGGCACCACCCCGAAATCACGATCACCTGGGGCGAAGTCGAGGTCCGACTGACGACCCACGACGCCGGCGGCATCACCGAGAAGGACACCGACCTCGCCGCCCGGTTCAACGACGCGTACGAGTGATGAACGACGAGACCGCTGAGCACGGCGACGACGCAGGTGCGGCCGAGTACGTCTTCGGCTGTCGGTTCAGACTGAGCCCCTCGGTGGCCGGCTTGCGAGCCGAGCCGAACGAGTTCGAGACGACGCTGTTTCGCGAGGCCGACCCGCCGGGCGAAGACGGCTGGCTGTTCTTCCGGGACAACCTCTGGCACGGCGAACTGAACGACCCGGACTACTTCCGGGAACTGACCGAAGACGCCCTGGGCGTGACAGTGCTGACGGTCGACTTCCGCGAACTCAGGACGGACCAGACATATCTCGACGCGCTGGACGACGCGATCGGCGCGAACCTGGACCTGTTCAACGCCGAGCGCGTCCCCGAAGTCCGATCGAAGTACCTCGGGTCGAGCATCAGGCTGGTCGACGACGGATCTACAGGGGCATGAGCGACAACTGTTGACACACGTGTCGCTCCGGATACAATTGCCGGAAATCACTTATTCGAGTGTCCCGTACAGTGACAATCCCGATGGTCCCTGACGAGTACGATTTCTGGCTGCTGGACCTCGACGGCACGCTGGTGGACATCGAACCCTCCTACGTCCGCCACGTGTTCGACGAGGTCGGCGACCGACTCGGTCGGACGTTCACCGACCGGGAAGCCGAGATCGTCTGGCACGGGCTCGGTGGGTCACGGAACGAACAGCTCCGCCAGTGGGACGTCGGCGTCGACCGCTTCTGGGAGGTGTTCCACGAGGTCGAGGACGCCGACGCTCGAGCCGAGCACACCTTCCTCTACGACGACGCCGACTTCGTCGCCGACCTCGACGTACCCGTCGGCCTGGTGACCCACTGCCAGGAGTACCTCACTGAACCGGTGCTCGACCGGCTGGACATCCGCGATTGGTTCGACACGGTCGTCTGCTGTACGGAAGAGACGGGCTGGAAACCGGATCCGACGCCCGTCGAGTTAGCGATGGCGGACCTCGACACCGCCCCGAACGGTCACGGCGGCGACCCCGTGAGCAGAGCGGACGGCGGCTCGACCGGCGTGCTCGCGGGTGACGGCCCCCACGACATCGGTGCGGCCTGGAACGCGGGGCTTGACGGTATCCACGTCGAACGTCACGACCCGCACAGCCGGGGCCAGTGCGTCCTGGGCGACTACCGCGTCGAGGCGTTCACCGACCTCGACGGCGTCCGGGCCGAACCCGGCAGCGACTGACCGGGCGTCGTCACGCGACTAGTCTCGCGCGTAGCCGGCGAGTTCTGACAGCACCGCCTCGACCGAGTCGAGCGCCGCGTCGAGTGCAGCGACGCCCTCTTTCCCCGTTCTGTCGTCGTTCGCCAGCACGCGCACTGGCTGGTCGCCGAGCGAGACGAATCCCAGGCCGAGTTCGTCGGCGGTCGCTCGGAGTCCGAGCCCGACGTCTGCCTGCCCGGCCGCGACTTTCCGGGCGGGACTCTCGTGGGCTTTCGCGGTAAGGCCGTAGCCGTCGATGGCGTCGGTCAGGTCCCGGCGGGAGCGGTCGCGCTCGGCGGCCAGCCCGGCCAGCGCGTCGTCGAAGTCTCGCCTGAGTCCGGAGTTCGTCCCGCGGTTGATGAACCGGAGGTCTCGATCCACCAGATCGGCGATCCCCGAGACGCGCTCGGGGTTGCCGTCGGGAACGATCAGCCCCCACTCGCGGGTCCAGCCGCCGAGTTCCGGGTAGTCGGCGTCGGCGGCGTCGGGGCCGGCCGCGACGGCGAAGTCCGGGACGCCGTTGCGGAGCCGGCGCAGCCCTTCGCGGGTGCCCAGCGACAGGAACCGGGGGTTCGTGAGGTCGTCGAGGGCGCGAGAGAGGGCGGGGTCGTCCTCGCCGACGCCGAACGCCGACGGTGGCCGCACGTCCGCGGAGAACAACTGGACGGTGACGGCCTGTCCCTCCGCCAGATACGCCGTGTCCGCGTCGACCTCGACGATGCCGTCGGCTTCGACGAGGCTCGTGGTCGCGCCGCTGCCCTTGTCGACGGGATACACGAGCGTCTCCCCGACACCGTCCGTCACGAGCCCGACGGGCATCAACCGCATTCGGCCTTCGCTGTAGCGCTCTTCGGCCGCCATCCGACCGTCGACGGTCGCGGTCTGTGGCTCTGGCAGGCCCGCTGCCGCTCTGATGGCCGGCGCGACGAACGTGCGGAAGATGGTCAGGGCGGAGACGGGATAGCCCGGGAGTCCGATATATGCCGAGCCACCGGCAGACTCTCGCTGCTCGGCGTCCGAGCCGTCCAACCGCCCCACGAGCATCGGCTTGCCGGGCTTGACGGCGACGCCGTGGAGCAGCAACTCGCCCCGCTCTTCGATGACCTGATAGATGACGTCGACCGCGGAGGCGCTTGTCGACCCCGACGAGAGGACGAGGTCGCACTCTTCGGCGGCCTGGGTGAGGATGCGCTCCATTTCGTCGTAGTCGTCGCCGGCGTGCGGATAGAGCACGGCTTCGCCGCCGGCCTCTTCGACCGCCGTCGCCGTCGTGTAGCTGTTCACGTCGAAGATCTGGCCGGCGTTCGAGTCCAGCGGCTCGCCCGGGCGGACGAGTTCGTCACCGGTCGAGATGATCCCGACGCGCGGGGTGGCTCGCACTGGCACCTCGTCGACGCCGAGCGCCGAGAGCAGGCCGATCTCTCGCGGCGTGAGCCGCGTGCCGGGGCCGAGCGCGCGCTCACCCGCGGCCACGTCCGCGCCCGCGAGCATGACGTGGTCTCCCGGTGCGAGCGAGGTGCGCACGAGGACGTCCGTGCTCGCGGCGGTGCCGCTCGTTTCGTCCGTCGAACTCTGTTCGACGCGCTCGGTGTCGGTTTTCTCGACCATCACGACCGCGTCGGCTCCCTCGGGCATCACCGCCCCCGTCGAGATCTCGGCGGCAGTCCCCTCTTCGACTGTCACGTCGGGCGCTTCGCCGGCGTGGACCTCGCCGACGAGTTCGAGGCGCGCGGGGTCGGCCTCGTCGGCACCGAAGGTGTCCCGAGCGCGGATCGCGTAACCGTCCATGCTCGCGCGGTCGAATCCCGGCACGTCGAGGCTCGCGTCGATCCGCTCGGCGAGGACTCGCCCGCGGGCTTCCCCGAGCGGGACGTGTTCGGTCCCGCCGGCGAGGTCCAGCGACGAGATCGCTTCGTGAGCTTCTTCTGGCGGCACGAGGTCGCGGAACTCCTTCCTCTCCGTCATGCGTACCACTCCCAGTTCTGGACGCGGACGCGTTCGCCTTCGGCGACGCCCTCGCGACCTTCGGGGACGACGACCCAGCCGTCGGCAAGCGCGACGCTCGAGAGGACGCCGGACCCGGAGGCCCGCGTCGGCGTCGCCGTGGGGAGGTCCCGCTCGTCGTCCGTCGAGTCCTCGGCCGTCTGATCGAGTTTGACGCGAGCGAACGTCCGGACGCCGGGTTCGCTCGATATCTTCCGGTCGAGGACGGCTTCGGTCGCGGGATGGTCCCGCAGCGGGAGGTGACCGGCCCACTTCAGCGCCGGCCGGAGGAACTGCATGGCGTTGACGATACAGGCAACCGGGTAGCCCGGGAGCATGATGACTGGCGTGTCCTCGACGACGCCGAACCCGACGGGATGGCCGGGTTTGAGCGCGACGCCGTGGACCAGCACTTCGCCCAGGTCGTCGACGACTTCCGGGATGAGGTCGCGCTTCCCCACCGAGGAGCCGCCCGTGGTGACGATGACATCCTTCGTGAGGTCGCGCTGGATCGCCGCCCGGAGGGCGTTTTCGTCGTCGGTGACCACGTCGCGATAGGCCGCCGTTCCGCCCCAGCGCTCGACGTACTCGGAGACGGTGAGGCCGTTCGTTTCGATCACTTCGCCCGGTCCGGGGTCGTGCTGGACGAGTTCCTCGCCGGTCGGGACGACGCCGACCGTCGGTCGCTGGTAGCAGGTCACTGCGTCGATCCCGACGGACTTCAACAGCCCCAGGTCCGACGGGCGGAGCTGGTGGCCCGGCTCGTACAGCGTCTGGTCCGCCTCGACGTCCTCGCCGGCCGGGGCGACGTTCTCGCCTTCGGCGACGGCGTCGAAGACTTCGACGTCTCCCGAGGCGGGTTGCACCTCGCACTGTTCGACCATCACGACGGCGTCCGCACCGGGCGGGACTTCGCTGCCGGTGTGGACTCGCGTGGCCTCGCCCGGGGCGACGTCCGGTGGGGCGCCGTCGGGTTCGTCGTCGCGGTCTCGTTCGCGGAGGACGGCCGGTGAGCGGTCGCCCGCGCCGAACGTGTCCTCGGCGCGGACCGCGAACCCGTCCATGGCGGCCCGGTCGTAGTGGGGGACTGGTCGGCTGGCCGTCACTGGCTCGGCGACGGCTCGGCCGTCGGCCATCGACAGCGGGACGCGCTCGGTCCGATCGTGCGGCGTGACGGCCGCTTGGAGCCGTTCGCGCGCGTCGGCCAGCCGCGTCACCTCCTTGAATCCCGACTCTCGTGGATCAGTCATACCTGGGCTTGGGCCGCCCGAACAAAAAGCGTCCGCCGAACGGGTCGGGACCGCACGGCGGCCGCCGCCGAATCGTTCCCGACGAGACCGCCGCAACCACGGCCTTTTTCGATGATGGGTCCCTAGCGACGGGTATGTCAGCGTTGCGCGATGCGATGCGGGACCTCCCCGAGACGGTGTTCGCCGACCTGCTGGAGAGTGAGGACGCCTACCTGCTGGTCATCGACCTGCCAGGGGCGACGGCCGAGACGGTCAGCGTCGGCATCTCGGCGGGTCGACTCGAGATCGAGGCGCGGCGCGAGAAGGACCTCCCGGCGGAGTTCCAGTACGTCGACGAGGAGCGAGCCCTCTTTCTGGACGCCGAACTTCCCCTCCCGCCCGACGCGACCGGGGCGGAAGCCGAAGGGCAGATGAAACGCGGAGTGCTCGAACTCCGCTTGCCGAAAGCCGGCGCGACGCCCGAGGCGGACGTGCCAATCACCGACGTGAGTGCGTAAGTCGGGGGGCCGCTCGGTGAACCTCCGTGCGTACCGACGGTTTTTCACCGTCGCGCGCCAATTCCTGCCACTCCTGCTCGCCTACGCGCGTGACCGTCACCGGTTCCTCCTCGTCGGCCGGTCGCGGCAGGTCTCGCCTGCCCAGCGGCGTCGCCGGGCAGCCAAACTGCTGGACTCACTGTTGACCCTCGGTCCCACGTTCATCAAACTCGGGCAGTTGCTCTCGACCAGACCGGACATCCTCCCGCCCGAGTACATCGACGAGTTCACGAAACTCCAGGACGAGGTCCCGCCCGCCGACTGGGCGGACGCCGAGTCCGTCATCGAGGAGGAGCTCGGCCCCGTCGGGGAGAACTTCGAGTACTTCGATACGACCTCCATCAGCGGTGCGAGCCTCGGCCAGGTCTACTACGCCGAAACCGAGGACGGGCCGGTCGCCGTGAAAGTCCGCCGGCCCGGCATCGAGGACCTCGTGGAGGCGGACCTGCGGGTCATCCGCTGGTCGCTGCCGATCATCATGCGGTTCGTCGGCGAGGCGCGGTCGTTCTCGCTGGAGACGCTCTCCGACGAGTTCGCCAAGACGATCCGCCAGGAGATGGACTACGAGCGGGAGGCCCGGATGCTCGCGGAGATCCGCGACAACTTCCGGAGCGACCGCCGGATCCGCATTCCACAGGTCGACGGGTCGCGGTCGACCGGTCGGATCCTCACCATGGAGTACGTCGAGGGGACGAAGATCTCGAACATCGAGGAACTCGACGAGATGGGCGTCGACCGGACGGACATCGCCGAGACGCTCCAGCGAGTGTACCTCCAGATGATCGTCGACGACGGGGTCTTCCACGCCGATCCGCACCCCGGGAACCTGGCCGTCAAGGACGACGGCACGCTCGTGTTCTACGACTTCGGCATGAGCGGCTACGTCGAGTCGTACGTGCAGGAGAAGATCATCGACTTCTACATCGCCGTGGCCAACCAGGACACCGACGCCATCCTCGACGCGCTCATCGAGATGGGGACGCTGAGTCCCGAAGCCGACCGCGAGGTGATGGGCGAGGTGATGGAACTCGCCATCGCGGACGCTCGCGGTGACGACATCGAGCAGTACCGCATCCAGCAGATCGTCCAGCAGGTCGAGGACACCATCTACGAGTTCCCGCTCCGACTCCCCTCGAACCTCGCGCTGGTCTTGCGCGTCGCGACCGTCGTCGAGGGGGTCTGCGTCACGCTGGACCCGGACTTCGATTTCATCGCGGTGGCGACGGGCTACCTGCGCGACCACGGGTACCTGGAAGCCGGCGTCAAACAGTTCATCGAGGACCGCGGGGAGGAACTCCAGCAGGCCGCCCAGTCGGCGATTCGGACGCCGCCCAAACTCGAACGGACGCTCGACCGAATCGAGCGCGACGACTTGCGGGTGAACGCCGACATCGAGGACTCCGACGGGCTGCTCCAGACCCTGGCCAAACGGCTCGTCTACGGGATGGTGCTGTCGGCCGGCATCGTCTCGACGGCCGTCCTGTACTCGTTTGGGACCGTCGACGCGGCCTGGATCGCTGGCGGGGCGACGGTGCTCGTGGCCGGATTGCTCTACTGGTCGTTCCGGGAGCAGTCCGGTATCCAGACCGAACCCCAGTTCACGCGCCAGAACCTCCGGGAACGCGAGGCGAGCGAGATGGACGGGTCGGCCGTCGGCGAGATCGACATCGGTGGGAACGGCTTCGGCGACGCAGTGACCGAGGAGTCGCCGGAGAGCACTGAGAACTGAGCCAGCGATCCGACGGCTCGGGATCGTTTCCATCCTCGCAACGTACTTGGTGGCCGTACGTTCGTCGATCGACGTGAGTGGACCCTTCGATCTGGTCTGACCGGATAGTCCGTCGGCGGGCTGCCGTGACGAAGGTCTCTGGTCGGTGGCAGAAACCGGTCAGTTGATTGCAACGGCGTCGGCGCGGTTCCAAACCGTTTATACTGGTACACTGACTACCGCGGATCATGGCGAAAGAGCAGAAGGAAGTTCGCGACCTGGACGAGGGGAGCTACGTCATGATGGACGACGCTCCGTGTAAGATCAACGCCTACAGTACGGCAAAGCCCGGCAAGCACGGCAGCGCCAAGGCCCGCGTCGAGGGCAAGGGCGTCTTCGACGAGAAAAAGCGCAGCCTCTCCCAGCCGGTCGACGCGAAGATCTGGGTCCCGATCATCGAGCGCAAGCAGGGACAGGTCGTCAACGTCGAGAGCGAGGACGTCGCGCAGGTCATGGACCTGGAGACCTACGAGACGATTACGATGAAGGTCCCCGGCGACGAGACGCTCTCCGAGGACGACGAGATCGAGTACCTCGAGTACGAAGGCCAGCGGAAGATCGTATAGCGCGATGTTTCCCGGCGCGCGGGCCCACCGGTCGGACGCCGCTGGAACGAGTTCCAGCGAGCCCCCGGTCTCTGACGCTCCCGGGGACGCCGCCTACGTCGTCGTCGGCGCACCACTCGACGCTTCGACGACGTTCCAGCCCGGCACCCGGTTTGGCCCCCGCCGAGTCCGCCATTTTGCCGAGTCGTTCGACGACTACGACCACCACACTAATCAGCGGTTCACCGACCTGGCGGTCAGTGACCACGGCGACATTCACCCGAGCGACGACGCCGAAGAGTACCTTCAGTTTCTGCGGGGGACGCTCGGTGACGTCAGGCGCGACGACGCGGTGCCGCTCACGATCGGTGGCGAACACACCGTGACGGTCGCGGGCGTGCGCGCAGTCGACCCGGACGTGTTCGTCTGCCTCGACGCCCACCTCGACCTCCGCGAGGAGTACGCCGGCAACCCGCTGAACCACGCGACGGTCACGCGACACGCACTGGCAGCGGCCGACGAGGCCGTCGTACTGGGAGCGCGCACCGGAAGTGAAACCGAGTGGGAGCGGGCTCGAGACGACGACGTGACTGTGGTTGCTCCCGACGACGTCGCCGACTGGACGCCCGACTTCGGAGACCGTTCGGTGTATCTGAGCGTGGACGTCGACGCCGCCGATCCGGCGTACGCACCCGGAACGGGGACGATGGAACCGTTCGGCCTTGAACCGCGAACGATGCACGACGTCGTTCGAGCGGTCGCGCCACACGCCGAGGGGTTCGACGTGGTCGAGGTCAACGACCGCGACGACGGGCAGGCCGCCGTTCTGGCAGCGAAACTGCTCCGGGCGTTCGTCTTCGCTCACGCGGCGGACGGCTAGGCCCGCCTGGCGGCTACGATGGCTGGCGCGGCGAATGGTTTTTAGACGGTGGGGGAGTCGGTTTCCACCATGCCCAGTCTTTCGTCCTGTTACTTCTGTGGAACTGCGCTGGACGCACCGATCGACGCCTATCCGGTCGTGCCCGAAGGACTCCCGATCGACGCCGAACACACCGTCTCTCTCTGTCCGACCTGTCAGCGGAAGCTACACGGCGCCCTCGAAATCGCCTTCGACGCCGCGACGGACGCCGATTCGATCGGCACGACCCTGGACGAGTACGACGTGCTCTCCGAGGAGGAGACCGCGACAGCCGTCGACGGCGACGCGTCGGCTCTTCCCTCGACGGAATCGACGTTCGAGGCCGCGCCCGACGATCCAGCCGCGGCGACCGACGCCGACGACGAGAGCGACGCGGCTGCCGAGACCGAACCGAGCACCGAGATCGAACCCGACGCCGAATCCGAGACGCAGGACGACGCGCCCGACGAAACTCACGAAACCGACGCCGGAGACGACGAGGGAGCTTCGGACGACGACAGCGACTCGGACGAGGAACCGAAACCGGGAGTGGCTGACGACGATACGGACGACCGCTCCGATGGTGCAGGTGACGACGAGTCGACGGCTGCGGACGACGCGTCCACGCGGGCAGACGAAGACACGTCCACGCGGGCCGAGACGAACGACGACACGCCCGTCGATGAGTCCGAGGGCGACGACGACTCGGTGGCCGACGGGGAGCCCAGTGGGGAAGCGTCCGTTCTGTCGACGCCCGCGGCGAAGAAGGTCATCCGACTCCTGCAGAACCGCGAGTTCCCGGTCGAGCGCGACGAGTTCGAGGACGTCGCCTCGAACGCGTACGCCATTCCCCGCCAGGACTGCGTCGACGTGCTCGATGCCCTGGTTTCGGAGGGGTACGTCGCCGAGCACCGCGGTAATCTCGTCCGGGACGAGTAGACAGCCCAAAGGCTACAGGGGGTGCCGGCGAACCGTCGCGCATGAACTGCGCGGACTTCTGTGCACGCCTGGACGAAGAGTTGCGGACCGACGCGTACGCCGACCTCGACGCGAGTCCGAACGGCTTGCAGGTCGGCCCCGCCGAGCGCGAGGTCGAACACGTCGCTTTCGCCGTCGATGCGGCGCGAGCGACGGCAGACGCGGCCGTCGACGCCGACGCTGATCTGCTGGTGACCCACCACGGCTACGTGTTCGGGAGCGTCGAACGGGTGACTGGCCGACTGTACGAACGGCTGCGTCCGCATTACGAACACGAGATGGGACTGTACGTTTCACATCTCCCGCTCGACGGCCATCAGGAACTCGGGAACGCGGCGGGGCTGGCGGACCTGCTCGATCTCACCGACCGCGAACCGTTCGGCGAGATGGGGCCGGAGTACATCGGACAGCGCGGAACTGCAGCCGACCCCTTCGACAGGGACGAACTGGTGTCGCTGCTCGACGCCGAACTCGACACCGGCGACCAGGACGTCCAGCTGCTCGATTTCGGCCCCGAAGTGATCGAAGACGTCGCCATCGTCACCGGGAGCGGCGTGGACTGGCTGGACGAGGCCGTCGACGCGGGCGCCGACCTCCTGCTCACGGGCGAGGGGAAACAGCAGGTGTATCACGACGCCCGCGAGGCCGGCATCAACGTCGCACTCGCCGGCCACTACGCGACGGAAACGTTCGGCGTCGCTGCGCTCGCCGATCTCGCCGAGGAATGGGGGCTGACGACCACCGTGGTGTCGCATCCGACCTGTCTCTAGCCGGTTTTGTCCGTACGCACGCGTGAGGCTGCGACCGCTTTTTCACCGCGACGACACGTGTCAGACGTCTGTGGGTCGCCCGTAGGACGGCCTCTCATTCGAGGCCGAATCGCGAGCGAGACGGCCGAAAGTCGCAGATTTGCCGGGGTGTGACGTGATGTCATCCCGCGGAATTGACCACAAAGCATTTATAACGAGCGCAAATTGTTACATCCGTACCCCTACCCATGGTGATAGTATCGAGTACAGTCGGTCGGACTCCACGTGGTTGCGGTCAAACCACGACCGGCGGCTGGAAAGGTGCTGGATCCACCCGAATGACACAACCAATCCAAACCAAACTATGACAGGAACACGCGAAAAAGTTCGCAGTCTCTTCCTGACTGCGCTGATGGTCATGTCGGTTTTCGCCGGCACCGTCGCGTTCTCAGGAGCGGCTGCTGCGGCTAATCAGTCTACTGTCCAGTATACTGCTGGCGATTATACGACTGATACAATCGGTGTAACGTATACAACTAGTGCAGACATGGGTGACGGCGTTGATGATAGCGTTCACAAGGTTTCCGTCACGATTGAAGACGCAAACCTGAGCCTGGTCGACGACACTGATGTTTCCTTCACTGGTCTCTCACCGACCATTTCCCAGGACGATATCACTGTGAGCGATGACGAGCTCACGATCGAGACGGACGGCACGAACGTCCAAGACGGTGACAACGTCAAAGTTACTGTTGACGACGTCGTCAACCCTGACGAAGCAGGCGACTACGACATCGAAGCCGTTCTCTACGATGCAGACGATAACAAGGTCGACAGCTGGACGACCCAGTACAAGGTCGGTGACTCCGTCTACGAGGGTCAGCGCCTGTACCAGGGCGAGCAGTCCTTCTTGAACGACGGTGACTATTCCGGGACCGTCGAGCTGTACAAGCTCGAAACCGACGACCAGGGTGATCTCGTCGTTCCCGCAGACGGATTCGTCGACCCGATTACCTTCGACGACGAAGGTAACGCGCTGCTCGACACGTCCAACCTCGAAGGCACGTACGCGCTTGTCGACGGTAACCGCGACGTGCTGGCGGCCACGGGAACCTCCGGTGATGGTGAACTTGCAAACACCGGTAACGTGGAGGACGACTACTTCCAGGTTTCCGTCCAGTCGTTCAGTTCCTCCTTCGAGGAAACTGAGACCACCGCTGGCGACTCCGAGGACCTCGAGTTCGACTCGAACCGCGACGAGTTCCCGGTTCGCGTCACGTCCGACAACCTCGATGAGGACGACCTGTACTCGATGTTCAACGAAGACGGTGACAGCGCCGTCAAGAACCTGGTGAAAGACGACGAGGACAACGAGATCCGCTTCACCCTCACGGGTGACCAGGACGTCTCCGTCAACTTCACCGACATCAACACTGGCGACTACACCCTCGACTTCGAGGCTCGCGACACTGGCGTCCAGACGTCCGAATCCATCACGGTGACGGAGGAAGACGACAACGACGCAACCTTCGGTACCGTCGCGCCCGTCGGTCAGGGTGACGTCGCAGTCGTCCCGATCAACCTCGAAAACACCGACGAAGGCAAAGTCTACATGGGCTACAACGACGTCGGTTTCAACGCGACCTTCGAGATCGAAGACGACAACGACGACGGCAAGGTCACCGTCCTGCTGAACACCTACTCGCTTGGTCGCAACGACGCGAGCACCGCAGAGGCGATCGATACGCTCGACGACTCTGACACGATCAGCTCGGTCGAGCTTAACGACCCGCGGCCCGGTCTCTCGGACCCGCCGCTCGCAGCGGCCAGCTACGACATCAACGTGACCAACGTCGACGATTCGACGGACTACGAGTACGCCGTCACGACGCTCCAGGTCACGGAATCGAAGATCAACAGCCTCAACAGCTGGATCGCTCCGGAGGAGGACTTCGACGAGATCGACAACGACGAGCCTCAGGACGTCTGGGCACTCCAGGCTGACGAGCACCTGACTGAGTCCGACTCGGTCGCTGAAGACGACACGCTCGTCTGGCAGATCAAGTCCACCGGCCTCGCCGGTGCCATCGAGTCTGCCGACACCGCGTCCGGCAGCGACAACGACGACTACGAAGAGGCCTTCGTCAACCTGATGGACGAAGACTGGACCGACAATAACTACCCCAACTCCGACATCTTCGCTGACGACTTCGAGTTCCGGATGTACCAGTCGGACACGGAAGCCAACTTCAACCCGTACGAAGTCTCCTTCGCTCGGATGGAAGATCAAGGCGGCCTGAAGGTCGTGCCGGACCAGCGTAACGGCTCGGTCTTCGTCGTCATGGACGAGTCTAAGATTCCGGTCCACCGCGACGACTGGGACCGCGACTCCACTACCACCGACCCGAACGGAAATCAGAACACCTACGACGGTGGTAACAACTACTACTCGAAGACCAAGGACGACCAGACTTACACTGGCAACTTCACGGTCTACGACGACGGTAACCTCGTCGAGGACCGCACCACGCTCACGAGCGACGTCGACATCGTCGAGCGCTCGGTCGAGTACGAGACCGGTGCAGGCGACGTCATCCGCGTGAACGCCGCATCCGGTCAGGAAGTCTCGGGTACGACGTCCATCGCGCCGGGTACGGAGCTCGACCTCCGTCTCCGCGGCAGCGGTGACAACTCGTTCCTCGAGAACCCCAAGCCGATCGTCGAGACCGACGGTAGCTTCACGGCTACGGTCGACCTCTCGGACCGCGCATCCAACCAGTCCTTCACGGCTGAGGTCCGCGACGTGGACGACGACTACGATCAGGAAGGTATCATCGGAGAGGGCGTCACCGCTGGCGTCGACTTCGAGAACCAGACGCTCGAGAACGGTGCAGTCACCGTCGACAGCGTCACGATGTCCGAGGGTGGCTACGTCGTCATCCACCAGGGCGATGCCTCTGGTGACGTCATCGGCAACACCGAGTACCTGAGCGCTGGCGAACACAACGACGTGTCCGTCTCGCTCGACTCGGACCTCGCGTCCAACCAGACGCTGGTCGCGATGGCCCACATGGACACGAACGACAACCAGGAATTCGAGTTCCCGGACGCTGACGGACCGTACGACGTTAACGGCTCCGTTGACTCCGCGATGGTCACTGTCCCGTCCGACGACGGTCAGGACACGACCGACGACGGTCAGGACCAGACCACGACCGACGACGGTCAGGACCAGACCACGACCGACGACGGTCAGGACCAGACCGCAACCCAGGAACCGGCTGACTCCGGTACGGAGACCACCACGGACGGCTCCGGTCCTGGCTTCACGGCTGGCCTCGCACTCGTTGCGCTCCTCGGCGCTGCACTCCTCGCAGCCCGCGGTCGCAACTAACGACCGGACCTAATTCCGGTTTCCAACCGCATTCCATTTCTTTTCGGACGCTATTCGGGTAGCGACAGCTATCTGCCGGGCGGCACGACGTGGAGTGCTGAGGACCACGTTGACTGCCAGGGCGGCGACATCTGACTGTGCGTCCGGCGTGCAGCCAACGACAAGACATATAGCCGCATTTGGCATAGCTGTCGGCAACAGAATGCTCGATGCGCTGCTCGGGATGCTGGCCTGGTTCACGCAGTGGTCCGATCCCCTCGCCTGGCTGGTCGTGGGAACGTTCTCTGCGGGGGCAGTACTCGACTGGTCGAACCGCGACGAGAGGTCTCAGTACTCGACCGTCGCTGTGGGCGTGCTCGGTGCCGTCTTCTGGGCGGTACTGGTGTATTACTATGCGATCGTCCAAGGGAGCATTACGCGAGGTGCCGTGACGGTGGGAGCCGTTCTACTCGCCCTCGGCGTGGCCGGTGGGTTCCGCTCGTTGACGCACGGAACTCGTGAGCCCAAGCGCCTGGTCACGACCGCAGCGTGGGTTCTCTTCGGATTCTTCTGGTTCACGCTCATCTATCACTTCGCGTTCGTCCAGAAGAGCATCGTGGAGGGGATCGGAACGCTCGTCGCCGTCCCGGCGTCGCTCTACGTCGCGTATTTATTGGCCGACGGCCGGGACTCGCTGTTCGCGCTCTCGCGAGCGATCGCCGTGATGGGGCTTGTCTACGTACCGTTCGAGACGCTGGTGCTGTTCAAACGGCCGCTCGTCGAGATCGTCACCCGGCAGACGGAGGTTCTGATGAACGTGATCGGGTATCACCCCGACGTCATCTATGGGAACCTCGTCAGTGAAGCCGGTGGCACCGCGGCATCCGACTACGCGCCGTATCGCAACACCTTCGAGTTCTATCCCGACCCGGATCACCGGATCACCTACACGATACTGATCGCCTGTACCGGCATCGGGAGTATGGCGATCTTCGCGGGGCTGATCGCGGCCGTCCACGCACCGCTCTCCCGGAAGCTCCGGGCGCTGGCGGTGTCGATTCCGATCATCTACGCGCTGAACCTGGTTCGGAACGTGTTCATCGGCGTCTCCTTCGGCAAGCAGTATCTCCACGTGTTCCCCGACACCGTCATGACCCTGTTCGGAACGTCGGACCCGTATATGGTCTCGTACTACGTCGCCGACCGGATCATGGCCCAGGTCCTGTCGGTCGCGGCGCTCGTCGCCATCACGTGGCTCGTAGTTCGCGAACTTCCGGAGGTGCTCGTCATCGTCGAGGACGTGCTCTATCTGCTGACGGGCACCGAGTACGACCTCCGCGAGGCGCTCGGAGTCCAGCCAGTGCGAGCAGACGGGGAGTAAGCAGTCCGCTAGTCGTCGAGCAGTTCGGTCGGTGCGCCGGCCAGCTCGGCGAGTGCGTCCTGTTCGATGAGGTGGAGGTCTCCCGGGACGATGAGCAGATGCAACGGCGGGCCGAACCTCTGCTCGGCCAGCTCGGAGAGGCTGTCGGCGACGACCGTCGGATCGTCGCTCCCGGCCTGGCAGACGGCAACTGCCAGGGTCTCGTCGTACTCGGAAGCCAGCAGCGACGCGGCGGTGTCCGCGGTCATGTACTCTTCCTCTTCGGCCTTGATGTCGAGATAGACCAGCGTGTGAAGGCCCTGCTCTCGGTTCGTATCGATCGTGTCCACGACGCTCTGCGGGACGCCCTCGCCGCCGTGGGAGCGCTCGAACGGAAGTGTGGTGGCTTTCCCGAACCGGTAGTTCTGGAGGCCGGTCAACGAACTCGCGGCGGTCTGGGCGGTCGTGCCGTGGACGACGCGGGTTTCGATGCCTCGATCGTGGGCGCGGAGGCGAAGGTCGACGTGTGTCGTCGAGATCATGGTATCGCCCGCGGTGAGAAACACGGTCTCGCTGTCCTCGGCGGCGTCCAGAATCGGGTCGGGGTCCTGTTCGACGCCGGCGCGATCCCGGACCTCGATGGTGACGTCGTGATGGGCTTCGAGGTCGGCGACCGTCGTGCCGACGAGTTTGCTGGTGTAGAACTCGGCGAAGACGCGATCGGCGCGACGCAGCGCGTCCTGGCCTGCAACTGTGATCGAGCGCTCGTCGTAGAGACCGAGACCGACGAAAGTGAGCATACCGCTACTGTGGGCTGGGAGGGATTAAGCGGCCCGACCTGGACTGGAAACGTCAGGCTTACCGCCGGCGGTGTCCGACGTGTGGCCATGTCGGTTCCGTGCGTCTGTGTCGGCCGCGAAGCGGGCGAAGAAACGCGTGAGGCGCTCGCAGACGCGGACCTCATCGACGACGCTCACGAAATCACCGTCGAGGACGGACAGCTCTACATACCGGTCACAGACGCCAGTGCGGTGCCAGCGCGATACGAGGTGGTCTCGTACGACGTTCCGGCCAGAGAGACGCAGACGATGCCGGCCGACGTCGTCGACTTCGAACCGTCGTACGCTCGGGTGGGCGACATCGCCGTCATCGACGAGGACGATCCCGAGAGAGCGCGGGCGCTCGCCGACGCCATCGTCGAGTCCGCGCTGCCGGTCGATACGGTACTCAATCGGGCCTCGAAGGTGAAAGGCGACCTCCGGGTGCGCGACTGGGACGTGTTGGCCGGCGACCGGACGGAGACGGTCCATCGAGAGTACGGCTGTGAGTTCGCGCTGGATCTCGCCGAGGTGTACTTCTCGCCCCGGTTGGCGACTGAACGCCATCGCGTGGTCGAGCAGGTCGACTCGGGCGAGCAAGCGTTCGACATGTTCGCCGGGGTCGGCCCGTTCGTGATCCCGTTCGCCACGCGGGGGGCAGAGGCGGTCGGCGTCGACCTCAACGAGACGGCGATCGAATATCTCCGCGAGAACGCGCGTCGGAACAAGGTCGCGGACCGCGTGACGGCAATCCAGGGGGACGTCCGAGACGTGGCGGCCGAGTACGTGAACTGGGCGGATCGGCTGGTAATGAACCTCCCGCACAGCGCCGACGAGTTCCTCGACACGGCCGTCGACCTGGCGAGCGACGAGTGCGTCCTCCACTATTACGACATCCAGCACGAGGACGACCCGTACGGCCCCGGCGAGGAGGCGATCCGGGCTGCGGCCGAACCCCAGTACGAGGTCGACGTCGAGACGCGACACACTGTCCGGTCGTACGCACCCCACGAACTGAACGTGGTGCTTGACGTACGGCTGGTGCGAACGTGAGGGGTCCCGTCAGCGGGATTCGCAACCCTTATTGCGTTTATCCTCCCACGATTTGATGCGGAGAACGCCAACGCGCCGGTGTCTCGCTGAACGCAGAGAAGCGAGGCTTGGCAGACGAACACCGCGACGTCTGCCGGTGTAGCTCAGACTGGCAGAGCGAATCCTTCGTAAGGATTAGGCCGAGGGTTCAAATCCCTCCACCGGCTCTTTTGCCGCGAACAACCCGTGTGTAGTCGGCGCTACCGAGGGATTTGAACGAGACGAGACGCCCAGCGAAGCGAGCAGTCTCGGCGTAGTTCACAATCCCTCTACCGGCTTTTTCAGGGATACAACGCGCTCGATAGCGGTGTCAACGGGTTCGAACTGGGAGGCAATCTGGCGGAGTCGCGTCGTTGCTGTTGAACGAGAGATCAGCCACTCGCATCGCTTTCCCAGCGCCGGGAACTCCCCTGGACGTGGTTCATGACGGGTAATGAATGCGTGACCTGTCGGCGCAGCAACCACCGTACTTGCGCCATGTTCGCCGCGTTTGCGGACGATGAGTACGGATCTGTCGAATAAGCCTCAACGCTTAACAATACACTCGTTCAATGGGTTGTCATGAGCGATGTCGATGTCGACCCGATTCGGGTGCTACACGTCGACGACGACCCGGAAATCGTCGATCTGGCTGCCACTTTTCTCAAACGGGAGGACGACCGCCTCGACGTGGAGCTCGCCGAAACGGCTGGTGAAGCGCTCGACGTGGTGAGGGAGGGGACGATTCACTGCATCATCAGCGACTATCAGTTACCGGATATGGCCTGTGACGAGTTTGCCGCTGCTGCCAGGGAGGAAGCGCCCGGCATCCCGTTCGTGCTCTTTACGGGCCGCGACCGCGCGCAGCTCGACGACGACCTCCTCGACACTGCTGTCACTGCGTATCTCCAGAAGGGGTCGGGAACCGAACAGTACGGCGAGCTGGCCGACGAGATACTCACCGCAGTTGCGGAGTACGAGCAGATCCGAACCGACGGCGGTCGGCCGGAGGCGTCCAGCTATCGGACGGACGGTGGGTCCAAAACTGATTCGCGAGCGGTCGCACAGTTGTTCGAGCGCGTTGACGACGACGACCGCGAACGAGTCCTCGTGGAAGCACTCGACGCCATCGACGACGCGTTTTTCATTCTCGACGAAGACGGCGAGATCGTCTACTGGAACACGTACATTCCTGCCGTGACGGGGTACGACGAGGGGGAAATCGCCGGGATGGAGCCGGCCGAGTTCTTCGCGTCGGAACACCGCGAGCGGATCGACGACGCGATCGCTGAGACGGTCGCGACTGGCAGTGCCGAGGTGGAGGCGGCGGTCCGGAAGAAAAGCGGCGATGAACTCCCCGCGGAGTTCCGGGGCGCTCGACTGACTGACGACGAGGGGACCGTGGTCGGGATCGCCGGCGTCGCACGCGACGTCTCCGACCGTGTGACGTACGAACGGGAGTTAGAACGCCAGAACGAGCGACTGGAGGAGCTCATCGGAGCGGTGTCGCACGACCTTCGGAACCCACTGAACGTCATCACCGGTCGGCTCCAACTCGCGCGGGAACTGGGGGACGAGGAACATTTCGACGCGCTCGAACGGGCGACCCATCGAATGGAGGCACTCATCGAGGATCTGGTCGAACTGGCCCGGAAGGGGCACACCGTCGCTGATGGCGACTCCGTCCCACTGGACGCGCTCGCAGAGACGGCGTGGTCGGGGCTCGACACTGCGGACGCGACGCTCTCGATCGAGACCGATCGGACCGTCGTTGCAGACGAGCCGCGACTGCGACAGGTGCTCGAAAACCTCTTCCGGAACAGCGTGGAACACGCCGGCGACGAACCAGCGGTAACGCTCGGTGAGATGGAAGACGGGTTCTACGTCGCCGACGACGGTCCCGGTATCCCGGAAGACGACCGGGAGCGCTTGCTCGAATACGGCGAGTCGACGACCCAGCACGGAACCGGCCTGGGGCTCGCGATCGTTCGCCGCATCGCCGAGGCCCACGGCTGGTCGTTCTCGATCACCGATAGCGAGAGCGGCGGCACGCGGGTCGAGATTACCGGCCTCTAGGCTGTTGGCCGGGCTCCTGACGGCGATTCACTCGACGTCGATCGGAGTCCCGCCGTCGTCGCTGTCGGCCCGCGACAGCGTGATCTCCAGGACGCCGTTGTTGTACGTCGCCGTCGCGGACTGTTCATCGACTCGGGCTGGCAACCGAACCTGCTCCGCGTACTCCCGGCGCTCGCCCGTCGCCGAGATCGTCAGCGTCCGTCCGTCACACGTGACTTCGATTCCGTCTTTGCTCACGCCGGGAAGATCGGCGACGACCTGAACCGCTTCGTTCGCTTCTTGCACGTCGACGTGAGCTTCGGACGGTCGACGCTGACGGCCGTGCTCGGCGTGGTCGAACTGGTGGTCCACGTCGATGTTGACGTGGCCGTACGGTCCCATCATTCGATCCGTGTTCTCGACCATCTCTTCGACGAGTCGCTCGAACGCGGTGAACACGTCGTCGAACGGTCGCTCGTCCCTGTCTCGTGGGCGTCGAGTCATACTGCGAGCTACGCGCTCGAAGGCAAAAAGCGCAGCAGCTCCGTTCACTCGCCTTCGCCGCTGGTCACGTCTCTGACGACGCCGACGGATCCGCGGAGGTTGCCGTCGTCGTCGGTGAGGACGGCGACGTTGTCCTCGTAGCGTCGAATCTCGCCGCTGACGTTCTCCATGACGAACTCGAACCGGCCCCAGTTCTCGTCGTCGTTTTCGAGGAGGTCACTGATGATCTCGGTCCCCTTCTCGATGTCTTGCTCGCGCATGAACGTGGAGACGTGAGCGTCTTCGACGACGTCGCGGTCGTAGCCGGTGTGTTCGATGAACGCCTCGTTGACCCAGGTGATCTCTCCCTCGGGCGTGAGGACGTACATCGGATCGCCGGCGTTCTCGACGACCGTTCGGTAGCCTTCCAGGTCACGTTCGCGCTCTTTCCGCTCGGTGACGTCGCGGGTCGTGATGACGAATCCCTGCACGAACGGGTCGTCGAGGAGGTTGCGAGCGCGGGACTCGACGGTGCGCCACTGCCCGTCGGCGTCCTTGGCGCGAAACTCGACCGTCGGGACGTACTCCGGGTCACGGACGGCGTCGTAGAACTCCTCGCGGATCGTCTGCCAGTCGTCCGGGTGGACGCTGTCGAACGGCAACTTCTCGTCGATCTCCGCGGGAGTGTACCCGAGTACCTCCTCGACGACGTCGTTCTGGTAGGTAATCGAGGCACCTGGACTGACGACGGTAATCATCTCGGCGTTCTCGTCGACGATCCGGCGCGTTCGCTCGTTGCGTCGTCGTGTGCGTCGCGCCTGGCGATGGTCGGACGCGAGTTCGGCCACTCGCTCGACGAGCCTGCCAGTGGGATTGTCACCGCTGGCCGTGACGTAGTCGTCGACTCCGCCACTGATCGCCTGGCTCGCGAGGTGTTCGCTCCCGTCGCGTGCAAAGAGGACGATCGGTAACTCGTCGTGGATCTCGCGGACGCCTTCGATGAACTCGATCGGATCGCCGTCGTCAGTACAGATCACGCAGTCGAACGGGTCTTCGTGATCGACCAGCGGGCTTCGCATGCGGGGATGGAGTCGCTGCTGGGCGTCCGCGATCCGATCTAATGCGGCGGCGGCCGCCGTCTCCGCGACGAACTCGACCGGTTCGTCGAACCGCTCGAATCCGGCCCGCACCCAGTCGGCAACCTTCTCGTCTGGACCGAGGTAACAAACTCGGATCGGCCCCCGTCCGACCAGTTCCATTGGTCAATTACTGCGCACGTCCCCTGATAAGTGTTGGCAACGATTCGACAGTCTTCCCTCGTTGAAACTACTGGGTGGGAGACACCGAACTGAGTACGACTGCGGGTCGGACGGACGTGTGTCACACGGTCCGTATTGCCAGTCCTGAGCGGGTCGGGCTCTGCACCGTCGTGACTGCTCACAACTCGAAGGCGTGCGTCAGAAGAAAAACCGGCTGTCGGGTACCGCTCTAGACCACTGCGCCGACGTAGAGCACGACGACGAGGAAGATCCAGACGGCGTCGACGAAGTGCCAGTACATCGAGACGGTACTGACGGAGGTGTGTCGCTCAGCGTCGTACTGTCCGAGGAGGCCCCGGACGAACACGATGCCGATGAGGATGGCGCCGAGGGTCACGTGGAGACCGTGGAGTCCGGTCAACCCGTAGAAGGCGCTCCCGTAGATTCCTTCGGTGAGCGTGAAGTTCTCGTGGACGAGGAACTCGTAGTACTCCAGTCCCTGTCCGCCGATGAAGATGATCCCGAGCAGGAGCGTCACGGCCATGAGGCCCATGAATCGCTTGCGGTTGTTCTTCAGGAGCGCGGTGTGGGCGAAGTGGAGCGTGAAACTGCTCACGACCAGGATGGCAGTGTTGACGAGCACGAGCGAACTCACGAGCGGCGGGAGTTCTGCGCCCGTCGGCGGCCAGGTCCCGGCCCGGATGAAGAAGTAGTACACGAAGCCGGCGCCGAAGGTCGCCACTTCTGTCCCGAGGAAACTTATCATCGCCAGGCGCATCGCACCGCCGCCGTGTCCGTCGGTGCCGTGTTCCCAGAAGTTGACCACGAACGCGTGGTACAGCCAGCCGTAGAGGCCACCGAGGAAGACGAATGCACTGCCGATGAACACGTACGGGCCGGTCATCGGGCCGACGATCGCTTCTTCGCCCCTTCCGAGTACGAACAGTGCAGCGCCGACGTAGAAGCCGGTCGCACCGAGAGCCGTGATGAACGGCCACCAGCTGGCTTCACCGAATCCACGCGGCCAGTCTTCGACCGCGGGGAGGTGGTGTTCGTCGTGGCCCCCGTGGTCCTCTGACGTTTCGTCTGCGAGGCTCATGTCTATCTGGCGGTTACGTGTCTATTGGTAAAAACCTGCCCAAGTGAATCCGCCCCCGTCGGCGTGGTTTCGGAAGCTACTCGGGCGAGAAGCCCCTTTCCTTACCCAATGACCGACGACCCGTCCGCTCGGTGGTCGCCGTCTTCCCGGTCGTCGCTTCTCGCCGCCCGACGCGCGGTCGTTCGACTCCTCGCACTCACGCTGGCCGGCGTCCTGTTCGTCGGCGTCGCCGCTGCCCACGGCGGGAGTCTCGGTGCCTCCGCACGGGAGGAGCTGACGGTCCCGACCTGGCTGTTCTTGCTCACGGGCGGGAGCGCCGTCGGCGCGTCCTTCTTGCTGGCCAGTTTCGTCACGGACCGGGCGCTGATCCGGGAGATTCACACCTGGTACCGCACGAGTCCCGTCCCGGCCCGGCGCATCGGCCGCTGGCTCGGCCACCTCGCCGGCGTCGTCGGCCTCGCTGCCATCCTTGGCGTCGGATTCGTCGGTCCTCCCGAACCGCTTGCGAATCTGGCGATCCTCACCGTCTGGGTCGGCTGGTGGGCCGGGTTCACCATGACCACGTACCTGCTCGGGAACGCCTGGCCCGTGGTCAACCCCTGGCGGACGATCTCGTCGCTGCTCCCCTCGCTCGACCGTGCCTATCCGGACGGGCTGGGGGCCTGGCCCAGCGTCGTCGGGCTGCTCGCGCTCGTGTGGCTCGAAGTCGTCAGTCCGCTGGCCGACGAGCCGCAACTCCTCGCCACCGTCATCGTGGGCTACTCCGCACTCACGCTCGCGGGTGCGTTCGTGGTCGGCCCCGCTCGCTGGTTCGGAACGGTCGATCCCGTCGCTCGGGTGTTCCGCTACTACGGTCGCGTCGCACCCCTGACCTGGGACGACGAGGCGAGCCGACTCCGACTGCGACTGCCCGGGACCGCACTGTCAGAGACCCGCTTCATCGACGGGTTCGACGAGGTCGCCTTCGTCGTCGCCATCGTCTGGGTGACCACCTACGACGGCCTGGTCTCGACGCCTGCCTGGGCCGGCTTTGCCAGAGCCGTCGTCGGCGTCGGCGTCCCGCCGGCGCTGCTCTACCCCGCCACACTGCTCGTCGGATTCGTCGCCTTCCTCGGGGTGTACTGGCTCGCGGCGGGATACAGCCGGCAGCTGGCCGACTCCTACCGAACGAAGGCGTTCCTGGCGCGTCGGTTCGCGCCGTCGCTCCTGGCGATCGCCGCCGGCTACCACCTCGCCCACTACCTGGGCTATTTCCTCTCGCTGTTCCCGGCCGCGCTGGCTGCGCTGCAGGACCCGCTCCCGGCGTCGGCTCCGACCACTGTCCCGGTCGCGCAGCTTCCCGGCTGGTTCGGCGGCCTCAACATGACGTTCGTCCTCCTGGGCCATCTCCTGGCCATCTGGGTCGCCCACGCCACCGCCTTCGAGGTGTTTCCCGGCCGCCTGCAGGCCATCAAGAGCCAGTACTCGTTCACGCTCGTGATGGTCCTCTACACGATGACCTCGCTGTGGGTCGTCTCGCAACCGACGATTCAACCCCCTTTCCTATGAGCACGCACACCGAAGACACGACGACCGGATCGACCGTCGCCGCCACGGCGAGCGAGCAGTACACCGTCCCGACGGGGGACGACGCGTTCGTCTGTGAGTACTGTGGGGCACCGTTCGCGACCGAGGAGTACCATTCGCTGCACCTCGGGCTTCAACACGGTGCTTCACTCACTGACGACCAACGAGACGCGTTCGAGGCGGCCGCGACGGACGAGGCTGAAGAACTGAAGCTGTTCCGGCTGAAGGCGCTGGGGCTGCTCGTGTTGCTGTACTTCGGACTGCTGATGACGTACGCCGTGGTGACGTGAATCAGTCGGGCGCTCAGACGTCGCGCTCGACGACGAATCGGGTGAACGCCGACAGGTGGTCGGCCGGTTCCGGTTCCAGGTCCAGATCCGAGAGGTGGTTCCGGGCCCGTTCGGCGAGGGCCAGCGCCTGTTCGCGTGCGTATTCGATGCTGCCCGTCGACTGGAGGATCTCGATGACCTCCAGGATCTCGTCTTCGTCGTTGTCGTCGGCCCAGAGGATTTCCTCCAGGCGGGCGACGTCCTCCGGGTCGGCGTTTCGTGCGGCGTGGATGACCATCAGCGTCTTCTTCCCCTCCCGGACGTCGTTGCCGAACTCCTTACCGAAGGCGCCGGCCTCGTCGAGGGTGTGTTCGACGTCGAGGATGTCGTCGCCGATCTGGAACGCGATTGACATCTGTTCGGCGTAGTCGGCGACTGCCTGTTCGACCGCGTCGGACTGGCCGGTGACGATGGCGGCCAGGCGGGCGACGATCCGGCCGAGACACCCCGTCTTGCAGGCACACATCTCCAGGTACTGCCGTTCGCTCATCTGGATCTCTTTCTCGTTGTGCCAGTGGATGTCCATCCCCTGCCCGAGGTGCGTCCGGTTGAGCTCGTACATCAGCATCTCGTAGGCCGCCAACCGCGTTCCGTCGTCCAGGTCGCCGGGGTCGCGCGTGATGATCTTCAGGGGCAGGAAGTACATCGCGTTGCCCGCGTTCAGCGCGACGTCAGTCCCGTGTTCGAGGTGTAGGGCCGCGTCGCCGCGGCGCATCGACGCGTCGTCTTCGACGTCGTCGACGATGATCGTCCCGTTGTGCAGGATCTCGGGAACGCACGCGTAGGGCAGGTACTCGTCGGGATCCTCGCCGAACGCCTCGACGAGCAGGAGAAAGACGACGGCGCGCCACCGTTTCCCCCCGCGGTCGAGCAGTTCCCAGATGGGGTCGGAAAGAGCCGCCTGTACTGCGTCCGGGTCGTACTGGTAGGTCGGCTCGCCGAAGAAATCCGCGAGGTACGCGTCGTCGACGAGGCGCGGCAACAACTCTTCGATCGTCTCGTCGACTACCGGTCGCCACTCGTCGAGTACGTCCCGCATACCCCAGCAATCACCGTCGCGGCTCAAAAGCCTTCAGTTCTCCCGCGAAACGTGGTCTGTTGCCTACAATAATTCCTTTAGTCCCCACTCGCTTCACTGAGCCGTATGACCGACTGGATCGGCGAGACCTTCACAAGCGACGCCGGATGGTCCCATCTCGAAGCGCTCGTGGACGTCGGCGACCGGATGGCCGGCAGCGACGGCGAACGACGCGCGGCGGCACTGACCCGGGACGCACTCGCGGACGTCGGCGCTCGAGACGCCCGACTCTCCGAGTTCGACGCTCAGGGCTGGACTCGCGGAACGAGTGCCATCACTGCAGGCGAGACGACACAGGACTGCATCGCCCTCCCGCGGAGCCCCGGCGGAACGGTGACCGGGGAGTTCGTCGACCTGGGCTACGGCCTGCCCGAGGACTTCGAGACTGCGGACTGCTCGGACGCGGTCGTGATGGTCGCCAGCGACGTCCCCGACTGGCAGGACCGGTTGATCCACCGACGGGAGAAGTACTATCGCGCCGTCGAGGCGGGGGCACGCGCCTTCGTCTTCCGGAACCACGTCGACGGCTGTCTCCCGCCGACCGGGAGCGTCGGCACGAGCGAGGCCCCTCTCGGTGAGATTCCGGCCGTCGGCGTCAGCAAGGAGGTCGGTCACCGGCTCGCACGTCGGTTCGAGGGGACGGACGTCACCGTCACCGTCGACGTCGAGACCGGGCCGGCGACGAGTCAGAACGTCCACGCCGAACTGGGCCCCGAGACAGACGAGCAACTGCTGTTGACCAGCCACGTGGACGCACACGACATCAGCGAAGGAGCCATGGACAACGGTGCGGGGACTGCCACTGTCGTCGAGGTGGTTCGGGCCCTGGCGGCCCGCGAGGACGAACTGGACACGCGCGTCCACGTCGTCTGCTTCGGGGCCGAAGAGGTCGGACTCCTGGGATCGGCCCATCACGCCGAGCGGACCGACCGCGACGAGATCCGCGCCGTGGTCAACCTCGACGGCGTGCTCCGCGGACGGACGCTTCGGGCGAAAACCCACGGGTCCGACGCGCTGACCGAGGCAGTGCGGACGGTCAGCGACCGGTTCGACCATCCGATCACCGTCGACCCGCGACTCGGGCCGCACAGCGACCACTGGTCGTACGCCCAGTGGGGCGTGCCCGCGTGCTGGGTCAAAAGCGAAACCGCCGAGCGCGGGCGCGGGTGGGGACACACGCACGCGGACACGCTCGACAAACTCGACTCCCGCGACCTCCGGGAGAGCGCAATTCTCCTGACCGACCTCGTGGTCGAACTCGCGGGCGCCGACCGCGAGATTCCACACGCCGATCCGGACGCGGTCGCTGCGAACCTCGACGCCCAGGGGCTCGCCGAAGGGATGCGCGTGACGGGCGACTGGCCGTACGCCGAGTGAGCCGGCCGGAAGTCCCCACGTTTTTGCCGGCCGGGTGCCTGTACCCGGATAATGGGTACCCCAGCGGAGTCGTCGGTCGTCGGTGTCGTCGGCGACCGGACCGATTCGGTCCGGTCTGCAATCGAGGCAGCGGGCGGCCGGCACCGACTGGGCGACCTGACGACCGTCCTCGCTGGCGACCCCGACGTGCTGGTCACGGTAGGCCAGGCGCATCTTCTCGAACTCGCAGCCCTGGAGCCGACGCCCGATGTCCCCGTTCTCCCGGTGAACGCGGGGCCGGGCGTCGAGTCCGTTCCGCTCAGTGCGGTCCCGGCGGCCGTCGACGCGCTCCTCGCCGACGAGGGCGGGACGCACGCTCGGCCGGTGCTGGCCGCGCTCGAAGGCGAGACCGAGCGGGCGCGCGCGCTGTGTGACGTGATGCTCGTGACCGCGGAACCGGCGCGCATCTCGGAGTACGCCGTTCGGTCCGGCGGCGACCTCGTCGCGCAGTTCCGGGCCGATGGCGTCGTCGTCTCGACGCCCGCCGGCACCCACGGGTACGGGCGGTCGGTCGGTGCGCCCGTCGTCGCCCGCGGGACTGACGTCGTCAGCGTCGTCCCGGTCGCTCCGTTCGCGACCAGCGCCGATCACTGGGTCCTGCCGACGGGCGACGTGACGCTGACGATCGAACGCGACGAGGTTCCCGTCGAGTTGCTCGCCGACGATCGCCGGGCTGAGCGAGTCCCGCCGCACACGCCGCTGTCGATCGCCCGCGTGGACTCGCTTTCGATCCGAACGGTGCCACAGAGCCGGTCGTCGTTCGCGCGGTCCGAGTGACCGGCCGAATCGACCGGACGACAGGTCGAGTTATCGCGGGCGTTTGCCGATTGGATTGGAAAAACTCTAATGTATCAGGTGGGAAGGTGCGAGTATGGCAGCACCATCGGTGACACTCTTCGGACCGCTGGATACGGTTCTCGGCGGCCAGATCGAGTACGTCCTTCTGGCACTCGCGGTGGTCAACATCGGGACGCGCGCGTATCAGCATCGAAAACACGTGAAGCAAGCCGACGAAGGCGGCGCTGAGGCGGTCAGCCGCAGTCCGCTCCACGTCGCCTCGAACCTCGCGCTCGTGCTTGCGGCGTTCTACTACACGACGCTGCATTACCACGGCGGCATGGTCGCGTCCGCGCTCGTGGTGGGCCTGTTCCTCACCGACTTCTTCGAGTTCGAGTCCCGCAAGGTCGAAGCCCGCCGCGGCATCCCGATCGAACGACCCAAAGGCGCGATCGCAGCGTCCATCCTAGCGCTGATGTACGTGAGCTACCAGTCGCTGTTCTTCCTCATCAAACCGATCTGGTCGGCCATCATCTGAGCGGTCTCCGCTTTTCCCGTTTTCCCGACGCGTGAGACTCCGGTCTCGCAGTCTACTCGCTTTCACTCCCGTCTGGTCGAGTGTCACAGCGATCTCCACCGTGACCGATCTGGCCCGCTTCGCAACGATCAGCTGGATTCACTCTCGTCTGTCCGGTTCTGTGCGTTCCTCTGAGAGATGTCGTGGGTATCGCCCGGACTTTGAGCCACGCGCCACGTTGTCGTCCGCAATCGCAGCGAATCGGTTGCCACCGAGAGATGGGTCGAACCGGAGACCGGATTCAAAGCCAGTTTCGTGGGAGTTCAGTGTCGGCGTGTCCCGTTTGTTCGTCGCGCTTCGAGCGTGAGGGCTGAACTGTCCTGCCTGCTGTTGTGCCGAGACCGTCGAGTCGCCGGCGGGTCACGCTCTTCCTGAAGTGGTCGTTCCCGCTGTTGTCGTGTCCTGGGAACAACCGCTGCTGTCGGTCGCTAGGTGTCGAAAAACGAGTGGCCGGAACGGGGCCTCAGTTACCGCGCTCGGACAGTGCTTCGCGCGCCTGGTCGATCGCCGGGATGACGACCCAGAACGTCAGTGCGCCGAGGATGGCGAACCAGAACAGCGCGTCCTTCAGGAGCAACGCTATCTGCCCGTACATGTCCGGATTCTCCGGCGGGGGTGCCAACAGCTGCCCCTCTTCGAAACTCGCTGTCGTAAACCAGCCCGCCAGGACCATCCAGCCGAGCCCGGCCGTCGTCAGAATGCCGAAGCCCTTGGCGAATTCATCAGCCATTATCTGAGTCTTCGTCGGTGTCGTCTTTAGGCTTTCCCATTCCTTCCGCCCGGAACCGCGTCGAGAACGCGTAAGCCGCTGCCCCACCGAGGATTAATGCGATCCCCACGAGCGCCAGCACCGGATCGATCTCAGAGAGCGCTGCCCGCGCGCGGTCGGTCGCCAGGTCCAGCAACGCGAACCCGACGACGACGGTCACGACCGCGAACAGCGTCGTGAACACCGTGACGGCCTTGTAGACGCGCATCGGAACCTCGACGTCCCGGCCGCTCTTCGAGTCATCGGCGTCACCGTCGCGACGCTGCGCGATCGATTCGTCGGGCGATGCTGAGTCGGACGGCTGGTCGGACGTGGAATCGTCAGAAGTCATCGAAAACAGGGTGTCGTTACTTCGGCGGGCGCAGACGGTAGTAGCGACGGTTGAGGGTGAACATGTACCCCTCGCGCATCGACTTGAGCACCGCGTAGCTCATGAAGCCGAACACGAACGGCAGCAGGAACGTCAGGTCGAAGAGCAGGTGCGCGTCGATGGGCACCAGGTTCTTGACCGACAGCGCTGCGATCGTGAACGCGAACACGACGCCGAAGACGCCGACGGACGCCCAGAACGGCTGTTCGACCGGTCGGCGCGCGCTCCCCTTGTTCAGGAAGGGCACGATCGTGATGAACCCGACGACGACGAGGTTCGCCAGCACACCGTAGGTACGGTCTGCCATCAGCTTCTTCCCGCCCAGCAGGGCCAGCTCGGGATTGAGCGGACCGAGTTTCAGCAGCCCGAACGACCAGTACAGGTACCAGTCGGGCAGAATGACTGCCGGCGTGGACGACGCGTTGGCCGGCGGCAGCATCTCCGGCGGCAGCGTCGCCGAGAGAAACAGGATCATGCCGATGAAGAAACTCGTCAGCGAGAGGTTCCGGATCATCTCGTGGGGCCAGGCCGGGAAGCCGAGCACGTCGCGCTCGACGTAACTCGACTCCTGGCGCAGGTCCTGATCCTCGCGGCGTGCGCGCTCGAAGTACTCGTAGGTCAGCCGGGAGAGCCCCTGGGAGCGCTCCTTGCGCTCGCTCCAGGTGGGCGTCTCGTCGTCCGGCGGGACGATACCGGTTCCGCCGTCAGTCTTGGTGGTGTTGTCCTCACTCATGGTTTTAGTGGGGTTCCGCGATGCCCTGCATCCAGACGATGCCGATGTGGATCGCGATCAGCATGGTCACGACGAACGGCAGGAAGAACACGTGCAGGATGTACATCCGTTGCAACGTGGCCTGCGTCAGCGTGAATCCGCCGAACAACAGCTGTGCGACCCACTCTCCGGCCATCGGGATGGAGAGTGCCATTTCGACGCCGATCTGACCCGCCCAGAACGACAGCTGGTTCCAGGGAAGCAGGTAGCCACTGTATCCGAACACCATCGTCATCGAGATGAGGACGATGCCGAGGATCCAGTTCAGCTCACGCGGTTCCTTGTACGCGCCCGTGAAGTAGACGCGAAGCATGTGCAGGAACACTGCCGCCGTCATCACCTGTGCGGCCCACCGGTGAATACTCCGGAGCATGTACCCGAAGTTCAGGTCGGTCATGATCGAGGTGACCGACGCGTACGCGACGGTCGGGTCACCAGTCGCCCCGGCCGCAGCGGGTGCGTAGTAGAATCCCAGTAACGCGCCGGAGGTCGCTGCGACGAGATACGCTAACGTCGAGAACGACCCGAGCGCGTACAGCGGGTACCAGTACCAGAACTTGTTGTCGAGTCCGTACTGCTCCGTGTGGCTCTTGGGCATCTGGAGGTTGACCTTGTAGTACATGTCCTCCAGCAGCTCCAGGTAGTCGACGAGGCGGAGGCGTTTGTCGAGCCACATCAGGATGGCCAGATAGCGCGTCTCGACTGCGGTGAGGTCGCGCGACTCCATCCAGCCTTTGTGGTCGTGTTCGTCTTTCTTCTCGAGACTCATGCTATTCGCCTCCTTCGCTGCCGCCGTCGGACTCCGGCCGCGGCAGTGCAACGAACGATTTGCTCACCGGGCTGAACGGGTCGTAGATCGACTGGTGGCACTGGCAGTACACTTCGTTCTCGGCGCCGAACTTCGAACTCCCCTCGTAGGTCTTGAAGCCGGGAACACAGCAGAAGTGGGTACACTTGTTCAGCCAGGCCATGAAGCCCTGGTCGGTCGCGGCGCTCAGGAAGTTCTTGACGTCGCTCGGGAGTTCGCTGTACTTCCCTTCGCCGTTGGCCATCTGCTCGACGCGCTTGCTGCGGATGACCTGCACCGGGATCGTCTGGACGTCACCGTCAGAGCGCCACGTGGCCTCGGCGGGCTTGCCGACGCCGGACTTCCCGATGTTGTTGCCCCACTCCTCGTAGTCCGAGAAGTCGTCGACGGTCAGTTTGGCGCCGCCCTCGAGCTCTTTCTGCCACTCGAGGGTCGGCGAGGGATTCGAACGGAAGAAGTTGTCCTGATCGGCCGACGGTGCGAGTCCCTCGTAGTTCTGGACGCCGCAGTACTGGAACCAGGCGTTGGAGTAGGTAACTCCGCCGACGTCCGTCTTCGCGACTTTGACTGTGCGACCAGACTGCGTTTCCTCCTGGACTTCCGGCCAGAGGCCTTTGAGCGCCCCGTCGGAGTCGATCTCGAGGGGGATGATCGGCATGCCGCGGGGAGCCGGGCCGTCGGTGTTCTCGATGCCGACGAACTGGGTGATACCCCCACCGACACCGGAGGGCGAGGTCGCCGTATCGAGGGCGGCCGCGCCACCGACGCCGACACTTGCGAGCGCTGCGCTTCCGACGACGCCTTTCACGAAGCGGCGACGTCCTGTCTCTTTCGGATATTTGTCTTCGTCTAGTGGCATGGTTTATTTCTTGTAGTAGGGGTAGAGAGCCTTCTTGACGCCCTCCCAGGGTTCTTCCATGAACGGCGTCCCTTCCATGTCGTCAGAGCGGACGTAGAGGTCCTCCCACTTGCGTCGGCGTTTCTTGACGATCATCACGTCCGGCAGGAACTCCTTCCGGTACAGCATGAGGATGAACGCCAGGTCGATGAAGATGATCGCCAGGATACCGCCCATGTACATGTTCCCGAACTCGGTCAGTGCCCACCCGGAGATGAGTCCGTAGGTGAACAGACCGACGAACACGACTTCGACGACCGTCAGGAGGACGATCGCGAGCGCCGCTGCCGTGCTCTCGCGTGGCGGTTCGTACCTGTGAATGTCTCCGTAACTGCTACCTTCGGATGCCATGTTAGTCGTTACCTCCCTTCGTGTGCGGTGATTCACCGTACTTCAGCAGGAAGAACGTGAAGATCAGCGACACGAACATCATCAGGATCGTCGCGATCCCGACCCAGTGTGCCTGGAACGGCACGCCCATGTGCGTCGGGTCGGTGTTGGCCTGATGTCCGCCGCCGCCGCTGCTGGCGGCTTTGGTCGGGTAGTCGGTCCCGACGACGATCGAACCCAGCATTCCGCTCGCCTTGTGTGGGTTGCAGTAGTAGTTGTAGACGCCGTCGGAGTTGAACGTGTGCTCGAAGTTGACGCCGGCCGACGCCGTCGGCGAGCCCGACTCGAAAGAGCCGTCCTCGGCGACGACGTTGTGCGCGCCACCTTCGCCCGTCCACTCGAACTTGACCGTCGCGCCGTTGTCGACGTGGACTGCAGCCGGCCCGAACGCCAGGCCGCCGTCACCGGCACCGACTTCCACGGTCACTTCCGACTGGCCCGTCTTGTCGGCGACGGAGCCGGAGTAGTTGTTCGCGCCGTCCAGGTAGCCACCGAGGTCCGGCGGACCCGTGGGTGCGCTGCCACCGCCACCGCCGCCTGTCTCATTGCCGCTGGTTGCGTTACCGCTGCTCGCGTTACCTTCTTGAGCGACGGCTGTGCCTGCACCAGCAGACACGGCGGCGGTACCGCCGGCAGCCCCGCCGGCTGTTCGGAGAAAGTCCCGCCTGTTCATATACAATTGAGAACTCAGAACTGGCTTTGTATAAACCCACCGAATACGCCCCCAGCACCGGCGATGAACTACTCACGTGCTGTTTCGGAATCCCCGTCCGTCTCGCCAGGCGAGTCGCTCGTCTCCGTCGCTTGCATGCGCGTGGTTGCGGCTCCCAGACGCCTTATTCGTCCGCAGTGTCCGTCCCCGTCTCCAGACGGTTCGGTTCGTCGCCGGTCCACTCCCCGTCCTCGACTGGGAGGAAGTCCGGGCGTTCGCCCGATTCCATCCCGATCGCGCGCAGTCGGTTGCGGTACTCCTCGGCCCGGAACTTGTCGGACAGCCGAGCGTTCGCGACGGTCGCGAACAGCACGAACCCGATCACCAGGAACGCCAACCCGGCCAGCACCATCAGCGTCAAGTTCAGGTCCTGCCCGACGCGGGTCGTCGGCGGCTGCAGGACGCCGAGGGCGAACAGGACCCACGACAGGAGCAACCCGATACCGGCCAGCACCTGCACGCCGGCGATGGCCTGCAAGACGAGATTGCCGAGTTCCCCGCTCCCTTCCGCGACGTCGGCGGGGTCGGGGAGGACCTCGCCGTCCGGCATGTCCGGGACGTCGTAGTCGTCCATGGAACACAACGCGACGACGGGCTCGACGTCCCGCAGGACGGTCCCCTGTCCCTCGACGGAGCCGTCGGGGTTGACCGTCGCGTACCCCTCGTCGGAGTAGGCCACGATCCGCCCGTCGTCGAGCCGTTCGACGCGCGCGAACACGTCGCGGATGGCGACCCTGTACTTCAGGTCGGCTTCGACGCGGTCGAGCAGTTCCTCGCCCGTGATCCACGTGTCGGGATCGAACGCTGCCTCCCACTCGTCGGCGCTCATCTCTGCCATGTCGTCGGGGCCGAAGTTCTCGAAGTCGTACTTCTCCTCGACCTGCTGGCGGAGCTGTTCGGTCGAGAGCTCCTCCGTCGAGTCCTCGCGGTCGCTGGCCTCCCGCTCGTCATCACCGACGCGGTCGTCGGAGGCGTCACTCATTACCGGATCGTTAGGACGCGACGTTCCTTAGCGTGACGGTTGCCAGCGCCGCCAGCGGACCGACAACTTTCGCGGCAGCGCTGCTCGCCAGGGGAGTACTGTTCCGGGTGCTCTGACACGCCCGTTCCGGCACGCTTTAACGGACTTCGTCCGTACCGCCGGGCATGGCCCTGTCGGACGGGACGATCGCGACGGGCGTTCTCGTCTCGGTGACGCTCAGTTTTCCCTGCTTTCTGTACGGCGCCTGGATCATGATCGACGCCGACGAGGTCACCTGGGGCGTTCTCACTCACCATCTGAAGTTCATCGCGACTGGACTCACGCTCACGACCGTCCCGCTGCTCGGGTGGATGCTCCCGCGACTCGTCGAGCAACTCAACGGGTTCGCGGCGATCCACGCGTTCCTCGGTCTCCAGGCGTACGCCATGCTGGCGTTCGGGTTCACGGGCATCGTGCGCGTGTTCCGCGCGAAGTGGGAACACGACCTCTATCACGACTACGACGAAGACGTCCTGTTGGACGAGATCGGTTCGGACCGCCTGCAGTTCTTCCGACGACGGATCCGTATCGGCGTGTTCGGCTACGTCTTCTTCTGGATACTCGCGTATCTGGTCGGGGTTGCCCGATACCTCATGAAATACTGGCTCGTCAGTTGACGGGAGGAGACCACGCGTCCTGGCCTGGGGGTCGTCGGTCGGGGGCCCGACCGACTCGTCAGCGGGAGGGAAACGGAGAATTCGAGGGGAGATGAGAGAGGTACACTGTGTGTGGCAGCGTCGAATCGCGGTGATGGCGTGAGTGCCGATTGCGTCTCCTAGTGGTTCGCTCCGAAACAACTGGGTCGGCGTGGAACGACTGGCCGGCAGCACAGCGAGACAGCGCGATGGCGTCCGATACCGCCCTCCAATGCACGACCTCGTCTGTGAAGTGATACCACGTCGGAACAGCCCGAGAGGTGTCCCGAATGCCGTGCTGTCGACCGTTCCTCGTCTCGTAAGGTCTTCCTATCGACCCTACGATTAGGTAGCGACCTGCTACTGCATTAACTGTTTTTTCGGCTTCCAGGGGGTTACTCAGAAGATAGTGGCCAGTTGGTCCCTCCACTGATAGTCGTCCGTCCCGATTCCGTCGATCGAATCGCGGGCGGTAATCTGCTCGTTCCGTCTGGTAGCGGGGCCTTACCGGGCTCACCAGGGCTCGCCGCTCGCGAGGTCGACCTCGCTGTCTCCCTTGGCCGACGGGCAGATGTCCGCGAGGACGCACTCTCCACAGTCGGGATTGCGCGCCGTACAGGTCGCGCGCCCGTGACTGATGAGCAGGTGCGTGAAGGCCTGCCACTCGTCGTCGGGAACGAGGGGCATCAGGTCTGTTTCGATGGCTTCCGGCCGCTCCTCCTCGGTGATGCCGAGCCGACGCGTCAGCCGCTGGACGTGCGTGTCGACGACGATGCCCTCGACGACGTCGTGGCCGTGCTGGAGGACGACGTTCGCGGTCTTCCGGCCGACGCCCGGCAGGTCGGTGAGGTCGCTCATCGTGTCCGGGACCTCGCCGTCGTGTTCGTCTCTGATCTTCCGGCAGGCGTCTGTGATGTAGCCCGCCTTGTTGTTGTAGTAGGTCACCGAGTTGAGATCCTCGGCCAGTTCGTCCGTGTCGACCTCGGCGTAGTCGTCCGGGGACTGGTACTTCTCGAAGAGGTCGGCGGTGACTTTGTTCACGCGTTCGTCGGTGCATTGGGCGCTGAGGACGACCGCGACGAGCAGTTCGAGTCGATTGGAGAAGTTCAGCGAGATCGTCGAGTCGGGATACTCCTCGTGGAGGCGGTCGATGACTTCCTGTGCCTGCTCCGCGCGCGAGTCGAGCGGCGTTCCCATACGAGAGGGGCCGGCCGGTGATGACTTGTGGCTGTCGAGTTCTGTGCGGTCGGCTGGACCGAAGGGATATACCGCTGGCTGTCGTTCCAGTGGGTGTATGGCTATTCGTCGGCTGCTCCGCGGGCAGCTCTCGTGGGCACGTCTCGAACCCGTCGTGAAGGAGGTGTGTGATCGGTACGACCTCCCGGAGGGCGACGTCGAGTTCCTCGAAGCCGACAACTGGCTCTCGACGCCCCTGGTGGTCGACGAACAGGTGTTCGTGAAGGTCATCTCCGGTCAGAACTCCATCGTCCACGCGCTGTTGACGGCCGGACGCAACCTCGGCGCCTTTTCGAGCGGGACCGAGGGCTTTTTCGAGCACTTCGATGCGCCGGTCGAGATGGCCGAACACGAACTCGCCGCGACCGAGCGGATGCGCGAACTCGGGATCAACGCCCCCGAGCCGCTGGAGGCGTTCGAGGTCGACGGCCTCGGCGTGCTCGTCATGGAGTACCTGCCGGCGTTCCGCACGCTGGACGAACTCGACTCGGCGACAGTGGCGGCGTACGCCCCGGCGCTGTTCGACGCCCTCGCGACGATGCACGACAACGGACTCGCCCACGGCGACCTCCGCGAGGAGAACGTGCTCGTCGCCGGTGGCGGTCCCGCGAGCGACGTGAGCGAGACCTCGGCGGACGGGCAGCCCGCCGGTGAACTGTTCTTCATCGACGCGACGAGCGTCTCCGAGGCGAGCATCGACGACGCCCGGTCCTACGACGTGGCCTGTGCGCTCGGGTCGCTGACGCCCCACATCGGCGCGCGAGAGACGGTTCACGCGGCGCTGTCCGCGTACTCGCCGGCGGAGCTCCTGGGGGCACGCGAGTTCCTGGATTTCGTCAACATCCGCCCGGACCACAGCTTCGACGCCGCTGCGGTCAAAGGCGAGATCGAAAAGGCTGCAACACGCCCGCACGGGGCGTGAGCGGTGTCGGTCAGAACTTATTCACACGGGAGCGAGCCGGCGCGGCTGGCGTCGCCGACGAGGACCACGCCGCACATCGTCGATTTGCCGTGGATCGAGCAGTAGTACTCGTAGGTCCCCGGATCGTCGAAGGTGTAGTTGATCTCTTCGCCACCCTCGGCTTCTTCCTGGAAGTCCCACTGCGTCGCACCGCTGTTGAACTGGGCGCTCGTGACGTCGTGGGGAATCCCGTCGCGGTTGACCCAGCGAACTTCCGTCCCTGGTTCGACTGAGACCTCCATCGGCGCGAACGCCAAGTTGTCGATGTCGACGACCTGTCCGTCGGGTTCCGGCGTCGCCGTCTGGGTCGTCTCCGTGGCGTTCGTGTCGGTCGTCGTGTCAGCGGGCGACTCGGTCGCGTTCTGCGTCGTCTGCGTGTCGGTTTCCGTGGGCAATTCTGTGGGCTCCGTCGTCTCCGTCGTCTCGGTCTGCATTCCACCTGCGCCCGTCGGTTCGGTCGTGTCTGCTGAAGCGCCGTTCGGTTCCGTGGTCGTGTTCCCACCCTGGTCTGCACAGCCGGCAACGAGTCCAGCCAGTGATACACCACCAATTCGGAGGACGGCACGTCTATCGAGACGCATGCAACCGAGATTCAACGTCCAGGTACCTGAAACCAAGGGTGGAATCTGTTGGCAAATATTTTACGACGAACTGTGAGGTTCGCGCGGGAGTGGCTTTTTCACCTCGCGTGTGCAATCATTGCCGGTGATTCTATGAGTCAGGAAGGCCAGGCCCCGTTCGAGCAGTACATCGACGGCGAGTGGGTCGCGGGCAGCGGCAGCGAGACGTTCGAGAGCACCGATCCCGCGACCGGCGAGTCGCTGGGCGAGTTCCACCGTGCGACAGAGGCAGACGTTCGGCGCGCAGTCGCGGCGGCGGACGACGCCTTCGAGGCGTGGCGCGACCGGTCGTACGTCGACCGGGCCGAACACCTCTGGGACATCTACCACGAACTGCGCGAGCGCACGGACGAACTCGGTGAAGTCGTCACCAGAGAGTGCGGCAAAGAGATCAGCGAGGGCCGCGCGGACGTCGTCGAAGCGTACCACATGGTCGAGTGGGCCGCCGGCAACGCGCGCCACCCTCACGGCGACGTGGTGCCCTCCGAGATCGCGAGCAAGGACTCGTACATGCGGCGGAAACCACGGGGCGTCGTCGGCTGCATCACGCCGTGGAACTTCCCGGTCGCGATCCCGTTCTGGCACATGGCCGTCGCGCTCGTCGAAGGCAACACCGTGGTCTGGAAACCCGCCGAGCAGACCCCGTGGTGTGGCCAGATCGTCGCCGAAATGTTCGCGGACGCTGGGGTTCCCGACGGCGTGTTCAACGTGGTCCAGGGCTTCGGCGACGCCGGCAACGCCATCGTCGAGGACGAGCGCGTCCCGACGGTTCTCTTTACGGGTTCTGCAGAGGTCGGGCACAAGATCGCAGGGAAACTCGGCGGCGAACCCGGTCGCGAGGTGTCCGTCGAGATGGGCGGGAAGAACGCCGTCGTCGTCACCGAACAGGCGGACCTGGACGTCGCGGTCCACTCGGCAGTGATGTCCTCGTTCAAGACCACCGGCCAGCGCTGCGTCTCCAGCGAGCGCCTGATCGTCCACGAGGACGTGTACGACGAGTTCAAAGCGCGCTTCGTCGATCTCGCCGAGGACGTGGCCGTCGGCGACCCGCTCGACGAGGACACGTTCATGGGGCCGGTCGTCGACGAGAGCCAGGTCGAGAAGTTCCACCGGTACAACGACCTCGCGCGCGAGGAAGGCGTGACTGTCCTCGTGGACCGCGCCGACCTTGACGACGACGAGATTCCCGAGGGACACGAACAGGGCCACTGGATCGGGCCGTTCGTCTACGAGACCGAGTACGATCCCGAACTCCGCTGTCTCAAAGAAGAGGTGTTCGGCCCCCACGTCGCGTTGATTCCCTACAGCGGGGACGTCGAGCGAGCCGTCGAGATTCACAACGACGTCCCGTACGGACTGGCGGGCGCGATCATCAGCGAGGACTACCGCCAGCTCAACTACTACCGCGACCACGCCGAGGTGGGCCTCGCGTACGCGAACCTCCCGTGTATCGGCGCGGAGGTCCAGCTCCCGTTCGGCGGCGTCAAGAAGTCCGGGAAAGGGTCGCCCTCTGCCCGGGAGGTCATCGAGGCGGTCACCGACCGAACGGCGTGGACGCTGAACAACTCGACGGACATCGAGATGGCACAGGGGTTGTCCGCCCAGATCACGACGAGCGACGACGGCGACTGATCGTCGCGAGTAAGTCATTCCGTGAGGATGAAAGTCCCGGCAGGCCGACGCTCCCTGCCGGGGACGCGCCGACGGGACGAGGCAGATTGCGACTGGGTGGCTGTCCGGACAGCCATCGTCGCAACGGTGGCCGAGCAGCGAGGCGGGTGCGTCCTGTGATGCCGGTCGTGACGTGAAAAGCGCCGTACCGGCACCAATCGGTACGGCACCCCAGAAAATAAATATTCGGTTAGGTTCGCCGGTCCCGAAGCGCCGGGAACTCGTCGCGGACCGCCTGGACGCGGTCCGGTTCGATCGTGGCGGTCACGAGCGTCGGGTCGTCGTCGGCGCTCGCGAGCACAGTCCCCCACGGGTCGTACACTGTCGACCGACCGAGCAGGGTCGCGTCGTCGAACGCTCCGCTCCCGTTGATCGTGGCCACGTAATACTGGTTCTCGATCGCCCGCGTGCGGGGGAGCGTCTGCCAGTGCTCGACGCGGGGATAGGGCCACGCGCTCGGGACGAGCACCAGGGTCGCGCCGGCTTCGACCAGTCGCCGATACAGCTCCGGGAACCGGAGGTCGTAACAGGTCGTCATCCCGACGGTGAACCCCTCGAACTCGACGGTCGGGACTGCCTCGCCGGGGACGAGCAGCTCCTGTTCGGCCGACCCGTACCCGAAGAGGTGTCGTTTCCGGTACACCGCCTGCCGCTCTCCGTCGCGGTCGAAGAAGACGCTGGTGTTGGCCAGCCCATCGGTGGCCGGGACTGTGGCGTCCGACTCCCGGGCGGTCGCAGCCAGGTCCTCGACGATGCTCCCGGCCAGCACTGCCACGTCGTGTTCCCGGGCCGTCGCAGAAATCTCCGCAAGCGTCGGGCCGGCCAGTGACTCTGCGCGGCGGCTGTAGCTGTCGAACGCGAAGTAGCCGACGTTGAAGACCTCGGGGAGTGCAACGAGGTCGACGCCTTCGGCAGCGGCGTCGGCAATGGCGTCTCGTGCGCGCGTGACGTTTTCGGAGACGTCGCCGCTCTCGATGGCCAGTTGTGCGAGTGCGAGCTTCATCTTAGGCCTCGATTCCGAGATCCACGAGCAGCGCCTGTTCGATGTTGTGCAGTTCCTGGTCCATGTTCCGTTTGAAGTAGCGCTCGACGCCGGGGAGTTTGCCGTCGACGGTAAAACGAGTAATCAGGCGCGTCCCGCCGTCGATGGGTTCCAGTTCGTGTTCGCCGACGACGCGCATCACCTTCGAGCGGCCGACGAACTCCACCTCGGTTGGCGGTTCGAACTGCGTGTCTTCCGTCTCGACGGCGATGGATCTGTCGACGACGGGGATCGGGAGCTTGAGGTACCAGGTCGCGGCGTGCTCACCGGTCTGCTCGAAGTCGGTGACGACGCTGATCGGCCGGGCGCGCTTCTCCGGGTCAGCGATGAACGACCATACCTCCTCGGGCTCTGCCGGCAACTCGAACGTTCGCTCGACCCGGACAGTCATACCCCCACTTGGGGTCCCGCGTCAAAAAAGAGTGCGACTCGACTCGCAGCGCGTAATCACGCGCGCGTGACTCGCCAGGTGGTCGACCGCGCACGTCCCCACTTTTCGATCTCGACCTCGTCGGATTTCTCTGCCAACCGGGGCAGACGAGCACCGACCTGCTTTGCGGACAGGCCGATACTCTCGGCGATGTTTTTGGCGCGGACGTACGACTCACCTCCAGCGACCTGGTCGCGGAGGTGCTCTATAATGCGTTGTTCCTCCTCGCTGTAATCGGTCATACCAGAACTAGGCGGTGCTGACTTTTAACGGTTTGTTTCCGGTAAATGTCGCGTGCCTACCGATACAAACGAAGCGTGTTCACGAGAAAATGTGGATCACTGCGACGGCGATCGACCCCGCGATCATCGCGAGTGCGAACCCCCAGCCGGTGGTGAGTTGGTCCGCCGAGGCGATGAACATCACGAGCGCTCCGATGATGGCGACGACTCCGAAGACGAGGCCGAGTCCCAGCGATTTGTCCGACTGCAGTCCGGTTTCTGCCATTAGGGCTGGATTCCGCCAGCGCGTACTTAGTTCATACGGATACTGCCTGTCACCTCCGTATTCCTGCGATCGAACTACCGACTGGCCGCACACTCCAGGCCAGAAGACATATCCTACCGCTTCTACTCCGATGTATCGAAGCGTATGTCTCGGCTCAAGGACCAATTTCTCGGCAGTACTGCGCGGATCGCTGCGACGGCCGTGCTCTCGATCGCCGTCGTGGTCGCACTCGGCGTTCTGTTCGGCCTGTTCGGCGTCCCTGGGGTCGCAGCCGTCCAGAACAGTTTCGGCCCGGTCAACGACTCGACGACGACGATCCACACCGACCTCGTCGTCTCGAACCCGAACCCGGTCGGCGTCTCGCTCGGCGGGTCGACCGTCAACTACACCGTGTCGATGAACGACGTTCGGATGGCCAGTGGACAGAAAGAGGGCATCGAGGTCGGCAGAGGGAACTCGACGCTCTCTTTTACGACGTACATGCGAAACGAGCGCATCCCGGCCTGGTGGCGCTCCCACGTCGCGAACGGCGAGCAGACCCAGGTGCTGATCGACGCCTCGGTGCGTTCATCGACGTTGGGAGGCAGAACCGTGTCGCTCCCACAGAAAAAGCAGGTCGAGACGGACGTCATCGGGCAGTTCAACTCGACCGAAACCCGCCCGATCAACGCGAACCGCGCGTTCGTCTCCGACCCGGTGCTGTACGTCAACGAGACGAACGCCCAGTGGGATCAGGCGGGCCTCTCCCGCGAGCGTACGCCGATCAACATGAGCTTCGACGTGTACAACCCCAAACCGTGGCCCTACGCGGTCACGGAGATCGGCTACACGATCACGATGAACAACGTGACGGTCGGTGAAGGGAGCACTGAGGAGGTCGCGACCGTCATGCCCGGTACGACCGAGCGGCTCCGGACCGAGACCGCGATGCGAAACCAGCGGCTGGACGAGTGGTGGGTGAGCCACCTGCAGCGCGACCAGGTCACGGACCTGCGGATCGACTTCTACCTCGTCGTCGATCCCGAAACGAACGCCGGGCTGGGGAGCGTCGGGGCGTTCCGGATTCCACTGGACCCGATCGATTACGAGCGGACCATCGAGACGGACATCTTCGGCACCAAGAACGAAACGACCGCCAATACCAGCACGAGCGACGACAGCGCTGACCGGACCCCGACTCCCGGCCGAGAAGACGAGACCGACCAATCGACCTCGACCTCGGCTGCCGACACGACGACTGCCCGGGACACGGCGGCTGCCGATGACGGCACCACGACGGCTGACCGGTCGACCACGTCGGGCGACGACGGTGGCCTGTTCGGGGACGACACCGGTTCGACGCCCGAGACGGCGACTGACGACGGCGGACTGCTCGGCTCGTGAATATCTATCTGTTAGTTGCTAGGTTTTAAAGACCCCGTTCACGCCCACAGTAGGGTTTTATCCGTTGCCGCGAAAACGTGGTATCGCATGACACGGAGTGTTACCGCTCCTGATCGAGTTCTTCGACGGTGATGAAGAGCCCGATGGGGGGGTAGGGGTAACGACACAGGGAGAATCGATCCTCGTGACTATCGGCGACCAGACGCACGAACTGTCGCGCGAACAGGCTCGCGAGCTCCAGGCCGCGATTGGGGACGCGATGACTCGGAAACGCGAGTTCCTGCACACCGCAGGCGAACACCGCGAAGACGGCAAATACGTCGTCTCCCGTCGGAGTGCCGATTCGGCGGGCAACACGAAGGTGTTCGAGGACTTCGCGAACCTGCGGCGACTGTTCGAGCGGTTACCGGCGGAGTTCACCGCCGAGGACGTCAGTCGGACGGGGATCACGGGGTCGCGCCGGCACATGCTGGTGCGTCACTTCGCGGAACATCCCGCGTTCGACTGCTCGATCACGACGCGCAACCCGCTGACAGTTCGGAAAACAGCGACGAGCGCCGACAGGGGTTCCGAGGGGGAATCCGACTCGGCCACTGCCGACTGAGCGTTCCGCTCGGTCCGCGCAGTCTCACTGTTGCGCCTGCCCGGGAGCGCCGTCACCTGATGGTGGTGTGAACCGACTCTTCGTTGAGCGCCAGGTTCGTCGCGATCTCGGCGTTCCGCACGGCGTACTGAGCGGTCTGCTGAAGACTGACCAGTACCTCACGGACGCGGAGCAGGTCCTGGTTGTCCATCTCCGGGAGGTCCGAGAGGATTTCCTGCTCGCGGTTGCCGATGTCGGCGTACAGTTCGCGTACCTCGATCGCGGTGTCGTAGTCGCGGTTGACGGCAGCCGCGACACCTTTCTCGGTGATGTCGTTGACCTGGTCGGTGAACTCGCGGATGCGCCGCATCGTCGAGGACTCGACGTTCAGGGTGTGGCCGTCGGTCTCGAGGACGATCTCGGCGATGTCCTCGGCGTTGTCCGCGGTGAGTTCGAGGTTCTTCGCGATCGAGCGGTAGCCGATCAGCGGGAAGCCGTTGTCCAGCCCGACCGCCCGGGCGAGGTTCGGGTTCTGGTAGGCGGTGAAGATCAGGCGCAGGAGGAGCACGAAGATCTTGTTGGCCTGTCGCTCCCGGTTGAGCGCGCGCTGTGCGAGGTCGGGATTGCCGTGGGCGAGCGCCTTGACTGCCTCGTTGCGCATCGTCGAGCCGGTGGACTCGAGCCGTTCCAGGAGGTTGTCGAGCGTGAAGTCCTCGGGGTCGACCGAACAGCGGATCGCGATCCGCTCGGGCGTCTCTTCGATGACGCCCAGGCCCATGAGCTGGGTCTCGGCGTTGTAGACGGCGTTGATGTGTTCGCTCTTGAGCGTGCCGTCCTCGCCGGCTTCGACGTGGATGATGCGCCGCCCGAGCACGTACTGGGCGACGATCGCGCGTTCGACCGCGTCCGCATCGAGATCCTCGGCGTAGATGATGGCTTCCGACTCTTCGCTCTGGACTGACTCTGGCATCACCGTCAGCGTGCCTTTGCCGCCGATTCGGAGGGAGACCTCGTCGCCCTTCTCGACGTGGTGCTCCTGGGCCCATTCGGCCGGGAGCGTCATCGCGAGGGTCGACGGACCGAGTCGTTGCACCTTACGGGTTTCCATATGCCCTTTGTCAGTCGTCGCCACCCTTAATCTTGTCTATACACCACTTATGACGCCGAGGAATATAATATCTCTTCGTGATGGTTCCGCGATCTGGTGTGTTCCTAAACCACTTTCATCAGCCGGCGCTCGAAGCGACCGACGCGCACCTGGAGCCACCCGCGGAGTTCGTCGTCTAACTCGGGGTCACCTGTGTCGACGCGCAACACGCCGATGTCGTCCAGTTTCCGCTTCGAGGCGACCACTTCGAGGTCGCACCGGCGAATCACGTCGGGAGAGAGTTGCTGATTGCCGCGGCCGAAGACGAATCCCTGCCCGCCGATGGGTGAGACCACGATGACGTTCTCGTCGCCCAGCGCGTCCAGAATCTCGCGTTCGCTCCCGTCCTCCACGAGCACGGCGTCGTCACGCCAGACGTCGACGCCGAGCGCGGTGCCCTCGAATCCGAGTGCGTCCTTGACCGCGCCGACCGTACTGCCGGGACCGAGAACGTAGGTGACGCCCGCCTGCGCTTCTCGGGCGACGCCTTCGGCGAGACTCTCGACGGTCCCGCCGCCGAGTTGCTTGCTGGCCTGGCGCTGGTCTGCCGCCGGCACCCTGACGACGCCGCGCAGTTCGGTGTGGACCTCACCCTCGCGGTACTCGTCCTCGTCGATGTCGTTGACTTCGGCCGTCTCGGTGTCGGTGTAGGACGCCGCGACCTGGCCCGCGGCGCGCGGCGTGACGCCGAACACCTCGGAATAGACTTTCACGCCAGCCGGCACCCCGAGCACGGGCGTGTCGTCGCCGAGTTCGTCCAGGGTTTCGGCCACGTCGACGGCCGTGCCGTCGCCTCCGACGAACAGGACGAGGTGCACGTCGTTGGCGACCAGATCGCGGACCGCCCGTCGCGTGTCGTCGGCCGTCGTCTCCTCGCCGGCCGGTTCGCCGACGACGACGGGTTCGAAGCCCGCTGCGCGGACGGCGTCGGCCCCCATCGCCCCGCCGTAGGTCAGGACCTCGGTGTCGGGTGCCAGTTCCTGGAGCCGTTCGAGCGCTTCGTGAGCGCGGTCGGGCGCCCGCGGTTCCGCGCCCCGCGCTCGGGCCTCGTCGACTTTCCCGTCGGTTCCCTTGAGCCCCACGCGACCACCCATCCCCGCGATCGGATTGACGACGACGCCGATACGACGCATTACCAGTCGATACTCGTGCCGCCCTCAAAAGGCGTCCGGGCCGCGACTCACTCGCCCATCGCGCCGAGGAGCAAGCGGACGTTCGTCCCCAACGTCGTGACGAGCGCACGGGGGAACCGACGCCGTGCGCCTGCCAGCGCGTCGTCGAGAGCGGCGGCGGCTTCGTCGAGTATTCCCTCGCCGTGGCCGAACAGGATGCGCTCAGGGCTCAGATCGCCGAGTGCCTCCCGTGGCGGGAACAGGCGGTGCGTGAGAAACACGCCGAGTCGCTCGTCGCCGACAGCGTATCCGGGCGCCGTGCCGAGGAGGTCGGGGACGTACAGCGTCCCGTCGCGTTCGCGGTAGGCGATCGCTTCCTCCCAGCCCGGAATCGGTTCACAGCGCCGAACCGAGAACCCGGAGTCGCCGGGCTCGGTGTTGAACCGCTCGACGGGCGCGTCGACGCGCTCTGGGACTCGGCCGAGCCAGTGGGGGACGTGGACGGCGACGTCGTGTCGCCTCGCGATGGCACCGGCGTCCCTGGCGTGATAGCTCGAGAGGACGGCCACGCCGGCGACGTCTCCGAACTCGGCGAGCAGGTCGTCGAGGCGGGGCACGTCCAGCGGATCGAGCAGCCAGACGCCGTCGTCGGCCTCGACGGCGTGGCTCGCCCGTCGGCCGTCCTCGTCCGGGTGCGCGAGCCAGCCGACGCCGCTGTCCCAGCGGTCGATCGCGCGAGACGAACTGGCAGGGGACCGTTCGTAGGCGGGCATACGCGAGCGGTGTCGCCCCGCTGGCATCAATCCACTGTCAGTGGGACTGGGCGGGCGGAGTCCGGGATTGTTAAGATGGAGGGGTTGGAACGGCCGCTTATGAACGTCGTACTCGCAGAACAAGCCGCAAACGCGACCGGAGCCGGTGTGCAAGAGGGAATCATCAACAGTGCCGGAGCCGCGGTCGGCCTCGTGGGCCTCGTTCTGGTGGCCGCCTGGTGGGCGTACTTCTACCGCTGACGCTCACCCGTCGGGTTCCGGCGGATCGACGCGCTCACTGAGCCAGGCGGCCGCCGCATCGACCGCGGCTTCGTCCGTGCTCTCGAACTTGATGCGAACGGGATCGCCGGGATAGCTCCCGACCTTCACGTCGAAGCGCTCGCGGACGTCGCGGATGCGGTCGAGCATCGCGCTCTCGGGCTCGTCGGCCTCGACCGTCGCCGTGTACCGACGCGCTCCCTCGAACTCGTCGGCGACGTCTTCGAACATCGTTTTCATCTCGTCGGGCACGCCCGGCAGGACGTACACGCTATCGATGACGCAGCCGGGGGCGACGCCCGCCCGGTTGGGGAGCATTCGGGCTCCCGCGGGAATCTCGGCGGTTCCCTCGGTCAGGTCCTCGCGAGCGTACCCGCCGTGTTCTTCGAGCCAGTCCAGGACGTCCTCGCTTTTGACCACGTCGCGACCGAACGCAGCGGCGACGCCGTCCATCGTCACGTCGTCGTGGGTCGGTCCCAGCCCGCCCGTGACGACGACGGCGTCGTACTCCGCGCGGTACTCGTTGACCACGCGGGCGATCTCGGCGAGCCGGTCGGGAATGACCGTCACCCGTTCGACGGTCGCCCCGCGCTCGGCGAGGCGGCTCCCCAACCAGGCGGCGTTCGTGTTGACCGTGTCCCCCGCGAGCAACTCGTCTCCCACAGTGACCAGCGCGACACGCATGTCTCCCGGTTGGCGAGCCGCAGGTAAAAGTCCATCAGGTGCCCGTCGACGCGGCGGCGTCCCCGGTCGGATTCAGAGATCTTCGAACGCCGTGTGTCCGGTGTCGAGGTCCTCCGGCTCCGCGTCGTCGTCCGAGTCGTCGACGTCGGCCAGGACGTCCTCGATCTCGAGTTCTTCGGTCCTGATGTCGTCCATGTCCATGTGGTCGATCAGATTGACGAACGAGCCGGGGTCGGGAATCAGGAAGATCCGGATCTGGAACTCGGTGCCCGGGTCAGTGACGTTGACGTGGGAGTCCAGCACGACCGCCAGCGAGTCATTTCTGACGTGCGAGAGGTTGTCCGCCATCAACTTCCGCCCAGTCCCGTGTTCGAGCTGTGGCGTCCCCATCTCGATCGACGACCCCAGCGTGTTCGCCATCCCGTCGATGAACCCCGACGTGAAGATGTTGCACATCTCCTGGAGCGCGCTCTCCTGCAGCTGTGTCAATTCGCCGTCAACTTGGGTCCCGGTCATCTCTTCGGCGATGCTCTCGGCGGTGCCCTCGTTGAACGTCATGATGAAGTCGCCGTAGGGTGGCTCGGTGAGGTTGATCGTCGCCGAGAACACCGACTCGTCGCCGATGTCCTCGGGGATGTCACCGGGCGTGACCAGCGAGAGGCTCTTGACGGCGACCTCGGCGTTGAGTCCAGCGAGCGTTTCGAGCGAGTTCGCGACGTTGCCTGCCCCGCTTTCCATCAACACGTTGATGATACGGAGCTTCCGGACGTCGATAAGCAGGGGCATTCGGTGTCCGACAACGAATGGGAGCAATTAGTGGTTTCGGACGATTCACCTGCGTGAATTCGCGCCGACTGCGTTCACCCCATTCCGGGCGGCGGTCCACCGTCGTTGGAGTCGTCGCCGGTGTCGACGTCCAGCCCGACTTCTTCACGTCGTTGTTCGAGTTCGCGAATCTGCCGGAGGTAATAGAGGACGCCGATAGCGCCCAGCACCAGCATGAGGGCGAACAGGGCACCGAACAGCAGCAGGTCCCGCGCGAGGTACCATCTGACCGAAATCGACCTGGACTGAACGTCGTTCCACGCGACCGTCACGCGGTCGTTTTCGAGCGTCGTCTCGTAGTCCCGTGGACTGACCTGGGCGAGAATCGGGACCCCGACCCGTGCGCCCGGCGGGAGCGTCACCTCGTAGGTGCCACTGACGAAGGTCGGCAGGCCGAACTGTTTGCCCGACCGCGGCGATCGGAAGGCGAGTTTCCCGTCGTCGGCCGGCAGCGAGACGATCGCTTTCTTTCGCTGCAACTCGACGTTCTCGGCCGAGACGTTCGTCACCGTGCCGTTCGGATACCGGAACTTCACGCCCTCGACGTCGAGGGGGTGTCTCGTCCCCAGCGCGTCACGCTGGTAGAGGTCGATCTCCGAGCGGTTCTCGATCGCGTACACGGCGGTGTACTCGTTGCGCGTGACGTTGAACGTCGCGTTGGCGGTCGTGTTCCAGTCGTAACTGACGTTCTGCTCGATCTTCGCCGGATCGGGCTCGCCCGGGCCGAGAATCGTCGAACACCCGGCGAGGGCCGCGACGACCGCGAGCAGGCCGACGCCGACGAGGAGTCGCCGTCGCGTCACGGTACCACGGCGAGCAGCTCCGCCGGCAGGTACCCGCCGATGCTGGCCAGCAGCCCCGGCGGATCGGTCTCCTCGCGACAGACGATGCTCCCCTCCAGCAGTCCGAGTCGCTCGACGGTCACGATGTCCTGGGCGTGGCCCGCACGGTTGACCGTCGCGCGGATCTCCGAGCGCGTCGCGCTGTTGACGTTGACCCGACCAGCGCCACGCGTCCAGTCGTACAGGCGATCACGTTCTTCGTCGGCCAGACGCGGCGGCTCGTCCCAGACGAAGCGGAGCGGCATGTGCTGGACCAGCCCGTAGCGCTTGCGAATCTGCTCGGGCGTTCCCTGTCCGAGACCGAGTTCGCTGGCCGGAATCCGCACTTCCTGGCCGGCGTCGAGAACGAATCCGTCCTCGTCCCAGCCTTCGAGCGTGCCGACGTAGGTTTCGCCGGACTCGAAGTGGGCGGTGATCTCGCCCCACTCCTCGCGGAGCAGGTTCCGGGCGACGACCGCGTCGTCGCCGTCGACGGTCACCGACGGGAAGTCGTCGTCGCGGATTCCGACGTCGACCGTCACGTCCAGATCGCCGACCTCGTTGTCGATCATCGACCGCAGGCTATCGAGCGCCCGGTCGCGGGCGTCGCCACCGACGTACAGCTTCGTTGCGAGGACGACCATCAGGCTTCAGTCTCTGTTTCGACGTTTAGCTCGTCACGGAGTGCCGCGACGCGTTCCTCCATCGCGTCGACGAGCCGCGTGTTTTCCATCGCGTCGACGGGCGAGCCACATTCGGGACACTCGAACCCGAAGTCCATCGCCTCGCCGAACTCGAAGCGGATGCCACAGACCTCACAGAGGTAGAACTCGTTGTCGCGCTCGTACTCGCGGCGCTGTTCCAGCGCGTCCAGGAGGCGGTACATCTCCTCTTCGAGTTTCTCCGGGATCTTGTCGTACTCGAACGTCCAGAGGTAGGTGAGCCACCCGGAGTCCTCGTCGCGGAGACGACGGTAAGTCGCCAGGTCGTTCTCGTAGAGAATGAACAGCGCCCGGCGAACGTCGTTGAGTTCGAGGCCGAGTTCCTCCGCGAGCTCCTCGTCCGTTACCTCGCCGTCCGGCGGTGCCGCAGCGACCGGCATCCCCTTCGGTCCCACCAGTTCGTGGAGGTACTTCTGTATAACCGGGTCCTCCAGGAGTTCCTCAAAAGCCATTGGCTGTTTATCCGAGCGTGAATCGTTTAAAGGCACCGGAGTGTTTTCCACTCTGGAATCCCTCAGCAACACGCAGGTACCCTCTACCCGACAGTCGAACCATGACTCGACCCCTCCGGATTGCCGTCCGTGACCGCCTCTCGTTGCGCAGCGGCCTGTACGCCGTCGGACTCCTCGTTCTCTTTCGGGTCGTCTTCGAGATGGCCTGGGAGACCGTCGGCGTCCTGGCGGCGATCGCCCTCTTCACGGAATCGTTCGATGTCGCTAGCGCCGTTCCCGATCTCGACGAACGGTACCTGCTGTTCGTCTTCAGTCTGTTCCCCATCGGCATCGGCGCGGTGCTGCTCCGGACCGGCGACGATCCCGTTCTCGGTGGCGCCGCCGTCGCGACCGGCGGTTGGCTCCTGCTCGACACCGTGTACAACCTCCGCACCGGGCACCATCCCGGCAGTTCCGACGAGGACATCAAAGCGACTGACGCGATGCTCCTGATGCAGGTCGGGAACCTCGTCGCAGACGAACTGCAGGACGGACCGAAGACGGTGCCGGAACTCGCCGCGGCCTGCGACATGACGGAATCCCGGGTTCGCGACGCGCTGGCGTTCCACGAGCGGGCGGGCACCGCCTACGAGGACGATGGCGAGTGGCACCTCGACGACTCGAAGATCGGTCCCTGGGCGTTCGTTCGGGATAACGCCATTCGAATCGGGGGCCGTCTCGTCCGTCCCTTCCGGCTGTTCGTCCCGTCGTGATTACTCGTCTGCCGGCGCTTCGACGCGCTTGCCGACTTCCTGCGGGATCACGACCTTTTCGGCGTCCTCCCACTCGCGGTCGAGTTCGCGCCCCTCGAACAGCCTGTCGAGAAAGACGGCCAGCGAGGCGATCTCCGAGTGGGGCTGGTTGGTGACGGCGACGTTCCAGTCGGCCCACTCGTACACCTCGAAGGGAACCTTTTCGGCGCCGACGACCACCAGGAGGGGCTGCCGGTCGGCCTGATGCGCGTCGCGGATCTCGGCTTCGACCTCCTGGACTTCGAGCCCGTACATCGTGAGGTGAACGACGCGGCCGTCCCAGTCGCGGACGATCGGTCGCCAGGACTCGACGGTCTCGGTCTCGAAGGGGCCGCCGAAGCGGTCGGTGATGTCGAGTACGGTGTCCGCGCGACTGCTGGCCTGGCCGGCCAGAATCACGCGGTCGGCCCCCAGCGCCCGCGCGGTCAAGCCGACGTGCGTGGTGATGCGCTCGTCGCGGCCCGGGCGGTGGCCGAGTCGGAGCACCGCGACTTCGGGTTCGGTCTGCATACCCGCCCGAACGGTCGTCTGTGGTTAGGGGGTTTCGATACGGCGAGTCAGACTGTCTCTTTGTCCAGGGGCTCGTTCAGACTCTCGGTCGTGAAAAACTCCACGCCGTCCCGTTCGGTGTAGACGCCCATCACCGTGACGACGGGACTGACCCGGCCCAGCAGCATCACGTCGAGGCGGCTCAGGTGACTCTCGTTGTACCCGACGTGGCTGTGAACGTTCCCGATCAGTCGGGGGTTCTGCCCGGCAGCCACCTGGGACGCTGTCTCGGGGATACAGGTGAACGCGATCCGGTCCTCGCGCTGGAATATCGTCTGTGCCCTGACCACCTCCGTCACGCGGATGTGCGTCCGGTTTTTCGACCCGTAGAGACACCAGCCCTCCTCGTGGGTCGTGTTGTACTCACGTTCGATCTCGCGCAGTTCGGACGCGTCGACGACGACAGTCCGGTCGTCGTTGCTGTACGCCGTCTTCCCCATCGACAATCCTACCGAGCCGAAATACCAGACGAACAGCAGCTGCGTCGTGAGCAACGCGACCACGAGGACGGCCGACAGTCTCGCGAGTGCCTGCTTCGTGTATCGGCGTTCGAACCAGTCTGTCAGCCAGGTCAACGGATTCATCGCTTAGCGTCGTCGTCCCCACAGCGTCGGCCGGTAAGGGCCACTTACCGCGACCCTCCCGCTCATCGCCGCTGTGGTAGTTACCGGCCGTGCTCGTGGCGGTAAGAAAACACTACTTTCCCGCTGGTCTACTGTTCATCACCGTTTACTTGCGGCTTCGATGCGCACGCGACTTCCGTTCGAGCGCAGACGGATCGTCAGTCAGGGATCGGTCGGTGATGTCGGCCGACTTCCAAAAGCACTTGGCAAGTGCCGTCCGAGCACAGGCATGGATCTCTCTGGAAAGCGGCTGCTGGTGACGGGGGGCGCAGGGTTCGTGGGGTCGCACCTCTGTGACCGACTCGTCGCGGACAACGAGGTGCGTGTGGTCGACGACCTGTCGAACGGTGATCCGGCGTGGTTGCCGGACGACGTCGAACTCGTCGAGGGCGATCTCACCGACGAGTCCGTCGCCGCCGAAGCCATCACCGCGGATCTCGACATGGTGTTTCACTTCGCCGCCGACAAGAACGCCGCCCGCGACGACGTCGCGCAGTACCGGCTCAACAACCGCCTGACCGAGAACGTCCTCGAACGGATGGACGAGGTCGGCGTCGACAACATCGCCTTCACTTCCTCGTCGACTGTCTACGGGGAAGCGCCGCGCCCGACGCCTGAGGACTTCGCGCCGCTCGAGCCGATCAGTATCTACGGCGCGAGCAAACTCGGCGAAGAGAGCCTCATCTCCGTCTACGCGAAGAGCCACGACATGACCGCGTGGGTGTACCGCTTCGCCAACATCGTCGGCCCCCGCCTCCAGAAGGGCGCGGTCATCCCGGACTTCATCCACAAGCTCCGGGACGATCCCGAGAGCCTGGAAATCCTCGGCGACGGCCGCCAGGAAAAGTCCTACCTCCACATCGACGAGTGCATCGACGCGATGTGTCACGTCGTGGAACACGCCGAGAAGGACTTCAACGTGTACAACCTCGGAACGCGGACGACCACGTCGGTCACCACCATCGCCGACATCGTCGCCGACGAGATGGGCCTCGATCCGGCGTACGAGTTCACCGGCGGCGACCGCGGGTGGGTGGGCGACGTGCCCCGGATGCGCCTCTCGATCGAGAAGTTGGCCGCGCTCGGCTGGGAACCCGCCCAGTCCAGCGACGACGCGGTGCGCCAGGCCGTCCGCGAACTGCTGGACGAACACTGAGAGCAGCCGTCGCTGGACGGAAGTGATTTTTAGGGCCGGTCTCGTAGCCCTCGGCGTGCAAATCGTCGGGTACGACACCGGTGCTGGCGACGACGAGGGCGATCCCGCGCTCTTGCTCTCGACTGACGAGGGCCTCGACCGCCAGGTCCTCACGCCGGGAACTGAACTCGCCTCCACCCTGGACGAGCGTCACTGTGCCGGCTCGATCCAGGACGGCCGCCACGAGGCCTGTGCCAACGACGGGGCGCCCTACTGCGACGAACACACCAGCCGGTGGGCCTGTGCCCGGTGCGTCGGCACCTGTGATCTCCCGCTGCCGTCCTGTCGGGAGGAACACGCCGTCTACCTGGCGGCCTTCGCTCCGGCGACGTTCAAGGTGGGCGTCACGCGCTCCTGGCGACTCGAAACCCGCCTGCGCGAGCAGGGGGCCGACAGAGCGGCCCACGTTCACACCGTCAAAGACGGCCGGGTCGCCCGACAACTCGAGGCCGAGATCGCCATGGACCTCGTCGACCGGGTCCGGGTGCCGACGAAGATCGACGGGCTCCACCGCCAGGTCGACGCAGAGGCCTGGCAGGGCCTGCTGGCCGACTTCGACGTCATCGACCGGTTCGACTTCGAGTACGGACTGCGCCTCTCGGACCGCCCGGTCGAGGAGACGCTGTTGACCGGCACGGTCCGAGGCACGCAGGGTCGCGTGCTCGTGCTCGACAATGGCGGCAGCACCTACGCCGTGGACATGCGCGACCTCGTGGGCTACGAATGCACCGAGGGGAGCACTGATCGCGACCTCCAGTCCAGCCTCGGCGCGTTCGGCTAGCCGGCCGAACGTGGCAATTCTCACACAAGACACATATACGACGATTTCGTCGGTCAGGTCGTGCAACGAGAATGGCCGCTCGTCGGCGGGTTCGTCGCCGTCGTTCTGATCGCCCTGCTGGTCGCGAGCGTCGTTCCCGGCGTCATCGCCGAGCCGGAGACCGACGACCGCGACGCCCTCCAGCTCCAGGACATGGCGGTTTCCCACGGCGCGGTCAGCGGTGAGACGGTGCCGCTGTCGGTCGAAGCGCGCGTCCAGCATAGCGGCGGTCCGTCCGAGAACGTGACGGTGTTTTTCAGAGCCGTGGGCCGTCAGTCGGGACTGGTCGAGACGACTCGAACCGTCGACGTCGGTCGGCTCGCGGACGACCGCGAAGTCCCCGTCACCGCGAATCTCACCGTCGACCGCACCGGTGGCTATCGAATCGACACCGTCGTCTACCGGGACGGTGAGCGGCGCTCCTCGGGGTCGACGTCCGTCGAGGGCGTCGGCAATCTGGTCCCGCGCTACGCCGAAACGAACGTCGCGTTCCACGAGTTCGCCGGCGGCTCGAACGCCCTGCCGGTCATCGAGTACGCCATCGACTCGACGACCGACAGTGAGACGACGCTGAACGTCTCGACGTATCTCACCAACGGCGGTGATTCGCCGTCCGGTGACATGCGACTCGTCCTGAAAGCCCGGCAAGCCGACTCGAACATCCTCGCCGCGGAGAAAGTCGTCCGTGCCGGTCAGATCCCGGCGGGCTCGACGGCCACCCCCCACGCCACGCTGACTGTCCCCGCGAACTACAACTACTACCTCGACGCCGTCCTCTGGAAGGGCGACGTCATCGTCGCGACGGCGCGGTCGGCGGCCAATCTCGATCCCTCCGAGACGATCGCCGTCAATCAGACCCGGCGGGAAGTCGGGCTGGCAGTCGGGGACTTCCAGCGCAACACCGGCGGACCCGATAGCTCCCCTGACGAGTACGGCGAGACGCCGACACCCGAAAGCTCCGGCAGCGGACCTGGATTCGGTCCCGGTCTGGCGCTCGTCGGCCTCCTGGGCGGACTGTTCCTCCTCGCCCGACGAGGTGATGATCGATGACCGACGCTGACTCCGAACCCATGGCAAACTCCGATCCAGATTCGACCGACGACGACCAGTCTCAGTTCCCCGACCCCGGCGACGGTGGTCTCGTGGGCGAAGACGCGACTCGCTACCTCTACTGGGGCGCGTTCGCCACGTTGCTCCTCCTCGCGTTGACCGCGACGGTTCGGTTCTACCTCTCGGCGTCGAACGCGATCGGCATCTGGGTCGCTCCCGATTTCGTCCCCGTCTTCCAGGCCGCGTTCAACCTCGCCGTCGTCCTCGGCTGTGCGGTCGGGCTCTCTGTGCTCGTCCGTCGGATGGCGACGTGACCAGCAGACACGACAACCCTTTTCAGATGGCATCGCCAACCCGTTCCCATGGCAGACGACGACTCTCCAGACGCCGACACCGAGGCCGAAGCAGACAGCGGCAGCGAGGAATCGGAATCCGAGGGGAAGTCCTTCCGCGAGCGCGTCGAGGAAATCCGTCAGCAGCGCGCCGAAGAAGGCGAGGGCGACGACGCCGAGCGCTCCCGCGAGGAGCGCCTCGAAGAGATGATGGGCGGTGGCGGTGGCCCCGGCGGCATGGGCGGCGGCAACCCCTTCGCACAGATGATGGGCGGCATGATGGGTGGCGGTGGCGGCCCCGGCGGCATGGGTCCGGGCGGCCCCGGCGGCATGAGTCCGGGCGGTCCCGGTGGCGAAGGCCGCGGCCGCGAGGAGTCCAGCGGTAGCAGCGAAGAGATGGTCCGCGAAGTGCGCAAACTCCGCGACGAGGTCCACGACGTCCGACGGACCCTCGAACGGATCGCCGAAGCGCTCGAAAACTAACTGTTCTCCGGAGGCGTTCGCCTTCGTTACGCGAGTACCGTTATCCCCTGTAGTCACCCGTTTTCCTGGCCTGGCGCACGCTAAACTCGGCTACGTACGGCTGGCGAAGTCGGCCGGTCAGTGTGGCTTCAGTACTGAATTTCCGTGCAGCGTTCGGAGTCGTATCTGTCGCGACTCGTGTTCGCGGCGTGGGGCAGTCCCGCGACCAGGAGGACGAACGCGAGTGCGACGCTGAACCCGATTTGACGCATGGAGGGCGTTGCCATTGGCTATCTATGGTGTCGAATCAGCTACAAACAACTGTTAGGTAGCTGTCACTCACAACAGCATGTCGTACACGTCGTCGAGAACGTCGACGGCGTGTTCGACGCTGATCTGCTCGCGGCGGTCCAGGCAGTTCTCCCGGAGGGTCTCGCGTTCGGCGATCGTGCGTTCGATGACGTCGGCGAAGGCGTCGGCGTCTCCGGGCGGTGCCCGGTAGCCCGTGACGCCGGTGTCGACCGTGTCCGAGAGCGCTCCGGCGTCGACGGCGGCGATCGGCGTGCCGCAGGCGTTGGCCTCCAGCGCGACCAGTCCCTGGGTTTCGACTGGGCTCGGGAACGCGAAGGCGTCGAGCGACGAGTAGAACGCGGGCATGTCCTCGCGGTCGAGGAAGCCGAGGAACCGAACGTCGGCGTCCGAGTCGGCCGCCAACTCCTCCAGGTGGTCCCGCGCCGGGCCGTCCCCGCCGAAGACGACCGTGACGTCCATCCCGTCGGTCGCCTCGACGATGAGATCGAGTTGCTTCTCGTAGCCGTGGCGGCCGGTGTAGCCGACGAGTGGCTTGCCCGTGTTCAGGTCGTTCTCCCGCCGGAACTGCTCGGTGTCGACCGGAGCGAACGTGTCTGTGTCGACGCCGTTCGGGACGACTTCGATCGGCGTCCGGACCCCCATCTCGCGGAGGTGGTGGCGAGCGGGTTCGCTCGGGACGACGACCATCTCCGCGCGGTTCATGTACCACCGTTCGTACGCCTTCGCTGCCTTCTCGACCGGCGGCCGGAGCCATCCCTCGGCGATGTAGTCGGCGTACTCGGCGGTCGGCGTGTGATACGACGCGACCAGCGGGACGTTGTGCGTGCGGGCGTAGTGGAGGCCAGCCAGTCCCATGACGAACGGCGTGTGCGTGTGGACGAGGTCCGGGTCTGCACCGTTGATCTCCTCGGGAATCGACGGCAGCGCGGCGTGGTACCCGTCGTAGAACGGAAAGGAGACGGAGCGGACGGGAAACTCGTTGGGAGCCGGGTCGTAGTCGTCGGCGCCGGGATAGACGACCGGCATCGAGCCACCGCGGTCCTCCCACCGACCGCGCCAGGTCTTGACGGTGTACGTGACGCCGTTGACCGTCGGCAGATACGTGTCGGTGAAGACGGCAACGGTGGGCATCGTTGTCCCCCTGTTTTCGGACCGGGGCTTAATGCGTTGCGTTGTCATCACTGAGTTCCCGATAGATGTTCGCCAGTCGGTTGCCGACCCGCTCGAGCCCGTGTTCCTCAGCGGTCGCCCGTGCGTTTTTCCCGAGTCGCTCCCGCAGGTCGGGGTTCGCGGCCAGTTCTTCGAGGGCGTCCCGGAACTCGTCTCTCGTCTCGCACTTCAGGCAGTCCTCGCCGTGCGTGTAGAACTCCTCGAACACCGGAATGTCACGCAGGACGACCGCCTTCTCGCAGGCCATCGCTTCCAGGACGGCGATGCCCTGGTTTTCGGCTTTCGTCGGGAACAAGTACACGTCGCCCGCGCCGAACGCGCCCCGAATGTCGTCGACCCAGCCGGTGAACGTCACGTTCTCGGGCGGGTTCTGCGTCCACTTGCGAACGGTCTTCGAGGCGTGTGGCCCCGAGTCGTACGGACCGAACCAGGCGAACTCGTAGTCGGTCTCCTGGGCGAGCCGGCAGAACGTCGTCAGCCCCTTGCGCTCGAAGACGTTCCCGACGGCGAACACGACCATTCCCTCCAGGTCGAACCGCTCGCGGTACTCCTCGCGGAGGTCCTCGTAGCCCTCCAGTGATTCGAGGTCGACGCCGTTGCTGATGGGGCGAATCGGCGCGTCCACGGGGTAGGATTCGATCGTGCGTTTCGTGTACTCGCTGGGGCAGAGGACGAGGTCTGCCTGGGAGTAGAACCACCGGAGATAGTGCCCGAGCGGGCCGGCCAGATAGTTCGATCCCCGGAAACTCTCCGCGAAGTCCTCCTTGGTGACGTGGGAGTGGAGCACCAGCGGGACGTCGTTGCGGCGCGCGTACTGGGCAACTGCGACCGTGCCGGGACCGATCATGTTGCAGTGGGCGACGTCGAAGTCGGCCACCGGGCAGTCGCCGGCGAGCGCGGCACTGAGGCCGTCGCCGGGGCTCCCGCCGGCCCAGGGCGAGGTGAGCACCTCGATGTCGGTTTCGGCGAGTGCGGCACGTTGCTGGTCGACCGACGTGCCGATGCCGCTCCGGTCGAGTTGCGATTCGAGTTCGAGGTAGTTGAGCGCGCGCACAGGCGGGGCGAGACCCCCTCGGGGGAAAATCCTACCGGAACGCCCGAGCGCAACCTATACTGGCCTGCGCCTCGGAGCCAGATACACCCTGCCATGCCCAGCGAGGAGACCATCGCGGCCGAGCGGATCGAGCGCCTCCAGGAGCGTGCACGCGAGGCCACCATCGACGACAAACTCGACCGCTCCCGCGAGTACGTGCGCCGCGCCCGCCGGGTCGCAGAGCGCAACCGACTCTCGCTCCCCCGCGAGTTCAAGCGCTTCACCTGTGACCGCTGTGACGCGTACCTCGTCCCGGGAACGAACGCTCGGGTCCGCACGCAGGACGGCCACGTCGTGATCACCTGTGACTGTGGGGCACACACTCGGTATCCGTACTGACTGGCCGCACCTCGCGACTTGCTGCCGTGCCTCCCAAACCAGTTGGGACAGCCTTTAACGGCCCCGCCACATCACGTCTCTACAAGATGACCGATCAGAACCGCCGCCAGCGGATTCACGAACTCGACGTGACCGTCTGGGTGGGCAAGAACGGTATCGACGCAGTCGTCGACGAACTCTCCGACCAGCTCGCCGAACGGAACCTCGTGAAGGTGAAGTTCCTCCGCGCGTCCCGGGGCGGGACCACGACCGAGGAACTGGCCGAAGACCTCGCCGAGGCCGTCAACGCGGACCTCGTCAGGACCCGGGGGCACACGGCGGTGCTAGAGCGGTAATGGTCCCGCTCCAGACCGGGTCGACAGTAGTCGCCGAACTCCTCACCCGAGCTGGAGTCCCCGGCGAGTTCGCCGGCGCCATCGGGTCGGCGATCACGTTCGTCGTCTCCTTTTTCGCCCTGTACTTCGTCGGCCGGCTCACCGTCAGTCCGCTGATCAGTCGCGTCCTGAACGGCCGCGGACTCGACGCCCACGCGCGGAAACCGCTCGTCAAGATCACGCGCATCCTCATCGTCTTTGTCGCAGTGTCTGTCGCTTTCGCACTCGCCGGGTACGGCGACTTCTTGCAGTCGCTCGCGACCGTCGCGGCGGCGGCCACGCTGGCCATCGGCTTCGCCATGCAGGACGTCATCGCCAACTTCGTCGCCGGCGTGTTCATCTTCACGGACAGGCCGTTCCGCATCGGCGACTGGATCGAGTGGGACGACCAGTCCGGCGTCGTCGAGGACATCAGCCTCCGGGTCACCCGCGTGCGCACGTTCGACAACGAACTCCTGACCGTGCCGAACTCCGTGCTCACCGATGGCGTCATCAAGAACCCCGTCGCCAAGGAGCAACTCCGTCTCAAGTTCGTCTTCGGCATCGGCTACGACGACGACATCGACAGAGCCACCGAGATCATCGTCGAGGAAGCCGAGGCCCACGACGAGATCATGGAGGACCCCGCGCCGTCCGTGCGCCTGGTCGAACTCGGCGACTCCTCGGTCGGCCTGCAGTCCCGTATCTGGATCGACAACCCGTCGCGCGGTGACTTCGTCAAGACCCGCGGCGAGTACGTCCAGGCGGTCAAGGAGCGCTTCGACGCCGAAGACATCAACATGCCGTATCCCAACCGGACCATCGGCGGCGGCCTCGAACTCTCGAACGTGGACGCGCTCGCAGAGCCGGCGGCCGACGACTGATCTCTTTCACGTCCTCGGTCACTGCCCGACCTGGGCGTCACCCTGAGCAAACCCTGTTCCCACGACATTGAGAGCGCGTCAGAACTTCTCCTGCCGGCGTTTAACGGTTCTAAGCCGGATTCAACCGCACGGGTGTACTGCCTCCCGCTCGGCGCTCGGCAAACGGACGGCCGAAAAATCTGCTCAATGCGTGTGCCCACTGACCGCTATGAATTCTATCAGAGGTGAATACTGGTGTGAGCTGGTTGCTGAATACAGAGCGCGTATCCTGCAGAGAACCAATACTATAGCGTCCGTTCACCCTTCAAATTCTTCGTCCTGAGACTCGTATATCAACGTCAATCTACCGGACGTTGGCCTTCGCGCAGCATCGCGGATCGTCTCGAACTGCGCCAACATCTCCGTCGAATCGTTCGACCCCTCGCGTCGCGTCCGGGATTCCTCTCGGAGCGAATCGTACAGACGGTTCATCAGGCGCTTGACGGCGTACGCGTCCGTTTTCGAATCGATATCGAAGACGGCCGTATACTCATCCATGCTCAGAATAGGATCGCCAACTGAATAACGGTTGTCCGAAAACTCGCGGCGGCGTCCGCGAGAGTCCCTGGCCCCGTTGATATCACCCCCGGCTCGCAGTTATCGCTATTCGTCTTCGTCGTCGAAATCCTTCGCCAGTTCGACGATCTCTACTTCCCAGTCGTGTGTCGATCCTCGCGTTCGAAACTCCCAGGCACCGCGGACGTCCACGTCAGCCTTGATGGCCTTCTCGACTGCCTCGGCGAGTACAGCTTCGAACTCGGCAGCACTGGAGATCGAAACGTCATGAAATTGATCGCGTGTCATGGTGAATGGGCCACGATCCTCAACCCGAAGATATGGGGGCTAAGCCACGACCACATCAACACCACCAGGGTCACACTTCGCGCAGGGCATTCGGTCCAGTAATTTAGAGGGGTGCCACGACCATATGTCTGCCGTTCTGCATGGTACACCATGCTGCCTAGTCGGGGATGGTACACCAGGCCAGCCATATTTACCCGTCTCGGACCCGACTTTCTAGCAAGGAATGGCCGTCATCGCGCATCTTCGGATCCCAGCCAGCTCGTTCGAGCTCGGTCGGATCCTCGAATTGGAAGTCGGTGGGACGATCGAGCTCGAAAACATGGTCCCGCTGGGTGAGAAAGCCGTCCCGTTTTTCTCGGTGAGCGACGAGGTCCGCGAATCGTTCGAGGAAAACGTCGAGAATCATCCGTCGGTCGACCGCATTATCGAGATGACGCGACACGACGGCGAGCGACTGTATTCACTGGACTGGAACGTGGCCCGCGACGTCTTCTTTCAGGGCATCATCGAACTCGAAGGACAGCTTCTGAGCGCCACCGGAACGACCGACACGTGGGAATTCGAGATTCGGTTTCCAACCCACGAGACGCTCAGTGGATTTCAAGAATACTGCTCGAACGCCCACGTCCCCCTCGAAGTCGGACGCGTGTACAATCCCGTTCGGCCGGGGACTGGTATGTGGTACGGGGTGACAAAAGCCCAGCGTGAAACGCTCATACGCGCTGTCCACGGTGGCTACTACTCGATCCCGCGACGGATGTCAACGCAGGATCTGGCCGATGATCTTGACATCTCGGATCAGGCCGTGACAGAGCGACTACGCCGTGCGATCGAGACACTCACTGAAAACACGCTCATCATGATGGAAGAGGAACTCACGGAGGAGTTCGAGCCAACCCAGGAATCCTGATCGTCTCAACAGCCCGCCTCGAAAGGGGCGTGCAGATCACCGCCACGGGTGCGATTGATTAGCGACATTGTCTACCATGCACCGAAGGGAACCGGGTGGGGAACCTCTGTACGCATGTGAGAGCTAGAATGGGGTTTGATCAAGTTGCAGATGCACTCCGGGACCAAGCGCGGCGGCATATACTTGTGTTATTACTGGATCACAATCCCGTGAAACTATCAGCAGTCGTCGCGAAGAACGATCCTCGAGAGGACGAGAAACTAGAGGTTCAGCTCATCCACACCCATCTTCCAAGACTCGACGACATGGACTACATTGGGTGGAACAGGGACCACGGAACGATCGTAAAGGGGTCAAACTGGGAAGAAATCGAACCGGTGGTTCGATTACTCCGCAACAATAGGGAACAGATCCCTCCCGACACGTTCTAACGCTCTCAAAAGAGATCGCGCGTACTCTGCGGACTACACGCTCTGTCTCTCGCACGCCTTTCTTGCCAGATGAGGTGGATATTGGCGACCAGCGTTCGCAATCACCAGCCTGTACTGTGCACCGGCGTCCGCGCGACCGCAGGGAGCGCGGTCCACCGGACGTGAGGCCGCAGGCCGAGCGTCCGGGACGCTTTTGTACTACATTTTTGCAAATAGGGTATCGCAGCGAGTGTTACCGAGCGAGGATACCCCTATTGCAGTAAAATTTCAGATGAATGCGGACCCCGGGTTTGCCCGGCGTTCGGACGTGGGTAAGCCCGCGCACCTCCTCCACCCCGCGACCCTACGAGCGACGGGTGTCCAGGGATCCGTTGCTCGCTTCCGCGCCTGGCGGGTTGTCCCCGGCTAACCGCGATGGGCCGCCCCTGCAGGCGAACCATCGGGGACCGCCGCCCCCGCAGGACGAGGCTTCGAAGTTGGCTTGCGGGGCCCACGCCCGTCTGACCGGACGCCCCCGAGCTTCGGTCCCCGCTAAAGACCATAACGCGGGTTGTGAGCAGGGCCTAACTGCCCGACCTAGTCCATCCGATCATACTTCGGAGCCACTTAAGGGCCTTTCGGAACCGGGAGCGCCCCGTCCCTCACTTACAGGACCCCGAGAGCGCGACTGAACCAGGCCGCACTGGCCGGTACGGCTGCCGCAACGGCCGTGACCACCCAGCGATGGTTCGACGTGATCGCGACTGTATCGACGCGCACCGTCAGTGCCCAGGCGAGAGCGATGATCGCGATGAACGTCCCGAGCGCCAGTGCGACGCCGGCAGCGAGTTCGGGATCGGTCCGTCCCTCGCGGCCTGCGGCGAAGACGATGATCGTGATGAGTGCGAACAGTCCCGCCAGGAGCGGATTGATCGCCCCGGACGCGTAATACGCGCTCACGCCCGTGGTCGAATCGGTTAGCACGTACGGCGCACCCAACGCGATCAGGAACCCGACTGAAGCGACGACGCCGACGAGCGGCGCGACCCGAAGATCGTCCATACCTCGGTCTGTGGCCCCACCGGACTTAATCGCGGCGTTCTCGCCGACCAGCAGCCGAAACGGCCACAATCCTCCACGCAGAATGACCGGTATGGTCGGACTCGGCGACACGAAAAAGAAGATTCAGAAGATAGTCGACTCGGCGGAGAAAACGTACGCGAAACTGAACGAACTACGCGAACAGGTCGAGGACCTCCGAGCGAAGGTCGACAAGACTAGCGAGTCGGTCGACCGCATGGACCACGAACTCGACGAACAGCGCGCCCTGCTCGAAGCACTCGCAGCCGAGGAAGGGATCGACGTCGACCAGGTCCTCGCGGACGCCGCGATCGAAGAGGCCGACGCGGACGAGTCGGCGACCGAAGCGAGCGACGCCGCCGGTGGCACTGCGGCCGAACCCGAGGACTAACCTCTCGAGCGCGAACGGAGCGGCCGTTCGGCTCCTTTCAGCCCTTCAGCCGTCGGTGCTCCACCTTGAGACACTTGTCCTGGACGACGCGACGACCGGCAGCCTCGGCCCGCGCGGCCGCCTCGTCGTCGCTGATCCCGAGCTGGGTCCAGATGGCCTCGACGTCGTCCCGTTGCAGCGACTCGTCGACGATGCCGGCGACTTCCTCGCTCGGCCGAAAGACGTCGACCAGCTCGATCTCCTCGTCCACTGCGGCCAGCGAGTCGTACGCGGTCCGTCCAAGAATCTCGTCGGCGAAAGGATTCACCGGCACGATCTCGTAGCCGTGGTCCTGCATGTAGCGAGGGATCTCGTGTGCGTCCTTTCCCGGCGTTGACGAACACCCGACGACGGCGATCGGGTCCAGATCGAGTATCGCGCTGAGCTCGGCGTCGTTGTCGACGGGCATGGCTACTCGGAGTCGTCCCCGGGAGAAAAGACTACTGCCGGACTCAGGGGCCGACGGCGCTCGTGTCGACGCCGGGCAGTTGCAGTGAGACGTTCCGATCCTCGTCGGTCCGCACGACGCCGTCGTACAACTGCTTGAGCGTGTTCATCGTCTCTTCGTCGTGTGCCGTGGACTCGATGACGTGAATGCCGATGGCGTCAGCGTTCTCGATGCGGCTCGTGAACACGTGCATGAACCGGAAGACGGTCTGGAGGTTCGAGTACAGCAACAGCGTCGAGAGCGAATCCAGCATCACGCGATTCTTCGTGACGTTGCGGTCGCGGTAGAACTCCTCGACGAACTCGGAGAACTTGATCCCGATTCCCGTCATGTCCACCGGTGACGACGCGTATTTCACGACCTCGGAGTCCCGGACGGACTGCCCCTGGTGTTTCGTCACGCAGTCGACGATTCCGAGGTTCGCCGCCTCTGGATCGCTCAGAATCGACCGAAAGTCCTCCTGAATCCGTTTCGAGTTGTCTCTGGTCGTGACGATGAGTGACCCCTCTCCCGCTTTCGATCCCCGTTCGAGTGCTCGCATCGCCAGCTCGCGCTTGCCAGTCAGCGGCGGGCCAGCGACGAGGAGGTTAGTGCCGGGGTCTACCGTCGCGTCTCCGAAATCCGAACCCAATTCGTACATGGAAAGTCCTCACTGAAGGAATCCGACCCCGCGGATACCGTCCCCTCTCGCGGTCGAATTATCTCTACACTCATGTGCCTCAGCCACACATATATGCTTTCGTGTCGACCCTGCCCGTGACCGCCCCCGTTTCGGCCGCCTGCCGGGCGATTCCGGACTCCCTGCTCACGCCAGCGCTGCGGCCCGGCCCACGATGAACGCCAGTGCTGCGAGGAACATCCCGTACTTGAGGTGCGACTGGCCAGCCGTCGGATCGGAAAACCCCTCGTAGCCGGCGTACAGCATGACCGCGTCGGCCGGGAGAACTACCACGAGGTACGACAGCCCGAACGTCCCGGTTAGATACGGCACTGGACTCGCGACCGCCGCGACGGCTACCATGCCCGCGGCCAACTGGAGGGCTCGCCGTTCGCCGATCGCGATCGGGAGTGTGTTCAGCCCTTCCTCCCGGTCGCCCTCCACGTCCTCGACGTCCTTGATGATCTCCCGGGCGAGCGTCGACAGCGCAGCGAGCACGAACAGCACGATCGTCGGCTCGACGTTGTCCACTGCAGCTCCACCGAACAGGAACGTGCTCCCGCCCAGATACGCGACCAGTGCGTTCCCGACGCCGGGTAATCCTTTGAACAACTCCGTGTAGGTGATCAACGCGAGGAGATTGACCACGGCGATCGCGATCGCCAACGGTGGGAGCAACGCGAGTGCGAGTACGACCGCCGTCAGAAACAGGCCGATGCTAAACCACAGGCACGCTCGCGGTGAGACGGCGCCGCGTGGGATCGGCCGTTCAGGATTGTTGATGCGGTCGATCTCGCGGTCGAAGTAATCGTTGATGGCGTTCCCAGCCCCCGTCGCGAGGATCGTCGCCCCGACTGCGGCGACCACCGCACCGACCGGAAACCCCTGGTCTGCGGCGACGAACGAGCCGATGAACGTCAGCACGCCAGCCGCAATCGAGTTCACTGGACGGGTTAGCTCGACCAGCCCGCGACCACGCTCGACCGTCCCCATGCGTGGATACTGCCAGGTGCGTGTGATAAAGTACCCGATACGATTCACTGGCCGGGTTGGCCACCGCCACGACAGGTACCAGCATAGTTGGTGAGAACCGAGGCGTTTAACACTGCACACCGAATAGCCCGCACCGAGGGCGCTTAGCTCAGTCTGGACAGAGTACTTGGCTTCGGACCAAGCTGTCGCGGGTTCAAATCCTGCAGCGCCCATGTTTCTGCCACGAGCCGAACGGCGAGTGGCGAAACTGGGACAAAGGATTTGAATCAGGGAGCGGCTTCGCCGCGACCGTGGTTCACAATCCTGCAGCGCCCATGGTTGTTCTACCCGCACGAAGGCGGCGTATTGTATCCTCTTTCCAGAGTCCCGCCCGTTTAGCGGCTGAACGAACCCACGATCTTGGTCTCGATGCTCTACAGTGAGGACAACGGCTTAGTACATCCAATACATTGTGATACACATGCCTATCAGTGCGGATCACTTCGAGAACATCGATACCGAGGGCGATGAGCCGACACCAGGGACGAACGCGCACGAAATTCTCTCGTTTCTCGAACAGCACCCTGACCAGGCATTCACACAGAGCGAGATCGCTGACGAGACAGATGTCACCCGTGGCTCGGTCGGTCCAACCCTCGTCCGACTCCGGGAGTCTGGACGGGTTGACCACCGAGGCAAGTACTGGCGGATCAGCGATCACGCCCGGAGTCTCGACCATGCGGCTGATCACGCCGATGCTGTCGCTGCCAGCTACGAGGAGGAGTCGTTCGACTACGACGAGTGGCAGGCCCACGCGGTTGATCCACGGGAAGACCGTGAGTAGGAGCGCCTTCCAGAAGGGCGATGTCTTCTGGGCACCAGACCCGTTCAGACAGGGCTCGAATCCACGATTGTGGCTTGTGCTAGCCGCTGATTCGCTTCCGTATCAGGGGCAGGAATACATCTGTGCTGCACTGACGACGAGTGACTTGCCGGCCAATTATGCAGTCGGCTCTGAATGGATCACCGGCCGCAACCCACAGAAGACCTCGTATTGCTCACCGTGGGTAGTGGCGACGATCAAAGACCGTGCAGTCGTCAACGCGCAGGGCGAAATCACCACTGGATTCACTGACAGAATGATCACTGAATGTACGGAATATCTCGATCCGTGACTGCCGTCTGACCATCCTCATTACTGGTCTGAAACCTCCGAATTCCGCAGCTTCACGGCTGCAAGGTCGATTCGTTCGATGGTCGAACAAGAGCCTGCAGCACCCATTTCGTCCGGAACGATTCGAATCCACAGCTGCTTCTGCAGGCTCGGCGTAGAAACCACGACCTGGGCCAAACAGGTATCTGCGAAGACCGTACGACGAGGGTCCGGCTGCTGGACCCGCGTGCTCCCACCGATAACGGTGAATCGTCGACCGCGGTTCGGAATCGGACTGCCGACGCCGATTCTAGTACTGTTGGCTGTGCTGTTGTTGCTGGCCGCGCTGGCCCTGACTCTGATCGACGAACTGGCCGGTCTGTGGGTCACGGGCCTGCTGCTCGGCCTTTTCGTGCATCTGCTGGCGGAACTGCTGGGTGTGGCGTTCGTCCGCAGCGCCCTGGTCAGCGCCGCGTCCCTGTTTACCCGGCCAACCGCCGTGCATCTGCCCCTGATGCTGTTGGCCCTGCCCCTGCTGGCCCTGGAACTGGGGCTGCTGAGACTGCTGGCGGTGCTGTTGTGTCTGGACGTACTGTTGGCCTCGCTGCTGAGACTGCTGCGGTTGCTGATACTGTTGCTGGGGCTGCTGCTGGCCCTGATGCTGCTGATACTGTTGCTGGGGCTGCTGTTGCTGTCGTTGTTGGTGCTGTTGCTGGACCTGTCCACGCTGCTGTCCCTGCTGACCGTACTGTTGCTGTCGGCCGTGCTGTTGTTGCTGGCCGCGCTGGCCCTGGCTCTGATCGACGAACTGGCCGGTCTGTGGATCACGGGCCTGCTGCTCGGCCTTTTCGTGCATCTGCTGGCGGAACTGCTGGGAGTGGCGTTCGTCCGCAGCGCCCTGGTCAGCGCCGCGACCCTGTTTACTCGGCCAACCGCTGTGCATCTGCCCCTGATGCTGTTGGCCCTGCTGTTGTCCGTACTGCTGGGACTGCTGGCCGTGCTGTGCGTGCTCTTGACCCCGGTTTTGATCGTGATGTGGCATGGGAATCGCGAAACTGTGTCGTCGGGATGGTTTGCGAACGACGCGTCCGACGGCGGTCGTTGTCACTTGAGTCGGAAGCCGGCATGGCCTGCTGTTGCAAGGCTGTGACCGCCTGTTCGCGTCGCTTGAGACAATTTGCAAGCCGTTCGTGGGTTGGATTTCGTCGGCCTCCCGGTTCAGACGGTGGCTTCGTGCTCGATCGTTCGGTCGCCGCGGTCCGCCAATCGCTCCTGCCCGAACAGCGCGTCGGACGAGCCGATCTGGCGTGGTCAGCGGAGCCAGGAGAGCGGCGGAACGCGGGACGGCTGCCGTGATTCTACGTCCGCGGGCTGATCGCTCGTGAACGGTCCTGCCAGCGAGTCGCGGGCGAGGGACGGGAGTTCACAGGCGAGCGCGCCGACTTTGCAGAGGAACGGTTCGGGATCGTCCAGATCGAGATAGTCGAACTGCGGCTCCGAGACGACCGATCCCTCGATCGCGGAGTCGGGTCCGAAACAGCCGCTCGGCCAGGGGACTCCGGCAGATGTTCCCGTGGCAGAGCACGAGAACCTGGGACGAGCCAGACAGCTGCGCCAGCGCGTGTTCCGGGTCCTGGACGGTCGGCGTGCGTCCCATTCCGAGCGCGACTCGATGCAGGGCGACGCTCATCCGTTTCCGTCCCAGTCCGGCGTATCGATGGACGTCCGGGAGACTCTCGGTCAGCCGCTCGACGTTGGTGTTCATGGCTCCACTGTCGAACTAGTGCCTGTCACCGCCCGATCGCTGGGCGCTTGGCGCGTGGTACAGCCGAGTGATAGCTGAAGGTCACTGAGGTTCACCGTGGCGGTGGCTCACGGAGGATCAGCATTGTTAGCCGGTAAATTTTCGGATGAAAGCCCGTCTTAGCCGAAATAAGCGAGTGATGTCCTCCGAAACTGCGTCCGTCTGAATCCCGCTTTGCTACCGGCTCCGTTCTGGCCGGGCGGGGACGTGACGAGGTGTCGAGAGGTGGCCCCGTGGGACTTGTCTCTCGAGGCCGTATCACACGGCATGGGACGCGAACCGACCCATCAGGACGGGGTACCGATCACGGTGATCTGCGGGCCGCTGGGTGCGGGGAAGACGACGCTCGTGAACCGGCTCCTCGACGCGCCTGCGGGGCGGACCCTCGCAGTCGTCGTCAACGACATGGGCCAGGTGAACGTGGACGCGGAACGCATCGCAAACGAGGGCGGGGACGTCGTGGACCTCTCGAACGGATGCGTCTGCTGCCGGCTCCAGGACGACCTCCGCGAGCAAGTCCAGTCGCTGGCTGAGACCAGGGAACTCGACGCCATCGTCGTGGAGGCCTCCGGCATCAGCGAGCCGGTCCCCATCGCACAGACGCTCACCGGGGCCACCACAGACGAGCCGCCGGCCGGGGTCGCCCTGGACACGACGGTGTCGGTGATCGACGCCTACGGGTTCTGGAAGGCCTTCGACGAGGACGAACACCTCCCGGCGAGCGCGCCAGATCCCGCGCGGCCGCTCACCGACGTCCTCGTGGACGCGATCGAGTTCTGTGACGTCCTCCTGTTGAACAAGTGCGACATGGTTCCCGACGAGGTTCGTGACGACCTCGAAAGCGTCATTCGGACGCTTCAGCCGCGGGCGACGATCCACCGGACGACGTACTGCGACGTCGAGACGGATGCCGTCGTCGACACAGGGCTGTTCGACTACGAGGTCGGCCGTCGACAACAGGGGTGGAAGCGAGCGCTCGCGGGCGAGCACGACCACGAGAGCGCGGCCGAAACCCACGGCGTCGAGTCCATCGTCTACGAGCGGGCGCGCCCGTTCCACCCCGAGCGGCTGGACGCGTGGCTGGACGACTGGGACGGCGCCATCGTTCGGGCCAAGGGATTCGCGTGGGTCACGAGTCGCCCCGACGAAGTCATCGGTGTGAGTCAGGCGGGCCCGTCTGTCCAGGCCGGCCCGATCGGCGAGTGGGGCGACGACGATCCCGCGACGCGACTCGTGTTCATCGGCACGGACCTCGACGAAGAGCGAATCCGGTCGGAACTCGACGCGTGTCTGGTCAGCGGTGCGGACGACGAGTGGACTCGCGACCCGTTCCCGAGAGAAGCGGACTGAGTCGCGTGGGCCGACCGCTCGCTCAGTCGATGCCGACCTGTTCGCGCAGATCCGCCCAGGACTCGTGGAAGCCGTAGGTGCCCGCAGACCCGGAACTAACTGATCGTTGATACACGTCGTCGTACTGGAGCAACTGCGTCCACCCGTCGTGGAACGTGTACGAACAGTACTGGCACATGCCCGTACGTACCGCGGGAGCGGCGATAACAGTTCGGCCACCTCGCCCGGGTCGACATCTTCATATGCCTGACCTATCGAGACGTGTGCAATGCACGGACGCCACTGTGCCCGGCGGGGTCGCCAGCGAAGCGAGGGGCCGCTCACTGGCCGCTGTGAACACTGCGAGTGGTACGCGATCGAGCGCTCGCACGCCGCGATGGTCAAGTCCTACCAGGACCATCTTCGCGAGGAACACCCGGACGCCTGGGTCCGCGCCTGAAAGAAAGCGACGCCGGGGCCCGCCGAGTAGGGCCGGCTTACGGTTCGAGGAGCACCTTCACGACGCCTTCTTCGCGGTTGTCGAACCGCTCGTACATCTCGGGGGCTTCCTCGATGTCGACGCGGTGAGTCACGACGAAACTCGGGTCGGCGCGTCCCTGGACGATGAGGTCCCGCAGGTAGCGGTTGTAGTCTTTGACGTTACACTGCCCGGTGCCGAGTTTTAGCCCCTTCTCGAACAGTTTCCCGAAGTCGATGCCGAGCCGACCCTGCGCAGCCATCTCGTCCGGTGCGCCCGGGTCCGACGGGACGTACAGCCCGGGGATGCCGAGTTCGCCGGTCGGGCGAACCGTCTTGATGAGGTCGTTGAGGACGATCGCGGGATTCTCGCGGGCCGGGTCGTACGCGTCGTCTGTCGGCTTCGTGTCGGGGTCGATCGCCTGATAGCCGACCGCGTCGACGCCCTTGTCGACGCCGCCGCCGTGCTGGTCTTTGATCTGTTCGACTGGATCGGCTTCCTCGAAGTTTATCGGCGTCGCGTTGCAGTGGTCTTCGGCCATCTCGAGTCGGCTCTCGACGCGATCGACGACGTATATCTCCGACGCGCCCTTGATGTCGGCGCTGTAGGCTGCCATCAGGCCGACCGGCCCGGCGCCGTAGATCGCGATCGACTCGCCGGGCTGGAGGTTCGCCAGCTCCGTCCCGTGCCAGCCCGTCGGGAAGATGTCGGCGAGCAGTGCAAAGGAGTCCTCGTGTTCATCGCCCGGCGGGAGTTTCAGCGCGTTGAAGTCCGCGTACGGGATACGGAGCTTCTCGGCCTGGCCGCCCTTGTACGGCCCCATCGCGACGTAGCCGTACGCACCGCCCGCAAAGCCCGGATTGACGTTCGTACAGAACCCGGTGTATCCCTCTTCACAGTTCTGGCAGAACCCACACGCGACGTTGAACGGGGCGACGACGCGGTCGCCCTCCTCCAAGGTGCTGACTCCCTCACCGACCTCGCTGACGGTTCCCATGTTCTCGTGACCGAAGACGATCCCGGGCTCGGCTGCCGTCCGCCCCTCGTACATGTGCAGGTCCGAGCCACAGATCGCCGTCGTCGTGATGTCGATGACGACGTCGTTCGGGTGTTGGATCTCCGGTTCGTCTACTTCTTCGACCGCAACGTCTTTCTCGCCCTGATAGACGACTGCTTCCATTGACATATGGTATCAACCCATCTAGTCCCCTCCACGCTCGGCGGCATGTTCTTAACTGATTAATTGTTACATATAACTCGGCGAGCAGGTCGGCCGGGGCGCCGAACTGCAAGGATTCCGACCTGAGACATCCTTTTGCCTGCCAATGCAGTGAGTGTGGGTAGATGGCCCACGCCACACCGTCCCGTCTCCTGCGCGTCGACCTCGGGGCACGGACCTGCGAGAGTGAACGCGTCCCTGCGGAGTGGCGACGGCGCTTCGTCGGCGGCAAGGGACTCGGCGCGCGCTACCTCTACGAGGCGGTGAACGCGGGCACCGATCCGCTAGGGCCGACCAACGCGTTGCTGTTCATGCGCGGACCGCTGACGGGGTATCTACCGGGCGAGCAGCGGTTCGCGGCGATCACGAAGTCCCCACTGACCGGCACCTTCCTCGACTCGTACGCTGGTGGCTCGTTTCCCGGGGCACTGGCGGGCGCACTCGGCGACCACGTCGGCGTCCTGGTGACCGGCGACGCGTCGGACCCGGTGACGCTCGTCGTCGAAGACGGCCGCGCTCGCATCGAGACGGCGGGTGCGCTGTGGGGGAGCGACACCAGTGAGACCTGTGTCGCGTTCCCCGACGCGGCGGTGGCGTGTATCGGACCAGCGGGCGAACACCGGGTTCGATACGCGACCATCGCCACTGACGGCGGCGACCACCACGCGGGTCGCGGCGGAGCCGGCGCCGTGATGGGGAGCAAGAAACTGAAGGCCGTCGTCGCGCGCGGTGAGCCGCCGACGGGCCATTCGGACCGTCGCCGCGCCGCAGCCGAGCGGTTCGCCGCCGACGCCGTCGGCCGCTGGCAGGCCGCGAGCGAGACCCTCGAATCGGCCGAGTTCGCCGACGCGATCGGCGCACTCGCGACGCGTGGCTGGCAGGACGATCACTTCGAGGGAACGGCGGACATCGGCATCGAAGCCGTTCGCGAGGCGGCGACTGGCCGGGAACGCGACGACGAGCAGGTTCCCGGCGGCTTCCGGATCGAAACGGACGAGGGCGAGAGCGTGCCCCGCGGCGCGACCCAGATGACCCTCGGCGCCACGCTCGGCGTGGACGAGTTCGACGCCGTCGTGACCCTCGGCGACACCTGTGACCGACTCGGCGTCGACGTCATCAGCGCGGGGAACGCCGTGGCGTGGGCGATCCTCGCCAGCGAGGACGGACTGCTCGACCGCGACCTCTCGTTCGGTGACGCGGCGGCCGCCCGCGACCTCCTCGACGAGATCGCGACGCGCCGGACCGCCCTCGGCGACGCGCTCGCCCGCGGCGTCGACGAAGCCGCCGCCGAACTCGGGGCCACCGACAGGATTCCCACAGTGAAGGGGATGGAGGTCCCGTCGTACGATCCGCGGCGAGCGGCCAGCATGGCGCTCGCGTACGCGACGAGCGACCGCGGCGCCTGTCACCGGCGCAGTCGACCGATCGAACGCGAACCGCTCGACTCCGAGGCGTGGTCTCCCGACCGGGCCGCACAGGCCGTGATCGCCGAACAGAACACGCGGTCGGTGCTCTGGAGTCTGGTCGCCGACGACTTCCTGGGTGCCGTCCTCGACGATCTGGGCGAGGCGTGGCTCCGGGCGGTCGGCGCGCCGGTCCCCGATGACCTGTCGCTCGTCGGCGAGCGCGTCTGGAACCTCACGCGGCTGTTCAACGTTCGCGAGGGGTTCGCCCGAGCGGACGACGAACTCCCGCCGCGCTTCACTGAACCGGCCGGTACCGAGTCGAGCGACGGCCCCGTGGTCGACCCTGACGCCTTCGAGCGAATGCTCGACGCGTACTACGACGCCCGTGGCTGGGACGCAGCTGGGTTGCCGACGGCCGACACGCTGGCCCGCCTCGATCTCCTCGACGTCGTCGACGACGAGACGCCCATCGGCACTACCGCGACCGAGTCGTCGTGACCCGGCGATCGAACTCAGGCCTTCCACAGCCGCCAGAGAGCCATGTACAGCGTCCACAGGTCGCAGTCGAAGCGGTCCGCCAGGTCGCGACAGCAGTCGAGATACGTGACGTACTCCGCCGCCGTCGGGGGATCGGGATACGGGTCCGAGAGGGCACCTGCGTCCCGGAGAACCGTCCACTCGCGCTCGCCGACGACGACGTACGCCTCGGGATCGATGAACATGAGAAACCCGGTGGCGATGGGTACGTCGACCCCGGACAGATCGGTCAACCGCTCGACCTTCGCCTCCGGATCGACCGTCGAGACGGCGTCTGCGATGGCCTGGTGGATGGTCTCGTAGTCGTTCTCACCGAACTCCGCCTCGACGGCCTGTCGCTTGGCGTGGGAGAACTCGCCCAGGAACCGGCGGTAGTACCACATGACGACCCACTCGGCGTCCCGGAAGCCGAAGTCGCCCGCGGCGAACATCGACGGGAAGATGTCGATGGCTTCCTGTTCGACCGAGAAGAGCGGCTCTTCCCGACGGTACTCTTCGGCGTTGGTCTCGACGACCGAGCGGGTCAGGTCCATCCCGCGTAGCCTGTCGTCCCCCATCGCCCTGTGTTTTGCGTCGACCGCGAGGCGTCGTTGTCCGCGAGACGGATGTCCGCGCCGGAACTTCTCCCTGTGTGGTAAAAACACTCATGCAGGTGCAGCGGCTTTTGTTGCATACGTATCGCGGAATCAGTCCGCCCTCTGGGATCAACACATGTCTGAACAAGAACAAGAGCCAGTCAAGACGATCTGTCCGTACTGTGGCGTCGGCTGTGGCATCCAGGTCAAGCCCGGTGACGAGCCCGGTGACATGCGATTCATGCCGTGGGGCGATGCCCCGGTCAACGAGGGTCGCATCTGTATCAAGGGCGGTGCGGCCACGGAAGTCGTCGATCACGAGGACAGACTCACGGAACCGCTCATCAAGGAAAACGGAGAGTTCCGCGAGGCGTCGTGGGAGGAAGCCCTCTCGCGAATCGTCGACGAACTCGAACGGATTCGCGAGGAACACGGCCCGGACGCGATGGGCTTTTACGGTTCCTCGAAGGTGATGAACGAGGAGAACTACCTCCTCCAGAAGCTCGCCCGTCGCTACGGCACGAACAACGTCGACAACTGCACCCGGATGTGTCACGCTTCGACCGTGTGGGCGCTCCGCCGGAGTCTCGGTGCCGGGGCGATGACCAACAGCATGGAGGACCTGGGTGCGAAAGCCGACGTGTTCTGGATACAGGGAGCCAATCCCGCCGAACAGCACCCGATCGCCAACAGCCAGTACTTCCGACAGGCGGTCATCGACGGTGCGACCGTCATCCAGGTCGACCCCCACGCCAACAAGACCACGAAGTCGTTCGACATCGAGGGGACCGACCGCCACATGCACCTCCAGCTAGAGCCCGGGACCGACATCCCGCTGCTCAACGTCGTCCTCAAGACGATCCTGGAGAACGACTGGGTCGACGAGGAGTTCGTCCGACAGCGCACGAAAGGGTTCGGAGACCTCGAAGAGACGCTCGACGATTTCGACAAGGAAGCAGCCGCGGAAACCTGTCGCGTCCCCCTAGAAGACATCGAGGAAGCCGCCGAGAAGTACGCCACGGCCGAGAACGCGGCCATCTTCACCGGAATGGGGATGAGCCAGCACAGTTGCGGCGTCGACAACGTCCAGAACGAGATCAACCTCGCACTCGTCACCGGGAACCTCGGCCGACCGGGGACGGGCGTCAACCCGCTCCGCGGTCAGAACAACGTCCAGGGGACCTGCGACGTGGGCGCGATGCCGAACGTCCTGCCGGGCTACCAGAACGTCGACGACGACGCGGCCCGCAGCGCCGTCGAGGAGGTGTGGGGATTCGACGTCCCGCCCGAACCCGGACTGACGAACGTCGAGATCTCGATGGAAGCCGGCGAGTCCGTCCACGGGCTGTACGTCATGGGCGAGAACCCCGTGATGAGCGAGCCCGACGCGAACGAGGTCGCCGAGCGCCTGGAGCGACTGGAGTTCATGGTCGTCCAGGACATCTTCATGACCGAGACGGCCACGTTCGCCGACGTGATCTTGCCGGCGACCACCTGGGCCGAACGGGGCGGCACCGTCACCAACACCGACCGCCGCGTCCAGCGGATGCGCCCCGTCGAGAAAGTTCACGAGAACACCCGCCACGACCTCGACATCCTCGCGGAGGTCGGGACTCGACTCTTCGGGGAGGACGGCGGCTTCGACTTCTCGGACCCCGAAGACGTCTTCGAGGAACTCCGGCAGGTCTGTCCCAGCTACCACGGGATGACCTACGACCTGCTGGGCGAGGAGGGCATCCACTGGCCCTGCTACGAGCCCGGCGACGAGGGCGATCCGTTCCTCTACGAGGACGAGTTCACCACGTCAGACGGCCTGGGGTACGTCGAGGGCGTGCGCCACCAGCCGCCCGCCGAAGTGCCCGACGAGGAGTACCCGCTCATCCTGACGACGGCGCGGCTCATCGAGCACTACAACACGGGGACGATGAGCCGGCGCTCGCCGACGCTCAACCGCCAGACGCCCGAGAACTTCGTCGACATCCACCCGAACGACGCAGAGCGCTACGGCATCGAGGACGAGGACGACGTGATCATCAAGTCCCGCCGCGGCGAGATCACTGTCGTCGCGAACGTCACCGAGGACATCAAGGAGGGCGTCATCTGGACCACGCCTCACTTCGCCGCCGCCTCGGCCAACCGTCTCACCAACGACGTCCTCGACGAACGCGCGAAGATCCCGGAGTACAAAGCCGCAGCCGCGGAGATCGAGGTCAGCGTCGAATCGGCTGACTCGGCCGCCGCCGACGACGACTGACTCACTTCCCGATCACCGCACACCTTCCGTCGCTTCCGGACGATTTCTCCGGTCGCACTGACCAGTCTCAGCTGTGGGAATACAGCCGACACGACCCGTAACTAACGGAACTATAATAATCTTTCATAGTATTTATTGGCGCGTTCATGGAATCGTCTGACTTGGGCAACTTCGCCCAGGATACCAATGCCAGAAGTACACTTCGAGGTGGACGTCGACAGTCCGCCGGACGAGCAACCGGGGGCCAAGCCGTTCAATCGCTGGCATCCCGAGATCGAACCGGTCGACACCGCGGAACCCGGCGACACGGTACGACTCGAATGCCTCGATTGGACTGGCGGCCAGATTCGAGACAACGACAACGCGAACGAAGTCCGCGACGTGGACCTGAACCAGGTCCACTACCTGAGCGGGCCGATCGAGGTGTCGGGGGCCAAGCCAGGCGACCTGCTGAAGGTGACGCTGCTCGACATCGGTGCGCTGAACGACCGCTGGGAGTACGGCTTCACGGGAATCTTCTCCCAGCAGAACGGCGGTGGGTTCCTGACCGACCACTTCCCCGACGCGGCCAAGGCGATCTGGGACATCGACGGGACGTACGTCTCTTCGCGACACATCCCGGACGTCTACTACGAGGGGAAGATCCACCCCGGCCTGATCGGGACCGCCCCGTCCCAGGAACTCTTAGAAGAGTGGAACGAGCGCGAACAGAAACTGATGGACAAACACGAGGAGGACCCCTCCTCGATTCCAGACCACCCGACCGGCGAGTCCCAGCCGCCCGTCGCGAACCCACCGACGGCGGACGGTGCGCTCCCCGGCGAAGCGACGGGCGACGCCGCAGACAACATCGCCGAAGAGGGCGCACGGACCGTCCCACCGCGGGAACACGGCGGCAACTGCGACATCAAGGACCTCTCGCTCGGGTCGACGATCTACTTCCCGGTGTTCGTCGAGGGCGCGAAGTTCGGCATCGGCGACCTCCACGCCTCGCAGGGCGACGGGGAGATCACGTTCTGCGGCGCCATCGAGATGGCCGGCTACGTCGATCTGAAGTTCGAACTCGTCAAGGACGGCATGGACGAGTACGGCGTCGACCACCCGATCTTCGAGCCCGGCCACCGCGGACCGAACTTCAGCGAGTACGTCGTGTTCGAGGGCTACTCCGTCGACGAGGAGGGCGAACAGCACTACATCGACTCGCACGTGGCCTACCGCCGCGCCTGTCTCCAGGCCATCGACTACCTGGAGAAGTTCGGCTACACCCGCGAGCAGGCGTACATGATTCTGGGGACTGTGCCGGTCGAAGGTCGTCAGAGCGGCGTCGTCGACATCCCGAACGCCTGCTCCACGCTCGCGCTTCCGAAAGAGGTCTTCAATTTCGACGTCAGCCCGGACGGCTTAGAGGAGTCCGCCGACCGAGGACAGATCCCGATCACGGACGACCCGCTCTGAGCAGCGTCGGTCCCGCCGACTCGTCGCACTCGCCTCGGACTCACTCGCTCGGTTGGTCTGTCGCCCTCGCCTCGTCGGCGTCGAGCACTTCGCCGACGACGGCCGCCAGTGGGGGCACCGCTCCCGCGTCGGGCTGGTCTCCCGACGCGAGCGCGTGATAGTCGGCTGTCCCCTGCAGCGCGAGCCGGATCACGTCGTCGGTGGTGAACACCTGCTCCTCACAGTGGTCGTTGACCGCGTCGCGGACGGCCCGCAGGGACTCGCGCGTGTCCATCGACATCGTCAGTGAGACCTGGAACCGGTGTGGGATGTCGTCGTGGAAGCGAGACGCCGCGGCCGCGACGTCGGAGTTGTCGCCCGGCATCGCCAGCACTGTCCACGAACGGTGAGGTAAAGCTTCGGGACGCCCCCTTGGCTGGCGAGTGTGACCGTTTTGGCACCGGCCGTCGTATGACCGGTATGGAACTGGTCGACGCGCTCGCGGCCGACGGTCTCGTCTGCGTGGTCGGCGCAGGCGGCAAGAAAACCACGCTCTGGCGACTCGCCGCCCGTCACGACCGGGCAGTCGTCACCGCGACGGTTCGTATCCCGATCTTCGATCGACACGTGGCGAGGGTCGAAGTAACGAAAGATCCCGTCGACGCGGTCGGCGAAGCCGACGCCTGGCCGCTCGGGCTCGTCCCCGAACGCGAGGACGACCGGTATCTCGGCTACGACACCGAGACGGTCGCGGCGCTCGCCGAGACCGACGTCCCGGACGCGGTGCTCGTCAAGGCCGACGGCGCGCGGATGCGCGAGTTCAAAGCGCCCGACGACGCCGAGCCCCAGGTGCCCGCCGGCACGGACACCGTCCTGCCCGTCGCCAGCGCGCACGTCGTGGGGAAGCCGCTGACTGCCGAGCACGTACACCGGGTAGAGCGCGTGGCCGCGATCACCGACCTCTCGCCGGGCGAGGAAATCCGTCCCGAACACGTGGCCGCCGTCGTGACCAGTCCCGAAGGCGGACTGAAGGACGTGCCCCCCGGGGCGACGGTCGTCCCGGTCATCAACAAGGTCGACGACGCGACCGACGAAGCCGCTGCCCGGCGCATCGCCGCGGCGATTCTCGACGCCGGCACGGTCGATCGAGTCGCACTCACGCGCATGATCGCGGACGACCCGCTCGTGGCCGTGCTCGAACGCTGAGCTACTCGTCGCCGAACGCCGATCGTGCGGTTTCCAGTTTCTCGCGCGTGTTGACGTTCCGGAACGTGTCCTCTGTCGCGTGCTCGCGAATCTCCGCCGCGTCCACGACGACGTAGTCGAGCCTGAACAGCGGGACGACGATCTTGTGTTCGTCGTCGGCGAGCGCTTTTGCACACGCCTGAGCCATCGGCTCCGTCCGATACACCGCCTGGGTGGTCTGGAACCACTCGTCTTCGACCTGTGGGACGGCGGCATCGTGGCCGGCCGCTCGCTCGAACAGGTAGTCGAGAAACGAGGCGTCGACGAAGGGCATGTCACAGGCCACGACCGCGGCGTACTCCCCGTCTGCTTCGCGGAGGCCAGTCATGATGCCTGCCATCGGCCCCTGGTCAGGCTCGGGGTCTTCCGCGTACTGAACCGGGATTTCGACGCCGGCGAGCGCGGCCTCGAGCCGGGCGCGCTGCTCGGCGCGACAGTTGACCACGAGGTCGTCGACGACGCCTTCGAGGCGGTCGGCGACGCGCCGAATCATCGGCTCGCCCGCCAGATCGGCGGTCGCTTTGTCCTCGTCGCCGAACCGCGTCGAGTACCCGCCGGCGAGGATCACGCCGCTTCGCATCACCGGGCACTTCGGACTGGATGACACTAAACGTTTCACCGCTGGAGCGATACGATTCGGACCGAGCGCCCTGGTGGAAATATTTATTCCCGCCCCATGGTGAGGGGTGTGTATGATACCTGATATTGAATGGAGGTCGTCGTGACCGTGAGTGGAGCGGCCACCGTCGCGACGAAGGTCGTCAGCGACGATCAGGTTCGGCTGACCTTGATCGACGATCGACACCCGGACAAGCCGACCTGGTCACACTGGTTCGTCCCGAAACACCTGACCGTCGAACAGGACCAACTGACGGTCGCCCGGAGCCGCGGTGGCCGTCTGTGGCCCGACGACCTCGACGATCAGTCCCCGAGCAACGTCGAGGGGATGGCCGCCGTCCTGACCTGGCGTGACACCACGTACAGCGGCCGGGTCTCTACTGCGAACGCGTCGGTCGCCGTCATCTACCGGGACTAGGGACCGGCAACCGTCCCGAAACTACTCGTAAGAGGCGCGGCGTCGTGAGTTGGTGGTACGGAATGGCGGAGAACCACCCGCTCCTGACGCTCGAAACAGTGCTCTTGATCGCCGTGGGGGGATTTCTGGGTGCGAACTCCCGCCACCTCATCGCCGTCTCGACGCCCGGCCTCTGGGGCACCTTCGTCGCGAACGCGCTGGGGAGCTTTCTGCTCGGCTTCGTCCTCTACGAGGCCATGTACACGGGACTGTTAGCCGACGAGACGCGGCTCGTCCTCGCGACCGGCTTCCTCTCGTCGTTTACTACTTACAGCACGTTCGCGCTCGAAACCGTCCAATCGACGCCGTTGCTCGGTCTCCTGAACGTGACTGGCAACTACGCCTTCGGCTTCACCGGCGTCGTTCTCGGGGGTCGCGTCGCCGCACGCCTCGAACAGGAGTGATCCCATGGTTCCCGACCTCTGGCTCGTCGGCCTCGGCGGCGTCGTCGGTGCGTTGCTGCGACATTTCACCGCGGAACTCGTCGCTCGCGAGACGTTCCCCGTCGGCACGCTGACGGTGAACGTGGTCGGCAGTTTCGTCCTCGGCCTCGTCACCGTCCTCGATCCCGGGAACGCCGTCCTCCTGTTCGTCGGCACCGGCGCCTGTGGGTCCTACACGACGTTCTCCTCGTTTTCGTTCGACACGGTTCGGCTGTGGGAGACCGACGAGCACGCCTCGGCCGTCGCGTTCGCCGCGCTGAACCTCGTCGGCTCGATCGCGGCGATCGGCGGTGCGTGGCTCCTCGGTTCGCTGCTCCCGGTGTGACGAGACAGAGACGCGACCCGTACCGCCGACGGGTAGTTGCATCGTACAGTCACTTACGGTTATATATTCCACGAATATAAACGAAAATTACCTACTTTTGCCCGGAAAACGATGTGTACTATGTTACCACAGAACACGACGAAGCATGAGTCTGTACACAGTCCTCGGAATGGGGTTAGTATTCGTCGGCATGGTGTTGGTGGTCAACGGCGTGTGGCTGCTGGGGATCGGCTCGGACCGTGACGTCGCGGTCCTGAACTACTTCGTGGGCGGTCTCACGCTGCTGATTGCCCTCTGGTGGGCGTTCGGCGGGTCGGCTTCGGAGGGAACGCCGTTCAACGCCGCTGGAACGCTGTTGTTCTCGTTCACGTATCTCTGGGTCGGAACGAACGCGTGGCGCGGTGAAGACGATCAACGGGCGTTCGGCTGGTACTGTATCATGGTGACGATCCTCGCCATCCCGACGGGCTGGTTCGTCTGGCAACTCGGCGACGTCGGTCTCGCCAGTTTGTGGTGGATCTGGGCGATCCTCTGGGCGACGTTCTGGCTCCTGCTCGGCCTCCAGAAATCCGAGTACACCAGACCCATCGGCTGGTACACGCTCGTCGTCGGCATCGCGACCGGCGGCGCTGGCTACGTGATGGCTGCTGGCCTCTGGCCGTGGGCGTGAGTGCGCTCCCTGCCGTGTCTGCTGGCCGTTCCCCTGCAAGAACTGACAGCAAACCGTCAGTCAGCGACCCTATACGTGGCTGGTGAAACTTCGCGATACGACTTTGTGGCCGTGCATGGACTCCACTGAAGAGGTGTGTTAGCATGACGCAGTCCACGGGGGAGTGGCCCTCCACAGTACTCGCTGCAGAAACCGAACGATTTCAGGAGCGTGACGTTCGCGAGATGAACGTCACCGCGGGAACGGCCCTCGCAGACGCGATCAGAACGACCCTCGGTCCCAGGGGAATGGACAAGATGCTGGTCGGCGACGACGGGAAAGTCGTGGTGACCAACGACGGTGCCAGCATCCTCGACCGCATGGACATCGAACACCCCGCCGCCCGGGAGATCGTCCAGGTCGCCCAGAGCCAGCACGATCGAATCGGCGACGGCACGACGACGGCCGTCATCGTCGCGGGCGAACTCCTCACGGAGGCGGCGCGGCTCACGGAGCAGGGTCTCCATCCGACGACGATCGATGCGGGATACACGCGTGCCGTCGACCTCGCGCTCTCGGCGCTCGACGAGTGCACGGTTCCGGTCGATCCGGCGGACACTGAACTGCTCGAAGCTATCGCCCGGACGGCAATCACCGGCAAGTGGAGCGACCGGGAAGCGACGGCGATCGTCGAACTCGTCGTCGAGGCAGCCCAGGCGGTCGAACGAAACGGGACCGTCGAGCGCCGACGGATCACCAGAACGACGATCCCCGGCGGGTCCCCGACCGACTCAGAACTCGTCGCGGGACTCGCCATCGACGTGGACGCCTCCTCGACGACGCTCGCCTCACTGGACGTCGATCTCCCGCGGCGCATCGAGGACGCGGGCGTCGCGCTGATCGACGACCAGCTCACCGTCGAGAAGGCGGACGCGATCACGCGCGTCTCCGTCGAGAATCCCACACAGCTCGGTCAGTTCGCCGACTACGAAGCCGACGTTTACGAAGGCCAGGCGAGCGGTATCGCCGACGTGGGTGCCGACATCGTCTTCTGCCAGAAGTCGATCGACGACGACGTGCGGGCGCGGCTGGCCAGACACGGCGTCATCGCGGTCGAACGGACGCGACAGGACGAGATGCACAAACTCGCCCGAGCGACGGGTGCCGGTCTCGTCAAACGCGTCGACGAACTGACGTCCGACCACGTCGGGCGCGCGGGCGTCGTCGAGCGCCGCACGCTCGCCGACACCGAACTGGTCGTCGTCGGCGAGTGTCCCGACACCGAACAGCGGTCGCTGATCCTGCGCGGCGGGACGGCCCACGTGATAGACGAGACGAAGCGACTGATCGAGAACTGCCTCGACGACGTGACGCTCGCGATCGAACGGGGCGCGGTGGTTCCCGGCGGCGGTGCCACGGAAGTCGCCGTGGCGGCGAGGCTCCGGGAGGCAGCCGACGGGATCGCCGGCCGCGAGCAACTCGCCGTGACCGCCTTCGCCGACGCGCTGGAGTCGATTCCGCGGACGCTCGCCGAGAGTGCGGGACTCGACCCGATCGACGCGCTGGTGGCCCTTCGAAACCGCCACGCCGACGACGAGTGGCGGACTGGGCTCGACGTCGACGGCGGCGAACTTGCCGACGTGGTCGAGCGCGGCGTCGTCGAACCGGCGACGATCAAGCGCCACGCGATCACTAGCGCCGCAGAAGCGACGACGGTCCTCGTCGGCATCGACGACATGCTCGTGGCGACCGGTGAAGGCGACGGCGAGCACGATCACGGTCACGATCACGACCACGGACGCGGCGGCGTCGAAGCCACTGGCGGCTACCCGTGGGCCGTCGGTCACTGACGGTCGCCCGCGACGGGCTGACGGTGCGAAAAACGGGACTCGAACCCGCGATCAGGACGGTTTCGCGAGGTCGCCGCGGTCGTCGGTCGGAGCGGTCTCCTCGGCCAGGCCGTCGGGGTCGATGTCGAACTCGAAGACCTCCTTCGGGACCGACACGGTGACGCAGGTGTTTGGCAGGTCGACGATGCCGGCGATGCGGCTCTCGACCGGCGCGCAACTCAGGATCTGGTAGGCCTGCTCGCGGGTGTAGCCGAAGTTCGACATGTAGTCGATGGCGTCGAGACAGGCCCGGCGCATCCCGACGTTGGCGTTCTTGTAGTGCTGGGTGCCTTCCTCGTCGACGGAGTAGCCCTCGAAGACGACGTACTCGGAGAACTGCGGCTCCATGTTGCCCGGCGTGAACAGCGCGTAGTCGGTCCCCATCTTCTCCATGCCGTTCTTGACGAGGTCGACCTGCATGTCGATCCAGCCGGCCATCTCGATGGCGCCGCAGAACGTGATCTCCCCGTCGCCCTGCGAGAAGTGCAGGTCGCCGGTGATCATGTTCGCGCCCTCGACGAACACCGGGAGGTACACGCGCGACCCGCGACTCAGGTTCTTGATGTCGCAGTTGCCGGCGTTCTCCCGCGGCGGGATGGTCCGGGCGGCCTCGTCGGCGACCTCCTCGACCTCGTCGTCGTCCATGTCGCCCAGCAGGATGTCCTCGGGTTCCGGCGGGAGCGCCAGCGGCGGCTCGTCGTCGTGGGTCTCGTGGTTGATGGCCGTCTCGTCCTCCGGCCCGCGTTCGATGAGCGCTCGCTCGCGTTCGTTCCACTTCTCCAGGAGGTCATGTGACGGTGCGGTCCCGACGATACCGGGATGTGAGAGCCCGGCGAATCGAACGTCGGGGATGTGGCGGGAACTCGCGTACACGCCGTCGAGGTCCCAGATCGACTTGCGGGCCTCCGGGAAGTGATCGGTGAGGAACCCGCCCCCGTTGTCGAGTTCGAAGATGCCGTTGAAGCCCCACTCGTTGTCCGGGAACGGTCCGAGGTCGAGGATGTCGACGACGAGCATGTCGCCGGGTTCGGCGCCTTCGACGCGGATGGGACCGCTGAGGTGGTGGTTCGGCGCGAGGTCCATGTCGCGGATGTCGTTCGCGCTGTCGTCGTTGACCACCTGGTTTCCGGTCCAGTCGAGACACTCCACGCGGAATTTCTCGCCCGGTTCGACGCTCGCCGCCGCCGGCACGTCCGGATGCCACCGGTTGACGATCGGGTCTGGCTGCTCTTCGATCGAACTGTCGACGTCTACTTCGAAGACTGTCTCTGGCATGCGCAGCGATACCATACCACACGTGAAGTGGTATAGCTGTTTGACGCACTCCCGTGGAATTCCTGCGTCTCGCGTGCCCGTTCCAGTCGGTACGACACGAGAGTGGTCACGATTGCATGCGGAGTCAGGGACCCGACAGTACGTTTAACAGGCTCATCGTGGAAGTGAGGTCGGTTATCAGCATGGCTGATCCACTCTTGCCGACCATCGACGATCGCATCGACCTCTACCTGGCGCTCTGGAACGCTTTGGGCGAGGAGGCGTTCACCGTTGACAGTCTCCGGCGCGGTGACGTGGATGACCGGGACGTGCCGTGGGCGAGCCTGGCTGAGAGGGATCTCCGTGATCGCCTCGAAACGCTCGTCGCCCTCGGCTTGCTCGACTGGCAGGGAGACGACCGGTACCGGGTTCGCCTGACGCCGGCCGACTCACTCGATACGTGGCTCGAACACACGGCGACACGGACCAGCGCGCTGTACGACGCCGTCGAGGCGGCTGCCGCAGATCGTGACGACGAGGAAGCCGTCGCGGACGAGCGTGACGTCGTCCAGTTCCAGGGCGAGACATTCCTCCGAACGACCGTTTCCCCCGAGCTCACGTTCGAGGACGTGGCCGGAGACCTCACCGAACTGCTCGGACAGGCGTCCGACCACGATGCCGCCGCCCTCTGCGCACCGGCAGACGAGGCCGATCACGTCCAGCGGATCGCCGACCGATTGTGTGACGACGAGGCGATGGCGGACCGGCAGGGCCCGGACTGCTTCGAGAAGGTCACGACGCAGGTTCTGGGCAACGACCCCGACGAGCTAGAGTATCGGATGTATCTCGCTCGGTGTGACACGTAGCCGACAGCACAGGTCACTGCGCGTCGGTTTCGATCAACGCTTATCGCCGACGACGGCGAACACGAAGACTTGGACCCATGCCCGACCGACTCTCGATCGTCGAACCGGGGGAATCGGCAGACCAGGACGTGAACGCCCTCCTCCGGGAGGCCACGGAGGACTGGTACGAGGACGCGGCTTTCTTCGGCGCGATGGCCCACCAGCCGGCGATCTTCAAGCGGCTGGTCGAAACGCTCGGCTCGTTTCCCCAGTCCGACGCCGTCAGTTCGTCACTGCTGGAACTCGTCCGTCTCAGGGTCGCGACGTGTCACGAGTGTGCCTACTGCGGGACCGTCCGGACGACTGACGTTCGCGACGAAGTCGCACCGAAGGAGGCGGCCGTCCTCGGCGACGAGATAGACCAGGCGGCACTCACTCGGCGCGAGGCGCTCGCCGTCGAACTCGCGGACGCGATGTCGAGGGACCCACACCGGATCACGGACGAGTTCTTCGCGGACCTTCACGATGAGTTCGCGACGGACGAACTGGTTGAACTCCTCCTGTTCTGTAGCCTCGAAGTCGGACTCGACCGGTTCACGATCGCACTCGAACTCGACACGACCGAGGACAGCCCGTACCCGACCGGACTGGAGTATCCGCTCACGGACCCGCAGTCACGAGAGCAGTAACGACCGCGCCCAGTTGGTGGCGGTCCTGTACCGCCCGGTGAGCCGATTCGGTCGGGGACGGCAGTGGAGTCCCGTTGCCTTGCCGAAAACGGAGACGGGTGTTCTTCGACCGCAAGGACGACTCGGACGAATTACACGCAGTACACGAACGGGTAGATGAGTGCGACGCGGTCGCCGTCGTCGAGGTGCGTGTCCAGTCCGTCGAGCAACTCGTTGAACTGGCCGTTGACGCAGACGCGAGCGTAGGCACGCGTCTGCTCGCCTTCGGGATTCTTGTACCAGCTTCCGGGGACCTCCTCCTCGACTTTCGCCCAGCCGCGAGTCGTCGCCTCGGCCTCCGTCTCGGCGATGAGCATGTCAGCGACGTCGTACTCCTCGAAAAACGCGGTCAGGAACGCGCGAAGGGTGTCTCCTTCGAAGGTAAAATCGAACCGTGGCTGCCCGACCGCCGTGCGGACGTGGCCGGTGCACTTCACGGTCACCGTCGTCCGCGTTTCCCCGACGTCGTCTTCGCGGTGTGCCGCGTCGCTGTCACCCGTTGTGGTCTGCATGCCTGAATCTAGGGTCTTCACACGCTGAAACGCTTGCCCCGAACATGTTCATCGGAAGTGTGCCTGCCGATCCGCAGGTTGCCGAACGTGTTCGGCCCAGTCCTTTCGACCGCCCGCGACCAACGAACGGCAGAGATGACCGTCTCCCACGACGCGGTCGAGCCGGTGACTGAATCGGTCCACGACAACTCCTGGTCGGCGAACCTGGAGAAACCGCCCCACGCCGCGGATCAGTCGTTGGTGCTGGCACAGGCCAGGGAGGCGATCGAACACACTGCCCCGGGCAATCACGTGAACCTCGTCACCCACGGCGACCACGGTCACCCGGAAAAGAACCTGTACCCGGACCTGGACGAGGCGTTCGGTGACGACGTCGAGTACGAGTACGTCGAACAGTGTGGCTGCGGCGGCCACGTCACGCGCGTTCACGTGAAGTGAGATGCGAGGGAGCTTCGACACGGACGACCGACCGCTCGTCCTCATCTGGGAGGTGACGCAGGCCTGTGACCTGGCCTGTGAGCACTGTCGAGCGGACGCCAGACCCGGCAGACACCCGGACGAACTGACCACGGCGGAGGGCAAATCGGTTCTCGACGCGGCCGCCCGGTTCGACGAGAACCAACTGGTCGTTCTCTCCGGCGGCGATCCCTGCAAGCGCCCGGACCTGACTGACCTCGTGGCGTACGGAGACGACCTCGGCTTGCGCACGTCGCTGACGCCGAGCGGAACCAGTTCACTGACCGGCGACGCAATCGCGGCCCTCTCCGACGCGGGGCTCCGACGGATGGCGCTGAGCATCGACGGTGGCGACGCGGAGAGCCACGACGCGTTCCGCGGCGAAGCCGGCAGTTTCGAGGAGACGATGCGCGCCGCGGAGAACGCCCGAGCCGCGAACCTCCCGCTCCAGGTCAACACGACGGTCTGTGCCCAGACGGTCGCCCAACTGCCCGCCATCCGGGAAGTCGTCCGGGAAATCGGTGCGGTCCTCTGGAGCGTGTTCTTCCTCGTCCCGGTCGGTCGCGGCCAGCTGCTCGATCCTATCGGTCCGGACCGGGCCGACAGGGTGATGGAGTGGTTGGCCGAGGTCGCCGACGAGGAACCGTTCGGCGTCAAGACGACGGAAGCGCCGCAGTTCCGGCGCGTGAAACTGCAGCGACGCGATGCGGGGCCAGACGCCGGTCTCGAGCGCCGAAGTGGCGTCGTCGCCGGCGATGGCTTCGCGTTCGTGAGTCACACGGGCGAGATCTACCCGTCGGGCTTCCTCCCGAAGTCAGCGGGGACGGTCCGTGAGGACGACCTGGTGTCGGTGTACCGGGAGTCGTCGCTGTTCACCGCGCTTCGCGATCGAGACCGCCTGTCGGGGAAGTGCGGACAGTGTGAGTTCCGGCGGGTCTGTGGCGGCAGTCGGTCACGCGCGTTCGCTCACACTGGCGATCCGCTGGCGAGTGACCCGCTCTGTCCCTACGAACCCGATGGGTACCGCCCTGTCTCGGGTGATTAGTCGGCCAGCACCGAGCGATGACTCTCTTCTGGGCGGCGGCGAGGTGGTGACTGACCGTCGACGGTGACGCACCGACTCCCCTGAATTTGATGCGAGCAATCGTTTTGGGGTCGATTACGATTCCCGACGTGTTACGCCTGCTCCGTGATGAGTTCCTCGTCGAGTTCGGCGACGAACTCCTTGATGATCGTCTCCTCTGCACGGTGGAGCGTTTCGCTGACGGTCGATTTCGCCATGTCGAGCTCGTCGGCGAGCGCCGTGAGCGAACACTCGCGAGGCGTGTCGTAGTACCCCTCCGTGACGGCCGCGAGGATCAGTTCGCGCTGCCGGTCGGTCAGCAACTGCTCGGTCGCGTCGACGGTCCGACGGACGAACTCCACTTCGAAACTCATCCCGAACTGTTCGAGCTGGTTGCCGAAGGTGGACAGCCGGTCCTGTGACGCCGTCACCTCGACGGTCGCACACCCGTCGACGATGTCGATCGGCGGTTCCAGCGGGACGCCCGACTCCTGGACCGAAAACAGCAGGAGCGGTTCGCTCGTCTCGAACTGGATCAACGCCCGGTCGGGCGATCGGCCCAGGATTTCGAGCGAGAGGATCGCTTCGCGGGCTTCGATCGCTCTGACGACGTGTGCGAGGTCCGGGCCGGTGAGTTCGACCAGGCCGACACCCGTCTCCTGCGTCGGGAGTGCTGCGAGGACGCGGAACTCGACCTCCGGGTAGGCAGTGGAGACGTCACCGATCCACGCCGCCGAGGGGATTCTGACGGAGAGTTTTGCGCGTGGCATCGTTCGTTACGCGTACATCGTCTGGCCTACTTCCAATATACAACCCCGAACATGTTCGCCTTTCGGTCCGAACCCGTTCGGGGAAAGGACGAGGGAGCAGCGACTCGTGGACTCGTGCATGACGGTAGCGACCGATTACGAGACTGTCGCGGTCGAGTCGGCAGTCGTCACAGTCATTTGGCCCCCTCGGTAAACGTCCGTATATGTCGGGTAGCGAAGACGCAGACGACGACCGCGAGACCCCAGCGACCCCACGGGCAGCGATCGATCACATCGAGACGCGAGCGACGGCACTCAGAGACGAAGAACTCACGCGAGCACTCACGCGAATCGAGGAACGCGGGGAACTGACGCCGAAGAAACGCGTCGTGCTCGCTGCGTTGGCCGACCGACTCACGTCGCGACTCATCGACCCGCCGAAAGCCGGACTGCGTGCCGCTGCGGACCACGACGAGGACACGACGGTCACCGTCGCGCTCGATCTCTTCAGCGAGTGACGATTCTATTCTGAGCTCCGTGGCGCGAGGACGAGCAGCGCTTCGCAGTCTTCGACTCCCCGCGGTGAGACCTCCCGGCGCCCGTCGAACCTGATGAGGTCGCCGGCGGCCAGTTCGTGTGTCTCCTCGTCGAGGTCGAGTTCCATCCTCCCCGACAGCAGGTAGCAAACGATCTGCCGGTCGGGGTGTCGGTGGGGATCGACGCGCTCGCCTGCGTCCAGCGCCAGGCGAACGACTTTCGGCTCCTCGCCGGGGAACGGATTGGCGTGTGGCGTCGCCGTCAACGCCGACAGCGTTGCAACGTCGGCCATCACTGCTTGGGGAACTCGGCGACGAACTTCTCGACGCCCTCGCGCCTGGACGTGTAGTTGTCGGCGTCGAACGCCTCGACTTCCGCCTGCATCTCGTAGAACAGCGGCTTCGGCTCGTGGTCGTTGATCAACCGCAGCGTCTCACCGCTGTCCATCGCCGCGAACGCGTCCATGATCTTCGGATGACGCTCCTTGGGCGGGAGGTCGCGCACGTCGATTTCTGGCATACGCGTGTCCGTTCGCCCCGCCGGTACCTCCCGATTACCCCGAACACGTTCGGCAGTTCCGCCCGTCGACCATTCAGGGCTCGAAATCGCCGTTTTCCAGTCCTTTTCGGACTGGTTCGTGTTCCGCGTCCGTCGGCGGTGGTGCGGTGACGAGGACGGCTTCCAGGCGCTTGCCGTCGGCGCGCACGCCCCGATCGCGTCCGGCGGGGACGCTCACCACGGCACCCGGCTCGACGGCGTGCTCCTCGTCGCCGTCCCGGACGATGCCCCGTCCCGCCTGGACGACGACGGTCACGTCGCTGTCGGGGGCGTGGACGGTGATGAACTGGTCCGGCTCGAAGTAGCCGCAGACGACCTTCGAGCGGTCGCTCGTGAAGACGCCGCGGGCGCTGAACCTGTCGTCTCGATACGCTCGCTCGGCCTCGACGCTCGTCTTGGGCATGCGCCCGACTTCGCGCGTCGGTCGCCTCCGAGTTTTCCCGAACACGTTCGCCCACGAGACTTTTCGGCTGGGGGTCGACCGCTCGTCCGTGACGTCGAGCGCGACCGTCTCGCGGTGGACGCGGGGATTCGTCGCGGCCAGTGCCGGCTGGCTCGTGGTGTGGCAGACCGCCGCACTGGCGAGACTGCCCCGCCGCGTCACGGTCACGCTCGCTCTCTACGGGTTCGTTCTGCACGTGGTGTTCGGAAAGGCGTACTCTCTGATTCCTTCCTATTTCGACCGGGAACTGGCGTTTTCACGCGCGCCGACAGTGCACCTCCCCCTCGCGATCACGGGCGCGTTGGCGCTGGCAGTCGCCTCCCTGACCGACGTTCCGCCGATCGTGGGCACCGTCGGGGCGCTTCTCTGGGTGGCAGGGATCGCCGTCCTTCTCGGGACGCTCCTGTGGACGGTCCGGGGCAACCTCACCGGTGGCGAGACCGGGACGGGGGACCACGACGCCGGTCGTCGACCCGTCGATCGCGCGGCGAACGCCGCCGTGCCGATCGCGCTCCTGTCTCTCGCGCTGGGTGCGTACGCCACACTCGCCGCTCGCGTTCCGCTTCCGATGCTCTTGGACGGCTACGCTCCCCGTGCGTCTCATCTGTTCGCCGCCGGGACCGCCGCGCTGCTCGTGTTCGCGGTCGGATTCCGGCTGTTCCCCCGCTTTCTCGTGGCGTCACCACCCAGACCGCTCGTGTCCCTCGTCCTGCTGACGGGTGCACTCGGCCCGGCGCTGCTGGCGACCGGGGTGCCGGCTGGGCCGGTGTTGCAGGCGGGGGCTGTGGTCCAGACCGTCGCACTCGTCGGCTTCGCGGCGACGTACTGCCTGCTGTTCGCCGCGAGCGATCGTGATCGACTCCCCTTTTACGGCGTCCTCGCGGGTGCACTGGCGGGGCTGGCGGTCGCCGCGCTCGGCCTCCTTTTGGCCTTCGAGGGCAGACAGTCTGCCTGGATCGTCGCGCACTATCGGCTCGCCCTTTTGGGCTTTCTCGGGCTGACGATCGTCGGCGTCGCCTTCCAGTTCTACCCGCCGAACGTTGCACAGTTTCCGGGCGGGGGCGACCGGTTGGCGATCGCAGCGCTGGCCGGACTCGCCGGGGGGTTGCTCGTCGAGGTCGGCGGGCTGCTCGCCGAGTTCGCTCAGGGAGTCGTGGTCGGCCGCGCCCTCGCGTTCGCGGGTGCTGTTGGGTACGCGTATCAGGTGCTCGGACTGTTCGTCCAGCGAACGCGGCGGTGACTGCCCAAATCAAAGACGACAGCAGGGTCGGTGATTGGTGCACTATCGCTCTTGGGACGTCAGTCGTCGACCGATCCGGCTCGCTCGACTCCGTCGGAGTCTCGCGTCAAAACGCAGATACGTGGCTACTCCGAACTGTTCACCCGTGATCGACTCCCAACGATGACGATGGAGACAGTGACGGGCGTCGTGCTGGCCGGCGGCGACAGCGATCGGTTCGGTGACGAGAACAAGGCACTCGCCACCTACGACGGCGAGACCCTGATCGAACGCGTGGTGGCGTCGGTCACCGCCGTGACAGACCAGCCACCGCTGGTCGCGGTTCGGGACCGCGATCAGCGGACGACCCTCCAGCGACCGCTGTCCACCGGCCACGTCGAGTTCGTCACCGATGCGGACGGGTTTCAGGGACCGATCGCTGGGTTCGCCGCGGCTGCGTCGGACGCGTCCAGGCCCTGGTTGTTCGCCTGTGGCTGTGACATGCCGCTGCTCTCGGCCACTGCGATCTCGTGGCTCGGCGCGTTTCGGGAACCGGACGTCGACGCTGTCGTCGTCCAGACGGACGGTGGTCGCGAACCGCTCCACGCCTTCTATCGCCGATCGACCGTGCGACGGGCGCTGTCCTCCCTGCCGACTCGGGCCGGCCTGCAGGCACTGCTCGGCGAACTGGAGGCCGTCCGAACGGTGCGTGCCTCGCAAGCGCCGGAAGCGGTTGCGATAACCGACTCGCTGACGAACGTGAACACGAGACGAGAGCTGTCGACCATCTCTGACTGATCTTCCCGAAAGAAAAATTGCCCACTGTGCGAGTGGCGGTCCGGTGGAGCGAACAGTCAGGCGAGCGAGTGCAGCGGAACGTGCTCACTGCTCGTTGCTGTTGGGCTCGGTGTCGCCAGTGAACTGGTCGCGAAGTTCCTGCATGCGCTCCTGGACCTGTTCGACCTGCTCGGCCGCCACGTCGGTGCCGGCCTGCTCCTGGAGTTTCTCGATCTGTGCCTCGCTCTGTTCGATGAATTCGAGCGTCTGTGCTTCGAGGTCCTCGTGTGCTTCCAGCATCGCGTCGAGTTGCTCGTCGACCGAGTCGAGGTAGGACTCGGAGGCCTGTTCGACGTTCTCCAGCGAGCCTTCCGTGAACTCGACGGCGCGCTCGCTGGCCTCTTCGCTCGCGTCCCTGGCCGCGTCGAACTGCTGATCGATGGCCTCGCGGACCTGATCGAGGTTGCCGCTGGCGTCAGGAACCATCTCCTCGATGGCGTCGAGGGTGTTGTGGAGTGCGTCACGGGTCATCTCCGTCCCGCGGTCGCGGGCCTCGCTTCCGCTCTCGACGCCGCGGACGAGCGCCTCGTTGAGTCGCTGCTGGAATTCGAGCCCCTGCTTCATCGCTTCCTGGCTCTGCTCGATCGTCTTCCGCTGCAGTTCGAAGGCTCGGCTAACCGGATTCGAGTCTGAGTCGTCTGTCATCGTTTTATTCATCACGACGAGAACACATCAAACCACCTCTCAGCACAAATACGGCCCGGGCTCCTCAGTGGTCGGCTGCGTCGACCATCTCGTAACTCACGTTCTGGTCTCGCAGTTTCTCGGTGTGGGCGGCGAGCTGGTTCGTGACCGCGATGAGAAGGACGTCCAGCCCCCGCGTCGCGGCCTCCTGGACGGCCGTCGGCGTCCCGAATCGAACGTCGGGGTCCAGGTCGGCGGCCTGGGCCGCAGCGTATGCCTCGACGCCCGCGGTCGCGACCAGGTCGTGATCCGCCGCGTAGTCGGCGACGGTCGACGGGTCGACTGCGCTGCTTCCGCCGTCGTCGACCCGCGGCAGCGAGATGATGGTCACGTCGCCGAGGTCGTACTCTAACACGCCCTCGAAGTCCGTGACGCCGACGTCCTCGCCTGCCGCGGCGGACGTCACGGCGACGGCAGTCGCACCGCCGGTGCTGCCCGGCGTCGCCTGGAGCGTCCCGTCGACCATCGACAGCGACACTGCCTGGCCGCTCTCGACGTCGCCCGTCGCCAGCGCCGTCTCGATGTCGACCTGACCGATCACCTCCGTCGAAACGTGCTGGACGTACTCCTGGAGCCGATCCGTCTGTGAGATGAGCCAGTCGACGCCCTCCTTGGTGACTTCGTAGCGTCCTCGTCCGTGCTTCTGAACGAAACCTTGCTTGACCAGGTCCTGCAGGTAGTCGCTGACGGCCTGGGAGGTGATGCCGATCGCGTCGGCGACCTCCTGCTGACTGACCGCCGGCTGGCGCTCTGCGATCTGGACGAGTATCTGGTACCGCGTCGCGTCTCGCTTGTTCCGGAGCACGTTGGAATCGGCTGCCCCGCCCTCGTCCTCTGCCATTGTTCCCGATCAGACTCGACAACTCAAGTATTTTTGCCCTAGTCCGTCGTGACTTTCCCCGACACCCCGACAACTCCGACTTTTCACAAACTCGATTGCCCTAATACAAGCAAAATTGTTTTATGCCCGAGCGAAGTTGTGTTGTCGTAATGGCTCCTGTAGCGCTTCCACACGATGCGAAGGCGGGACCGACGAAGCCGGAGGTGCGAGCCGTCCTGCTCTCGAAACTCGGTCTCGACGCGACGGATCACTTCGCGGAGGTCGGATCCTGTACCGGTGCGGTCACGATCGAGGCGGCCAGGCGGGCCGGCCGCGTGACGGCGCTGGAACGGAAGTCCGAGCGACTCGACGCGACGCGGAAGAACCTCGCGGCGAACGACGTGACCGCCGACGTGACCCTCCGCGAAGCGGAGGCTCCCGAGGGGTTGCCCGACGACGCGGACGCGCTCTTCCTCGGCGGCAGTCGCAACTACGAGGCCGTGCTCGATCACGCCGTCGAGGCCGACGTGGACCGCGTGGTCATGAACGTCTCACGCCTGGAGGTCGCCGGCGCGGCGACAGAGGCGTTCCGTGAGCGCGACCTGCTCGACGAGGTCGTCCAGTTCCAGGTGAGCCACGGCTACGAACTCGCCGGCGCGACGAGCTTCGACTCGGACAACCCGGTGTACATGCTCGTCGGCGGCACGGACAGCAACGCCGACGTGGCGGCCGATGGAGGTTCGCGATGACGCTCTACGGTGTCGGTCTCGGGCCGGGTGACGCGGGGCTGGTAACGGTGCGCGGGAAGCGGGTTCTCGAACAGGTGGACGTGGTGTACTCCCCTGGTCGGCTCTCGCGGTCGGTCGCGACCGAACACGTCTCCGAGGAACGGATCGGCGACCTCGACTTCCCGATGACGCGGGACGAGGAAAAACTGCGCCGCGCGTGGAAGGACGCCGCGGCCGAGATCGCGCCCCAGGCACGCGACGGGGACGCAGCCTTCGTCACGCTGGGTGACCCGAACGTCTACTCGACGTTCGGCCATCTCCGGCGGACGCTCGACGCCTTCCATCCCGACGTGGCCCTCGAAATCGTTCCGGGCGTCAGTGCCGTGACTGCGTTCGCGACGGCGCTCGGCGTCGAGATTCCGGCCGGTTCGGGACTCGCACTCCGCGAGGCCGACGACGGCACAGCTCCCACGGGGCCCGATCGGATGGTCCTGTTCAAAGTGACTGACGCACCGGCGACTCACGAGGGTCTGGTCGAAGCCGGTTACGACGTGGTGTACGGCCGTCGGCTGTTCATGGAACAGGGCAAGACGCTCGTGACCGAAGATCCCAGCGAGATCGACGAACGAGACTACTACACGCTGGCCTACGCCGAGCAGGCCGACCTGGAGACGGACCTCGCGACCGCGAAATTCGACGCGACGGCGCAAGCCGACGGCACCGGCGCTGGCGACGAATCTCCGGAGGTGCGATCCGATGACTGAGCCACAAGACGCGATCGACGCGGAAGGTGACGAACGGACCACCGAGCGCGATCCTCGCGTCCACGAGCACAACGCTGGAGACCAGCAGGAGGGGATTCCCTTCGTCGGTGCCGGACCGGGCGATCCGAAACTGCTCACCGTCGCCGGCAAGGAACTCGTCGAAGACGCGGACCTCGTCGTCCACGCGGGGTCGCTGGTCAACAGCGAACTGCTCGACGAGTACTGCGCCGACGCTGAGACGGTGTCCAGCATCGGCAAGGACTTAGAGGAGCTGATTCCGCTCATGCGCGACGCCTACGAGGACGGCGACGACGTCGTGCGCCTCCACAGCGGCGATCCGGCGATCTACGGGGCCGCCCTCGAACAGATGGACGCGCTGGAACACGAAGGGGTTCCGACCTACTTCGTCCCCGGCGTCACCGCCGCGTTCGCGGCCAGCGCGACGCTCCGAACGCAACTCACGCTCAACGAGGTCTCGAACCACGTCGCGTTCACGCGCCCGCAGGGGAAGACGCTCGACGAGGACGAAGACCACATCAGTGAGTTCGTCGAGATGGGCGACGTGACGACCTGCGTGTACCTCGGCACCCACGCCGTCGGAGAGACGATGGACCGACTGCTCGACGCCGGGCACGACCCCGACACGCCAGTGGCGGTCGTCTACCACGCGTCGTGGCCGGACGAGGACGTCATCGAGGGGACAATCGGCACGATCGGCGAGAAAGTCGCGGACGCGGGCTACCGTGCCTCGGCGCTGGTGCTCATCGGCGAGGCAGTCACCGGTACGGGCTACGAGCGGTCGTATCTCTACGATGGCTGGGCGAATCGCGGCTCCGGGGAGGCTGACGACTGACATGAGTACGGACACCGACGCGGAGACGGACGCGGACGGGAACGAATCGAGCGGCGGCCACTGTTCCACGCCCGACAGCGACGGGGAGGTCGCCGAAGAGATCGCCATCATTTCCTTCGAGCGAAAGATGGACACGGCGGAGGAAATCGTCGCTGACATCGGCGACCGTTACGAGTCCATCGACGTCATCGAGTACCACGGCGACGTGTTCGCCGAGCACTGGGGCGAGTACGACTGTTTCGTCGGGCTAATGGCGTCGGGAATCGCGATGCGCAAGACGGCGCCGCTGCTGGACGACAAGTGGGACGACCCGGCGATCGTCGTCGTCGACGAGGAACTCACCTGGGCGATCCCCATCACCGGTGGCCACCACGGTGCGAACCAGGTCGCACAGGACCTCGCGTCGATGGGCGCTGTTCCGGCCATGACGACGGCGTCGGAAGCGGCGGGCAAGCAGGGCGTCGAGGAACGAGCGAAGGCGCTGGACGCCCACGTTGTCAACGGCGACTCGACGGTCGCGACGAACCTCGCCGTGCTGGACGACGAACTCGGCCCCGTCGAGCGACTGGACGGCCCGCGGGCCGTACTCGTCGGCGACGACGTGACCGTGTTGAAGCGCAACAGCGACGACGGCGTCGTCCTCGGAACCGGAAGCGTCTCCGGCGCGAAGAAAGACCAGTTCGTCTCGGCCTGGGAATCTGCCCTCGAAGGTACCGAGTACGAGATGGACGACGTCGAGTTCGTCGCGACCGGCACGCGCAAGGAAGACGAGGAGGGATTGCTCGCTGCCGCCAGCGAACTCGGTCTCGGTGTGATCGCCTTCCAGAAGGAGACTCTAGAAGAGTTCGAAGGGCCGTCGCCGTCTCGATCCCGGGAACTCATCGGCTGGCCGGGCATCGCGGAGGCGAGTGCGATCGCTGCCGGCCGATCCCACGAACTCCTGATCGAGAAGACACAGTACGACGACGCTGTGACGGTCGCCGTCGGGCGCTGATGCACGGAACACCGTCGCCGGTCTCTGGACGGTAATGCAACCGAGATTGTTTTAATACAAACCAAATTGTTTTATTGGTTCGTGCGTACCACTGCGTATGGACCGTCTCATCGGTCAGTCGGATCGAGAACTCGAACGACGCCGGTATCGTCAGCGAAGTAGTGGAGGGAGCGATGTGCGCTGCCGAGGGTGACGGCGAGGCCGGAACGCTCTACGTCGTGGGAATCGGGCCGGGGTTGCCACACGCGATGACCCAGCGAGCGAAAGACGTCGTCGCGACGGCGGACTGCGTGATCGCCTCGAACCTCTACCAGGAGTTCCTCCGGCGCGACGGCACGCTCCCGCCCGAGGACGCGGCCGTCGAAACCGCGGCGACGGACGGCGGAGCGGCCACGGCCGGCGACGACGGGACCGTCCTCGAACGGCCCGACGGAACCCGACAGGCGCTCGTCCGCTCGACGATGGGGCGGCAGGTCGAACTCGCACGGGAGGCGTTCGAGCGCGTGCGAGCAGGCGAGGACGTGGCGCACGTCTCCGGCGGTGACCCGAACGTCTACGGGAAGTCGGACCTGCTGTTCACGATGGCCAAGGCGGACGGCGCGACGGACGTGCCGATCGAGATCGTGCCCGGTGTGACCGCAGCGCTGGGTGGCGCGGCCAACCTCGGCGCACCGCTCTCGAACGACTTCTGTACGGTTTCGCTCTCTGACAAGTGGCGCGGCTGGGACGAAATCGAAGAGAAGCTTCGCGCCGCTGCGATCTCGGGATTCGTGATCGTCCTCTACAACTGCTGGCGCGACTACGAGCGCGCGATCGAGGTCGTCCGCGAGGAGCGCGCCGACGACGTCCCGGTCGCCATTGTCAACGACGCCGGTCGCGGTGACGCCGGCCGCAACGTCGATGGCGAGACGCACACCATCACGACGCTCGCCGAGGTGACCGACCACGACGAGAAGGTCGGCGGGATGGGGTCGTCCATCCTGATCGGCAACCACGAGACGGAGGTATGGGCGAACGACCACCGCGAGTTTCTCGTCACCCCGCGCGGCGGGCGTGACGTCGACGATTTCTGAACCATGAGTACTGACGAGACCACCAACGAAGCGAGTACAGACACCGAAAGCAAATGTGGCGGGAGCGAGGCGACCCCTGACACCGATTCCGAATCGAAGTGCGGCGGATCGACCAGCGAGTCCAGCGGCTCGAAATGTGGCGGGTCGACCGACGACAGCGACGAGGAGGAAGTCGGCGCGACGGTCGACGACTTCGACGCAGACCCCGGCCAACTCGTGGCCGTCGGTCTCGGCCCTGGCCAGCCCGAAGGCATGACCGACCGCGCGAAGACGGCGCTGGCGAACGCCGAACACATCGTCGGCTACACGACGTACGTCGAGTTGCTCCCCGACGAGATCACCGACTCGGCCGAGGACATCTACGACACGCCGATGTGCGGCGAGGTGTCCCGAACCGAGGAAGCGATCGACCGCGCGCTCGCCGGCAACGACGTCGCCATCATTGGTAGCGGCGACCCGAACGTCTACGCGCTGGCGGGCCTCGCCCTGGAGATCATCGAGTCGAAGGGCGCGACCGCGACGATGCTCGACTTCGAGGTGGTGCCGGGCGTCCCCGCAGCCCAGTCCTGTGCCGCCAGAGTCGGCGCGCCCCTGGTGAACGACACCGTCTCGATCTCGCTGTCGGACCACCTGACGGACATGCCGACTATCGAGTCGCGGCTTCACGCGGCCGCCAAGGAAGGGTTCACGATCGCGATCTACAACCCCTGGAGCCGGAAGCGCCGGGACAACTACGAGAAGTGCTGTGAAATCCTGCTGGAACACCGCGACCCGGACACGCCGGTCGGCGTCGTCCACGCGGCGGGCCGCGAGGACGAGGAAGTCGAGATCGTCGAGCTCCGGGACCTTCCGGAACTCGGCGAGACGGACCTCGTCGACATGACGACGACGCTGTTGATCGGGAACGAGGAGACCTACGTCTGGGACGACAGGATGGTCACGCCGCGTGGCTACGAGACCAAGTACGACTACTGAGCCATGTACGAGGTCACCATCGACAGGGACGCCTGCGACGGCGTCTTCGCGTGTCTCGTCCGTGACGGACGGTTCGTCGAGGCCGACGACGGCACTGCCACTATCGACGAGGACGCCGACGCTGTGACCGAACGGCGGACGGAGGCCGACGAAGTCACTGTTTCCTTCGAAGGTGACGATATGGTCGACGACGCCCGTCAGGCAGCGGCGGCCTGTCCGCTCGACGCGATCACCGTGGAGGAGTCGTGATGTCGGTCGAAACTGGCATCCCGAGAGACCTGCTGTCGAGCCATTCGGAGACGGCGTACTTCTGGGGTCGCGTCGTCGGCGACGGTGACCTGGGCGAGGACTGCGTCACCGTTCGCACGACCGACGAGACTGCCGCGAGACGCCTGGCGGCCATCGCGGGTGCCGAACAGGTCGACAAGCGCATTCGCGAACGCGAGTACGCTCACGACACCGCGCTCACGCGTACTGAGGAACAGTACACCGTTCAGGTGTTCGGCGACCTGTCTGCGCGGGCCGCGGCGGCGTTCGGCCTTCCGCGGGACGGACAGCCGGGCGGCTACCGACTCGACGCGTTCACCGACCACCGCCGCCAGTTGCTTCGCGGCCTGCTGGAAGGCTGCGGCACGATCTGTTTCAAGCAATCGTCGGGGACTGTCGGACTCTCGTTCGTCGCCGACGACCGCGCGCTCCTCGACGTCGTTCAGCGACTCCTGGAGGCGACGCCGATCGACGCACCGACCGAAGAGATCGCCGAGACCTCGTCCGGCGGGTACTGGTTCGGCGTGGCCGACGAGGCGGTGCCGACGGTGGGCGACTGGCTCTACGACGGGAGCGAAGAGACCGGCCTGTTCGCGCCCTCGCGCCGCCGAAAACTGCGACAGAGCCTCCAGCAGGCCGAATCGTACGACGTCGATCCATGAGTCGTAGCACCCCAGGACCCGAGAGCACGGTCCCGTTCGACGACGAAGCCGTCCTGCTGGTCGGGCACGGCTCACGCCGGGAGAAATCGAACGACCAGGTCCGCGACCTCGCGGCCGCTCTCGAAGAGCGACTCGGCGTTCCCGTCGACGCCGGCTTCCTCGAACTTGCAGCGCCGACGATCCCGGACGCCATCGCTGGACTCGCCGGGACCGTCTCGGAGGTGACGGTCGTGCCGCTCTCGCTGTTCGCGGCGAGCCACGTCAAAAACGACGTGCCCCTGGCAGTCAAGCGCGCCCGATCCGAACACGAGGACCTGACGGTCAACAACGGAGCCCACCTGGGCATCCATCCGGCGCTGATCGATCTGCTTGACGACCGCGCGGCGAGCGTCGAAGCCGACCTCGGCGTCGACCGCGACGCCGACGACGTCGTCGTGGTCCTCTGTGCCCGCGGCTCGAGCGACCCCGATGCCAACGGCGACGTCCACAAACTCGCCCGGCTACTCGACGAAGGACGAGCGTTCGAACGCGTCGAACCGTCCTTTATCGGCGTGACGGAACCCCTCCTGGACGAGACGCTACACACCGTCGCCAAGCGCCGGCCCGACGCCGTCGTCGTCCTGCCGTACATGCTCGGCGACGGCGTCCTGACGCAGCGAATCCGCGACGGCGCGGCGACGTTCGACGACGAGTACCCCTACGTCGACGCTGGTGCCGGTGATCCCCTCGGGACCGACCCCCGACTGCTCGACGTGCTGGGCGACCGCTGGCAGGAAGCCCGGACCGGCAGCGTCGAGATGTCGTGTGACACCTGCAAGTACAAGGTCGAACTCGACGGCTACGAGGAAGACGTCGGCGGGGCGCGTGCGATGCTCCGGGCGCTGACCCACCAGGAGACACACGCAGACCGGGAGAACGTCGACGACGACCCGCACGTCCACGACGCCCCCGAGAAACACGTCGCCGTCTGTACGAACCAGACCTGCGCGGCTGAGGGCGCGCCAGCCGTCATGGAGTCTCTCAGACAGGCAGTCCGGGACTCCGACGAGTGCGACGCTCGCGTCACGCGCTCGTCGTGTCTCGGCCGCTGCGGCGAGGGGCCGATGGTCGCCGTCTATCCCGACGGCGTCTGGTACGGCGGCGTCGACGCCGAGGACACCGACCGCATCGTCTCGTCCCACCTCGACCGGGACCGCATCGTCAGCGACCTCGTCGATCAGACGCTGTAATACGGATAAATACATCGCATACATGAGCTGTGACGAAATCGAAGCCCTTCGACTGGGCATGATGAACGCACTCGGAATCGGAGACGAACAGACGCGCGAACACGCGGAAAAAGAGCTCGAAGGAAGCCTGGAGGGACCGATCGAAGCGCTGGCCCACGCCCAGACGCTCCCGGAGATCGAGCGCCATCTCGACGCGGCGCTCATCGACCTGGAGGCGGAAGTCGCCTCGATGGACCCGGACGACCCGGCGTACGATTACACCCGCGGACGACTCGTGGCCGTCCGCGACGCCGAGCGGGCCGTCCATCGCCTGACCTCGCAATCCGAGAGCGTCCTGACGGGACTCGGCGAAGCGCACCACCACCTCCACGAAGCCTTCCCGGTCGATGAGTAGTCTCGGCCACCAGTGCGTCGATCTCGGTGAGATCGAACCGGCGGGATCGCGGCATCTCGGCCGACGGTCAGCAGTGCTCCTGACCGACGAGCAGATCGTCGTCGGCACCGCTACCGGTGACGTCGTGTCGTTCGATCGGACTCTCGACGAACAGTGGCGGGCTGACTCCGACGAACCGAGCGGCAGCCTCGTTACAATTAGTGCTCTCGAAGGCAATATCGTCGCCGGCGAGCGCGGACCTGCCGGCGCGGTTCGATGTTACGATGCAGCGACGGGCGAACGCCGCTGGCGGTACGAGACGGCCACCGACCTCGGTGCGGCCCAGACCGAGACGCGGTTTCTGTTGCCGTTCGTCGCAGACGTCGTCACCGACGGTGACTCCTGGTACGTCGCTGCCCGCCGGTACGAGCGAACCGACGGCGACCGTCAGTTCCGCAGCGTCGTCTACCGGTTCGATGCGGACGGGAGCGTCGCGTGGCGGTACGAGACGGACGCTTCGCCGATCAGTCTCGACGTGAGCGGTGATCGGTTGGCGATCGCCTACAATCGGTGTCCGGGGACCCACCAGTGCGGACTGGTCGTCCTCGACGCGACGACGGGGGCGGAACGTCTCACCTGGGACCCCGGGACAGACGGGCAGCGCCGCGTCGGTGACGTGTCGCTCGTCGGCGACGACGTCGTCGTGGCGAGCCACGGTGACTACCACGGCTATCGACTCGACGCTCGCGGCGGCGAGCGCTCGCGAATCCCGCTCGCGACCCCCGAGTCCGTCGACGGCGAGACGGTCTACGCGTATCCGAACCACGTCCACGCGACCGACGCCGGTGCCGTCTTCGTCACCGGCAACACCTATCCCGCCGAGGGACGCGAAACCGAGGTGCGCCACCCGAACGAACACACTGCCGTCGGCGTCGCGCCGGACGGCTCCCAGAACTGGCGCGAGTCCGTCGGTGGGTTCGCGACCGGGATCGGAACGAACGGGGACCGGCTGGTGGTTCCCGGCGCCCAGCACTTCCGCGATCGCGACGCTGACGCGCACGGCTTCTGCGTGCTCGATCTCGCTGACGGACTCGTCCGAGCAGTCGACACTGACGGCGTCGTTTCGGCGGCGACGCTGCGCGACGGGCTCGCCGCTGCGATCGAAGAGCCGGTGGCCTATCACGACGAGGAGCGACGGCGCGGCCGCTATCGACTGCACGTCGAGTCCCTCGGCTAATCGCTCGTTTTTGGCGACCGGACTGGTGCGTTAAGTCGCGACTGCCGTCGAGCGGTTCGACTCAGCGTCTGTCGCCGACTGCCACGTCGAGTCGCTCCGCCGAGAGGGCGCTCAGCGGAATGCGGTCGCCGTCGGTCGCGTCGGTGATGATGTCGGTGACTCCGGCGCGGTCTCCGTCGCTCGCGTCGACGACGACCACGTGCGCGCCCTGTTCGGCGAGGGCACTCGCAGCGGCTCGCGTCTTCGCCGTGGGGCTCCCCTCGGCGACGTTCGCCTTGCCGTCCGTGACGAGGACGACGACGCAGCTGTGGGGATTCGCGCGGTCGATGACCTCGCTGGCGGTTCGCAACCCGTCGGGAAGCGGCGTCCGGTCACCGGTCGGGAGGTCCTTGAGGTGACGCGCGGCGAGCGTCACGCTGTCCGTCGGCGGGAGCACCACGTCGGCACTGTCGCCGGCGACCGCGACGAACCCGACCTCGTCGCGCTGCTGGTAGGCGTCCTTGAGGAGTTCGAGAACTGTTCCCTTGGCGGTCCGCATCGCCGGCCGCATGGACGCGCTGGCGTCGACCACGAACAACACGAGCGCACCGGCGTCGCTGGCACGGACCGATTGGCGGAGATCACGCGTCTCGACCCTGTCGCTGCCGCGTCGAGCGGCGGTTCTCACCGACGCAGCGGCGTCGATGGACGACGTGCCGTCAGCAACTGTCGTTCGTACTCGGGGACCGTCGTTGTCCGGGTTCGGTCTCGACTGCGCTCGCGCTCCGTCAGTGCCGTCCTCTGCTGCCCCGGTCACGTCGATGTCCGGTGCCGCGCTCTCTCCGATACCGACGCGCTCCTGGCCCGGGACCAGCGGCGTCGCGGGGTCGGCGTCGTCGGCTGAATCGCCGGTCTCTCGACCGTCGTCGCGCTGTTCGCTGTCGGCCTCCGCGCCGTCACTCTCGTCGCCGGTCGCCCCGGTAGAGGCGGACTGCTCTCGGTGCTCGTCCGTCCGCTCGCCAGATTCATCGGTCGGTCGGTCGGCGTCGCCGTGGCCCTCGTCTGGCTCGCCGGCTGCGTGCCCCTCCCCTCCGCGGTCGCCTTCCGGTTCGTCTTGGCCGTCAGGTTCGCTGCTCTCCGTCTCGTCGTCTCCGTTATCGTCCCCGTCAGGGCGGTTCCCCGACTCATCCTCGGTGTTCCCGTCCTCGTCGTCGTCGAAGTGATCCGCGATGGTCTCGGACGGATCGGGGGCGTCCTCGAACGGACGCGACTGGAAGCGGTGGGGCAACGCCAACTCCGCGGCTCGGCGGACGTCGGATTCGATGACTTTCGTTCGTTCGTCGAGAGCGGCCAGCGTCCGGGCGGTTCTCGCCGTGGCGATGTCACCGCGGTGGCCGTCGATCCCCGCGTCACGGCACAGGTGCGCGATATCTTCCGTGAACTCATCGGGGAGTGCGACGGCGTCGAGTCGGTCTCGCGCCGTCCGGAGCCGTTGCGCGGCGTCGCCGTCGACCGAACGCTTCTCCCCGGGCCCGTCGAGCGCCTGTTCGATGATCGCCACCCGGTCGTCGACGTCGTCGCACCCCGTGACGGTCGTCTGAAGCGCGAAGCGGTCTTTGAGCTGTGGACGCAGGTCGCCCTCCTCCGGGTTCATCGTTCCCACGAGCGTGAACTCGGCCGGGTGGCTGACGCTCATCCCGTCCCGTTCGACGCGGTTGATCCCGCTTGCCGCCGCGTCCAGAAGCACGTCGACGAGATGGTCGTCCAGCAGGTTCACCTCGTCGACGTACAGGATGCCGCGGTTCGCGCGAGCCAGCAATCCCGGCTGAAATTCACTCTTTCCGTCGAGGGCATCGCCGACCGAGAGGGTGCCGACCACCCGGTCTCTCGTCGCCCCGAGCGGGAGCGTGACCAGGGGAACCGGCCGTTCGGTCACTGGCGGGTCCTCGCGGCCGCGGCACTCTTCGCACTGGCTGTCGGCGTCCTTGGGATGACAGCCGTACGGACAGTCAGCGACGGCACGCTGGTCGGGGAGGAGGTCCCTCAGTGCTCGGACGGCCGTCGACTTCGCCGTTCCCTTCTCGCCGCTGACGAGCAACCCGTCGATGTCGTCGTTGGCCGCCACCACGAGCAACGCCTGCTTGAACTCCGCCTGGCCGACGATCTCGCCGAACGAGAGCGCCTGCGTCCGGCCCTGCGAAGGTTTTTTGCCGTCGCCGAATACAACCATAGTTGCGTTAAGACAATAGAGGTTTAACAACGTTATGCCGAAGCTTGGGTTATATACGGCGACGGAGAACGAACTGGGAGCCGTCCAGCGAGCGGCGACTGAGGTCGACGTGGACCTCGTCGTCCGCTCGGAGGGGGACATCGACGACGGAACCGACGTGGACGCGTTCGTCGACGAACTCGAAGACGCCGACGCGGTCGTCCTCTGGCTGCACGGCGGGGAGGACAGCATGCCCGGCTACGACCACGCGGTCACACGACTCGCGGACGCGGGCGTCCCCCTGGTCGTCAAAGCCACCGGCGACGCCTTCGCGTTCGAGGACACGACGGTCGCAGACGCCGATCGCGAGCGCGTCTCCGAGTATCTGGATCGCGGCGGGACGAGCAACATCGCCAACTGTCTGCGGTATCTCGCCGACGAGTACAGCGACGCCTCGCGCTCGTACGACGATCCCGTGACGCTGCCGACCGAGGGCGTCTACCATCCGGACTATCCGGCCGCGAGCTACGAGGAACTGGTCGAGACCTTCGAACCCGACCAGCCGACGGTGGCAATCTGGTTCTACGAGTCCCACTGGACGCACGAGAACACGCGATACGTCGACGCGCAGGTCGAGGCCGTCGAGTCGCAGGGGGCCAACGCTCTCCCGATCTTCTGTAATCCGGCGACCGACGAGGACGGGCAGTGGGACGCCGAGACCGTCACCGAGGAGTGGCTGCTCGACGACGACGGCAGCGCGCGCGTCGACGCCGTACTCTCCTCGTTCATGTTCTCGCTCTCGATGGACGAACGCGGTCGCAGCGCCAGTGACGAGGGCACCTCTGCCGAAGACGTGTTCCTGGATCGACTCGGCGTGCCCGTTATCCAGACCGTGACGACGATGCGCTCGCGGTCGCGCTACGAGTCCAGCGACACCGGCGTGATGGGCTTCGAACTCGCACTGTCCGTCGCCCTGCCGGAGTTCGACGGCAACGTCGTCACGCACCCGATCAGCGGCAAAGAGCGGACGGCCGACGAGGCCGACATCGGGAGCGCTCCGAAACAGCACTTCCCGATCGACGACAGGGTCGACCACGCCGCCCGGCTGGCGGTCAACTGGGCACAGTTGCGTCACACCCCGAACGAAGACAAACAGGTCGCCGTCGTCCTCCACAACTATCCGCCGAGCGACGACGGTATCGGAACCGCGTTCGGGCTCGACAGCCCCGAAAGCACGGTCAACCTCCTGGGCGAACTCGGCGAGCGCGGGTACGACTTGGACGACGAGTTCCCGGCGGACGGCCAGTCGCTCGTCGAGCAACTCACCGCCCAGCTCACCCTCGACGACCGCTGGGTCGCGCCCGAAGACGTCCGCGAGCGCTCGGTCGATACCGTCGCGCCCGATCAGTACGCCGAGTGGTTCGATCGCAAGGACGAACGGTTCCGGGAGCACGTCGTCGACGAGTGGGGCGACCCGCCGGACCGCCCGTTCGCCATCCCCGGCGTCGAGTTCGGCAACGTCCTCGTGACCGTCCAGCCCCCGCGCGGGTTCGGCATGGACCCCTCGAAGGTGTACCACGACTCGGACCTCCAGCCGCCCCACGACTACGTGGCCTTCTACGGCTGGCTCCGGAACGTCTTCGAGGCCGACGCCGTGGTCCACCTCGGGACCCACGGCTCGCTGGAGTGGCTCCCCGGAAAGACCGTCGGGCTGAACGGCGAAAGCGCGCCCGACCAACTCATCGAGGATCTCCCGAACGTCTATCCGTACATCATCAACAACCCCGGCGAGGGAACCCAGGCGAAACGGCGCTCCTACGCGGCGATCGTGGACTACCTGACGCCCGTAATGTCGAACGCCGGCACCTACGACGACCTCGCCGAACTGGAAGAACTGGCCGACCGCTACCGCGAGGCCGGGATGGAGGACGCCCGGAGCGACGATGGCCAACAGCTCGAAGACTTGATCCGGGAGAAAGTCGCCGACCTCGACCTGGCCGTCGAATTGGGGATCGCCGGCGAGATAGCCGAGAAAGCCGACGTTCGCGGACCCGACGAAGCCGGCACGACACTCGCTGAAGGAACTGTCGAGGGCGACGACCTCGCTATCGACGACCTCGTCGAACGCATCCACGAGTACCTCACGGACGTCAAGACAACGCAGATTCGCCTGGGGCTTCACACGATGGGCGAACCGCCGGCCGACGAGCGCTTGGTGGAGTACCTCGTCGCACTCACGCGCCTGGAGAACCCCGGCGCCCCGAGTCTCCGTGAAGCCGTCGCGGGCGTCCTCGGCGTCGACTACCAGCGCATGCTCGACGAACCCGGGACCTACGACGAGGACCTCGGAATGACCTACGCCCAGGCGGCCGACGAGGTGTACGAGACGAGTCTCGACCTCGTGACGACCCTGGCCGACCACGGCTTCGACGTGCCCGAGAGTGAACTCGACGGCGGGGACTCGGAGGTGAACATGAACCTCCTCGTCGTCGACATCGACCCGCTCGGTGACGCTCGTGCGAACTCCGGTGCCCACGACGACCTCCGCGAAGTCCTCGCGTTCATCTGCGAGGAGGCCCAGCCACGCGTCGCGGGAGCCAGCGAGGAGATTCCGCGGACGGCAGACGCGCTCGCGGGCGAGTACGTCCCGCCCGGCGGCTCGGGTGCGCCCACGCGCGGCGGCGTCGATCTCCTGCCGACGGCCCGGAACTTCTACACGCTCGACCCCCGGAAGGTCCCGGCCAAGAGCGCCTGGGAGGTCGGCAGTGAGGTCGCCCACGGCGTCGCTGAGCGTCATCACGACGAGGAGGGCGAGTATCCCGAAGAGATCGGCGTCGTCGCCTGGGGGACGCCGACCGTGCGCACGCGGGGAGAGACCATCGCCCAGGTGCTCGCGCTGATGGGCGTCGAACCGGTCTGGACCGACGCCGGTCGCATCGACGACGTGGACCCGATTCCGCCCGACGACCTCGGACGCCCGCGAATCGACGTGACGACGCGCGTCTCCGGGCTCTTCCGCGACGCGTTCCCCCAGGCCGCGAGCGTCGTCCACGACGCCGTCGACGCGGTCGTCGACCTCGACGAGGCCCACGAAATGAACTACGTGAAAAAACACGTCGAGGAAGACGCCGAGGACCTCGAAGCCGAGGGCATGGACGCGTCCGAGGCCGAATCCGCGGCGAAACACCGCGTGTTCACGACCCGGCCGGGCGGCTACGGCGCGGGGACGAACAAGGCCGTCGACGAGGGCAACTGGGAGGACCGTTCGGACCTCGCGGACGTCTACGTCCAGTGGGGCGGCTACGCGCTCGGGTCGCGCGGGACGGTGTCAGAAGCCCACGACGCCTTCGAGCGCCGGCTCGGGAACGTCGACGCGACGGTCAAGATCGAGGACACGGCCGAACAGGACGAGTTCGACAGCTCCGACTGGTACGCGTTCCACGGCGGGTTCGTCTCAGCCGTCGCCGAGACGGCCGGCGAGGAGCCGGCGTCCTACGTCGGCGACTCCTCGGACCCCGACAACGTGGACGTGTACACCAACGAGGAGAAGGTCCGGAAGGCGATGCGCGCCCGCGTTCTCAACCCCGAGTGGCTCGATTCGATGGAAGAACACGGGTACAAGGGCGCCGGCGATCTCTCGACGACGGTCGACGTCGTGCTCGGCTGGGACGCGACGACGGGCGTCGTCTCCGACACGCTCTGGGAGGACGTTGCGGACCGATACGCGTTCGACGCCGACCGGCAGGACTGGTTCGAGGACGTGAACCCGTGGGCGCTGGACTCGATCACCGACACGCTCCTGGAGGCGATCGACCGCGGACTGTGGGACGCCGACCAGGCGACGGCCGACAGGCTGCGGGACGTCAACCTCCAGGTCGACGGCGAACTGGAAGGACGTGCGACGCGCGGTGTGAGCGGAGCGAACGGCACGGACGAGCGAGCGGCCGAAGGCCGCGAGCAGGACGAAGAGGTGACTTCAGATGACGACTAACCGAGACGACGCGACCGACGAGACCGACTTCGAAGCGTACGCCGACCTCGGCGCGACGACCGAGAACGCGATGGACATTGCGGAGACTTCGATGGATCGGGTCCGCGAACTCGTGCCCGACGAGACGCTGGCGGACCGCGTCCGTCAGAAGTCCGTCCACGCGACCGGCGACCCCGAGTTCCAGCACCTCGTGCGATTCTCCGGTGGGACCGACGAGGACCAACCCGTGGTCGCCGGCGCGCATGCGGTGCTGGACGAGCGGCCGATCGTCACCGACATCACGATGGTCAAAGCCGGCGTCACCGGTCGCGGACACGACTGCACAGTGCGAAAGGCCATCGGCAACGGTGCCGAACTGGCCGCCGAGACGGGCATGACCCGAACCGCGGCCTCCGTCCTGGAACTCGACAAGGAAGGGGTCTACGACGACGCCATTGCCGTCGTGGGCAACGCCCCGACGGCGGCGCTCGCGCTGGCGGACTGCATCGAGGACGGAACGCGGCCCGCGGTCGTGGTTGCGACGCCGGTCGGGTTCGTGAAGGCAGCGGAGAGCCGCGAGCGCCTCCGGACGGTCGCCGACGAGCACGGCGTGCCAGCCATCACGAACGTCGGCCGCCGAGGCGGTAGCGGACTGGCCGCCGGGCTGACGAACGAACTCGTTCACGTGGCGAGTGACGCCCGAGACGGGGAGGTCGAACTACCGGAATGACCGACACCGAGAGCGACTACGACCTGGATTCGGGACCGGACCCGGCGACGCTGGCGGCGAGCGCTCCGGAGCCCGAGGAAGACGGCGGTCCACGCGTCCGCGCCGTCGGCATCGGTCCCGGCAACCTCGACTTCTTGACGCCGCGCGGTCGTCGGGCGATCGAAACGGCGGACGTCGTCGTCGGCTTCGAGACCGTCGTCGAGTTCGTCGCGGACATCACCGACGCAGAGCTGTTGACCTGTGGGTACCGGGACGAGGCCGACACCCTCGCAACGTTCGCCGAGCGCGTGGCCGATGGCCAGCGCGGAACGGCCGTGTTGATGGGCGACCCCAATCACTCCGGCTATCAGTTCGTCGGGAAAGTCGAAGCGGTCGTCGACGACCCAGTCCGCGTGATTCCTGGCATCTCCTCGCTCCAGATCGCCGCCTCGCGTGCGCGGACGCCCATGGAGGACAGCGAGTTCGTCACGCTCCACAAGAGCGGCGACCTCTCGCCGGACCTGGCGCGACTCCGGGACGCCGTCGGTGATCGGCACCTGCTCGTGCTTCCGCGACCGTTCGACCTGATGCCCGGTGATCTCGGTGCCGAGTTGCTGGATGCGGGCGGGTCGGCCGACCTGGAAACGCTGGTTCTGGAGCGGCTCACGCACGACGGCGAGTCGATCACCCGAACGAGTTTGGGTGAACTCGCCGAACACGCGGGTGGCTCCGATCCCGACGACTCGCCGTTCTCGGATCTCTCCGTGCTGGTCGTGCGAGCGACGTGAGGGTCCGAGCGGCGTCTTCGCCGCGACTTATCGAACGACGCCTTCGCCGTCGGTCGCGAGCGAGCGGTGATTCTGGACGAGCGTCTCCTCGAACGAGGCGGGGCCAGACGACTCCTCGGCTGCGAACGCGCGCTGTCGGTCTAGTTCACCCTGGATCGCGTCGGTGACGAGTGGGTGATCACCGAGGGGATCGGCGTAGGCGATGCCGCCCCGGCCGAGTTCGAGTTTCGCCGGAATCCGTGACTCCGTCGTCTCGTTGGCGGTCAAAAAGAGCGGGACGGCGACGGCGGTGCTGGTCGAGACGTTGTATCGGACACATTCGACGGCAGGATTCTGCAGGAGATAACAGGTCACGACGTCGGCGTAGGCGGATTCGTCCGCGATGCGGGCCGCGTGATACTCCGTCGTCTGCCGGTTGTACGGCTGGGAACTGCTCCCCTGACTCACGAGGACGAGCGTGGCGTCGTCGTCCGGTGCGACGAGTTCGCCCGCGCGTTCGACGATGAGTCGCGTGAGGACGGGACTCCGACCGATCGGTTCACAGTACCGAACTGTCCCGGGCAGGGCTGGGATGGCTCCGGGGAGAACGTCCGTCGTCTCGCGACTGTGAGCCACCGTCGCCGGCACGACGAAGCATCGGTCCGCCTGCAGTGCCTCGAATTCCGCCCGAAGTTCCCTCGCCGGTTCTTCGGCGTAGGTCACCGCGTGCGCTGCGTCTACGGCCCCACGACGTTCGAGCCTACTGGCGTGCGTTCTGAGCGTCTCCGGTGCGTGCGTCCCCTCTCGACCGATGAGTACGAGTGCGTCCTTTGTCATAACAGCCTCTGTAATACAACCCAACTTTTCTTACCACAATCGAGCTTGTATATTGGGTCGACAGTGAGTCCCAAATAAGTTGTGGTCACCCGACCGCCGAGGGGACGGGAGCCCATCGTCGACTCTCGTGCTCGTGGTCCAACTGAGTTTGCGGTTGCTGGATACACCAGTTGGCCCGAACGTGTTCGGGGCCGTTCTCGGGGGGCAGGAACGCTCCTTTTGCTGTTTATACTACACTCGGCAATATTCAGCTGTCATGAGCGATCAGATGAGTGCGCCCGGAACGGGGTTCTCGCGTCGTGATTTCGTGAAAGCAACCGGTGCCGCTGGCGTCGCCTCTGTCGCGGGGTGTCAGGGCCCAACTGCAGACTCACAAGAGACCATGAACCAGAACACGTCTTCGTCGTCGACCGCCACGGCCGCCGAGCAGCTCCCGGCTGCGGCTCCGCCGCAGGTCGTCGATCTCGCCGCCCAGAACAACGAAGTGACCCTCTCCTCGGAACGCCGGAGCCTTCAGGCCCACCCGGGCGAGGACATGGGTGGACCGATCAACCTCCCCGAAGTGTGGGCGTTCAAAGCCGACGACCGCGAAGCGAGCGTGCCCGGCCCTATCCTGCGTGCCCAGGAGGGTGACACCGTCGAGGTCACCCTCGACAACACCGACGGAATGCATCCCCACACCGTCCACTTCCACGCAGTCCAGAAGACGTGGGAGGACGACGGCGTCCCGACGACGACGGGGATCACTGTCAACCCGGGCGAGACACACACCTACGAGGTCCCCGCGAACGTCCCGGGCACCCACCTCTATCACTGTCACTACCAGACTCACCGGCACATGGAGATGGGGATGTTCGGCATCCTCCGGGTCGATCCGGCGGGCTACGAACCCGCCGACCGCGAGTATTTCCTCACCATGAAAGACTGGGACTCCCGGCTCTCCCGGACGTACGGTGGCGAGGACGTCAGCTACAGCCCCCGCAACCGCAAGCCTGACGCCTTCACCGTCAATGGCCGGTGTGCACCCCGCACGCTCCACCCCGAAGACGGCTCGCCGCTCGTCGTCAGCCAGGGCGACACCGTCCGCGTCCACCTGGTCAACGGCGGGTACATGTCTCACCCGATGCACACCCACAACCACCGGTTCACACTGGTCGAGAAAGACGGCTCACAGATCCCCGAGGCGGCTCGATACGAACAGGACGTGACCAACGTCGCGCCAGCCGAGCGTCACACCGTCGAGTTCGAGGCCGACGCCGATCCGGGTATCTACCTCATGCACTGCCACAAGGTCAACCACGTCACGAACGGACTGGACGCCGCCGCGTCGTATCCCGGCGGGATGCTCACTGGCATCGTCTACGAGGAGGCGATGGACTCGGAAATTTTCAGCAACTTGATGGACTACGCCGGCTACGACGGCTGATCGCTCGCGCGGCTCGATCGCCGTCGAAAACCGGCTCGTCCAGCAGCCGTCCGCTGCTCAGACACGACGTGCACCGCGGTCTGTCGGACGCTGTGCGGTGTCCGGATCAGATGACGAAAAACCCGTCCCGATCTGTGTATCGGTGAGGCAGGAGAAGCCGGGTCGCGGGGACAGAGCAGGCGACTATGCGCTCTGTTCTTCGGCTTCCGGCTCGGTGACCGGGACCTCGACGCTGTCCTGAAGTTCTTCGACGTTTTCCTCGACGTTCTCCTGCAGATCCTCGAAGCGGTCCTGGAGGTTGTCGAGCTGCTCCTGATAGCGTTCGAGCTGGTCCTCGAACTGGTCACCGAACGACTCGGCCTGGTCGCCGATCTGATCGCCGAGCTCCTCCGTCTGCTCTTCGAGCTGCTCCTGGAACTCCTCGTACTGGTCCAGGGCGTTCTCGAAGGCGTCGACGGTCTGCTCTTCGAGTTCCTCGTTGGCGTCGACGAGGATCTCCAGCTGGTCGTTCAGCACGTCGAGCGCGTCCTCGACGCCCTCGTCGTAGGTGTCGATCCCCTCGGCGTAGTTGTCGTCGATGGCGTCGAGCGCGTCCGCGTGCTGGTCGAGCAGCGTCTCGAACCCGTCGTTGACGGATTCGCGGATCTGATCGACGGTCTCGTCGTCGCCCGGGGTCGCCGACTCGACGGTGTCGAGCACCTGGTTGATGGCGTCCTGCGCGAACTCGACGGTTCGCTGCTGTGCCTCCTTCTGGGAGTCGACCGTCCCCCGGATCGTCTCGTTGACGTCCGCGGGAACTTCCAGCGTCTTCTCGACGACTTTCTGTCCGTTCTTGATCGTGTCGCGCTGGACCTTGAAGATCGCACCGATCGGTGATGTGTTGTCGCTCATTGGTCTGACCTCGTGTGATTCTACGCGTTCTTCCCCCCTCTACTTGTTGCCAGTAATATACGGGTCTATTAAGTCAACTGTGTAGAATCGTGAAATTATCTCGCCGCCGCCGTTCCGTCCGGAACTGGCCACGCCCCTTTTGTTCGCTTTGCGAAGTGTCGTAGTTTTTTAAAGGATACTCACTGACAGTACAAGTGAGACTATCAGCGTGCTGGCACCCGAGAGGGCGGCCGCTGTGGCACGCGTGAGTCGAATCCGAGATATGAGTGACGAAGTACCCACAGACGCCGACGTCGGCCGTGACGGGTCGAGCTCGGCCGACGCTGGCGGCGTCGGCCCGCGATCGAGCGGACTGAACGCCACGGAAGTCGATCGACTGTTCTCGGTCCTGGAAACGGCAGTCGACGAGGGCAACCAGCTCGACACGGAAGCGACCGACCGGCTGCTGTCCGTCCTCGAAGCCGCCGTCGTCACGCCGACGCAACTCGATACCGAGGAGATCGATCAGTTGTTCTCGGTCCTCGAATCGACGGTGATGCAAGCACCGGACACGGAGAGCGCGAACCAGGTCCTTTCGGTGCTCGAAGCGGCGATCACCGATCCGGTCCAGATCGATGGGACGGAGAGCGAGGGACTGCTCTCGGTGTTAGAGGCAGCTCTCGTCGACCCGACCGATCCGGCCCCGGCGACAGAGGACGTCTTCTCGCTGCTCGATTCCGCTCTCGGTAACGCGACCGACGGTGAGGAGTCCAACGGCGTCGCCTCGCTGTTCAGCGCGGCCGGACTCGATCCGGACGACGTCGATCGGACTGCTGACAACGTGTTCGCCCTGTTCAATCCGGCGAGCAGACGCGATGCGGACTCGGACCAACCGGCGGCCGACGGCTGGGACCCCAATCAGGACGCGAACGGCGACTGGTCGAACGAGAACGTCGATCCGTATCGGATCGCACGCATCGCCGCCGCGGCTACCCAGCGTAGTACGGAGTACTCGTTGCGGTCCGGCATCCGAACCGGGACGAGCATGGTCCGAGCGGCCTCTACCGCCGAGTCGCCGGCCGACCTCATGGACGAGGTCTCGAAGATCGCGTACAAGGAGATGTCCCGCCTGGGGCTGGACGTGGGCGACTCCGTCGAAGCGGACGAAGAGTGGGGCGGTGCGTCTCGCGTCCAGACGAAAGACGTGCTCCAGGAGCGGGGCTCTCGCCTCCTGGAGATGTCCGCCGACGTCACGTACGACGAGGAGGTACACCCCTCTTATCCGCGGATTCTCGACAGCATGGCGGCCGACGAGGCGCGCATCCTGCGGCTGCTCGCGACCGAAGGTCCCCAGCCCTCGATCGACGTGCGTGACGTCGGCTGGGTGCCCATCTCCTCGGAGTTGATCGGCGCGGGGCTGACGATGATCGGGAGCGAAGCCGGCCTCAGCCAGGAGGATCGCACCCACGCGTACATGAACAACCTCTATCGACTGGGCCTGCTCTGGTTCTCCGACGAACCGGTCGACGACATCAAACGCTATCAGGTACTCGAAGCCCAGCCCGCCGTCGAAGCCGCCATCGAGCAGGCCAAACGCGCTCGGACGATCTATCGGAGCGTCCACCTGACGCCCTTCGGCGTCGACTTCTGTCGGGTGTGCATGCCGTTCGAGGTCACCGCCGAGGACGCGTCGAGCGTCTACGAGACGCCGGAGCGCGTCGAGGAGTGACCACGCCGTCCACCCTGTGACCAGCGGTGACGTGGTGTGTGCGTGTTTGAACCTGCCTGAAGACCAGTGTGTCGCGTCGGCGGACCGCTGCCGGATGGCGAATCCGACGTTTCCTCTGGGTAACCCGGTTACCGATCGGTTCGGGAATCGTTTTAGGTTACCGACTGTAACGTAGTAACGTAGAAATATTCCACCGTCACACGACACGTGAATCCCGATGACGACGAACACCAACGAAACCGACGACCGCCTGCCGACGAGTGGACCCGACACGGAGACGTACGACCGGTACAAAGCAGTGGCCACTGACGACGGTGACCTCATGATCTACGACGAAGAGATCGGCGCCGCGTGGCTCCAATCGTCTACCCCGGTGACACTCGACGACTGGCGGTGACGCCGCACCTGGTCGCGGCTCACCCCTGCAACGACCTCCTGTCCAGACCTGTCACCCTTTACTGTCGCGTTCTGTAAACCCGGTATGGCCGGCCGCGATTCTCACCCGGACGACCGATCCCTGCGGGAGCTCATCCGGTTTTACCTGATCGACCACCGCACACCGATCGGGAAACTCGTCGACGTCGGGGTCCTGGTTCTGGACCTCGTTTTCATCGCCATCGTCGTCGTCGAAACGTATCCGCTGACCGAGACGGCCGAGGCGTATCTCTGGCTCACCGAAGTCACGATCGCGAGCATCTTCCTCGTCGAGTACTTGCTCCGACTGTACAGCGCCCGGAACCGCTGGGGGGAGTTCACCGATCCGTACACGATGGTCGATCTCGTGTCGATTCTCCCGACGTTCGTGGTCCTGGCAGCCCCCGGACTCGTGGCCTCGGCCACGGCGATCGGGCTCTTGCGACTCGCCCGCGTGGTGCGCGTGCTCCGGTTCTTCCGCTTTACCAAAGACGAGCAGTTCTTCTTCGGGACCGTCGAACTCGGGACGCTCCGTGCGATGAAACTGCTCCTCACGGTGCTGTCGATCTTCTTTCTCTACGCCGGCTTTTTCTACAACGTCGAACACGCGGCGAATCCGGCCATCGACACGTTCGGCGACGCGTTCTACTTTGCGGTCGTCTCGCTGACGACAGTCGGGTTCGGAGACATCACGCCCGTCACGCGGACGGGCCGCTGGGTGACTGTCTCGGCCATCTTGATGGGAATCATTCTGCTTCCCTGGGAAGCCAGTCGGATCATCAGAGCGTGGACGGACGACGGCACCGTCGACGTGACCTGTCCGGAGTGCGGACTGACGGGCCACGATCCGGACGCCTCCCACTGCAAGGCCTGCGGGAACGTCATCTATCAGCAGATCAAATCGAAGCGGTGACGCGACGGCGCGGTCGACGACTGACCGGGGTTACGACTGCTCGCGCGCTGCTGCGATGTGTTGGCGCGCTTCTTCGGGCGTCATCCCTCGGACGCCACAGGCGCACGACCGCAGCTCAGGGTCGGTCAGGTCGTTTACCTGTTCTTCGCGCGTGCGTTCGAGCGCGTCGCGTTCCGGATCGTAGTCGTAGTACACGCGGTAGTTGATCTGGACGACGCCCTCGATCTGGTGGTCCGCTTCGGGATCGGGATTCGCGATCGCCTCGGCGTGTTCTGCCTGCATCTCTGCTTTCCACTGATCCAGCGTGGCCTCCGGGTCCCGCTCGTCGGTCATACGTCAACCGAGAAGTCCCGTCGGAAAAAAGTCCGTGTGTTCCCGCCCACTTCTCCACGCCAGCGTTGACCCCTGCAAGAACTGCCGCTATGGGCCGAAAACTATGAATTCGTGTTCCTTGAGCGGGGGCTACGCTTAAGAGTGCGGCGTACAACCGCCCACGTAAGTCATGGCAGACGATACGCCCGTCAGTGAGATCATGAGTTCCCCGGTCGAGACGATCGAGCGGGAGACCACCATCGACGAAGTGGCCCGCGTCTTCGCCGAAGAGGGGGTCGGCTCCCTCATCATCGGCGACGATCCGATCGAGGGCATCATCACCGAACACGACGTCGTCAAAAGCATCGGCAACGGGCAAGACCCCGCGGAGACGTCCGTCGAAGAGCTGATGTCCGATCCCGTGGTGACCATCCGTCCCCACGACACCGTCGAGAACGCGGGCGACCGCATGGGGAACAACGGCGTGAAGAAACTCCCCGTCACCGAGGAGGGCATCCCGGTCGGCATCGTCACGACGACCGACCTCGCGCACTTCCTCCCGCACCACCGACTGGAGATGGCGAGCCAGCCGGAAGAGGACGTGCCGGACGGCGAGTTCGAGTAACGACCCCCGCGGCATCACCTCGTCGACTACCCTGGACGCGGCCCGGGCCTCGCCTTCGCTGCACCAACGCTCCCCCCGACCGACTGGTAGCTTCAGCGATGAACTTCGCAGATGGCCGGAGTTCGAGCGTACGACTGTCTCTGCCAGTTGTTCGAACCGATCGCTGACGACGCTGTACACGTTCGTTTCACGGCTTCACCGAACCGAGATCGAATCCTCCTCTTAAAGCTCCGGGTATGGCTGGCGCAACCCCCATTGAAACGACACACGAATTGTCAGTTGCTGGTGGCTGGACTCCCCAACAGAGTTTCCGTTCCACTGGCATCGCTCCCATCGCTTCCAAGTGGGGTTCTCCCCTCCCATCTCTCCCGAGTGTGACTCCGTGAGTTAACACGTCTGACTGGGTCGCAGTCGCGGGCCTCGGCTGCCGGCTCCTGTTACCCCGGACGAAACCCACCGTGAGAAGAGATTACTGCGTGCCGTTCCAGCGTTGTCGGCAGTCTTCGTCACAGAAGTGTGCAGACTGGACCTGGTCGTCTTCGATCCACGTGATGACGCGGTGGTTCGGTGAGCTGACGATCGGTTCCTCACAGGTCCTGCAGGTGGGGGCGTCGTCTTCCGATACGTCGTCGCCGAGATCAGATGTTGGGTCAACCATTGTTGAATCCTGTGCGACCGACCTACTTAATCCCACATATCGGCGGTGAGTGGTCGGCTGAAACCGGATTATCTTTCGTGGAGTTACTCGGATCGCGCGTAGCCAGGGTCGAAGATCTGGGCGGACATCGGTGCCGGGTCGCCCTCGGTGAGGTTGTACTCGGAGAAGTCTTCGACGCCGGCCTCGCGGAGGAGTTCCTCGTCGTAGACGTAGTTGCCGGTGAACTCGGCCGGGTCGCGGTTCAGGATCTCCATGACCGTGTCCGAGACGATCTCCGGGGTGCGCCAGTCGTCTTCGGTCCCCATGCCGAAGTAGCGCGTCGCGCGCGTGTCGATCGCCGTCACCGGCCAGAAGGAGTTACAGCCGATGTCGTGTCCGCCGAGTTCCTGTGCCAGCGACAGCGTGATGAAAGACATCCCCATCTTCGACCAGGAGTAGGCCGCCTTTCCGGGCGCGCGGTCGATCTTGACCGGCGGCGCGTTCGTGAGGATCCAGGCGTCCTCCTCGACGTCCTTGAGGTGGTCGATGAAACCGCGAGAGACGAGGTACGTGCCGCGCACGTTGACCTCGTTCATGAGGTCGTAGCGGTTGGCCGGCATGTCCTCGACGTTCTGCATCTGGATGGCCGAAGCGTTGTTGATGACGATGTTGATCTCGCCCATCTCGTCGATGGCCTCCTCGATGGCGGCGTTGACGTTGTCCTCGTCCCGGACGTTCAGCTGAATGGCGTGCGTGTCGACGCCCTTCTCGGCACACTCCTCTGCGGTCTTGTGGATCGTCCCTTCAAGGTCGGAGTCGGAGTCGTCGACCGTCTTCCCCGTCGAGACGATGTTACAGCCCTGCTCTGCGAGCGCGAGTGCGAGCTGCTTCCCGATGCCTCGCGTCGTCCCAGTGATAAATGCTGTCTGGCCGCTGAGATCTGGCTTGTCTATCATCTGTGTTTGCTACACACTCCCAACGTACTAATAGTTCCTTGAACGGCGCACTCTACCACTGCGAGTGGAAAAGCGGTATTACCCCGCCGCCAGTAGCCCCGGTCATGCGAACCGTCGTCGTGGCGAACGCCAAACGACTCGTCGTCTGGTCTCTCGCCCTACTCGTCATCGGTGCGACCCTCGGCGTCGCCTGGGCGGCCACGCCACACCAGCCCCGACCCGGCTCTGTCGCTGCAGCGACCGACGGGACGAACGTGACCGTCACGGAGCGATCCGGCAGTTACGTCATTCGAGAACCCGGCGGTGACCCCGCAACCGTCGCCCTCGTGTTCTATCCCGGCGGGCACGTCGCCCCCGAGGCCTACGTGCCGGTGCTCGCGCCCTACGTCGAACAAACGGGGGTGCGAGTGTACGTCCCGAAGATGCCGTTTACGCTCTCAGTGCTCGATCCAGACAGAGCGGCCGCGTTCCGCGAGCAGGCGCCGGAGATCCGGACCTGGTACGTCGGCGGCCACTCGCTCGGCGGGGCGATGGCCTGCCGGTACGCCGGCAACGAACCGGACCAGGTTGACGGCGTCGTCCTGCTCGGCTCGTACTGTGACCGATCGCTCAACGGGACGGGACTTTCGACGCTTCAGGTGCTCGGCTCGCGCGACGGCGTCGTGACGGGCGCGAAGGCCACCGCGAGCGACAAGTTCCTGCCGTCGAACGCCACCGTCATCACCATCGAAGGGGCGAACCACACCCAGTTCGGGAGCTACACCGGCCAGAAGGGAGATCTCAGCGCGAACATCAGCTACGAGGTCGCCCACCAGCGAATCCGCGACGTGCTCTGGGCCTGGAGCGGGTCCGAGAGCGACGCCATCCCGGCACCGGAAAACGGCACGCTGGTTCCCGAACCCAACGAGAACTGACTTCTCAGCGGTCCTTCGTCACCGACTCGCCGGGTTTGGTCACTGCGCCCGCCGAGAGTTTGGTCCCCGCGTTCAGCGACGTGTTGATCGCCGTCTTGGCGCCGTCGCCGGCGACGACGCCGAACTTCCGCCGGCCCGTCGAGACCTGCTCGCCTTTGACCATGAGCGTCACGTCCGCTTCGTCGTGTCGGAGGTTCGCCACCTGGGTACCTGCACCGAGGTTCACGTCGCGACCGAGCACGCTGTCGCCGACGTAGCTGACGTGGGGCACGTTCGATCCGGACATGACGACGGTGTTTTTCACTTCGACGCCGTGCCCCACCTCGGTGTCCTCCGCAAGCAACGTCGCCCCGCGAACGTACGCGTTCGGGCCCACGTGCGCGCCGCTCCGGACGAGTACCGGTCCCTCGATGACGACGCCCGGTTCGATGACCGCTCCGTCCTCCACGACGACGGTCCCCCGGAGTTCGGCGTCACCGCGCACCTCCCCGCGAACCGCAGACTCCATCTCGCCGAGTTTCCACTCGTTTGCCTCCAGGAGTTCCCATGGCCGCCCGACGCCCATCCACCGGTCGATGTCGACCGTTCGGACGTCGAACTGGTCGATGACTCGCTCTAGCACGTCGGTGATCTCGTGTTCCCCGCGCTCGCTCATCGGGACGTCGAGCCACTCCCGGGCCTCGGACGGGAAGACGTACGCGCCGACGTTGATGCGATTCGACGGCGGGTCCGCCGGTTTCTCGACGATCCCGGTCACAGAGTCGCCGTCGATGGCGAAGACGCCGTACGGCGTGGGGTCTTCGACCTCGTACGTCCCGACCGCGGGCCCGCCCGAAAACAGATCGGCGAGGCCGGCGGGGTCGTAGAGGTCGTCGCCGTTCAGCACGGCGAACTCCCCGTCGAGATGCTCCCGGGCAGCCTGCACCGCGTGGGCCGTGCCGAGTTGCTCCTCCTGGACAGCGTAGGAGACTGGCACGCCGCGGTAGCTGTCGCCGAAGTGCTCCCTAACGACCTGCTGTTCGTACCCGACGACCAGAATCAGTTCGTCGACGCCGGCTTCGACCGCGGCGTCGACGGTGTGTGCGACGAGTGGCCGATCGGCGACCGGCAGCATCGGTTTCGGCAGCGACTCGGTCAGCGGACGCATCCGCGTTCCCTCCCCGGCGGCCAGAATCACAGTCTGCATACTCGGCCCGTCCGCTGGCTCCTAAATATGCCTACCGACCGTTCGTCACCGTAGCGACTCCCTTCCGTTCGCCCCCGCTCTGACATGCGCCGTCTTCCGGTGTGTTTCTACACCGATTCGTCCGACTCGTCGTCCAGGTCGGTGCTGTCCCCTCGATCGCTGTACCCCTCTCGACCGACCGCGTCGCTGTCGACCATCGTCAACACAGACTGTCGCACTCCGCCTTTCGACTCGTAGGTCTCCTCACCGAGCGGTCCGAGTATCTCGCGGAGCGGTTCCGATCCGTCGACGAGATCGACCGACGCGTCGCCGTGTTCCGCGAGCAGTTCCTCGAGCGAAATCGGATACTCGTACGCGTCGAGCGCGTCCGCGAGTTCCTCGCCGAACGCGACTCCACTCTCCCGATCGTCCTGGCTTTCGTTTCTCTCTGACATGGTTGGGTTGGCAGGCTTCAGTTGGTGACGCCACCGGTGGCGTCTCCGAAAAACCGCGTCAACAGATACCTGTCTACGCCACGGGATCAGCGCAGTTGTCGCCACGGCTGGCACGTGCAAGCCGGAGGACCGACGCGGCACCGAGCGCGACAGAGGCGGGATTTGGCTGTGGCTCGCCGATGGGGCGGCTCGCCGGACAAATCGCTGAATGGAAGGGGCGGGATTTGAACCACGTCGCCACGTTCCGGGTCACTCCCTTCAGTCGCTTCCCGGGCTGCGTGTCGCCTCATTCAAATCCCACGTTCAACTTCTGCACAGCGATCGCACTCGGCGATAAAACGCCTCGCGGGTGCTGTAAAAAGTGGAAGGGGCGGGATTTGAACTCGCCGAGACGCTCGTGCTCGCTCACTTCGTTCGCTGTGCGCGCTGCGTCTCGTCTGCTCAAATCCCATCATCCATCACGCGATATCGATGTGGCTCGCCGATGGGGCGGCTCGCCGGACAAATCGCTGAATGGAAGGGGCGGGATTTGAACCACGCGAAGCCCTAAGCGGGGTAACCCACGGCCGGGGTTCTGGCACGTCCGACCGTCGGCGCTCTACCACTGAGCCACCCTTCCAAACACCCGAATCTATGGATGCGAGCGGTATCAAGCCTCCGGTGACCCCGATCGGTACCCGCTCGTTTCCCCGTTGGAACCACTACTCTGCCCCAGCTCCAGGTCGTACTCGCGGGCCTGCGCTTTGATGCGCTCGGCGTCAGCGACGACGTGTTCACCGCGGTCGTACAACACGCGGCCGTCGACCATCGTGAAGACGACGTCGTCGCCGTGGGCCGCAAAGACCAGATGCGACAGGACGTCGTTCACTGGCGTCGTCCGGGCCGCGTCCGTCCGCAACCCGACGACGTCGGCTTTCCAGCCCGCTCTGAGTTTGCCGACCTGCTCGAACCCGGCCGCGCGGGCCCCGTTGGCGGTCGCCATCTCGAAGATCGTCGCCGCTGGCGTCGTCGTCGGGTCCAGCGTCTCGACTTTCTGGAGGAGGCTCGCCTGGCGCATCTCCGTGAACGGATCGAGCGTGTTGTTGCAGGGCGGGCCGTCGTTGCCGAGCGCGACGTTGATGCCGCGGTCGAGGTAGTCCACGACCGGCGCGACGCCCGAGGCGAGTTTCATGTTCGAGGACGGGCAGTGACAGACGTGCGTGCCCGTGTCTGCGAGCACTTGCCGTTCGGACTCGTCGGTCCACACGCAGTGGGCCAGGACGACGTCTTCGCCTGTCAATCCGACCTCGTCCAACCAGTGAATGTTTCGTCTGCCGGTCGCTTCCTCGACGGTTTCGACCTCGTCGCGGTTCTCGCTCGCGTGGGTGTGAATCCGGACGCCGTCGTAGGCGTCGGCCAGGTCACGGACGCCCCGCAGACAGGCTTCGGTACACGTCACTGCGAACCGTGGCGTGAGCGCGTACCGAATCCGGCCGTCCTCGTTCCCGTGATACTGCCGAATCAGTCGCTCGCTCTCGGCGAGCGCGTCCTCGGTCGACTCTTCCAGTCCCGGCGGCGAGTTCTTGTCCATCAGAACTTTCCCCATCCGGGCGCGGATGCCCATCTCTGCCGCCGCCTCGAACGCCGACGAGGCGTGGTCGACCGACAGGTGGTCGATCACCGTCGTCGTCCCCGATTCGATACACTCCAGGTAGCCGAGTTCGGCCGCGAGTCGCATGCCGTCGGCACCGAGGTCGGCTTCCATCGGGAGGACGTACTCGAACAGCCACTCCAGGAGTGCCCGATCGTCCGCGATCCCTCTCCCGAGCGATTGGACCGAGTGGACGTGTGCGCCGACCATCCCCGGCGCGACGACGTCGAACGCCCGTCGCTCGCGGTTCGGGTACTGATCGAGCAAGTCCGCTGCGGACCCGACTGCCTCGATGCGATCGCCGGCGACGACGACCGCCCCGTCCTCGATGACCGTGTCGGCGTCGGCGACGACGGTGCCCCGGAGTAACATCCCCTCGTCAGTACTGGACTCGTGTAGAAAATACCTTGGTCGATTGCGCGTTGCGAACCGGTTCGGTTCGCCACGGATATGGTTAGTTACTGAGTGATCGACGAAGACGGCAGCCTTATGCCTTGACACACCATACCAATGATCGTGCGAGAGCACCGGGAACAAGCCGGACGACCTGGTCCAGATCGCCGCATTCGGCGGGACGCATCAGGTTAGGGGCAACAACCGAACTGCCCGTAACAGGGCAACAAGGATACTGCTCCGAAGGAGAACCGCACCGGTCCAGTGCCACTCCACCCGGACCGAGTGGTGGAAGGCCAAGTAACGGACGTCACGTGAGTGGCGTTCGTGAACCTGGGAGACCAGCACAGCCGTGCGGACCGGGGAAAACATCTCCCGTCCGGGTTCTAGCTGGTGTTCTCGCCCCCGGTTCGATTTTATCCAGGCCAGGAACCAACAGCGCCTCCTGTCTGAACCACGTAGCCCGACGCATGTGTGGCCGCACCTCGCTGTTTGCCCCGCGAGCGGAACTCGAATCCCGATTCGACGCGCGCGTGCCCGACGACTACAGACCACGGTACAACGTCGCACCCTCCGATCCGCTCGAAGTCATCACCGCCGACCAGCCGGACGTCGTCCAGCGATTCGACTGGGGATTCATGCCTCGCTGGGCCGATGCTGACGATCAGGGGTTCATCAACGCCCGGGCGGAAACCGCACACGAGAAGCCGGCGTTCAGCGACGCCTGGGAGTCCCGGCCCTGTCTCGTGCTCTCCTCGGGCTTCTACGAGTGGAAAGAGACCGGCAGGGGACGGAAACAGCCGTATCGGGTCTCCCGCGAAGACGACCTGGCGTTCGCGATGGCCGGGCTGTGGCAACGGTGGGAAGACGACGGCGACCGCCGCCAGACTGTGACGATACTCACGACGGACCCGAACGAACTCGTCGAACCACTGCACGACCGCATGGCCGTTGTCCTCCCACGCGAGGCCGAAACCACCTGGCTGACCGCGGGGCCGGACGAACGGGCCGACCTGTGTCGCCCGTATCCGAACGACGACCTCGACGCGTACCCCATCTCGACGGCCGTCAACGATCCGTCGAACGACTCACCGGCCATCGTCGAACCCGATCGATCCGAACAGACCGGTCTCGGAGAGTTCGGTAGCTGACCGGTCAATTCTCCCGGCGTCTGGTCACCAACAGTGCGAATCCGACGAGTGCGATCCCGGCAACTGCGCCGGTAAAGCCGGGCCCCTCGGCCGTCGTCGCCTGTGCCGTCGTGCCTGCCGGCTCGTTGCTGGCCGCTGCCGGACTGGCCGTGACCGTCTCGGTCGTGGACGCTCCCGCTGACGCGTCCGTTTCCTCGGTCGTCGGTGTGTTCTCGGTGGTGGTCGGCCGCGCGGTCGTGTTCGTCGTCCGCTCGTCCGCTTCCGTCGGTGTCGGCTCCACGGTGGTCGCGAGCGGTGGTTCGGAGACCGGCGTCGTCGGCTCGCTCGGTTCCGTCCAGGGGTCCCGGACGTACCCCCGGGCCTCCGCATCGTAGTTGTACGCGCTCACGCTCACGTTGGCACCTGGCAGCACCTCGGACAGATTCAGCGGCAGGGCGAACGTTCGGTTCGCCTGAACGGTGGTTTCGATCGACTGGCTGAACATCTCGTTCTCTCGAACCCGGAAGTTGAGGATGGTCCCAGGTGCGACAGTGGTGGTGCCGTTGACCGTCGCGTTACTGGTCGGCGGGAGCCGTAACTGATCCTCCTCGCCGGCTTCGATCGTAACCGACCGCTCCGTGAACTGCACCGTCGCTTTGACCCGTTCGTCGCTCGAGATTACCTGACTGTCCTCGTCGAGCTCGAACGTGGCCTCGTATCGGTCGTCTGCTCGCACCGTTGCCCGACCGTCGGTGAACTCGAGTGCGTCCGGGTCCATCGTGACGTACACCGTGTCGTTTTCGGGGGCCGGAATCACGTGGAACGCGTCGTTCTCGAAGCTCCGACCGATGGCGACTTCCGGTGGCTCCCTCGCCCAGTTCTCCTTGTCAAGTTCGAGCGAGAACGACGTGTTCGGTGACTGGACCAGTGACCGGAACCGTTCGGTGTCGTCTTCGCCGGGCTGTGCGTCCAGGATACCGAACACGCCCTGCGTGTGAACGGTTGCAACCAGTACGTCGCCCATCGCTACGCTGTCCGTCTCCGTCAGGTTCATCTCTTTCCGTGACTCGCCGAACTGCTCCCCGGGCGCGGTCCCGAACGCGAGAGAAGACACGGACGGTTCACTGAGAACGAGCAGGTCGATGTCCTGGAGTTCCCCGTCGGTTCTGACTTTCAGATCGTAGGTCGCTGGCTCGATCGGCTCGTCCAGCGGTTCAGTCGTGAGGTTGACGCGCTCGACGTCGTCGCCAGCCTCGGCGCTCCAGGCTTGTCGTTCACCGCTCCCCGTGTGATTCCCGGCGAGGTACGTGTTCATCCTGAGCGACACCTCCCCGTCGAAGTCGTCGTCGTCGAACTTGATCACCGCGCGATACCCCTTGTCAGCCGTCCCGGCGATGAGCCGTCCGCTCTCTCCGTGACCGATCGTGATGTTGATCGTCGCGCGATCACCGACTGTCTCCCTGACAGTACCCTCGGCGAACGACGCTTCGGACGCCGCCGAGAGCGCCACGGGCGACGTCGCCGCAGGTGCCGTGCCGTCGGTTTGGAGGGTCTGTGAGACCGCCTCGCCGTCGTGCTGGCCCGGTGCTGCACCGACTGCGGGGCTGCTCGTTGCGACGAGCGAAAGAAGGAGAAGCGATACGAGGGCCGGAGTGAGGTTCGTCTCTGTCATCGTTTGAAGCGAATGCGTCGACCAGCAGTGATCGTGCCTTCTCTTCACTCGCTTCCCGCTTTGTTACACGACTCCTACCATCTCGTAATCTTTCTATACCGGCTTGTTTCATCATCTCGGTGCCACGAATCGCGTTTCAAGGAGACCCTGTACGCCTGTAATCTGGCGGTACGACCCGCTCCGAGAGATCGCGGGGAGCGTCACGACGAAAAATAGCGATCAGCAGGCCTGCGCAACGTGAACGCGTTGTGACCGGGTCGAACGGTCGGAGCCGGTCAGAGACGGCTGGCTTAGTACGACCGTTCTTTCGGTTCGTAGGTCTTGTCCTCGCCTTCGAGGATGACGGGCTTGTAGTAGAGTTCCGGGCTGCCGTCGTTCCAGGCGATCATCGTGTGCTTGATCCACTCCTCGTCTTTGCGCTCCTGGTGCTGTTCGCGCCAGTGGGCGCCGCGGAACTCTTCGCGGGCCAGTGCGCCGAGCGTGATACACTCGGCCACGTCGATGATGTTGCGCGTCTCGATCGTGTGGATGAGGTCCGTGTTGTAGGTGCGCGACGGGTCACGGACGTAGACGTCCTGATACCGCTCGCGAGCGACGCGGAGGTCTTCGAGCGCCTCCTTGATGTTCTCCTCGCGGCGGAAGACGTTGACGTTGTCCGTCATCGTCTCCTGGACGTCCGCACGGACTTCGGCGTGGTTGACGCCGTCGTCTTTCTCCAGCAGCTCGGTGACGCGCCGTTCCTCGGCGTCGACGTGGTGCTGAATGACTTCCTGGGGCTCGACGAGTGCGCCGTCGGCGGCGACGTCCGCGTCGCCAGCGTCGACGGCACCCGGGGAGACCGGGGTATCGAGGTCGCTCTCTTCGCTCTTTGCCGAGAGGCCGGTCGGGATCTCCGCTTCGCCGAGGTCGCGACCGCCCGCGTGTGCGCCGGCGCGGCCACCGAAGACCAGCAGTTCCGGCAGGGCGTTGCCACCGAGACGGTTCGCGCCGTGCATGCTGACACAGGCACACTCGCCAGCGGCGTAGAGACCGTTGATACAGGTCTCGCCGTTCTCGTCGACCTCGATGCCGCCCATCGCGTAGTGCTGGCCGGGCTTGACCGGCATCGGCTCTTCGAGGCCGTCGACGCCCTCGAAGTCCTCCGCGAGGTGGAGGATGTTCTCCAGGCGGTCGAGGATGCGCTCTTCGCCGAGGTGGCGCATGTCGAGGTGGACGTACTCGTCGTTGATACCGCGACCTTCGTTGACCTCAGTGAGTTCGGCGCGGGCGACGACGTCACGAGAGGCGAGTTCCCCTTCGTTGTTCGCGTACCCGTACTCGAACATCAGGCGTTCCCCCTCGTCGTTGTAGAGGATCCCACCTTCGCCGCGGACACCCTCGGAGATGAGGACCCCCGTCGACGGCAGCGTCGTGGGGTGGAACTGGATCATCTCCATGTCCTCGACCGGGACGCCGGCGCGGTAGGCCATCGCCGGCCCGTCGCCGGTGTTGGCCACTGCGTTGGTGGTGTGGTCGAAGGCCTGTCCGAGGCCACCGGTCGCGAGGATCACGCCACCGGTCGCGCGGAAGCCGGCGATCTCGCCGGACTTGATGTCGTAGGCAACGCAACCGTGACACACGCGGTCCTCGGGATCGTCGTGGTCGGTCACCGCGAGGCGGGTCACGTACCACTCGTCGTACACCTCGATCCCTCGCTTGACCACCTGCTCGTACATCGTGTGGAGCATGTGGTGGCCGGTCTCTGCGCCCGCGTAGGTCGTTCGCGGGAAGGAGAGCCCACCGAACGGACGCTGGGAGACGCGACCGTCGTCCTCGCGGGAGAACGGCATACCCCAGTGTTCGAGGTTGATGACTTCCTCGGGCGCGTTCTTCGCGAACGTCTCGATCGCCGGCGCGTCGCCCAGGAAGTCCGACCCCTTCATCGTGTCGTAGGCGTGGTCTTCCCAGGAGTCGGCGTCGCGGAGCGCGGCGTTGATACCGCCCTCTGCCGCGCCCGTGTGACTCCGAACCGGGTGGAGCTTCGTCACGATGGCCACGTCGGCTCCTTCTTCGTGGGCCTCGATTGCCGCCCTGAGGCCTGCGCCGCCACCGCCGATGACCAGAACGTCGTGTTCGTACATTATTGTATCACCAGAATTTCAGGTTGTTCTTGACTGCTTCGCGTTTCAGTTCCTGGATGTGCTCGGTGAGCGGGATGTCCTTCGGACACACCTCGGTACAGGAGAACTGGGTCTGGCAGCGCCAGACGCCGTGTTCCTGCTCGATGATGTTCAGCCGGTGCTGTTTCATGTCCTCGCCCTCGCGCTCGTCCATCGCGAACCGGTAGGCCTTGTTGATAGCCGCCGGGCCGAGGTATTTGTTGTCGCCCGCTGCGATGTTACAGGAAGACATACACGCACCGCACCAGATACAGCGCGTGGACATCTTGATCTTCTCGCGGTTCTCGCGGTCCTGGCGCTGTTCTTCCAGGTCGCTCACGCTCGGCGTGTCGTTCGTCTGGAAGTACGGCTCGACGGACTCCATCTGGTCGTAGAAGTGCTGCATGTCGACGACCAGATCCTTGACGACGTCCTGATGCGGGAGCGGTTCGATGCGAACCGGGTCGTCGAGGTCCGAGAGCTGGGTCTTACAGCCGAGACGCTGGCTGCCGTTGACGAACAGCGCGTCAGAGCCACAGATCGCCTGCCGACAGGAGTGTCGGAAGGTCAGACTCGAATCGAAATGGTCGCGGGCGTAGATGAGCGCGTCGAGCACGGTCATCCCCTTGAAGTACGGGACGTGGAACGTGTCGAAGCGCGGTTCCTCTTTACCCTCGACTTCCGGGTCGTAGCGGAAGACCTTCAGCTCGATCGTCTCGTCGGCGTCGCCGAGTTCTGCCTTGGCCTCCTCCTGGAGGTCCCGCTGTTCGGCGCGCTGGCGTTTGCGCTCCATGCGCTGTGCCTGGGCCGGCGACTCCTCGGCCTCTGCTTCGCTTTCCTGTGCCTCTGTTTCGGATTCTTGAACTCCTGTACTCATTAGATGATCCCTGCCATGACGAGCGCCGTTCGAGTCCCCTGCGCGATCAACACCAGGCTGGCGACGACGAGTACCCACTTGACTGCCTGCTTCTGGCCGCCGTCGAGGCCCTGGTTGATCAAGGCGTTGAACACGCCGTTGACGCCGTGGAAGGTCGCGGTCACGAGGAACGCGACCATCGTCCCGAAGTACCCGACTTGACTCATTCGGGCTTGGGTCCCCATGAACGTAATCTCAGCGGCGTGGTTCACGAAGTGCAACAGCATGAAGTGGAACGCGAGCACGCCGATCAGGAACACCGCTGTAAGTCGCTGGAGGAACCAGCGAGCGTTGCCACGATCGAACGAGGAGTAGTGCTCAGCCATCTCAGAACGCCCCCGAAACGAAGGTTGGAACGCTCGCGACGACGATGGCGCCCGACAGCACCAGCGACGCGTAGAAGCTCTTGTCCTGTGCCTCAAGTCCGATGCCGAGGTCGACGAACAGCAGCCGAATTCCGTTGAGGATGTGGAACACCGCAACGGCCAGCAATCCAACCTCGAGCACGCGAACGATCGCGAGGGCTTCAAGGCCCCGGATGGTCTGCGTGTAGGCTGTCGCCCCCTGCGTCGCGGTGCTCAACACCGCGATGTGGGTGAACAGATAGCCGACCAGCACCCAGCCGGTGAACTTGTGGAAGATCCATGCCCACATGCCGGCCGAGAAGTCTTTCCACCGTCCGAAGTCCTCGACGGTGCCCCGGTCGTACGACTGACTCATAACGTTCGGAGCCAAGGACCGGGGGTGTTTAGTAGTTTCTACATGGTCCTGCACCGTGTCGACAAAACCGCCTGTAGAACCCCTCTTGTTCCACCATTCCACGCATCGAAACGGCAGGATTAATTCACGCTATCTTCTGATCGAACGATGTTCGAGAGACTGGAACACGCGGGCGACTGTCGATCGACGTGTCGCGCCACTCCCCGAATCAGTGCCGACGGAAAACCAGTGACACGTGAGGACGAAACTTCACGCGAAGTCTCGTCGGTGCCACCCACCAATCGAGAGCACTTTCCCACAGCGCTCCCCCATCCTGTGCTGGCAGCGCCATCACCGTTGTAAATTGCTCCATAACCGCCGATACCGGAACGGTAGTTACCACGTAACGGCACGATGGTTCCCGATTACGCCCGAATCCCGTCGGAATCAGTTCCACTGACTCTGTCAAAACCCACGCTCGTCTATCCCGCTTGCCGAGTCAACTGGACGAGTGAGAGGACGAAAAGGCACGTGATGGTGACACAGAATACCAACAACCGGTAATCTTCCAAGAACCCGCCCGTTGGGACGCTTGCGAGGACCACGAGGCCACTACAGGTCGCAAGGAAGAGGTAGTACTGCGCCCAGTCCCCGTTCCCGCGTCGTCGTTGCTGCGTGTCGTGGAGGTAGCGTGCCAGATCAGTCGCGTGGGCCCCGGGTCGTATCTCCTTCCGGTCGGCGTCGAAGTCAATGACGTCGACCGCATCCATCCGGGGAAGGTGGTTCTGGTACAACCCGATGTAGACGCGTTTCCGCTCGGTCGACGTGACCTCCGACACGTCTTTGTCGTTTTCACTGCTCGCGACGTACTCGGCCATCTCACCGAGTTGAACGCTTTCAGACGGCGCCGACAGGAGGTGCTGGAGCACGTGTCGTCTCCGCTGATTGCTCAGAATGTCGAACGCGTCGTCGAGCGAAAGCTGAGACGAACCCTCGATGCCGACGCGGCCGCCTCTGGCGTCGCCCGCCACCGATCCGTTTCTCTTCCCAACTGTTTGCTCGTTGCTCCCTTTCGCTTCACCGCTCCCTTCCCACTGAAGCATGTTGTTTCAAATTTGGATTGTCACCTGTGTAAACTCTTTCCTAGTTCGATTCTGTTTCTCTACATAGGATATTTATTATTTTCTCGGCGATACATCTCTCGGACGTGTAAACTGGCAGGATATGTCGCAATCGGTGGGCTCGGATCGGTAGGCGAGCAGGCTAACGTGGACCCGGCGCCGCTCGGGAACGACTGGGGCTACGTCTTCGATGGGCCGCCCGGGTTCGCTGCCTGCTGGTCGCGTTCCACGGCGCGGAGCGTCCGACCGTCGAGTCTGACCAGGTGGCAGAGCGGATTACCGGGGTACACGAGTGGGTTCTCTAACACGCCGACGAGGACGCCGGTGAACGGTGCGAGCACGGTGTCCGACTCGGATTTGAAAGGGTTCGTGATGGTACAGATCCGGTCACCCTCGTAGACCAACGACCCCTGGTCGTAGTGCATCTCGACGAGCCCACCGGCGTCGGCCCGCAGCCACGTTTTCTCTTTGCTCCCGTCGATGACCGTCCGCCAGCCCGGCCAGTGGACTGCGTCAGTCGGGTGGAGGCCGTACTCGGCCAGGACGCTCACGACGCCGTCCAGCGCCCGGTCGATGAGAGAGCGCTGGAACCGGTGTGCCTCACCCATCTCGACGGTGATCGTCGGCACGCCGGCGTCACTGGCTTCCCGACGGAGCGACCCGCTCGGGCCGGTACTCGAAATGATGACGTTCGATGCGAACGCCTTCGCCAACCGACTGACTTCGGGATCGTCCGTGTCTGCTCGGACGTGGAGCATGTTTGTTCGCCCACGCGTGGACGTGTGGAGATCGATGCCCAGATCGCACGGTTCGATGAAGTTCTCGAAGATGCGGGCTGCGATCCGCTTCGCGTTCGTGCTCCCCTCTGAACCGGGGAACGATCGGTTGAGGTCCCTGTCGTAGATCGGGAGATACCGTTCCTGTGCCATGAACGCGGGGACGTTCAGGACGGGGAGGCAGACGAGTGTGCCTTCGAGTCCCCCGTGGTCCCACTCCTGGGCGACCTCGCGCACCACCTCGACGCCGTTGAGTTCGTCGCCGTGCACCGCCGCGCTGAGAAAGATCTTCGGTCCGGGTTTGTCGCCGTTGATGATCGTCACGGGGATTCGGATCGGGTCCCCGAGGTAGGTCTGGCTGACGCTGTATCGGATGTCCGCTGTCTCTCCGGGCTCCACCCGTCCGCCGTTGTAGGTGAAAGCCGCCGAGTCACTCATGCCCCGCTCTCGGTGAGGGAGGTATAAAAACAGTCGACAAACCTCGACTGCGAGAACCGCCAATGTCAACGCCATGTCGCGAAAATTCGACGTTTTCCGGCCGGCAACAGCAGGCCTTTTTCCGGGGCCAGTCCAAGCCGTGTTATGACTGACAGCGCTGATCTCACCGTCGGGGTTCTGAGTCTCCACAACAGCAAGGAAACGAAAGCGATTCTCAACGCGGTCGCCGACCTCGGATACGGCACCGAGTGGCTCCGGGCCGAGAACACGGCCGTCGACATCCAGGACGGAACCGCCCGCCTGGAACCGGACGTCGACGTCATCGCGAACAGACTCCTCCTCTCGAAAGACGAGCACCCGGCTGAAGGGCTGGGGCTGGCGCACACCTTCGAGCATCTCGCACCGATGCTCAACCCGCCGAACGCGACGTTGACGGCGATGCACAAGTTCGCGACGGGCGTCGCACTCGCTCGCCAGGGGATTCCCGTGCCGGACGCGCTGCTCGCGCTCTCGGGCGACCGGTTGAACGCGGCGCGCGAACGGTTCGGTGACGAGGCCGTCTACAAGACGGCGATCGGAACCCACGGCGGCGGGGCCTGGAAGGTCGACCTCGACGATCCGGTGAACCCGCAGGTCGGCTCTCGGCAGGCGTTCCTCCAGGAGTTCCTCGAACACGACGAGACCCAGCACAGCGACCTCCGCGTGTACGTCGTCGGCGACGAGATCGTCGGCGCCATGAACCGCTACGCGCCGGACGGCGAGTGGCGCACGAACGTCGCACTCGGCGGCGAGGTCGAAAACGCGACCGACCAGATCGACGAGGAAATCGCCGACATCGCGCGACGGTCGGCCGACATCGTCGGCCTCGACTACGCTGGCGTCGACATCGTGGAGGGGTCCGACGGCTGGTACGTCCTCGAAGTCAACCCGACGGCCGGCTTCAAGGGGCTCTTCCAGGCGACGAACCGGAGCCCGGCGCCGTACATCGCCAAACTCGCCATCGAGCGGGCCGGCGGCGACGTCGACGACGAGAAGGTCGAGCAGTTGGCGGCCTCGCTCGACGACTCCCGGCCAGCGTGCATGCCTCGACCCCAGAAGAGTAGCCAGACGAAACCGGTCGTCATCGGCTACATCGAGGAAGTCGTCGTGAGCGGGACCCGCGGCTCGGAGACGGTCATGGCGAAAGCCGACACCGGGGCGACCCGGACCAGCATCGACTCCCGACTGGCCGCCGAGATCGGCACCGGCCCGATCAAAGACATCGTGACGGTGAAATCGGGGAGCGTCAAGAAAGGCAAATCCCGGCCGGTCGTCGACCTCGTGGTCGGCGTCGGTGGCACTCAGCACACCGTCACCGCGAGCGTCGAAGACCGCGATCACATGGAGTACCCCGTGTTACTCGGCCGGGACATCATCGAGAACTACCTCGTCGACATCAACCGCCGCGCCGACGAGAAAGGGGGCGACCGGATCGAGAAAGAACTCGAAGAAGAGGAGTAAGCTCGGCGCCACCGTCGTACGCGGTTCTCCCTGGCCTGTGCTGCCGTGTGACCGAGCGCGCTAAGTTCACCTTTCGACGAACTTCCCGTCGCCGGTGACGTACAGCCACTTACTTACTAACCATGCCGGCGGCGTTCACGCGTCACATGTACGAGACAATCCTCGTTCCGATGGACGGGAGCGATGGATCGAACAGGGCAGCAGAGCACGCGCTCGAACTCGCCGACCGGTTCGACTCGACGCTCCACGCGCTGTTCGTCGTCGACACGCGGCGGTACGGCGAACCCGGTCTCAGCAGCACGGAGATCGTCGTCGACGAACTCGAAGACCACGGCCACACCTTGGTCGACGAATTCGCCGATCGCGCGGACAACATCGACGTCGAGACCGAAACCCGGGTCTGTCACGGCGTTCCCCACGACGAGATCATCGAGTACGCCACCGACGTCGACGCCGACGTCATCGTGATGGGCTATCAGGGCCACACGCACCGCCAGAAGATCGGGAGCGTGGTCGAACGCGTCGTCAGGGAGGGCAGTCGACCGGTCTTTACCGTCTGAGGGCCGTCACTCCGAACTGAGTACCTCGGTGACGTCCTCCTCTGCTCGCCAGAGATAGAGACTGGCGTAACTCCGGTACGGTGCCCATCGCTCAGCCCGTTCGACCATCTCCGCCCGGCTCATCGATTCGTCGAAGACGGTCTCCATCCCTTTCCTGATGCCGAGGTCACCGATCGGGAACACGTCCTCGCGGCCGAGTGAAAAGATGAGCTGCATGTCCGCCGTCCACGTTCCGACGCCCGTGACCTCGGTGAGTTCGGCTCTGACCTCGTCGTCGCTCATCTCGGCGAAGTCGGCCTTGCTCCAGCCGCGGTCGACGAACGCTTCGGCGATGTTCTTCACGTACTGGACTTTCTGTCGGGACAGCCCTACGTCCCGGAGAACGTCTTCGTCGGTCGCGAGCACTGTTGCTGGCGTCACCTGAACTGCCTCGAACAGTCGCTCGCGCGTCGCCGCAGCCGACGCCATCGAAACCTGTTGGCGGAGCACAGAGGTGACGAACCGCTGGTAGAAATCCTCGGCGGGCTCGATAATCAGTTGGCCGTGTGCCTCGACGAGCGGTCCGAGATACTCGTCGCCAGCCAGCGTCTCGTGTGGATCGGACACGGCCGACCCCAGGTACCGAATCGAGAAATGCGTTTCTAACAGTCGGCGAGCCAGTGTGACGACTCCGACTCGATCGCCTCCGCGCGGTCCTCGTCGGTTTTCCTGACGTCCGGCTGCTGTTCGATGATCTCCGCCGGATTGCCGGCGACCGTGGCGTTCGCCGGGACGTCCTCGGAGACGACGGCGCCCGCGCCGATCGTTGCACCCTCCCCGACGGTGATCGGGCCGATCAGCGTCGCGTTCGCGCCGACCGTCGCACAGTCCTCGACGGTCGGATGTCGTTTCTCCCTGCGCATCGATTTTCCGCCGAGCGTGACGCCGTGATACAGCAACACGTCGTCGCCGATCTCGGCGGTCTCGCCGATGACGACGCCGGTGCCGTGGTCGATGAACAACCGATCGCCGATGGTCGCGGCCGGGTGTATCTCGACGCCGGTCAGAAAACCCGCCAGTTCCGAGAGAACGCGAGCGACGAGTCGATGGTCGGTCTCCCAGAGCACGTGCGCGATCCGATACAGCCAGACCGCGTGCACACCTGGATACAGGAGTGCGACCTCGAGGGTACTCTGTGCAGCCGGATCTTTCGCGAGGGCTGTGCGGACGTCCTCGATGACGTGCGTGCGGATCGTGTCGAGTCGTTCGAACATTGTTAGGGGTTGGGGGTCGTGGAGTTCGGTCGGTCTCGGTTCAGTGACTGTAACGTTTAGTTCCCGTGCCGACGGCGAGGAGAGAATCAGCAACAGCGACAGCGTCGCTCGATACGTGCGAGTGGCTGCTCCCGGTGCAGACGGACCGAACGGCGCGAGCGAACCGTCATGTTACTGTGTACTCGTGGGTCAGACCACATAAATGCTGCCGAGAGCGGTGCGACGTACGGCGGTCGCGGTGCTCGCAGTCGAGCCGCGAAAGAAAGTCGAGTCCGTTGCTGGCCTCAGAAGCCTTTGCCGAGGAGTTCGCGGGCGATGATGTTCTTCTGGATCTCCGTGGTGCCCTCGTAGATCTGGAGGATCTTCGAGTCGCGGTAGAAGCGCTCGACGTCGAAGTCGTTGACGTAGCCCGACCCGCCGTGGACCTGGACGGCCTCGTTGGCGACGTCGACGGCCACGCGGGAGGCGTACTCCTTGGCCATGGAGGCGAGTTTCGTGATGTCTTCGCCCTGGTCGACCTGCCAGGCGGACTTGTAGGTCAGGTTCCGCGCCGCCTCGATGTCGGTGAACATGTCCGAGAGCTTGTGCTGGATGGCCTGGAACTCGGCGATCGGACGGCCGAACTGCTCGCGTTCCTGCGCGTAGTCGAGCGCGCGCTCTGCGGCGCCCTTTGCGACGCCGACGCCCTGTGCGGCGACCATCGTCCGGGTCTCGTCGAAGAACTGCATCTGCTGGAGGAAACCCATGCCGCGGTTGCCGATCAGGTTCTCCTCGGGAACGCGGACGTCGTCGAAGATGAGTTCGGCCGTGTCCGAAGCACGAATGCCGAGCTTGCCCTCGATCTTGTCCGCTGTGAATCCGTCGCGATCGGACTCGACGACGATCTGGGAGAAGCCGTTGTAACGACCCTCCGCCTCGGGATCGGTCTGCGTGAGGACGACGAAGTAATCACCGATCGAACCGTTGGTGATCCACATCTTGTTGCCGTTGATGACCCACTCGTCGCCGTCTTTCTCGGCCTGCGTGGACACGGAGGAGACGTCGGAGCCGGTGTCGGGCTCTGAGATGGCCGCGCCCATGATGGCGTCACCGGACGTGATCGGTTCGAGGAAGCGCTCTTTCTGGTCTTCCGTCCCGAAGCCCATGATCGCGTCGGCGCCGAACGACGACGACTGGATACACAGGGCGATGCCGGGATCTGCGGCGAACAGTTCCTCGGAGAGGATCGCCACGTCGAGCGCGGAGTAGCCCGCGCCACCGTAGTCCATCGGGATGTTCGCGCCGAGCATCCCCATCTTGGCTGCCTCGTCCATGACTTCCTGGGGGTACTTCTCGTCGACGTCGTACTCCGTGGCGACCGGCTCGATCTCGTTCTCGGCGAACCGCTTTACCTCACTGCGGAGTTGCTCCTGTTCTTCCGTAATCTCGAAATCCATGTCCGGTTCTTCGCAACAGAACTATAATACTTTGTTGCAATCTCGAACTAGCGAGTTAAAAACTGTTTATAATGTTGTAGACAGGAATCGCCGGACTGCAGCCTTCTATCTCGGTACTGTTAGCTATCTCACGAAAACGTATAACTGAAAATACAATATCGGCGTGGGCGAACTGCTCAGTACCCTTTGCCGAGGAGTTCGCGAGCGATGATGTTCTTCTGGATCTCCGTGGTGCCCTCGTAGATCTGGGTGATCTTCGAGTCGCGGTAGAACCGCTCGACCGGGAAGTCGTCGACGTAGCCGGACCCGCCGTGGATCTGGACGGCTTCGTTAGCGACGTCGACGGCGATGCGGGAGGCGTACTCCTTGGCCATGGAGGCGAGTTTCGTGATGTCTTCGCCCTGGTCGACCTGCCAGGCTGCCTTGTACGTCAGGTTGCGCGCCGCCTCGATCTTCGTGTACATGTCGGCGAGCTTGTGCTGGATGGCCTGGAACTCGGCGATCGGGCGACCGAACTGCTCGCGCTCCTGGGCGTACTCCAGGGCCGCGTCGGCAGCGCCTTTGGCGATCCCGACGCCCTGCGCAGCGACGCCGGTCCGGGTCTCGTCGAAGAACTGCATCTGCTGGAGGAAGCCCATGCCGCGGGTGCCGATCAGGTTCTCCTCGGGGACGCGGACATCGTCGAAGATGAGTTCGGCCGTGTCGGAGGCGCGAATCCCCAGCTTGCCGTGGATCTTGTCCGCTTTGAAGCCGTCGCGGTCGGACTCGACGACGATCTGGGAGAAGCCGTTGTACCGGCCGTCGGCGTCGGGGTCGGTCTGACACAGGACGACGAAGAAGTCGCCGACCGTCCCGTTCGAGATCCACATCTTGTTGCCGTTGATGACCCACTCGTCGCCATCTTTCTCCGCCCGCGTGCTCACGGAGGAGACGTCAGAGCCGGTGTCGGGCTCGGAGATCGCTGCGCCGCAAACGGATTCGCCTGCGGCGACAGGCTCGAGGTACTTCTCTTTCTGCTCTTCCGTCCCGAACTCCATGATGGCCTCGGTGCCGAAGGAGGCAGCCGAGATGCAGAACCCGATGCCGGGGTCGATCGAGAACAGTTCCTCGGCGATGATGATGGTTTCGAGGGTCGAGTAGCCCGCACCGCCGTACTCGATGGGGATCTGGGACCCGAGCAACCCCATCTTGGCCGCTTCGTCCATGACCTCGTGCGGATACTTCTCTTCCCGGTCGTACTCGTTCGCGACCGGCTCGATCTCGTTTTCACCGAACTTCCGGACTTCGGACCGGATCTGTTCGAGCTCGCTTGGCAGTTCAAAATCCATGCCTGGGTGTGAGGGAACATGACATTATAATCTTTTGCAATCAATAGAAAACTTGTAAACTGTTGTTGCCCGTCACTGAAACACTGTTAATTTGTACACTTATCGTTTAAACCGCGAGCACACTGTTAATCGTTGGCATGTGGAACGAAAACGTTGAAAGCCCCCCATGGAGAGAATAACAATGTTCGACTTATGCAACTCGAGGACATCGAGACCATCGCGGTTCTTGGCGCAGGCAACATGGGCCACGGGATCGCAGAGGTCGCTGCACTCGCGGGATACGAAGTTCGACTTCGTGACATCAAAGAAGAGTTCGTTCAGAGCGGCTACGAGGACATCGTCTGGAGCCTCGAAAAGCTCGCCGAGAAAGAGCAGATCAGCGAGGAAGAGGCGCAGGACGCCGAAGACCGCGTGACGCCGCTGGTCGACATGGAGGAAGCCGTCGGCAGCGCCGACGTCATCATCGAGGCGGTGCCCGAGAAGATGGAGATCAAGCAGGACGTCTACGGCGAGGTCGAGGAGTACGCGCCCGACCACGCCATCTTCGCGACGAACACCTCGTCGCTTTCGATCACGGACCTCTCGGAGGTCAGCGAGCGTCCCGAGCAGTTCTGCGGGATGCACTTTTTCAACCCGCCGATCCGGATGCAGCTCGTCGAGGTCATCTACGGCGAACACACCGACGACGAGACCATCGAAGTCATCGAGGAACTCGCCGAGGACTTCGGCAAGTCCCCGGTCCGCGTCCGCAAGGACTCGCCAGGCTTCATCGTCAACCGCATCCTCGTGCCCCTGATGAACGAGGCCTGCTGGATCGTCGAAGAGGGCGAGGCCACCATCGAGGAAGTCGACTCTACGACGAAGTACGACGTGGGCCTTCCGATGGGCGCGTTCGAGCTGGGTGACCAGGTCGGCAACGACATCACCTACCACGTCCTCGAGTACATGAACGAGGTCGAGGGCGAAGAGTACGCACCGTGCCCGATGCTCGAAGAGAAAGTCGAGAACGAGGAACTCGGCAAGAAGACCGGCAAGGGCTTCTACGACTACGAGGACGGCGACGGCGCCGACGTCCCGACCGACGAGATCCGCGAGGACGTCAAAGAGCGCCTCCTGGCGACGATGGCCAAGGAAGTCGCCTACCTCGTCGGCGACGACGTCGCGCCCGCAGCCGACGTCGACGAAGCGACGATGCTCGGCGCCGGGTTCCCGGACGGACCCGCCAGCCTCTGTGACGACTACGGGCTCCAGACGCTCGCCGACACGCTCGACGAACTCCACGACGAGACGGGCGAAGCCCGCTACGACGCCCACGACTACCTCTACAAGGCCGCCGACGAGGGCGGCTTCTACGGTGGCGCCGACGAGGACGAGGACGCCGAGAACTTCGACCTCATCGAATTCGAGCGCAGAGACATCGACGTCCCCGAGGGGCACAGCGAAAAGCAGGTCGCACACATCACCATCGACCGCGCCCACCGGATGAACACCATCAGCCTCGAACTCCTCGCAGAACTCGACGAGGCAATCGACATCGTCGAGGACGAGGACCAGCTTCGTTCGATCCTCGTCACGGGCGACGGTGACAAGGCGTTCTCGGCAGGCGCAGACGTGCAGGCGATGGCGACGAGCGCCGACCCGCTCGACGCGATCGACCTCTCCCGGACCGGCCAGCAGACGTTCGGTCGTCTCGAAGAGTGTCCTGTGCCTGTGGTCGCCGGTATCGACGGCTACTGTTACGGTGGCGGCATGGAGCTGTCGATGTGTACCGACATCCGCATCGCCTCCCAGCGCTCTAGCTTCGGCCAGCCCGAGCACAACCTCGGCCTGATCCCAGGCTGGGGCGGCACCCAGCGCCTCGCGAACCTCATCGGCGAGAGTCGCGCGAAGGAGATCATCCTGACCGCGGACCAGGACTACAGCGCCGAGGACATGCAGGAGTACGGCTTCGTCAGCGAGGTCGTCGACAACGACGAACTCGAAGACCGCGCCTTCGAGCTGGCCGCCGAACTCGCCCAGGGTCCGCCGCTGGCCAACGAGTTCTCCAAGAAAGCCATGCTCAAGGGCCGCGACGACACCGAAGCCGGGCTGGAAGTCGAAGCCCAGGCCTTCGGCCACCTCATCGGCACCGACGACATCATGGAAGGCATGACCGCCTTCATGGGCGACGGTGAGCCCGATTTCGAAGGTGAATAATCGGGCGAACGTCGTCAGATCGGCGGTCTGACGGAAGCGACCCCGACTTCCAGGGCGAGTAGCGCCCCACCAGCGTCCGAGTTTTCCTTTACTTTCACCGTGGCTGGTCTAGTATTTTGTGTGGCAGTGGCATTTCTGGTCGACAGTCATTTCGATCACGGCGGCTCTGACCGACAACTGCAAGTCCATCACGTTATCCCGGTTCGATGCTTCCGAGAGGCGAGCGGAGCTGACGTTTCAGAAGCCCATCATCTTGATAGTTTAATGCTGCTCTGTAACGAGTGCCATCCGAAAGCCGACCATAGGCTCATTGAGTCCGAATCCAGTGTCGAACGCCCTGGGAACAGACACTGTCATCCTCACCCAATACGAGGATGAAAAGCAGGGTTTATTACTTGCCCACTCTCAGCTATGAATGCGCACCGTTGGTGTAGTCCGGCCAATCATCTTGGCCTTTCGGCAAAGTCGCGGCACTCGTGTCCGCCTTTGGAAGACAGCCGAGGACCTGGGTTCAAATCCCAGACGGTGCATTCTCAACTTTCCTACTGGATAGCCGCTGTGCTGTGACTCATCTCTGTCTCGCAATCCGCGATCCGGCGTTCTCTTCGACTTTCCCGGGTAGGTTTCGATGCGGGTGACGACGCCGATCGCACTCGGACACAAATGTTTGGAGGGCGAGTAGTGTTTATATACTGTCAGCAACGGGTACGATTCAAGACCTGTTACTGACCCTGGTATATTTAACGACAGATACGTAAGCAAACAGCATGTCACCACCCGACACCTCTCAACATTGGCGGGAGGCTGAGGAGGAGTACACGGACGAGGTCATTGGGAACACGACGATTCCCCAGTTGTTCGAGGAGAGTGTCGAGCGAAACGCCGATCGTGATGCCCAGATGTACAAGGGTGGGATCTATCCACGGTCGCTCACGCCGGGGATTCTCCCGGAGCCGAAACCCGGTGAGTTCACGACGATCAGCTACGAGAAGATGGCCCAGATCGTTCGCCGACTCGCGACCGGGTTCCGTGAACTCGGGCTAGAGCCCAACGAGCGCGTCGGCATCCTCTCGAACACTCGGATGGAGTGGGCGCTGTCGGACTTCGGATTGCTGGCGGCTGGTGGCGTCGTCACGACCGTCTACACGGAGTCGTCGCCCAAGCAGATCAGGTACCTGTTGAACAATCCCGGTGCGATCGGCGTCGTCGTCGAGAACGAGCATCTGCTCGACCGTATCATCAAGGTGCAGGACGACCTCAGTCTCGAGTTCGTCGTCGTGCTGGACAACCTCACGAAATACGAAGACGTCGACCAGATTTACACGCTGGACGAGGTGTACGACCTCGGTGCGGAGCACTTCGACGAGGACGAGTACTACTCGATGGTCGAGTCCCGGAACGTCCACGATCTGGCGAGTCTCATCTACACCTCGGGAACGACGGGGAAACCGAAGGGCGTGAAGCTGACTCACCACAACTTCCGTGCGAACATCAACCAACTGCGCAAACGAGCCGGTCCGAGACCGGACAAAGGTGACGACGTGCCGGTGATGGACGCCGGAAAACGCTCGATTTCGTTTTTACCGCTGGCACACGTCTTCGAGCGGACGGTCGGGCACTTCTACATGTACGCGTCGGGAGTGACGGTCGGGTACGCGGAGAGTCCGGACACGGTCAGCGAGGACATCAAGAAGATCGAACCGTACGGCGCTGCCAGCGTGCCGCGGGTGTACGAGCGCATCTTCGACGAGATGCGCGACCAGGCCAGCGGCTCGGATTTCAAGGAGAGCATCTTCGAGTGGGCCGTCGACGTCGCTCGCGAGTACGGGAAGACCGACGACCCGGGGCTGTCGCTCAAACTCAAACACGGCATCGCCAACCAGCTGGTGTACAAACAGGTCAAGCAGCAACTCGGCGGCAACACCGGCTTCCTCATCAGCGGGGGCGGGAGCCTCGACAAACGCCTCGCGGAACTGTTCGACGGGATGGGCGTTCCGATCTACGAGGGCTACGGGCTGACCGAGGCCTCGCCCGTCGTTTCGGCGGCTCCAACAGAGGATCACCGGTGTGGGACGCTCGGAACGCCCGTCGCGGACGTCGAGATCAAGATCGACGATTCCGTCGTGTCACAGGATCAGTTCAGCCAGGCCGAGGGTCAGGTCGGTGAACTCCACATCAAGGGCCCGAACGTCACGGAGGGCTACTGGGAGATGGAGGAAAAGACTGAAGAGGCGTTCACGCCCGACGGCTGGTTCAGGACCGGTGACATCGTCGAAGCCCGTGACGACGGGTATCTCGTCTATCACGACCGCTTGAAGAACCTGCTCGTGCTCTCGACCGGGAAAAACGTCGCACCCGAACCGATCGAGAGCGAGTTCTCCACGTCCTCGCGAATCGAGCAGATCATGGTAATGGGCGACGACGAGAAGTTCGTCAGCGCGCTCATCGTGCCGAACTTCAACGCGATCCGTCGGTGGGCCAAGAACCGCGACATTAGCCTGCCGAACACCAAAGAGAAAGTCTGTGAGAACGATCAGGTGAGCGAGTGGGTCAACGAGGACGTCCAGCTGGTCAACCGAAACCTGGAGAAACACGAGACCATCAAGCAGTTCGAGCTCGTCCACATGGAGTGGACGCCCGAAAACGACATGCTGACGCCGTCGCTGAAGAAGAAACGGCGAAATATCAAAGCGGAGTTCAGGGACAAAGTCGACCGCATCTACGACGAGCAGAGCGAAGCGGCGACGGCCGACGACTAGTCTCTCACCGCATCAACGAGGACAGCACGCGCGACTCGGCTTTTCTGAGGTGTTCGTCGACGGTGCTGGGCGCACACCCGAGGGCGTCGGCGATGTCCTCGTGAGTGGCCTCGCGGGGGATCTCGTAGTATCCCTCCTGGATCGCCGTCTCGAACACTTCGTGTTGGCGTTCGGTGAGGATCGAGAGGATGTCCTCACGGTCGGGTGAGTACTGCCCGGCCTGCTCGACGGCGAAGCGAACGCCGTCGGGCGTCTCGCCCAGGGCCTGCCGGAGCATGTCGTGTGTCCCGACGATCGTCGTCCGGAGTCCGCCCTGGTTGGTGTATTTCAGGGGCGTGTCGATGATGAGCGCGTACTTCTGTGCGAGCGCCATCAGACTCCCGGCCGGTTGTCCCGGTGGAACGTGGAGGTAGAGGTGAAAGACGTCCTCTTGGACGTCGAGGACGTCCCAGGCGAGCACGGAGTTCGACTCGTCAATCGACTCGCTCAGTGCTTCGTGGTCGCCGCGGAGTCGGTAGAGCAAGACGCCGGTCCCGTCGCCCAGCGCGTTGACGTGCATGAGCGACACGCGCGAGACGTCGGGGTGGTCGGCGATGACCTTCCCGGCAGGATGAATGGCTCCGTTCTCCGGTGTGATCGTGAAATCGAAGTACCTCATGTAGCGCCCCCTTCAGCGACCGAATGTCATCGTTCCTTTCGTTCCCGACACATTATGTGTTTCGGCACACATCTCACTTGCCGCCAGCACAACGGACGCTCTCCCGCGGCTGCGCGAATGCTCCCGGCGCCTGTCACTCCGACGCGTCTTCCAGTGCGACCATCGGGCGTGGATAGTCGCTGCCGAGTTCGACGCCGTGTGTTCGTTGGGTTTGCGTGTCCATTCGCCACGGCTCGTGGACGTACTCGGGCGGAAGCCCGTCGAGTTCGGGCAGCCACTGCGTAACGTACTCGCCCGCTGGATCGTACCGATGGGCCTGCCAGAGCACGTCGAATCGCTTGTCGCGGGAGTCGTTGCCCGTGCCTGCGACGTAGGCCCAGTTCCCCCAGTTGCTGCAAACGTCGTAGTCGATCAGTCGCGACTCGAAGTACGACGCGCCCGTCCGCCAGTCGAGGCGGCGGTCGTTCGCGAGGAAACTCGCGACGTTCTGGCGGCCCCGATTCGACATGTACCCCGTGGCGTTCAACTCCCGCATGTTGGCGTCGACGAAGGGAACACCCGTCTGGCCGTTCGCCCACCGAGAGAACGCGTCCTCGTCGGTGTGCCACTCGACGTCGCGGTCTCGAATCCCGCCCGGCCGAAAGAAGGCCGCGCCGTGTTTTGCGAACTGGAACTGGAAGAAGTCGCGCCACGCGAGTTCGAAGCCGAGCCAGTACGTCGAGTCGTTCTCGACGCGCTCGCGTTCGTACCGGTCGATTTCGGCATAGATCTGCCGCGGCGAGAGACAGCCGTGTGCGAGCCAGGGAGAGAGTTTCGAGGAGTAGTCGGCACCGAGGAGACCGTTCCTGGTCTCCTTGTACTCTCGGAGGCAGTCGCGGTCCCAGACGTACTCCGCTAGGCGGTCGAGCCCGGCCGTTTCCCCGCCATCAAACGCGTAGACAGCTCGCTGGTCCCGCCCGAGTGGGGCGTCGTCGAAGCCGAGTGCGGCCAGCGTCGGTATCTCGCTTACGTCGAGCGTCGAGCTGGGGACCTTGTTCGGGCTCGGGAGTGGCTCTCGGGGTTCGATCGTCGCTTCGACGTCCTGTCGCCAGGGCGTGAACGTGTCGTCGATGTTCTGAACCGGTGTTGGGAGGTCGGCCGGATGATACAGCGTGTGCGTCCACGCGGTCTGCAGGGCCCGGCCCTGATCGCGTAATGCGGTCCGAACGGCGGTTTCGACGTGTCGTTCCTCGGGTGCGGGAAGCGTCTGCGAGTAGACGGCGTCGGCGTCGTATTCGCTCGCGACGGCCGGAAGCACCGTCGACGGACGGCCGTATCTCACGACCAGTTCGCTGTCCAGCCCCCGTAGCGTGGCACGGAGGGCCTGGACGCTCTCCCGGAGAAACTGGGCACGTCGGCGGCCGGTCTTCGGGAACCCGAACGTCGTCGTCGCGAACGCGTCGGGATCGAAGACGAAAACCGGGACGATGCGGGTTGCCGACTCGAGTGCCCGCGTGAGCGTGGCGTTGTCGTGGAGTCGGAGATCGGACCTGAACCAGACGACTGCTGTGTCTTCTGTCATCGGTGGGGAGACCGGGAGTCGGTCTCCTGCTAGTTGGTCTGGATGGACATCAACGTAGTTACTCCGTGACCACGGTCACGGTGCGCGTCCGCGGCCCGTCACACTCCACCAGCAGCACGGACTGCCAGGTTCCCACGTCGAGTTCGCCGTCGACCACGGGAACCGTGACGCTCCGGCCGAGCAACATCGATCGGAGGTGCGCGTCGGCGTTCCCGTCGAGTCGGTCGTGATCTCATCCCTCCTCGGGGACGATGTCCGCGAGCGCCCGCTCGATGTCCCCGAGCAGCCTCGGCTCGGCTTCGTTCACGCTCACACCTGCTGTCGTATGGCGAACGAACACCGTACAGGTACCAGTCGCGTCCTGCGGCACTGCGTCGTTCACCTGTTCTGTGATGTCGACGACCGTCAGTCGGTCGTCCGTACTCACTTCGACGGTCGCGTTACCACTCATACAAAGACGGACGATCGACCGGCGCTTGAATGCTGGGCTCGGGGTTACTCCTGGCGGTCCGAAGGACTCGTCTGTGACCAGAGTCCCTCGAACAGCTGCCGGTCCTGGGAGTTGACGTGGTAGGCTGCCGACGCGACGAGAATGAGGAGATACGTCGCTGCGACGGCGGGCGCACCAACGGCACCGAGCAGCGGCGTCCCGATAGACGCCGAGAGCACCGTCCCGAACCCGAGGATACCGAGAATGAGATAGTATTCGGCCCAGGTGATGCCGTACCGTGGGACGACCTCCATGTACGTCGTGATCTCGGCGGCGCGATCGCGGAGCCGCACCTCCTTCGAGTCAGTGTCGTAGTTGACGATCCCGAGGTCGTCGAGTTTCGGGAGATGCGTCTGGTGGAGCGAGACGTACACGCTCCGTCGTTTGTCTCGTGGCGCCGGTGACTCGCCGGTTTCCCGGGTCGCAACGTCCTCGGAGAGATCACGGACGCTCAACGTCCCGCTGTTCTCCCGAAGACACTTGATCGCCAACCGCCGCCGGTCGTTCCGTAAGATGTCGTGTATCTGACTTGCTTCCAGTGATTCCTTCGTAGTAGTTTGGGCGACCATACTCACCTCCCGGATTCGTTCGGTTTGCACGCACGTCCCTGCGGCTGCTCGTGGCTGTCCCTTACGATTCGTACCACTTATCTTATTCTATAGACGGATTTCTCCAGTGTTAATCTCTCCTAACAACTCATTACCCTATATAACGAACAGATTAATATGGGTGGACAGAATACCTCAGATAACCACAATTGGTTGGTGGGGTTACATGAGTGGGGCAACACAGGAGCCCGTCTCCGGTCGGGGGGCCGGCGTCGGGCCAGACAGTCCGTCGACAGTGGAATCGGAAACGGCGCAGTCGCTGCGTCGAGAAGATGCGTTCGAGGTTCTGAGCAACGCACGCAGACGACACGTCATTCACTATCTGCTGCAACAGGAGGATCGGGTGACGTTACGGGACCTCTCGGAACAGATCGCAGCGTGGGAAAACGACGTGGAACCGGTTGACGTCTCCTCGAAGCAACGCAAACGCGTGTACACTGCACTGCGTCAGTCGCATCTGCCGAAACTGGACGACAAGGAGATCGTTCACTTCGACGCGGATCGTGGGACGGTCCAACCGACCGATCGCCTGTCGGATCTCAAGGTCTACATGGAGGTCGTTCCAGAACACGAGATCCCCTGGAGTCACTACTATTCGGGGATCGGTGTGATTTCGGCGTGCGTCACAGTGCTGTCGTGGACGGGACTCGTCCCGTTCAGTGAACTCCCCGGCCACCTCCTGGCGGGCTTGACTGCCGGCCTGGTGTTGGTGTCGGGTCTGGTCCACGCGTACGAGACCCAGAAAAGCCACCTCGGGTCTGACGGTCCGCCGCCGGAGTGCCGACGCTGACGGATCCGAAACCTTTCGCTACTGGTTCCCCGTGTAATTGCTGATTACGGCCGTTCTCGGGCCGTTCGACGTCTCTCCGTCTGCCCTTCGCTTTCGTTCACGGCCTCCATTCTTGATTTCAGCATTGGATTGCTCGGTTCCAGTATGTGTATACAAAAGGACGTGTGGCCAGTACGATGGGACAACACGCACTGATGAGGGCACAGTCGGTCGGGTTGTCGGATTCAGTGACGGGGGACCATGGGGTGCGTGGGACCAGCCGCTCCGGCAGGGAGTGGCATCGAGAGTGAGACCTATGACAGACAAGAACATCGAACTCACGCGACGCAAAGTATTGGGCGGTATTACGACAGTCGGCGTTGCAAGCGCGGCTGCGGGTGCGGGGACGTTTGCACTGTTCTCCGATTCAGAGAGTACTACCGATCAAACAATTAGTACTGGGACCGTGGATCTGAACGGGAGTGAACCGACAGTACAAAGTCTCACTGCGGAAGATCTCGCGTCGACTTCGACGTTTAGCGGCAAGTTCGAGACGACCTACGAAGGAAGTCTCAACGGGGACATCTACCTCGGTATGACCATCACCGATGACTCCGACTACGATACTGATGGTGATGGTACAAACGAAATCGATCCACTATCCACAAAAGTAAATCTTGAAACCGGTGGTGACAACGTCGTTACAATTGGTGCCAAAAACGATGATGGCACCATTGACGGTGAAACCGATGTTATGACTAAAGGGGAATCAAGTGGCGATTCTGGAACTCTACCGACCGAAGTCGCAAACGAAATCAACACGAGCGCCGAACTCAACAATCCGAATCCAGATACGCTGCAGTCTCTTTCCAGCCAGTTGAAAACAGACGAGAACGATAATCCGACGTTCAAATATCTGACCGACGTCTCGGAGAATACAACTATCAATATCCAATTGAAGTGTAAGATCTCGGACCTCGGTAATGACTACCAGGGGAAGGAGCTAGTCCTCAATCTCCACATCTATGCTGTTGAGACAGGTCAGGACCCGACCTACTTGTAATAACGACCACAATTCCTTTTAGTACTTGCCGTGAGCACGAAACGCCAGGCCGTCGGGTTCGCTGTGTTGCTCGTAGTAGTTCTGCCGTTTCTGTTGGTTGCGGCCCCCGACCTCGCAGGGGCGGACCACAGTTATGTGGTTCTGTCATCCAGCATGTCGCCATCGATCAACGCTGGTGACGTGGTGTTCGTCTCCGAAGACGACCCAACGAAAATTCGCGAGAACGATGTTATCACGTTCAATCCGAGCGGTGGACCGCTCTCGGAGCGCGATGAACTCATCACCCATCGGGTCGTGAACGTCACCGAGAGCGATGGAACGCTGTATTTCGAGACGAAGGGCGATGCGAACGATTCGCCGGACGCTGAACCAGTCCCAGCAGAGAACGTCGTCGGACGGGTCACGTTCACTATCCCGTTCATCGGTCACGTCGTCTCCTTTGCGAGCTCGGGCGCAGGCACGTTGTTGCTAATCGTCGTTCCGGCCGTGCTCCTCGGACTACTGGAACTGCGGGACCTGTACCGCGCGACGGAAGCCGCTGACTCCGACTCTCCGAAATAGGTCCCACCAATGTCACTAAACCGAATCGCACTGCTGGTCGTGATCATCGTGTTCCTGAGCGTAGCCGGAGCTGGAGTGGGACACACCACTGCGTCGTTCAAATCCGAGATGACGACAACGGGGACTGTCGAAACCAAGCCGGACTTCACGATGACGGCGAAGAACTTCAGCGTTGCTGGGATTTCTACTGTCCGGGACGGAGACACGAGATACACCGTCCGTGTGTCGGTTCCGGCGACTGCCGAGGTTCGCTCTGACCAGTTCGAGTTGACAGTCGGCGATGGCGGCCACCAGGTCAAGCCGGTCAAGGCTGCTTGCAATCAGGTGTCGACTGAACGAGTTATCTGTACGCTGGAAGTAGCGGGCGCTGATCTTCGGGGTCACGCCGGACAGTCTGGGGCAGTTGCGACCACCGTTCGAGGATGGTGGGAATACGACCGCGATTTCGTGTCCCACGGCCGCATCGAACTGATCGATACCGAAGGCAGTCACGGGCCGGTCAGCGACACGAGTGCACAGACTGCGACGGTGAAAGAGTCGAGCAGTTCTGATCTCAGCACCGTTAATCAGTCACAGGGGTCGGCCAATCAGTCAACGCCTGTCGCGACGTCTCTGTCCGGGACAAGTACTGCTACGGACCAGACAGTAAACGGCACAGACAACGAGACGACTGCATCCAACCTGAGCGTTAATTCCACTGGTTCGACTACCGGTTCGGCGGGAGGGGCGAACTCAACCAATCCAGGCTCGAACGAACAGTCTTCAGCAACCGACGACAGCACGGGTAACAGTGATACCGCGGAGGCCACGTCGTCACCAACGGGCGAGACACAGACCTCGGCGTCAGCCGACGATTCGAAAACTGTGTCCGAAAGTACTCCGACATCGTCGACTGACGACCAATCCGCCTCGAAGAGCGACTCCGCAGACGGATCTACGGGTGAGACGACGAGCGACAGTGACGGAGATGCAGATGCCGACACCTCGCCTCCGACATCGACGAGTTCCGATAGTACTGATTCGATGACTGATGGAGAGGGTTCGGACACGACCGAGACACGGACTGCATCGAAAAGTGAGGGTTCGGACACAGATTCGGCTGACGAATCCACTGATTCCGGGACGGATTCGACGACAGTTACCGAAGGTGAGGAATCGATTGATTCGGGGACTCGAACGACGGATTCGGATACAACGACGGAGTCCGATTCGACAGGGAGTACTGATAGCTCGACAAGTGGAAGCGCTACAACATCAGATACGGACTCTGACTCGGATGACCAGACGAGTGACTCCGAATCTACGCAAACCGAGGATACATCCGGTTCGGGTGAAGAGGAAGGTACCTCGGATGGTAGTAACTGAAAAAGAGGTCCTGTCAGAGTTGCCGGTCAGGCAAGCCACTCGTCGGGTTTCGTGTCGTAATCGACTTCGGTGGCGGCGATGTCCTCGACCTCTTCCCAGTCTAAATCGCGGATCTCGATTTCCTCGCCGTCGAAGCGGATGAGTTTGCCGCGCTCTTCGGGTTCCGGCTCTCGGTCGCGTCGTTTCGCGACTTCGATGTCGTGCTCGTCGAGTTCCTTGACGATGGTCTTCAGGTTCACGGGCCGACCCCAGAGGTGGAAGACGCGTTCGAGCGTCTTTTTCGCCTGCTCGATGTCGAGCATGACGCCGTTGTACTTGTGGGCCAGCAGCAGTTCGTTGCGGTTGTTGTAGTTGCCGTCCTGGACGACGATGGTCGGTTTCCCGAAGTTGGTGAACCGCAACATCAGCTTCTTCTTGACGTCCTCGTAGTCGGTGCTGGTGACCCGGTAGTCGCCGGTCGACTGCGTGAACTCGTAGGTGAAGTAGTGGTTGTCGTCCACGAACTCCTGGGTGAGAAACTGATCCAGGAAGGTCACGTCGTTGTGACTCTCGCGAATCTCGCGCATCCGGTCCCAGCCGCGGGTGTAGTCGACGTCCGCGAGCGCCTCCGCGATCGAGTCGTACCGGGAGTCGTCGAACATGTACCGCGAGGTCCGTTCGAGTTCCTCCTGGCTGACCCGGCTGACGAACCCGCGGTTCTGCGGTTCGACCAGCGAGTAGTGACGTTCGGCCAGTCCCTCGTAGGTCAGCACCTTCCACGGGTACTTCTCGACGTCGAGCTCGCCCTCTCTGGCGCGGTCGAGTTGCGTCGCGTCGACGCGCGGGTCCTCGGGATCGAGGTCGTCGAGCGAGTTCGCGTCGATGGCGGTGATCTGCTGATCCGGGGCGATGAGGCTCTGCACCTCATCGAAGTCCACGCGGTCGTGGAAGTTCCGCCAGGTGATCCCGTCGACGCGGAGGATGTGTTCGACGACCTCGCGACGGTTCGTCGTGTTCTCGACGTACTGCCAGAGTTCGAGGCCGAGTTTGTACGGGTTGAGCCCCGGCGAGCCCAGCACCTGCGCCATGTGGTCGGCGTAGTTGATGAACTCGTCAGCGCCGGCGAAGGCCTCCTTCGTCATCATCACCGACTCCCAGTAGGCGGCCCACCCTTCGTTCATCACCTTCGTCATCTTCTGGGGGGCGAAGTAGTACGCCTCCCGGCGGAGGATCTCTAAGATCTCTCGCTGCCAGTCGGTCATGCCGACGGCCTTCTCGGCGTCCTCGTCGTACTGCATCCCGTGTTTTCGGAGGAAACCGAGCACGTCCTTTTCGGGCTCTTCCGGGAAGGTGACGTCGTCGTCGTCGGGACGTTGGGCTTCGAGCCACTCCTCGTCGAACACCTGGCCTTTCACCTCGTCGGAGAGGTCGAGTTCGTCCAGTTTGTCCGAGAGGTCCTCGACGTCCTCGTCGGCGTCGACGAACTCGTCGGGGTGTTCGGTCTCGACGGGGGCGAACCGCTCGTGCTGGTCGATGTTGTCCTCCAGGCAGAGGACGTTGTCGATCCACTTCTCGACGGCCGCACGGTCGATGTCCGGGTCGAGCATGTACTCCCGGATGGCGTCGGCGTGACGCGCCAGCATCGCGGCGGCGTCGGGGTCGTCCGCGAACATCCCGAACCACTCGTTGTTCTGGAAGAAGTCCGCGTGGGCCTCGACGTGGGTGATGACCGCCTTCTGGTCGGCCATCGTGTTCGACTCCTGGAGGAAGGCGTGGCTGGGGTTGTCGTTGTTGACGATCTCGAAGGCCTTCCCGCCGAGGAACTGGCTCTGTTTCTGCTGCTGGTCGTACTGCATCCCCCAGCGCCAGTGCGGGTAGCGCTGCTGGAACCCGCCGTAGGCGATGAGTTCGTTCATCTCGTCGTAGTCGACGATCCAGTAGTTCACCGGATACGGCGCCAGCCCCAGTTTGTGGGCCAGGTTCGAGGCCTCCGTGACCGGTTCCTCCAGGCTCTCGGCGATCTTCTTGGCTTCGTGTCTGTCGGTCATTGCGCTTCCTCCTCCGTGGACAGGATGGTGTAGATGGCGTCGACGACGTCCTCCGGGCTGGAGACGTAGGCGACGGCGACGTCGCCGCTCTCTCGGAAGTGTCGCTCGACTTCTTCGGCGTGGGTGGCGTTGATGGCGTTCCCGCTCGGTTGGGTCTCCACGTAGGCGTGGAGGTTCGCGGGGATCTGCTCCATCAGCGGGATGACCTGCTCTTCGGTGTCGTTCGAGGAGTTCTCGGAGTCGCCGGCCGCGAACACGTAGCGGTTCCAGTCGGCCCAGGGGTACTCCTCTTCCAGGATCGCCGCCGCGAGTTCGTACGCGCTGGAGATGCGCGTCCCGCCGCCCGAGCGGATGCCGAAGAACTCGTCGCGGTCGACTTCCCAGGCTTCGGCGTCGTGGGCGATGTAGACGAACTCCGCGTGGTCGTACTTGCCCGTGAGATACCAGTCCAGCGGCGTGAACGTCCGCTCGACGAGTTCGCGCTTTTTCTCACGCATCGATCCGGAGACGTCCCGGATGTTCACGACGACGACATTCTTTTCGCGCTCTTCGATGATCTCGGGGTAGCGGTAGCGCTCGTCCTCGCGACGGAAGGGAATGCTGTCGACGCCGTCCCGTCGGATGCGCTCTGCCGTCGAGGACTGCTCGACGTTCGCCTCCATCTCCTCCATCGACGTCCAGGTGGTCTTCTCGTCGGAGCTGAGGTCGGCGTACTCCTCTTCGAGCCAGGCCTTCGACACCGGGATGTTCTCGCCGCGGGCCCACTCGAACACCGAGGACGGCCCCATGCCGTCGACTTTGAGCGCCTCGCGGACGTACTCCCGGTCGAAGTCCATCGCCAGTTTGCGCTTGAGGCCCTTCTTGAACAGGCGCTCGAAGTCCAGCGTCGAGGAGGGACCCGTCCGGGTCATGTCCGTGAAGTCGCCTTCCTTCTCTTCGATGACCTTCTTCCCCTTGGGTTCGAGATCCAGACCGAGTTCCTCGTCGAGTTCCTGGGCGAACTCCTCGGGGTCCATCTCGTAGTACTCGTGTTCGCCGCCCTCTTCGCCGGGTTCGCCGTCCTCGTCGCCGTCGCCGGGCTGTGGCTGCGGTTCGCCGACGGGTTGGCCCTCTTCGGCGCCTTCGCCCTGGCCGACGCCGCCCATGTCGCGCTGGTCGTAGGCGAACTCCGGGAGGTCGACGATCTTGATGGGGATCTTCACCTCGTCCGGCCGCGACTGGCCCAGATCCCCGTACTGAATGAACTCCGCGAGGTCCTGCCGGCGCTCCTCGCCGACTTCACGGTACCGTTCGAGGTCGTCCTCTAGTCCCATTTGTAACTCACCTGGCTCATGACGTGTCGACTGGTCAGTTCGGCCGAGGCCTCGCTGTACTCGAACATCTCGATCATGTTCTGGATCGTGTCCTCCTTGACCGCGGCCGTCTGGGTCCCGCTCGGCGGGTTGTCCCACTGCTTGGGGTCGAAGTCCTCGAAGGTCCGTCGGACGTCCTCCCAGTCGTGGGAGCCCAGCACCGACTTGATGACGGGAATCTCCTTCGTGTTCACGTCCGACACCTGGAACTCCTCGTCGCGGTTGTGCCAGGCGTGGCGGTTGAGCGCCGTGATGATCTTGTTCGTCCGGAACTCCGTGACGGCCTCCGTGGGCTCGTTGCCGTCGTACTGGTCCTCGCTGAAGCGGCCGAGGTGCTCGATCTCGAACACCTTCATCTTCAGCGGGTCCGGGTCGACGTACTCGCCGCGATCGTTCTCGATCTGTTCGTCGGCCTCCCAGGCGTAGACGTGCTCGATGTACTCCTCGACGGTGTCCTCGTCGACGCGCTTGTCGCGCATCACGGCCTTGAGCACGTCCGACTCCTGCTGGCTGAACACGTGGTTTTTCACGGTGACCACCTGGTTCTCGAACTCCACGCGCTCGCTCCCGGAGAACACGGGGGCGTCAGAGAGCCCCTCGGCCATCGCGTTGAGGATGTCGCGGGGCATGATGACGTGTTCGACCGGGAGGTCGGCGTGGAAGCGGTCCTGTTCCTCGTGGAGCAGATCCGCGATGACATCCCGGGTGTAGGTGACGGGGATGCCCTGTTCGCCGTCGTCGGCGTCGTCGTCCCACTCGAAGTCCTCCATCTCGATCTCCTCGTCGCCCTCGCGGAGGTAGCCCCGATCGAACAGCAGCGCCTTGTCCACGAGGTCGAGCCCGTTGGGAACGTCCGTGTCGTCGAGCCGCGTCACGACGGCGTACAGGCCCGCCGCCTCGATGGCGTGGGGCGCGAGTTCCTTCTCGTTGACTTCGGCGTCGTTGTCCCTGACCCGGATGGACAGGGGTTCGCGAATCCAGGACTCGAGTTCGTCCCACGTCGTCGCCGTCCAGACCTCCGTCTCGTTGGTCAGCTCCCGCCGCAGAAGCTGTGCCTCCAGCGAGAGGTTCGTGAGGTAGATAAACTCGTGTTTGTCCAGCCGGCGCTTGAGCGCCTTGAGCGGGTCCTGGCCCTCGCGGTCGGCGTGTTGATTCAGCCGCGCTTCCAGATCCGGGTTCGAGATGATGATCATCTGGGTGTCGATGTCCATCCCGATGCCTTTGTCCAGTTTCACCTTGCCCTCGTCGGGGACGTTCAGGAGTTTCTGGAGCAGGTCGGCGTGCTGGGCGGCGTCCTCGACGATGGTGAGCAGGCCGTTGCCCTGGGAGAGCACGCCGTCGTAGGAGAAGGCCTGCGGGTTCTTCCGACCCCGGGAGTCGAGCTCCCGGAGCATGCCGGCCATCCAGGAGCCGACGAGGCGTTCTTTGGGGGAGCCGTCGTCCTCGCTGTGCAGGACGCCGATGCCCCGGCCGACGTCGACGACGAAGTTCTTCACCCGGAGGTGTTTGGGGTCGGTGACCGCCGAGAAGAGGTCCGTGACCTCTTGGCGGCGGTACTGCTCTTCGAGGTAGTCGTAGGCCTCACGGCAGAACGGGTCGAGCTGGCCGTCGACGCGGATCTCGATGTGGTCGTCGAGCCGGCCGTTGACCTCTCGAAGCAGGTCCTGCCTGACCTCCTGGGGGAAGACGGTGAGCGGATGGGACTGGACGGGACTCTCGTACCAGTCGTCCTCGTCGGTCGCCGGCACGTCGCCGTAGGTCATGCCGCTACTGGCCTCGCCGGCGCCAGCGACGTTCCACTCGACGGTGTAGCGCCGTCCGTCGTCGGTCTTCGAGAACTCGCGAAGGCCGTTGATGAGACACCGCTTGAGCTCGGACTTGCCCGTCGCCGTGGGGCCGTCGAGCCAGATTATCTTCTCGTCTTTACCCCGCGAGGCCGCGATCGAGCGCAGGTCGTCGACGAACTGGTTGAGCGTGTCCGTGTTCCCGAGGATGGCGTGTTCGCCGTCGTTGTGCGGGTCGTCGAAAAAGCGGTAGCGCTCTTTCTCCTCGCCTTCCTCGATGACCGTCCGAGTGCCCGCGGCCTCGATGGCCGAGAGCAGGTACTTCGAGGCGTGGGCGGCCAGCTGGGGGTCCTCCAGGACGAGGTCGACGTACTCGGCGAGGCTCATCGGCTCCTGGTAGGTCGCTTCCAGGGCGTCGTCGGCGGCGTCGATGAAGTCGTGTCCGGCCATTACTCTTCCATCTCTGCTTTGGCGACCTCGGCACCGGCGAATTCGAGCACCTCCTTTGCCCCTTCGCGGGTGTAGCCCTGTTCCATGAGCGCGTCGACCCACGCGTTGCGCTCGTCGTCGTCCATCTCGTTGCTCGACACCAGTGCCGAGAAGTTGATGTTGTGCTTCTTGTCCTCCCAGAGCTTGCGCTCCAGGGCGCGCCGCAGGCGGTCGTTGTCCTGCGGGTTGAACGTGTCACCCTCGCGTGCGCGGCGGGAGACCCAGTTCGACACTTCCTGACGGAAGTCGTCCTTGCGGTCTTCGGGCACGTCGAGTTTCTCCTCGACGCTGCGGAGGAACGTCTCGTCGGGTTCCTGCTCGCGGCCGGTGATCTCGTCTTCGACGGTGTCGTCGTCGATGTAGGCCATGACGTGGTCCATGTACTTCTCGCCCTGGCGCTGGATCTCGTCGATGTCGTAGGCCAGCGCGTGGCGCACGTCCTCGATGGCCCGGTCCTTGTACTCCTCGCGGACGAGTTCGAGGTAGCGGTAGTACTTCTCGAACCGGTCTTCCGGGATGGAGCCGTGGTTCTCCAAGTTCTCCTCGAAGTGGTTGAACGTCGTCAGCGGCGAGAGGAACTGGCGATCGCGGTGCATCGAGTCCATGATGGCCTCGGCGATCTCGTCGCCGATGAACCGGGGCGAGACGCCCTCCATGCCTTCGCCGATCTCGGCCATCTCGGCGGCCTCCTCGCGGAGCTTCTTGACGTCGACGTCCTCGGTCTCGTCGACCTCGCCGTTGTACGCTTTGGCTTTCTGGAGGAGGTCCACGGTGCCCGAATCGGGTTCTTCGATGCGGGTGAGGACGCCGAAGAGGCCGGCCATCTCCAGGGTGTGGGGTTCGACCTGGATGTCCGGGAGGTCGGCGTTGCGGAGCATCTTCTCGTAGATGCGCGCCTCCTCGGTGTACTGGAGGACGTACGGGAAGTCGATCCGCTTGGTGCGGTCGTTGAACGCTTCCATCTTCTCGTCGCCCTTCTTGTCCTTGTACTCGGGCATGTTCGTCCGCCCGACGATCACCTGGTCGATGTCGATCCGGGGGTTGTTCTTGGGCTTGATCGTCTGTTCCTGGGTGGCGTGCAGGAAGTCGTAGAGGAACTCGCGCTGGAGTTTGAGCAACTCCTCGCCGGAGAAGATCCCGCGATTCGCGTTACAGAACGCACCCGAGTAGTCGAACGCTCGCGGGTCGGACTCGCCGTAGATGGCGATCTTCGAGTAGTTGACGTCGCCGGTGAGTTCGGTCTCGTCCTGGTTTTTCTTGTCCTTGGGCTCGAAGGTCTCGATGCCCTGGCGCTGGTTCTCGTCGGCGACGAGCCTGATGATCTCGACGTGGTTTTCGAGGACGCTCTGGAGGTCGTCGTCGTAGTTGGCCAGCAACTTGTCCATGTAGAACTCGCTGGCCGGGTCGAGCGCCTGCTCGTTGCGGATCGTGTACGGCGCTTCGAGGATCTCGTTGATGTCCTCGATGATCGAGTCCCGCTGCTCCTGGGGCAGCAAGACGATTGGGTCCTGGTTCATCGGGGACCGGACCACGTCGTCGGCGGGGTCCTGATCCGGAATCACGTCACAGAGGTTCGTCCACCGGAACGTGTACATGCGCCCCTCGTCGCGCCGGGTGTAGTCCTCGTAGTAGCGCCGGATCTGGCGGTCGAAGTCGGACTTCCCGGAGCCGACCGGCCCCAGCAGGAGTTTGATCCGCTTCTCGGGACCGAGTCCGCGGGCACCGCTTTTGACTTTGTTGACGAACTCGTGGATGGCTTCGTGGATGACGCGGCCGTAGAACGTGTTTTCGCCGTTCTGGAGCGGATCTTCGGCGGCGAGTTCGTACTCGACGACGCCGGCGTCTTCGTCGTACTCGGTGCCGTAGTAGTCGAACATGTCAGCAACGCGCTGATGGGCGTTGCGGGCGATCCGCGGGTCGTCGTACAGCTGTTCGAGGTACCAGTCGAACGTGTGGGTCTCCCTGAGGTCCGATGGGATCGAGTCCTGGTACTCCCGACTCAGCTCTGCGAGGGTGTCCTTGTTACCGGTCATGCTATCGTGGACAGTGTTAGGGTGCGAGTCCGGCCACAACGTGTTCGGTCGGGCCCAACCCGTCTTCGCGGGCACGAGCCCGCGCGTTTCGGTGGTAGGTTCCACGGACCGCCCACGTCGCGAGGATCACACTCGGTCTGCGTGCCTGCAAACCGTCCGCGCGCCCGTCCTCGACGGGTGAGGGATTCGTGTGCCATGAGTGGCCATACCACCCCCGGATGCCAGCAAGCCGGTTGCCGTGTGGCAAAATAAAACACCGGAGCGGCTGGGGGCGGGGTGGGGGCGATGGTGGGGGTATGGGTGGGCTTACCACCGATACTATTTATTTATTGAGTCCTACGGATACATAAGGCTTCTCCCGGAACCGGGTTTTCGGCCCCTTTTTACGCTCTCTGAATCGCCGTAAAACTCGCGTACGACGGCCGATACGGGACGGTTTCTGAAACGGCCGTGGTTACCCCAGTTTATATACTCACGTCTGACATACGTCTGGTGCCGATACGAGCTGTCGGTTCTGCCAGCGTCGTTCGACCGCGCCACTCATTGGTCTCGCCCGGCTACGACCGGCAATGACCTTCGAGGACCTCGCTGACGGGTGGGTGGTGTGGAACGAGGAACCGACCAAGTGTATCCTCGCCTATCGACCGGACGTGTTCGACAGCACTGCCTTCCCTGCGCCCTGTTTGCCGACCATCTATCTCACGAAAGGGAAACGGAGTCGCAGGCCGGGCCGGGACCGTCCGGCGTCGGACGACCCCTGGTACGTAACGCTGTTCCTGGAGCCCGAAGTCGACCACGGGGGCGAGACGTACGAGTCCCGCGAGGCTGCCGTCGAGGGCACCAAGGACCTCGCAGCCCGCTTTGCGAAGGGGGAGATCGACGTGCACGAGCTGTATCAGGTCCCCCGCGAGGAGTATCTCGCAAAACTCGACGAGTTGACTGGCCAGCAGTAGTCGCGTTCAGGACGGACCGCTGCATCCGCGACCGAGCGCAGTGAGGTCGCGTTTTTGGTTCACCGGAAGAGCTTGCTCTTCCGAGCTCCCACTCGCAAGCTCGCGGAAAAAGGTGGGGCGGGACACTTAACCGGAGCGCGAGGCTACCGCCGACTATGTCGAAGGTCACGCTCATCGGGACTCGCCTCGCGGAGGTGGGATCCGAGTTCGTCTATCAGGGGGAAGCGGACGTCTGCGAGGGCTGTCCCTATCGCGATCAGTGCCTCAATCTCACTGCGGGCCAGAAGTACCGTGTGACCAGCATCCGCGAGAACGCGAGCACGCTCGACTGCGGCGTTCACGACACCGGCGTGACCGCCGTCGAAGTCGAGCCCGCCCCCGTGCTGGCGAACGTCGACTCGAACAGCGCCTACGCCGGCAGCAAAGCCGCCCTGGAAGGCCCGTGTCCGTACACCGGCTGTCCGAGCCACGAGTTCTGCGAGCCCGCCGGCGCCGAGTTCGACCAGGAGTACCAGATCAGCGAGGTCGTCGGCGAGCCACCCCACGACTACTGTATGCTCGACCGCGACCTGACGCTCGTCGAGTTCGCGCCGTCGAACGAAGACTGACTCAGTTCCGTCACATCTCCATCGTTCCGACGCGGTTCGCGGCGTAGCCGAACACGTCCTCGTAGCCGTACGCCGAGAGCAAGATGGGGTAGAACGGCTCCTCGGCGACGTACTCGCGCTCGTCGGCAGCGGCGTACGTCTGGCCCGCGGTCACGCGCGCGAAGTTCGTCGCGAACACCTCGTAGGCGTCGGCAGCGGCTTTCGGCATCGGCTCGGTGAGTCGATAGATCGGGCGCTCCTCGGTACCGCCGTCGGCCGTGGGAGCCACCGTTTCCGGCAGCGCGCCCGTCGCTGCGAGGAACTCACGCGTGATGTCGACCGCGTTCTCGGCGGCCGTCTCCGAACGCTGGTAGCCACACTCGACCTCCACCAGCCGGCGTGAGACCTCGAACAGTCGCCCTTCTTTGAAGTCACACGTCTCGACGACCGCGTCGACCGAGAGGTGTGGGCAGACGCGCCGCTCGAACTCGTGGACGCGGTCGACGAGTGCGAACTTCCCGCCGTAGGACTGCGTCGAGTGCAGCGCGAGGATCTGGCAGTCGGCGACTTCCTGGCTGAGGCGGTGGGCGAGGCGACGCTCGTGGGTGTCGCCGTCGGGATCGCCCGGGAACGCTCGGTTCAGGTCCTCCTCGACGTAGCGGGTGTCTGCTTCGATGGCCTCCTCGTTCGCGACGATGAACTTCACCGCGCGTTCGAGGTCTGGCTCCGCTTCGAGGAGTGTCTCGACGGCGTGGACGCCACAGGGCTCGTCGCCGTGGATACCACCGATCACCGCGATCTGGGCGGGACCGTCACCGACCGTTTCGACGCGCATTCGTAGTCGGTACTGGCCAGTCACCTGTCTTAGTTCTCACGGGTTCGCCTCCGCCGAGCGGTGGGTCAGTGCTCCAGTGACTCGGCGTACTCGACGTCTCGCTCGCGTGCTTCCGGCCGTTCGTCGTCGAGCACGATCTGCCAGCCGTGCAGCGCGCTCGGGTCAGACAGCGCGTTCGTCAGGACGGTTCGAACGTCGAGCACGTCGACCCCGTAGAAATCGTTGGGGACGCCCTGGAAGTACTGCAACGCGGTGCGAAACAGCGACCGCATGCCGTCGTCGTCCTCGAAGTCGAAGTGCTTGTACGCGCCCGCCGCGACCTGCACCATTCCGTGGAGGAACTTGCTCTCGGGGCGTCCGCGACCGTAGTTGTACCACTCGTCTTCGAAGCAGTCGTGTGATTCGTGGTAGTCGCCCGAGTTGAAGAGTCGCACGCCGTGGACCGTCGCCCGCCGGAGCGTATCGTGTTTCCACCGGTCTCGTTCGGGGAGCCACCCGGTCGGTGTTCCCCGTGCTGGCGGCCCCACCGAGTCGTCGCGGGTGTGGTCGTCCATCACTGCATCCTACACCGCTCGCACTGGTGAATCCGTCGGTCGTAGCGACCCGTGACGTGGACGCGATCGTGGCGTCTCGGAGACCGGCAGGGACGGCTGGACCCATGTGAGGCCCCACGTGTCGTGGTCGGCCTCGGGAGACCGCGGCGGCGAAACGGGCACGGGACGAGGCCCGTTGGCAGGCGTGAAAACTGTCCCGGCCGGCCAGGGCAAGCCGGCCGGAAGGCGACGAGTCACGAATCGGCTCGGTGCGGTCGGATTGCCGACAGGGCGGATGTCGGCACTCGATGGGACGACGGGCAGGAAAAAAACGCCGGCGATGGCTCAAATCCTGCCTTTTGTGACGCTGTCACACACTTCGCGAGAGTCCTGTCGCGCCCCCGGTGTTTGATACGTCCCGGTCCCGTATTGGTGTCTCACCACATGCCGACCGTAGCCGAGTTCACGATCCCTGCGAGCGACTTTCCGCTGGGCGGAGCCTTCCAGCAGTTGCAGGGGGTGGCGGTCGAACTCGAACGGGTCGTTCCGACCGGCTCGGGAGTGGTGCCGTACCTCTGGGTCAGCGGTGTCACTGCCGATGCGATCCGGGCGGCCCTGACCGACCGTCCGGAGATCGAGACGATGCAAGTGGTCGATACGATCAACGATCAGCACCTCCTCCGCGTCGTGTGGAGCGTGGAACACGACGGTATCCTCCGGAGCATCGCGGATTCGGACGTGTCGATGCTCTCTGGCACGGGCACGGCGACCGAGTGGATCTTCGAGATTCGGGCGGAGGACCGCGACGATATCGCGCGGTTTCAGGAACGCTGTCGGGAGCGGTCGATTCCGGTCCAGATCAGCGCGATCACGCGACTGAGCGAGAACCTCTTCAGCGATCGATACGGGTTGACGGCTCCCCAGCGCGAGGCGCTGCAGGTCGCTTTCGATCAGGGGTACTTCGAAGAGCCGCGGGAGGCGACGCTCGAAGAGATCGCGGGAACGCTCGGCATCACCAGACAGGCCCTCGCAGCCCGTCTCCGCCGCGCTCATCGGAACCTGATTCGACACACGGTCGCTCCGCCGTAGATACCCCTATATCAAGGGATTACATAGTCAACAGTCAATCTCAATCACGCGACTGGGATAGCTAACTCAGCGATGAGCGATGGCAACGACGCGGCGAAGTCAAACCTCAGGGAAAACGGGTCAGATGGCCCCGCTCCGCCCGCCTCGATCCCGGTATCGTACACGGAATCGTTCGATACCCTCGACTACGACGTCGATACCGACTCGTATCGATCGTCCTTCGACGTCACCGTCGACACGCCGAGTTTGGCAGTGATCTCGGCAATAGCGGCGGTCACGGGCGTGGCGATCACCGAACTGGACCCGCTGCATGGCGTTATCGATCCGGACGCGTTAGACAAACTCTGGCTTTCGTCGGGGACGACGGAGCGCGCCGACTCGCGAGTCACGTTTCCGTTTGCTGGCTACGACGTTTCTCTCTCTCGCGACGGGCTGCTCTCGATTCGACGAGAGGGGGTTTAACGATCGGCTACTGGCACGTGAGGCCGATCCCGACTTCCGCGAGTAGTTCGCCCGCCCACTGTGTGTGATTACCATACGACAGTGTCTGATTGCTGTACTGACCCATCGCTGTCTCCGAGCGTGACGACGCGACGTGAGCCACGGGCACCGTCGAGTTCTTGACGCTTGTCTGTCCACGGGACGTCCTCGACGCGGAGGAATGGGTGACCGATGAGGGTGAACGTCCCGAGCCGGCAGCCGACACCGGAAACGTAGGATATTCAAGCCGGACCGTCGAAGCAGAGACCGCGTGCGAGGGTAGCCAAGCCTGGAAACGGCGGCGGACTCAAGACTCGCTGGCGCTCGTCATATGGGACCGTTGTCGGGCATAGCCCTCAATCCCCATCTCGTCTTCCGATTCCTGTGGGCCGTGCAAGGAGACAGAAACTATGCACGAGTCCACTTCCGTAAGCAGTACTGGCACAGAATCCGTTGAGATTCCTTTCCCGCTGGTACCCGAAGATGCTGCCGAGTTGCTGAGCGACAAACAATTGTTTGACTACAGGAACAAGCGCGAAAAGTTCGCTCAATGGTTGTTGGTGTTCGGGAAGCGTCCTGAGAGCATTACTGGCTACTCTGTTCACACCGCAAAGCGGTCCATGTATCGGGTTGGCTACTTTGAGCGGTGGGCATGGGAGCAGGAAGGAGAGTATGTCGCTTTCCCAACCCGCCAGAACGCCGATGCCTATCTCAAGGACCTTGCCTATAGCGACTACTCCGCGTCGCATAAGGCCGGGTGTCAGCAAGCTCTGAAACGATACTTCCGCTGGCGGGCGCACGAATTTGACCACGAAGAGTGGACCCCCGAACACACCTTCTCGACGGACAATACCAACCAGCCGCGAGACTATTTGAGCATTGAGGAGCGGCAGAAGATTCGACAAGCAGCATTAGAGTACGGTGACTTGCCGTACTATCAAAACTACACTTCTGAGGAACGTGAGAGAATGAAACCCTACATTGCCGAACGTGTAGACAAACCAACCGACCTGCTAAGCCGTGACGACTGGAACGGGCTTACAAGTTGGAAGTTCACTTCGTTGGTATGGACTTCGCTTGATACCGGACTTCGACCTGTAGAAGTGAACCGAGCTACGACTAACTGGGTTGATACGGACAATGCAGTCCTTCGTATCCCGGCTGATGAGTCCTCGAAGAACCGCGACAATTGGGTTGTGAGCGTCCGTGAGGAAACGGCGGAGGTACTTGACAAGTGGATGCAGGAACGTCGTCACAAGCCAATGTACGACGATACGGATGCTCTGTGGCTTACACAGAAGGGCAACCGCTACAAATCGCAGTCCCTTCGGCGGCTAATTCAACGGCTCTGCGACCGTGTGAGCATTGAGTACGGAAACCGGAAGATGAGCTGGTACTCGATACGGCACTCTGTTGGAACCTATATGACCCGAGAGGAAGACCTTGCGGCGGCTCAAGCGCAGTTACGGCACAAGAGTCCTGAGACGACAATGAAGTACGATGCTGCCCCGGTAAGTGACCGCCGTGATGCACTGGATAGGATGGGATAATCCGATTACAGAGCTATCTGGTCATATGGTCTGGCTGCATAGAATTGCAGGTGTATAACAATACTACGACGCCCGGACTGAAAGCGAGAAGCGAGAGTTACGACGGGAAGCATTCGATATGACAGAGTAGCCACCCCAAATATAATTATATCTAATTATATATGCTCCCTGTTCGTGTTTATTGAGGTACGTTGGAATATTGAGTGTAAACCACAATTCCATCAAAATTTTATATTGTAAAGTTATGTAGAAGATGGTGCTTACGGCTACCGTCATCGGTGGAGCCATTTCCATAACTTATCCAAATTATCCAAATGAGTTCTAAAGTAGTTATATGCCGCTTAGAGAGATTTTTATTTGAGATGATGGATACTACCTATCTCTCTCAAAAATCTGTTGTGGGGGAACTGAGGCTGCTTAGAATAGACATGAGGTGATATGTTGGCCTCGGTTGTGCTGTGAATCAATCTGCGGAGGATTAGTGCCAATTGTTAGTTGATTTTCTTTGAGTATACCGTAGTCCATTGCTTAGCGGCAGGAAGGTCAATGAGCTTAATGGATTACTGAACATAGAATATTACCAATCCATCTATTATTCTAATTGATTAACGGCAAGAACCCGGCAAGAGATAGTGTTCAGTGATAGTATCTCAATATATTCCTATACTATTGTTATACTATATTGAGGGTGGTATTGTACTACTGTATGTCTTTACGGCAGGAAGGTGGCGATAGATAGTGTTCAGTGATAGTTTCTTTATCTATTCTATACTATTACTATACTATATTGGGGGCGGTCATGTACTACTGTATGGGAACCCAACGATAGGTAGGAAAAGGGAGAAAGAAGAAGACTGGGCCGGGTTCTCGCCGCTAACTGAACTGCTGCCTGATTGTGTCAGAACAGTCTCAGACGACGGGCAACTGAGGAAAGAAACTTGTGACGTATCCTGCCAAGCGGAGCCGGGCAGAATTTTACATTGTTAAATTCTGGTGTTTGTGGCAGCGCTGGGCCATCTCTCCGCCACTCGGCTGTGCTACCGACCATCGGATACTTAAAACCGCCAAATTTTCTCTACCAACCTGCTAATCTCTGAACCCCCTACCCCTTTTACTGATGTCAAAACCTGCCCTGCGTTCCCGCCGTTAAGATTTTTGTGAGCTGGTTGTAGAATCAATTTCCGTGGAAGTGTACCTCAGTAGATAATATACTGCACCAAAAACACCTGTCAAAAGAACAATGGTAAACCAGATTACGCTCTTTGCGCGGCTTTTTTTCGAGGCATGATTCGCAACAGCAGTGGCAGTACAAAGCCATAATATACCAATATAACCAAGTAGGAGGTTAGCCATCTTTTCTAAGAGTAATATCACTATACCCTATAATATTGTCTATTGGAATAGAATCTACAGCCAACATATTCGCGCCTCGTTCACAGCTGTTAGACGTTCGTGGGAAACCTCGCACCGAAGTGTTCCAGCGCTCACCTCCTGTTCTAAACAGTATCGCATACTTGTAAAATGAGTTTGTCCTTGCCTTTGGGAACAGAAAAGTAATCTATCGGTCGCCAGAGAAAGAAGGAAACCTATTTTTAGCTCTTGTTTCTCAGACCAAATATGGCAAAGCTCGGCCCTATCGAAATTGAGACAGGATACGGTCTGCTCTTTATCGTGGGCTTTGCTATCTGGCTTGGTGTTCCCGTGCTTAATTCCGTGTTTGATACTACGGTCATGACAGGAACCGCATCTTTGCCTGTTGTGGGAAGCAACCCCATCTATTCAGTGGTAGGTGGCGGAAGCGCCCTTACAGGATTTGTCTCCTATCTCGGGCACCTATTCGGCTGGTGGCAGTGAGTTATAGGCCGTTCACCACCTCTTGTCTCACGAGCAGTCGCCGGACACAGGAACCAATACGTCTCTAAGCCAGTGTCTTTTGTGAATACTGAAAATGGCAAGTGGCTGTAGTCCACTTTCGTACAACCTTTATACCAGCCAAGGCTGAAAATGAAGTACGGCTCCACCGGAGTCGGAAAACAATAAAAAGAGATACCGAAAACCGCGCTTAGCGCGGTTGCGTGCGAGGGTAGCCAAGCCTGGAAACGGCGGCGGACTCAAGATCCGCTCCCGTAGGGGTCCAAGGGTTCAAATCCCTTCCCTCGCATCGCAGTCCGGCGTCACCACGCGCCGGACGAGATGCACGGAAGGATTTGAATGACGGCACGCCGCAGGCGTGTTGGTGGTTCAAATCCCTTCCCTCGCACTGTTGGCCACTACGGCCCCTCGCAAACAGTGCGCGGAAGTCCGCGGGCGAGGCCGACGATCGGGAGGCCTCGTTGTGAACGGCGCGTCGCGCCGTGAACGGAGCGGCCTTCCCTCGCAAACCTTACTGACGTCGACGCTCGCTACTGACGAGTGACATATAAAGCCCCGTCTCAAACCGGCGCATTTCTAAATATGGGCCATTCGGCAAGTAAGAGTAGCTACTACTATGCGACGTCGTGCATTCCTTGCGACAGCTGGGACGCTACTTACGGCGGGGTGTGGGGCCTTGACTGGTGGAAACGGTGGTGGCAGTTCCGATGGGCCTCCCAAACACAGGGACGATATCGGCGTCGACCCGTCGTTCGACGAGAACGTGAGGATAGACAATCCCGACGTCGAGGGGAACGTCCGCGACGTCGACGCGAACATCGACGGCGAGTTCAGCGTCGACATCAACGTGAGCGACATCGACGGCGAAGTCGACGCGAATATCGGGGCGAACCTGGGGGATGATCGGGGCACGGCGACGCCGGAGAATCAGAAGGCGACGAAATACATCATGAAGGCCCGGGACGAGCTGACGACCGCCCACCAGGAGTACGCGAAGCAGGCTTCGAATCGCAACTCCATCCTCGCCGTCAGGCCCACCCTCGGCTCGTTCTCCTGGTTACCCATCAAGCGACACGTCAAGAAGGCCATGGACCACCTCGAAGAGGGCGCCAAGTACGCGCGAGGGGGCCAGGCGAACAACGTCCTCGCGCTCGAACACGCAGGATACTTCCTGCTACTCGGCGCGAAGGCCGACGGACGGCTCATCAAGGCGTTCAAACACTTCAAGTTCTCCCGGGACCGGCTGTACAACGAAAGTCTCGTCCAGTCGACGATTGCGCGGCGGCGGATGAACACCGACTGGAAGGAGGCCCGCGACATCTACCGCGAACTCGATAAGAAGATCAAGCCAGAGGGGTTGAACGTCCTCTCCCAACTCGACGAGCGCTACTACGAGCGAAAGAATCGACAGCTCGACAACGGGATCGCCGCCTTCATCGAATTCGACGACAGCCTCAAAGCAGCGAAACAGGGGCTCGAACGCGTCGAGCCGGGCGTCGATGCGTACCTCGGCGACGAATTTGAGCGGGCCGTCGACGAGTTCACCCGCGCGAGCGCCAGGTTCGGCGTGGCGAACTCGCCGCTGACGGTCACACGGGACAAAACGGGACTCGCGTCCGTGGCACGGGACTTCCATACCGTCATCAAAACCATGGAACAGGCGACGGAAGACCTGCGCCGTAGCTCGCAGGGGAAAGTAGACGGCGATCGGTTGATCTACTACGAGGCCCAACGGTCGGCGAAACAGCACATCGAATCGAACGAGACCGTCAAGGACATCTCCTCGTTCGAAGATATCCGGCTCTGACCGTCCGGTCGGCGTTCGCGTTTCGACTCGCGCGTGTCACACAACCCAGAGCAATGGGTCTATGTCCGTCGCCAGGGAGCACCAGGTATGGACGAGACTCCGCTCGAACTCGCGCGGGAGGCCGCCCGCGCAGGCGGTGTAGCTGCGAACGACCGTTTTCGAGAGGCGATCGCCGTCGAGACGAAAGCACACAAGAACGACCTCGTGAGCGCGGCCGACACCGCTGCGCAGGACCGCGTCGTCGAACGGCTCGGCGCGTCGAGCGATGCGCCGGTCGTCGGCGAGGAAGACGAGGACCGAGCCGAAATTCCGGCCGAAGGGATGGCGTGGGTCGTCGATCCGATCGACGGGACGGCGAACTATCTCCGAGGACTTCGGTTCTGGACGACGACCGTCGCAGCGGTCGAAGACGGCGAGCCGATCGCGGCAGCGACCGTGATGCCGGCGCTCGACGACGAGTACGTCGGCGGCGAGGGGGAACCGACGTTGAACGGCGACCCGGTGACGGTGAGCGGTCGGGACGACGTCGAGACGTTCGCGGTGGCTGTCCTCGGGTGGGGACCGCACGGCCAGCGCGAGGCGTACGCGGCGCTCAGCAGCGCAGTCGTCGAGCGGTGCGGTGACATGCGTCGGTTCGGGAGCATGCAGTCGGCGCTGGCGTTCGTGGCGAGCGGCGGTCTCGACGCGGCGGTGACGACGCGTCAGCCGAGTCCCTGGGACTCGGTGGCCGGCGTGCACCTCATTCGGCAGGCCGGCGGAACCGTGACCGACCTCGCGGGTGACCGGTGGCAGCACGACAGTACCGGTCTGGTCGCCTCGAACGGTCGGGCACACGACGAGGTGCTCGCGGTCGCACAGGACGTCGTCGACGACGTGGACGGGTAGCAGCGGAACGATCGCTGACGGGTTCGGTCGTGCAGGGAGGAGACATCGGACCGGAAACCTGAAACGGTCGGCTCGCGGGGGTTCGACCATGCAGGTGACAGAGCAGTTCGATACCGGCCGTGCGTGGGTCGGAACTGCACTCGCCGCCCTGGCTGTGTTCGTCGTCGGCTCGCTCGTCCTCACGGAACAGGTGTACTGGGGATTCATCTGGCAGTACTTCTGGGGACCAGTGTACGCTGACGCGCACAACGCGGCGTGTGCGGTCCACGGTGCCGGCGGCACGGAGTTGTTGTACCAACCGAGTGCGTGCCGAGCCGCGATCCAAGAGGGGCTGATCGTCGCCGAACCGGGCTATACGCTCGTCTCGGAGGTCGGGTACATGATCATCCTCCTGTTTTCCCTGATCGGTGTGCTCCAGCTGCTTCGCGCACTCGACATCGGCACCGACAGAAGCCTCTTTTTCTCGCTCGTGCCGTTCATGCTGTTCGGCGGTGCCCTCCGCGTCGTCGAGGACGCGAACGACGCCGTTCCCGAAGGCGTCTCGCAAGCCATCGCCTACCCGTGGAATTCCCTCATCATCAGTCCGATCATCTACTTCACCGTCTTTTTCATCACGCTCGCCGCACTGATCGGCGCGCACAAACTGGAGGGTGCGGGCTACGTCGAGGCGTACAGCTACCCGCTGGCAGCCATGGGGAGTGTCGCCTTTCTCCTCACCTTTGGCTATCTGACCGTCCTCGGGGTCACGACGGAGTACGTGAGTTTCTATCCGCAGGTGCTGCTTTCGGTCGTCCTCATCGCCACGCTGCTGGCCGTCGTCATCTGGCGCGGTGTCGATTCTGTCGTGCCCTCGGTCAACGAGGGAACGGGTCTGATCGGACTCGTGGTCATCTGGGGCCACGCGATCGACGGCGTCGCGAACGTGATCGCTGCCGACTGGCTGGGCCTCCTGGGCGTGAATCTCACCTACAGCCCGAAACACCCCGCGAACGAGTTCATCATTAACGCGACCGAAGCGATCGTCCCACCCTCCGTGCTGGCCACGCTGGGATCCTCCTGGCCGTTCCTGTTGGTCAAACTCGTCGTCGCGGTCGCGGTCGTCTGGGTGTTCGACGCAGAAATCTTCGAGGAGAGCCCGCGCTACGCGTTGCTGTTGTTGGTCGCGATCGTGGCGGTCGGTCTCGGGCCCGGAACCCGAGACATGATTCGGGCGACCTTCGGCATCTAAAGCTGCTCTAACGTCGCCTTCGGGTAGTACTGGCCGCCGCAGTTCGGACACTGTGCAACGGTCACTGAAGTCCCCCCACGTGTCACCTGCTGGCGGACGAGCTCCTGCCCACAGTCCACACACGGGAGATCGAACTCTGTCGTCATCGCGAACACGGGGTACTAACGAACCGGCGAACAACCCCGTGTAAACAACTCCCACGGTTTCGCATAAGCTTTGGTATCAGACACTCTACTGTTCGATCCGGTCAGGGGAACGGATGATGGTCTCGGTCGAGCCGTGGCTCGAACCCGATCTCCCGGGGGACCGTCTCGGCTCGTTCTCCGAAGTACGGCTCGTCGAAAAAGAGCGGTTGCGCCGCCGGGACGAGGGCCCGGACCGTCTCGAATCCGAGGGCTGCGACGTCTGGCGTCGTCGTCCGCGCCGCGTACACGTCGAGAGCGGCATCGCGGAGTCGGTCGATGACGGTTTCGAGGTGCGACGTGCCGGTCGGGACCGCCTCGACGCCGACGCTCTCTGCGGGGACGGAGCCGTCCGCGTCGAGGAACGCCTCCGCAGCGGTGGGGCGGTCGGCGTAGTGGCCGATGGCGCCGCTGGCGTCGGCGGCGGTCTCCCGACCCATGCCACGCAGTTCGAGCCAGTTCTGGATGGCTTCCGCGAGTGCTGACCGGGCAGCCGTCGCCGCGTCGAGGTGGGCGCTCGATCCGAGCGCGAAGCGCGGCCACTCGTCCCGGTGGACGGCCACGGCGACGACGGGCACGTCCACGTCCTGCGTGAGCAACAGCGGGGTAACCGCCAGGTCCTCGGAGCGCGCCCGCGTCACGAGCGTCTCGAAGTCCTCGTCGTCCACGTCGAGTTCGAGCGGATCGAACGTCGAGTACCAGGACAGCATCGCGGCGTCACGTTCGATCACCTCGTAGAGCCCGCTCAGGAGTGCTTCGACGGCGCCGTTCCCCAGTCCGAGTCCGGTCGTGACCGCCGAGCGGAACCGCTCTGCCGGCGGCGGGAAGTGCACGAACTCGGCGGGCAACTTGACGTCCCCGCCAGTGACGAGGTTCTGGCCGCGGACCCACTCGATCTCCGTCTGTGCACTCGGGTCGGTCCACAGCTCTCCGGCCGGTCGGACGAACGCCGACGGTGGCACGGCGTTCTCGATCTCGGACGGCGGACCGGTCTCGAACTCCTCGAGGCGGTAGACGCCGGCGCAGTAGCGTTCGAGCCCCTCGCCGAGCGCCTTCATGAACGCGCTGTTCCAGTTCGTGTCGACGCCGGCCGCCTGGTTCGCGGCCGTCGCGTCACTGAACCGCGAGGTGTCGGCGAGCGTCGCCAGGTAGTACGGGACTGGGAACGATTCGGCTTCGCCGACCCGGGTGACGATTCCGACGCGGTCGTCGAGCGCTCCTTCCGCCAGGGCGAGCGACTCTTCGAGGTCGCGATCGACGACAGTGCGATCGAGCGTGCGGTCGCGCGCTGGTTGGCACTCACAGTGGGGCACGGGGAGGAACCGACGTTCCGCGTGGGGAATCTCGATGACGCCACCCATGACCGTCGATCCTTTCCCGGCGAGGAGTCGGGCGGCCTCGCGACCGGCGACCGCCCCGGCGAACCTGGTCGTCTCCGGGTTCGGAGCGGCCTGGGGTTCCTGGGAAGGGTCCGCGTTCGCGCCGACGCGAGTCCTGAGACAGTTGTAACACCCGGTCTCGGGGTTGAATCCGGAGACGGCCGCTTCGACGACGGGATAGCCGCCGAGGCCGCCGATCTCGACCGCGAGCCAGGGGATTCCCAGCGTCTCGGCGGACGTGTTCACCGTCTCGAACACGACGTCACCGGCCTGTCCAACCACGACTGCGAGTTCGACCTGGTGGAGGTCGTCGGGGGCCACGTCGGTTACCGTGACGTCGACGTCGTCGAGCGCCGCGGCAACCGCATCGCGCGCCGGCCCCGAACCGACGAGGGCGACAGTCATTACTGACGGATAGAGACCGGGGGAGAAAAAGCGCCGGGGTCAGTTCGAGAGCAGACTCTGGGCGACGTTGGCCAACTGGTCCGCTTCGGCGTCCTGGAGTCGGTCGTCACCGAGCATCAGCCGGAGCCGCGGGCGGCCGACGTCGATCGGGACTTTCTCGGTGTCGATGAGACCCATGTCTTCCAGTTTGGTCTTGGTGCGAGAGAAGGTCGCCTTCGACGCGAGACCGATGTCCTCGCCCCACTTGCTGATGTCGTACAGGAGCTCGCCGTTTTTCGCGGCAACGAGGAGACTGATCGTCACCTCGTCGAGCCCGTCCCCGTTACCGCGGGCGGTCTGAAGAGACGCGAGCACCTGATCGAAGTCGTCCGCCGTCGTCTCGCTGATGTCCGCGGAGAGCGTGCTCCGCACTTCCGTCAGCGGCGGGGTCCGCAGCGTGTACTCGTCTGCAGACTCCCAGTTTTCCGCGTAGCGGTCACGCGCACTCTCGACGAACTCCTCGTCGCCAGTCGTCAGCCCCGCAACGTGCTCGCCGGCCGTCACGATCGCGACGACTTCTTTTTCAGTGATGAGAAGTGAGTTCTCCGGTTCGGCAGACGTCGTCCGAACAGTGAGGGTCCCGGCATCGACCAGGTTCGCTGCCCGACTCGCAACGATGAAATCGTCCATCACGTCCTTGAGCGGTCGCTCACCGGCCAGCAGCTTGACGCTTGGCGGTGATTCCAACTCCGACATCACCGACACCAACTCTTCGATGGTCCGATGTGACGGGTTTACGACGTACAACTCCGTGTCTGTGGTTTCTAACTCCGCCCCGAGCAACTCCGTGATTCCGTCAGTGAGTAAATTTTCACTCATCGTCCTATGAATGTATATATTGTTTAACCGTATTTAATTTTATCGTTGATAACGAGTTGAATTACGCGCGTTGGGAGTAAACACCGTCAGTTGATGGGGAGTAAATATATGTCTTGCGAAGCAATATCAAAAATGAATATCCGAGAAGGGAAATACGACGACGGAGCCGCACCTGGCAGGAGCCGACAGCACCGGCTCTCCGGACTGACTGCACGCGCGGCGATCTGTCAGAACAGTTGCTCGCCGGGGCTCAGAACTCGTCGGCGAGTTGCGTGGCGAGTTCCTGTGACCAGTGGAACTCGTTGTCGTAGATGACGGGGAGCGCTCGCTCCTGGAGCACCGAGACGAGTTCGTCGGGGGCGAGCGTGGTCCCCGTCGTGGTCCCGTGGAGGAGTGACTCGTCGCTGACCGGCGGGTGGTAGCTGTCACCGATGTCGCGGGCGGAGACGGCTTCACAGGTGAGTCGGTACCCGCCGTCGACCCGTTCGAGCCAGCCGACCGTCGGACTCGTCGGCGTCGGCGCGAGGGTGTACGTGCCGTCGCCCACGACGGTGTAGTCTTTCCCCATCATGATCCGCCTGCGGGAGAGTTGCATCGCCGGTTCGAGACCGAAGCCGTGGACCAGCAGGCGAGCGAACGCCGTCCCGACCTTCGCGGCCTGCCGATCGAGCACCTTCGTGAGCGTGACCGCGCCGGCGACGCTTCCGCGCTCGACGAGCTCCAGTCCCTCGTGATAGGAGCCACAGGCGTTGAGGAAGAACGTGCGCGCCCGGCACGTGTCGAGCGAGGAGGCCGTGAAGGTACCGTCGGCACACTGCAGCCCGTTGGTATCGCAGTGGCCGATGTAGTGAACGAAGTCGTTCTCGGCGGCGAACACGTCCGCGAGTTCGTCCCGGCGCAGGTGCTCGTGAACGGTCACCGAGAGCGGCAGGTCTGCCGACCGTTCCCGGTAGATGTCCGCGACTGCGGCGTGCTCGTCGGCCATCGCGTCGTCGTTCAGGACGACGGTCACCGAGAGTTCCGTCCCTCGCCCACCCTGGTACTGTCGCCGGTTCTCGTAGGCCGCCGGCGTCGTCTTGAACGCGTCGATGGGGGCCCCCGACGCGAGCCAGGCGTGGACGCGGCCGGCCTGCAGTTCCGGCTTCACCATGTCGACCGAGGCGACCGGCGCACCGCTGGCGCTCCCCGACCGATAGCAGTCGTCGAGCGTTCGTTCCAGCAGCTCGGTCCCCCGCAGCTCAGAGGATTCGGGCAGGTAGATCAGACTGAGCGCGTCGAGCAAGTACGGGAGACACCGTGCGTTCGTCGTCTCTGGGGCCGCGTACGTCGAGAAGTGCCACTCCGGGAGGTACGTCGCGAGATCGTCCTCCGACACCCAGAAGTATCGCGCCAATCGCTCGGCGGGGGAGAGCTGCCGAATCCTCGCGGGGGCCAGCCCGAACCGGTCGGCGAGTCGTCGCCGCTGGTCGGTCGCGTCGGTCTTCACGTCGCGCACGAGCGTATCGAAAAAGAACACCTGCCGTAACAGCCGCGTGACGCCGTGCTGGAAGGTCGGCAGTTCCCGGAAGCGATACTCGAAGTCGGCCGACGGCGCGACGAGCCGCGGCACTGGCCGATCGGCGACCGTCACCTCGGCACCGAGGTAGTACGCCAGCGGCGCACCGACGAACAGGTAGTCCATCGATCGGGGCACCTGAAGCTCGATCCCGGTGTCCGGCGTGGCCTTCCGAACGGCGTCGGGAATCGACGTCTCGTCACCGACTTCGACCATCGGCGGATGGTCGCGCAGCGATGGGTGCGAGCGCTCGGGGCCGGTCGTCCGCAACGCTGCAGAGAGATGCGTGATCGCGGTCGCGATGCCGTCGGGCGTTCCCGGCACAGTGATCCTCGCCGGGTCGTCGCGGCGTTCGTCGAACCCGAAGGTCACTGGCGCCGAGTCCTCGAACGAAACGGAAAGCGAGTCCCCCTCGCGGCGAACTGCCGCTGGCCCCTCGAAGCGTAGCGTCACCGCCAGTTCTCCGGGCGACTCGCTCATCGCCTGATGACACGTCAACCGATACGATCCCGAATGCAGGGTCACCCCGTCTCCGATCTCGTACTCGCGTTGTTCGGCAGCGTCGAGTAGCGTCGCGTCCCGAGCCGGGACGGTGAGCGACGACACGCGGCCGGTCAGCGTCTCGTCGACGGGTTCCGTGAGTGTGGGTCCGACAGCGCAGTCCTGCCAGTCGGCAGTCTGGACCGTCACCGAACCAGTGTCGCCGATGGCTCTGACACCCCCACTTGCTGCGACCCACACCATCATACTACGGAACCGAGAACGTGCTACTCGTCCATTACTTTTCGGACGGTATATCGCCGGGTTATTAAGTCAAATCCGGCTCCCGCGGGGGCACTCGTCGGGCGAGTGTGGGGCCTTGTCAATCGGGGCCGGGTTAGGTAGATTATTGACGGCCCGGCGCAGACTCCTCAACATGAGCTACGAGCACGTCCGGGACGTGGACCCGGCCGTTGCGGACGCCCTCGAGGGCGAAGTACAGCGACAGAACGACACCCTGGCGATGATCGCCAGCGAGAACCACGTCAGCGAAGCCGTCCTGGAGGCCCAGGGCAGCGCCCTGACGAACAAGTACGCCGAAGGCTATCCCGGCGAGCGCTACTACGCCGGCTGTGAGTACGCCGACGAGGTCGAGCAACTCGCCATCGACCGCGCGAAGGAACTCTGGGGCGCCGAACACGTCAACGTCCAGCCCCACTCTGGAACCCAGGCGAACCAGGGCGTCTACTTCGCGATGCTCGAACCCGGCGACAAGATCCTCTCGCTGGACCTCAACCACGGCGGCCACCTCTCGCACGGCCACCCCGCGAACTTCACCGGCCAGTTCTACGAGGTCGAACAGTACGAGGTCGACGCCGACACCGGCTACATCGACTACGACGAACTCCGCGACCACGCCGAAGAGTTCGACCCGGACATCATCGTCTCTGGGTACTCCGCGTACCCCCGCGAAGTCGACTTCGAGGCCATTCAGGAAGCCGCCGACGCCGTCGACGCCTACCACCTGGCCGACATCGCCCACATCACGGGTCTGGTCGCCGCCGGCGTCCACGCGTCCCCGGTCGGCGTCGCGGACTTCGTCACCGGTTCGACGCACAAGACCATCCGCGCCGGCCGCGGTGGCATCATCATGTGCGACGAGGAGTACGCCGACGACATCGACCCCGCCGTCTTCCCTGGCGGTCAGGGCGGTCCCCTGATGCACAACGTCGCCGGCAAGGCGGTCGGGTTCAAGGAAGCGCTCCAGCCGGAGTTCGAGGAGTACGCCGCACAGACCATCGCGAACGCCAAGGCACTGGGCGAGCGGCTCCAGGAACACGGGCTCGAACTCGTCTCCGGCGGCACCGACAACCACCTCGTGCTGATCGACCTCCGTCCCTCCCATCCTGACACGACCGGAAAGGACGCCGAGGAAGCTCTCGAAGCGGTCGGCGTCGTCCTCAACGCGAACACGGTCCCCGGCGAGACCCGCTCGGCGTTCAACCCCTCGGGCATCCGCGCGGGCACGCCCGGTCTCACGACCCGTGGCTTCGACGAGGACGCCTGCCGAGAGGTCGCCGACATCATCTACGACGTCGTGGACAACTACGACGACGAGGACGTCAAAGCCGACGCCGCAGAGCGCGTCGACGCACTCACCGACGAGTACCCGCTGTACGAGTAGCGAACGGTCCGCCCTGAAACGCGGAAAAAGACGTCGTCACTCTGTTTTCTTCGGCGATCGTCTGCGCTATACGTCCGCGGAGCGGCTGACGGAGCTGCCGGCGTCGTCCCGGACGTACTGCACGCCGTCGACGACGACGCGGCCGTCGCCGTGAACTTCGACCTCGTGGTCGAGCATCGTAAACGAGACGCTGACAGGATGCGCGTCCGGTTCGCCGAATCCGTGGAACAGCCGGTCCAGTGCGTCGGGGTCCATGACCTCGAACAACGTCGTGTCGAGATCCAGCGCCGAGCAGTCCTCGTGCGCTGCGAGCGCAGACAGAACGAGATCGCTCGGCTGATCCGCGTCACCTGCCGCGATTGTGGGTTGCTGAGCCATAGCTTGTCTCTATATGGCTGTCCGACATCTTTCCGAAAGTACCTGACTTCAGTAGTAATGCACTGACCGGACCTGGGATGGCTATTAGTATAGATGGTGTCTGTGGGCCGTTACCGTTCGCCAAGCAACGCCCGGAGGAGTTTTCGCTGCGCGACGCGGAGGTGATGATTGAACGTCGGTTGCGTGATGTCGAGCGATTCGGCGATTTCCGTCCCGGTCTGCTCTTTCGGTGACTCGAAGAACCCGCTACTGTAGGCCGTTTTCAGAACTTCCAGCTGCCGGTCGGTCAGCGTTCGCTCGAACTCCTCGGTGAATTCGGCGTGTGACTGGCCGCCTTCCGTCCGGTCGCGCCGGGCGACGAGTTCGACCGACTCGTAGTGGTCTTTGAGTTTCTCGATGAACGGTCGGACGTTGGTCTCCGAGGGCAGTTCGACGACGACGGTGGTTCGGGTCGCGTCCACCGAGATCTGCTGCGGCCGGGCTCCGTATTCGATGACGGTGTTCGGGACGGTCTGCCCGGTGACGCTAGCCCGGAAGCGAAGCCGGTCGTCGTCCGCCGAGAGCAGCGTGACGTCGCTGATGTTCACGAACGTGGACGCGGCGTGGTGGACCTCGTCCGCGGTGACGCCCTCGACGGTGAAGAAGGCAGTCGTGTGCCCCTCCGTCTCCGGCACGAGGTCGGTCACCTCGATCTCGGCGTCGAGCGACGCGGCGAGATGGTGAAACACGCCCTCGTCGTACACTTCGAGTTCGAGTTCGACCGCCTGGTCCGAGAGGATGCCCCGCCGGGTTTTGATCGCGTTGATGGCGTGGCCGATCGTCTCGCCTAACTCCTCGATGACAGCGCGCGACATCTCGTCCAGCGTCGTCGGATCCGCCGTGTAAACGGTCAGTGCCCCGTAGTTGATGTCGCCGTACACGAGCGGGACGCTCACTACCGCCTGGTAGTCTCGTTTGAGCGCTTCGGTGCGCCACGGGTCGTCCCGGAGTCGAGTGGCCGGGTCGGCGACGTACGTTACCGATTCCGTTTCCAGCGTCTCCGCAGTCGGCAGCGTGTTCGATCCATCGATGTCGAGCGGAATGGCGTCCAGATACCCCTGTTCGTTACCGGCCCACGCTCGCGGCTCGATCCGGTCGGTTCCCCAGTCCGGTTTGCCGATCCAGACGAACTCGAACTGGTCGTACTGCGCCAGCCGGTCGCACACTTCGCGCTCGATCTCCTGTCGAGTCGACGCGTGGATGATCGACTGGTCCAGCTCTCGGATGATGTCGTTGATACCCTTGAGATGGGTGAGCTGGCGGTTCCGCTTTTGCAGCTTTCGGTCGTGAGCCCGCAGTTCTCGGTCGCCTTCGACCCGATCCAGCGTCGCTTCGGCCGTCGCGGCAAACAGGTCGAGGACGCGGGTGATGTCGTCGTCGAACGCGCGGCGCTCCGCAGAGAGAGCGACGAACACCCCGTGGTCGCCCAGCGGCGCGAACAATCCGCTCCGGGCGTCGGTGTCGCTGAACTGGTCGAGTTCGGCGTCGAGGTCGCCGTAGACGACCGTCGACCCGTCGAGGAACGTCGTCCACGCGGCCGATTCGTCGGCTCCGAGGGTCGCTTCCCAGTCACCGTAGAGCTCGCGGAGCCGGTCGGTCGTCGCGGTCGGCGTCAGCGCTCGCTCGTCGGGGTCGAACAGGAAGATTCCGACCCCCGTCGCGTCGAGGACGTCGCTCGCGGCGTCGACGACTCGCTCGCTCACCTCGGCCTTCGAGTCGGCGTGGATGAGCTCTCGCGTCGCGTCCTGGAGCGCCGTCAGAATCCGCTCCCGCTTCTCCTGCTGGATCGTCGTGATGACGTGTCCGAGCGTCTCACCCAGCTCCGCCAGGACGGCCCGTTCACGGTCGTCGAACGCGGACGCCCGATCGGAGTACACCGACAGCACGCCGTAGGTCGTGTCCTCGTACGTGATCGGGATGCTCGCGACCGACTCGAAGCTGCGGGCCACTGACGCGTTCTGGTCGGATTCGGCCGACGCCTCGGAGTGGCCGTCTCGGACGACCTGAACGTCTCCGGTTCGGATCGCCGCTTCCCCCGGCGGCGATTCGAAATCGTCCATCGCACTGCGTTCGTGCGGGACCGAGTCGTCGACGCCGGCCCTGGCACGGACCACGAACGACGCGAACTCGTCGTCGTAGCTTCCGATCGTCGCGAACTGGTACGCGTCCGCCGCTGCCAGGCGGTCACAGACGGCCTGTTCGGCCGCTTCGCGGCTCGTCGCCTGGATCAGGCGCTGATCGATGTCGCGGATGACCGCGTTGATGCGGTGTAACTCCTCGAGTTCGTCACGCTGGTCGGCGATCTGTCGCTCGCGCTCGATGCGATCGGTGACGTCGCGCCCGACGCCGGTGAGCGCGGTGACGTTGCCGTCGTCGTCGAGCACTGGGCCGCCGCTGAACTCGTGGGGGACGTGCGTTCCGTCTTTCCGGACGAGCGCCGATTCGACGTTCTGGACCTCTTTGTCCTGGATGACGCGGCTGATGGCGTCCGTGATCTTCTCCTCGTCCTCGTCCGGGACGAACGAGAGCGCGTGCATCCCCTCGACCTCGTCGTCGCTGTAGCCAGTCGCTTCTGTGAACCCCTCGTTCCAGCGGATCATCCGGCCGCTCCCGTTGAACGTGTACATCGGGTCCGGAACGGCGTTGAAAATCCCCTCGACGAACGCCGTTTGTTGATGGAGCTGTCGCTCGCGCTGTTTCTGTTGGGTCACGTCCTCGATGACGAGGATGACCCGTTCGACGTTCCCCTCGGCGTCGAACAGCGGCGCGCCGTTGAACGAGAGCCAGACAGTCGAGCCGTCTGGACGTTCCATCTCCGCTTCCCAGTCGTACACAGGCTCGCCGGTTTCGAAGACCCGCGAGGCCGGATAGCTGGACCCGGGGATCGGCTCCCCCGATTCGTCGAAGACGTTCCACTCGGTGTTCGAATGCGATTGTTCGGTGAGCGCGTCTTTCGGAACGCCGAGGATCTCGGACGCCCTGTCGTTGGCGCGGGCGACGGTCCCCGCTTCGTCGATCACGACGATGCCGACTGGGCTCGTTTCCAGGAGGCGTTCGCGGAGATCACGCTCCTGTTTGAGCTGGGCCTTTCGATGGGCTCGCTCCGAGATGTCGCGAACGACACCGACGGTCCCCCGGAACTCCCCGTCCGTCTGGATCACTGACAGTCGATTCTCGCAGGGGATCTCCTCGCCGTCGGCGGTGTGGACCGTCATGTCCATGGTCGCGACGTCTCGCTCGTCGCTCTCCAGTAGCTCCTGTATCAGGGACTCACCCTTCGCGACGTCGGACTCGTCGAGCATGATGGAGATGTGCTCGCCCAGTAACTCCGACCGCGCGTAGCCGGTGATCTCCGCGACGGCGTCGTTCAGTTCGACGAACCGGCCCGCCGGATCGAACTGGTAAATGCCGTCGTTGACGGTATCGAGAATAGTCTCGTACCGCGCTAAATCACGGTCGTCCGGGGTAATCAGCGTAGAGAACGCCGTGTCGTTCTCGTGAACGAACGCGCTGATCGAAACGTCGTCCGTCGTCGCACGTATCGTCTCGACGAGTTCCGAACTCGTCATGTCCGGCGGCTCTCCGTCGATGACGACGCAACTCGGCGAGTGCGTCGCGAGAACGTCGAGCGCGCCGCTCCCCGTGTCGACCTGCTGTACGACCGCGGTTCCGTCCGTTGCCGCCGCCGTGACTTCGGCGGCGTATTCGCCTGTTGGACAAACGAACAGAATCTCGGGTGCGTCGGACATGCGTTGCGAGCCGGATCGATGGCGTCGCTGGATTGAGGTCAGTCGGCCAGATAAAATCGTCGGCTTGCCCTCTCACGGCGTTCGGAGGCGCGACTTCGCCCTAGTCGTCCTCGGCCGAGAGCCACTCGTTCCGGCAGGGCACGCTACAAAACGAGAACAGGACGACGCCCTGGGTTCGTTCGCGGGCGAGCGTCGGATACCAGTCGCTCGTTTCGATCTCGTCGTCGCAGTGGTCACAGCGTTTCATGTGTGGGGACCATCAGTATCGATAGGAGGGTCGGTCTCAGCGGCTACCACGCACTCGTACTGACCGACGTTTACTCCGCGTCCGGTACGAGGACGACGGCTTCACCGTCGATACAGGGCTCCTCGCCGTTGACGATCGTCGTCGAGAGTCGGAGGCGCCCGCCGCCGAGGTCTTCGGCGACTTCGACGTCGGCCGTGACCCTGTCGCCGAGATAGACCGGCGCGAGAAACTCCATGTCCTGTGAGAGGTAGACGACCGTCCCGGGAAGCCGTGCGAGTGCGGCGCTGATGAGCCCGCTGACGAGTGTCCCGTGAGCGATGCGATCGCCGAAGCGGGTCTCTTCAGCGTACTCCTCGTCGAGATGGAGCGGGTTGGTGTCCCCGCTGGCAGCGGCGAACGCTGTCACGTCTTCGTCCGAGATGGTTTTCGTGAACTCGACGCGATCACCGACGGCGAGGTCACTGGGATCGTCCGCCGTCCTGTCGGTGTCCCACTCTGGCCGGGTCGTTCCGGCCTCGACTCCGTCAGCGCCACCGCTCGTGTCCGGCGAGTCGCCGTTCGAAGTGGTGTCGAAGGCAGCCATTGCTGCTCGTGACAGTTCGAGCGAGTTGCGGTACATTCGCGTGGACGATCGCAGCATCGCGCCCATCGGCGTCAACGTCGATTGGTTGCTCATAGTTTGTGTGTTGGTTCTGACACGACACGAAGAGGTCCGCGTCGACGCTCCGGTAGCAGCCTCGTGTCGTGGTCAGGTCCGTTCCGGGTGGTTGGCAGTTGCGTGACAACACGAATAGAGATAGTCACAATACTAGTAGTATTGCATGCGATCTGGCCATCTATAGGAATAGATAGTATCCTTCTCGACGACGCAGTTTCGAAACACGCCGACCGCTACGGTCGCCGAGGCCGAGTGCTCCTGAGCGGGCGTCCTTTCCCTGCGCCGTGCGGTACTTAAACGGGCTAGTGGAGACGACACCAGTCGAACTATCGCTCGGCTCGTCCCGATACCTATGGTCGCAATTGAACTCGTCGCGTTCGGTGGCGGTGTCGTCTTCGGACTGGCGAACCTGCTCGGCTACGTCGCGAGTGCGCTCGGGCGGACGGAGTACTGGCCCCTCGGTGAGCGGGACCTGTGGTACTACGTCCACTGGTCGATCTCGATGGGTCTCAACGTCTGTCTGCTCGCCGTGGCGTATCTGGACTGGAACAGTCTGGGCCTCACACAGCCGCGGACGCTGGCGGTCGGTGCGGTACTCTTCGTTCCGAGCTACGCTGCCGCGCTCTGGGCCGGCTCTGACCTGGGGTCCGACGAGACGATGGGGCTGGAAGGCGAACTCCAGACTGGTGGCTGGTACCGGTACTCGCGGAACCCCCAGTACGTCTGGTATCTCGTCGCCACGGTCGGGGTTGCACTCCTTTCGGCGTCGTGGATGGCGACAGTGCTGTGTGCGCTGTACGCCACCTGGTGGCTCGTCATGCCCTTCGCCGAGGAACCGTGGCTCCGCGAGCAGTACGGGGAGGCCTACGAGCAGTACGCGGACCGCGTCCCACGGTTCGTCGGGTCGGAGACGGTCCGGGCGCTCTGGCACGGCGTCACTGATCGCGCCGTCAGGGAGGTCTGAGCGTTTTCGAGACGTTCAAGAGTCGGGCCACCTGCGATGTAGGCAATGACAGAGATCATCGACGGCAACGCCGTCGCCCAGGACGTCCGTGACGGACTCGCCGACGCCATCGACGCGCTCGACGACGAGGGCGTGACCCCGAGTCTCGCGACCGTCCTGATGAGCGACGATCCCGCCAGCGAGACGTACGTCTCGATGAAACAGCAGGACTGCGAGGAGGTCGGCATCGAGGCGATCGACATCGAGATCGACCCGGACGCCCCCGCCGAGGAACTGTTCGACACCATCGACGAACTCAACGCCGACGACGACGTGAACGGGATTCTCGTCCAGATGCCCGTTCCGGACCACGTCGACGACCGCGAGGTCCTCCGTCGCATCGATCCCGCCAAGGACGTGGACGGGTTCCACCCCGAGAACGTCGGTCGACTCGTCGCCGGCAACGCACGGTACAAGCCCTGTACGCCCCACGGTATCCAGAAGCTCCTGGCCGACGCGGGCGTCGAAACCGAGGGCGCCGACGCAGTGGTCGTCGGCCGTTCGGACATCGTCGGCAAACCGATGGCGAACCTGCTCCTCCAGAAGGCAGAGGGCGGCAACGCGACGGTGACGGTGTGTCACTCCCGGACCGACGACCTGGCGGCGAAGACCCGCCAGGCGGACATCGTCGTCGCGGCCGCCGGCGTTCCCGAGATGATCACCGGCGACATGTTGTCGGCGGGCACCGCCGTCATCGACGTCGGCATCAACCGCGTCGATGCGGATACCGAGAAGGGATACGAACTCGTCGGCGACGTCGACTTCGAGAGCGCGAAAGAGTCAGCCGGTGCGATCACGCCCGTTCCGGGCGGCGTCGGGCCGATGACCCGCGCGATGTTGCTCTGGAACACCGTGAAAGCAGCCGGCCTGCAGGAAGACGTCTCGGTCGACCTCCCCTGAATGCAGCCCCTCGACTTCGAGTCGCTCGCCGCACGCGACGACGTGTGGGCTCGTGAGACGATCCACGCCGTCGACGCCGATCGCTTTGCGGACGCGCGCGAGCAAATCGACGCAGGGCTCACCTGGGCTGTCGGCGCGATCGTCACTGACAGCCGCGATCGCGTGCTGCTCGTTCGCGAAGACGAGCAGTGGCTCGCGCCCGGCGGGAAAGTCGAACCCGGGGAGACACGCGAGGAGGCGCTCGTCCGCGAGGTCCGTGAGGAAACAGGGGTCGCGGTCGCCGTCGAACGCCCCGTTGCAGTCACTGATGTGGCCTTCGAGTACGACGACGAACGGGTGTCTTTCGCGTTCGCCCATTACGTCGCGGTCCCGGAGACGACCGCTCTCGCGTCGGACCCCGGTCTGGCCGACGAAGACATCGACACTGTCGCGTGGAAGGCGACGGTCCCCGAGAACACTGTCGACCGTGAGGTCGTCGTGGCTGTTCGTTGACTTTTTGTGAGTCTCCTCGGTAGCACACGGAGTGGTTCTCGAATCGCTGGCCGCCGCAGTCGACGCGTTCTTCGTTCTCGCCGCCGCTCTCGTCGGTGTCGCAGGACTGTACGGGTGTGGCTCCCAGCTCTGGAGTGCCGCCGTGCTCCTGCGGGGTGGAACGACTACTGTCGGCGACTTGACGCCGGAGACGACGACCACGGTAGTCGGCCAGCCACGGACCGACGACCCGCTCACGGCACCGCTCTCCGGTGACCCCTGCGTGGCCGTTCACATCACCGAGTGGACGGCGTTCTTCGGGGAAGGCGGCGTGAGTGACGCCGCGCTGTCGGTGAGTGGCCTCGAATGGTGGGAAGACGACGCGGCATCCGAACGCCACGTTGCAGCGGCCGTCCCGTTCCGCCTTCGCGATGCCGAGGAAGTCGCCGTCGACCCGGCGAGAGACGACGCCGACCCGGTACCTGGCTTCGGACGCGAGGACGCTGTGCCGCTGGCTCCACTCGAGGCGTTCGATCTCCGTGACGCGCCGGAAACTGTCAGGGCCGTCAGTGGCGAAGACCCTGGACTGGACGCGTTTCCCGACGACCTCGCGTCGTTCGTCGCTGCCAATCCGGACCTCCGTGGCGACAGCGATCGGATTCGCCGGTGGCGATACCTCGAACGATGCGTATCTCCGAGCGGCGAGGTGTCCGTCACTGCCAGCGTCGTCTCGGCCGACGGAGAGCGTGTGCTCAGCCACGAGGGTACCTTCGTGCTCTCGGACACCGGTGTCGGTGAGACCGCCCGCCACCGGGTCGGAGTCGCCGCGGTCCTGTTCGGAATCGCCGTTATCTGCTTGTGGTTCGCGGTCTCGACCGCGGCCACCAGTCTCGACCTCCAGGTGCCCCTGCTGCCACCCTGGTGAGTCCGAAGAGCAGCGCGTCCTGCAGTCCCGGTCGTCACATCGAGTCTGGGTGCCCGCTCACTCGAACGGGAACTCCTGTTCCGGGGTCGGGAACCGGGACTCCTCCCCGTCGGACTCCGCTGGAACCTGCATCCGGTGCGTTGGTTTCACTCTAGCGCGCGTCACCCGGACGACGATGCTGAACGTGTCGTCGCCGTAGAACTGCGGAGTGAGGATACCCCAGTCCTTCGTCAGTGTCTCCTGGAGCACGACCGGGACGACCGGCGCTTCTCGGTATGACTGCACGTACTGGGCGAGCTCGAACAGTTGCTCTTCGTCCGATTCGTCCGCACCCCACATCTCGTAGGTCCGTGTGATCAGAAACTCACCGAGTCGACTGACGGGAATCCACCGTTCCGCCGTGAGCGTGCGACCCCGACCGAGCGTCGGTTTGAACAGCGAGATCGGGTGCTCAGACCCGTCGATGACTTCGTAGTACTGGCGGGCCTCGTCGGGTACGTCCTCGCCGTCTTCGTTCACCCAGCGGTAGCCGTGTCCCTCGGGCAACGTCTCTCCTGTGGCTTTGTCGTACTGCTCTCGCTCGACACGCTGTCCGTTCCGGTCGTCCCTGACGACGACGTCTGGTCCTGGCTCGACGTTCTCTGACGTCAGTTTCTCGGCCCGGACCTCGGCGTTGACGGTCAACCCTTCCCGGGACAGTTTGAGCGTATTGGTTCGGACCATCGCAAGCACTTGTGCCTGCCCGGGATTGAGTCTGCGGATTGGTCCCCAGAACCACATGTCTCGGAAACTGCCGTTTGAATCGCCCTCTCGACCGGGTGCTTCCGGACCGGTTCCTGGTTGTGCCTGTCCCGACAGTTGGCGGACGTGTCGCGCATCCTGGTGTCCGAACTGCCGGTCAGGAATCGGAAACTAACCTGACCGAACCGTTACTGGCTTTCCTCTCGAATCGACCGGTATGGACCTCGTCAACATTCCGGTCGACGGTGTGACGCTTCCCGGCCACCTGACCGTACCACGGGAGGCCACCGGAATCGTGGCCTTCGCGCACGGGAGCGGGAGCAGTCGTCACAGTCCGCGCAACAACTACGTCGCCGACGTGCTGAACGACCGCGGGCTCGCGACCCTGCTGTTCGACCTCCTGACCGAACGGGAAGACCAGGCCAGGACCAGCCGGTTCGACGTCGACCTGTTGACGCGGCGGCTCCTCGCGGCGACTGACTGGCTCCGAAGCCAGCCGCGAACGTCCGAGCTGCCGCTCGGGTACTTCGGATCGAGCACCGGGGCAGCCGCTGCACTCCGGGCCGCAGCCGCTCGGCCGGACGACGCCGGTGCGGTCGTCTCACGTGGTGGCCGGGTGGACATGGCTGAGGCCGTGCTCGACGAGGTCCGGGCACCGACGCTGTTCATCGTCGGTGGCGCCGATTACAACGTGCTGGCGCTGAACCGCGAGGCGCTCACGCGGCTCACGTGCGAGAAAGACCTCGAAGTCGTTCCCAACGCCGGCCACCTCTTCGAGGGCGAAGGCGAACTCGAACACGTCGCCGACGTTGCCGCCACCTGGTTCGAATCCAAACTGACGGCGGCTCGGGAGGCGGCGGGCGGCGGCCGGAACCACCGGCCCGGACACCGCTGATCGGCCCCGTACTTTGAAACCCGAAAACGAGTCCAGGCCGACCCATGCGCTGAGAGTCGATCCGGTGCGGTCCGGGCGGGTGTGTGACGCGCCGCGCCGGCACTCCCCACGTGTCGCCTGTTCGCCATCGCGTGTCAGATGACGCCGTCGTCCCGTAGCTTGGCGACCGTCTCCTCGTCGAGCCCGAGCTCGTCGACGTACACCTCGTGGTTGTGCTCGCCGTGCTCCGGACCGAGGTGGTCGACGCGTCCCGGCGTCCGCGAGAACTTCGGGAGGGTGTTCTGGGTCTTGATCGGCCCGACTTCCGGGTCGTCGACCTCGACGATGTCGTTTCGTGCGTCGTACTGCTCGTCCTCGAAGACGTCGCTCATGTCGTAGATCGGCGCCACGACCGCGTCGCCCGCCCGGAGTTCGTCGAGCACGCGCTCGGTCGACCGCTCGGCGATCCAGGGCGCGATGTACTCGTCGAGTTCGTCGGCGTTCGCCACGCGCGACTTGTTGTCCTCGAACCGCGGGTCCTCGACGAGTTCCGGGTGATCGATGATCTCGGCGAGGTTCTCGAAGATGGACTGGGCCGACGCCGAGAGGGCGACGTAGCCGTCCCGGGTCTCGTAGACGTTCCGCGGTGCCGCGTTGGTGTGGTGGTTGCCGATGCGCTCCGAAACCGCGCCCTGCTTGTCGTACTTCTCCACGTCGCCCGGGAACATCCGGAACAGCGATTCGAGGAGGCTGACGTCGACGACCTGTCCCTTCCCGCTGCCAGCGACGTCGCGCTCGAAGACGGCCATCAGGAGCGACTGAACCGCGGTCTGGGCAGCCGCCATGTCCGCGAGGCTGATCGGCGGGAGGAGCGGTTCGCGGTCCGGAAACCCGTTGACGTGTGCGAAGCCGGACATCGCCTCGGCGACGGTGCCAAAGCCGGGTTCCGTCGCTTTCGGGCCGGTCTGGCCGTAGCCCGAGATGCGGACGACGATCAGTTCCTCGTTGGCGTCTCGCAACGTCTCGGGGCCGAGATCCCAGCGTTCCAGCGTGCCGGCTCGGAAGTTCTCGACGACGGCGTCCGCGTCTTCGACGAGTTCCAGTGCCAGCGCGCGCCCCTCGTCAGTGTGCAGGTCCAGCGTGACACACCGTTTGTTCCGCCCGAGGGACTTCCACCAGAGACTCGTGCCGTTCTCGAACGGCGTCCAATCACGGATCGGGTCGTGGGAGTCGGGATGTTCCGCAAAGACGACGTCCGCGCCGAAATCGGCGAGGACCATCGTCGCGTACCCGCCACTGATCATCCCGGAGAAATCGATCACGCGGAGCCCGTCGAGGGGACCGGCCGGGTCGTCGTCGGTAGCGGTCATGGTGTCGATACCTGAACGACCCGACCGCTTAATCGTTTTATCCACGGACCGTCGACAGTCGAGACGGTGGCTGCCGGGATCGGTGGTCGTTACGCCGTATTGAGGGTGTCGAGGCGATGCTGGGCCTGGGCGAGCGCGTTCTCGTCGTCGTCGATCAGGTACCGTCCGAGCGACTGGACGGCCGTGATGAGTGCTTCAGACGTGCCGAGTGCGACGTCCCCGTCCAGCGCCGCGATCCGTTTCTGGTGTTCGCCGAGCGAGGCGAGGAGTTGCTGTGCCGTCTCGTCTGGGTTTTCCTCCAGATACAGTCGGAGGTCGCTGCGGTAGTGATCGACGGCCGTCGCGTACGCCAGACCGCGGGCGTCTCGCATCGATGCGGGGACTGCGTCGGTCGCTGGCCGGTCTCCCTGGTCAGCTCCGCGGAGGAGTGCGAGCAGGTAGTACTCCTCGTCGTCGGTGAGACGCATCGCGCGTTCGACGTAGCCGGCGGCCTGCCGAAGCTCTCGCGCGGCGAGGTAGGCGTCGGCTAACGGCTGGAGTTCGCCGGCGTCGATGAACCCGTACTGCCGGACGTACGATCGACAGGTATCTGCCGCGTCGGCAGCGACGTCGCGGAGCGGAACCTCGTCGACCTGGGCGCGGACGCCGGTCAGATCCAGCACGACAGCGCTTGCGGTGTGTTCTTTCCGATCGTCGACGCCGACGCTCTTGAGGCTCCCACACTCGGGACAGGTGATGCTCCCCGTCTCGTAGTAGGACCAGCGTGTGTCACACTCCTTGCACTGGCGGTCCCCGCGGATTTTCATGGCGACAACTTGGGAGTCGAGATGCAAAACTGACCCGCCTCCGACCTGCGCGACCCGTCCGCTGACAGGGCGTGACGCTGCAACATTCGGGGAGAGTGTGAAGATTCTTCCTTCGCGTTCCCCAAACAGGAGGTATGCGTGACGAAGAGGAGATTCGAGAACAGTACGAGTTCCTGAAAGAACAGTTGGACGACGAGAACATGAACCACCAGGGCGTGAGGCAAATGTTCACGTACTACAAACGGGCACTCGGGTGGGTGCTCGAAGAAGAGTATATCTAAACGTCAAGAAACTATCGGCAGCGAGTCAACGATCGTGAGACGATGTCGCGTAGAATTGGATACTTTCGGATACATGTTGGATAGGTGAGTAGTTTTCACGATGCCGGTACATTTAAGTGATTATGGCCACTCGATTCAGGTGACGCTTCGCTTGGAGGGCCGAAGCGTCAGCGGGGACCAATTCAGGGCGGCAAGCAATCACGCGGGTATTTTCACCCCGCGTGATTTGCTTTCCATTCGACAACTACTCGCTGAGCGATAGCGCTGATTTCTGTGGCGATCCCGTCCGACAGTCCCACCGGTAGTCGGAGAATACCCCGCCCCGGCAGTGTCGAGTACGGTTAGCTGATAGTCAGCGAGCCATCACTGCCGTCGTCGCTGCCGCTCCGGTGTTCGTCCCATTCGAGTTCCAGTTCGATGCTCAGCTCGCCGGGTCCGTCGGTCGGGCCTTCTCGTTCGGCTTTGACCTCGAACTCGACGTCCCCCGGCGGCTCTAACGTCACGGACTGGTCCCCGGCTTCGAGCGTAATGCTCGATCCAGCTTCGAGTTTGTCGGCGACTGCCCGGAGATAGTCGGCGACTTCGGTTCGCTGCTGTCTCCGTTCGGACTCGAAAAGAACCTCTTCGGGCATGCTTTCTCCTTCGGTACAGCCGTACATAAGTCTATCAGCCTTTTCCTCAGACTTCCCACCTGTGTGCCAGAAATCGTGTGCTCGATTCATCAGTAAACGAAATGGTTTATCTGGATAGATATGACCGGCGTATGATGAATGCGAGTCGCCCGAATGCGGTCGATGCACATCTGCGCGTCTAGACCCTGTAATTTGCCGGTATTGGAACTCCCCTTCTCATGTTGGGCGTACCGAAAGTCGATATATTTATGATATTCCGACAGTAATCTACAATCGGATATTACCGATGTACGACCTGACAGGATTCCAGCGTGACCTGCTGTATGTGATCGCCGGTCGGGAGGAGCCACACGGGCTGGCTATCAAGGAAGAACTCGAAGAGTACTACGAGAAGGAGATTCACCACGGCCGCCTGTACCCGAATCTCGATACGCTCGTCGACAAAGGGCTGATCGAGAAGGGCCAGCGTGACCGACGAACGAACTTCTACAGTCTGACTCGCCGTGGCCGTCGTGAGATCGAAGCCCGCCGCGAGTGGGAAGAACAGTACGTCGACCTCTAAGGCCACTCTCTTCCCGTCACCGGAATCTCTTCACTTCTCTGCGTTCGCAACGCTACGTGTCGTCCCGATCCGTCGATTCGTCGCGCAACTGTCCTCCAGCTTCGTTCGGTTCTGGCTCCGCCCCGCTACGGTTCGTCGAATCGGCGACCGGCGGGTCGTCCCCGTTCGTCTGTGCTGTTCCATCCGAGTCTGCGTGACCGTTGCCGTCGTGTGACGGGACCGGGTCCGCAGTCCCAACTGGGTCGTCCCGACCGTTGAGGTACGCTGGACCGACTGCCGTGGGCTTGATTGGTTTTCCGGTGATGAGTTCCGGGACGATCATCCGGACGAAATGGAAGAGGACGACGAGGATGACGGGCCCGAGGAAGATGCCGTACCAGCCGAACAACAGCGGGCCGAGGATGTACGCGAACATGACCATCCCGACGTGGAGGTGTCGGCCGGAGACGTACGGCCGAAGGAGGAAATCGGGGATGGAGTCGACGATGACGATCGAGACGAACAGCACCATGAGGACGAACGGAAACCCGGTTTCCAGGTACGCTGCCTTCGCCCCCAGGTAGCCGACCATGGGGACGTACACGAGCTTCATTCCGACGACGGGGATCAGGCTCGCGACGCCAGCGAGCAGCCCTGTCAGGGCGGGGTAGGGAATCGCTAGTCGCTGCGGCGCGAAGAAATTGAGCAGACTGAACGAGATCGCGCCGATCGCGCCCGTCATGATCGCGTTCAGGATGTTCCCGAAAAAGACGTTCTGGAGATCCCGGTCGACGGCCTGAATGTACGCTTTCAGGACGATCCGCTCGTCGCTGTGGTCGGCCACCCACTTTGAGAGTCGCTTCGTGTCACGTAGCAGGTAAAAAGCCAGGGCGAACATCACGAACAGATGCAAGAGCCCGTTCCCGATGAAGCCGAGATACCCCAGCGTCGCGAACAGCGAGGCTCTGAGGGAATCCAGGCCGCCGTCCTGGGAGAGGAGTTCCGCTGGATCTTTGACGACCTGCGAGAGGTCGACGTACGGCTGAATGATGGCCATCAGTGGCCCGATGTCGACTACCTGGAGGTTCGACAACTCCTGGATGGCGATCGCGACCGTATACACCAACAGCACTATCGCCGGTAACGCAAACGTGAGTAGCGCCAACACCGCCGAGAGACTGCGCTGTCCAATGTAGTGATGGATTCGTTTGTAGGCGGGCCGCGTCGCGTAGTAGATGAAGAGTCCGAACACGAAAGTCCCGACGAACGAGTAGACGACGAACAGCAGCGTACAGCAGAGGACGACGGCCGCTGCCCACCAGAGCGATCGCCCCTGTCCTCCGTCGAGATCGACCATGCACGATATTCATGACATGTTACCATAAGATTCCCGGGTGCTCGAACCTGCTCCTCACGACGTCACTTCTACGTGCTCGATCTCTGCGTGGTCGATCGGCACGCCCGAATCGCCGTATCGTTTTTACGTCCGAATCCGGTACGCTAAGGGGTGTCGGCTCTGCTACAAACGATTCCTGCGCCACTGGACGCAGAGGTGTCGCGGCTAGCGCTGGCTGGTGCGCTCGGGATGTTCCTCGGGCTCGAACGGGAGTGGTCCCAGAAGACCGCCGGGATTCGGACGTTCGCGCTCATTAGCTTGCTCGGTGCCGTCTTCACCGTGCTGGACCACGAGGCACTGCTCGTCGTCGGGGGCGTGCTGGTCATCGTGCAGGGACTCGTGCTCGCGGCTGACGGACTGCTCTCCAGCGATCAGGGGTTGTCGTTGACGACCTCGGTGTCGATGCTCGTGGCCTACGGGATCGGCACACTGGTCGCAGCAGGCTTCATCATCGAGGGCGTGACCGTCACGGCAGTGTCGGCGCTGCTGCTCGTCCTCAAGCGGGAGTTACACAGCTTCGCCTGGGGGCTTACGCACGAGGAGCTCCAGTCGGCGACGGAGTTCGCGATCATCGCGTTCGTGGTCTATCCACTCTTGCCTTCTGGATCGGTCACGGTCGGGTCCGGTGCATTCGCCGTCGCGCTCGAACCGCGCGTCGTCTGGCTGATGGTGGTCACGGTCGCCGGTATCGGGATCGCGAACTACGCCATCGTCCAGACGTACGGCGGGCGCGGCATCGCAGTCACTGGTTTCTTCGGTGGGCTCGCCTCTTCGACGGCCGTCGTCGGTACAATGCTCGATCACGTCCGCCAGCGTCCCAGAGCCACGGCGTACGCCGTCGCGGCCGTCCTGCTCGCCGACGCCGCGATGGCGCTTCGGAACCTCGTCATCGCGCTCGTCTTCACCATCGAGACCGGCGTTCTCTTTGGAGCGATCGTTCCGCTCGGCGCCGTCATCGTCGGGAGCGTCCTCGTCGCGGCAGTTACTGCCGACTGGCGCGAAACGGTCGACATCGATCTGACCAGTCCGTTCTCTCTGCGCCGAGCACTGAGTTTCGGCGGCATCTTCCTCCTGATCGTCCTCGCCGGCAGCGTGGCTCAGGACCTGTTCGGGACCGCCGGGTTCTACGCGACGGCCGCCATCTCCGGTCTCGTCTCGAGTGCCGGTGCGACGACCTCTGCAGTTCTCCTCTACCGCGCCGGTGATCTTTCCGGCTCGCAGGCCGTCCTCGCCATCCTGCTCGCGACGGGCGCGAGCATCATCGTCAAGGCAGGGCTGACACTCGCCAGTCCGAACCGCCAGTTCGCCTACCGCGTTAGCGTCTGGAGCGTCGTCCTCCTCGTCGGTGCTACCATCGTCACCGTCGCGATCACAGTGTGACACAGTGAAGCCTTCCCGCACACTTAGCAACAATTACCTAAACCGGACGAATTATTTATCGGATCGGTTCCCGAAGTGTTACCATGGATCGTGACAGGGTCGCGCCAACAGTCGACACACTTCCGGGCGACCGCGCGCGCCGACAGGTCGAGTACCACCACAGTACGGCGGCCCCGAGCACGTACGTCTACGATTTCGTCTGGGACTACACGGCCCCGGCCGCGGGACCGTTCTGCACGGACCTCGACGGGAACGTCCTGCTGGATTTCACTGGTCACGTCGGCGCTGCACCGCTGGGCTACAACAACCCCGACCTCCTGGAGCGGCTCTCTGCGTTCGATCTCGTCGATCCGCTGAAGATCGCCGGCCAGGACTTCTACGTGGCGAGCGGTCCGGCCGGCGAGGCTCCGTTTCCAGGCCCTGCCGATCTGATGGATCGGTTGACAGCGGTCACGAGGCACTACGATCTGGACACCGTCTTCCTCTCGAACAGCGGTGCAGAAGCCGTCGAGAACGCGATCAAGATCAGCTACGACCACACGGGCGGCCAGTACGCGATCACGTTCCAGGGCGCGTTCCACGGTCGCACGCTCGGTGCGCTGTCGCTCAACCGGTCGAAGGGCGTCTACCGCCGCCAGTTCCCGGAGATTCCCGGCGTTCACGACGTGCCGTTCTGTCGCGACCGGGCCTGCGACCCGGCCAGTTGCGGCTGTGGGTTTTTCACGGACGACGGCTCGCAGCTCCGCCGGATGCTCGATCCCGAGACCGGGTACGTCGATCCGCGGGCGGTCGCCTACGTCATCGTCGAACCGATCCAGGGCGAGGGCGGCTATCGGTTCCCGAGCGACGCCTTCGCCGAGGAACTCGCGGCCGTCGTCGCGGAGCACGACATCGTCCTCGTCGCAGACGAGATCCAGTCCGGGATGGGTCGGACGGGAAAGTTCTGGGCGTCCGATCACTATCCGATCGAACCCGACGTGATCGCGGCGGCGAAGGGGCTGCGAGTCGGCGCGACCCTCGCCAACAGCGACGTGTTCCCCGCGGAACGGAGCCGACTCTCTTCGACGTGGGGCGCCGGCGATGTTCTCGCCTGCGCGCAGGGAGCAATCACCATCGACGTCATCAGGGAACAGGACCTCCTCGCGAACGCACGCGAGCGCGGGGAGCAGTTCCTGGCCACCTTCGACGCGACGGCCGACGGTATCACCGACGTTCGCGGACTGGGGTTGATGCTCGCCGTAGAGTTCGACACCGAAGAGCGCCGCGACGACGTGATGGCCGCAGCGGTGCAACGCGGCCTCCTCACCCTCGGCTGTGGTCAGCGGACGCTCCGCCTGCTCCCGCCGCTGGACGTCACCGAACGGGAGATCGACCTCGGGTGCGACCTGCTGGAAGCCGCGATCGCCGACGCGTCCTGACTTCCATGGCAGGCCCGTCCGATCTCTAGAAGTCGAACGTCTGACAAAGCTTTATACTATGTGAATCGGTATCATGCACCATGTCGTCGGAACCAGACGAACAGAACGACGTCCGGGCCGGGCAGGTCCAGGAGTTCAGCGTCACTCGGGAGAACACGTTCCAGTTCATGCCGGGGCCGATGACCGGTATCTCCTGTCCCTGCTGTTTTCACGACCAGCTCCTCAGGGACATCATCGAACGCGGGGAGTGCAGGAGTTGCGGCGCAGACCTGCAACTCTCCCTGACGGCGACCCAGGACGGAGAGTAACCCGGCTCGCTCGATTGCGGGTATCGAACTCGCGACCGGGTTAGAACTGGTAGCGGCGGTCGTCGTTTTGCTGTGGCTGCGGGAACTGGTTGCCGGTCATCTCCTCGAAGGTCATCCCCGAGAGGTACTCGTCGTAGGTGACGTCGTACTTGCTCCGGAGGTGGAAGTCCAGGTTGCCGGTCTCGACTGCAGTTTGAAAGAGCATGTGGACCGCTCGACGCAGGAGCTCGTCGCGGTCGTCCGGGTCCATCGCGGCGCTCAACATCGACAGCTCGTTTCGCGTCTCGCCGTCGAGGGAGACCTCGAGCGATTCGCCGACGTCGGCGTACTCGTCGCTCAACTCGTCCCTGAGGTCGTCGAGGCTCATGGCCGACCCGAGGGAGTGGCGGTGGAAACATGTTTCGGCTTTCTGGGTGGACGGTGCGGAACCGCCAGCGGTAAGCGACCCCACTCCATAGCCCGCGTCGATGACCGACGAGGTGGCGTCCTTGCCGGACGACGTCGACGCCGTCCAGCAGGCGCTGATCGAGTGGTACGAGGCCGACCACCGCGAGTTCCCCTGGCGACGGACCGACGACGCCTACGAGATTCTCGTGTCGGAGGTGATGAGCCAGCAGACCCAACTCGGGCGCGTCGTCGACGCCTGGCACTCGTTTCTCGACCGGTGGCCGACCGTCCACGATCTCGCAGCGGCCGATCGGGCCGACGTGGTCGGCTTCTGGACCGACCACAGCCTCGGCTACAACAACCGCGCGAAGTACCTCCACGAAGCCGCCGGCCAAGTCGTCAGCGAGTACGACGGCGAGTTCCCAGAAACCCCCAGCGAACTCTCGGAGCTGATGGGCGTCGGCCCCTACACCGCCAACGCGGTGGCGAGCTTCGCGTTCAACGACGGCGACGCCGTCGTCGACACGAACGTCAAGCGCGTCCTCTATCGCGCGTTCGACGTGCCAGACGACGACGGCGAGTTCGAGCGCGTGGCCGCCGACCTCATGCCCGACGGCGAGTCCCGCGTCTGGAACAACGCCATCATGGAACTCGGCGGCGTGGCCTGCGAGAAGACGCCCGCTTGCGACGAGGCTGACTGTCCCTGGCGCGAGTGGTGTCACGCCTACGAGACCGGTGACTTCACCGCGCCCGACGTGCCGACCCAGCCCTCCTTCGAGGGGAGTCGACGACAGTTCCGCGGCCGCATCGTGAGCGCGCTGAAAGACAACGAGGAACTGGCCCTGGACACGCTCGGCCCGAAGGTCAGAGTCGACTACGTCCCGGACGGCGAGTACGGCCGGGAGTGGCTGGCCGGGATCTGTTCGGATCTCGCCGACGACGGGCTGGTTGCGTTCGACGCCGATGCGGGCCGCGTGCGCCTGCGACGATGACGGTCCGGGTGAGACGTCGTCTCATTGTCCCGGTGTTACTCCCCAACCTAAGGGCTTCCCGGCCCACGCACGAACTATGACAGAGACGCACGTCGTCGCGATCTGCGGGAGTCTCCGAGACGAGAGCCACACGCGCAAAGCGCTCACGCACGCGCTCGACGCGGCAGCGCGAGCTGACGCGACGACTGAACTGCTGGACCTTCGCGAGTGGGACCTCCCGGTGTTCGACGCCGACGAGGGGGAGGCCGGCGATGCCCTCGAGTTCACCCGTCGGGTCCGCGAGGCCGACGCGATCCTGCTCGGCACGCCGATGTATCACGGCTCGTACTCGGCCCCGCTGAAGAACGCGCTGGACTACTGCGGGTTCGACGAGTTCGAGAACAAAACCGTGGGCCTGCTCGTCGTCGCTGGCGGGAATTTCCCCATCACTGCGCTGGAACACCTTCGATCCGTGTGTCGCGCGCTCGACGCCTGGGTCCTTCCGCACCAGGCTGCGATTCCCCGTGCATCGGCTGCGTTCGAGGGCGAGGGCGACGACTGGGACTGGACCGACGAGGAGACTGCAGAGCGCGTCGCTGTTCTCGGACGGGACGTCGTGCAGTACGCCAACATCGAACCGGAACCGCCCTGCCTCGAGAGCACCGAGAACGTCGGGGCAGACGACTAGCGACCGAACCCGCAATCGTCAAACCCCGACCGTCCGTAGCGACTGCTGTGACACAGTGGGTCGAGAACCCGACAGGTGGTCGCGACAGGGGACCGGTCGCCGTCGCCCGGGCGTGGCTCGAAGTCCTCGTCCGACCACGACGGTTCTTTCGGGCGGGCGTCGCGCCGGGCGATCAGGCCCCGGGCCTGGTGTTCGCCGCTGCGGTCGTGCTCGTCGAGGAAGCGACCAGGATGACGTTGGTCAGCGGCGCGTACCCGACCTTCGGCGGTCAACCGCTCGCCTCGAAAGCTCTCGGCCTCGCGATGGCGGTCGTGCTCGTCATGCCCGCCACGCTGCACCTGACGGCCGCACTCCAGACGGTCATCCTGATCGGCGGCGCCCCCGACCGGGCGGGCGTCAGCGAGACCGTCCAGGTGCTCTCGTACGCGATTGCGCCCTGCATCTTCGCCGGGCCGCCGATCCCTGAACTACGGTTGGTCTGTACGCTGTACGGGACGGTGCTGCTCGTCGTCGGCACGAGCGTCGTCCACAACGTCAGTCTCGGCCGTGCCGCGGTGCTGGGAGCCGTCCCCGCGGCGATCGTTTTCGGCTACGGGTTCCGCGGGTTCGCAGCTGCGGGGGATCTCCTGGCGGCGGCCGGCGTCTCGCTGCCGTTGTGAGCCAGCTACCACGACGCTTTAGCCCCGGCGTGCTGTAGGCAGCGACATGCTGACCCTGCAACTCGACGAGTTCATGGTCGAACTCAAGGACGGGGCGATCAAGAACGTCGGCGCGTCGAACAAGGCCGCGACGACGAAGCTGTACGACGTCGAGTCGGTGGACGTCCGCGAGTTCGGCGACGAACAGGTCAAACTCGCCTTCGCCGACGACGAGGGCAACGAGGTCGAGATCGCGCTGTTCCCCGACCAGGCCTCCGAAGTCGCTCGCGGCATCGAGATGCTCGAAGACGAAGGCGACGTGTTCGAGTGACTGCCGAATCCGGCCGTTGGATCGGCCGCACAGCGACGAATCGAGTCGTCGCAATATGCGCCGCGTTTCGACAACCGTTTTAGGCCGGGTCTATTTTCACACGCTAATGGGAAGCTGTATCATTTGCGGAACGTCCGTTGACGGCCACATCTGCGACACGCATCAACAGGACGTCGTCTTCGAGTTTCGAGGCACGAGTGCAGACCAGCTGACGCCGGGGCGGTTCTACCGCGGCACGGTCGACGGCTACGCCGAATTCGGTGTCTTCATCGACATCGGCGATCGGGTGACCGGGTTGCTCCACCGGAGCGAACTCGACCAGCGACTCGAGAGCCTCGAGTGGGAGTCCGGAGACGACGTGTACGTGCAGGTGAAGAACGTGCGGGACAACGGGAACATCGACCTCGGCTGGTCGATCCGCCAGTCCGAGCGCGAGTTCCGCGGCACGCTCATCGACGACCCCGAAAACGATCACGCCGTCCTCGCCGAGAACGAAGGCGACGAGACGACGGGCGACCAGGACGAGACCGACGAGGCTCCCGTCCGTCACGAGGTCGGCGGCGTCGCCGACGAATCGGCCGACGAAGACCAGCGGACGGCCGGCGAAACCGGCGGAGCAGCCGCTGACGATGCCGACGAAGCCGACGAGGCGACCGAACCCGTCGAAAGCGGCGGCGGTGGCGGTGCGGCCGTCGTCGAGGAACAGACCGCGACCGGCGATCTCGATCAGGTCGCGGTCGCGACGCTCGAAGAGCACGTCGGCGAGGACGTGCGCATCGAAGGCGAGATCGCGGACATCCGCCAGACGAGCGGGCCGACCGTGTTCGAGATCCGCGACGAGTCCGCGGCCGTCGATTGCGCTGCCTTCGAGGAAGCCGGCGTTCGCGCCTATCCGCACGTCGAAGACGGCGACATCGTCCGACTCGACGGTGAGGTCCGCCGCCGCCGCGGCGAGCTCCAGGTCGAGACGGAAGCGCTCGTGGTCCTCGAAGACGACGAGCGCGACACGGTCACCGAGCGGATGGCAGACGCGCTGACCGAGCGCGCCCGCCCGGACGACGTCGAACCCCTCGCCGCCGACGCTGCCGTCGACGCGGTCCTCGACGAGGTTCGCGAGGCCGCGACCGCGATCCGACGTGCGATCCTCGAAGACCGCCCGGTCGTCGTTCGCCACAACGCGACCGCGGACGGCTACGTCGGTGGCGTGGCGCTCGAGCGCGCCGCGCTGCCGCTCATCCGCGAGCAGCACGGCGCAGCCGACGCCGAGTACCACTACTTCGACCGCCGTCCGCTCGAAGACGGGGTCTACGACATGGAAGACGCCACGAACGACGTGACGGGAATGCTCGACAACCGCGAGCGCCACGACGAGAAACTCCCGCTGTTCGTGTTCGTCGCCGCCGGTGCCACCCGCGAATCCATCGACGGCTTCGATCTGCTCTCGGTGTACGGCGCCGACCGCGTCGTCATCGACGCCGCCGAGGCAGACGGCGAAGTCGTCGACGCCGTTTCGACGACCGTCTCCCCGTCGCTGGCCGACAGCGACGAGCGGACGACCGCGAGCGCGCTGGCAGCGAACGTCGCCGCCCACGTCAACGAAGACGTGCGCGCCGACCTGGGTCACCTTCCCGCCGTGAGCTTCTGGGAGAACACGCCCGAGGCGTACGTCACGGCAGCCGAGGACGCGGGCTACGACGCCGACGCGGTTCGCGAGATCCGCGAGGCCATCACGCTGGAAGCGTTCTACCAGTCCTACGAGGACAAGCGCGAACTCATCGCGGACCTGTTGTTCCCCGAGAACGAGGACGACCGCGGGCTGGCCGGCCACGTCAGCGAGCAGTTCCGTCAGAAGCTCGACGCCGAGATCGAAACGGCTGAAGCCAACCTCGAACGGCGCACGGTCGACGGCGTCGACGTGCTGGTTCTCGACACGGACGCGTTCGCACACCGCTACGAGTTCCCGCCGACGAATCTCCTGCTGGACGAACTGTTCCGGCAGCACCGCGACGACGTGTCCGTCGTCGTCGGCCTCGCGTCGGACGAACTCTCCCTCCGGAGCGACGCCGACCTGGACGTTCGCGCCGTCGCAGAGACCGCGGCGCAGGACGCCAGTGAAGCCGGAATCGCCGCGAAAAGCGCCCGCGACGGCTGTCTGGAGTTCCTTTCGGGCGAGCGCGACGCAGTGCTCGACGCGGTGCTCGACGCCGTGGCTGCCCAGCTCTGAGCAGGAACCGAGCCGCGAGCGTTCGCAGCGTTATACTGATTTCTTCGAGACGGAGTACTCACCGCTGGCAGCGTCGAGTCTGAACGTCCGACTGCCCTTTTCGGAGCCGATGACGAGGTTCGCCCGCGAGATTTCGTAGTGGTTGACCATCGCGAGCTCGATCTCTTCGCGGATGGTGTCGAACCGGAGCGTCTGCCGGCCGTTCGCGTAGTAGACGCCGACGCGCATCGACGACCGGTTCGAGGTCGGCTCGAACGAACAGAACAGCGTCGCCTCGTCGGCGTCGTCGATCTCGCCGTTCGCGCGGGTTGCCAGGTCCCGCATGTCTGATTTGAACGATGCTCGGAGCGTCCCGTCGTCGTCCCAGATAGCCTCCATGGACTCGCCTCTGTTCTCTCGTCCTAGTGAGCCGCGGGAAATATAGCTATCGTCGTCTGCTGACACGTCGGGCCACTGTCGACAGGCGATCGACACGGACACTGGCCGAGACGACACGCTTATTCGCCCGAGTAGACGATAGGGAGACAACTGCGAATGAGTACAGAGACGTCCGACCCGACGGAGACGGAGGCCTTCGAGCAGGTCTGTCAGGAACTCGTCGACCGCATCCTGGCCGGCGAACTCGAACGCGACGAGGTCGAGAAGACCAAGCTACAGGTCTGTTCGGAGTACTCCTCGCCGAAGGTGCCGAAGAACTCCGAGATTCTGGATTTCGCGCCGCTCGAACGCCGCGAAGAACTCGAAGAAGTCCTCCAGCGCAAGCCGGTTCGGACGGCGTCGGGCGTCTCGCCGATCGCTATCATGACTTCGCCCGAGCGGTGCCCACACGGGAAGTGTCTCTACTGTCCCGGCGGCCCCGACTCGGAGTTCTCCTCCGCGCAGAGTTACACCGGCCACGAGCCAGCGGCCGCGCGCGGGAAACAGAACGACTACGACCCGTACGGGCAGGTCACGCTCCGGCTGGAACAGTTGCGAGAGATCGGCCATCCGGTCGACAAGGCCGAACTCATCCTGATGGGCGGGACGATGACCGCCCGCAGCCACGATTACCAGGAGTGGTTCGTCAAGCGCGCCATCGAGGCGATGAACGACTACGACGTGAACGGCCAGCCCGAACCCGCCGAGGGCGAGAGCTTCGCCGAGGACCCCGACGAGTACGAGTTCCGCTACCTCGAGGACGTCGTCACCGAGAACGAGACGGCGGACGTGCGCAACGTCGCCACCACGTTCGAGACCAAGCCAGACTGGTGTGACCCCGAGCAGATCGACCGGATGCTGAGATTGGGGGGGACGAAGGTCGAGGTCGGCGTCCAGACGACCTACGAGCGGATCAACCGCGAGATGCACCGCGGCCACGGCGTGCAGGACTCGATCGACGCCAACCGCCGCCTCCGCGACTCGGGGTTCAAGGTCGGCTTCCACATGATGCCCGGCCAGCCCGGCATGTCAGAGGAGATGTGTCTGGAGGACTTCCGGCGCATCTTCTCGGACCCGGACTGGCGGCCCGATTACCTCAAGATCTACCCGACGCTCATCGTCGAGGGGACGGCCACCTACGACATGTGGCACCGGGACGACTACGAGCCGCTGGGCAACGAGCAGGCCGCCGAACTCGTCGCCGAGATCAAGTCGATGATCCCCAAGTACACGCGCCTCCAGCGCGTCCAGCGCGACATCCCGGCCGACTTCATCGAAGCGGGGGTCTGGAAGTCCAACCTCCGACAGCTCGCCCGGAAGAAGATGGACGAGCACGGCTGGACCTGCGACTGCATCCGCTGTCGCGAGGTCGGGATGAACGACGAGGACCCCGAACAGATCGAACTCGACGTCGTGGAGTACGAGGCCGGCGGCGGCCGCGAGCACTTCATCAGCTTCGAGGACCCCGAGAAGGACCTCCTCGTCGGCTTCTGCCGGCTCCGGTTCCCAAACGATCCGGTGCGCCGGGAACTCGACGACGCCGCGCTCGTCCGGGAACTCCACGTCTACGGCAGCCAAGTCGGCGTCGGCCAGCAGAGCGAAGACGACCAGCACCAGCACCGTGGCTACGGTCGCCGGCTCTTGGAGAAAGCCGAAGAACTCGCCATCGAAGGCGGCTACGAGAAGCTGGCCGTCCTCTCCGGTATCGGCGTCCGGGAGTACTACCGAAAGAAGCTCGGCTACAAGCAGGACGGGCCGTACGTGAGCAAGCGGTTGTAGTCGGTGCGGTTGCTGAGCAAGCTCTCGTACCGCGAGCGACCAGCGGGAGCGAGCGGCAGTTTTGATCGAGCTTTTGCGAGGAGTGGTGTATGAACACCGTGAGCACACCCGACGAAGTAAAAGGTGGGGGCGCGTGACTTTTCTCCGCTGAACCCCTAGATCTGGTCCAATGGCCCAACAGTTGGCAGACGGCGTGTGGTTGCTGGACCTCGGGTTGGTCCCGCCGCTGGCGACCAACGCCTACCTCGTCGACGATACCGGCGGGTCTCGCTCCGGCACTCGGGGGACGGCAGTGGACGGCGGAACGGGGACAGAGAGCGACGCTGGCGTCACGCTCGTCGACGCCGGACTGTTCTGGAACCTCCAGTCCATCAGGGACGAACTGGCGGCTGCAGGCTACGCGATCGGTGACATCGACCGCGTCCTCCTGACGCACTACGACCTGGATCACACGACCGGTTTGAATCGCATCGCCGACGAGTTGACGGCGCCGGTGTATCTCGGGAGCGACGACGCCCGCATGGTCGACGGCGACCACGATCCCGACGCGTTCCATCACAAGGGACTCTTCCATCGGATCGCTCGCAAAGTCGCGCCGCTCCCGGACGGACTGACGGTCGAACCCGTCGAGGACGGCGATCGCGTCGGACGGTTCACGGCACACCACACGCCCGGTCACAACCCGGGGCATACTGCGTACGTCCACGACGACGGAGCGGCGTTCCTCGGGGACCTCGTCTGGGAAGAGGACGGCGAACTGACGCCGCCGTTCTGGCTGGATTCGTACGACATGCGCGAACTCCGCGAGAGCATTCGTCGCTTCGGCGACCGAGCGGACGACTTCGAGGTGGCCTGTATGGGTCACGGGACGCCGATGACGAGCGGTGGCGGCGTGGCCATGGAGCGGCTGATCGAACAGCTCTGAGACCCGGTCCGAGATGGTGGCCGGTCGCGTACCAACTGCCCACGGGTCGGAAGTTTTCTCACTGTCGGGGTCGACCTACGAGCTATGACTGACGAGGTGGCGATCGTCGGGGCCGGGGCGGCAGGGGCCGGCGCGGCGTACGCGCTGCGAGACGCGAACGTCGATCTCACGGTGTTCGAGAAGAGCCAGGGCGTCTCCGGTCGCGCGGCGACGCGTCGGAAGAACGGCTGTACCTACGACCACGGCGCGAACTACGTCAAATCCGACGACGATCGCGTGTCGACCCTCCTCACCGAGGTGCTCGACGACGACGGGCTCGTCGACATCGAGGAGCCGATCTGGACGTTCGACGGCGACGGGGAGATTTCGGAGGGTCGCGACGCCGACGAACACAAGTGGTCCTACGAGACGGGGATCACCCAACTCGGAAAGCGGCTGTTCGCCGAAACCGATGCGGCGATCGAACACGGGGTTCGCGTCGCCGAACCCGTCCGCGAAGACGACGGCTGGCGACTTCGCGACGACGGTGGGTCGGACCTCGGCGCGTTCGATGCGGTCCTCCTGACGCCCCCGGCGCCCCAGACCTCGGACCTGTTCGGATCGGCGAACTGGGAGCACCGCCTCTGCCGCGAACTCCGCCGGAGGATTGCGACCGTTCCGTACCGGACGATCATTTCGGCCGTCCTGCACTACCCGTTCGAGATCGACCTGCCGTACTACGGGCTGGTGAACTCGGACAAGGACCACGACGTCGGGTGGCTCTCGCGCGAGGACTGCAAGGACGGACACGTCCCCGACGGCGAGAGCCTGTTGGTCGTCCAGATGGCCCACGACTGGTCGGTCGAACACCACGACGTCTCGGAGACGGAACTCACCGATGCAGTCTCGGACATGGTGGCAGACCTGCTCGACGACGCCGATCTCGCCGCCCCCGACTGGACCGACGCCCAGTTCTGGCGATACGCGCAACCCGAAGGCGCTATCGAGGACGACGTGCTGGAGAAAGGGGCCAGTCACGACCTTTATTTCGCAGGGGACTGGGTCACCGGCGAGGCTCGCGTCCACGCCGCGCTCCGCTGCGGACTGGAGACGGGAGAGCGGATGAGCGAGCGATTCGGCGGGTAATGTTAGTCCGCCTGCCAGTATCCTAGCATCCGCCAGAGAACCAGCCCACCGGCTCCCGCGATGCCGGCGAGCGCAATCCCGGAGACCGCATCGAACCACCCGTCCTCGAGGAACCGTCTCGCATCGACCATTCCGACAGCAAGGATAGCTACCGCGACGACGAGATACAGCGCGAGCACGACATCTCCCCACTGTTTTCGGGTGCGGCCGATGAAGGCGAGGCCAGCGACGGTCGTCGAGATCCCGTAGACGAAGAGCACGAGGGGGAGAATATATGCGCTCACAGGTGTCGAACTCCCGTGCATCTGCATCAGATATCGTGATTCCTCGTAGACGACGACTCTGCCCGGGGTCTTCCCCACGGCGTCGGTGATGTTAACCACTCGCTCGAACTCCGGTGGAACGTTCTCGGCCCCTTCGACGGTGGCTGATCCGTTGTTTTCCAGCGCACGTCTGAACACTCGCTGTGTCGGCGCAGAGAGATTCGCGTAGCTCACGGTCTCGTAGTCGGTCGGTTCGCTGACTCGCTCCACGTCGACGGGATACTTCTCGGGAGCGTCGGTGTCGAACAGCACCGGTGGTCCGACGATTGTCACCAGCCCGACGAGAACGACGAGGACGGGAAGGTATTGGTTACGCAATATGTTTCGAACGGGGAGGAGGGACCGATAAGTGCTTTCGGGGGCGAACGACACCCTCTTTGCACGCCCGCTGAACCCTGGAACATGGACCGAAAGCGGGAACTCACCAGCGTCGACCTCGCGGCGCTGACCGGCGAGTTGGGGCGCTACGAGGGGGCGAAAGTCGACAAGGCCTATCTCTACGACGACGGCCTTCTCCGACTGAAGTGTCGCGATTTCGACCGTGGCCGTCTCGAACTCCTCGTCGACGTGGGCGAGACGAAACACGTGCGCGTCGCTGCCCAGGAGAACGTCCCGGACGCCCCTGGCCGACCGCCGAACTTCGCGATGATGCTCCGAAACCGTCTCTCCGGTGCCGATTTCGTCGGTGCCGAGCAGTACGAATTCGACCGGATCGTCGAGTTCCACTTCGAGCGCGAGGACCAGGACACGACCATCGTCGCGGAGCTGTTCGGCGACGGAAACGTCGCGGTGCTGGACACCAACGGCGAAGTGGTCGATTGCCTGGAAACCGTCCGGCTCAAGTCCCGCACCGTCGCGCCGGGCTCTCAGTACGAGTTCCCGTCCGCTCGCTTCAACCCGCTCACCGCCGACTACGAGGCGTTCGCCGCCCGGATGGCCGACTCCGACACCGACGTGGTCCGGACGCTCGCGACCCAACTGGACTTCGGCGGCTTCTGGGGTGAGGAAATCTGCACTCGCGCCGGCGTCGAGAAGACGAAAGACATCGCCGACGCCGACGAGTCAGACTACGAGGAACTGTTCCGGGTCGTCGAGGACCTACGGGAGCGCATCAGTCGGGCGGATCTGGACCCGCGCGTCTACTACGCCGAGGACGACGACGGCGACGACGGCGACGACGGCGACGACGGCGACGACGGCGATGACGACCGCGGCCCGCGCATCGACGTGACGCCAGTGCCGATGGAGGAGTACGCCGACCGGCCGAGCGAGGCGTTCGACACGTTCACCGAAGCGCTGGACGACTACTACACCAACTACGCGGCCGACGAGCGCAAAGCCGCCGGCGAGGACGAGAGCACCGGCGGCGGCCGCCAGCGCCCGGACTTCGAGGCCGAGATCGAGAAGAAACAGCGTATCATCCAGCAACAGGAGTCCGCCATCGAGGACTTCGAGGCCGACGCCGAGGCAGAACGTGAGAAGGCGGAACTGCTGTACGCGAACTACGACCTCGTCGACGACATCATCTCGACGGTGCAGGGTGCGCGTGCGGAAGACGTGCCCTGGGACGACATCGAAGCGAAGTTCGAACAGGGTGCCGAGCAGGGCATCCCTGCGGCCGAGGCGGTTCAGGGCGTGGACGGCAGCCAGGGGACGGTCACCATCGAACTCGGCGAGCACCGCGTCACCGTCGACACGACGATGGGCGTCGAGAAGAACGCTGATCAGCGCTACACCGAGGCAAAGCGCATCGAGGAGAAAAAGGAGGGCGCACAAGCGGCTATCGAGGACCAGCGCGAGGAACTGGACGAGATCAAACAGCGCCGCGAGGAGTGGGAACGGGAAGACGCGGGTGAGCAACCGGCCGAGGAAGCGGACGAACAGGAGGAGATCGACTGGCTCTCCAAGGCCTCGATCCCGGTCCGCCAATCCGAACACTGGTACGAGGAGTACCGGTGGTTCCGCACGAGCGACGACTTCCTCGTCATCGGCGGGCGCAACGCCGACCAGAACGAGGAACTCGTCAAGAAGTACATGGACCGCGGCGACAAGTTCCTCCACGCGCAGGCCCACGGTGGCCCTGTCACGATTCTCAAAGCCACCGGCCCCAGCGAACCCTCGAAGGACATCGACTTCCCGCAGTCGACGCTCGACGAGGCCGCGCAGTTCGCCCTCGCGTACTCCTCGGTCTGGAAGGAAGGGAAGTTCGCCGACGACGTGTACATGGTCGATCCCGACCAGGTCTCGAAGACGCCCGAGAGCGGCGAGTTCCTCGAAAAAGGCGGGTTCGCCGTCCGCGGCGACCGCGAGTACTTCCGGGACGTCGCGGCCGAAGTCGCGGTGGGCATTCGCTGTGAACCGGACACGCGCGTCATCGGCGGGCCGCCCACGGCCATCGAACCGGACACGGAGACGAGCATCCGCGTCGAACCGGGCCAGTACGCGCAAAACGACATCGCGAAGATGCTCTACCGGGAGTTGAAGGGTCGATTCGCCGACGAGACGTTCGTCCGGAATGTCGCCAGTCCCGACCGCATCCAGGAGTTCCTGCCGCCGGGCGGCAGCCGAATGATCGACGACTGAGCTAGTGCTTGTGCGTGAATAGGAGGGGGTTGCCCTCGTGGGTAGCAGTACAGAGGTCCATCGCGAAGTCGAGTTCGAGCGAGTTGTACTCGTCTTTGCAGACGATCAGGTTGTCGAACGACTGCTCGCAGGCGGGACAGGCGATGCCGACTGTGTTCTGGTAGATGCTGACCGAATCGCTCTCCTGACGCGGCGTCAGCGATGACACCAGTTCGTCGTAATCTTCCATACCCTAGTGGGGTCTCCGGGCGAGTATAAATCAAACGACGAAACACGTCACCGACCGGCGAGCGCATGAATTAAAGTCGGGTTGTGCTAATCCAACGAACATGGAACACAGTCGAGCGACGGAGGGCCGATAGATGCGGCTGCTACTGGTCGCAGGGACGACCGAGACGGCTGCGATCGAGGGAATCAGTGCTGCTGGGGCGGACCCGGAGGCGATGGTTCACACGCCGAGCGCCGACGCGGAAATCGTCGCGTATGGCGAGCCGATCCGGGCACCGGTCGTGCCGGTCAGTCCGACCGGGTGTCCGACGCCGGCGGTCGTCACGCGAGCCGTCAAAGAACTGCTCAACCTGGACGTGACCGTCGTCGACGGGGGGCTCGCGGAGCCGACGGGTGCGCCCACCGTGACCGTCGGCGCACGACCGGGCGGAGACGTCCGCGAAGACGACCCGGTGCCGACGGCACAGGGAGTCGTGGCGGCCGCCCGGCAGTTCGGCCAGGCGATCCCGGACGACGAGGTGTACCTCGCTGAGACCATCCCCGGCGGCACCACGACGGCGCTGGGTCTCCTGCGAGCGCTCGGCGAGGAGGCGACCGTCTCCTCGTCGCTCCCGGAGAACCCGCTCGAACTGAAAGAAGACGTCGTCGCCGAGGGCCTGGAGACGAGCGGCGTCGAGCCTGGCGGAGCAGCTGGGAACCCCGGCGTCGCCCTGCGACGGATGGGAGACCCCGTGCTGGCGACGGTGACGGGGCTGATCCGCGGGTTGACCGAAACCGGGACGGCAGTCACGCTGGCCGGTGGCACGCAGTTGTTGGCTGCTGCTGCGGCCGCACGCCACTACGGCGTCGAGGGGCCGATCTCGCTAGCGACGACGTCCTTCGTTGCGGACGACGACGCCATCGACTTCCGGGACGCCGCGGCCACGCTCGACGTCGAACCGACGGTGACCGACCCGGGCTTCGAAGCGGTGGAGCATCCCGCCACGAACGCCTACGTCGCCGGCGAGGCCAAGGAAGGCGTCGGTATGGGTGGTGCGCTGGCGCTGGCCGACCAGACGCAGGTCCCGATGGCCGACGTGCGCGATCGAATCTTGTCAGTGTACGATCGGTTGCTCGACGCGGGCGAAGCGGAGCCAACGCCGTGAAGGGGATCGTCCTCGCCGGCACGAGATCGGGCGTCGGGAAGACCGTCGCGACGCTGGCGACGATTCGCGCACTGCAGGACGCGGGCCACGCCGTCCAGCCCGCGAAAGCCGGCCCGGATTTCATCGACCCGAGCCACCACGCGGTCGTCGCCGACGCGCCCTCTCGCACGCTCGACCTGTGGCTCGAAGGCAGCGACGGGCTTCGCCGCAACTACCATCGGGGTACCGGGGACGTTTGCGTCGTCGAGGGCGTCATGGGTCTGTACGACGGCGACTGCTCCAGTACGGCGATGGTCGCCGAAGCGCTCGACCTCCCCGTCGTCCTCGTGGTCGACGCGAAAGCCGGGATGGAGAGCGTTGCCGCGACCGCGCTGGGATTCCGCGAGTACGCGACTGCTATCGACCGAGAGATCGACGTGGCCGGCGTCATCGCCCAGCGCGCCCACGGCGGCCGCCACGCCGACGGCATCAGAGACGCGCTCCCCGACGACCTGGCGTATCTCGGTCGGGTTCCCCCGACCGCCGACCTGGAGATTCCGGACCGCCACCTCGGGCTCCACATGGGTGCGGAGTCACCGCTGGACGACGAGACACTCGCTGCAGCCAGCGAAAACCTTCACGTGGATCAGCTATTCGAGGTTGCGCGAGCGCCACCGAAACCTGAACTGGAGCGGGACCAGTCAGCAGACGCCGGCGACGGCCGCGTTGCCGTCGCAGACGATGCGGCGTTCTGCTTTCGCTACCCAGCCACGATCGAACGGCTTCGGGCCGCCGCCGACGTGGTGACGTTCGCGCCGACTGCCGGTGACGACCTACCGGAGTGCGACGGTGTTTACCTCCCGGGCGGCTATCCCGAACTCCACGTCGATGCGTTGGCTGACAGTCCCGCGCTCGACACCATCGGTGAGCGAGCCGCTGACGGCTTGCCGGTGTTCGGCGAATGCGGCGGCCTGATGGCGCTCTGTCGGTCACTGACGACCGCCGACGGAGAGCGCGGCGAGATGGCCGGCGTGCTGCCGGCCGACGTCGAGATGCACGACCGCTACCAGGCGCTCGACCACGTCGAACTGCGCGCCACGCGCGGCACGCTCACTTCAGCGTCGGGCGAGACGCTCCGCGGCCACGAGTTCCACTACAGCAGTGCAAACGTCGACCGAGACGCTCGATTCGCCTTCGAGGTCGAGCGTGGCGACGGCATCGTGGACGGACAGGACGGTCTGACCGAGTACCAGACGCTCGGCACGTACGCGCACGTCCACGCAGAAAGCGGGGCATTCGATCGGTTTCTCGATGCCGTCCGGTAGGAATCAGTACACGTCGGCGAGGAACGACCGGATCGCGTCGTTGACCGGTTCGGGGTTCTCTAGATTCGACGAGTGGCCGGCTTCGGGAATCGTGACCCGGCGAGCGTTCGGCAACTGGTCGACCATCGGTTCCGTCATCTCCGGCTCGATGGAGATGTCCTCTTCACCGTGGACGATGAGGACCGGCACCTCGATCTCGTCCAGTCGGTCTTCGACGCCCGGCCGGTGGAGCCAGGATTTGACCTCGTCGTACACCGCCTCGCCAGGGTAGGTGAGCCACCGGTCTTTCCAGTGGTCGACGAGGTCGGTCCGTTCCTCGATAGAAGTCCGACCGAAGAGGAGATTCGAGACGATCTCGGCCATCTGCTCGGGCACCTCGTTGGTGGCCTTCGTCTTCTCGACCATCTCCTCGTACTGCTCCTGGTCGTCCTCGGAGTGGGGTTTCGCCATGCTGTCGATGAGAACGATGCCTTCGAGGGCATCGGGATACCGCAGTGCGAAGCGGAGCGCCATGAACCCGCCCATCGACATGCCCCCGAGGACGGCGGAGTCGATGCCCTTCGCGTCCATCAGCGTTCGGCAGTCGTCGGCCAGGTCGTCCAGGTCGTAGGGGCCTTGCCAGTTGTCCGTCCGGGCGCGATTGTTGTAGGTCACGACGCGGTAGTCGTCTGCCAGCGCGTCGAGTTGGGGCTGGAACATCGTCCAGTCCATCAACGTCCCGTGGCTGAGCACGAGCGGTGGCCCCTCGCCGCGGTCGACGGAGAGCGTTTCTGTCCGATGACGGTACATCTCGGTCGCGGGGGCCGGATCGTCAGGGTGAGTCACCATGTCACACCAGATGGACGCGTGCTATTTATAGTTACGAGCCGGTTCGCCCTGAATAGTACTCGTTTTTCGTCTTAGTTCGGGTGGTTCCTTCGCCGAACGTGTGACAGAGGTGAGACGTCCGCAAGACGCCGCCGCAAAGCTTTTTCGTGCTAGTTGGGTTGATAGAACAATGAGTAACCTGCGTGACCTCCTCGGGGATATCGTCGCAGACGTCGATGCAATCTTTTTGTTCTCTCCGAGTTCGTCGTTCTATCAGGATTTCGCAGACGTAGAGGACACGCTGGTGGTGGTCGTCGCCGAGGAAAACAGCGTCGGGGCCGACGAGTTCGTCGAGTTGCCCCTGGAGTTCAACGACGTGGCCAGTCGCGTCAGGTTCGGCGTCGAGGGCGCGCTGGACACGGACCTGATCGACGAGGGTGCCGAAATCGCCTGTGCGACCAAAACCTTCGACGAGGACATCGACACCGTGATGCGAGTCAAGGCGAACAACTTCTCGCCGTCCGGCGTCTACGGCCTGTTTACCGACTCGCGCGCCGAACCAGCGGTGATCAAGGCCGTCCTCGAAGTCGCGATCGAACTGGGCAAGAAAGGCCAGAAAGGCAAGCCGGTCGGCGCGCTGTTCGTCGTTGGCGACGCCGGAAAGGTGATGAACAAGTCGCGCCCGCTCTCGTACAATCCCTTCGAGAAGTCCCACGTTCACGTCGGCGACCCCATCGTGAACGTGATGCTGAAGGAGTTTTCGCGGCTCGACGGCGCGTTCGTCATCTCCGACTCCGGGAAGATCGTCTCGGCGTACCGCTACCTCGAACCGTCGGCCGAGGGCGTCGACATCCCCAAAGGACTCGGTGCGAGACACATGGCCGCGGGCGCGATCACGCGGGACACGAACGCGATCGCGGTCGTCCTGAGCGAAAGTGACGGCCTGGTGCGCGCTTTCAAAGGTGGTGAGCTGATCCTCGAACTCGACCCGGAGGAGTACTGACGATGTTCCTCGACGGTCTCTCCCAGTACGTGACGACTTCTCGGTTCTTGCTCGCCAGTGCGATCTTCGTCGTCGGACTGGTCATTGGCTACACCGTCAGTCGGCTGGCGCGCCGCGTGCTGGAGGCCTTCGGCCTCTCCGAGACCGTCGAAGGCACGGCGTTCGAGCGAACCGCCCGCGGCCTGGGCACCTCGACGGTGGGCGTCCTCTCGCAGATCGTCGCCCTCGCGATCTACATCAGCGGTGCCCTGGCGGCCCTCCAGATCGCCGAACTGCTGGACACCTACACGTTCTGGACGTCGATCGCCACGTTCCTCCCGCAGGTGTTCATCGCGGCCCTGGCTGTCATCGTCGGGCTGGTCATCGGCGAGAAGGCGGGTCTCCTGGTCAGCGAGCGACTCCGGGGCGTCAAACTCCCGGAAGTCGGCGTGATCCCGACGCTGGTCAAGTACAGCGTCTTCTACATCGCGGCGCTCATCGCACTGAGCCAGCTCGGCGTCGCGACCAACGCCCTGCTCGTGATGCTCGCGGCGTACGTGTTCGGCGTCGTGTTCCTCGGCGGACTGGCGTTCAAGGACCTGCTCGCCGCCGGCGCCGCGGGCGTGTACCTGCTGTTGAACGAACCCTACAGCATCGGTGACGAGATCCGCGTCCAGGACAACACCGGCATCGTCCAGGAGGTCGACCTGTTCGTCACCCACATCGAGAACGACGGCGAGGAGTACATCATCCCGAATCAACGGGTGTTCCAGAACGGCATCGTCCGAGTTCGTGACTGACCACCGTTTTCTCCGGCGGGTTCGCCCCGCGAACCGCTCTCTGCTCACCGGCCGAAGGTCCGTTCGCAGACAGAGGGACCGTCGGTCCCTCGCTGCTCGAAAAGCGTGAAAAAGCGCGAGCTCGCTACTGCTCGGTCGCGTGACCCGTCTCGCACGTTCAGCGCGCTCGACGGATGCTAGCCGTGGAAAACTGAGGCACCTACACTTCTTCGGCCGGCACGCCAGCCACAGTCGTCTCGGGCGGCACGTCTTCGGTCACGAGCGAGTTCGCCGCGACCTGGGCGCCCTCGCCGATCTCGACGCCCGGAAGGACGATCGCTCCAGCGCCGATCATCGCGCGCTCGCCGACGATCACCTCGCCCGTGCGGTACTCGTCCTGGAGGAACTCGTGGCAGAGCAGCGTCACGTCGTAGCCGATGATCGCGTGGTCCTCGACGGTGACCAGTTCCGGCCAGAACACGTCGGGCGTCGACTCTAATCCCCACGACACCCCCTCGCCGACCGTGACGCCGATCCGGCGGAGCAACCAGCTCTTTAGTCGCAGACTCGGGGCGATCCGCGCCAGGACGATGACGGCGTAGTTGAGACAGACGACGAGCGGGTTGCGCGCCTCTAGCCAGTGCTGGAGGGAGTTCAGCGGTCCCGGGGTCGCGTGGGCTGTCGTGCGGTCGTGTCGGTGTTGCTCCTCTGAGTCTGGCACTATCCGCACAGATGACGGCCGAAAATAAAAAACGAACTGCCTAGTCGCGCAGTTCGTCCATGTGGTCGATCCGCTGCTGGACGAGGTCGGGCTTGCCGATGTCGTGGCGGACGCGGAGGCCCTCGGTGCCTGCCTCCTGGAGCGCGTTCTCGGCGATCTCCTCTGCGTCCGTGATGGTTTCGGCGACGCCCACCACGGCGAACGAGCGCGACGTGGTGGTGTAGATGCCGTCGTCGCGCTCGTCGACACTGGCGTAGAAGAGGATGGCGTCACCGGCGCTGTCTTCGTCGATCTGGACCTTTGCACCCGACTCGGGGTCGGTCGGATACCCGTCCGGCACGGCGTACTTACAGACCGTGGCCTTCGGCTCGAAGGAGAGTTTCGGAAGGTCGTCGCCGTCGCGGGCAGCGGTCAGCACGTCGAGGAAGTCCGTCGTGAGGACCGGCAGCGTGTTCATCGCCTCGGGGTCACCGAAGCGGGCGTTGAACTCGACGACCTTGATCCCGTCGGCGGTGAGCATGAACTGCCCGTAGAGGACGCCCTTGTAGCCCTCCAGCGCGTCGACGACGGCCTCCATGACCTCGACGGCGTCGTGATAGTCCTCTTCGGTCATGAACGGGAGTTCCAGCGACGCGTCGCTGTAACTGCCCATCCCGCCGGTGTTGGGCCCCTCGTCGCCCTCGTAGGCGCGCTTGTGGTCCTGGACGGCCGGGGTGACCCGCAGTTGCCCGTTGGCGACGAACCCCTGAACGGTGAACTCCTCGCCGATGAGACGCTCTTCGAGCACGATGCGCTCGTGGTCGGACTCGCGGATGTACTCCTTTGCCTCCGCAGCGTCCACCTGGTCGCCCATGACGCGAACGCCCTTCCCGCCGGTGAGGCCCGCGGGCTTGACGACGAGGTCGCCGTCGTACTCGTCGATGTAGTCGCAGGCGGCCTCGGCGTCGCGGAACTCCTCGAAGTCCGGGCAGCCGGGGATGTCGTGTTCGGCCATGAACCGGCGCTGGAAGCCCTTGTCCGTCTCGATGCGAGCCTCGTCTTCCTGCGGCCCGAAGGCGTAGATGCCGGCGTCGTCGAGAGCGTCGGCGACGCCAGCGGCGAGCGGTGCCTCGGGGCCGACGACGGCCAGGTCGGCGTCGACCTCCTCGGCGTAGGAGACGACGGCGGTCGGGTTCGTCGTCTCGAGCGTCTCGAAGCCCGCCGCGACGGTCGCGATGCCGGGGTTGCGGTTGCCGGCACAGGCGTACAGGTCGGCGTCCGAGTCGGCCAGCGCGCGGGCGATGGCGTGTTCGCGGCCACCACCACCTACCAGCAGCACTGTCTCTGTCATACGCGAAAGCGCGAGCCACGGTCACGTAAGCGTTGCCATAAACCACCGCCTGCGCCTCTCGTTCCCAGTGTCCCGGGCTTTTGTGTGCTCGTACCGAACGCCACGATATGACCGACGGCCCGCCCCCGACCGAGCGCAACCGACTCGACGAGGAGGAGAGCCCCTACCTCCGTCAGCACGCCGACAACCCCGTCAACTGGCAACCCTGGGACGACGCCGCGCTGATGGCCGCCCAGGCGCGAGACGTCCCGATCTTCCTCTCGATCGGCTACTCGGCCTGTCACTGGTGTCACGTGATGGAAGACGAGTCCTTCGAGGACGAGGAGATCGCCCGCCAACTCAACGAACACTTCGTTCCCATCAAAGTCGACCGCGAGGAGCGCCCGGACGTCGACAGCATCTATCAGACGATCTGCCAGATGACCAGCGGCCGCGGCGGCTGGCCGCTCTCCGCGTGGCTCACCCCCGAGGGGAAACCGTTCTTCGTCGGGACGTACTTCCCGAAGGAACCGAAACGCGGCCAGCCCGGCTTCGGCGACCTCCTGGACAGGATTCACCGGAGCTGGGAGACCGACCGCGACGAACTCGAAGACCGGGCAGAGCAGTGGACTCAGGCCGTCAAGGGTGAACTCGAGGAGACGCCCGACCCGGCCGACGAGGCCCCGGACGAGACGATGCTCGACGCCGCCGCACAGGCTGCAGTTCGTGGTGCCGACCGCCAGGACGGTGGCTGGGGCCGCGGCCCGAAGTTCCCCCAAACCGGCCGCATTCACATCCTCCTGCGCGCCCACGAGCGGACGGGGCGGGACGACTACCGCGACGTGGCCGAAGAAGCGCTCGACGCGATGGTCGACGGCGGCCTCTACGACCACGCGGGCGGCGGCTTCCACCGCTACTGCACCGACCGGGACTGGACCGTCCCGCACTTCGAGAAGATGCTGTACGACAACGCCGAAATCACTCGCGCGCTGCTGGCAGGCTACCAGGCCCTCGGAACTGAGCGCTACCGCGAGGTCGCCCGCGAGACGTTCGCGTTCGTCGAGCGCGAGTTGACCCACGAGGACGGTGGCTTCTTCAGCACCCTCGACGCCCAGAGCGAAGGCGAAGCTGGAGCGGACGAGGAGGGCGCCTTCTACGTCTGGACGCCCGGTGAAGTCCACGACGCGGTGGCCGACCAGACGGACGCCGACCTGTTCTGTGACCGCTTCGGCGTCACCGAATCCGGCAACTTCGAGGGCCAGACCGTGTTGACCGTCGCGGCGGGCATCTCGGAACTCGCTGAGGACTACGACGTGGACGAATCCGAGGTCGAAGACCGACTCGAAACCGCTCGGGAACAGGTGTTCGAGGCCCGCGCCGAGCGCCCCCGCCCGGCCCGCGACGAGAAGGTCCTGGCGAGCTGGAACGGCCTGATGATCTCGGCGTTCGCGGAGGGCGCGCTCGTGATTGGCGACAGCGAGGGACGAAGTCCCTCGGGCAATCGGCCGCAGGCCGATAACGACGGTCTCGCCGAAACTGGCGCGGACGCGCTCGCATTCGTCCGCGAGCAACTCTGGGACGCCGACGCGGGCCGGCTCTCCCGTCGATACAAAGACGGGGACGTGAAAGTCGACGGCTACCTCGAAGACTACGCGTTCCTGGCTCGCGGCGCCTTCGACCTCTATCAGGCGACCGGCGACGTCGACCACCTCGGGTTCGCCCTGGACCTCGCGCGGACCATCGAGGCGGACTTCTGGGACGAGGACGCCGGCACCCTCTACTTCACGCCCGCGGACGGTGAGGACCTGGTCGCACGCCCGCAGGAACTCAACGACCAGTCGACGCCGTCGAGCGCCGGGGTCGCAGCGGAGTTGTTACTCGCGCTCGACCACTTCGTCCCCCGTGAGGGCTTCGCGGAGATCGCGGAACAGGTGCTCGAAACCCACGGCGGCTCGATCGAGTCGAACCCGCTGCAGCACGCGTCGCTGGTGCTCGCCGCGGACCAGTACGCCAGCGGTGCGCGCGAGTTGACGGTCGCCGCCGATGGACTCCCCGACGCCTGGCGTGCGGCCGTCGGTGACAGCTACGTCCCGGGTCGGGTCCTCTCGGTGCGTCCGCCGACCGACGAACTGTTGCAGGACTGGCTCGACAGCCTGCATCTCGACGCGGCCCCGCCGATCTGGGCTGACCGGGAACGGCGAGACGGCGAACCGACCGTCTACGCCTGTCAGCAGTTCACCTGCTCGCCACCGCGGCACGAAATCGACGCGGCGCTGGACTGGTTCGACGGCACCGAAGACTGATCCACTAGCCCTCGTTGTGGCTCTGGGCCGCAACTGGATCACACAGAAAAACGAACGCCGATCGATCAGGCGTCGAGGTCAGCCGCTTCGAGCTGGTTTGCCAGGTACACCGCGATCGGGACGTCTTCGCTCTCGACGAACCGCGCGAGTTCCTCGCCGGTGTCGGCCCGTTCGACGACGACCGTCGGGATGTACTCGATGCCGTAGTCGTCGACGCCGGGGCCGGTTTTCGAGCCGTCGTCTTCTTTCTCTGTCGGGTAGTGCTCGACGTTCGCGTCGGGGACCTCCGCGGCTTCCAGGGCTGCACCGAACGCCGGCAACTGGGAGCGACAGTCCTTGCACCAGTCGCCGCCCCAGACTTTGAACACGAGGTCGTCGGCGTGTTCGGCGAGCGTGTCGACCGTGTCCTCGTAGCTCGCTGCGTCCCAGACAGGGTCCGGTTCCATCGTCGTGAGGTGTCCGTCCTCGGTCATGAGCGACCGTTGGCCGGCCACCGGCTTAATCGTCCGGTTTCGGACAGGCGTCGCGGCCCGACGGGCGACGAGTTACGCGTGCAGTCGCGCCCTGAGTTCCTCGATCAGCATGTGGCGGTGACAGCGTTTGTTCTCGCCCTCGAAACAGACGAGGACGACCGTCGTTCCGCCCTCGGCTGCCGTGACGAGGTCGTCGAGAGTTTCCTGGGCCGCAGACGAGTCGGCGAGGTGGTCTCGATACCGCTCGTCGAAGTCACACTCCTCCCAGGCGGCGTTGTGCGCGCCTTCGTCACACATTCCCTGCATCTTGAGGTCCTCGTGGCGCTGTTTGACCTCGTCGAGTAACTGCTCTGGCGGCCCCAGTTCCGGGCGGTTCTCGTCGACCGTCGCCCGGAACCAGCCGGGCGGCCGGCGGACGACGCCGACGACGCTGGCGTCGTCCTCGACCTCTACGAGCTCGTGCTGGAGTGCTGCGGCGTAGGTTTCTCTGATAGCCGCAGAGTTCCGAGCTTCGTCGGTGGTCATAGTCGTCAGTTGCGTCGCACGAGTCAAAAGAACGGGGGCGAACGTGGAACTCATGTCACCGTCGGAGGCACACGCTGCCGGAGACAGGGGGCACTTAACCGGGGCCGCCATATCCCGCCACAATGCACTCGTCTGTTCTCGAAACTATCGGCTCACCGCTGGTGCAGGTGCAGTCGCCGCCCGGCGCGACGGTCGCGGCGAAGATCGAATCGAAGAACCCCGGTGGGTCGGCGAAGGACCGGCCCGCCCTGGCGATGGTCGAAGCCGCAGAGCGCGAGGGACTGATCGAACCCGGCGACCACCTCGTCGAGCCCACGAGCGGGAACACCGGGATCGGGCTCTCGCTCGTCGCCGCGGCCAAAGGGTACGACATCACCATCGTGATGCCCGCCTCGAAGTCGGAGGAACGCCGAAACATCATGCAGGCCTACGGCGCCGACCTGGAACTCGTTGAGGGCGAAATGACGGACGCCCGGGAGCGCGCCGACCGGCTCGAAGCCGAGGAAGGTATGGTCCAGCTCCGTCAGTTCGAGAACGAGGCCAATCCCGAGGCCCACTACCGGACGACGGCCGAGGAGATCATCCAGCAGGTCGGCGACCGCGAACCCGACGCGTTCGTCGCCGGCGTCGGCACCGGCGGCACCATCACCGGCACCGGTCGCCGGCTGAAAGAGGCGTACCCCGACATGGAGGTCGTCGCCGTCGAACCCGAGACGAACGCCGTGCTCTCGACCGGCGAATCCGGCCCGGACGACTTCCAGGGCATGGGACCGGGCTTCGTCAGCGACATTCTCGACGTGGATCTGATCGACTCGGTCGAGACAGTCGGCATCGACGCGGCGGAAGCGGAGTGTCGCCGCCTCGCCCGCGAGGAGGGCATCCTCGTCGGGCAGTCCAGCGGCGGAACGAACCTGGTCGCCCGACGCGTCGCCGAGCGGCTTGCGGACCCCGACGCCGAGTGCCCGCCCTCGCCCACGGAGTCGAGTCCGCCGCCGGGCATCGTCATGGACGGCGCGGACCCGACCGATCCCGCCGGCGAAGCGTTCGCTGACTGCCCGCTCGTCGTGACGTTGTTCTGGGACTCAGGCGAACGCTACATGTCGACCGGGATGTTCGACGCCTGAAGCGCGTTGCCTCGCGTTGCTACCGCTGTTTCTCGCCACCGAACTCGGCTTCGGTGACGCGGACGGTGACAGTGTCTTCGACCTCCCGGAGGTCGTACTCGGGCAGGTCGCGGCCGGTCCGGGTGACGAACATCGGCTCGACCAACCGTGGGGGTTGGTCGGTCGCGGGTTGTGGGTCGTCGTCCTCGCTCGTCGGGTTCTCGGTCTCGTCCGGGTCGGCGACGCCGTAGATCTTGAGGAATCGCTGGGCTTCGTCGTCCTCGACCTCGTTGTCCCGGAGGGCTGCCGCGAGGTCGCGCGAGAGCCACTCCGTGTCGCTGACGCTCGGCTCCATGACGAACACGTCCTGGGCGAACCGAACGAGATACCAGTTCAGGTCGTTCAGAAGTGCGACGGCCGCGCCGAGACTCACCGTCTCGACGGCGACCGTGTTGTCGAACGGTTCACGCAGGTCGTAGGTGGCAAGTGCGTTCCGCGCCGTCTCCCGCGAGAGGAGTTCGTACCGGAGATTGGCCTCCGGCGTCCCGACGATACAGACCCGCGCCATGTGTCATCAGACAGAACGCCCGCGTATAGCGGTTTCGACTACGAGGATCGGCTGTAGTTGTGCCCAGCATCCGGCACGCGAAGCGTGCCGGTTCACTCCGCACGAGGCGAAGCCGAGTGCGGAGCGGTTTTTGTACTAAATTTTTGCAAAGGGGGTTCGCCGGAGGCGAATCCCCCTGCAGTAAAAATTTAGAAGGTCGACAGTTCGCCGTTGATCGCCCGTTCGGTGATGCTCGTCACGTCGGCGAGTTCGCGGTCGATGACGTCCTCGACGTCGTCAGCGATGTCCGAGACGGAGACGCCCTCTTCGGTGACGAGGTCCGCGTCGGCGACGTGGGGCTGATCGATGGGGCGACCGATCTGGCTCAGCAGACGGATCTGGAGCTCGCGGATGCCGTCGACCTCTTCGCCGACGGTCTCGGCGATGTCCGTCGAGAGCAGGTTGTAGATCTTCCCGATGTGGTTGATGGCGTTTTTCCCGCTCGTCGCTTCCATGCTCATCGGTCGGTTCGGGGTGATGAGACCGTTCGCGCGGTTGCCGCGGCCGACGGACCCGTCGTCGCCCTGCTCCGCGGAGGTGCCCGTCGTCGTCAGGTAGATGGCGCCCTCCTCGAAGTCGTCGGCGGTGTTGACGTGCACGTCGACGGACCGGTCGGTGTACTCCGTCGCCAGGTCGCTGACGTACTCGCGGACGCCGTCGACGGCGTCCTGATAGGCCAGCATGTCCGGGATGTGCTCGTCGATCATCGCGACGGCGACCGTCACGTCGATGTGGTCGTTCTCGCGCTTGCCCATCACCTTGATGTCGGGACCGACTTCGGGGTTGTCTTCGGCGTACTCGGTGTTGAGCTTGCGCTCGGTGTTGTAGACGATCTCTTCTGTCTCGGTCAGCGGCGCGTGCCCGACGCCGAAACTCGTGTCGTTGGCCATCGGCACCGCGCCGTCCTCGCCGAACACGTCCCTGAGGTCGCCGCTGCCTTCGCCGAGCTTGACGTCCACGACGATGTCTTTCCCGACGTCGAGCCGCGGCAACTCCTCGTTGATGTACTCGCGTGCGGCGTCGAGCGCGATCGTCTCCGCGGGGATCTTGGTTCCCTCGTACTCTTTCGTGGCGCGGCCGACGATGAGCAGGTAGATCGGTTCGAGCATCTCGCCGCCGCCGAACGCGGGCGCAGCGGTCCCGGCGACGAGTTGCGTCTCGTCGGTGTTGTAGTGGAGGGGCTTGCCGACGCGGTCGAGGTACGTCTGAGCGAGCGCGCGCGCGACGCTCTCGGCGACGCCGTCACAGATCGAGTCGGGATGGCCGATTCCCTTCCGCTCGACGATCTCTACTTCCTGGTCTTCGACTGCCAACCGGTTGGTCGGCTGGACGCGGATGTTCCGCTCGGTCATTATCACTCACCTTGGCAGGTGGGGATTCTATAACTTCCGGAAATTTACTCAGCAGGAGGATTACTCGCAGGCATTTCAGTCGCCGTCGGCCAGGAGCAAGCCGAGATACGAGGTCCGAATCTGCTCGTCCGGGTCGAGGTCGAGGTCCCGCAGGACGTCGAAGGCTCGGTCACGGCTCGCCGCCACTGCGTCGTCGGTCTCCGCGTGCGTTTCGACTTCGACGAACTCGCCCACGTCGTCGACGCGATCGAGGGTAATCGTGAACTCGCCGTGGCTAAAGCGCTCCCGTTCCTTCCGGACCGTCGCCGCGGGCGAGAACCCGAGCGCTTCCAGGATGGCGCGGACGTCGTCGCCGTTCGCGACGGCGGCCTCGACTTCTTCGCGGGTCTTGGATTCGGCGTCTACGAGCGGTCCCTTGTAGGTGAGGCGGGCGTTGGTCTCGTCGTCCTCGGTTTCGCGGCGGATGCGGAGCGCCTCGTCGGTTTCGACGAACTCGCGGTGGGGCGCGTCGAAGTAGGTGTCGACCTGCCTGACCGTGCCGATCGAGTCGGCCCCGAGTGTCGCCAGTTGGGAACGCACCTGCTCGTGGTCGGCCCGAACCTTGACCTCGACCTCGTACATACGGAGTAGATACGCTGGGCCGCACAAAAGCAGTCGGTTTCGTGCTGTTCGGGGCCGATCGCGGCACCTGTGGTCGCGAGGCCGCTGCTGACCTGAAACGTTGACCTTAAGAGTACAAGCCCAGACTGTCTCGGTATGAGTGACGAATCCGAGGCCGACGCGGCCGACCAGGCCGATGACGCCGACGCAGAGGAGACCCAAGAGGGGCTCCAGGAAGGAGACTTCATCGAACTCGACTACACTGCACGGACCGTGGACGAAGGCATGATCGTCGATACGACCGATCCCGAGGTCGCCGAAGAAGAAGGGATCGACGACGACGAGCGCACGTTCGAGCCCCGCACGCTCGTCCTCGGTGAGGGCTTCATCTTCGAGCAGGTCGAAGACGACATCATCGGCGGCGACGTCGGCCAGTCGGGCGACGTTCAGATTCCGGCTGCCGAAGCGTTCGGCGAGTTCGACGAGGACGACGTCCGCACCGTTAGCGCCAACAAGATCCCCGAGGACGACCGCTACCCTGGCGCGCAGGTCCAGATCGACCAGGAGCAGGGTCGCGTCGAAACCATCATCGGCGGCCGCGCACGCGTCGACTTCAACCACCCGCTCGCCGGTGAGGACATCGAGTACGACTACGAGGTCGTCGGCACCGTCGACGACCGCCTCGAGCAGGCACAGAGCCTCTTCGAGATGTACCTCGACATGGAGCTGGAGATGTGGTTCCAGACCGACACCGTCGAGGAAGAGGAAGTCGTCCAGCCCGACGAGGACGACGAGGACGCAGAACCCGAAACCGAGACCGTCGAGGTCGAGAAGGAGACGCTGTACATCGAGGCGAACCCGCAGCTGACGATGAACCAGCAGTGGATGTTCCAGAAACAGCAGATCTGCCAGCAGGTCACCGACCTACTCGGCATCGACCGCGTCATCATCCAGGAGATCATCGACGGCTCCGGGATGGGCATGGGCATGGGCGGCATGATGGGCGGCATGGGCGGCGCCGGCGGCGAGGACATCGAAGAAGCCCTCGAAGACGCCGACGTCGACGCCGACGAGATCGTCGAAGAGATCGAAGAAGCCGCAGACGAGTAACCCACTCCCACCCGTTTTCGACGCGCGTTCTCTCCTCTCAGTCGCATCTGGACGGTCGTTCGGTATCGCGAAGGTGTGGTAAAAGGTGACACAACCGTTATTCGCCTGCAGTCAGTATCTGCACGTATGCCGACGCCGACCGATCCTGCGCCCTGCAGCGGGGACGAGCAACTGTTCGAATGTCTCGCCTGTGGGAAACGACTCTGCAGTGCCGAGAAGATCACCTCGTGTCCCGGGTGCGGGGAGACGATGCAGAACCTCAGCACGCCGCGACCGGAGTAACCTCTCTCGTGGACGCCGAGCCAGCTACGCGATGTCCCGGGAGGTGTCGATCGACACCTCTTCGACGAGTTCGAGTTTGATGACGTCCGCCGGCGCCCGCCCACCGCGGAACTTCGGGATGGCCAGCTTGTTCTCGACGTCGTCGCCAGTCGTCGTGGTCTCCAGTTGGAACACCACGTCCGCGAAGTGCTCGGTCGCGTCCCGGAGGCGGGGAATGTTGTGACCGGTCAGACAGTGGAGGATGGCCAGGCTCCCCGTGTTGAAGATGTGGTTTTGCATGTCGTTCATGAAGTTGCGAAACCGGGACGGCGGCTCCTGGGTTTCGAGCACGTTGACCGGGTCGATGATGAGATTCGACGTTTCCGGGAGCGCGGAGACGAGCTTGCCAGCGTTGTCCAGCGGCGCCTCGCCGGGGATGTGTCGCACCGTCGGGTCGCCCGTCTCGGTCGGCGAGTTCCTGATGCTGTCCGAGACGGCCTCTTCAGAGCGGTCGAGCGAGAGGTACAGCGTTCCGCGCGTCGCGGTGAGTTCGTAGAGAAACAGCTCCGCCTGGCTCGCCGGGGAGGCACACAGCGCGACGATACTGCCGGCCGGAATCCCCCCATTCAGTTTCCGGTCGAGAACGTCGATCCCGGTCCGGAGCCGATTCTCCATGCCACTCGAAACCAAGCATATCCAGCAGATTAAATATTCCGTTTGAATAGTTTTCTTGCGGCCTTGCGGTACGCCGTACGAACGCGGTCCGTTCCCAGCGGACGGTCACTGACTGCCGGAACCCGCGCGATCACCGGGCAACCCAGGAGCGAACGGGCGGTTGGCTGTGAGAGTCGCACCCCGTCTGTAGGTCGCTCGACCGAGCGGTCGATGACCACCACGCCCACGGGGGCTGCGCCGAGCGTGCGCGCCATCGCCGCCGTCTTCGCCGTGTCGCGAAGCGTCTGCGGGTCGGGGCTCGTGACGAGCAGCGTCTCGTCGGCCGCTCGGAGCGGGCGGGCTGCGTCCCGAGCGACGCCAGCGGGACAGTCGATGAGGACTGGCCCGTCCCACTGACCGAGACGATCGAGTGCAGCAGGGACGCGCTCGGCCGAGATCCCTGCCGTCGGGACGACGGCGAGGTCTCGGTCTCCGACGGGAGTGCGTGCCACGGTGGCCGGTCGGTCGCCGTCCGCGAGCGCGGGGAGTCCCGGCGTCCGAGGCACGTCCGCGACGAAGTGGAGGTCGGGCATCTCGTGGTCGGCGTCCGCGACGAGCGGGGCGTGGCCGTCGTGAGCGAGCGCTCGCGCCAGGCCGACGGCCGTCGTCGTCTTTCCGCACCCTCCCTTCCCGCTAGCGATCGCAAGCATACTGTCGGGTGGTCGTCTCTTCGTACATGAACGTCAGCACGGTCGTCATACTGCCGGACAGAAAGTACCCGTCCGGGTTCTCAGGCGACCGGCGTATCGCGTCGCCTCACCCAGTGTACGCATGTCTCTCTTCACGAACTTCTGTCCGACAGTACAGCAGCAGGCACGCACGTGTCGAGAGATTCAAGGGTGTTCGCCTCGCGGTACCGGCTAATGCGGCACGACCACATCATCAGCGCCAAACAGCTCTCCAGGGAGGACATCGAGTCCGTACTGGACCGCGCTGCCGACATCGCCGAGGACCCCTCGGCCGTGGCCGACCGTCACGCCGGGAAACTCCTCGCGACGCTCTTCTTCGAGCCGAGCACGCGCACGAAGATGAGCTTCACCGCGGCCATGAAGCGCCTCGGCGGCGACATCGTCGACATGGGTCCGGTCGATCAGTCCAGCGTCAAGAAAGGCGAGAGCCTCGCCGACACCGTCCGCGTCGTCGAAGGGTACGCCGACGCCCTCGTGATGCGCCACCCCCTCGAAGGCTCGGCCAAGATGGCCAGCGACTTCGTCGACGTCCCGCTCATCAACGCCGGCGACGGCGCGGGTCAGCACCCGACGCAAACGCTGCTCGACCTCTACACCATCCGGGAGTCGGCCGGATTCGACGACCTCACGGTCGGCATCATGGGCGACCTGAAGTACGGCCGGACGGTCCACTCGCTGGCGCACGCCCTGACGACGTTCGACGCCACGCAGCACTTCATCAGTCCCGAGAGCCTCCAGCTCCCGCGGAGCGTCCGCTACGACCTCCACGAAACGGGCGCGTCGATGCGCGAACACACGGAACTCGACGAGGTGTTGCCGAGCCTCGACGTGCTCTACGTGACGCGCATCCAGCGCGAGCGGTTCCCGGACGAGAACGAGTACCGCGAGATCGCCGGCGAGTACCAGATCGACGCGGAGACGCTCGAAGCCGCCGACGACGACCTGGTCGTGATGCACCCGCTCCCGCGGGTCGACGAGATCGCGCCCGAGATCGACGAGACGAGCCACGCCCACTACTTCCAGCAGGCGCACAACGGCGTGCCGGTCCGGATGGCACTGCTCGATCTGATTCTGGAGGAGAACGCATGAGCGACACCGAAGAACTCCGCGTCAGCAAGATCACACAGGGTACCGTCATCGACCACATCACCGGCGGGCAGGCGCTGAACGTCCTCGCGATCCTCGGGATCGACGGCTCCCGCGGCGAGGAAGTCAGCGTCGGAATGAACGTCCCGAGCGACCGGCTCGGCCGGAAGGACATCGTCAAGGTCGAAGGCCGCGAACTGAGCCAGAACGAAGTCGACGTCCTCTCGCTGATCGCACCCGCGGCGACCATCAACATCGTCCGCGACTACGACGTGATCGAGAAGCATCGCGTCGAACGACCGGAGCAGGTCATCGGCGTGCTGGAGTGTCCCAACCGCAACTGCATCACGACGAAAGACGAACCGGTCGATTCGCACTTCGACGTGCTCGACGAGGGCGTCCGGTGTGCGTACTGTGACACCATCATTCGCGAGAACATCGCCGACCACATCCAGGTCGAGTAAGCCGCGACGATTTTTCGCCGCACAGCCCGTCGGCAATGACGCCGCTCACTCCGGCGGGTCGCCGTGTACGAGCCGAAGGGTGACGATCGAGCCGCGAGGCTGATTGCTCTCGATGGTCACGTCGCCGCCGAACGACTCGGTGATCCAGGAGACGACCCACAGACCCAGTCCGCTCCCGTGTTTGAGGGGCGTGATATCCTCGTCACCGTTGATGAGCCGTCGTTCGTAGTCCGGTATCCCCGGACCGTCGTCCGCGACGCGGATGGCGACCCAGTCTGCCGCCTCCGCGTCGTCGCTCGCAGCCGACCGCGGCGGGGCACAGTCCGTCTCGACCGACACCGTGACCGTCGGGTCCGGCCTGTCGCTGTGTTCCAGGGCGTTCTCGATCAGGTCGGCGAGCGCTCGCTGGAGCGTGCTATCACCAGTCACGCGCAGCTCCTCCGGGTGTTCCGCGCGGAGCGTGGCCTGTGGCGCGTCCGCCTGATACCGTTCGACGACGCGGTCGATGATCGGTGCTGCGTCGATCGTCGAGCGCTCCCGGTCGCTCTCCTCGCGCTCGATGGTGTTCTGCAACGTTCGGATCTCGTCGCCGATCCGGATCAGGTCTCTGGCCTTCCGTCTGATGCGCTCGACTGCGGACAGGAGTTCCCGGTCGTCCAGCCGATCGGCGAGCAGTTCGGCGTAGCCGATGATGACGTTCATGTCGTTGCGGAGGTTGTGCCGCAGGACGGTATCGAGGACGTCGAGCCGTCGTTTCCGTCGCTTTTGCTCGCTGATGTCGCGAAGTACGCCCGCCGTTCCCCGGTACCCCTCGTCGTACGGCAACAGTGCCATGTGGTTTTCGACGGGGATGGAGTGGCCGTCTCGCGTGATGACGTCCATCTCCACCATACCCTTCTCTCTGGGGGTGTCGGGAGAGAGGAGTTCCCGAATTAACTCGCGGGACTTCTCCAGATCGCGTTCGGTCATCCCGAGGTACACGCCCTTGTCCTGTGGATCGGGGAACTCGTACCCGACCAGGTCCTCCATCGCGTCGTTGACGAACTCGAACAGCCCGTCAGCGTCGGTCGCGTAGACGGGGTCGGGGATGGCGTTGATGATCGTTTCGTACTGTTCGAGTTCCTCGCGTCGCCGCTCTCGCTCCGTGACGTCCCGGATGACGCCGATCGCACCGCGATACTCCCCGTCGGCGGGTCGCAGCGTGGTACGCACCTCGAACACGCGTTCGTCGTCGGTTCCCGGGAACGCCCTGAACTCGAAGGTAGTCGTCTCCTTGTCTGTCTCCGGAGACAACAGTTCGGGCAATTCGTCGAGGTACGCCTCGACGACTTCTTCGTGGAAGACGCCGTCCGCGACGAGATCCGGGATCGACGTTCCGATCACGTCGGCCTTGCAGTCGTACCCGATCATCTCGGCCCCGGTTTCGTTCCCCCCGACGATTCGCGCGTCCTCGTCGAAGACGAACACCCCTTCGGGGACCGTTTCGACGATCGTCTCGAGTTGCTGGCGACTCCGCCGGGTCTCTCTGTCGGCTTCGAGGATCCCATCGATCCGAGTCACGATCTCCTCGACCGCCGGCGCCGCTGGGTCGACCGGGACGTAATCGTCGGCGTCCGCGGCGAACGCGTCGCTCGCGAGTCGCTCGGACCCGTCCGTGGCGAGCAGCACGAACGGGAGACTCGGATCCGTCTCTCGAACCTGCGCCAAGAGGTCGAGTCCCGCTCCGTCCGGCAGCTCCTGGGCAGCGACCACGCAGTCGATCGTCGAATCGGCGGCAAGGCGCTCCTGTGCCGCTCGTTTCGTGGCGACTACGTCTGCCTCGGCGGCCGCGGTGCCGTCGATCTCGTCGGCCAACTCTCGGAGGCGCGAACTGGCCACGACGAGAACGGTCGCTGCTTGGGGCACGTCCAAGAGAGAAAGAAATTGTGACTCAAATAATAACTGTGGCCGTTTCCAGCCTCGAAACCTGTCGTCAAACCGAACACAGTCGGCCAGCAAAAGTTGACGCCCCGGAACAATTATAGCCTGACGGCCCGATTTTTGGGACGCAATGTCGAAGAAGATCAAACTCGCCGCCGCCCTGGTCGCTATCGTCCTCGTTTACCGCCTGGCGCTCAAACGGTAATCGGGGCCTCCCGGTATCGCTCGTCAATCAGTGGGGTTCTTTCCCAATGCCTTTTCGTCCTGCCCGCGTACCCCGCGGTACATGTACGGCGTCGTCACGCGCAACGAGGAGGAGTTGGCCTGGCCGGAGTTCGAGCGGTCGTTCTACGAGGTCAAAGACGTCACCGGGCGGGCGGCCGAACCGGTGGCCGAGGGAATCAGCATGATCTCCTGTTTCGGTGACAACGCGGCTGCCGGAGCCAATCCCGACCTCATTCCGGTCAGCGACGAGGGCGATCTCGCGACCCGAGAGCGGCGCTACTTCGACTGGGCGTACGTCTGTCCCAATCACGAGGGGTACCGCGAGGGTCTGCTCGAGATCATCGAAGACGTCGCCGAGGTGACCGAGGACGTCCGACTCGACGACGTGGGATTCCCCCGCGAAGAGTACTGCCACTGCGACCGCTGCGAGGAGCGATTCGCCGAGAGCGACTTCGAGGACTGGCAGGAATGGCGCGCCCACGTCATCACCGAGTTCGTTCGCGAGGCTCGCGAGCGCGTGCCCGGCAAACTCTACCTGACGCTGTATCCGGACCCGTACCCCGGCCACGTCTACGAGCGCGCTGGCCTGGACGTCGACGCGCTCTCGGAGTCCGTCGACGAGTTCGTCGTCCCGCTGTACGACATGGCGTACTCGACGACCTACTGGCTCGAAATCCTGGCCAAGGGGTTCCAGTCAGCGCTGGACGACCCGTTCAGCATCGAACTCTACGCGGTGGACGTCGACATCGACAACCTGATCGACGCGGCCGAGGTCGTCGGGGAGTACGCCGAGACGGTGCTGTTCGGATACGACGCGAGCAACGCCCGTGCGACGCTCCGGCGGATGAACGCCGACGCGCGCGAGGGCAAAGAGTTCGGCGCCTGAATTGGACACCGGTCGCGCTCAACTCGACGAGAAGCGTCGTCGCCGCCACTCGCGGAGTTCGTCGCGATCGCGAGTGTCCTCGGGGAGGTCCTCGAACCAGCGAGCCTCTGAAATCTCGTCGTCCGGGTCGCACACTTCCAGGTCTGTCGTCTCGGCGCGTCCTTCGAACACCGGGAGGACGCCCCACGTGTTGTGACCGTCACCGTGGAACGAGACGCGCGCCAGGATCGCGAGTCCGTCGTACTCGACTTCGATGCCTGCTTCTTCCCTGAGCTCGCGGCGGGCGCCCTCCATGAGCGATTCGTCGCTGTGTACCTCCCCGCCGGGGACGACCCACTTGTCGACCCCTTCGTGGCGGACCAGCAACAGCTCGCCGGACGGCTGGTACACCAGCGTGTGTGCACCGTACGGCAACCCGTTTTCGCGGATGCGTTCGGCGAGCGTCCGGAAGCGCGACCGCGAGACGATCTGTGACCGCTCGTACTCGAGATACGTCGTGTACCGGCCCGAGAGCTGGTGATACGTGCGCTCGGCCTGCTGGTCCGCCTCGTCGGCCATGTACCAGAGGTTGTCGACGGCAGTCATCGTGGCCGCGACGTGGAACTGGCAGTCTGCGACCGGTCCCGAGAGCCGGGAAGGAAAGGCGTATAGATGATCATGAACGAATGTATGCGTCGTATCTGCAATAAGTCTTCGACACGGTGACTGGTGCTAACGAACTGCCAAATCGGACGGCAGACGCCCGTCTGACGTGAAATTATGTGGGTGGGGCAGTGAGTAACTGTCACGATGATGGGGGTATCGCGACGGCAGGATCGACGACCAGTCTCGGTGTCCGTTCGGGACGGGCGGTCTCGATGAGCGGCACCAGCAAACCAACGAGGGATGGCGACGCACCGACTGTCCCCGCGGAGGGAACCGTGCTGATACTCGCGCCCTCGATCGGGGGCACTGAGCGTGAGGCCTGTCTCGAGGCGCTCTCGCGACACCGATTCGGGGCGACGCGGGTGGTCCACGTGCTCTACATGGAGTCGGCCGTCGAGCGCTACAGACGCATCGAACGCCACTGCCACGAACACCCCGTTGAATCGGCCGTCATCGCCGTCGGGTCCGGCGGCGTGGTCGGGCAACGCGGTCCCGAACCGGACGGCGACTACTTCGTCGAGGCGCTGACGGACGCGGCAGACCTCACGGGCCTCGGCATGGCGCTCAACCAGGTTCTCTCCGAATGGGACGACCGGGAGACAGGGCTGGCGCTGTGTTTCGACTCGCTGTCGATCCTGTTGCAGTACGCGGAGTTCGAGCGCGTGTTCCGCTTTCTCCACACGCTCACGGGAACGCTCGCGGACGTGGGCGCGTCCGCTCACTTCCACCTGGACCCCGCTGCCCACGACGAGACCGAGATCGCGCAGTTGGCGCCGATATTCGACAGCATCGTCGACGTCGACGAGGACTGGACGCGTACTCGCTGACCGCTCGACGACTGAAGACCGCTCGCGCCGCGAATCAGTCCCTTTTTAGGCAATCGTGGGGTACCAAGGTGGTATGAGTTTCGAGGAAGACGACCGCGTCATTCTGCACGACGAGCACAGCGAGTACGACGGCGAGGAAGGCACCATCACGCAGGTGGTGGAGACGATGTTCGGCGACGAGAACTACATCGTCAACTTCGAGGACGGCCAGGAAGCCGGTCTCTCCGAAGACCAACTCGAAGCCGCCGAGGGCGACGACGAAGACAACGAGGAGTAACGCACGCAGATGCCGTCAGTCCCCTTCCACTACATCGACCTCCGCACGTTCTGCTATGCCACCGAGGACGAGAAGCGCGTCGAAGGGGCACTGCGCACGTTTCTCCCCGAGGACTTCGAGATCCAGCGAGCCACGTCTGAAGGCCACCACGGCGATCGGATCGTCGTCCTCTCGACCCGCGTCGAGCGCGCCGACGAGATGCGCCACGTCCTCGACCGCCTGAGCGACCTCGACACCGCGAGTCAACTCGCCGCCGAACTCGACGACCGGGTCGACGAGAACTGCTCGCTCTTTCTTCGCCTCGACAAACAGGCCGCCTTCAACGGCGACGTCCGCCTCGGTGAGGGACTTACCGTCCGCGCCAAGGTCGAAGCCTACCCCGCGACCAAAGAGGCCGCCGTCGAGAACGCCCGCGAGGCGCTCGAAGAGTTCATCGCCGACGAAGACGAGGCGAGCGACGACTCGGACGGCGACTGAGTCGTCGCGGGCCATTCGAAACGCCAAAGAGGCGGCCGCGGGCACCGATGAGGTATGTACGAGGCGGTTCACGCGCGGCCGGACGGGACGAGCACAGTCTCACGGCTGGCCCGAACCGCCAGCGAGTACGGCTTTTCGGGACTCGTCGTTCGCAACCACGGCGACAGTCGCCACGACGCCGACCTCGACCGCGTCCGCGACGCCTTCGACCTCGACATCGTGGACGCCGTCGAGGTGCGCGCCGAGGACCCGTCGCGAGCGAGCGGCTACGTCGGCAACTACCGGGCGGAGAAAGACCTGGTCTGCGTCCACGGCGGCAGCGAGCGGATCAACCGATTCGCCGTCGAACAGGCGGCGGTCGACGTCCTCGCCCACCCGATGGACGGCGGCGACTTCAATCACGTCCTCGCGAAGGAAGCGGCGCGCAACGGCGTCCGAATCGAGTTCTCGCTCCGGCGCGTCCTCCGCGTCGAGGGCGGTCGCCGTGTCCAGGCCGTCCAGGACCTCCGCAAACTGCGAGAACTCGTCGTTGCTTTCGACGTTCCGTACGTCGTCAGCGTGGACCCGCGCTCGCATCTGCACTTGCGAGCGCCGCGTGAACTCCGGGCTATCGGCGAGGCCATCGGATTCACCGCCGAGCAGATCGACGAGGGGCTCGCGGAGTGGGGGCGACTGGCCGACCGCAACCGCGACCGACAGTCCGACGCCTTCGTCGAACCGGGGGTCTGGCGCGGCGAACACGGCGAGCACGAAGAGCGGGACGACCGGAGCGGCGACTAACGAGCGGCTGTTACTTCTCTCGCCCGGCCTCGAATTCGATGTCGATCTGTTCGTTCCCGTCGCCGACCCGGTGGCTGGGGCTGTAGATGTTCTCCAGGGCCGTCCCAGCGTGGGAAACGAGCATCTCCAGGAGGGCTTTCGTCTCGTCCGTGATCTCCTGGCTGCCGCGGTTGAGCGCGACGATGGTGATCTGGCTGTGTTCCGTTTCGGCGACGCGGATCGTCAGCAGTGACTCGACGCCGTCGAGGGTTGCCGGCACGTCCTCGGTGTGGGTCACCACGGTCGCGAGCTCGGCGTCTCGGCCACGCATCGCCATCTCGGCGATGGTCTCGTCCGGGACGCCGACGATGGTGGCGTCGACGATCGTCGCCATCTCGCCCCGGCGTTCGACGAACGCGGTGTCGGTGATGTCGACGAGGGTCGCGACGGCCTCGATGCAGAGCGCGGACACTTCCTCGACGGTGGCACACTCGTTGAGCGCCCGGCCGTAGTTGTTCATGTCCGCCGCGCGGTTCGCGAACCCTTCGATGCGGTCGCGCTGGCGTTCCAGTTCCGCCAGGCGCGTTCTGCTTCGCGCGTCGTAGACGCCGACGAGGACGCCGGCGAGGATACCGACGGTGATGCTGTCGATTGCGATCGCGGGCGCGGACTCGAACACCGGAAAGGTGTCGAGCGCGACATTCATGCTCGTCAGCAAGAGCGCGGAGATCGCGGCGAATCCCACGGCGCCGCCCAGCGCCCACGCACCCACGATGGTCGTGTGCTCGTCGTCCGTCCCTCGCAGGACCCAGTACCCTGCGTACGTGATGGCCAGGGCCATCAGGACGAACGGGACCCCGTCGATCAGGAATCCGACCGTCGTCTGTGTCCGACTGGTCGCGTGGACCAGCTGTACGCCCGCCAAGAGAAGCCCACTGACCGCGATCGTCGCCCCCTGTGCCTGCCGTTGCATACTCCTGTCTGGTGTGGGTACGTATTTGACTTTGGGGGTGTTTCGCACCCCGGCTGGCCCGTGGTTCCGAGTCTTTCATTGGGGTGGCAGCCCAGCAACAGGGTATGAAACGGAGCCTGGACGAACACGCCGCTCGCTTCGACGAGGTCGCTGCCGACTACGACGAGGACCAGACCGAGGAGTACCGAGCCTGTGCTGGCCTGGTCGTCGACCACGCAGCGCCCGGTCCCGACGACGTGGTGCTCGACCTGGGGACCGGAACCGGGGCGATCGCCCTCGCCCTGGCCCCCGACGCCGGGCGTGTCATCGGCCGCGACATCAGCGAGGGGATGCTCGACCAGGCGCGCGGGAAAGCGGCCGACCAGGACCTCGACAACGTCGAATTCGGCGAGGGTCGGTTCCGCGACCCGAACCTGCCCGACGACGCCGACGTCGACGTCGTCGTCTCGAACTTCGCCATGCACCACCTGAGTGCCGACGAAAAGCGCGAGGCGATCGACGTCATCGCGGCGCTGGAACCGCGGCGATTCGTCCTCGGCGACGTGATGTTCTTCGGCGAGCCCGATCCGGACGAACCGTTCTACACGCCCGAGGTCGACGATCCGTCGACGGTGGGCGTGCTGGCCGACGCACTGACTGACGCCGGGTTCGCCCTGACGGCCGTCGAACGGATCCACGATCAGGTGGGCGTGCTCGTCGCCGAGCGGGCGCCCGGCGCCAATTCCGACGAGGAGCGATGAAGCACCTCCCGAAACACCTGCGGCCGCGCTGGCGGTATCTCGCGGTCGCCATCGAGAGCTGGCCCGACGTGACGCTCCGTCGGGGTGAGTTCCAGCGCCATCTGTGGTACGCCGCCCAGAACCTCTTCGGGGACGCGGTGAGTGCGGATCTGGACCTGACAGTGATCCGATTCGCGCTCAGCGACGGGGCCGGCTACGCCATCGTCCGGACCCGACGGGGCGAGGAGGACCGGGCGCGAGCGGCGGTGGCCTGTCTCCACGAGATCGACGGGCAGGAGCTGGGCGTGAGAGTGCGGGGCGTGAGCGGGACAGTACGTGCCTGTGAGGAAAAGTATATAGGAGCCGACCCGGAAAGCACCGACGAGAGAACAGTCACCTTCGAGGGCGACGAGCGGACTGCCGTCGTTCGGGACGGACGCTACGACGTGCAGGTCGACTCGGCGTTCGCGGGGGCGACGACACTCGATTTCGAGTAACTATGCAGGGACAATCACAACAGCAGGCCTACGACCGGGGGATCACCATCTTCTCCCCGGACGGTCGCCTCTATCAGGTCGAGTACGCCCGGGAGGCCGTCAAGCGCGGCACCGCCTCGATCGGCATCCGCGCCGAAGACGGTGTCGTCCTCGCGGTAGACAAGCGCATCCGGTCGCCGCTGATGGAGCGGTCGAGCGTCGAGAAGATCCACAAGGCCGACGACCACGTCGGCATCGCCAGTGCCGGCCACGTCGCCGACGCCCGCCAGCTCATCGACTTCGCCCGGCGACGCGCACAGGTCAACCAGCTACGCTACGAGGAGCCGATCGACGTCGAGTCGCTGACCAAGGAGATCACCGATCACATCCAGCAGTACACCCAGGTCGGCGGTGCGCGCCCGTTCGGCGTCGCGCTCATCATCGGCGGCATCAACAAGCACGGCGAACCGCGCCTGTTCGAGACCGATCCGTCCGGAACCCCCTACGAGTGGAAGGCGCTCGCCGTCGGTGCCGACCGGGGCGACATCCGGGAGTACCTCGAAGAACACTACCACGAGGACATCGATCTCGACGGGGCCGTGGGACTGGCGCTTCGCTCGCTGGGATCGGTCAACGAGAGCGGACTGCGGCCAGAAGGCGTCGGCCTCGCGACCGTCGACGTCGAGACCGAGCAGTTCCGCATGCTCACCGACGAGGAAGTCGAAGAGTACCTGGTCGACCTCGATCTACTCGCGTCCGAGGACGACGACCCGGACGAAGCCGACGAGACCGACGACGAGGAGTAACCTGCACTCTTCCTTTCTTCGTCCCGCCTTCCCAGCGGCTGCTATCCCCCGGACAGGGCGGGGACGAACGGTTCGGCCGGGAAACACCTTATATGCGTCCCGGTGTAACCCTCATCTATGATATCGCTTGACGAGGCAGTGACGGCCCGATTGGAGTCTCACGGGGAACGATTCGAGGTGTTGGTCGATCCGGACGCAGCGCTCGCGATCAAACGCGGGGAGTTCGACGACGACCTGGAGGACGTCATCGCCGCTGAGGACGTGTTCGAAGACGCGTCCCGGGGAGACCGTCCTGCGGAGACCGCCCTCGAAGAGGTGTTCGAGACGACCGATCCGATGGAGATCATCCCGGAAGTCATCAAGGAGGGTGAGATCCAGATCACGGCCGAGCAGCGCCGCGAGATGCAGGAACAGAAGCACAAGCAGCTCGTCAACCACATCACTCGCAACGCGGTCAACCCGCAGATGGACGACGCGCCACACCCGCCGGACCGCATCGAGTCGGCCCTGGAGGAGGCGGGGTTCAAAGTCGATCCGATGGAACCGGTCGAGAACCAGGTGGACGACGCCCTGGACGACCTGCGACCGATCATTCCGATTCGGTTCGACGAGATCACCGTCGCCGTCCAGGTCCCGCCGGACTACGCCGGGAAAGCCCAGTCGCGCATCCGGCAGTTCGGCGACCTGGAACGCGAAGAGTGGCAGGGAGACGGCTCCTGGGTGGGCGTCATTCGGTTCCCCGCCGGCATGCAAAACGAGTTCTACGACCTCGTCAACGAACACACCAGCGGGGAAGCCGAGACGCGCATCATCTCCGACGAGGACGAACTCTCGACGCGGTGAGTCGGCGCTCCTCTCTGTGGTCTGCTCCACTCCGGGTAGGAGAAATTTCTCGCAACCAGTTGCCTGTTTGAAAACTATTCTACGCTGTCACCGTGAGGATGGGCCTGCAACATGTCACGAAACAGTGGGTCGACCGGGTCGGCCGCGTGGAAGTACGTGGTCGTCGCGGTCGTCGCCGTCCTGGTCGGTGCGGTCGTGGCTCCGTACGCTGCGGGTCTCACCCGTGCTCTGAGCCAGAGTTCGCCGGATTCGGTCGCGGTCGTCTCCGTCGAGGGACCGATCACGACCAGTTCGGTGGATCGGGTCCGCGAGGACCTCCGCGAAGCACGACAGAACGGATCGATCGAGGCAGTCGTTCTCACGGTCAACAGCCCGGGTGGGTCGGTCGCCGCCAGTGAGTCGCTCTACCTGGCGGTCAACCGAACAGCCGCGCAGATGCCGGTCGTCGCCAGCGTCGAGGGGATCGGTGCGTCCGGCGGCTACTTCGGGATGCTGCCGGCAGACCGGATCTACGTCACGCCGGGTTCGATGGTGGGCAGCGTCGGCGTCATCGCCACGGTACCGAGCGGCGCCGGTTCGGCCGGCGCGATCACGTCCGGTCCCGACAAGGGGACCGGGTTCACCAAAGCGGAAGCGCTCGCACAGACCGAGACCCTCAGGAGCGAGTTCGTCGGAACGGTGATGGCTGAACGTGGGAAGAACCTGGAACTGACCCGCGAGGAAGTCTCCTACGCCAAGGTGTACATCGGTTCGCGCGCCGTCGAGAACGGGATCGCCGACCGGATCGGCGATCTGGACACGGCCGTCGCGCACGCGGCCGCCCGCGCGGATCTCGACGACTACGCGGTCGTCGAAAAGGAACCGCCGCAGCAACAGAGCCTCTCGCTGTTCGGACAGGCCCGAACCGACGGCAACACGACGGTCGTCGTCGAGGAAGAGCCGTTCGGCTACCGCGGCGTCGAGACCTACCGGTATCTCGCGCTCTACGGTAGCGTCGAGGGCCGGGAGGTGATCACCGATGAGTAAGTCCCGACTCGCTGGCGTGTTCGTTGCCATCGTCACGGTGATCGTCCTTCTCGGAGCCGTCGCGCCGCTGCTCGCATCGACCTCGGGGTCACAGGGTCGCACGGCGACCAACGCGAGCATCTTGGAGCCGAGTTCTCATCTCGTCGACGTTCCGGACCAGACGGGGAACGTCACCGTCGACGCCGGGGCCGAGTCGAAGGTCGTCGTCATCGATCGATCGCACGCGAACGGCTTCACGCGCGCCCAGATCCAGCCGTTCGTTCGGTCACTGGTCGAGGCGGGCCACGAGGTCCGCTTCCACGGCTCCGGGAAACAACAGCAGTTCCAGTCGAAGGGAATCAACCGCTCGCTCCGCGGTGCTGACGCGCTGGTCGTCATCGCCCCGCAGAAACCCTTCGCGTCCGGCGAGGTCAAGGGCGTCACCGATTTCGCCAATCGAGGGGGCCGGGTCCTCATGCTGGCCGAACCATCGCGGACCGAGGTCTCCGGGGGGCTCATGAGCGGGATCAGCGTCACGCAGGTCTCGACTGAACTCACGTCGATCGCTTCCCAGTTCGACGTGGCTGTCGGCACTGGCTACCTGTACAACATGCACGAGAACGCGAACAACTTCCAGCACGTGTACGCGACGCCTCCGAACGAGTCGCAGTCGATCGAGGGCGTCGAGCGGGCCGTGTTCCAGCGCGCGACGCCGGTCGCAGCGAACGGGTCGTCCGCCGAGGTGTTACTGACTGCGACGAACCGCACGCGTCTCTCGACGACCCGCGCGAACGAGCAGTACGGCGTCGCAGCGCGGAGCGGGAACGCCACCGTCATCGGTGACGCGACGTTCCTGAGTCCGTCAAACTACGCGACCGCGGACAACGAGGTGCTGATCGGACACGCGATCGAGTTCCTCGTCACCGGGAGCAAGACCGCAAAACAAGCGCCGACACAGACCGATAGAGGGCAGAACGTCACGCAGCGCTTCCCGCAACCGGGCAGCCGACAGACGCCGTAGAAACAGTCACTCGAATCGCCGCGTTATCCTTTTTTGAAGCCGACCAGGAAGCCGCCGGTGAACCCGGCGCTGACCGGCAGTGCCGCCAGGAGACTCATGATCCAGCCGGGCGCCTTGGCGGCCGTATCTGCGCTCTCGCTGGCGGCTCCGGTGATCGCACCCCAGTCGACGATCAGAATCCCCTTCGTTTCGAGGAACTTGAACAGCGCGAGCTCGAGACCGACGATGATCGCGATGATCTTGGCGATCTTCTTGGCTGCAAAGCCGATGACCGCGCCGACCACCGCGCCACCGCCGACTTCGAGCCCGATCTGCTGCGGTGTTATATCGACCATGTCACATCAGACATCTGATGACGCTGCGTTAAGGCTTTTGTGCCCGTCTGCCGCCCGTCTGACGGCTGTTCCGGGCGGTTCCGGGCCGTCCCAGGTACTCATCGCTGGTCTGTTGGGTCTCCATGCCGATGCTGGTCGTTCAGTTGCTGCTTCCCTACCAGTCCCGCGGGAATCGCAGGACGGCGGCCGTCCCTGTCTTTAAATAGGTCCGCGTCTTATCACGGACTAAGTGACGGAGACACAACCCCAGACTGAGCGAGCGGTCATCGCAAAGCGGGTGGACTCGGGCACGCCCGACACCGAGGAGGTTCGCGACCTGGCACGGGCGGCCGGGTACGAGATGGCGGGTGAGGTGACACAGACCCGGACAGAGGACCCGGCGCACCACATCGGCGAGGGGAAGGCGGAGACGCTCGCAGCGACGGTCGCTGCGACGGACGCCACGGTGGTCATTTTCGACAACCAGCTCGGTCCGTACCAGACGTACAACCTCGGCAACAAGCTTCCCGAGGACACGCGGATCATCGATCGGTTCCGGCTCATCCTGGAGATCTTCGGCCAGCGTGCCCAGACCCGGAAGGCACAGCTCCAGGTCGAACTCGCCGAACTCCGGTACGAACTCCCGCGGGCCGAAGCCAAGGCGAGTCTCGCCAAGCGCGACGAACGGCCGGGGTTCATGGGGCTCGGTGAGTACGACGAATCGCGCGAGCAGGACATCAAAAAACAGATCTCGAACATCCGGGACGAGCTCGCGAACATCGAGCAGACCGAGCAACACCGCCGCGAACAGCGCCGCGAGTCCGGCTTCGATCTCGTGGCGCTGGCGGGCTATACGAACGCCGGGAAGTCGACGCTCCTGCGCCGACTCGCCGAGGACCTGGACGTCGACGCCAACGAGGAACTCCATCCGGACCTCGATCCGACCGCCGAGAGCGAGGACCGACTGTTCACCACGCTCGGGACGACGACGCGCCGCGCCGAGATGGAGCGTCGCGACGTGCTCGTGACCGACACCGTCGGGTTCATCACGGACCTCCCGCACTGGCTGGTCGAGTCGTTCAAGTCCACGCTCGACGCGGTGTACCGTGCCGATCTGGTCCTGCTCGTCGTGGACGTGAGCGAACCGATCCAGGAGATTCGCGAGAAACTGGTCACCTGTCACGACACGCTCTACGAGCGCAACGAAGCGCCCATCGTCACCGTGTTGAACAAGATCGACACGGTCAGCGACGAGGAACTCCGTGAGAAGCGCGAAGCGCTGTCGGCGCTGGCGCCGAACCCGGTCGCCGTCAGCGCGAAAAGCGGCGCTAACGTCGAGGACCTCTGTTCGCGGATCGACCGCGAACTCCCGGCGCTCGAACGCGAGCGACTCGTCTTGCCGATGACCGACGACACGATGAGCCTCGTCTCCTGGATTCACGACCACGGCCACGTCGAAACTGTCGACTACGGCGACGAGGTCGTCATCGAGTTCGAGGCCCGGCCGGCCGTGGTCGAACGGTCCCGGTCGAAAGCAGGCGAGTTGGTTCCGGCAGAATCAGCGTAGTCGCTGCCCGTTTTCCGCCAGTTAGCGGACGTACTGCTGTGCAGCGATCCACAGGCCGACCACTATTGCGAGTACCCCGATCCCTCGGACGACCAGTTGCCACTTTCGTGGCGGGTCGCCGTCGGTGCCGTACTCACCGTGACGGCCGTCAGGGTATCGGCCCGCCGTGTGAATCTGGATGATCGCCTGTGGGTACGCGACGAAAAACACCCCGAGACCCACGCTCAGGACGGCCGCGAGCAGTTCGCGAAGCGCCATCAGTTACGCAGGCGTTCGATGCGCTTCTCTGTCGGGGGGTGCGTCGAGAACAGTTTGGCGATGCCCATGTCCTGTCCGAAGATACAGAGGGCGTTGACCTGTTCGTCGACGGCCGAATCGCGGGCGCGCTGGTTGCCCTGCGAGATTTTTTCGAGTGCGCGGGCCAGCGGGTCGCCGTTGCCGATGGTCCGACGGGCGTCGGCGTCGGCGACGTACTCGCGGTACCGCGAGATGGCCAGCACGAAGATCATCACGAACATCTGGACGATCTGGCCGACGACGATGGCCAGGATGAAGTCCGCGATGTCGTTGTCGCCGGTCAGCAGGACGACGTACTGAGCGACGATCGCGACGATCGAGGCGATTCCCTGGCCGAGCACCATCATCACCACGTCGCGGTTGGCGATGTGAGCGAGCTCGTGGGCGAGGACGCCGTCGAGTTCGTCTCTGTCGAGCAACTGCATCAGTTCCTCGGAGACGACGACGGTCCCGGCGCCTTTCCGACCGACGGCGAAGGCGTTGGGAACGCCCATCCGGGCGACCATCAGTCGCGGTTTGTCGATGCCCATCTCCTCGGACATACGCTCGACGGACCGGTGGACGTCTTGGAACCGGTCTTCCGGCATGTCTTCGGCACCGACGCTACGGAGGGCTGCCCATTTACCGACTTTGTACTGGAACCCGACGAGGACGACGCTCCCGATCAGGACGAGCGGGAGGACGCCGGTTCCGAACGCAGCCATCGCGACGAGGGCGGCGACGGCGTAGAAGAGGAACAACAGCGATCCGACGATCGCCATGCGGACTTTCAGTCCAATGTGTCGCATACCGAAATCATAGCGTCTCGAAAACTTATGCTTCGTGGTTCCGACACCGCGTACCCGAAACCGGTTACGGTTCCCCGTCACTCAAGCGCCAGTTTTTGCTTCTGGACGACGCGCACGTTGCGGATCGCCGTGTCCGGATACTGGCCGTCGGCGTCTTTTTCCGCTGCTTTCACCATGTCCCAGACCACGTTGAGCCCCGTCGTGACGCCCTCGAGCGCTTCCATCTCGCAGCCGGTCTTGCCGGTGGTCTCGACGGCGACGGTCAGCGTGACGTGGTCGTCGTCGAGTTCGAAGTCGGTGTCGACGTTCGTGATCGGAATCTGGTGACACATCGGAATCGTCTCCCAGGTGTGCTTGACGGCCTGGACCGCCCCGACGCGGGCCGTCGCCAGCACGTCGCCCTTCTCGATGCCGTCCTCGCGGATCGCCTCGATGGTCGATTCCTGGAGGTGGATCTCCCCGCGGGCCTCGGCGCGACGGGCCGTGTCGGGTTTGTCTCCGACGTCGACCATCTGGACGTTTCCGGACTCGTCGGTGTGGGTCAGGTCGTCGCTCGTCCCGTCAGGTCCCTCGTCGTCACCCATCGCTGTCACCCCAGAGCGCGGTCGGGATGGCGTTCAGGAGGTCCGCGGCCGTGAGGCCGAACCCCCTGTCTTCGACGACGAGGTCGCCAGCGCGACCGTTGGCGTACGCAGCGATCGCGCCCGCGTCGACGGGGTCCTGTGTACACAACAGGGCGCCCGCGACGCCCGCGAGCACGTCGCCGGTGCCGCCGACGGTCATTCCGGGGTTCCCCGTGCGGTTGACCCGCGTCGTCTCGCCGTCAGAGATGACGTCGTACGCGCCTTTCACCAGGAGCGTGTGACCGAGGTCGTCGGCGAACCCCGCGACGAGGTCGTCGCGCTCGCGCCAGTCCTCGTGGGTCTCCCCACCCATCTTCTGGAGTTCGCCCTGATGGGGCGTACAGAGCAGCGTCGCGTCGGTGTCCACGTCGGGGACGACCTGGAGCGCGTCTGCGTCGACGACGGCGCGCCCGTCGAACGCTTCGAGGAACTCCCCGACGGCCTCGAGCGTCCCGTTCGCGTTGCCGAGGCCCGGGCCGAACACCACGACGTCGTGTTCGACGGCCCGGTCGAGGAGCTGGTCCACGTGGTGGGGCTGGAGCATCTCCCCGGCGAACGACCGCATGATGATGCCCTCCTCGAAGCTCTGGACCTCCCTGGCGACCGACGCCGGACAGGCCACTCGAACCAGGTCCGCGCCGGCGCGGAACGCCGACTGGGCAGCGAGTGCCGGCGCACCGGTGTAGGGCCCGCCGCCGACGATCAGGACTTCGCCGTGGTCGCCCTTGTGGCTCTGCGGGTCACGCGAGAGCCGCAGGAGGTCGCCGCGTTCGACGAACAGCTCGGCGGCCGCGGGGATGCCGATGTCTGCGACCGTCACCTCGGCGTCGACGTCCTGCAGACCGGGTTTCGTCTCGTGGAACGTGACGACGTGATCGGCGTTGACGGCGACGCCAGCGGCCTCGCCGGTGTCCGCGTTGACGCCGGACGGCACGTCGACGGCGACGACCGTCGCGTCGGCGTCGTTGATTCGCTCGGCGGCCGTCGCCGCCGGTTCACGGAGCGCCCCCGTCACGCCGGTTCCGAGCATCGCGTCGACGACGACGTCCGGCGCCCCGACGTCGAGGTCGGCCGAGTCGCGGACCGCCTGGGCGTCGAGTTCGGCCCGCTGGAGCGCCTCCCAGTTCTCCCGGGCGATGTCGGTCGTGATGGTCTCGGGACGGCCCAGCAGGCGGACGCGCACGTCGTAGTCGGTGAGAAACCGTGCAGTGACGAACGCGTCGCCGCCGTTGTTCCCGCGGCCGGCGACGATCGTCACGTCGCTGCCGGGGTCGGCGACCTCGCGCACGACCTGCGCCACGGCGTTCCCGGACGACTCCATCAGCTGTTTCCGCGGCACCCCCAGCGCCGCGGCGTTCTCGTCGAGGACGGCCTGGTCCTGGATCAACATGCGCGAGCCTTCGACCGGCCGACCGTTAAGCCTGCGGGAGGTCAGTACTGGATCTCGAACCCGTCGATTCCCTCGTCGTCCTGGTACTCGACGTCGACGTCGTCGACGCGGGCTCGCGGACTCCCCTCGTGACACCACTCGACCAGCGCCTCGACGTCGTCCGCTGGCCCCTCGAAGACGGCCTCGACGCGACCGTCGTCCAGGTTGCGGACCCAGCCGTCGACCCCGTGTTCACGGGCGGTATCCCTGGTGTTCGCGCGGTAGTACACGCCCTGGACTTTCCCGGTGACGAACACGTGTGCGCGGACGCGATCTGCCATGCGTGGCGCTTCATCGCCACACCTGAAAAGGGTACGTGACTTCCCAACCGTCCCCGGTTATCCGTCACTCCCCGCCGTTGCGGAGGTAATGGAACACGTAGGTCTGTGCGTAGCCGGCGTATTTCCCGCCGAAGGCCTCTCGGATGGCACGCGAAGTCTCTTCATACGACCCCTGGTCACACTCGGGATAGTACTCCTCGATGGTGGTTCGAATCCAGGTGTCAAGGGGCACGGCTTCGAGGTATTCGAGCGAGAATAACAGGATGCAGTCGGCTACCTTGTCTCCGACGCCGACGAATCCGGTGAGAAACGATCTGGCCTCCTCGTACGGTCGGCCGCGCGCGTCCGCCGGGTCGAGCTCGTCCGTGGCGACGAGTTCGGCACTCCGCTGGACGTACGGCGCACGGTAACCGAGCCCTAACTCTCGGAGCTTTCCCTCCGTGGTCTCCGCCAGCGTCTCCGGCGTCGGGTAGGCGTGGTAACTGTTGCCGTCGAAGGTAATCTCTTGGCCGAACGTCTGACGGAGCGTTTCCTGCATGCGGTGGATGCGGGCGACCCGCATCTGTGCAGAACAGATGAAGGAGACGAGCGTGGGGAACGGCGGGTCCCGAACGAGACGCATTCCACCGTAGGTCTCGTAGGCGTCTCGGAGGAGTCGGTCGTCCGGGGTCTCGGCGACGATCTGCCCGAGGTCGTCGTCGAGGCGGAGGCGGTGCCGGAGACGGTCCGCTGCGTCGACGTGTGATTCCCATTCGAGGCGGCCATCGACTTGCCGGACGCGGAGGACTGCTGGGTCGTCGCGGGCCGGGTGGCGGACGGTCGTCCAGTACCACTCCGAGCCCCCGTAGGCGTCGGCTGTTTCGTAGGTCGTTCCGTCCTCGCGACTCCAGAGGTAGGACTGCCCGCTCTCGACGGTCGACTGGAGGTCGAACCCACCCGGAAGCGATCCGACGTCGATGACTCCCTGTTCCATCACGGGGAGGGATGGGATGGACCGGCTTGGGGGTTACGAGTCGACCTGCGCCGACGCCACCGCCGGCGGGCGATTCGAGACGGGCGAGCAGGCAGTCCGTAACCCGTACAGGCTAGCGATACCGGTTGAACGGACGCTAACCTTCTTACCACTGGCTAGCCAATCCGTGGGCATGAACTGCAGAGTTGTCGTGGAGGCCGCAGTTCCGGTGTACGACGTCGAGACGCCGGACGAAGCCGTCCGTATCGCCATCTCGAAAACGGGCGAGATGCTGAATCCCGACCTCAACTACGTCGAGATCAACATGGGGGAGCGGTCCTGCCCACACTGCGGGGAAGAGTTGGAACCGGCGTTCATCGCAGCCGACGAGAGTCTGGTCGCTCTGGAGCTGGAGATGACCGTGTTCAACGTCGAACGTGAGGAACACGCCGCTCGCATCGCCCGGAAAGAGATCGGCCAGCGCCTCGAAAACATCCCGCTCGACGTCCTCGAAATCGAACAGATCGAAGAGGAAGACGAGGACGCGAACGAGGATTCGACGACCGAGACGGCGGACGACGACGCCGTCAGCGAGGAGTCAGCTGGCGACGAGGTGCTTCCGGAGTTCGAGGAACTGATCGACAAGTAACGACTGGCCGGTTTTCACGACACGACTTTGCGAACTTCCCCCTGTCGGTGGGCTGTTCGTCACGCCCGACGGAGAGCCACCGCTGGCGTGTGAAAGATCGGTGGAGAGAAAGAGAGAGAACTCGAAGAGTGTGAGTGGAAGACAGCGAAAGAGTGCCGTTAGTCGGCGGCAGCAGGAACCTGTTCGGTCTTCTCTTCGGTCATCTCGGAATTGATGCCGTCGGCCAGCGCGAAGACGGCTTCCTTGTGGTCGTCCTTGGATTTGTGAATCGACGTCGGTCGGACGTTGATTCGGGCGTACTCGTCGTGCTCGACGGTGTTGCCTGTCTTCTCTTCGTAGTGGTTCTGTACCTGTGCAAGCAGGCCGTGGAGATGGATGAGTTCCTGCTTCTTCATGGTCATCCGAGCGTAACCACTCAAGGGTTATAGTATTACTCTGAGTCCCGTTAACATGGGTCCCTGCCAGAGAGCCGGCAATAATGGGGTTTTCAAGTGATTCGTGTTTCTCATCCAATAGCATACGAGTTGTTTCGTATCCGGTATAAGTGAAATCACACAGTCCGGCCCGGGACGGCGGCAGTGTGCACCCGCGGTTGAAAGTTTTTTGTCTCGCGCGCGGTTCAGTTACCGGTATGGACTACGAGGATCAACTCGACCGGGCGATGGAACACACCCCCGATATCGAGGGGAGCACGGATCGGTTCGACGTTCCTGACCCCGAAGTCCGTCAGGAAGGGAACGTCACGGTCTACGAGAACTTCCAGTCCACCACGAAACGTCTCGGTCGCGAAGACGATCACGTGATGAAGTTCCTCCAGAGCGAGCTCGGGACGAGCGGGCACATCGACGAGAGCGGTCGTGCGCGACTGACCGGTGAATTCGGCGAACGCCGCGTCCAGGAAGCGCTCGACGAATACGTCGAGGAGTTCGTCATCTGTCCGGAATGCGGACTCCCGGACACCAAGTTCGAGCGCGAACAGGGCGCGTTGTTGCTGCGCTGTGAAGCCTGTGGCGCGCTTTCGCCGACGAGCGGGTAAAAACGGGTTCAGTCCCCGATCACTGAAGGGATTTCAACGTCTCGAGGTCTCGGTCTGTCCGGGTGAACTCGGCGAGGCGGCGACTCGCGTGGCAGTTCGGACAGTGAAACGTTCGTTTGTGCGACGGGAGATCGTTCGGCGTCGACTCCCACCCTTTCGTACATTCCGGACAGAGCAGTCGGACGTATGCCTCCTTCATGCGTGCATTGTTCACAATCGGCAGGTAGAAAAAGCTTGTCAACAGTTCACAACCAACGATCCGGACCGGAGACAGTTCACGCGGAGACCTGTTTCGCTTCCAGGAGCTCCTTGTACCGGTTCCGGATGGTTACCTCGCTGATCGAGGCGACGTCGCTGACCTGGCTCTGGGTGACTTTCTCGTTGGCCAGCAACGCGGCGGCGTAGACGGCTGCGGCGGCGAGCCCGACGGGGCTCTTCCCGCTGAGCAGGCCAGCCTGACGGCCGTCCTCGAGGAGTTCGCGAGCGCCGCGTTCGACTTCGTCGGAGAGGTCCAGGTCCGACACGAACCGAGGGACGTAGCTCTCGGGGTCTGCCGGCTTGATCTCCAGGTTCAGTTCCCGGATGATGTACCGGTAGGTTCGAGTCATCTCCATGTCGTCGACGCGGGAGACGGCGATCATCTCGTCGATGCTGCGGGGGTTCCCCGACTGACGGGCCGCTGCGTACAGGGACGCGGTGGCGACGCCTTCGATGGACCGGCCCGGCAGCAGGTCCTCGTCGAGGGCGCGGCGGTAGATGACGCTCGCGGTCTCACGGACGGTCTCCGGAAGGCCGAGTGCCGAGGCCATGCGGTCGATCTCGCCGAGGGCCTGCTTGAGGTTGCGCTCCTTGGAGTTGCGGGTGCGGAACCGCTCGTTCCACGTACGCAGTCGCTGCATCTTCTGGCGCTGGCTGGAGCTGAGCGACCGTCCGTACGCGTCCTTGTCCTGCCAGCCGATGTTGGTCGAGAGCCCCTTGTCGTGCATCATGTTCGTCGTCGGTGAGCCGACGCGGGACTTCTCGTCTTTCTCGCTGCTGTTGAACGCGCGCCACTCCGGCCCGCGGTCGATCTCGTTTTCTTCGACGACCAGGCCGCACTCGCGGCACACGGTTTCGCCGTGTTCGCTGTCGGTTACGAGGTTCCCACCGCACTCGGGACATACCTGTTCGCTCGTCGATTCTCGCTCGGTCGTGGATTCGGTCGTCTCTCGGTTGCCGGTCTGTTCTGTCTCTGTGGTTCGGATTGTTGTGTCGCTCATGGGGGAATCGTGGCTTGCCGGCGGCGAAAGCGTAAAAAATCTACCGGCGTGCTGCTAACTCATAGTAAGCTCGAAAAGCATATAAACCTTTCGCTGAATGGAGTGGGTGGTAACACGGGCCATAACAGGCGCACAACCGCGCTATCGCCCGTGAGGCGGCCATCCGTGACCTGTCTGCTGAACGGTGAATAGGGGGGCCGAAGGGTGAAGCTACCTGACCCTGGATCGTACTCGCCCAGGCTGTGTCCCCAACGACGGAGAGATCGATCGACGTCGTTGTCCTGCAGGACGATCAGGTGATGGCGGACCTGCGTGGGCGCCAGGTCGAGAGCCTTCGCGAACTGACCGGCGTTCCGCGGACGGGTATCGACCGCCCGATCCTTTCGAGCACGGTATCTTCCGTCCCGCGTGCCCGGCAGCATACGGAATCCCCTCTATCCGCTGCGATAGATGCGACAAGCCAGGCTACGAGCACCGACCGCAGCAGTGCCGTCGGCTCCCTTCGTCGCCTGTTACCGGTTTCGGAGCACCGTCACCGCGATGGCGATGGCGACTGCGAGGACGGCGAGCGCTGACGGCAGCGGGTCCGCACTCCCGCCGAACTCCCAGTCGTACACGATGGAGCCGGCCACTGCGATCACAAAGAAGACTGCTCCGACGAGTTAGACAGTCCGGTTGTCGCTGTAACTGCCGGGCATACTGACGACTTCCCTCTCTGAACGTAAAAACCCGACAACACGGTTTCAGGGTCGGAAAGCACCCAACGCAGCTTGCGTGCGTCTAGACGGTAAAGAGGTGTCCCTCTGCGGGCACGTCGAACAACCCCAGCCGCGCCCCTGCGTCCAGCCACGCGTGTCCGTACGAGAACGAGGCGAGTGCGTTCACGAGATCGTCCTCGTCGCGGAAGTGACGGCCGTCCTCGAGGTAGGAGGCTGCCATTTCCTGATACTCGTCGGCTGCGTCGGCGAGCGGCGTGTCGGCCGGGACGGCAATCTCTGCCTCCGCCAGCGCCTCGGCGAGTAACCCCTCGTAGCGATCGGTCTTCTCTTCGAGATCAGCGGGCATGCTGGGGCATGAGTCCGGCGGGACCATTAGTCTCCCCATGGCGGCCGGGTCCGTTCGGCAACCGCCGAGACTCCCATCCTCTCACCGCCGTGAGTGTCAAGTCTTCCCGAACGGTATTGTGGGGCACGCGTATTTCTACACCGCCATAATGGGTTGTCAACACATGCCGGACTCCGAAAGTCGGGTTTAGTGGGTCCGATAGTAGCTACACCGCCTCGGCAGTTGTGTATTGTTAGGGCAATACTATTGTGCGAACTGCGCACAACAGCGCAGGGTTAATAGCCCGGCCGACAATACGATGAGATATGACTGCCGAGGTCGCCGAACATCGCAAACTCATCATCGCAGGTACAGGGATTTCCGGACTGACCGCAGCTATCTACGCCGCTCGTTCGAACAACGATCCGCTCGTTCTGGAGGGCGACGAACCGGGTGGGCAGCTGACGCTCACCACCGACGTCGCCAACTACCCGGGTTTCCCGGAAGGCATCAGCGGCCCGGACCTGGTCAACAACATGAAAGAGCAGGCCAAGCAGTTCGGGGCCGAGATCGACCACGGCATCATCGTCGACGTGGATGCGAGCGACCGGCCGTTCCGCGTCGAACTCAAGGACGGCACCGTCTACACCGCCGACGCCGTGATCGCCGCCTCTGGCGCCAGCGCACGGACGCTCGGCATTCCCGGCGAGGACGAACTCATGGGGTACGGCGTCTCGACCTGTGCGACCTGTGACGGGGCGTTCTTCCGCGACGAGGACATGCTCGTCGTCGGTGGCGGCGACGCCGCCATGGAGGAAGCGACGTTCCTGACGAAGTTCGCCGACACCGTCTACCTCGCCCACCGTCGCGAGGAGTTCCGCGCCGAGGACTACTGGATCGACCGCGTCCACGAGAAAGTCGAGGAGGGCGACATGGAGATCATGAAAAACACCGAGATGACCGAAATCCACGGGACCCCCGAAGACGGCGTCGATCACGTGACGCTCGTCCAAAACCCCGAGGGCCACCCGACGGAGAAACTCGACGACCCAGAGACCGAAGAGTTCGAGTTCGACGTCGGCGCGGTGTTCCTCGCCATCGGCCACACGCCGAACACGGAGTACCTCGAAGGGACGGGCGTCGAAATGGACGACGCCGGCTACCTCGTCACGCAGGGCGGTCGCGGCGGCGGACAGACGAAAACTGCCGTCGAAGGCATCTTCGGCGCTGGCGACGTGGTCGATCACCACTACCAGCAGGCGATCACGGCTGGCGGCATGGGCTCGAAGGCAGCGATCGACGCCGACGAGTACTTAGAAGAGCACGCGACGGCCGAGGCCGCCGAAGGTGCGACGGCAGACGCGGAAGCCGACGACTAAATTCCCTCCCCTCTGTTCGAGAGACGTTTGAACGGTTCGATCGACTGGTTACACGTCGACGTCTTCGTCAGGGGTCTGGCACGTTTCCACCCGGGTGTGAGTGCGTGCCGATTCGAGAAACAGATCCGTCACCCACAGCAGCGTCAGCGCGACCATCACGACCGTGAGCAGGTCGGTTGGAGACATGTTACGTTACCGTGGGCGAATCGGTAAATAGCTCGCTAGGAGAGCTATAGAGACGTATGGTGTAGAACAGGGCAGTCAATACCACATCATCACTGATTCGCGCCGTCACCGCACGGACGCGGACCCAACAGATGCTTTAGGGTGGTTCCCAAAGGGAGGGACATGGCAGACCAGGAGACGGTGACGCTCACGATCGAGGACGAGGACGGAACGGAAGACGAACTGACGGTCCCGACGGGCCTGCTCGACATGCTCCGCCAGGACGGCGAGACCGATCCCGAGGTCATCGGCGACATCGCGATGATCGGCCTGGCACAGCGCATCCACGGCGCGATCCACCACAGCCAGGGCGAACCCGCACAGGAAGTCAAAGACGCAGAGGAGATCACGCTCGACCTCTTCGAGCAGCGGTTCGGCCAGACCTTCGGCGAGATGACCGGCCACGACCACTAACGTCGACTCGCTGTTCGCCTTTTTCAGGGAACGTCCCACTGCAACAGCACGCCTTCGTCCAGTCGCTCGACCGCCTTCAGCGACAGCGCCGGGAAGTCCTCGGTGAACCCGTCGCCGTCTGCGAGCGTCGGGGCGTCCCGGCCGCCGATGATCTTCGGCCCGACGAACACGGAGCACTCGTCGACCAGGTCCGCGGCGAACAGCGAGAAGATGAGCTCGCCGCCGCCTTCGACCATGAGCTGGTCGATCCCGTCTGCTTCGAGCTGTTCGAAGGCGCTGGGCAGGTCCACCCTGTCGTCGCCGGCGGCGATGACCGTCGCTCCGGCGTCTTCCATCTCCTCCATGAAGTCCGTCGGTGCCGCTTCGCTGACGAGCAGATAGGTGGGGGCGGCGTCGTCGAGGATCGTCGCGTCCGGTGGCGTCCGAATCCGGGAGTCCGCGATCACTCGGGCTGGGTTCGACGGGTCGCCGTTCCCGACGCGGTCGGTTCGACGCTGTTCGCTGTCGAGCGTCAGTGACGGATCGTCTGCGAGGACTGTCCCGACACCGACCATCACGGCGTCGCTCGCGGCCCTGAGTTCGTCGACGCGGTCGAAATCCTCCGGCCCGCTGATCGCTATCTGTGTCCGCTCACGGGAGGAGATCTTCCCGTCCGCACTCATCGCTGCGTTGACGACGACTCGCATGTCGTCCGTGTTACTGGTCCGTCGATAACGCTCTTACGGTGGCATCGTCGTGGCGACGTTCTCTCACCGAGTGTGACTGACTCGCGGCCACGACAACATTTTACCACGGCCCCTCGAAAGCCACGATGATGGAGTTAGACGATCATGCCGAGGAGCTCGCCTCCGACCTCGGCGTAGACAAAGAGGAGGTCAAATCTGACCTGGAGAACCTGGTGTCGTACAGCGTTCCGATCGACGAGGCCAAACAGAGCCTCCGCCGGAAGTACGGCGACGGATCGAGCGGTGGCGGTGGCGCACCCAGCGCCGTCGACGTCGCCGACGTGTCCACCGAGGACTCCTCGGTCACCGTCACGGCGACGATCCTCACCGTCGGGAAGCGGCCGATCCACTACCGCGGCGAGGACCACGTCATCTTCGAGGGGCAACTCGCCGACGAGACCGGCAAAATCTCCTACACGGCCTGGGAGGACTTCGGTCTCCAGCCGGGCGAGACCGTCCAGATCGGGAACGCCAGCGTCCGCGAGTGGGAAGGCAACCCCGAACTGAACCTCGGGGAGAGCACGAACGTCGATCGCGTCGACGACGCCCTCGCCATCGACTACGACGTCGGCGGCGACGCCGCCCTGGCGGAACTCTCGCCGGGCGACCGCGGGGTCACGCTCGACGTCCAGATCGTCGAGTGCGAGTCGAAAGTCATCGACGGCCGCGACGGCGAGACCGAGATCCTCAGCGGGACCTTCGCCGACGAGACGGCGCGGCTCCCCTTTACCGACTGGGAACCGCGCCCCGAGATCGAGACCGGCGCGTCCGTCCACGTCGAGAACGCCTACGTCCGGGAGTTCCGCGGCGTCCCGTCCGTGAACGTCTCGGAGTTCTCGACGGTCTCGACCCTCGATCAGCCGGTCGAGGCGCGGAGCGAGCCCGAACAGCTCCCGATCAGGGACGCCGTCGAGCGCGGCGGCGCGTACGACGTGGCCCTCGTCGGAAACGTCATCTCGATTCGGGACGGGTCCGGGCTCATCGAGCGCTGTCCCCAGTGCGGTCGCGTCATCCAGAAGGGGCAGTGCCGGAGCCACGGCGAGGTCGACGGCGAGGACGACCTCCGCACGAAGGCCATCCTCGACGACGGCACGGGAACCGTGACGGCCGTCCTCGACGACGAACTCACGGCCCAGGTGTACGGCGGTAACCTGGCCGACGCGAAGGAACACGCCCGCGACGCGATGGACCAGTCCGTTGTGGCCGAGACGATCGCCGAGCGCATCGTCGGCCACGAGTACCGCGTCCGCGGCTCGCTGTCGGTCGACGAGTACGGGGCAAACCTCGACGCCACCGAGTTCGCTCGGAGCGAGGACGACCCCGCCGAGCGTGCCCGTGCGCTGCTCGCGGAGGTGGACGCATGAGCCAGTCCGACCAGGGCGGTGCAGGCCGCCGCGAAGTCGCGTACCGCCTGTTCGCCGCCGAGTACGAGGACGCGGACTTCTCCTACTCCGAGAGCGACGAGGAGCGCGCGCCCAACTACGTCGTGACGCCCACGGGCGCGCGCGTCAACCGCCTGTTCGTCGTCGGCGTCCTCACCGAGGTCGAGCAGGTCAACGAGGACGTGCTCCGGGGCCGCATCGTGGACCCGACGGGCGCGTTCGTCGTGTACGCCGGCCAGTACCAGCCCGACGAGATGGCGTTCCTCGAACGCGCCGAGCCGCCGATGTTCGTCTCGATCACCGGCAAGGCCCGGACGTTCCAGCCGGAGGACTCGGACACGGTGTACACCTCTGTGCGACCGGAGAGCATCAACCAGGTCGACGCCGAGACCCGGGACCGCTGGACCGTCACCACGGCCGAGCGGACGCTGGACCGCGTGTCGACGATGGCCGAGGCGCTCGCCCGCGCGGAACGCGGCGACGAACTGCGTGCCAGCCTGGTCGCCGCCGGCGTCGACGAGGGCCTCGCCTCGGGCACGGCGATGGCCATTGAACACTACGAGACGACCCCGAGTTACCTGCAGGCGCTCCAGAACGTGTCGCTCGACGCCGCTCGCGTGGTCGCAGGCGACCGCGACGAGGTCGAGTCCTTGACGATGGCACCGGACGCGAGTGGGAGCGCGACGCTCGCCGATCTGACAGACGTCGACGCCGTGTCGAGCCAGCCCGCGAGCGAAGCCGAGCCCTCGACGACGGACGCCGCTACTGCGACGACGCCGTCGGCCGACCGATCGCCGTCCACCACCGACGACACGAGTGAGCCGACGACGACCGAGCAGTCCACGGAGGAAGCGTCTGAATCGGCTACCGAGCGCAGCGAGCCTGACGCGACCCCGTCCGCTGACACGGGGACGCTCGACGAAAGTACGGGCGCGTCGACCACGGAACCGGAGCCGGCGGAGCCCGAGCCGGTCGAATCGGAGCCCGCCGAGACCGACGCCGTCGCGACCGAGTCCGACGCCGGGAGCGAACCGGAGCCGGCCGTCGAGACAGAGACTCCCGTCGAGACTGGTAGCGACGAGCAGTCCGACCCAGTCACAGAGACCGCGACCACCGACCAGCCGACTGCGAGCACCGGGGACGCAGTCGCGTCCGACGACGAGGACGACATCGGCGACTTCGAACCGGGCGAGTTCGAACTCGAAGACGACGAGCGCGAACGGATCGAAGAGGAGTTCGGCACGGACTTCTCGACCGGCACCGAAGTCGACGAACCGGGTGAAGCGGACATCGAGACGCCTGAACCGGAACCTGAACCCGAACCGGAGCCCGAACCGGAACCGGAGTCCGAACCGGAGCCCGAACCGACCGAGACCACCGAGACGGACGCGGCTGCCGCCGAGGATTCGGCCGGCGAAGCGCCCGCCGAGGACGTCGACCTTTCCGAGGCGGTCATGGACGCGATGCGAGACCTCAACGACGGCGACGGCGCGGACCGCGAGGAACTCGTCGCGAGCGTCGTCGAGCAGTACGGGGCGGACCCCGGCGACGTCGAGGGCGCGATCGAGGACGCGCTGATGGACGGACGCTGCTACGAGCCCGACGACGCGACGCTCAAGCCGATCTGATGGCCGTCGAACCCGTCCCTGGCGAGCCGGCGGCCGTCGCGGACCTGCCCGACGGGCGCGCGCTGGTGCTCGCTGATTTCCACGCCGGGCTAGAGGTCGGCCTTCGCTACGACGGCGTCGAAATCCGGAGTCGCGCCGACGAGCGCCGGGCCAGCGTCCTCGACCTGCTGGACCGAACTGGCGCGGACCGCCTCGTCTTCCTGGGCGATCTCCAACACGCCATCGGGGAACCCGACGCGGAGGAGAGCGACGAACTCCACCAGCTACTGGCGGCGACCACCGAGCGCGTCGACGTGACGATCGTCAAAGGCAACCACGACGGTGACATCGACACCGTGGTCGCGGAGGGGGACTTCGGCGTGGAGGTCACGCCGGGCCACGGCGTTCGACTGGGCGACGTCGGCTTCGCACACGGACACACCTGGCCGTCCCCCGACGTTCTGGCGGCAGAGGTCGTCTGCGTCGGTCACGAACACCCAAAGGTCAGACTCGAAGACGAGGTCGGCGGATCGCGCGCGGAGCGCGCGTGGCTGCGCGGCGGGCTCGATCCGGCCCCGTTCCGAGACCAGTTCGGCGACGACCTCGCGATCGACGGCGAACTCGTGGTGTTCCCCGGCTTCAACGATCTCCTCGGCGGCACGTGGGTCAACGTCGAGGGACAGGGGTTCCTCGCGCCGTTCCTCCCTGCCGGCCTGGCCGACGCACAGGCGTATCTGCTCGACGGGACCCGACTGGGCCCGTATCAGCAGGTCTGAGTCGGTCGCCCCCTCTCTCGATGCCGGTCGCGACCGACCCTGGCTGTGGCGTACAGTGGCACACTGTGGGTTCTGTTCACGATAGATCTGTCTTAGTAAATATGATACGGCGGCAAGGTGTCTGTGTGCGTGAATCCAATGGCTGTCTCCGTTCCCGTGCGCGACATCATGAGCACGACCGTCAGAACGACCGAACCGGGCGCGACCGCCCACGACGCGGCGACCATTCTCCGCGAGGCCGCGGTCGGGTCGGTCGTCGTCGCCGAGGCCAACGAACCGATCGGGATTCTCACCGAAACGGACGTGGTCGACGTGGTGCAGGCGAACGACGACCCCAACGCCGTCACGGTGCAGGCAGTCATGCGACCCGATCCGATTACTGTCGATCCGGACGCGACCGTTCGCGACGTGGCGTCGCTGATGCGCACGGACGGAGTGAAGCGGCTGCCGGTTGTTGAGGACGGCGACCTGGTCGGCGTCGTCACGACCACGGACGTGGCTGCGTTCTACCCACGGACCGCCAGAGCGGTCCAAGCGGACGGCGGCGCGACCGCGACGAGTCCGGGAACTCGTGGGACCGCGTATCACGCCGAAAACTGGGAGTTCTCCGACGACGGTGACCTCCCCGAGACGGTCGAGGTCGGCGAGACCTTCCGGTTCGAGAAGACGCTCTCGGAAGCCGACGTCGAGGCGTTCGCCCAGGCCAGCGGCGACACGAATCGGCTGCACCTCGACGAGGAGTTCGCTGCGAGGAGCCGCTTCGGTCGCCGGATCGCCCACGGCATGCTCGTCGCCGGCGTCATCAGCGCGACGCTCGCCCGACTCCCGGGGACGGTGATCTATCTCTCCCAGACGACGGATTTCGTCGGCCCGGTCGACATCGGGGAGCGGGTTCGGGCAGCCGTGACCGCCGTCGAAGCGCTGCGAAAAGACCGATGGCGCCTGGAGACGACCGTCCTCGATTCGGACGACGAACCCGTCGTCGAGGGTGAAGCCGTCGTCCTGGTCGACGAGTCCGCAAACGAGTAACGAGTGGGTGACACGGGCGGCCGCCCGGCGACTTCGGCTCGCGGGTAGTCCGCCCGAATAGGTGAAAACGGTGTGCTTAATCGGCTCAAACACGTACCCCGGCCGATGACTGACGGCGGGACGGCGGCAGCCTTCGCCGCGTTCGACGACGCGGTCCGCACGGCGCTTTCCGACCGCGGCTTCCAGACGCCCACTGAGCCACAGCGCCGCGCAATCCCGCCGCTCGTCGACGGTCGCGATGCACTCATCGTCGCGCCGACCGGCACCGGCAAGACCGAGACTGCGATGCTGCCCGTGTTCGATGCTCTCGAAGGCAGCGAGCGGTTCGGCATCGGTGCGCTGTACATCACGCCGTTGCGGGCGCTGAATCGGGACATGCGCGACCGGCTGGAGTGGTGGGGCGAGACGCTCGGGCTCGACGTGGACGTGCGCCACGGCGACACGACCGACTACCAGCGCCAGAAGCAGGCCGACGACCCGCCGGACGTGCTGGTCACGACCCCCGAGACGCTGCAGGCGATGCTCACCGGCAAAAAGCTGCGGCGGGCGCTGGAAGACGTCGAGCACGTCGTCGTCGACGAGGTGCACGAACTGGCCGCGTCCAAGCGCGGTGCCCAGTTGACGATCGGCCTCGAACGCCTCAGAGAACTCTCCGGTTCGTTCCAGCGCATCGGCCTCTCGGCGACCGTCGGCGACCCCGGGGAGGTCGGACGATTCCTCACCGGCGGTCGGGACTGCGAGATCGTCGAGGTGGACGTCGGGAGCGACCTCGACGTGACCGTCCGAGAGCCCGAGATCACGGACGCGGACGAGCGACTGGCGAACGAACTGATGACGAACGTGGACGTCGCCAGTCACGTCCGCGCGATCGACGAGATCGTCTCCGACCACGAGTCGACGCTCGTGTTCGTCAACACGCGCCAGACCGCCGAAGCGCTCGGCTCGCGGTTCAAGGAACTGGGCACGGACATCGAGGTCCACCACGGCTCGCTCTCGAAAGAGGCGCGGATCGAAGTCGAAGACCGGTTCAAGACGGGCGACCTCTCGGGGTTGCTGTGTACCTCGTCGATGGAACTGGGAATCGACGTCGGGAGCATCGACCACGTCGTCCAGTACCAGAGTCCGCGGCAGGTCTCGCGGCTCCTCCAGCGCGTCGGTCGCGCCGGCCACCGGCGCGACGAAGTCTCGTCGGGGACGGTCATCACGACCAGACCGGACGACACCTTCGAGGCGCTGGCCATCGCTCGCCAGGCCGTCGCGGGCGGCGTCGAACCGGCGAACATCCACCACGGCAGCCTCGACACCGTCGCCAACCAGATCGCGGGCCTGGTGATGGACTTCGGCGAAGTCGGCGCAATGCGGGCCTACCACATAGTCACCCGGGCCTACCCGTTCCGGAACCTCGACGAAGTGGAGTTCAAGCAGGTCACCCGGGAACTCGCCGACAACCGCGTGGTGTGGCTCAACGAGGACGACGACCTGCTCGAGAAGTGCCGGGGGACCTGGCAGTACTTCTATCACAACCTCTCGATGATCCCAGACGAGGCGACCTACGACGTGAAAGACATGGCCAGCGGTCGCCAGGTCGGGACCTTAGACGAGAAGTTCGTCGTCAACTTCGCCTCGCCCGGCGAAATATTCATCCAGCGCGGGGAGATGTGGCGGATCACCGAAGTCGACGAGGACGACGAGGAGGTGCTGGTCTCTCCCGTCGAGGATCCGGCGGGGGAAGTCCCGTCGTGGGTCGGCCAGGAGATCCCCGTCCCGTACGAGGTCGCACAGGAGGTCGGCGACATCCGAAAGGTCGCCGGCGCTCAGTTGACCGGGACGGGAGATACTGCTCCGGTCGCGCGTGACCTCGCCAAGCGGTATCCCGCGGACGAGCACACGATCAACGAGGCACTCGATCAACTCGACCGGCACGAGGCGGCGATGCCCACCGACGACGCGATCCTCGTCGAGTTCCACGGGCGGGAGGTCGTCCTCACGGCCCACTTCGGCCACACGATCAACGAGACGCTCGGGCGCGTCCTCTCGGCGTTGATCGGCCAGCGAACGGGGTCGTCGGTCGGCATGGAGGTCGATCCCTACCGGATCGAACTCGAAGTTCCCCAGGGAATTACGGTCAACGACGTCCTCGACACCATCCGGGAGACCGAGCCGGGACACATCGCCGGCATCATCGAACTCAGCCTCAAGAACGCCGACGCGCTGAAGTTCAAACTCGCACAGGTCGCCGCGAAGTTCGGCTCGCTCAAGGGCTGGCGGAAGGGGAGTTCCAGACGCTTCGGCCGCGATCGCTTACTGGACGCTCTCGAAGGCACGCCGGTGTACGACGAGGCGCTCCGGGAACTGCTCCACGAAGAACTCGCCGTCGAGGCGGCCAGCGACGTGCTCGCCCGCATCCAGGCCGGGGAAATCGAGATCGAGACGGTGGGCGAACGCACGCCGGTCGGTCTCGGTGGGCGGTCGTCGGGGAAGGAGTTGCTCGCACCGGAGAACGCCGACGCCTCCGTCATCCAGACCGTCCGGGAGCGCATCCAGAACGATCGCGTGATCCTCTTCTGTCTCCACTGTCGGGACTGGGAGCGCAAACAGGCCGTCGAGCGCGTCGCGGACCAACCCGAGTGTCCGCAGTGCGGGTCGACGCGCATCGCGGCGCTCAATCCCTGGGCCGACGAGGTCGTCACGGCCGTCAAGACCGAGGACAAGGACGAGGAACAGGAAAAGCAGACGCGCCGCGCGTACCAGTCGGCGAATCTCGTCCAGAGCCACGGCAAGCGAGCGGTCGTCGCACTGGCGGCGCGGGGCGTCGGCCCGCACAACGCTGCTCGAATCATCAGCAAGCTCAGAGAAGACGAAGACGAGTTCTATCGCGACATCCTGGCACAGGAACGGCAGTACGCGCGAACGCAGTCGTTCTGGGACTGACTCGCTATCCCGCTGTCGTCGTCTCGGTCGACGAACTGTCCTCACCCTCGTCGGTGCTGCCCGTGCCGGCGTCGCCGGTCTCCGCCTCGGCTGCGTACTTCGCACTCCAGCGGGCGTACTTGTCGGCGCGCTGGGCGTTGTAGCGGAACACGACGTCGGACTTGGTCGCGTCTTCGGGCACTTCGTACGGCAACTTCACCCGTTTGATCTCCCCGTCCGCCAGCGTCTGTTTCCCGTAGGCGGCGTCGGTAAACGGCGTTCGCGTGACCCCGTCCACCCGGGCTTTGTAGTTATAGGGATCTGCCATCCAGTCGGCCCCGCCGATACTTCGCAGTTTGACGGTCACGACTGCTAGTTTGCTTCCTCCCGGCGGGGTGTACGTCCGCTCTGAGGAGAATCCGGACACCGAGTAGGTGACTGAGTCTTTGATCTCGATGCTTTCGTACGTGATGTCGAAGCCGTCTGCCCTAAACGTTCCACCGAACGGGAGCTTCGGCCCGATGACGTCCACCTGCCAGCTGTTCTCTGGCGAGTCGAATCGAATGTCGGCTTTCCCCACCGAATTGAATGGTGGAAGCGTGATCTGAGCGGTTTTCGTCTTCCCAGGTTCGACGTACACCAACGCGTTCGTCACCGGCTTGTACTTGACGCTGTCTCCCGTTCTGACTTTGGCGGGTGCCTGATACACGCCCGGCTGGTCGCCGGTGTTCTTGACGGTGATCTCGAACTGGTACTTTTTGCTGACTTCCGCCTTGCTCGAGGCGTTGATCTTCGCGAGTGTGAAACTCGCTTTCTTTCCCTTGGGAGTCGAGACCGAAACTGACGGCGCCTGGTTCTTGTTGGCGCTGGAGCCACCGTCGTTCGAATTGCCACCCAGACAACCGGCCATTCCGGCCATCCCTACCCCCACCGACGTGAGAAGCGCTCGACGCTTCATGTACCACTAGTCAAGTTATGATCAATAATAGATGTTGTGTGTGGCACATATCCTGCGACCACCTGCAGAGCAAGCGGACAACGGCGCGACTGTCGACGCAGCGCCCGTGGCGTCGCCGACGAACTTTTCCTGCTGGTTTCCGACAGTCCCGGTATGGACGTCACTGTCGTCCAGGGGGACATCGCCGCACAGCAAGCCGACGCACTGGTGAACGCTGCGAACACCGGGCTCCGGATGGGATCGGGCGTGGCCGGTGCGCTCAGGAAGGCTGCCGGCGAGCAACTCAATGAAGAGGCGGTCTCGAAGGGACCAGTGGACCTCGGCGGCGTCGCCGTGACTGACGCGTACGACTTAGACGCCGAGTACGTCGTTCACGCCGCGGCGATGCCGCCCGGTGGCAAGGCTAGCGCCGACAGTATCCGCGATGCGACGCGAAACTCCCTGGCACGGGCCGACGATCTGGGCTGTGAGTCGCTGGTCGTCCCGGCCATTGGCACCGGCGTCGCCGGGTTCAGTCTCCGAGCGGGCGCCGAGATCATCTGCGAGGAGATCGCCGCTTTCGAGCCGGCTTCGCTCGACGACGTCCGGGTCATCGCCTACAGCGACGACGCCTACGAGACCATCCGGGACGTGGCCGCGGACGTCTCCGGATAAGCACTCGCCGAAGTTCCGGTCTGAATCCAGCGACGAAATCTGGGGAACGGGCAGGCGGTGGCTACTCGGTCACTCGTGGCCCGACACCGGAACCGGCTCGTAGGGTTCCTCGAGCCACTCGACGTCGCTTTCGGCGAGGTCGATGTCCAGTGCTTCGACGGCTTCCTCCAGGTGTTCGACGCTGGTCGTGCCGATGATGGGCGCGTCGACCCACTCCTTGTCGAGCACCCACGCGAGCGCGATCTGGGCCATCGACGCGTCGTACTCGGCGGCGAGTTCCTGGACGCGCTCGTTGACGGCCGGCCCGCCGCCTTCCATGTATGGGTGTTCGTAGAGGCGCTCTTCACTTTCGCCGCGCGCTGTGCTGTCGACCGCCTCGTGTGGTCGGGTGAGGTAGCCGCGGGCCAGCGGACTCCACGGCATGGTCCCGATCCCCTCTTGCTGGCAGAACGGGTACATCTCGCGTTCTTCCTCGCGGTACACGAGATTGTAGTGGTTCTGCATCGTCGCGAACCGATCGAGGCCGAGGCGGTCGCTGGTGTGGAGCGCGTCGGCGAACTGGTGGGTCCACATCGAACTCGCGCCGATATAACGGGTTTTCCCGCGTCGGACGGCGTCGTCGAGCGCCCGGAGCGTCTGTTCGATGGGCGTGTCGTAATCGTAGCGGTGGATCTGGTAGAGATCGACCGCGTCCATTCCCAGCCGGTCGAGACTGGCGTCCAGTTCCTGCTCGATGGTTTTCCGGGAGAGGCCCCCCGAGTTCGGATCGTCGTCGTCCATCTGGAAGTAGACCTTCGTGGCGACGACGCTCTCATCGCGGCGCCCCTCCAGAGCGTTCCCGATGATCCGCTCGGACTCGCCCTTCGAGTACATGTTGGCGGTGTCGAAGAAGTTGATCCCCAGGTCGATGGCCCGCTCGATGATGGGCTGGGACTCCTCCTCGTCGAGAACCCACTCGCGCCAGTCGGGGTCACCGAAGCTCATGCACCCGAGACAGAGTCTGCTGACCTCCATGCCGGTGTCGCCGAGTGTCGTGTACTCCATACCGGGCCTGTGGCCGGCCGGGAGAAAAAGCTAGCCCGTCGCAGCTACAGCGACTCCACGTCGACGCGCGTGACGAACGCCCGCGCGAGCGCGTAGAGCGCGACCGCGAACACGGCGTAGAGCGCGACGAGGGCGTAGGTCGTGGCAGTCGGGCTGTCGACGGCGAGTTTGGCGACCGTCGTCGCAGGATGCTCGGGGAGGAACACCGCCGAGCCGAACAGCCCGAGCACGCCGACGGAGTAGATCAACTGCGCGCTCTTCCGTTCGCCCATGACCAGCCCGAGCGTCACGCCGATGACCACCACCACGGTCGCGATCGCCGCGACGGTGACCAGGAGCAGCGGCACGTGCGAGACCGAAATGCCGTTCGCTCCGAGCAGGGCGATCCACAGTAGCGCCTGGAGTGGCGCGAGCGACGCCATCGCGACCGACTTCCCGTCGACGATGTCCGTCAACGTCACGGGGGAGACCCGCAGGAGTTCGAGGGTGCCGCGTTCGATCTCCTCGGTGATCGCGTCCACCGCCACGGAGCCGCTGATAAACGGTGGCAAGAACATCAGTAGCGGGATGAGGATCGTGTAGGTGAACCCGAAGTACGGGCTCGCCGGGACGTCGTCGGGGACCGGAACCGGTCGCTGGGTGAGATGAGTCACCCGCTGTTGGCGCTCCGACCGCTCGAACCGTTCGAGCACCTCGCGAATCTGCACGACGATGAGCGTCGTCCGCAGACTCCCCTTCGGTGCCGTCGCTGTCACGTTGATGCGACCGTCGGCCTCCCGATTCGCTACCATGAGGGCGTCGATCCGAGTGTCACGGATACCACCCGCCTCGAAGGCTTCGGCCGCGCGCTGCTGGCTGGGTAACTGCACGACTTCGACGCCGTCCATCTCCTCGGTGACGGCAACCAGGTCGTCGCTCGCGTTCCCGGCCACGCCGACGTTCACTTCGCCCGAAACCGAACTCGGATCGTACAGCGAGGTCAGCCCGACGACCAGGAACGACGAGAACGCCGCCACGAACAGCTGGATGAGCAGTGCGAGCACGATCGTCTTCTCTCGCGACAGCGACGCGAGGTCCCGGCGGGCGATGGCCGTCCGCGGGTCCGAGAGCAGGTCAGAAAGCGCCACTGGCACTCACCACCGTGAAGTTGTACCCGAAGTGAATCGCCATTGCAATCACCAGTGCAACCGCGTACGTCCGTCGGTTCCGACTCGCACCGACCGCCGAGATGGCGGCGGTCACGACGTGTAACAGCAAGGGCGCGAGCAGGAACGCGATGACGACCGGAATCGACGGCGCGCCTGCCCCCGTGCCGGTGGCCAGTGCCGCCTGGCCGACCAGGACCTGATCGGGAAGACTCACCAGCTGGGCCAGCAGCGTGAGCTTCTCCCCGACGAAAAAGCCCAGTCCGCTGAACGCGCCGGCGATCAGGGCCGGCGTCAGGCCCGCCTCGAACCGACTGTGCGCGTAGCCGGCGTAGACGTGGAGGCTCTTCGCGATTTCCTCGACGACGACGACGATGACGAGGATCGCCGGCACGGACAGCGCCTCCGGGATGGCGAACAGCATCGCGACGCCGATCAACTCGGTGACGAACACGAACGGCAGGAGGAGCGCGCTCACCGCCGCGACGCTCCACTTGCCGCGGATGCGGGCCGCCAGTGCGTCCAGCACTTTCAGCGGGATCGACCGCTGGGTGAACATGTCCTCCTCGCGGTAGATGCCCGCGCCGAGCGCGAACAACACGCCTGCGGTGAGCGTCGGCGGCAGCGTCGAGAACGCGAACTCGCTCAGGGTGACCGCCTGGCCCTGCAGGTTCCGGACGACGATGGTCAGCGGCGAGATGAGCGCGACCGCGCCCACGTCCGTGAAGATCGCCGGGACGAACGCGTACGTCGTCAGCGACACTGTGACGGTCACCGTCACGAAGGTGAGTTCCTTGAACGAGCGCGCGAACATCGCGCCGACGAACGTCGCCGCCAGGAACAACAGCGCGATGGGCGTGATCGCGAGCACCGACGTGCCGACCGACAGGGGCGAGACGTCGGGGAACTGCAAGCCCCCGGCGATGAGCGCCGCCATGGTGATCGCGGCCCCGAAGTAGGGCAGCGTCTTCCCCCCGATGATGTCGAACCGCGTAACCGGCGAGACGAGCAGGAGTTCGCCCCGGCGGTTCAGCCGCTCGGACAGCATCGTACTCCCGTAGGCCTGGATGATGAAGTTGAGCGGCAACACGAACAGGAACGCGAGGACGAGCGACTGGAACGGGAAGGGCGGCGAGATGTCCGCGGGGGTTCCCGAGGCGTTCCCGCCTGCCAGCGCGCCGGCGAGGCCGCCCACGTTGCCACCGCCACCGCCGGCGACCGTGTCGCCGTCACTTGCTTGCGGTGACTCGACACTCCCGTCGGCTCCAGCCTCCGTTCCGTCACCGCTCTGCTCGCCGTCTGCGCCACCGGTGTCCGAGCCGGTCTCCTCGTCGGTCTGGTCGGTGTCGTCGCCCGTCTCGGAACTGCCAGTTCTGCCGGGTGCGATGACGTCCTGGACCTGTTCGCGCTCGACGTACTGCAGCGTCACTGCCACCGGGAACGCGGCGGATCTGTTCGGCTCCTGGCGCATCTGCCGGTCGTTGTACTGTTTGACCGTCGATCTGAGTTCGGAAAGTGCGGCTTCTCCCTTGACTGACTCTGCCGGCTCGGGTGGCCCGAACTGCGGGACGAGCACGTCGATCTCCTCGTCTTCGAGCGCGTCTTCGCTCGGCTCGCGCGCGACGAACGTCGGATCGTCCGCGACGACCTGGTGGTAGGGACTCTCCTCCGAGACGCCGACCCGGTAGATGCCCCTGTCGAGGGCGATGCCCTGCGTGGCCGCGTACGGGGCGACGAGACCGGCCGCCAGGAGCGCGATCGCGGCGACGGCGATGGTCTTCCTGTCGACGCCGCCGGCGTTTTTCGTCACTTCCCAGCGGGCGATGCGGAGGACCTTCCGGAGCTTCACGTCTCGGCCTCCGACTCAGCCAGATCGAGAAACACCTCTTCGAGGCTCGATTCTTCGGTCCGGATGTCGACGACCGAGCCGCCCGCCGCCTGGGCAGCGTCGCGCGTCGCGTCCACCTCGTCCATGCTCTCGACGACCCGACGATAGCGGCCGTTGTCCTGGACGCTGTCCTGCACCTCGACCGTCGTGTAGACGTGGTACTCCGTCGTGCCGTGTTCCTCGCGGAGTTCGTCGAGCGCCCCCTGGGCGACGATCTCGCCCTGGTTCATGATTGCGACCCGGTCGCAGATGCTCTCGACGTGATAGAGGTTGTGCGCGCTGAACACGATCGTCTTGCCGTCCTGGCTCAGATCGCTCGTGAAGTCGATGACGTAGTTCGTCGTCAGCGGGTCCAGGCCGCTGGCTGGCTCGTCGTAGATGAGAACGTCCGGGTCGTTGATGAGCGACCGCGAGATGGCGACCTTCCGCTTCATCCCCTTGGACATGTCGCCGAGCTGGCGGTCGCGGTGTTGGAGGTCCAGTTCGTCGAGCGTGTCGTGGATGCGTTCTTCCGCGACGTGGTCCGGGACGTCGTAGAGGTCCGCGAAGAACTGCAGGTACGAGAGTGGCGTCATCTCCTCGTACAGCGGCGACTCTTCGGGGAGAAACCCGAGTCGGCGTCGCATCTCGCTGTCGCCGGCCTCGTAGCCCGCGACCCGTGCCGTGCCGTCGGTCGGCTCCAACAGTCCGGCGAGCATCTTCAGCGTCGTCGTCTTCCCGGCGCCGTTCGGACCGATGATACCGAACACCTCGCCGCTGTCGACGGTGAAACTACTCCCCTCGACCGCTGTGAACCCGCCGTACTCCTTGCGCAGGTCCCGGACCTCGATCATTCGGACCTGGCTTGGCAACCCGCCACCGTATAAGTTAGCACCCGATTATCAACGCTGGAAAGGCCAGCCCGAGCATCGCTCCGGCGTGCGCCGGAAACAGGAACGTGTCTGTGTGATGACGACTACAAAAGCCCTGCAGAAGCTAGGTGGCCGCTGCCCGTTCGTTCGCTTCCCTGGTGTCTCTGTGTTGCCTTCGCGGTTACTGTTTCGCGACGCGGACGTTCTCTACTTGGTGGATGTCGTCGCCGATCCCCTTGCCGTCGCAGTCCTCAGTGGGGCAGCGATAGTGCCACCCGTCCGTCGTAGCCGTTCGCTCTGCAAACCGTTCACCACACTCGTCACAGAACAGCTGCCCCTCCGTGCACGTGTCCTTGTGGAGGTCGAGTTCGAGTTCCGTGGCGAACGTGCGCTTGCAGTTCCTGCAGGTGTGAGCCATATTAGATACAATTCAAATCAACCCTTATATCTGCACCGGAACGTTCACAGGCGCTCTCCGGGGTAATCCGACCTGTTTACCACCCATAATCGGAACAAGTCGTACCGAACCACCAGGAAGCTACAACTTCCGTAGATTTCACGCTCGCGACGAACCCCTCGCCCTCGTCGGGACGGCGACGCCAGTCCCGTCGAACGTTTCATGACGCGAAGGGCTCTCAGAAACTGTCGGCAAAAGAGACGATTATGCCGAGTTATGCAGTTATTTCCTGTCGTATTGCCGTTGATAACGCGGTTTCATCACTCCTGTCGTGCGGGCTCCGCCGCCTGGCACCCGCTCGTGACTCCGCTCACTCGCCACCTGGGTTTCCAGCGGTCCCAGTGACGAAAATATATTCTCGGAATCGGGGGCAGTTACAGGATGTCTTCGATCTCGTCGGCGACTTCCTCGGGGGTGTCGCCGACGGTGACGCCGTTGTCTTCCAGTGCGTTGATCTTCGACTCGGCGGTTCCGGTGCCCGAGCCGGAGACGATCGCACCGGCGTGGCCCATCCGTTTGCCCGGCGGGGCGGTCCGGCCGGCGATGAAGCCGACGACCGGCGTGTCCATGTTCTCGCCGATGTACGCTGCGGCTTCCTCTTCGTCTTCGCCACCGATCTCACCGCACATGACGACGGCGTCGGTGTCGTCGTCGCCCTCGAACAGTTCGAGCGCGTCGATGAAGTCCGTCCCGATGATGGGGTCGCCGCCGATGCCGATGGCGGTGGTCTGGCCGAGACCGCGCTCGGTCAGGTTGTCGACGACCTGGTAGGTGAGCGTTCCCGAGCGGGAGACGAGGCCGACGTTCCCCTCGGAGAAGATGTTTCCGGGGAGGATGCCGAGCTTCGCGACGCCGGGCGTGATGACGCCCGGGCAGTTCGGACCGACGAGGTGCGTGTCGGTCTCGGAGAGACGCTTGTAGACGCGGCTCACGTCCTGCGTGGGAATGCCCTCGGTGATGGCGACGGCGAGGTCGATCGGGGCGTCCAGCGCCTCGAACAGCGCGTCGCCCGCGAACGCGGGCGGGACGAACACGACGGAAGCGTTGGCGTCCTCCTCGCGGACGGCCTGATCGACCGTGTCGTACACCGGGACGCCGGCGACCTCCTGGCCGCCACGACCGGGCACTGCGCCGGCCACGACGTTCGTCCCGTATTCGATCATCTGTTCGGTGTGGAACTTGCCTTCCCCACCGGTGATGCCCTGTACCACCACGCGCGTGTCCTCGTCGACTAGTACGCTCATTGGTTCACCTCCTCGGCGAGTTCGACAGTGTGCTGGACGGCGTCCTCCAGCGTCTTCTCGACCTCGACCAGATCCGTGTTCAGAATGTCCATCCCTTCCGCCGCGTTCGTCCCTGCCAGTCGGACGACGACGGGCTTGGGAATCTCGTCGAACTGCTCGAGTGCCTCGTTGATCCCCTTGGCGACCTCGTCACCGCGGGTGATCCCGCCGAAGATGTTGAAGACGACGGCGTCGACGTTCTCGTCGGAGAACACCATGTCCAGCGCGTTCGTGACGCGCTCTGCCTTCGCGCCGCCACCGATGTCGAGGAAGTTCGCCGGCTCGCCACCGTAGTAGTCCACGAGGTCCAGCGTCGTCATCACGAGCCCTGCACCGTTACCGATGATGCCGACGTTGCCTTCGAGGCGGACGTAGTCGAAGCCGTAGTCGTTGGCCTTGGCCTCGAGTTCGTCCTCCGCGGCCTCGTCCTGCATCTCCGCGAGGTCCGGATGGCGGAACAGTGCGTCCCCGTCGATGTTCATGACGGCGTCGGCTGCGATGACCTCGTCGTCGCTGGTGACCATCAGCGGGTTGATCTCGGCGTCGCTGCCGTCTTTCTCCGTCCACAGCTCGTACAGCGTCTGCAGGACGCTGGCGACGTCGCCAGCGACTTCCTGGTCCACGCCGGCGTTGTAGACCGCTTTGCGGGCCTGGAACGGATGCATGCCGAACGAGGGATCGATGTGCTCGCGTGCGATCGCGTCGGGGTCCTCGGCGGCGACCTCCTCGATGTTGACGCCGCCGCGCGTCGAGACCATTGCGACCGGCTGACCCTCGCCGCGGTCCATCGTCACACCCACGTAGAGTTCGTTCGTGAAGTCGACGGCTCCCTCGACCAGGACCTTGTCGACGTGGTAGCCCTTGAGGTCCATCCCGAGGATCTCGTCGGCTGCCTCTCGCGCTTCGTCTGCGTCGTCGACGAGCTTGATGCCCCCTGCTTTCCCACGGCCCCCGACCTGTACTTGCGCCTTGATTGCGACGGGATACCCGATCTCGTCGGCCGCGTCGACCGCCTCGTCGACGGTTTCGGCGAGTTGCGACGGCGGCGTCGGAATCCCGGCGTCGGCAAAGACCTGCTTGGCCTGATATTCGTGGAGCTTCATACGAGCGGAACCCGCGTCCGGTAAGCGCTTAAATCCCTGCATTCCTCCCCCACGTCGCCGCTATACTCCGCGACGCCGCCACTCTGGCCTTCCGCACGGCTCTTGTCCGTTACGCAGCTTCTATTCCGAGATCGTGTGTGATAATTTGACCCACGCCATCGATTCAAGAATGACATCACGACACATGCTGACATGCAACAATACCGCCTTCTCAGGCTGCCTATCTTCATTTTTGCACACACGTTTGCCGGAGAGTGTTGCGGGTCGATACTGGTTCGTCTCGTGGGTCGCTCGACCTCTCTCAGCTCTCGATCACATCTCGTCTTTCAGTTCCTCGTAGCTCGGGAGCGACCGCACGTCCCCCGACCGGTTGTACGCCGCTATGGCACTGTTGAGATTGGATTGCCGGTCCCCCGAATTGTGGTTTCGCCCGGCTCGACAGCTTTCGATCAGGTCGTCGGTCCCGCGTTTGAGCGCGCCCGCCGCGCCTCTGAGATCGCCGATCTGGTCCCCGAGCGAGTTCGGTTTCTTCACGCTACGGAGGTTCGTGGCCGAAATCTCGAATCCGTTGAGTGACGAGAGCAGTTCCCGCTGGGCATTGCGGAAGCTCTTCCCGACGTACAGGTCGACCCCGCCGGCGAACTGTTCGACGCCTCGCCTGAAGCGGTTCATCGGATCGTGGACCTCCTCGAACCCCGTGATTTCGGCGGAAAACTGCTCGACCTTGCTGCTGTAACTCGCGCTCGAGATTCCTTCCAACCGCGCGAAGTCGGACGCCGCCGTCTCCCTCGTGAACGTCTCTAACGTATCGGACGCCTGCGATCGTTTGAGTTCGAGTTTGCTCAGCGCGCTTCTCGCCGTGTGGAACTCCTCGTCGAAGATGCCGGTGAAGGCCCGGTCGAACTGCTCGTAGGCTTCGATTACGGCGACCTGACAGGCGACGAGTCTGTCGACTGCTTTCCCGGCAGTCCGCAGCGTCGTCACCGTCTGGTCGTCGACGTCGGGCGACTGTTTTGCCTCGTCGAGGGCGGTGTTCGCCTTCGAGATCTTCGCACGAACTTCCTTGGCATCGAACGCGGTCGTCGACGCGTCGACTTCCAGCACCGAACTGGCCCCGTCCACGGTAGCGTACGCGTCGAGGCTTTCGTTCAGGTACTGCGTTGCCGTCTCGAGCCGTTCTGCCCCCGTCGGCGTCGGTTCTGGCGTCTGTGTGCCCTCTGGATCGTCTCTGGGCTGCTCGCGTCGTTCCGTCTTCGTCTCGGTTTCCGTCTCGATGTTGATCTCGACCGAACTGTCCTCGACGGCCGCGTCGTCGCTGGCCGTCTCCGTCGCGACGGATTTTGGCTTGCGGTCGTTCCGGGCGAACCGCGTGCTATTTATGTTCGATCCGCCCTGGCCGCACCCGGCGGTGACGGTTGCTCCCACGAGTGCCAGTAGTCGGCGTCTAGATAGCCTGTGGTCAGTCATACCCCACTCCCCAGTGAGTATCGTATCAGGCTATTTTGATGACGCCCGTCATAATGGTTCCGGCACTGTCACCTCACGGTCCGTGGCGAGTCTGACAGACTGGACACCGTGGAAAGCCGAGTGCACTGTACTCGATCTCCGTCGAGCGTTCGCTCGCGCCGCAGTACGCACACCGGAAGTACGAGATCGAGCCGTCTCCGGTCGGTTCCCCACCACCAACTTGTGTATCGGTCGTTTGCATACTACGTCCCCGTATCCCACGAGAAGGTGCCTATCAGCTTAGTTAATGTGCCGATAAAATATGGTACGCTCACGTGTCCAGATCGTAGTCGGGATCTACTCTGCCGTTTGACCGTTCGGGGACCTGCGGTTAGCGGACCTGCGAGAGCCGTCGCTCGCGGTTCGTCTTGTAAACGAGATACCCCCCGCTGACGATGCCACCGAGGATAGCCAACATGACGAAGATAGACGAGCCGAACACCGTCACCCACCCTGCTACCGTCGGCGTGTAGCGGTACGCGAGGTTCAACACGAGGAAGACGGCCCCGAACCCGCCCAACGCGTATCCCAGCGTGAGTGGCTGGGGCCGCCAGACGAACAGGGCTCCGATCGCGCCGAGGATCAGCCCGAAGACGACGAGCGACTGGGAGCGACGGGTCTCCGACTGCATCACGCGCGGCGGCGTGAACGTCTCGATCGTGTAGTTCGTGCCGTTGTACTCGACCCGGTAGACTGAGCCGACGACGATGCCGCTCGTCGCGTTCGTTCTGGGTGCGACCCTGAACTCCGGCGGACGCTTTTCGTCTCCCTGGAACGTCGTCGTGTTGTTCGACGCAGCGTGCACAGTGCGGAAGAGTTCCTGGGCACGCGGCGAGAGTTGCTCGTACGTGTAGTTGGCGGTCGCTGTCCGGTTCTCGCTCTCGCCGAGGGTCACCGTACTCCGCGTCGCGGAGTAGTCGTAGACCAATCGGAGCGTGTAGTTCGTGCCGTTGTACGCGACTCTGTACCGCGATCGAGCCACGTCCCGGGTGTCGTTCGACGGTCTCGCGAACGTAAACTCCGGCGGGCGCGCCTCGTCGCCGCGGAACCGCGTCGAATTGTCCGGTGATTCGATCGCCTTCCGGACGACGTCCTGTGCGCGGGGCGAGAGTTCCTCGTACGTGTAGTTGGCAGTCGGAGTCCGGTCGTAGTAGTTCCCGACCTGGACCTCGTTGATCTCGTCTGGATGCTGAAAGATGTAGAGTGGATTCGCGACGAGCAGCGCTGCCAGGACGAGCAAGGCTCCCCCCAGAACCCGGTGATCATTCATCTCGTCAGGAAGAATTTCCGGCAAGCAGACGTAAACCTTTCGTGAAAACTACAGGCTTTTCGCTCGTTGCCAGACGACGATTTCTGTCGGGAGAGGCGTCCAAACGCCATTTTTCCAGTAGCAGGTCACCGTCACGTCAATGGCCCTGAGTGTCGATGCAAAGGGTTTAAATATAGCTGTGCTTTTTCTATATAAGAACGATGGTTCGTCCGAGTCGTCAGCGGGAGCGCGAGCAGGAACGAGCTGAAGAAGAAGAGAAAGGGGAGGATCAGGAGGTACGAAACTGTCCCGAATGTAATTCCGATAACCTGGTATCAAGCGCTGACGGTGGTGAAATCGTCTGTGATGACTGTGGCCTCGTCATCGAGGAAGAGAACATCGATCGGGGTCCCGAGTGGCGTGCGTTCAATCACAGCGAGCGTCAGAGCAAGTCGCGCGTCGGCGCACCGACGACACAGACGATGCACGACAAGGGGCTCACGACCCAGATCGACTGGAAGGACAAAGACGCCTACGGCCAGTCCCTGTCGTCGGAAAAGCGCAGTCAGATGCATCGACTCCGGAAGTGGCAGGAGCGGATCCGCACCAAAGACGCCGGCGAGCGCAACCTCCAGTTCGCGCTCTCCGAGATCGACCGGATGGCGTCCGCACTGGGCGTCCCGCGGTCTGTCCGCGAGGTCGCGTCGGTGATCTATCGCCGGGCGCTCAACGAGGACCTCATCCGCGGTCGCTCCATCGAGGGCGTCGCCACGAGCTGTCTGTACGCCGCCTGTCGCCAGGAAGGCATCCCGCGCAGCCTCGAAGAGGTCTCAGACGTCTCGCGCGTCGAGCAAAAGGAGATCGGCCGCACGTACCGCTACGTCGCCCAGGAGCTCAGCCTCAAGATGGAGCCGGTCGACCCCAAGCAGTACGTCCCGCGGTTCGCCTCCGACCTCGGACTCTCGGAAGAAGTCCAGTCGAAGGCGAACGAGATCATCGACGAGACGGCTGAGAAGGGGCTGCTCTCCGGGAAGTCCCCGACGGGCTACGCCGCGGCGGCCATCTACGCCGCCTCGCTGCTCTGCAACGAGAAGAAGACCCAGCGCGAAGTCGCTGACGTCGCGCAGGTGACCGAAGTCACCATTCGGAACCGCTACCAGGAACAGATCGAAGCCATCGGCGTCCGGTAACCCCCGGACTGTTTTCGCGGTCAGTCACCCACGGAAGCGCCAGCTGCCGCGTCGTCGGCCACCGCCAGCGTCGCCGCGATGGCCTGACCGTGCAGCGCGATGAGACCGAAGCCGACCTTGGCGACCACGTCGATGTAGGAGATGACGAGCGACTGGGTCTCCAGGTCCATGAGACCGACACCGCTCGGGGCGAGGACCCAGATGACGGGATACATCATCCACAGCACCGCGATGAAGTTGAGGAGCTTCCGGTAGAGCTCGGAGACGCTATCTGACCGGCGCTCCTGCACGCGTGCGTAGATCGGCCGATAGAGCAGCTGGAGCACTCGCACGAACGCCAGCCCGCCGGCGAGGAACAGCACCCACTTCAACGGCGGTGCCAGGTACGCACCGAGGAGACCCAGTGCGATGGTGAGCCCCTGCCAGACGGCGAGTTCGCCGAGTTGCCGCCGTCCCACCTCGGCCAGCAGTCCGAGGTAGACGACGTGCAGCGGCGTCGTCAGCAGCCAGTCGATGTACCGGGCGAGGTACACCGTGTGACCGTCGACCGCTTTGATCGTCCCGACGCCGACCGACATGAGCGCGTACGCCACTGCCGCGATGACGCCGACGACGATGAGGTGACTGCTCTCGCGATACTTCTCTCGGGGGACGTAGCGCATGGCCCACGCCATCGCCAGCGTCCCGAGGATCATTCCGACCGTGCCCAGTTGGAACCAGGTAGTGATGTTCGTCATTGTTAGTCGTCAGTAGTGGTCGTTCGCGCCTGTTCGGTCCCCGCTGCGTGCATCGCCTCGGCGTCGAACCGTTCGAGCAGGTTGGTGAGCTCTCTCGCACGCGCTCGAAGCGCCTCGGCGTTCTCGGAGACTTCCGTGATGGAGTCGGTCTGTTCGTCGGCGGCGTCCGCGACCGTGTTCGCCTCTGCGGAGGTCTGCTGACTGATCGCCGTCAGGTGGTCGATCACCTCCATCACCTCCTGGGCCGTCCGGGCCTGTTCTGCGGTCGCGTCGTCGATCTCCTGGATGGCCGTGTCCAACTCCTCGGTGTACTCGACGATGGTCTCCAGCGACTCGACCGTGTTCTCGACGGTCGCGACGCCGTCGGTGATGCGTTCCTGGGTCGTCTCCATCGTCGCCACCGTGTCACCGGCTTGGGCCTGCACGCGTTCGATCCGGCTCTCGATGTCGACGGCCGCCTCTTTGGTCTCTTCTGCGAGTTGCTTGACCTCGTCTGCGACGACGGCGAACCCGCTGCCGGCCTCGCCAGCGCGCGCCGCTTCGATGGAGGCGTTCAGCGCGAGCATGTTCGTCTGCTCGACGATGTCGGTGATGACCGAGACGATGTCGCCGATCTCGCTCAACTCCTCGTCGAGGCGGTTGATCTCACGGACCGTCGCGTCGGTTTCTTCCTCGATCGCGTTCATCCCCTCGATGGCGTCCTGGGCGGCCTCACGTCCCGTCTCACCCACCTGTGCTGCCTGGTGGGACGTGTCCGCGACCTCCTGGGCGGAGGAGGCGACTTCCTCGGCCGTCGCGGAGAGGTTCTCCATCTCTCCGGCGGCGTCCTGGAGCTCGTCGCTCTGTTCGGCGGCGCCGTCGTAGATTTCCCGGATCGACTGTCGCACCCGCTGGCTCGCCTCGTCGACCGTCTCGGCGCTGGCGCCGACCGCCTCGCTCGATTCGAGGACGTTCTCGGCGAACTCCTGGGTGTTCGCGATGGTCGCTTCGAGATCGGCGATCGCGTCGTTGATCGCCTGGGCGATGTCGGCCATCGCCTCGTTTTCGACGTTCGGGTCGGCGCGGGCGGTCAGATCGCCGTCTGCGACGGCCCCGAGCACGTCACCGTACTCCTGGGCTTTCTGCTGGAGTTGTTCGTTCATCTCGCGCGCCTCCTCGCGCTCGCGCTCGGCTTCCTGCTGGGCCTGTTCGGCCTCCTCCCGTGCGGACTCGGCGCTCTCGCGGGCGTCCTCTGCCTCCTGGATCTTCGAGCGCAGCGACGTGCGCATCCGGTCGAACGACTCGTAGAGCGAGCCGATCTCGTCGTCACGCGTCGACGTGAGGTCGACGGACAGGTCACCGCTGGCCATCGCCTCGGCGCGGTCCGAGAGGCGGCGCAGCGAGATCGCCGTCCCGCTGCCGATGGTCACGCCGATGAGGCCCAGGTTGATGACCGCGAGCAGGATGAGGCCGATGAGGTCGGAGTTGATCTGCTGACCCAGCGCGAACGCCTGCGCCCGCTCGGTCGTGACGATGACGTGCCAGTCGAGCGCGTCCATGCGGGCGACGCCTTCGACCCGAGCACCCTGCTCGCGGAACTGGCTCTCGCCGGGCGTGACGGACGGAACGTCGCTCCCGTACTGCGTGCCGACGACGCTCTGATTCGGGTGCGTGACGACCGATCCGTCCCCGTCGACGACGACGGTTTCGGCCCCCTCGACGGAACTCTGGAGCCGCTGGGTGTGCGCGGTGAGGTCGATCATGTAGACGATCGCTCGGTTCTCCTGCCCCGGAACCGGACTCAACACGGAGATCACGCGGTGGTCGGCAATGGGCACGCGGAACGGTTCGGTGACGGCCACGTCGGCAGGGCCGTCGAACGTGGGCGGGTTCCTGGCGAACGCCGCGCCCTGTTCTGCGGTGTCGACGTCGACGAAGCGCTCGTTCGAGGACGCCTCGATCGTCATCGACGAGGTGTTGAGGTAGTGGATCGCGACGACGTCCTGTGGCACTCTGTCGGACTCGACCATCGACGACAGTCGGCCACTGATCTCGGTCGGGTCCTCCGTCTGATACACGGAGAGGTCCGAGGTGGACTGCGTTTCCCGTTGGACCGCAGCCATCCACGTGTCCAGCTGCGCTGCACGCGTCTCTGACACCGTCTGGAGTTCCCCCTCGACGTCGTCCTGAAGGCTCGCCTGTGTCTGTTGACTGATGACGACACCGGAGGCGACGACGACGAGTATCGCCAGCGCCAGGGCGAATCCCAACCGTGCGGTGTACCGGCTTCGCACGGATTCTGGCAGCAGAGACAGTCTGTCGCGAGTCATGCGGGAGGGGTAGGACTACCCTTTGTAAAGCGTTCCCCAGCGATTTTCAGGGATGATAAACTTCGTGTCAACGGACTCTAACTCGCTACCGACGCCGAGCCCGCGAGAACATCTCACTTCATTCTGACGGGTCTGCGTTGCGATGTACTGACCGACAGTCTCCTCACCGGATTCAGTGCCTGAGTCCAACACAACGGTCTTAACGGGGGAGTGTCAACGATATTTGAACGCAGTGAAACATGGCAGCTGGATCAGACGACGAGTCGGGCTCGGTGCCGGTCCTCCGGGAGCTACTGTCTGATCCGTCGTCGGGACGCGAGAAGCTGCCCCAGTTGTTCGATCTCCTTGACGCCGCTGATCCGTCGGTGCGGGTGCAGGGCGCGTGGGCCGTCTGTCTCGTCGTCGAAGCCTGTCCGGACGCCGTCGACGCAGTCGCCAGGCGGCTCGCTACTCGGCTGGCCGGTGAGGAGAGTGACCGCGACGGGCAGTTCGAGGCCGAACTGGCCTTTGCGTACCTCCGGCATCGGTTCGAGGACAACGTGACCGAGACGCTGGAGACCGCCGCGAAAGAGTCAGCAGTCGAGGAGTTCCGGGAACACACGCAGGAGGATGCGGCCGGTTTCGCGCGGAGCGACTACGTCGGTCGCAGCAACGTGTTGTCTCGCGACGTGGGCCGAACGAAGATCCCCGAGCGAGACGAAAGCGACCCTCGGAACGTGTATCAGAACCGGCAGAACGACGCCGAGGAACCCGAAGGGATGAAAGACATCTCGGAGCTGCTGGACACGCAGGTGGGGGACCTGGACGAACAGCAGCGCTCGGCGGCCCAAGAGCGGCGCCAGCGGGATTCGGAACTCGAACGAGCGGCGTCGGATGCCGCCATCGAGGACGTCACCGCAGAGAGTCGCTTCGACGAACTCACCATCGTCGCACCGGGGATCGACGGGCGATACACGACGGTCTTCCGAACCAGAGCCGTCCACGGCAACTCGGAGGAGGGGATCGCGATCAACCTGTTTCGGGTCCCGGACGAGAACACCGAGCAGTTCGCCGCCGACGTGGCGACGAAACTCGAAAACTGGGCGGCCATCGCGGACAACGACGCCGTCGTCACGCTGTACGACTGGGCGATCGAGCCGTCGCCCTGGATGGCGACCGACTACACGGTCCAGACGCTGTACGACAAGATCGACATGAGTCTGGACGAGGCCCTCCGTGACGCGGTGCGACTGGCCAGCACGATTTCCTATGCCCACCAGCGAGGGGTCGTCCACGCGGGGATCGATCCGTACAACGTCGTGTACGCGGGCGGGTTCATGCGTCAACGCGACCGACTGCTCGTGAAGAACTTCGGGTTGATGGACGTGATGCGGCAGTACTTCGAACCGTCGACGTTACTGGATCCCCGTTACGCCGCACCCGAGTACTACGACCGGAGCTACGGCGAGATCGACAACGCGACCGACATCTACCATCTCGGGGCGGTCATCTACAAACTCCTGACGGGTCGGCCGCCGTTCGAGGGCAACTACAGCGAGGTCCGGACGGCGGTGCTGAGTTCTGCACCGCCCGTCCCGTCGGACCTGAATCCGGAAATCCCGGACGCACTCGACGACGTCATCAGAAAAGCAATGGCAAAACAGAAGCTGACTCGCTACGAGACTGTCACACAGCTGGTAACCGATCTCGAACGGGTGACTGACGAGTAATATGGTCGTACAGCCGCTCCAATCGGTGTTCGCCTCCGAACCGAACCTCGCGTTCATCTTCTTCATCGCGTTCAGTCTCATGCTGGCGCTCGGCGTTCGCTTCGGACTGTACGCGTACTGGAACATGCAAGCGACCGATCTGAACTCCCAGGCGGTGCTCTGGGAGTTCCTGCTGTTCGTGGGCTCGACCGCTGCGCTGTACGGCCTTCTGGGCGTGCTCGAGGCCGCGACGGCCGTCACCCAGATGTCAGTCGTCGCGACCCCGTATCGCGACGGCGTGTTTCTCGCGTTCCTGCTCCTGCTCGCGTTGACGATGCGCGAAATCTACGACAACGACGCGCTGACAAACGCGCCGGGCGATTCGGACGGAGGGTTCGAACACCGACGATCGGTCGAGATGGGCTTTGCCGTCGTCGTGGCTGGCTCCGTGTTCGGGAGCGGGATCGTCGGCAACCACGTCGTCCTCACGGCCATCGAGGGCGTGGCCGCCACCGTGTTCGCGTCCTACGGACTCATGTACGGTCGCGAACAGCTCAGCCGCTCGTCGGTCCAGGGAACGATGATCGACTCCCTCCTTCGCCACCTGTTGCCCGTCGTGGCGTTCGGGCTGCTCGTTCTCGTCGTCGACCTCACGATGCTCGTCGGCCTGAACGTCGTGATCGTTCGGCACATCCAGGTCGTCTTCGTCATCATGACTGCCACGACGCTGATGTCGGCGACGATCAAACTCCGGCAACACATCGCCTGGTTCTAACGCGTGGCGACGACGTCCGGGCCGAGCAGCCGTCTCCTCCTCGTAATCTTTTCCGATAACTGGCCGATGGATTTATGAGCATCCAGTTCTGACGACCTGATAGGCACAGGTTACTGTGCCACCCCCACCATCCCCCCACCCCCACCCCTTTCCTTCCTTTCGTCAGGTCGCGAGCGGCAGCGATCGGCAGTTCGAGTCGAGTCGTCAGTCCGGACAGACTTCGGGCCGGTCGACGATGACGCCGTCGGCGCCGGCGACGTCGAGCGCGTCGGCATCGTGACGCGAGGGGACGGTCCAGGCGTTGACGGCGATGCCGGCGTCGTGGGCACGGTCGACGAATTCGTCGACGCACAGTTGCCAGTGCGGGTGTAGTGCCGTACAGTCGAGGTCCCGTGCGACGTTCAGAATCCCCGCTTCGTCCTTTTCAGCCGAGAGATACGCGAGTCGGTCGGCGCCTGCCTCGCGGGCTTCTTCGAGGACGTCGACCGAGAACGACGAGATCAACACGTCGACGTCGGCGTCGGCGGCGGCCGCGAGTGCGTCGGCAGCCAACCCCGTCTCTTTGAGTTCCAGATTGAGTTCGCCCCCGGGCGGCACGGCGTCGAGGACTGCTTGGAGCGTCGGGACCCCTTCGCCGGAGCCGAGCACGTCGAGCGCGGCCAGCTCCCCCGCGTCGAAATCGGCGAGCGGCCCCGACTGTTCGGCGATGCGATCGACAGTCTCGTCGTGGGCGACGACGAGTTCCCCCGATCCACAGCGGCGCACGTCGACTTCCACCACGCCGACGTGATCGAAGGCGGATCGCACCGCTGCCACCGTGTTTTCCGGGTACGTCTCGGCGAACCCCCTGTGAGCGATACAGCGCACGATGTGGTATCTGCGTGGCCGGCCGAGAAAGTGTTTTTGCCCTGCCGGCTGGCCCTCCACATATGCGCGCAGTCCGCTATCACGAACACGGTGGTACTGACGTCCTGCAGGTGGACGAAATCGATCGACCGACCCCCGCTGGCGGCGACGTGCTCGTCGACGTTGCGGCTGCCGCGATCAATCCCGTCGACACGTACTTCCGGGAGGGGTCGTACGAACCGGCGACGCTCCCGATGATTCCTGGTTCGGACGTCGCGGGCACCGTCGCCGCCGTCGGTGAGGGCGTCACGGCGTTCGAGGAAGGCGACCGCGTGTTCGCAACCGGGCTGGGCAACGACCGGCAGGGGACCTGTGCGGAGTACGTCGCGGTGCCGACGGACTCGCTCGCGCGGCTCCCCGACTCGGTCGACTTCCGGACGGGCGCGGCGTCGGCGCTGGTCGGCGTCACCGCCTGGCAATCGCTGATCGCGGCGGGCGACCTCGAACCCGGCGCTCGGGCGCTCGTCCACGGTGGCAGCGGCGGGGTCGGTCACATGGCCGTCCAACTCGCCGACGCGACGGGCGCACGCGTCACGACCACTGCCTCACCGACGTACCACGACCGGCTTCGCGACCTCGGTGCCGACGACGTGTTCGATTACGGCCGCGACGACCTCGCCGACGCCATCGCAGCAGCCGGCCAGCCGGACGTCGTCCTGGACCATCGACTCGACGACTACCTCTCGCTCGACGCCGAGGTCGCCGCGTCCGGCGCGACGATCGCCGCCATCGGCAACGCCGATCTCCAGGCCTGTTTCGAGAACGTCCCGCGCTGTCGGGGGAAGGCGCTGACCGTCGAACACGTCTCCATGTTCAACACCCCCGACATGGGTGCGGTGCTCGACCGCCTCGCAGTGCTCATGGCCGACGGGAACCTCGATGCGGAGATCGCGCACACGTACGATCTCGACGGGATAGCCGAAGCTCACCGGGCGGTCCTCGAAGACAGCTACTTCGGGAAACTCGTCGTCGAACCCTGACTCTCCGGTTCCGGCCAGTGTTGTGACGCTCGATTGGTTTTTTCTTTCTTCGTGTGGAACCGAGTAACATGGCCGTCGAATTCGATTTCAGCGGGGAGACCGTCCTCGTGACGGGGGCAGGGGGCGCACTGGGTAGCGCAGTCATCGACGCGTTCGCGGCGGCGGGGGCGTCGGTCTGCGGGGCAGACGTCGTCGGGCCGGACAGCGAGGACTTCCTGGCCGACCCCGAGACGATGTGTTACCACCAGGCCGACTTCACTGACGAGGACGACGTCGAGGGCGTCGTCTCGGACGTGGTCGAGGAACACGGTGGCCTCGACTACCTGTGTAACGTCGCTGGCTCCTGGCGTGGCGGGAATCCCATCGACGAGACGCCCGTCGAGGACTTCGAGTTCATGCTCGACGTGAACCTGAAGACGATGTTCCTGGCCGCGAAACACGCGCTCCCGCACCTGCGCGACGCCGGCGGGGCCATCGTGTCTGTGTCAGCGCGCTCCTCGCTGGAAGGCGGCGAGGGCGACGGCCCGTATCGGGCGAGCAAAGCGGGCGTCCGACTGCTCACCGAGTCCATCGCCGCGGAGAACCGGGGGACGGTCAGAGCGAACGCGGTCATGCCGAGCGTCATCGACACGCCGATGAACCGGGAGATGATGCCCGACGCCGACTCCGAGACGTGGGTCGATCCCGCCGACATCGCCGAGACGATCGTGGCGCTGTGTTCCGACGCCACGAGCGTCACCAGCGGCGCCGCGATTCCGGTCTACGGTGAAGCGTGATTCGTGCGTGAAATTTGACTTATCTCGGTGTTATCTGTCCGATAATGTACGCACCTGTGCGTGAGGGGACGATAAACGTGAACTCTGCTCTTGTCGTTTCGCAGGTGTTATGATTCGAGCCCCGATACCGGTGGGGTGAGTATGTCTGACAGAGAAACCTGGGCGACGCGCGTTGGGTTCTTGGTCGCTGCCATCGGGAGTGCCGTCGGGCTCGGCAACCTCTGGCAGTTCCCGTTCAAGACCGCCAGCAACGGCGGAGCCGCGTTCGTCGTCTTCTACCTCATCGCCGTGTTGCTCATCGGCTTCCCGGCGATGCTCGCGGAGTTCGTGGTCGGTCGCAGAACGCATCGGAACGCGGTGGACGCCTTCACCGATCTGGGGCATCGCTCCTGGCGAATCATCGGTGCGCTCGGTATCTTCACCGGGTTCTGGATCCTATCGTACTACAACGTCGTCGGCGGCTGGGTCATCCGGTACATCGTCGGGAGCGCCCGCGGCGCGTACTTCGCAGACCCCGCGACCTACTTCGGGGCGGTCTCGGCCGGTCCCGAGGCAGTCCTCGCGCAGGCCCTGTTCCTGGGCATCGTCGTTGGAATCGTCGCCCTCGGTATCGAAGACGGCATCGAGAAGGCGACGAAACTGATGGTCCCCAGCATCGCGGTGCTGATGATCGCGCTCGCGATCTGGGCGACGACGCTCGACGGCGCGGGCGCGGGCTACAGCTACTTCCTCTCGCCGAACCTCGACGCGATCATGGCGAACGCCCTCGACGTCATTCCCTTCGCGGTCGGCCAGGCGTTCTTCACGCTCTCCCTGGGGATGGCGATCATGATCACCTACTCGTCGTACATCGGCGAGGACGACAACCTGCCCGTCGACGGTGGCGTCATCGTCGTCACCAACACGCTCATCGGCGTGCTCGCCGGCCTGATCGTCTTCCCGATCCTGTTTGCGAACAATATCGACCCTGCGCTGGAAGGTGGTCCGGGAGCGCTGTTCGTCGCGACCGCGTCCGGGTTCGGGTCGCTGCCGCTCGGTCGCGTCGTCGGCGTCGTGTTCTTCGGCATCGTCCTGATCGCAGCGCTCTCGTCGGCGATCAGCCTGCTCGAAGTCGTCGTCGCGTACGCCAACGACAACTACGCGATTTCCCGGCCGAAACTCGCGGCCGGCATCGGCGTCGGGCTGTTCCTGCTCGGCCTCCCGTCGGCCTTGGACACCGACTGGCTGACCTGGTTCGACACGTTCGCGTACAAACTGTTCCTGCCGCTGTCGGTGCTGTTCCTGGTCGTGTTCGTCGGCTGGGTGCTGGGCGGCGACGCGGTGGCCGAACTCCGCGAGGGTACCGGTGGGCTCGGCGCGTTCGGCCCGATCTGGCTGTGGACGCTCCGCATCGTCGTTCTCGTTGGCGTTCTGGGAACCCTGGCGCTCGGCGTCCAGACGCTGTTCCTGGGCGAGAACCCGGCGGCGTTCGCGCCCTTCTAACTCGTCTCGTCACTCTTATCGCCGTCCGGTGGAAGTTCCGATGATGACGAGAGCATCGTGGCGAAGTCGACTCGGATTCATCCTCGCTGCCGTCGGGAGCGCCGTCGGCCTCGGGAACGTCTGGCGGTTCCCCTGGCTGACGGCCGAGAACGGCGGCGGCGCGTTCCTCCTGTTGTATCTCCTCGTAATCGTCCTCGTCGGCGTGCCCGGTCTCCTGGGCGAGTTCGTGATCGGCCGGCGGAGCAACCGCAACCCCGTCGGGGCCTTCGAGCAACTCGGCGGCCGCCACTGGCGCGCGCTCGGCGGCGTCGCGCTCCTCGCGTCGGTCGTCGTCCTGTCCTTTTACTCGGTCGTCGGCGGCTGGATTCTGCGGTACACCGCCGGGAGCGTCACCGGCGCGTACTTCGGAGCCCCCCAGCAGTACTTCGCGGCCATCGACTACGGGTTCGGCGCGGTCGCGTTTCACGTGCTGTTCCTGGCGATCACGGCGGGCGTCGTCTACGCCGGCGTCGACCGCGGGATCGAACTCGCGACGAAAGTGATGGTGCCCGCGATCGTGCTCCTGCTCGGCGGGCTCGCCGCGTGGGCGGCGACGCTCCCGGGCGCCGGCGCTGCGTACGGGTTCTACCTCACGCTCGACGTGGCGTATCTCCGGGCGAACTTCCTGGACGTGTTGGCCGCGTCGGCGGGACAGGCGCTGTTCACCCTCTCGGTCGGCGCCGGCGTCATGCTGACCTACGCCTCGTACCTCGGCGAGGATCGCTCGCTCGCGGCCGACGGCACCATCATCGCCACGCTCAACACGGGCATCGGCGTGCTCGCGGGGCTGGTCATCTTCCCAGTCCTCTTTTCGCTCGGCGTCGCCCCGGGCTCGGGCGGACCGGGCGCGCTGTTCATCAGCCTCGCCGGTGCGTTCGCCGAGCTGCCGTACAGCCGGCTCGTCGGGACGGTCTTCTTCGGCGTCGTGGCGCTCGCTGCGCTGTCGTCGTCGATCAGCATCTTCGAGGTGTTGGTGGCCTATCTCGTCGACGAACACGAGGCCACCCGGTCGAACGCGACGGCCGTGGTCGCCGGACTCTTCCTCGTGACGGGGAGCGTCGCAGCGATGGTTCCCTCGCTGTTTACCCTGCTCGCGGACACGATCGCCAACCTGGCGCTCACGGCCGGCCTGCTCGGCTTCCTGCTGTTCGCCGGCTGGGTGCTCGGCAGTAAGGCGCTCGCGGAGTACGAGTCGGGCGCCGGGCCGCTGGCGCGCCTCGTCTCCGTTCCGTGGCTGTACGCCGTCGCGATCGTCCTGCCGCTGTTCCTGGCGTTCAGTCTCCTCTCGGGAATCGCCGCCGTGCTGGGCGTCACCCTCGGGTTCGAACTGCTCGCCGCCGCGGCGGTCGTCGGTGTCGCCGGCTGTATCGCGATCATTCGCGGCCCCACTGCGGTCCTGTAGGTCACTCGCCGACCGTCGCGAGCAGTTCTTCCCGGGCCGCAAGCAACGCACCGAGGTGTCCGTGTCCGTCGAATTCCGTGAGCGATGCGTGCGGGAGCGCCGACGCGAGCGCCCGGGCGCTGGCGACGTCGGTCAGGTGGTCGGCGGTGCCGTGCCAGAGTCGAACTGGTTGATGCACGTCGGTCACGTCGACCGGCCAGGGAGTCGCGATCCGCCGACAGTCCGCGACGGCACCGGCCGTCGTCTCGGCGAACGACTCGCGGAAGTCGGCTTTGACGACGGAGGCCACCTCCGCCGACACGTCGACGGGGCTCTCCTCGGCGGTGTACGTCCCGGCGATCGCGTCCGCCGACCGGCGTCCAGCGAGCGTCGCCTGGAACCTGAAGGCAGCGCCGAGGATCCGGGGGCTCCGCGTCGCGAGGAATCCCAGTACCCGGTGAATGCCGGGGCGATCCTCGACGAACGCCGGCGGTGTTTCGCCAGCGACGAGATCGACGCCGGTCACGCGCTCGGGCACGGTCGCAGCGGCCGCGAGTGCGAAGGGAGCGCCGGCCGAGAACCCTACGACTCCGACGGCATCGGCACCGACGGCAGAAAGGAGCGGGTCGAGAACCGAACTGAGGTCCGACAGGTCGAAGCGGTCCGGGAATTCGGACTGGCCGAAGCCAGGCCGATCCGGTGCGATGACTTGCACGTCCTGGCGGCGGGCGTGCTCGTCGAGCAGTTCGCCGAGCAACCGAGAGCCCGGCATCCCGTGGAAGAACACCAGCGGGTCGCCGTCCGGACTGCCGTACGTCTCGTAGACCAGTGTCGTGCCCGCCGTCGTCGTCACTGTCTTCGGCGACGACTCGGTGTCCCGGAACGGGGACGAGACCTGCGTTGCCATTGCCTGGCCGTACGTGTCGTACGTCGGTGACGATGGCCCCGATCCGTAACGGTCTTTTAAGTAGTAGGGGCGGCTGCGTCCGCTGTGAAACGAGCGTCGTTCGTCATCGATCGCGATCGGGAGGACGCCCACCCGCTCCACCGGGCAGTCATCGACACGGACGGGTTGTCGCGAGCGGCGGTCCTGCTGTGGGACGGGCGCCGGGCGACCCCGATCACGCTCTCGTGGTGTGACGCGCCGAAGTCGACGGTCGCCTCCGTCCTGGACGACCTGCCTCTCGTGAAGTCCCACGCGCTTTCGGCGGGGCGTGACGGGACGTACGCCTTCGTCTGGCAGCGGTCGTTCCAGCTCGAGCCGAGCCTCATGGCGCTCGTGAGCGACGCCGCGGCGCTGCCGATGGCGCCGGTCGTCTTCGACGCCGACGGGTCGGTCGCCATCACGCTCGTCGGCACCCACGCGGCACTGCGCGACCTGGTCGCCGAGTTCGGCGACCGGATCGACTACACGGTGACCGAACTGACAGACTACGACGGCTCTAGACCGGTCGCCGGACTCACGTCACGGCAACGCGACGCGCTGGCTGCGGCCGTCGCGGTGGGGTTCTACGACGTGCCGCGGACGGGGACGATCGCCGACGTGGCCGCCCGACTCGACTGTGCCGAGAGCACGGCGTCGGAACTCGTCAGAAAAGCGCAGGCGAGGGTAGTTCGCGCGTCGATCAGAAGAACAGCGCCGGGATCGTGTTCCGGAAGATGTTGACCGCGATGATGCCGAGCAGGCCGACGACGAACCAGTTGAAGCGTTCCTCGTCGATCTCCAGCCGACGGAGGTACGTGCCCAGGAGGAGCCCGACGACGGTCACGACGGCGATGACGCAGCCGAGCCACAGGCGGTAGGGCGTCATGAGGTCGGTCGCGGCCAGGACCGTCGTCCCACCGATGGTGACGGGCGAGTCGAGCGCCGTCATCGCGAGCATCTGGGCGATGCGGACGGTGAAGATCGTTCCCAGCACCATCGAGAGCCCGCCGATGTAGCGCTCGGCGTCGCGCTCGAACGTGTGGAAGTACGCCGGGAGCAGCGGCCCGAGGTTCGAGGCCGCGAGCAGGAACCCCTCCAGGAAGCCGGCGGTGCTCAGCGCGAGCGGGTTGTGGGCTTCCTCGACGGTCACGAAGTTCCGGATCACCTGAAAGAGGACGTACCCGAAGATGATGAGGCCGATGAGGAAGGGAACTGCCGGCCCGGCCTGGTACTGCGCCAGAAACGTGACGCCGACGACCGAGCCGACGACCGCGAGCGCGAGCAGCGTCCACTCCTCGCGGACGAACGCGAGTCCCGTGTCGGTCTCGCCGATCTGGAACATGTTGAGCATCCACGGCGGGATCGCCAGGACGACGACGGCCAGCGTCGGGTCGATGACCGTCGCGAAGATCGGCGTCGTGATGAGCGCGTAGCCGAACCCGATCATCCCCTTGACGACGCCGGCGAGCACCGCCACACCCACGAACAGCGCCAGCGTCGTCAGCCCCACGTCGGCCTGGATGCCGGCGGTAATCTGGTCGCTCCCCGGGTAGAAGACGATCGCTCCGAGCGCGACTGCGAGAGTCGCGATCGCCATCGTCACCTCTCGATACCGGAAGGCGGTCAGATGCTGTACGAACTGTCGTGCGTCGACGTGTGTTTCGTCCGTTGCCATGTGCGATCCGGGCGGTCCCCCACCCTGCCGTTGGAGAGACAAGGAACGCTCCCCGTATGGGTGACACTACTGCGGAGAAAGCTGCTCGCGTATCATGCAGCCACGCTGGCGGCGAGCGACTTGAAATCGGCTACTCGAGAGGACCTGGCGCCGGAATCGTCGTCGAAGACCGGTCACAGGTACCGGAGTCTGTTGCCGCATCCACGCTCCGTTCGGTGAGCTACCGGACGAAATACGGGTTCTCGTCGGCGACGAACCGGCCGAGATCGACTTCTCGGCGGTAATCGCTCTGCCGGAGGTGCTGAAGTGCCGAGACGAGTGCCTGCTGGTCCGCCGACGTCCAGTCCGTCGGATCCGTGATCGGATAGACCAGAAACCCGCTGCCGAGCACCTCCGTGGCGTGGAGTGAATCGAGGTCGACCGTCGGACTGCGTGCGGTGTAGTTCTCCAGCACGTATCGCGTCGGGCGTTCGCCGACCGGCAGGAGGACGTGGGCGGTGATGGCGCGCAGTTCCGCGTCGAACATCGGTTCGAGGCTGGCGTAGTCGTCGTCACTCGGCGCCGTCCCCTCGGGCGGAACGCACGCGTACAGGTACGAGAGGAAGGTTCGGTTCACAGTGGGCGGGGCGCCCGCGCGGTCGATGAGGCCGGCCGCGACCAGCGCCTCTTGCAGTCGTTCGCCCGCGGGACAGTCCGTGAACGGGACGCCGGAGTCGGCTCCACCGTGGACGCCGGGGTGATCACCGATGACGTGAAAGTGGGCGTTCGCGTCGCCGTACCCCGGAACGAACCGATCGCACGGGGGTTGCATCCCGAACGGGTTCGACGTTCTGTCGGTGACGTTTCGCACACCTGAGCCACGTCGTGAGGCGCAAAAAAGTGTTCGAGAGGCGCAATCAACCTGCGGCAATGTTTCCGTTCGCTGCCGACGTACGGCACAGTATGTCTCAACTGGTCGAATCCGAGACGAGCGACAGCCTGGTCAGCATCTGCCGGACGGCGCTCGGTGACAGCCTCCGGAGTGTCATCTACTTCACGCCCGACGACTTCGAGTTCCTGTACGTGCGACAGGACCTCGACACGGGCGAGGACGTCGAGTCCGTCAAAGCGTTCTTCGTCGACAGCGAGCGGCCGCTGTTCGAAGCCGGGCCGAAGTACACGGAACTGTCCACGGAACGTCAGGCCGAACCCGAGATCGGAGAGTACGAGTTCACGATCCGAATCTTCTCCGACGGCTACATCGTCCCGATCATCGTCGGGAACCGGGGCGTCCTCACGACGACTGACAGTCTCGATATCGACAGTTTCGAGGAGTTCGCCGTCGCGTTGCGGCGGCTGCTGACCGACCTGGACGAACCGACGAGTGACGGGTAGTCGCGAAAAGTATCAACTATTCTTGTAATTCTCCACCGAATCGATTAGTGCCAACACTTATTCGCGCAAAACCGTACATCCATCCGAGATGCCAGCCGACGACGAGGATATGGAAACGCGGCTGTCTGCTGGCGAGGTCATCGAGCCACCGACTTCGTTCGTCGAGCAGGCTAATGTCTCTCAACAGACTGTCTACGAGGAGTTCGCAACCGAGTGGCCCGAGTGCTGGGCGCGGGCTGGCGACCGGTTGGACTGGGAAACTGAGTACGAGCGCGTCCTCAACGGGGGTGATCCTCCGTACCGCTGGTTCGAAGGCGGCAGGCTCAACGCCTGCTACAACTGCCTCGACCGCCACCTCGGCGCTGGCCGGAAGAACAAGGTCGCGCTGAAGTGGGAGGGGCGGCTGGGCGAGTCGCGCTCGTACACCTACCTCGAACTGTACCGGGAAGTCAACGAGTTCGCCGCGGCACTGCGCGAACTGGGCGTCGAAGAGGACGACGTCGTCACGCTGTACATGCCGATGATCCCGGAGCTTCCCATCGCCATGCTGGCGTGTGCCCGCATCGGCGCGCCCCACTCCGTGGTGTTCGCCGGCTTCGCGGCCGACGCCCTCGCCATGCGGATGGACAGCTCCGGCTCACAGTACCTCGTCACCTGTGACGGGTACTACCGACGCGGCGCGCCCGTCCATCAGAAGAACAAGGCCGACAACGCCCGCATCAAACTGAACCACGACGTCGACGCGACGGTCGTCGTCGACCGCCTCGGCGACGACACGCCGCTCGACGCCAACGAGTACAGCTACCGCGATCTTTTGGCGGCCCACCGCGGCGCCGAGGTCGATCCGGTGCCCCGCGACGCCGACGACATGCTGTTTCTCATCTACACGTCCGGCACGACTGGCGAGCCGACGGGCGTGCGTCACACGACGGGCGGCTACCTCGCGCACGTACTCTGGACGAGCCACGCCGTCCTGGACATCAAGCCCGAGGACACCCACTGGTGCTCTGCCGACATCGGGTGGATCACCGGTCACTCCTACATCGTCTACGGCCCGCTCGCGCTCGGGACGACGACGATGCTGTACGAGGGCGCCCCGGACCACCCGGAGAAAGACCGGGTCTGGGAACTGATCGACCGCAACGCCGTCGACGTCTTCTACACCGCCCCGACGGCGATTCGGACGTTCATGAAGTGGGGCGAAGAGTACCCTCAGCAACACGACCTCTCCAGTCTGCGCCTGCTCGGGACGGTCGGAGAACCGATCAACCCGCGGGCCTGGAAGTGGTACTACAAACACATCGGCAACGAGTCCTGCCCAGTGGTCGACACGTGGTGGCAGACCGAAACCGGCGGGATGGTCGTTTCGACGGTGCCCGGCGTCGACGCCATGAAGCCCGGCTCTGCGGGCCGCCCACTGCCTGGAATCGGCGCGGAAGTCGTCGACGGCCAGGGTAACCCGGTCGAACCGGGCGAAGCCGGCTATCTGGTGCTGACGAAGCCGTGGCCCGGGATGCCACTGGCGATGGTCGAAGCGGAAGACTGGTTCGACTCGCGGCGGCCCTCTCGCCCGGCGCTCGACGATTTCGACTGGGCGTACTTCTCCGAAGACAGTGCGGCCGTCGACGAGGACGGCTACTTCACGCTGCTCGGACGCGTCGACGACGTCATCAACGTCGCTGGCCACCGGTTCGGCACGATGGAGATCGAAAGCGCCATCGCGAACGTCGAGGGCGTCGCCGAAGCCGCCGTCGTCAGCGGTCCACACGACCTGAAAGGTCAGGGCGTCTACGCCTACGTCTGTACGGCCGACGGCTACAGCGAGGCGGAACTCCGCGATCACATCGACGACGCCATCGAAACGGCGATCGGCCGCATCGCCGTACCGGACGCCGTCGTCTTCACCCCGGACCTCCCGAAGACTCGCTCGGGCAAAATCATGCGACGGCTGCTGGAATCGGTCGCTCGCGGGGAAGAACTCGGCGATATGAGCGCGCTCCGGAACCCGGAAGTCGTCGGCGAACTCGAATCTGCCGTCGAAGGCGAGAACTGAACCGAGCGGGCAGGTCCCGTCCGAGAAACCGAAATTTCGGTCATTTTTGAAAAGACGAAACGGCACCGTCGAGGAGCCAGTGCTTGACGAGCAGACCGTCGCTCGTCGACGAGTGGGGAAGATTTTTATTTCGTATTCTCGTAGATTTGCGAAACATGCGCGTGGAGGAGACTGCCGAGGGGACGCGAGTACACATCGAGGAGGACGAGTACCGCGGTCTCCGTCGCGCGACCGAGACGTACCGGGAGGAACTCATCCTGCGTCTCGGTGCAGAAGTGGGGCTGCGACCCAAGGAGATGACGCGCATTCGCCCGGACCACGTCACGACACACGAACACGAGGGGGTCGAGCATTACTTTCTCACGGTGCCGGAAGACGACGACGGGACGCGGATGGCGTACCTTCCGGAGGACGTCGAACACGACCTTCGGAAGTTCGGACGCGCGGAGAACGTGGCCGACGACGAGGAGTACGTGCCGGTGTCGGCTCGACGCGTCCAGATGCTGGTCTCGGAGGTGGCCGACCGCGCGGCCGACCGAACCGGAGAGGATCGGTTTCGAGACGTGTCTTCGCGCACGCTCCGCCGGTACTTCGCGCGCCGACTGCTCGTCGACGAGTGGGTCGATCCGCGAGTCGTGCAGTCCGTCGGCGGCTGGGAGCGCATCGAGAGCCTCGCGCCGTACCTCGACGACCCAAATCCCGACGACATGGCGGCGGCGTTCGAGCAGACGACCGTCACCGAGCGCGGCCCCTCGGCGAGTACAGACTCGGCGACAGAAGCCGCGGCGTCTCCCGAATCGCTCACGCGCTTCGACGCGATCGTCGACGGACTGCGAAACGTCGGCACGGGGCTGACGACGGCGTCGACCCGCGAGGAGGTCGAACGGACGACCTGTGAACAGCTGGTCGACGTCGAGTGCTACCAGTTCGCGTGGTTCGGACAGCGGGAGGGTGAGCGACTCCGCGTCACCGCAGCGGCGGGACTCGAGCGAGACGCGCTCGACGCGGTGGCCGCCGTCGAAGGGGCCGTCGAGTCGGCGCTCTCGGACGGCGACGTCCACGCGACGGCCGACGTTCAATCGGCTGCGGCGTTCGCGACCTGGCACGATCACGCCGACGGCGCGGCGGCCGTCATCCCGGTCACCGACGGCAACCGGACGTACGGCGTTCTCGGTATCGGAGCGGGAGCCTCCGACGACATCAGCGACCGCGAGCGGACGCTGTTGGCCGATCTCGGCCAGCGGGTCGGCCAGGCGATCACCGCGGCCGAACAGCGGAAGTTCCTGCTGGCGGACACGGCGATCGAGCTCGCCTTCGAGTGTGAGGACGAACGGTCGTTTTTCGCCGACGCGTCGGCGACCCACTCCTGTTCGCTCTCGCTCGAAGGCGTCGTCCCCGGGGAAGAGCAGTCGCTGTTGTACTTCGTCACGCTCGCGGACGCCCAACCGGGTCCCGTCGTCGAGTGGGCGCCCACGACGGCGGCCGTTTCTGACGCGCGTCTCGTCCGAGACTACGGGGACGAAGCCCTGCTCGAACTCGTCGTCGAAGGGCCGGAGTTCTCCAAGGCGTTGGTCGAGCGCGGGGCGGCGATCTCCGAGATGAGCGTTGCATCGGGAACCCAGGAAGTCGTCGGCGAAGTTCCGGCCGACACCGACGTGCGGTCCCTCGTTCGGGACATCACTGACGCGTTCCCCGACACGGATCTGCTGACGAAACGCGAGCGCGAGCGGCCGGCCGAATCGCTCCCGGCGTTCCGGTCTTCGTTGCGCGAGAATCTGACCGAAAAACAAGCAGCCGTCCTCCAGGCGGCGTACCACGCGGGGTACTTCGAGTGGCCCCGCGGCAGCACGGCCGAGGAACTCGCCGACGCCATCGGGATCACCTCACCGACCCTGCACAATCACCTCCGGCGCGCACAGCAGAAACTCCTCACCGCGTTCTTCGCCGAGGAACAGGGTCGTGCCGACGAGATGCCCTGGGCTGACGAGTAGCTACCAGTCGCTAACTGTTTAGTGAGTTCCCGAACCGACTGGCAAATCGACGGACGGAACGGCCGTTGTCCCGTTCGGATATGGTCTTCACAGTAAATATCGGCCGAGAGGAACTGTATTTTTGTTCTCAGAGGTTTGTTATTCTGTGTGACATTCTCATAAAACTGAACGTGAGTTCCTACAGGGTTGTAATAATTAGAACCGTGGCTTAACATGGTAGTTGTATTCAATCATGTTGAATCATGTCCAACCAAGGAGAGTCCGACGGTGAACTGGAAGCTCGCCTGCCGGAGGGAGAGTCGTTCTCCCCGCCGGAGTCGTTCGTCGAGCAAGCCAACGTAACGGACGAATCTATCTACGAGGAGTTCGAGGAGAACTGGCCCGAGTGTTGGGAGCGGGCTGCCGACCTCCTCGACTGGGAAGAATCGTACGACCAGGTACTGGACGACAGCGACGCTCCGTTCTACGAGTGGTTCGCAGATGGCAAGCTGAACGCGTCCGAGAACTGTCTCGACCGTCACGTCGAGGACGGGCGCGGCGACGAAGTCGCCATCGAGTGGGTCGGCGAGCCCACCGACGAGTCACGTACGTACACGTACGACGAACTCCTGCAGGAAGTCAACGAGTTCGCTGCAGCACTCAGAGAACAGGGGGTAGAGGAAGACGACGTCGTCACGATGTACATGCCGATGATCCCGGAGCTGCCCATCGCCATGCTGGCGTGCGCCCGCATCGGCGCGCCCCACTCCGTGGTGTTCGCCGGGTTCTCGGCCGACGCACTGGCGACGCGGATGAACGGTGCCGACTCGGAACACCTCGTCACCTGTGACGGGTACTACCGACGCGGTGACCCGCTCAACCACAAAGACAAGGCCGACGAGGGTCTCGACGGCGTCGACCACGACGTGACGACCGTCGTCGTCGACCGCCTCGGCGACGAACTCGACCACGAGCTCGGCGAGAACCAGCTCGACTACGACGACCTCGTCGCGGACCACGAGGGCGCAACAGTCGAGCCGGTCACGCGTGACGCGGAGGACATGCTGTTCCTGATGTACACGTCAGGGACCACGGGCCAGCCCAAAGGTGTCAAACACACTACGGCTGGCTACCTGTCCTACGCTGCTTGGACCAGCCACGCAGTGTTGGACATCAAGCCCGAGGACAACTACTGGTGCTCGGCGGACATTGGTTGGATCACTGGTCACTCCTACATCGTCTACGGCCCGCTCGCGCTCGGGACGACGACGGTCATGTACGAGGGCACGCCGGACTATCCGGACAAGGACCGGATGTGGCAGATCGTCGACGACTACGACGTGACTCAGCTGTACACTGCGCCCACCGCGATCCGGGCGTTCATGAAGTGGGGCGCGGAGTACCCCCAGCAGCACGACCTCTCCAGTCTGCGCCTGCTCGGGACGGTCGGGGAACCGATCAACCCGCGGGCCTGGAAGTGGTACTACAAACACATCGGCGACGAGTCCTGCCCGGTGGTCGACACCTGGTGGCAGACCGAAACCGGCGGCATGATGGTGACGACGCTGCCCGGCATCGCCGAGATGAAGCCCGGCTCTGCCGGCCCGCCGCTTCCCGGAATCAGCGCGGACGTCGTGGACATGAACGGCTCGCCCGTCGAGCCCGGTGAAGCCGGCTACCTCATCGTGAACAAGCCGTGGCCCGGCATGCTCCGGACGCTCTACAAGAACGACGAGCGCTTCATCAACGAGTACTGGGACGAGTACTCCAACCCGGACAAAGACGAGTGGGTCTACTTCCCAGAAGACGGCGCGAAGCTCGACGACGACGGCTACATCACCGTCCTCGGCCGCGTCGACGACGTCATCAACGTCTCCGGGCACCGCCTGGGCACGATGGAACTCGAATCGGCCATCGTCGGCGTCGAAGGCGTCGCCGAGGCCGCCGTCGTCGGCGGCGACCACGAGATCAAGGGCGAAGCCGTGTACGCGTACGTCATCACGGAGGACGGCGTCGAGGGAGGCGCGGACCTCCGCGAGCAGATCGTCGAGGGCGTCGAGGACGCTATCGGCCCGATCGCGCGACCGGAGGAGATCGTCTTCTCGCCGGAACTACCCAAAACGCGCTCGGGCAAGATCATGCGTCGGCTCCTCGAAGACATCGCGAACGGTGACGAACTCGGGAACACCAGCACGCTGCGCAACCCCGAAATCGTCGACGACATCGCAGGCAAGGTCGGAGAGGACTAACTGACACACCGTTTTTCGATCACCCACGATTTGGACAACGATACAACACACACGATACCATGACAGAGAAAAACTCACACGAATCGACCGACGACGCCGTAGTCGAGACCGACGGTGGCACGGTCACTGGGGCCGCCCAGCGCCACCGCAACACCGACTACCTGAACCGCGAAGTGAACCTGCTGAAACCCAGCACGTCGTTCATGCGCGACCACCTGAAGCTGGTCTGGGGAAGCTTCATCGTCTGGATCCTCACGACGTGGGGACCGGTTACGGCGACGTACCTCGCCCCGGGGGCGATGACCTCGACGACGTTCATGGGCTTCCCGCTGCACTACTTTATGGTGGCCTTCTTCGCGCCGACCAGTTCGCTCGTTCTGGCGGCCGTGTACGCCCGCCAGCGGGACAAACTGGACGAGAAGTACGGCATCGACACCTCGGCACCCGCCGAGTCCGCGAGCGGTGCCGACGAAGCAGCCGCAACTGACGGAGGGATGGACGAATGATGATGCTACCGCTCCAGGCGGAGGCGCTCGACATCTCGTTCAAGCCAGTCGGCGCGGCCATCGTCTTCCTGATGATGGCGTCGTTCCTGGCGATCGGCTACCTGTTCCGCGTCGCGGACACCGAAGGCATGTGGGTCGCCGGCCGTGGCATCGGGTACATCGAGAACGGCATGGCGATCGGTGCCAACTGGATGTCGGCCGCGTCGTACCTCGGGATGGCGGGGCTGATCGCCCTGTCGGGCTTCTACGGTCTGGCGTTCGTCGTCGGCTGGACGACGGGCTACTTCGTCCTGCTCATCTTCCTGGCCGCGCAGATGCGCCGGTTCGGGAAGTACACCGCGCCCGACTTCGTCGGGGACCGCTTCAACTCCTCGACCGCACGCGCGATCGCAGCCTTCACGACGATCCTCATTGCGTACGTCTACTCCGTCGGACAGGCCAGCGGTATGGGTCTGGTCGGCCAGTACGTCTTCGGCCTCGACTTCGTCCCGATGGTCATCGTGATGATGGCGATCACGGTCGGGTACCTCGCGCTCTCGGGCATGCTGGGCGCGACCAAAGGGATGGCCGTCCAGTACGTCATCCTCATCGTCGCGTTCCTTGCCGGCGTCTTCGCCGTGGGCTGGTACCACCAGGGCATGATCCTGCCCCAGATCCAGTACGGCGCGATGATCAGCGACCTGGCGACGCAGTTCTCGGAACCGTTCGCTAACGCGCCGTTCTACGTCTGGGTCGCGACCGCGTTCTCGCTCATCTTCGGGACCTGTGGGCTCCCGCACGTGCTCGTGCGGTTCTACACGGTCCAGAACGAGCGGACCGCTCGCTGGTCGACCGTCTCGGGGCTGTTCTTCATCATGCTCCTCTACTGGTCGGCCCCCGCGATGGCCGCGCTCGGCGTCGACCTCTTCGCGAACGTCAACAGCATCTCCCCCGCGACCGTGTTCGCCGGTCCCGAGGCAGGAGGCCTGTCCGGCGCGGAAGGTGACGTCATCGTCGTGCTCGCCGCGCAGATGGCGAACCTCCCGACCTGGCTGGTCGGCTTCGTCGCGGCCGGTGCGATGGCCGCAGCGATCGCGACCACGGCTGGCCTGTTCATCACGGCTTCCTCGGCAGTCGCACACGACATCTACACGGAACTGATCAACCCCGACGCGACCCAGCGCCAGCAGGTGCTCCTCGGTCGCGCGACAATCGTCGGCATCGGTGCGCTCGTGACGCTCACGGCGCTCGACCCGCCGGCCCTCATCGGTGAGCTGGTCGCACTGGCGTTCTCGCTCGCGGCCATCGTGCTGTTCCCGATGTTCTTCCTCGGTCTCTGGTGGGAGAACGCTAACCGACAGGGCGCCCTCACGGGCATGACGACCGGCCTCCTGATCTGGATCGCCGCCGTCGTCAACGACCTCATCATGCCGTTCAGCGAGGTCTACGCCGAGTTCGTCCCGGCGATCGGTGCGGCACTCATCGGCACGCCGGTTGTCTTCGCCGTCACGATCACGGTCTCGCTCGTGACCAGCGAACCGCCACAGCGGACCAAGAAGATGGTCCGGCAGTGTCACAGCCCGGAACCGATGGGCCAGCAGCAGACCGCGGAAGACGTCGTTTCCACCGACGGGGGCCAGACCCCCGCGGACGACTGAACAATGTACGAACACATCCTCGTTCCCACGGACGGGAGCAAAACGTCAGAACACGCTGTCGACCAGGCGATCGACATCGCCTCGAAGTACGACTCGACGGTCCACGTCCTGTACGTGGTCGACGTCGACGCCACCAGCTATTCGCTGGGGACCGAGCAAGTCGACCGCATCCGACAGGGTCACCTCGACGACATGCCTGAGGTGAAGGAAGACGCCGACAAGGCGACGGGTTACGTCGCCGAGAAGGCCGCCGAACACGGCCTCACTGTCGAGGAACACATCCGCGTCGGCGAACCCGCGCGTGCGATCCGCAAGTTCGTCGAGGACAGCGAGATCGACCTCGTCGTCATGGGGTCGCACGGTCGGTCGGGTCTCTCGCGGGTCATCCTCGGGAGCGTCACCGAGAAGGTCCTGCGACGGACCCGACTTCCCGTCCTCGTCGTGGACGTCCACGGCGACGAGGTCGAAGTGGAAGAAACGGCAGAAGAAGAGGAAGAGGAATAGCGCCGCATCCCTAACTTACGAGCATGACTGCACTCAGCCCACGACCGAACCGAGGTGATCGACGATGAGCATCGTCGATACGATCAGTAACCACGTTCGCGAGCATCGCTCGGGCATGGTGTCTGACCTCGTGTTCGCGCTCGTGTGGGTGACGATCGTTGAGTTGTTCTTCAACTTCGTCGACGGCCCGACGTGGGCGTACTACATGTTCATGCTCGCAGGCATCGTCGCCTACTTCGGCTTCTTCTGGTCGCTGGAGTTGGCGAAAGCGCAGCAGTAGCTGCCACTTCACCACTCTGTCCTGGCGGTCTCGACGTCCCTCGATCGGTGAGCCGCTGCTCTGTTCGTCACGCGCTCGCCGTTCGACTGGCGTGCCGACAGGCAGGTTCCGATGGCTCGGCCAGAACGCATCCGTTGTCCTCAGGTATGAGCTTCACCACGCTCGCGATCTGCCAGTCATTGCTGTGGATGCGGCTGCGGATCGAACTGAATCTGGCCGTCTAACGACAGTTGGAACTGGCCAAAAGATGCTGTCGCACTCGCGAAAAAGTGGGTACGTCACCGAGTACCGAGCGGTGCTGGCACGAAAAAGAGGAAGTCGTTGCCCGCTCGGAGGGAGGGTGGTTACAGGCCGATGTCGTTGTGACCGATGTCGACTTTCACCGAGTCGATGATCTTGATCTGTCCCTTGTAGTTGTCCAGGATCGTGTTGTCGTCGACTTTGAGGTCCTTGACCTTGTAGACGCTCAGTCCGTACTTCTTGTTCTTCCGAATGTCGTTCTTGATGATTTCCACCTCGACGCTCTCACCGACGCCGTCGACGTCGATGCCGTTCTTGCCGTTCTTCTTGATCTCGTTGTCTTTGACCTTCACGTTGTGGAGCTTGGGACCCATCTTGTTGGTCTCCAGCTCGAGTCCTTCTCCACCGTTCTTCTTGACGTGGTTGTTCTTGACGACGCTATCGTGGACGCCGTCGAGGTCGATGCCCTCTCCAGGGTTCTGGGGCAACTGGAGGTTCATCGAGGTTGTCTGCACTTTGCCGTTCTTCCGCACTTGGTTGTCTAGGACCTGGGTTTCACCGCCCTCGATGTCGATGCCGTCCCACGTGTTCTTGGCCACGTAGGATTCTTCGACTTCGCTCTCGTCGACGTTGTCCATCTCGATGCCTTCGTCACCGTTGTTCTTGACTCGGCTGTCGTAGACACCCACGAAGCTGGCGTCGTTCGCGTCGATGCCGTCGTCGATGTTGTCGTGCGTGTCAACGTTTTCGAGCGTGACGTGACCCGAGAGGATGCGGATGCCGTCGTCGAAGCCAGTCACCTCGACGTTCTCGATGGTGACCTCGTCGTCGTTGTCAGGGGTGTCGATGCGGATGCCGTCGTCACCATCTTGGGGCGTCCCATCATCGAACTGGATGAGGTTCCCCTGTCCGTCGAGGGTCACGTCGCCTGCCTCGATCGAGATACAGGGTTCATTGTCGTTTTGGTCATCAGTGAGAGTCCCATCGAGCACGTAGTGACCGGGCTCGTCGATGGTCGTACAATCGTCGATTACTTCAGGCTCTTCACCGGCCGCGACTGCGGGCATCGTCCCCATGGCCGCGAGCGCGACCAGGAGTGCCACAGCGACGGTCCTGTATGGGTGGTTGGATACCATACACCCAGTGATTCCATGGATTCTCGTATTGTAATCCCGCGGCTGAACTGTTGAAAACACCTCCGCTGGAAACCGGTAACAGTGGCTTAGTCCGCGAGATAGTTTCGACCGGCCCCACTCGATTTCCACCTGCTTGCCGGACGGTTAGACCACCCTCACGCTCGGGTAGCGAACTGATGACCGGCGGTGTAGATTCCTGAAACCGCTGCTTATCCCGATTTTCTCTCCCTAACTCGTAGGGGTTCCGTGCCCCAATCGAACGTTCAGTTATCGCTTCGTTGCGGGATTTCTCCCACCGGAACAGGCAATCTGAGTCTCATATCCGTAGCGATCAATCCGGGAACACTGCAGTCCGTGTCGGTCGTTGTTCGGTCAGTCGAAATCGGTGCTGTCATCGCTGTACCGGGCTTCTCGCTCTCGATACCCCGCCACGAACGTCGTGGGTCTCTCGAAGCAGACTCCCACGCCCGTCGTCGTCCCTCGGTGGCGGTCTCGGTTCGTCCGGGACGCGTTTCTCCGGACTGGTCCCCACAATCGCACAGAGACACACCACTGTTACAAGTGAAACTCCAGATGCGAATTTCGGTGAGAAGAACACACCACCGTTGCAAGTGAAGGTTGCGGGATGGGAATTCCTTCACTTGTAGCAGTGGTGTCCCGGGGCCCGGTGTGTTCGAGTGTTTTGGGAAATGTGGTGTGAACCGGCAGGTGGGACGAGCGGTTCGTCCGGTGGCCGTCGGCTCGCCGGTGCGCGACTTACCCGACGTTGTTCATCACCGCGATCTCGCGGATCGTTTCGATCTCGCGGTCGAGTCGGAGGACGTCGTCCATCGCGTCGATCGCACTCGTGAAGGGAACGTCGAGTTCGTAGCTGTAGTAGTTGCCGCGGGAGCCGCTCCGATTTTCCTCTGCAGAGAGGATGCCGAGCATCCGGAGGTCAGACAGGTGGTTGTGGACCGAGCGCTGCGCGAGCGTGTCCATCCCCGACGACTCGCACAGGCGCGTGTACTCCTGATAGATGTCGCTCGCTCGGCAGGGCGTCTCGTCCTTCGCGGCCTTCGAGATGACGGTCAGGAGCGCGAGTCGACCGTGAGCGGTGAGTTCGCGCATTCCCTCCTCGACGCGCTCCTGTTCCAGTTTCGAGCGGGCGTCGTCGACTTCGGCCTCGGTGATGGTGTCTGCGTCCCTGGTTTCGGCGAGTTCGCCCGCGAGGCGGAGGAGGTCAAGCGCCTGGCGGGCGCTCCCGCTGTCACGGGCGGCGACTGCAGCGCAGAGGCTGACGACGCCGGATTCACACCCCTCGTCGACGACCGCGACCTCCGCCCTCGATTCTAAGATGTTCTTGAGTTCGGTCGCATCGTAGGGCGGAAACTGCAGTTCGCGCTCACAGAGCGTGTCCTTGACCCGCGGGTCGAGCTGCTCGCGGAACTTGAAGTCGTTGCTGATGCCGATGAGGCCGACCTTCGCCTCGTCGAGATAGCCGTTCGAGCGTGCCCGCGGCAGTTCGTAGAGGAGTTCGTCTTTCTCTCCGATGGAGTCGACCTCGTCGAGGACGATGAGGATGGTGCCGCCGACCGCTTCGAGTTCCTCGTAGAGCTTCTTGAAGACGGTCTGCTGTGGGTACCCCGTCGAACTGATCTCGGCGCCCGTCGGCCGAAGCGTGTTGACCAACTCGACCGCAACCTGGTAGGAGGAGTTGAGCGTTTTGCAGTTGACCGAGATCACGGAGAGGGAGACGTCGTCGTACGCTTCGACGTCATCCTGCAGCACGTCGAGGAGATACTCGGTGACGGCGGTCTTCCCGACCCCGGTGTTACCGTAGATGAAGATGTTGTTCGGTTCCCAGCCGTCGACGATTGGCTGGAGCGCGTCCATGTACGCGTCGATCTCCTCGTCGCGCTCCTCGATCGAGTCCGGCTGGTAGGATTCTCCCAGCGCGTCCTTGTTCTTGAATATCCGACGCTTCCGCTCGAACCGAGGCATACCCTGGACCTGACGTAGCTGGCATATAAAACCACCCTTTCATCTGTTTCAAGTGAATCTCCAGTACCACACCACCGTTGCAGGTGAAGCGCGAAAGACGACGCTGTTACCGACCGACACACCATCCTTTCATCTAAAGTGCTGACATATCGTCCGCTGCTGGACGATTCCCGGGAGGGCAGTTCTGTTAGCTCCTCGGGGGGCGGTGGTCAAAAGCCTACGGTTCGCAGGTCAGTCGTGTCAATCCGGCGACGACGAGTTCGCACGTGCGTTCCTGTTTTCTTCGAGAGGGCCAGCTGGCGCCGGCCGAATTCGCGTCCAGGTGTCCCTCTCTCGGGCGGCTTCACTTGCAACAGTGGTGTGTGACTGGGCTGATCACTCCATTCTCTCGTCCGCGTCGGTCTCCATGGCCGCGTACCGGGCTTCTTGCTCTCGGTACCCCGCCGCGTCGACCACCTCCTCGAACTCCTCGAAGGAGACGCCCTCGACGCCCGCCGTGGTTCTCTCGGTCGCCAGCGTCTCGTAGGCGTCCTGCATGGCCTGCGTGGCCGCAAACAGCGCCGTCAGCGGATAGACTGCGATGTCGAATCCGATCGATTCGAGCTCGTCGGCGGGTAGAACCGGTGTCTTCCCGCCCTCGACCATATTGGCGAACGTCGGCACGTCGAAGGCGTTGGCGATGCGCTCCAGTTCCGCGCGGGACTCGGGCGCTTCGACGAAGACGACGTCTGCGCCCGCCTCAGCGTACGCGTGCCCACGCTGGATCGCCTCGTCGAGATCGAGCGGTTCGCGGGCGTCGGTGCGACCGACGATGACGAACTCGGAGTCACGTTCCGCGCGGACGTCGGCGGCCGCGCGGATGCGCCGGACGTGCTCTTCCTCGTCGACGACTCGTTTCTCGTCCATGTGCCCGCACTTCTTGGGCCAGGCCTGGTCTTCGAGGATGACGCCAGCGACGCCCGCGTCGACGCACTCGTGCATCGTTCGCCGGACGTTCAGGACCGACCCGTAGCCGGTGTCCATGTCCGCGACGAGCGGGACGTCGATGCTGCTGGTGAGGCTATCGACGCGATCGACGTTTTCGGCCATGGTCAACATCCCCATGTCGGGTACGCCGAGCGTCGTCGCTGCGATGCCGAAGCCGGAGGTGAACACGGCGTCGAACCCGGCCTGCTCGGCCAGTCGCGCCGAGAGTGCGTCGAACACGCCGGGGAGTGCGACGGTTCCGGGTCTATCGAGCAACGCGCGGAGCCGCGCCGCCGGTGTCTGGTCGTTCATGCAAGCCAGTCAGACACCACCGCAATAAGCGTTGATAGCGTGCCACCGTCCGGCCAGCGTTAAGTGCCTCAGGGTGGATAGCTCATAATTGAAAATGAACGTAGATCGCCGTCATAAACCTTTTTCGCACCTCTGTGTGTTCATCGCCCATGGACGGGTATCCGATCTCTGGATGTGATCTCGTATGACGATGGAAGATCGCGTCGAGGAACTCCGAGAGAAGAAACGCGAAGCGGAGCTGGGTGGCGGTGAGGATCGGATCGAAGCCCAGCACGACCGTGGGAAGATGACCGCGCGCGAGCGCATCGACTACTTCCTCGACGAGGGGACGTTCAACGAGGTCGACACGCTCCGCGAACACCGCTCGACCAACTTCAACATGGACGAGCGTGAGATGCCCGGCGACGGCGTCGTCACCGGCTACGGCGAGGTCGACGGCCGCAAGGTGTTCGTCTTCGCGCACGACTTCACCGTCATGGGCGGGTCGCTCGGCGAAGCGTTCGCCCAGAAGGTCTCGAAGATCATGGACAAGGCCATCGAGACCGGCTGTCCGATCATCGGCCTCAACGACTCTGCCGGCGCTCGTATCCAGGAGGGAATCGACTCGCTGGCGGGCTACGCGGACATCTTCCACCGCAATCAGCTCGCCTCCGGTGTCGTCCCCCAGATCTCGGCGATCATGGGTCCCTGCGCCGGCGGTGCGGTGTACTCGCCGGCCATCACCGACTTCATCTTCATGGTCCAGGACACCAGCCACATGTTCATCACCGGTCCGGACGTCATCGAGACGGTCACCGGTGAGGAAGTCGGCTTCGAGGAACTCGGCGGTGCGAAGACCCACGCGACCGAGAGCGGCGTCTCCCACTTCACGCGCGCCGCAGAGGAAGAAGCGCTGGACGACATCAAGTTCCTTCTCTCCTTCCTCCCGCAGAACAACGTCGAGGACCCGCCGCGAGTCGAGCCCTGGGACGACCCGGACCGCGAGCCGGACGACCTCATGGACATCGTGCCGGACCAGCCCCAGAAACCCTACGACATGCGCAACGTCATCGATCGGGTTCTCGACGAGAACTCCTTCTTCGAGGTCGCCGAGGAGTACGCCCGGAACCTCACGATGGGCTTCGCTCGGCTCGACGGGCACTCGGTCGGCGTCGTCGGCAACAACCCGCACGTCAACGCGGGCACGCTCGACATCGACGCGTCGGTCAAGGGCGCCCGATTCGTCCGGTTCTGTGACGCGTTTAACATCCCCATACTAACCTTCGTCGACGTGCCCGGCTTCATGCCAGGCACGGACCAGGAACACAATGGGATCATCAAGCACGGGGCGAAGCTCCTGTACGCGTACTCGGAGGCGACGGTGCCGCTGCTGACCGTCATCACGCGGAAAGCCTACGGTGGCGCCTACGACGTCATGGCCTCCAAGCACGTCGAAGCGGACGTGAACTACGCGTGGCCGACGGCCGAGATCGCCGTCATGGGCCCACAGGGTGCCGTCAACGTGCTCTACGACGACGAACTCGCCGACGCCGACGACGTGGAGGCACGTCGCCAGCAACTCATCGACGAGTACCGCGACACCTTCGCGAACCCCTACACCGCTGCGGAACGCGGCTTCGTCGACGACGTGCTCGAGCCACAGGAGACGCGCAAGCGGCTCATCAGCGACCTCGAGGTCCTGCGCTCGAAACGGAAAGACAACCCGGACCGCAAACACGGCAACATCCCGCTCTAATCATGGCAGCCGATACCGACGGCGAGGCGACGCCTGACGGACCGACGCCGGACCCGACGCTCGTCGAGGCGGTCGTCGAGGCCGTTCCGTCTGCGACGGCGGACCAGGCGGCCGCGATCGCCGTGGCGATCAGCGCGCACATGACCGATCGGCAACGGGCGGCAGCGGCCGCCGAATCCGAACCCGAACCCAGTTGGGACGGGAAGCAGTGGGCGTACGCCGGTCGCATCCAGCAGACGCTCAAGCGAGACGTCACTCGCGTTCCCCGCGGCACCCCGACCGACGAGTGGACCGCTGCAGGCCGCGCGGACCGACTGTAAGCACGCTGACCGGTCTGAAACCGGTTTTTTACAGTGCTACGCGTCACGGTTTTTGGATTGCAGGTGCGAATACTTTTTTAAGCCGACTCACGGTAACTCACCGTATGTTCGACAAAGTGCTCGTGGCGAATCGGGGAGAGATCGCCGTCCGGGTGATGCGCGCTTGTGAGGAGCTGGGCGTCGAAACAGTCGCTGTATACAGCGAAGCGGACAAACACGGCGGTCACGTCCGCTACGCCGACGAGGCGTACAACGTCGGGCCCGCGCGCGCGGCCGACTCGTATCTCGATCACGAGGCTATCATCGAGGCCGCGAAGAAAGCCGACGCCGACGCGATCCATCCCGGCTACGGGTTCCTCGCCGAGAACGCGGAGTTCGCGCGCAAGGTCGAGGACACCGAGGGGGTCACCTGGGTCGGTCCAGCTGGCGACTCCATGGAAGGCCTCGGCGAGAAGACCAAAGCCCGGAAGACGATGAGCGAGGCCGACGTCCCCATCGTCCCCGGGACGAAAGACCCCGTCACAGAACCCGAGGAAGTCCGCGAGTTCGGCGACGAACACGGCTATCCCATCGCCATCAAGGCCGAAGGGGGCGGCGGTGGCCGGGGGATGAAGATCGTCAACAGCGAAGACGAGATCGAAGACCAGCTCGAAAGCGCGAAACGCGAGGGCGAAGCCTACTTCGACAACGACTCCGTCTACCTGGAGCGCTTCCTCGAAGGGCCGCGCCACATCGAAGTGCAGATCATCGCCGACCACCACGGTAACGTTCGCCACCTGGGCGAGCGTGACTGCTCGCTCCAGCGTCGCCAGCAGAAGGTCATCGAGGAGGGGCCGAGCACCGCACTCAGCGACGAACTCCGCGAGAAGATCGGCGAAGCCGCACGCCGCGGTGTCAAGGCAGCCGACTACTACAACGCGGGGACCGTCGAGTTCCTCGTCGAGGACGACCGCGAGGAGGACACGGAACTCGGTCCGGACACGAACTTCTACTTCCTCGAAGTCAACACCCGTATTCAGGTCGAACACACCGTCTCCGAGGAGATTACCGGCATCGACATCGTGAAGTGGCAGCTCCGGGTCGCCGCCGGCGAGGAACTCGACTTCGAGCAGGAGGACGTCGAGATCGAGGGCCACGCGATGGAGTTCCGCATCAACGCCGAGAACGCGGCCAACGACTTCGCGCCGGCGACCGGCGGCGAACTCGACGTGTACGACCCGCCGGGCGGAATCGGCGTCCGGATGGACGACGCGCTCCGCCAGGGCGACGAACTCGTCACCGACTACGACTCGATGATCGCGAAGCTCATCGTGGCCGCCAGCGACCGCGAGGAGTGTATCCAGCGCTCGAAGCGTGCGCTCCGCGAGTACGACGTCGAGGGCATCCCCACGATCATTCCGTTCCACCGGCTGATGCTCAACGACGAAACGTTCGTCAAGGGGCTCCACCACACGAAGTACCTCGACGACGAACTCGACCCCGAGCGCATCGACGAGGCTCAGGAGAAGTGGGGCGCGAGCGACGACGAGGCAGCGAGCGCCGAGGACGACGAGGAGGTCGTCGAACGGGAGTTCACCGTCGAAGTCAACGGCAAGCGATTCCAGGTCGAACTCGAAGAACGCGGCGCCCCGCCGATCCCGACCAGTGCCGGGAACGGCGGCAGCGGCAACCAGCCCCAGCGGCCGTCCGGCGGGAACAGCGGCGGCGGTGGCGACGGCGGCAGCGCCCAGGCCGCGACGGCCGAAGGCGAGACGGTCACCGCCGAGATGCAGGGGACCATCCTCGAAGTCAACGTCGAGGAAGGCGACGAGGTGGGTTCGGGCGACGTGATCTGCGTGCTCGAAGCCATGAAGATGGAAAACGACATCGTCGCCCCCCGCGGCGGCGAAGTCGCCCAGGTCGCCATCTCCGAAGGTGAGAGCGTCGACATGGGCGACCTCCTGATCGTCATCGAGTAACGTCGCGACTCGTTTTCTGCCGGTCGACAGCATCACTTACCTGCAAGCCGCCCGAGGCTCCGCTATGCAGGAGACGCGCCATCGCGTCCTCGACGCACTGGCAGACGGCCCGGTTTCGGGCCCCGACCTCGCCGACCGGCTCGACATCTCGCGGGCTGCGGTCTGGAAGCACGTCGAGGCGCTTCGAGAGGACGGCTTCACCGTCGAGAGCGGCGACGACGGCTACGAACTGACGGCGGTTCCGGAGTTCGGCGGGCCGGCCGTCGAGTTCGGACTGGAAGCACCGTTTTCGGTCGAATATCACGACACGATTCCGAGTACGAACAGTCGTGCACGGGAGCTCGCTGCCGACGGCGAGTCAGACGTGGTCGTGCTCGCCGACGAACAGACCGGGGGCAGGGGACGCCTGGACCGCGAGTTCGCCTCGCCGAGCGGCGGCATCTGGCTCTCGATCCTGTTTCGTCCCGAGACGCCCCCGGCACAGACGCCGATCTTCACGCTGGCGGCGGCCGTCGCCGTGACCAGGGCAGCGCGGGAGGCTGGCGTCGACGCGGGGATCAAGTGGCCGAACGACGTTCTCGTCCCCGCGGAAACGAGAGCCCGTCAGACGGGGCCTGACGACGGCTTGGTTGACGGCGAGAAACTCGTCGGCATCCTCACGGAGATGGAAGGCGAGGCTGACCGCGTGTCGTGGGTGATCGTGGGAACGGGGATCAACGCCAACGTGGACACAACAGACCTGGTCCCCGAAGCGACGAGTCTCCGCGAACAGGTCGGAGACGTCGACCGCCGGGTGTTCACGCAGCGCGTCCTCGAGGAGTTCGACGCACTCCGTTCCAACCCGGATCAGATAGTACCTGCCTGGCGAGAGCTCTCGTCGACGCTCGGCCAACGAGTCCGCGTCGAGACGCCGGGCGGCGAGGTCGTCGGTGAGGCGGTCGACGTGGAGTTTCCGGGCTCGCTCATCGTCGACACCGACGAGGGGACGGTCCGGGTGACGGCCGGAGATTGCGAGCACCTGCGACCCGAGTGAACGTTCGGAACGAGCGACCCTGCTACCTGCCTTCGAGCGACAGGGGTGGCTCGGTCACTCTGACGGTCAGCACCGGCACGTCCGAGGTCCGGACCACGCGCTCGGCCACGCTACCCAGGAGTAGACGATCGAGGCCGCCGCGCCCGTGGGTTCCCATGACGACGAGATCACAGTCGTCGTCGCGGGCGTGGCTGACGATCTCAGCACTCGGCGACCCCTCCGCAACGATTCCTTCGACCTGCGCTCGGTCGCCGACGACCTGCTCGACCTCGTTGAGTGCTTCCTGTCCCTCCTCGTGAAGCAGGTCCGCGATCCCCTCCCAGGACGTCTCCATCGGGAGACTGGTGAAACTCGTCGAATCGACCACGTACAGGGCGTGAATCAGCGCGTCGTGTTCGGCGGCCAGGTCCGCCGCGTGGTCGATGACGCGGTTCATCCCCGCCGACCCGTCCGTCGGCAGGAGAATGCGCTTGTACATTGGTACCAACTAGCATAGTGGGCGCCGGGCGGCTTAACTGTTCCCCGGGGACCGCCGGCGATCAGGCCGACTTCTCCAGGACGACGTCCTTGACGTCGCTGACGCCCGCACGGCGGACGACCGCGCGAACGACGTTCTGTGCGCCGACGAGGTTGTGCGAGTCCCCGTCGAGGACCAGCAGCTTCGCGTCTCGACCCGGCTCGACGACGCCGCAGTTCAGGTCGGCGATCTTCGCACCGTGGTGGGTCGCCATCTTCAGGACCTCTCTGGCCGACACGTCGCCGAGTTTGGCGGTGAACTCCATCTCGCGGAACATCGAGGGGCTGTTTAGCATGACGTTGTCCGTCCCGAGCGCGACGGTGGTGTGCTCGGCGAGTTCGGCCACGTCCGGGAACCCGACGTTCGTCACGAGGTTCGACCGCGGACAGATCACGATGGGAACCTCGTTGTCGGCGACCCGCTCCAGGTGGAGCGGCTCGGTATTGACCATGTGGACGAGGAAGTCCGGGTCCAGGTCCAGCGCCGGGTTCACGTCGTGACTGTCGCGCTCGCCCGCGTGAATCCCGAACAGCTTGCCGGCGTCCCGCGTCGCGTTGCGCTCGCGACCGAACTCCCCGTCGCGGGCACCGCTCGCGCCGAACCCGTCGCTCGCTTCCATCGCGTCGACGGTCTCGCGGCCGAGGACGACCGGCTCGACGTCCAGCGGTGCGGCCGCATCTCGGATGGCGTCGACGCCCTCGACGCCGCCCTCGCGGAACTCGATGCAGGCCGCGGTGCCGCTCTGTTCCATGTACTCCAGCGAGTGACGCATCCCCGCGACCATCTCGTCGCGGCTCGCTGCGCGGAGCAACTGGTGTTTGAGGCCGTCCGGTGGCGCGACCAGTTCGTCCAGGTCGAGCCCCTCGCCGGCTTCCTTGGCAATGGAGTCCCCGATGTGGGTGTGGGCGTTGACGAACGCCGGGAGGATGACGTCGTTACTCCGCGCGGTCGTCTCTTCCAACGCGGTGATCTCGCCGTCCTCGACGACGACGCGCCCCTCGATCGGCTCGAACTCCGGCCCCCTGAGGACTGTGCCTTCCAGGATCATGGCTCCCCCTGGAAGTCGTCGAGCGTCGTGTGGAGGCCGGGGCGGGTCTCGTTGACGAGTGCGCCGTCGATGTCGAGGCCCAGCACGCGGCTGGCGGCGTGGCCGACGCGTTCGCTGACCGCCGCCGGGGCGTAGACGCCGAGTCGCCACTGGTCGTGCTGGACGGCTCGCAGCGCGCCCACCAGCGTGGACTGGTCGCCCAGCGGACGCACGTCGCCGTTGACGAGCACGCGGCTGGTCGACTCTTTGATCTCTGGCTTGCCGGGCACGTCGATGATGACTTCGGAAGGATCGACCTCTGCCTCGTCCGCGATGGCACGCTCGTCCTCGCGAATGCCCTCGTGGTCGCGTTCGAGGAGCGCCTCGGGCACGTCGGGCATCTCGGCCCAGACGGCCCGCTTGTAGAGGTCGCGGTACGTGAGCCGGCGGGCCATCTCCTGTGTCTCCCCGCAGGTCCGGAGGCTCACGATGAGGTCGTGGTCGTCCATCCGGCGCAGTTCCTCCGCGCTCGCGTCCGACGCTTCGAGCAGCCGCTCGCTCGCACGCCGGAGCATCGTCTTCGAGATGCGCGCGGTGTGGTGGCCGTAGACGGTCGGCGTCATCAGCGCCCGCGCCACCAGGAGGCTCTCGGCGGTCTGGACGTTGCCCTCCTGTAAGACGAGTTTACCGTCGACGAACTGCAGCGCGCGGACGAGCCGTTCGTGGTCGATGGTGCCGTAGGGGACGCCGGTGTGGTGGGCGTCGCGAACGAGGTAGTCCATGCGGTCGACGTCGAGTTCGCCGGAGACGAGCTGACCGAGCTTGCCGTCGCCGGCCACGAGGTCGGCGATCTGGTCGGGGTTGAGCCCGTGGTCGGCCAGGACGCGAGCGACGTCGCCCTTCTCCAAGAGTTCGTGGACGTCGTCGTGCCACTTCCCGGTGTGACGGTGGACGACGTCCTCGATGTTGTGGCTGAACGGCGCGTGGCCCACGTCGTGGAGGAGCGCGGCGGCGCGGACCCGTTCGGCCTGCTGGCCTTCGATGCCGAGGTGGCCGAGCGCCTCGTTAGCGAGATGATAGACGCCGAGGCTGTGCTCGAAGCGGGTGTGGTTCGCAGATGGATAGACGAGTGTGACGGTCCCGAGTTGGCGGACGTGCCGGAGCCGCTGGACGGTGGGGGTATCGACCAGGTCCTGGGCGACGCCCGTCACCTCGATGTGGTCGTGCACACTGTCCTTGATGCTCTTCATTGCGCCCGGCTTCGAACCGACGGTACAAAAGGCCCCGCACGTCCCTGACGACCATCTGGCACCTGCTGATTCGAGTCCGGTTCTTTCAAGCCGTCCCGCCGGATTCACCCCACTGATGAACCGACGCACTGTCGCACTACTCGTGCTCGCCGCGCTGACAGCACTGAGTGGGTGTGCCGGCTTTCTCGGCGCCGATTCGACCGAGACGCCGACGACCAACGCGACGGCCGGATCCGAGACCCCGGTCCACGATCTCCCGCTGAACAGTAGTACCGTGCTCGATGCGAACAGCGCTGCGCTGACCGACGCAGGGTCTTTCACCTACCACCAGAACGCGACTGTCAGACTGACTGGCAACGAGAGCGGCATCGTCAACTACAAGAACGTGACGGGGCCGACCAATTTGACGACCGACCGCATCTTCACCCACGAGCGGATCGCCCTCCAGCCGCGACGGGATACGTACGTCGACGGGAACGGAACGATGTATCAGCGCCTGTGGTCCTCGCAGGACACGGCGTACCGCGTCAAGGGCGGGGCCACGGCGAACGCGACTCCCTACCTCGAACCGCCGCTGCGGGGGCACCTCTCTGGACTGAACTTCTCGGCGGCCGGCACGTCGTCCGTCGACGGCGTGACTGTCGACACCTACACCGTGACCGATCTCAGCCAGGTCGACCGACAGACCCACGATACGAAGGTGTTCCCGGCGCAGAACCTCGGCTCGATCTCGGTGACTGTCGCGATCGATCGGCGGGGCATCGTTCGCTCGTTCGACTACCACGCCACGGGAACGAACGCGAACGGCGACGCGCTCAGTTACCACCTCTCACTCGGGTACACTGACGTGGGCTCGACGACCGTCGCGGAACCGGAGTGGCTGTCCGAGGCGCGCAACGCCACGGAATAACACCTCCGGTGACGAAAGCGTTTAGCCCGACGCTTCCAGAGCCAGGAGTATGGTGACGTTTCTCTCCGGTGGAACCGGGACGCCGAAACTCCTCCGGGGCGCCGACGACGTGTTCCCGCCAGCCGAGACGACCGTCGTCGGGAACACCGGCGACGACGTCGAACTCGGGGGGCTACTCGTCTGCCCCGACGTCGATACCGTCCTCTTTCTCGGCGGCGACGTCCTCGACCGCGAGACCTGGTGGGGGATCGCCGACGACCCGGCGACGACCACCGAGGAGCTCCACCGGCTCGCCGAGGCGGCCGGCCTGGAGAGCGGCCCGCGATACCTCCCCGAAGACCGCCAGACCGACGGCCGGCGGATCGCCCGGTGGCGGCGGTTCTCCGGCGTCGCGGAGTTCATGCACATCGGCGACCGCGACCGCGCGGTCCACCTCACGCGGACGAGCCTGCTCGACGAAGGTCACTCGCTCACCGAGGTCACGCGCACGCTCGCCGACGCCTTCGACGTACCCTGGACGCTCCTGCCGATGAGCGACGACCCCGTCGCGAGCATCGTCCACACGCCCGAGGGGCCGATGCACTTCCAGGAGTTCTGGGTCGGCCGCGGCGGCGAGCCGACTGTCGAGGACGTGGAGTTCCGGGGAGCTGCCGATGCGACTGCGACCGACGCCGTTCTGACCGCGCTCGAAGACCCGGTCGTCGTCGGCCCCTCGAATCCCGTCACGAGCATCGGGCCACTGCTCGCCGTGGACGGCATCGAAGACGCGCTCCGCGAGACGCCGGTCGTCGCCGTCTCGCCGTTCGTCGAGGACCAGGTCTTCTCCGGCCCCGCCGCGAAACTCATGGACGCCGTGGGCTACGACCCCTCGACGGCGGGCGTCGCTGACGCCTACGACTTCGCCGACGCGTTCGTCCTCGACGACGCGGACGGCACCGACCTCGACAGCCCGGTGGTGCGGACCGACACGACGCTCGACACCGAGGCCGACGCGGCGCGCGTCGCTCGCGCCACGAGGGACGCGCTGGAGGCAGTCCGATGACGCTCGACGTCCAGCCCCGCGTCGTCCTCGCGAGTCTCAGCGGCGAGTCCGACGCCGAGTGGGCCCGCGCCGGCGCGGACTACGCGGGGGCTGCTATCCTTGGCGGGATCGCCCTCGACGAACCCACCCGCGCGGCCGCCCGCGAACTCGTCGCCCGCGACCGCGAGGAGTTCTTGCCCGACGATCCCGTCGCGTTCATCGACCGCCAGCTCGCGACGGTGGCCGACGCGGACCTCCAGCCGGGATTCAACGTTCGGACGACCGCCCTCGACCCGCTCCGGGAGGCTGCCCAGGTGTGTCGCGAGCGGGGTGCGATCCTGGAGGTCAACGCGCACTGCCGGCAGGACGAGATGTGCGCAGCCGGCGCCGGCGAATCGCTGCTCCGGGACGCGGATCGTCTCTGTGAGCAGGTCCGGACGGCTGCCGACACCGGCGCGACGGTGAGCGTGAAGGTCCGGACCGAAGTCGACGGCGTGGACCTGCCCGAGACGGCACGACGGCTCGACGCTGCGGGCGCGGACGTGCTCCACGTCGACGCGATGGATTCGGAGGCAGTCGTCGCGGACGTGGTCGCGGCCACCGACTGCTTCGTCGTCGCCAACAACGAGGTCCGCGACCGCGAGAGCGTCCGCGAGTACCTGGAACACGGCGCCGACGCGGTCAGCGTCGGCCGGCCGAGCGACGATCCCGCCGTGCTCCGCCGAGTGCGGAACGCGACCACCGAGTGGTTCGCCGCGGAGGGCGAAGCGTGACCGACGACTCGGACGCGCCGGCGGCGCCGCCCGAGCGGACCGTCGTCCAGAACGCCGAACTCGCGCTCCTGCTGGAGGTGACCGGGACGCCGAAACCGGGCAACGTCGATCGCGCCCACGAGTACGACGACCTGCGGTTCGAGCACTTCGTGGTCGGCGCGGTCGGCGCGCGACCGGGACTCCGACTGGCCGCCGACGGCGAGCGACTGGGTCGCGCCTTCGAGCGCGCGGTCGCCGGGATGAGTCGACAGTCCGGGGGCAACACGCAGTTCGGGGCGCTCCTCGCGCTCGTTCCGCTCGTGCAAGCGGCCGCGACCGGTGACCTGACCCGCGAACGCGCTGGTGAAATCGCCGCTGCGACGACCGTCGACGACGCGGCGGACTTCTACCGAGCGTTCGAGCACGTGAGCGTCGCCGTCGACGACCCGCCCGATGGGCTCGAACCCCTGGACGTCCGTCGCGGCTCAGGAGCGGTGCCCGCCCTCAGGGAGCGACAACTGACGCTGTACGACGTCATGGAGCGGAGTGCGGAGGTGGACGGGATCGCCCGGGAGTGGACCGGCGAGTTCGAGCGGACCTTCCACGCGGCCGACCGCCTGCTCGCGCTGGACGGATCAGTGGCCGACCGGGCGGCGCGAGTTTTCCTCGAACTGCTCGCCGCGGAGCAGGACACGTTCGTCGCGATCCAGCACGATCGGGCGACCGCCGAGGAGGCAACGGAGCGGGCGTCCGCGGCCCTCGAGGGGGACACCGACCCGTGGACGCTGGCCGACGAGTTCGTCGCCGAAGACGTCAACCCCGGGACGACCGCAGACCTTACCGCCGCGGCGCTCTTCGTTGCACTCGAACGAGGACTCGACGTGTGACCGACGACGACAGACTCCGGATGACCGACGAGGGCGGGACGCTGGCCATCGGCGCCGGCGTGACAGTCGCCGTGCTGGGGTACGCAGTCGTCGCGCTGGCGACCGGCATCGAGCGCTCGGCGTCGCTGACGACCGTCCTCCGTCCGGGAGCGCTCGGACTGCTCGCCGGCGCGCTCGTCGCCGGGTGGCTCGACGGTGGTTCGCTCCGCCGGAGCGCCGACACCGGCTTCCGGGCCGTCTTCGTCGGGACGACGCTCGCGCAGGGCGCACTCTTCTTGCGCGCCGACGCGCCGGCGCACTTCCTGTTGCTGGGCCTGATGGGAACTGCAGTCGGCTACGCGCTGCCCGGTGCGTTGTTCGGTGCGCTCGGGAGTGCGCTCCGTCGCCGATTCGACCGCGATCCGGAGGCGAAGCTGGATGTCTGAGGACGAATCGGCGGCGTGGCCGGTCGCTCTCCGCGGCGTCACGGAGTCGGTCGTGACGACGCTGGGACCGAACGAGCTGTGGAACGTCGCGGCGCTGGGACTGCACGCGCCCGAGGACGGCGACCAGCGGGTCACGGCACGCACCTGGGGCCGAACCCGAACCTGGCGGAACTTCACGGAGCGCGGCGGTGGCTACGTCCAGTTTACCACCGATCCCCTGGATTTCGTCGAGGCCGCACTGACGACCCGCGAGGAAGCCGAGCCTGTCCTCGATAGCGCCGACGCCTGGGCGCGCGTCGAGGTGGACCGCCTGGACGAAGGGCGGCGAGGTGGCACCCAGTGGGTCGAGTGGGCGCTCAGCCCAACTGAGACGGCCGTCGAACACCGGACGGTGCCGACCACGAATCGTGGGTACTACGCCGTCGTCGAGGCGACCGTGGCGGCCTCGCGGCTGGACGTGCCGTCCTACGACCGCGAGACGCTGCTCGATCGGTTGGCGTACTTCGCGGAGGTCGTCGAGAAGTGCGGTGGGGAGCGAGAGCGAGCGGCGTTCGAACGGCTGCGGGAATCGGTCGATGCGGACCTCCCGTTCGACTGGTGAAATCCGAACCCTTTTTCACCGTCACCGGGAGAAACAAAGCACATGGCAATCAAACCCGCATACGTCAAGAAGACCGGGACGATTCTGATGGAGCGCTACCCCGACGCCTTCGGTCACGACTTCGAGCACAACAAGGACGTCGTCGAGGAACTGACCAACATCGAGTCCAAGGGCGTTCGCAACCGCATCGCCGGCTACATCACTCGCAAAGAAGGCGCGCAGATCCCGGCCTGAACCGACGAGGAATCTCTCTTCTTCGTTCTCCGACCCGCCGAGCGACGGGAACGTGTCACCCCACTGTACGGCGAACTCAGCACGTATCCAAACCGTTTTGCATGGGGGACACAGACTGACCGAGTACCAATGACAGTACGCGTAGGCGTTCTCGGCGCCACCGGCGCAGTCGGACAGCGACTCATCCAGATGATCGACCCGCACCCGGACTTCGAGCTCGCGGCCCTGACCGCGAGTTCGTCCAGCGCGGGCAAATCTTACCGCGAGGCGGCCAAGTGGCGCGTCGAAACCCCCATCCCGGACGACGTCGCCGAGATGACCGTCGTCGCAACGGACCCCGACGAGGTCCCCGACGACGTCGACCTCCTCTTTTCCTCGCTGCCGTCCAGCGTCGGCGAAGACGTCGAACCGGCGTTCGTGGAAGACGGGTACGTCATGTCCTCGAACTCCTCGAACTTCCGGACCGACGACGACATCCCGCTCACCATCCCGGAGGTCAACCCGGACCACCTCGGCCTCATCGAGGTCCAGCGCGACGAGCGCGGCTGGGACGGCGCCATGATCAAGAACCCGAACTGCTCGACCATCACGATGGTCCCGCCGCTGGCGGCGCTCGACGAGGCGTTCGGACTGACCGACGTGCGCGTCTCGACGCTCCAGGCCGTCTCCGGCGCGGGCTACGACGGCGTCACCTCGATGGAGATCATCGACAACGCCATCCCGCACATCGGCGGCGAGGAGCAGAAGATGGAGACCGAGAGCCAGAAGCTCCTGGGCGAGTTCGACGGCGCCGAGGTCCAGTGGCACGACGCCGACGTCGCCGCCTCCTGTAACCGCATCCCGACGCTGGACGGCCACCTGGAGAACGTCTGGGCCGACACCGAGGAAGACATCACGACCGAGGACGCCGCCGAAGCCATGCGCGAGTACGAGAGCATCGACCTCCCGACCTCGCCCGACCAGCTCATCCACGTCTTCGAGGAGCCCGACCGCCCGCAGCCGCGCCTCGACCGGATGCGCGACGACGGGATGCAGGTCTCGGTCGGTGGGTTCCGCGAGACGACCGACGGCGTGCAGTTCAACTGTCTCGCCCACAACACGATGCGCGGCGCGGCCGGCGCCAGCCTGCTGAACGGCGAACTGCTGCTCGAAGAAGGCTACCTCTGAACGCCGGGACGGTACTCCCACCTCGCTGTTGTCGTTCCTTTTCGAAGGTGCGTTGGCGCAGATCGACGTCCGCGTCCCCGATAAGCTGGAGATACTGAACTCCTGAGTTGCGTCTTACCTGCCGTGTGCGCACCGAAGGAATCATGACCGGTTCCGCGTCCGATCCGACGGTCGTCGATCAGCCTGTGGGCTCCTCGTCGGATAAGCCACGTCTATTGTCAGGGTACCGTAGCGCTTCCGTCACAGATGTGCGCTTCTATTTATCAGACTGGTCGTGGACGTGGTGAACCGATGTCGAGGAAATCGTACGCAGTTCTCCTGGCCGTCGTCGTCGTCGCGACGGTGGGTGGCATGTATTTTCTGAACCAGCAACCCGCGACGAACGCGACGGGGACCCCGGCCCGTGACCCCGTCGACGGCGTCCAGCAAGCGAACGGCTCGATCGACGACCGACAGCAGTCCGAGCGGAAAGCCGGAGCGAAGCAGTCGGGCAGCGGATTGGATGCTGCCGGTCGGCAGGCGAACGGGCAGTTCGCAGTGACGAACATCTCGGCGCCCGGGCAGTTGAAGATGGGTGACACGATCGCTGTCGAGGCCACGATCGCGAATCTCGGGCAAGAGCCGACGACCCGAACCGCCCAGTACATACTCGCCGGGGAGCGCTACCAGGAACGGGCGGTGACGCTCGATCCCGACGAGTCGACGACGATTCGGTTCGAGCAAAACACCATGGGCATCGGTCTCGAAACCGGCGGGTACTACACCGGCGTTCTGGTCGGCGCTCACGGGGACATGTCACCGGTAACGTTCTACAAAGGGTACGACGTCGACAACATCGATTATCCGGACACCGTGACTGCCGGCGAGGAGTTCGTCATCGACGCCGAGGTGAAAAACTACAACCAGTTCGACGACGAGCAGGTCCTCGAATACAGACTCGACGGGGACGTGTTGGCCCGCAAATCGCTCGCACTGGAGAGCGACGAGGAGGTGACGACGTCGCTTCGAATCGACACCGCCGGGGTCGAGCCGGGAACGTACGTCCACGGGATCACCGCGAACGGGAGCGGGTCCCACGGAACCATCACCGTTGAGTCCGGCAACGGGTGAGTCACGACTGAGACCCTTCGAAGTGGCCCGGCACTGCCGCGGGTCGGCTCGGCTGCGTCGACGCTCGCTGCTTACCGCCCGTCGAGGCGGAGCGCCCCGTCGGCGTCGAACTCGCCTGCGTCGCCGGTGTGCAACCAGCCGTCGTGGAGGCTCCGCTTCGTGGCCTGCTCGTCCAGGCACCCCGCCGTGACGTTCGGGCCGCGAACCAACACCGTTCCCTCCTCGGAGCGGGCGAGTTCGGTTCCGGGCATCGGCCGCCCGACGCTGTCGATCTGGAACGAGTCGCCGTGGTTCAGCGTCGCCACGCCCGCCGATTCGACCGGCCCGTACAGTTCGCTCACGGGGACGCCGAAGCCGCGGAAGAAGTACTGGAGGTGGTCGTCGAGGCTGCCGACGCTGGCGAGGGCGTACTCGAGATCCCCGAGGCCGACCGCCTCGCGGAGCGGACCGAACACCAGCCGCTTTGCGGCCGAGTACTTCAGCGGCGTCCCGCTCCCGTCCAGCATGCCGCGCCCGTAGGACGCGACCCGTCCCGCGAGTTTGCGCTTCATCCAGCCGAGATCGCCGATGCGGTCCTGGAACTCGCCGTAGAGTTCCTGGTAGACCTGGGGGGTTCCGATCAGGACGGTCGGTTGGATCTCGGTGAGTTCGCTCACCACGTCGTCGGTCCCCACGTACGCGACGCCACCGCCTGCCTCCCAGAGGTAGTACGTCGCGACGCGCTGGTAGACGTGGGCGAGCGGGAGGATACAGGTTCCCGTCGCCCCCGGGTCGAGTGGCAACGACTCGGTCAGGGATGCCACGGCCGTGAGGAGGTTGCGGTGCGTGAGCTCACACCCGGACTGTTCGTCGGTCTCTGCGGCGTCGTAGACGATCGTCGCAACGTCGTCGGCGTCGGCCTCGAACCCGGGCAGCGTCCGTGCCGCTGCAGTCGGCAGCTCCTCGATCTGGATCACCGAGTCGACGGCTTCCTCGACCGCGACTGGGGTCTCCGGATCGGAGACGAGTCCCGCGACGTCGGCCGCCTCGACGACGTCGACGGCCCGTTCCGGGTCGAACCACTGATAGAGCGGGACCGAGACGAGACCCGCCATCTGACAGGCCAGATCGACGACCGACCACTCGTACTGGCTGGCCGCCTGGACGGCGAGGCGATCGCCGGGCGCGAACCCCGCGTCGAGGAGCCCGGCGGCGACCGCTCGCGCTCGCTCGTCGAGGTCCGCGAAGGTCCGCTCGACGTACTGGCCGTCCCGGGGGAGGAGAGCTGCCGTTCGCTCCCCGTATCGCTCGACGAGTCCGTCGAACCAGGCCGCCATCGGCCCGTCCGGAATGGAGAGGTCGCCGCCCTGGTACACGTCGCCTGCGACCGTGACGTCGAACTCGGCGTCCGAGCGGTCCTCGTCACTCGCGTCGGTGGCGTCGTCCCTCGCGGTCCGTCGGTCGCGCTTCAACTGGCCGGGGCTGTACTCGTAGTCCTCGATCTCCTCGCGGTAGTACTCGCCGTAGCTCTGGTCGACGTCGCTGGCGCCGATGTGTGAGTCCAGCCAGTCGCGGACGAACTGGAGCACTTCCACCGTGATGTGCTCGCCGTTCTCGTGTTTCTCGCGGAGTTCGCTCACCCGGTCGGCGAACTCCTCGTGCATCTCCCGGTGGTTGTAGAAGCAGTCGGCACAGTCCATGGCGTAGCCACAATCCTGCATGAACTCTTCCTCGTCACCGAAGTGGTACTCGGTGTACCGTTCGAGTTCCCGGAGGATGTCGCCGACTTTCTCCTCTGAGTGTCCCTCGTCCATCGCCGTGTGCAGGTCGTTCAGCAGCCCGAACAGCCGCTTGTGCTGCTCGTCGAACCGGTCGATGTCCACGCTGTACCGTTCGTCGTCCCACTCGGCGAACGCGTCCTGCGACGAGAGACCCATGCGCGAACGTTCCGTCGGAGACACGAAAAGGAGGGGACGGCGTTCTCGGTTCGTGAAAATGCGGGTTCGCCCTCAGTCACTCCGAACCGACGCCGATCGTCCGGATGACGGCGGGCATCAGCAGTCCCTGGATCACCGTTCCGAAGATGGCGACCCCGAAGACAGTCGCCTGAATCTCGTCGCGGTACGGGAAGGCCGGCGGGAGCGACAACGCCAGTGCGACCGGGACGACGGTGTGGAACCCGCCCCACACCATGAGATGTTGCCAGGACCGCGTGACTGGACTCGAACTGACGCGGTTCGAGACGGCGACGAGCGGATACACCGTCAGGCCGCGGACGGCGACGACGAGCACGGCCGCACCGACGACGAGGTGCCAGTACCGGAGGAACTGGCTGGGTTCGACCTGCGAGCCGATGAGCAGGTACAGCAGCGTACTGGCCAGAAACGCCGTGAACTCCCAGCTGTACTCCACGAACGTCTCCTGGGCGTCGATGCCCCCCCGAGACGACTCGTGTGGGACCATCACGAGTCCTGCGCCGACGACGGCGAGCACGCCGCTGACGCCGAGGAGTTCCTCGGCGACGAGAAACCCGCCGTAGGCGACGATGACCGTGAGGAGAACGACGCCCGACCGGTCGGTGAGACGCCGCTCGACCGCGTGCCCGATCGTCCCGACGAGCAGTCCGAAGAGGACGCCCCCGCCGCCGACCACCAGCACTGTGATTCCGACCGTCGCCAGACCGGACGGCGTGGTCAACTGCGCGAACGCCTGCTGTGGCGTCGCAGACGCCTGGTGGGTCGTGAGGACCGTCGAGAAGATGGCGATGGCGACGCCGTCGTTGAGGAGACTCTCCCCTTCGACCATCACTGAGAGGTCGGTCGCGACGTCCTGTTCTTCGAACACCGACAGCACCGCGGCGGGGTCCGTCGGCAACACGATCGTCGCGAACAGGACCGCGATCAGCGGGGGGAACCCCCAGCCGAGCGTCCCGACGGCGGCGAGCAACCCGATGGCGATCGGGAGGCCGACGACAGTCAGCAGCAGGATCGGGACGATGTCCTCGGTCATGTCGCGGATCGAAATCCCCAGTGCGCCGTCGAAGACGATGGCCGGGACGAACCCGACGAGGATGACGTCGGAACTGAGGCGAATCCCCAGGGGAACGTCCGTGATCGAGATGCCGAGTCCGACCGCGACGAGCAGCCCGGTGTACGAGAGCTGCCCTGCCCAGTCGACGACCAGGCGCACGGCGAACGCGACCGCAAAGAGCACGACGACGTTCCGGAGAAACAACTCGATCTCGCTCATCGCGGACAGGCGTGCTTCGGTCGGGGTGTGAATGAATCTTCGTCGGCTATCCCGCCGCGAGCCGATGCAGGTGATTTAAGCGGCCGACCGTCTGACAGTCGCCCGCAATGGACATTCTGCACACCTGCATGAACGTCTCGGACGCGGACGAACTCGCCGACTGGTACGTCGACCAGCTCGACTTCGAGCGCTCCTGGGAGTTCACCAGCGAGGACGGCGAGACGCGCAACGTCTACGTGGCCGACGGCAACGGCGTCGAGATCCAGCTCTCGGACACCGAGGGCGACGACGAGTTCGACTTCGGCACCGGCTGGGACCACCTCGCCCTCAAGGTCGACGACGTCGACGCAGCCTTCGAAGAGATCGACAACCACGGCGTCGAGAAGGAGCCGGCCGACCAGCCCGCCGCCGGCGCTCGCACGGCGTTCATCAAGGACCCCGACGGCCACGTCGTCGAACTGATCGAACCGCTGGACGACTGAGTTCCCGTCGCCCCGTGCTGTTTTCTGGCGGTCGGCAGGGTCGGTCTGTCCCCCGATGCTCACGTGACTTGGTTCCGGAGTCCCTCGTACTCGCCGGTCTCGACGATGCGGTCCACGTTCTCTGCGACGACTGCTGCCAGTCGATCGTGATACGCCGGGGTAAAGCCGGCGTTGTGCGGCGTGATCTGGACGTTCTCGAACCCCCAGAGCGGGTGGTCCTCCGGGAGCGGTTCCGGGTCGGTCACGTCGAGCGCGGCACCGCGGATGCGGTTGTGACGGAGCGCCGAGACCAGCGCGTCGGTGTCGACGATCTCGCCACGGGCGACGTTGACGACGACGGCGTCGGTGGGGAGCGTCTGCAACGCCGTCTCGTCGATGAGGCCTCTCGTGTCGATCGTCAGTGGACAACAGAGGACGAGGTACTCCGAGCGCGCCAGCGCTTCGTGGATGTCGCCGTACCCGAGGACCTTGTCGGTCGGTCCACCTTTCTCCGGGGAGTGACGGACCCCGATCGTGTCGACGTCGAACCCGTCCAGACGGTCCACGATGGCCTGACCGATGGCACCGAGGCCGACGATGCCGACCGTGCTTCCGGCGAAGTCGCTGGTCGGATAGGAACGCCATTCTCGCCGTTGCTTCCGACGCCACCCCTCGTCGAGACGGCGGGCGAACGTGAGACAGTACCCCAGCACCTGTTCGGCTACGTTCGGGCCGTGGACTCCCGACGCGGTCGTCACGGCGACGTCGTGGTCCCGAAGCTCGTCGAGCGGGAGGTGCCCGTAGCCGGCGTATGCGCAGGCGAACAATCGCAGGTCTTCTGCGGCGTCCAGCATCGACGGGTCGATGTCCGACCCGGTCGCGACGTCGGCGGTCTCCAGGAGTGCTCGCGCTCGGTCGGGCGTTTTGGCGACGCGAACCTGGTGGTCGGGCAACTGCTCTCGCAGCGCCGCCGCGTACTCCCCGGGCGGGAGCCCGTGGAACTTCTCACCCAGTACCACGATCTCGAGGCTGTCCGTCACTGGTCGTTCCCCCCGGGGCGGCCCGTTCCGCTTTGCATGCCCGTGTCCGCGGCCCCCGTCGGCAAAAAGGTACGCCAGGCTGTCCGACATGTGACACCATCGCGGGGCACTGACCGAAACGGGCGCCGCCCTCGTTTGCAGTCGCTACCCGGAATGGCAGGACTTTAACACCAGCACTGCGGGGTATCGGTATGGAACAGGTGGACGTGGCCATCGTCGGCGGCGGCCCGGCCGGGTCGTCCGCGGCCCGGGAGGCTGCCGCCCAGGGTGCCGACACAGTCGTATTCGAGAAGGGCGTTCCGCGTGCTGATCGCGACGGACTCGGACCGGATTCGACCGACGCAGCCGGCATGCTCGATTACTGGGTGGACATCATGGACATTCGCCCCTCCGAGATCCCGGACGACATCATTCTCAGCAAACTCGACGGGGCCCAGTTCCTCGGGCCGAACGAGGACATCACCATCCGCAGCACCGGCGTCTCCGCTCGCTATCCCGACTTCGGCTTTGCCTTCCATCGCGCGAAGTTCGACGACTGGCTCCGCGAGCGCGCCGAGGACGCCGGGGCGGAGTTCCGCGTCGGCGTCAGCGTCACCGACGTCGAAACGGACATGACCGGCGGCCACTCGCATCGCGTCGCACTCGCGGATGGCGAGGACGTCGAGGCGACCTATCTCATCCTCGCGGACGGCCCGCAGCGGACCATCACGACGGGCGTTCTGGACCAGTTCATGCCCCACGACCACAGCGTCAGCGAGTACCTCGGGCCGCGACAGGCCAACCACATCGCCTATCAGGAACACCGTCGCGTGCCGGAGGAACTGTTCGACCCGGAACTCATCAAGTTCTGGTGGGGCGTCATGCCCGGGCACACGGCTTACCCGTGGATCTTCCCGAACGACGACAACGTCGCACGCATCGGGTTGACGATGCCCATCGGGATGGACATCGACGACTACGACGCGAGCGAGTGGGCCCTGCTGCGCGAGGACGACACCGAGATTCCCCGCGGACAGGTCTACATCGAGCGCTTGCTCGAACGCGAGTTCCCCGAATACGACCTCGACGACTTCCCGATCGTCGAAGAACGCGGGAAAGCGAAGGGGACCGAGACCTACCCGATCTCGTCGACGCGCCCCATCGAATCCCCCACGAAAGCCGGCATCGCCGTGACCGGCGGCGCCATGGGCGCGACTTCGGCGTTCCACGAGGGCGGCGACCACGTCGCGGTCCGGACCGGGAAGATCGCCGGCCAACTCGCCGGCCAGGGCCGACTCGACAAGTACAACGCCAAGTGGCGGTCCGCGATCGGCGAAGAGGTCCGCCGGAACGTCTCGCTGGCGGACATGGTCCGAGACTGGGGACCGGCCCAGTGGGATCGGACCTTCGGCGTCGTCAGCGACATGCTCGACGGCGGGCACTACCGCCCGACGAAGGCCGTCACCGCGGGCGCGACCGGCCTCAAACTGCTCGCCGAGTACAAGGGCCGGAAGTTCTTCCTGCGGTCGGGTCGGTTCTGCCAGCTGCGCGAAGACGACTACTTGGTCTAGCGCGATACCCTTTTCTCCCGCTGGTTACTACGACTTCGTGCGTGCCTTTAGTCCCCGCCCGAGCACACCCGCCAGGGCGCGATGACAGCGCGGAGAACCCGGGCGCGCGACATCCGATAGGACTGGTCGCACTCACGCGACTCGTTTCGGTCGCGCTGACGCGCGACCCGATCCACGCTCGCGGCTGACGCCGCTCGCGTGTTCGGAGACTCTGAAGAGTCTCCCACCCGGCACGAGGGTTTCCCGACTGAGACGGGCACACAGCCCTGGATGATGTCGGTCGTTAGTGTTCCGGGTGTACATTTTGCGTACGTTACTCGGGAGAGGTAGTGCCGACGCCGCTCGCACACAGGTTCCAAGAATCGGTGCCAGTTACTTGCGGGTCCGGAACACGTGTTCTTACTTCCAGGGGGTGCCGATCACCTCGGCCTGAATCCCGTGGCCGACGCGCAGTCGGCAGTCTGATTTCGGCGTGGCGATACAGGGCAGGACGTATCCGGCGTCCAGCGAGCGCGCTTTCAACGCCCGTGGTGTCTTCTGGTGGCACAGCTCGCCGTCGAGACGTTCTGCAGTGCAGGTGCCACAGGCCCCGTACAGGCAGCCGTACGGAACGGCAACGTCGGCCCGCTCCGCTGCGTCGACGACGGTTTCACCGCTCTCGACGCGAATCGTCTCGGTCCGCCCGTCCGACCAGACGAGTTCGACGAGGTGGGTTGGTTCCGTCGTGGCGGCCATTCATCGCCAGACGTCGCTCGTGCAGTCGCCGCCCGGCCAGCGGATCTCGTGCGCGCGTGCGGGTCCGCCCGGCGCGTCGCCGAAGTCGACGAGGAACTCCTCGTCTAGTTCCATCCGCCCCTCGTCGGGGTAGACGTCGGCTTTGAGCATCAGCGACCCCTCTTCGGCGATCTCCGGGAAGAACTGATTGTCCCACGACGAGAACAGCGACGTCGTCCAGTAGAGCCGCTTCCCGTCTCGGGACAACTGGAGCATCTGCGGTGCGCCGCGGATCTCCTCGCCCTGCACCGTCTGTCGGTCGCCGAAGAGACCGCCGGCCCACACCTGGTCGACCAGTCGCGGGTTGGCGGCGTCGCTCACGTCGTACATCCGCACGTCACCGTGGAGCCAGTTCGAGAAGAACAGGTACTGGTCGTCCAGCGAGAGCAGGATGTCCGTAATGAGCGGTGGGACCGGCATGTCCCAGTCTTCGTGTTCGCGCGGCTCCTCGTCGATGACGACGTCCCAGTCCCACGCCCCGTCGGTTGTTTCGTAGAAGCGGATGATGTTCGAAGACAGCGCCGCCCCGACGTACCCCTGGGTCTCCTCGGGGTTGTGGCTCATCCGCACTTCGAGCGGGATCTGGCCCTGCTCGCCGAATTCGAGCGTCTGTACGTGCTCGCGGTCGTCCCACGACCAGATGTGAATGCTATTGCCGTACTTGCCCTCCTCGACGTCTTCGAGGTCGAAGCCCGGATAGTACGTGTTCGGCGCGGCCCACTCACTGGAGACGAGAACGTCGTGGCGGGGCTGGTACCAGTAGTCGTAGTTCATCTCCACGTCGCCGCGGTCGGCCTCCCAGTGACCGTCGATACTGAAGTCCTCCTGATCTAACTGGAGGAATCCACCGGGGAGTTCGCCCTCCGCGTCGCCGAGCATGCTGATGACGACCTTGCCGCCCGGCACGCAGTGGACAGTGTGTGGTGCCGAGAGGTCGTGCTCGAACACGTCTTCGGGTTCGATGACTGTCACCATCTCTGGGTCGCGCGGGTCCTCGGCGTCGATGACGTGGATGCGCGAGGACCGCTGGCCGGGGACGACCAGATACTGTCGGGAGAGCCCTTCGGCGTGACAGGACGACGAACAGGCGTTCCAGCCGAAGTGGTGGAGTTCGTCGCCTTTGTTGGGCATCTCGATCACGGTGATGAGTTCGCTGTAGGTGTCCGAGGTGGGGTCGAGGTCGACGACGCCGACGAAGTCCGGACCGTCGTTCTCCATGCCGACCCGTGGTGCCATCACGTAGGCCGTCTTCTCCCGGCCGCTCTCGGTCCGCATCGCGGCCGGCGTCGGATACCCCGGCCCCTCGACTTCGTGGTGTTCGTGACCTCTGTGCTCTTCTGCCGGAGCTGGTTCGTCGGTGCTCATTGTGTTCACACTCCATTTTAACACAATTAATAATTATGTCGCATAAGGTACGGAATCGGGACAGAAAGTTGCCTGGTACGCCAGTGATAGTCACGCGCTCGTGGAACAGTTCGGTCGTGAGTCGCTTCGTATCCGGTTGCGTGTCGGTGTGATTTTGGAGACGCGGTACGACGTCGCCGGCGTCGCGTGGGTCGTGCGGCCGGTCCGGATTCGGAACAGGGTCCTCTGAGACAGGTGTTCCGAGCTGTACAGTTCGACTGGTGGCCCCGTCTCTCATGCCGTCCGCGAGAACACGATGAACAGCGCCAGGACCACGCCGGCCACGAAGGCAAGCGTCGAGTGTTTCGTCTCGTAGGACTGGCCCTCCGGGAGCAGGTGGGCCGCGGACACGTAGAGCAGCACGCCGGACACGAAGCCGAGCACGAGGCCCAGGTCGCTGTCCCCCAGTCTGCTCACCAGCGGATAGGCGACGAACGCTCCGATCGGCGTCGTCAGCGCGGCGACGAAAAACGCGTAGAGCGCCGCCCGCCGCTCCGTCACGTTCCCTTCGAGCAAGACCAGATACGTGATGACGCCTTCGGCGAACTCGTGGACGACCAGTCCGATGCCTGCCAGAATCCCGGTCAGCAGCGAGATGCTGAACGTGACGGTGTACACGACGCCGTCGACCAGGGAGTGAATCCCGATTCCTTCCGCGGCGGTCACCCCGAACGCGAGAGTTTTCTCCCCGGTCCGATACGTGATGACCTTGTTCGAGAAGAACATGAAGAGGAACCCGGCCAGGGCGCTGTAGCCGGCGTCGGGACTTTTCGCGATCGCGTTCGGGAACGCGAGCAGCAACGGCGTCGAGATGAGGACGCCCGCGGCGAAACACAGGAAATACGGGAGGTTCTGTTCTGCCCACGACCGGTAGCGGAAGATCGTGAAGATCCCCGCGCCGTTGACGACGGCGGCGACGAGCGCGAACCCCGCGATCCAGACGAACGTCGACGTTACAGTCACCATGTCCGAGTATTCACCAGATGAGCCAGGACGTGGAAGAACTGTCGCCCGTGCTTCCAGGCGATGCCTCGGGGCTTCTGTACCGAACGCGTCTCGGAGTGCACTTCGCCGATTCGCGCCCCGTTCGCCGCTGCCTCCAGCACGAGCGTCCCGCAGGTACAGGCCGTATCCAGTTCCAGGTCGACCGCCAGCGAGCGACGCAGCGCGCGAAATCCCGTCCCGGAGTCCGTCACGTCGACTCGGAGCCGTGCCAACCGATTGAGCAGTCGCTCCGAGGGCCGCGGAATGGTGGTCCTGGCCCCGAGAACGAGGTCTAACTCGTCGTTCGCGATCGGCGCGACGAGTCGCTCGACGTCCGCTGGCTGGTGCTCCCCGTCGGCGTCGAACGTGACGACGATCTCCGCTGAAGCTTCCCGGAAGCCGCGTTTCAGCGCGGCAATGTACCCTTTGTTCGTCGGTTGCTCGATCACCGTAGCGCCGGCGCTGCGGGCCGCTTCGGCGGTGGCGTCGCTCGACCCGTCGTCCACGACGAGGACGCTGTACCCGTACTCCTCGACGAGTTCGTCGACTGTCCGACCGATGCGTCCGGCCTCGTTGTACGCCGGCACGACGACGGTGAAGCCTGTCACACGCGAGAATTCGGGACAGACCGACAGGAAGGTGTTGGTCTCGTAGCCGCCCGGACACACGCTTTTGTGCGCCGACCGTAAAGCCAGAGTATGGACACGCGTGCGCTGGGTGCGACCGGTCAGGACAGCACGATCATGACCTTCGGTGCGATCGCGCTCGACTACCTCGAACAGGAGGGCGCGAACCAACTGGTCGAACTCGTGCTCGACCACGGCGTCAATCACTTCGACGTCGCCCCCATGTACGGCGACGCGGAGCTCAAACTCGGACCGAAACTCCGTCAGCACCGGGAGGATATCTTCCTCGGCTGTAAGACCCAGGAACGAGAGTACGACGGCGCGAAACGCAAACTGGAGCAGTCGCTGAATCGCCTCGGCGTCGACCAGATCGACCTCTACCAGGTCCACGGGCTCGAGTACGAGCACGAACTGGAGACCATCACGGGCGAGGGCGGCGCGCTCGAAGCCTTCCGCGATGCGCAGGACGACGGGCTGATCGACCACATCGGCCTGACCAGCCACGGGAACCCGCAACTCATTCTCGACGCCCTCGATCGGATCGACGATCTCGAAACGGTGATGTTCCCGATGAATCCGGTCGTCGTCGGGAAAGACGACGCGGAGTACGACTACGAGGCCGTCCTCGAACGCGCGAACGAACTGAACGTGGGCACGCTCGGCATCAAGGCGTTCGCGAAGGGGCCGTGGCCCTCGACCGACGACCTCCCCGAGGGCGACCGTCCGTACGCCAACTGGTACGAGCCCGTCGGTACGCCCGCCGAGATCAGCGATCGGTTCGACTTCGCGGCTGCACAGGGGCTGACGAGCGTCGTCAGTCCCGGCGATCCGAAACTCGTGGCGATGGTTCTGGACGCGGCCGAACGCTACGACGGGATGGACGAACCGGCTCAGCGGTCGCTCGTCGAGCAGGCACGACACGATCAGAGCCCGGTCCCTGAACAACTGCACCACTGACCGAGGACGGGAGTCTCGCGATGGACGTGCCGCTGACGGTGAAGTCGGCGCTGGAGGATCGACCGGTTTCGGGAGCGGTCTGCCTCGAAGCCGGGGCTGGCCACGGGAACGCGACGGCCGGCCTCCTCGACGCGGGTGCCAGTTGCGTCTACGCGGTGACGAACGACCGTGCCCACGCGACCGCGGTCCGGGAGCGTGTCGGCGGAGCGGACGCGGACCGAACCGCCGTGCTCGAAGCCGATTGCCGCACGCTCCCGCTCGCGAGCGATTCGGTCGATCTCGTCACCGCCCACGGACTGTTCAATCTTCTCTCCCCCGCCGAGCTCGGAGCGGTCGCGGCTGAGGTGACCCGCGTCGCGGCTCCCGGATGCCATCTCGTCGTCGACGACTACGAGCCGCTGCCAGCCGACGCAGCCGTCCGTGCCCTCTTCGCGCTGGCGAACGCCGCGACCGAGTTGGCCGACGGGCGACCTGCACTGACGTTCTATCCGGCTGCAGTGCTTCGACGGCTGTTTCGTGGCTACGGCTGGACGTTCGATCGGGAGCGGACGCTGCTGGAGCCGGTGCCGTGGACCGAGAGCCACGTCGCAGCACACGCGGACCTGGTCCGCGCCGCGGCGGCGGACCTGCCGACTGAACTCGGTGCGCAACTGACCGCGGAGGCCGATCGGATCGCGGAGACCATCGGCCAGGAATCGGTCGGAACGATGTACAGCGTCGCGTTGCGACTCCCGCCCGCCACCGACTAATCCGTCTGACCGACGCACACGTGACGGCCCGCAGTCGTGAACCGCTCGGACGAAAGCGGCTGCGTGACTCCAGTCCCGACTCGTTTCTCCCGGAAAACGGCTTACCGAAACCGGGTGTAAGATCGTCTTACCGGTGCTTTCGAGGCCGACGCGACTGCTCGTGGGTAGCCTTTCCGCTCGGTACTGTAACGCCGATGGCCGTCCGGACAGGGTCTACTGCCCTCGGTGGTTGCTTCTGTACGTGCGTCGTATCTACAGACGAGCTGTGACTAGTAGCTGGATGCTTCGTCTCTACTAACAGTAATCTTAAGCAAGGCATCGGGTAAGACGGCGTTACTCGATGGGAACCGCCACGGCAGAACTGGACATTCGACGCGAGTCACTGATCGCAGCGGCAGCGAACGTCGTTCTCATCGCGGTTCAGTTGGCGACACTCGGGTTGCTCACGCGGACGCTCGGGGCGGACGGCGTCGGCACGTACTTCTTTGCCCTCTCGGCTGCCATTCTTGCGATCATACCCTCCCGTGAACTCGGCGAGATCATGCGCAAACGCGTCAGTGAGATCGACTCGCCCAGCCACGAGTTCTTCGGGCTCGCACAGGCGGGAACGGTGCTCTACCTGCTCGTGTGCGTTCCCGTGCTGTCGCTGGCGACACCGGTGGTGACGGCGTGGACGCCGTTGACCGGCGAGACCGTCCTGGCGTTCGGGGTGTACGCGGCAGTGCTGACCCAGTCGGAGATGGCGACTCGACTCCTGGACGCGGTGGGGAAACCGGGTGCGTCGATGGTGTCGCAGACGGTTCGCGAGACGGTGTTCTTCGGCGGCGTCCTCGCACTCGTCTGGCTGGGCGGCGCGTCACCGCAAACGGTGTTGCTCCTCGGGGCCGGCGTCCGCCTCTCGGTGGCGCTCGGGACCTACTGGGTGGTCGGGCTCGTTCCGCGGCTCCCGTCCCGTGACTCCCTCGCCAGCGCCGTCGCGTTCGGGAAGTGGAGCGTCCCGACCGGAATCGCGAGTCACGTCTGGGGACAGGCGCCGACGCTCCTGCTCGGCGTCGTCCTCGGCGGGTCGTCGGTCGCGGTGTACGAGACCGCAAAGCGCGTGACGATGATCGGCGCGTACCTCGCGACCTGCATCACCGACCCGCTGCTGGTCAAGGTCAGCGCGATGCACTCCGCTGGCGAGGACGTCCTCTCTCACGTGGAACTCGCACTCGATTACACGCCGAGCGTCGCGCTCCTGACGCTGTTCCTGGTCGCACCGATCGCGCCCGAGATCATGTCCCTCGCAGCCGGGTCGGCGTACGCGACCGGCGGCGTCGTTCTCGTCGGCGTGGCGCTGACGCGGGTTCTCTGGGGATTGAAGCGACCGGTGTCGGCGGCTCTCCTCGGCGTCGGCCAGCCCCGGTACGTGTTCGGTCTGTTCGCCGGTCTGCTCACCGTCGGTGGTCCGGCTATCGTCCTCGGAGCGACGTACGGCGGTGTCGCGGGAGTCGTGTTCGTCCTCGTGGTGCTCGAACTGGGCGGTGTGCTCCTCGTCCAGGGCGTGGCACGTCTCGTGTTCGGCCGGTTCGTTCGCCCGACTACGCTGTCCCGACAGCTGGTGATCGCCGCGACTGCCGGCGCGTTCGTCTGGCTCGCCAGTCACTCCCTGGACCTCACGTCGCCGTCGACCCTCGCTGCCGTCCTCGCAGGTGCCGTCGTGCTCCACTACGGACTGTTTGCCCTCGCGAGCGACCGGTTCCGAGCCGGATCCGCGCGAACGGTCAGGGAACTGGGTCAGGCGCTCGCGACCGTGACTCCCGGGTGATCGGTCCCGGCGGTACGCGGCTGATCTGTGTGTTTTGAACCGCTGAGACGTCCGTGTTCGATTTCACCGGCGCTCTCCACTGGGGGAGAACGTAAACGGCGCAAACCCCAACGTGGACGGCATGCCTGGGACAGACGACCGGTGCGGGTTCGTTCCCGACGGCAGCGAAGTCGCGGACAAGGGTGTCACCTGTTGCTGGCGGCCCGTGTGGGCGGACCGGGAACACTGTATCTGGCACGCCTCGATCGGAGAGAAGTCGTGGGAACTGCTCGAACCACACGCGTCATCGCTGGGCGACCGTCTCGATGGTGCGAAACTTCGGGGTGCGAGCCTCTCCCGGACTGACCTGTTCGCAGGATGTACACTCATCGGGGCCGATTTCACGGGCGCGACGTGCATCGAGACGGACTTCTCGGGTGCGGACCTCAGATGGACGGAGTTCAACGACTGTAACTTGACCGGAGCGAACTACGCACACGCGACTCTCGAGGACACGACCTTCGTCCGTGCCGATCTTCGCGATGCGGATTTCAGACGGGCCCGTCTTTACCGGACGGTGTTCGCGGACGCCCACGTCAACTCCCAGACGGCGTTCGACAAGGAACTCGTCTACGAGACGCGGATGCGGAACGCGACGGACGCGGGGACGAAAACGGAACTCGGCGAAGCCGCTGCCTGGACGTATCGGCGGCTCGACCGCCTGCTCCGCCAGAACGCTGTTGCCAAGCGCCGCCACCGGTTCTACACGCGCGCCCACGACGTCCGTCGTCGACTCGCGTGGGTCAACGACAACTACCTGAAAGCGCTCAAACTCGAAGGATCACGGTGGGTGATGCGCTACGGCGTCAGCCCCTGGCGCGTCCTCGCTGTCTCGGGACTGCTCGTCCTCGTCTCGGCGTTCCTGTATCCGTTGACCGGTGGCATCCAGGAAACGGCCGGCCAAACCACGCTGACGTACACCATCGAAGAGCCGACGAGCCCGGTCCTGTGGCACGTCTCACGAACCTACGTGAAGAGCCTCTATTTCAGCGTGGTCACGTACGCAACGCTCGGGTACGGCGATATCCAACCCGTTGGCTTGTGGGCACGCTTCCTCGCGGGCCTCGAGACGATCTTGGGATCGCTCCTCATCGCGATCCTGGTGTTCGTGCTGACCCGGAGCGTCGAGTAGCAGCCGGTCGCCCGGAGAAAAGAAGGGGGCGTGGTCAGCCGAACAGTTCGCCGAGGCCTTCGCCCGACGCTTCCTCCTCGTCTTCCTCCTCTTCTTCGGGTTCTTCCTCTTGTTCGGCTTCGGCTTCCGGCTGTTCCTCGACGCTCGGCTCTTCCCCTGCGGTCGGGGCCCCAGCGGCGGGTGCGAACGCGGCCCCTTCGAGCGCTTCCTCGATGTCGACGTCTTCGAGCGCTGCGACGAGCGCTTTGACGCGCGATTCCTCGACGGCTGCGTCCGCCGCGTCGAGGACGTTCGTCAGGTTCTCCTCGTTGATCTCGGCGTCCGATTCGTGCAGGACGAGTGCTGCGTAGATGTACTCCATCGATACTCACCTGCCGGGCTGGCACCGGCAGTCGCTGACGAGTCCGGCGACCCCAGCCAGACTCGGTTCGAACGGTCGTCGGCCACGAGGATAGAAATTCTGATGGCAATGGCAACAGTTCCAGATTGCGGAACTGCTCGGCCAGTCTCCCAGTTCGTCCGAGCGGACATATCCAGCCAGTATGAAGCCTCGTTATGACGTTTTGGGCCGAACAACGGGTATGCGGCTGGTCCAGATTCTGATCCCCGAGGGACGGCGAGCGGCAGCCCTCGACGTGCTCGACGACGAGGGGATCGACTACGCCGTCTTCGACGAGACGGGTCGGGGTGAGTTCGAGGCCCTCGTGCAGTTTCCAGTCCCCGAGAGCGGCGTCGAACCCGTGCTCGAGCGCCTGGCCGACGCCGGGATCAGAGAGGAGTCCTACACCATCGTTCTCGCGACCGAAACCGTGGTCTCGACGCGGCTCCCGGCTCTCCAGGCGAAGTTCGCCGGGTTCCGGATTTCCCGCGAGGAACTCGTCGCCCGCGCGCTGGACATGGCCCCGGAGAACTCGACGTTCTTCGCCTTCATCGTCCTGAGTACCGCGATCGCAACGACCGGACTCTTGCTCAACTCGGCTGCGACCATCATCGGCGCGATGGTCGTCGCGCCACTGATGGGTCCGGCCATCTCGGCCAGCGTGGGAACGGTTCTCGACGACAGCACCCTGGCGTATCGCGGCGTGCTGTTGCAGATCACCGGGCTACTCGTGGCCATCGCGACGAGTGCGGTCATCGGTGCGATCGTCCAGGGAACGATCCTCGTCCCGCCGGGGCTCGACGTCGAGTCGATTCCGGAGGTCGCGGAACGGACGAGTCCGACGTTCCTCTCGTTGTTCCTGGCGCTGGGGTCGGGCATGGCCGGGGCGATCAGCGTCATCCGGAACGTCGGCTCTGCGCTGGTGGGGGTGGCAATCGCCGTCGCGCTGATTCCGCCCGCGGCGACGTCGGGCCTGGGGATCGCCTGGGGAGATCTCAACGTCGCTCTCGCTGCTGCTGTGCTGGTGCTCGTGAACCTCCTCGCCATCAACCTCTCCGCCCTCGTCCTGCTCTGGATCGCTGGCTATCGGCCCACAGAGGCCGCCCAGGCCGCCCGGGCGCGCTCATCGCTGCTCGTGCGGATCGCGGTCCTCGTGGTCGCCATCGGCGTCCTCTCGGTCGTGCTCGCGCTCGTTACGTACTCGTCGTTCCAGGTCGCGCTCTTCGAGAGCCAGACTACCGACGAACTGGAGACGTTCTTCCGTGAGGAGTTTCCACGGGAGTTGGATTTCATCGAAGCGAACGTCGAGTACGATCCGACAGACATCCTGCTGGGCAATCCTGCAGAAGTGAACGTTCTCGTCGGTCGGCCGGCGAACTACGAGCCACCGCCAAACATCGCTGACCGGGTCGATCGCCGGCTCACGCGAGCGACTGGACGGTCTGTCGTGGTTCGCGTCGGATTCGTCACCGAACAACGGACGGGCGAGGTGGACGTGATCGACAACTCGAACGCGTTGTCTACCGAACCGGCGTTCCCGACGACCGACACCCGTCGACTGGCGTCGTCGGACTGTCGATCCCGGATGACCGCATCACCCAGGACATTGACGAACTGTGACGAGACGCGTGTCGGATTGTTGACCACCGACGCCACTTCCGGTTGAGCGGAAAAATGCGGTGGCCGCCGCGCTTACTGCTGGGGCTGCTGGCCCTGCTGGATCTGTTGCCCCTGTTGCGCTCCCTGCTGGCCGAACGTCTGGACGCGATTCAACGCCTGCCCGACCGACTGAAGCACCTGCTGTGCGTGCGTCAGTGACTCCTGTACGTCGGGTTCGCTCGCGTACTGCTGGAGTTCCTGGATCCCCTGCTGGATGGTTTGCTGGGTGGCCTGTCCGATGGGCTGGGCGAACGGGGACTGTCGGAGAAGGAGCTTCTTCTCGAGGTGAGCGATCTCCGCAAGATCGTCGCTCCGGTTGGCGAGGCGCACCATGCCCTTCTCCGTCGCCCGGCTCGTGAGCCATTCGCACACCGACTCGAACCGTTCGAGGTCGGAAACTGCCTGCTGCACTTCCTGCGGGACCGACTGTTGGTACCGCTGGCCGACGAACTGGCCGACCTGCGACTGCTGGACGGCCTGCCCCCGCTGCGTCTGGGCCTGATAGGCGGGCTGTACCTGGGTCTGTGGCTGTTGCATTTGCTGTGACATCGTTCTGCAGCGCATTCCGGTCGGCCGGCCGATCACCGGCACCGCAATGCTGTTCGAGAACTCCAGCAGGGACGTAAAAACAGGCCCACACTGTTTCTTCACGGTCAGTGAGGGTTACCGATCTCGACACCAGAGTTCACTCCCCAGCAGGCGACCCTGGCCAGCGTGGCCCGCATTCCGCTTCATCCCGGTGCTCTCTGCTGAAAAATGAGTGGCCAGCGGAGTTCTCAGGTATCCCTTTCCCTACCACCTCCGCGGTCGTCGCTGCCAGTCCGATAACGTGGGGATACGACCGCTATCCGCAAGGTTCGCTGACTCCATCCGCCCCGAGTTCGAAAAAAGGTGTACTTTAGCGTCCAGCCGGCCGTCCTGCGGGCGCGGGCTTGCGGCCCTTGACCATCCCACCGAGCGCACCGCCGATCGCTCCGGGGATCGCGTAGAGGCCGAGGAACAGGAAGCCGACGAGGACGGTCGCGAGGCCAACGAGGCCGAAGAACAACGTCCCGAAGATCGCCATGAACGCGCCGACGATCAGGGCTCCCAGGGTGGTTCCGACGATGCCGTTGACGGCCCCGGTTCCGATGCCGTCGGCGGCGACGTACCCGGCCGCGAAGCCACCGATGATGCCGGTCAACGCCCAGCTCAGGGTGGGGATCGTGAGGTCAGTCATTGGAAGCGTAGTCCCGCCAACGACCCCGATGAGGAGTGTAACGACGAAGCCAGTTATCACTGCGCGCCAGTTGAGTTCTGCCATAACAGTATACTGTACGCTTCGCAGAAGCTTAAACCAGTTTGATGGATTTGCCGGAAGTTCCGGACGGAATGCAGCTGTTGCGACTTCTTTTTACATATCTTTGCGTCCGATGGTGTGATGTTGGGAGACTGTGGCAATCTCTCGCTTCACGAAGGAACTGTTCGGTTGTCGTCAGCGTCTGGCCGTTCAGCCCACGATGTTACTGACGACGATGGCGACGAAAAACAGGAGCACGACTTCGTTGACGATCCACGAGTTCTCGTTCATCCAGTCGCGCGCCGTCGGGAGGAACGCTGCCGCTCGCGCGCCGAACGTGAGCACGGCCAGTGCGGGGAGAGCGAGCAAGAAGAGCGTGAGCGCGACGAATCCGGCCGCGTCGAGCAGCGGCAGTCCCTCCGCCGCGAGAAACGAGCCGACGGCGACGGACGTAATCAGGTCGGTTGGAAACACACCCAACAACAGGAAGCCGAGTTTGAACGAGAACCGCGGGGTTGCGGACGTCAGCTTGCTCATCCAGGCAGGGGGTTCCGACTCGTCTCTCCCCAGATAGACGCGAACCATGGCGACGAGGAGCAAGGCGAGGACGACGAGACCGATGAGGTCACTGGATGCGCCCTGCTCCCTGGCCCCGTCGCTGACGAAGTAAGCCAGGGTGACGATCGCGGAGATCGAGAGCGCCGCGCCGGCGACGAAGGCGGCGGAGTTACGCCGCCAGCGCTCGGTCGTGGCGAGGAAGATGGCACTGAGAAGCTGTGGCCCAGCCACCATCACGATCGCCAGTGGAAGGACTTCCAGCAGGCCGACAAGACTCATCGTTCAGGGCCGTTGTCTCGATGTTCTCATAGTCGGACACCTACAGTCATCGGCTGATTCGAAAGCGTGCGCCCAGAACGGAATTGTTAGAAACCGATTATCGTAGTCTCCCGTCCACTACTCGCTCTCGGCTGCCCCGGACGACCTCGCAGTGAACCGCGGTGACCGGCGGTGCTGACGACTCGTGGTCTGTAACAGGACTGTTCGGTGAATTCTCCGAGCGACCGTACAGTTTCCTTAATCCTTCTCGTGTGATACCATTTCGCATGGTCGAAACCGATCCCACGATCCGGGACGTCCGCGTCTGGGCTGGTCGGCAGCATCTGGGGTGGTGGCTTCTCGGACTCGGCGTGGCCGCAGTCCTGGCGCTGGTCGTCGAGCAGTATCTGGCGTGGTTGGTGTTCGGACTGTTCGTCTACTACGTCGCCCGTCCGGTCAGCCGGTGGTTAGAGCAGTGGCTCACGCCGAGCCTCGCGGCAGCGGCGACGTTGCTCCTGCTGGTCGTCCCGGTGGTCGCGCTCCTTGCCGCGCTGCTGTTGGTCGCTCTCGGGCAATTGGTCGCCGTCCTGTCGAACGCACCAGTGCAAGAGATCCTCACACGACTCCCGTTTCAGATTCCGGACCTTCCGAACACGCCCGAAGAGGTCTACCAGACGACGCTCGTGTTGATTCGGGACCCGTCGGTGCAATCGGTCGTCGGATCGATCGGTGGTGTCGTGGGCACTGTCGGAGCGACGCTGTACAACGTGTTCATCGCGCTGTTGCTCGCCTTCTTCCTTCTCATCAGCGACCGCCCGCTCGCTTCGTGGTTCGAATCGAACGTCTTCGGGACGGAGAGTCTGGCGTCGAAGTACCTGACTGCTATCGACAGCGGCCTCAGATCCGTCTTCTTCGGCTATACGATGACCATCTTCGCCATCATGATCCTCACCTCGCTCATCTACACGCTGGCCAACGTCGTCGCACCCGGGCAGTTGCGCATCCCCTCGGCAGTGTTGCTGGGCGTCATCACTGGCGTGTTCACGCTCGTCCCGCTCGTGGGTCGCTCGATCGTGTACTTCCTCATCGCCGCCGTCATGGGCGTGCAGGCAGCCACGACCGATCCGAGGCTCCTCTGGTACCCGCTCGTCTTCCTCGCGGTGATGACCGTCGCGTTCGACAACGTCGTCCGAACGTACATCCGCCCGTACCTCTCCGGCAGGGATCTCAGCACCGGCCTGGTCATGTTCGCGTACCTGTTCGGCCCGCCGATGTTCGGCTGGTACGGCATCTTCCTCGGCCCGTTCCTGCTCGTCGTGATCGTGACGTTCGTTCGGATGATCCTGCCAGTGCTGGCCAATCCCGACCGGGAGCAGCCCCCGTCCCAGACCGGGCACACGCTGGACGAGTTTTACACGGTGAGCGACGCCGAAGAGAGCGCCCAAACCGAGTCGGAGCGCGGCGGCCCGGAACCCGGCTGAACGCGCGTCGGATCGACTGCACTGAAAAGAGCTGTTCGGGGACCGATCTCACGCACCGGCTTCCGCTGGCGCTTCGGCCCGGGCGACTGCCCGCTGCTTGCGGCCGTGCATGATCATCGAGAAGCCAGTCACCAGCAGGTCCACGCCGAAGAGGACGCCGACGGCCCACAGCGCGCTTGCGGGAAAGCCCGCCCAGAGCAGCGCCGCGAGCGCCAGCGAGATGGCGCCGCTGAGTCCGAGCCAGAGCCTGCTTCCGGCGCCGCCGGAAACAGCCCACACCAGTTCGACGATTCCCTCGGCGACGAAGAACGTGATGACGAGCAGCGTGAGCGTCGCGAGTCCGAGCACCGGGTTCGTCAGCACGGAGATGCCGGCGAAGCCGTAGACGACGCCCAACACGGCCTGCCAGACGACGCCTCGAACAGTGCCGGCCGAAAAGGCGGCCGCGACGTGGACGAGCGCACCCACGACGAGGACGCCACCGAGCAGCACGGAGAGTGCGAGCCCGGTGACGAAGGGCGCGAGCAGCGCGAGCAGACCGAGCAGTGCGAGGAGGATCCCGCCGACGATCCCGCCGCGAGCCCACTGTTCCCGCATCGTCTCCATTCCGGTGGCTGATGTTTCTGCTACCATTGGAACCACTAGGTGTAGCTGAGGGCTGCGAGCGTGGAAAAGGATATTCGACCATTGCCCAACTGTGGTAGACAGTCGCGTTCCCGATGGGTCAGGATACTGTCCTCGTAGCTGTCCGACGCCGACAGTCTCGATTCGGTTGCCGAAACACGATCGACTCACGGCGGAGGCTCGTCCAGTTCCCACCGTTCGATGACCTCGATGATCGGCTCTTCGTCACCGATGTGACCGACCGTCGTTTCGAGGCCGGTCGCCAGGAGCACGCGACACACGTCGGCTGCTGCGCCCGCCAACCGGAGGTCGATCCCTCGGTCGCGGCGGTCGTCGGCGAGGGTCGCGAGCGTCTCCCCAGCGGTCACGTCGACGGTCGGTAAGGAGGCCGGCGCACAACCCGGTCACCGGCGCGAGATTGAGTGGTGAGCGCGGCCGCGGCCACGCGGGAAAGGCCAGATTTCCCACGACAATCGAGTATATGGCCGACATTACAATCTGGGCGGCGAGCGAAGCGCCGGCACTTGTCGGCCGACTCCGGGTGGGTTGGCGTTCGCGAGACGCCCGGACGCAGATGCGAGAGCAACTGTGCCGCAACAGCGCAACCTGGTGTGGGCGGCACAGGCGTTCACGTCCACAGACAATGGCCCCGGACGCCCTGCTCGCCGTGTCGGTGATCGTCGCGTTCGCAGCCGTCTCGAAACTCATCGGGGACTGGTATCAGCTCCCGAGCGTCGTCTTCCTGCTCGGGTTCGGCGTCCTCCTCGGTCCGGAAGGCGTCGGGTTTCTCAGCGCGTCGCTCTCCAGCAGTGAACTCTCGGCTGTCGTCGGGTTCGCCGTCGCAGTCATCGTCTTCGAGGGCGCGTTCTCGCTCTCGCTGCACAGGATTCGGACCACGCCGAAACCGACGCTCTTGCTGGTGACGGTCGGCGCTGCGATCACCTTCCTCGGTCTCGGGCTCACGGTCCGGTTCGTACTCGGCCTGCAGTGGACGATCTCGCTGGTCATCTCCGCGCTGCTCGTCGCGACCGGCCCGACTGTTATCACGCCGATTCTCGAACAGATCACGGTCACCGAACGCGTTGCGAGTCTCCTCGAAGCCGAGGGGATCATCAACGACGTCTCGGCGTCCGTCCTGGGCTCCGCGCTCTTTACCGTGACGCTGCTCTCGAAACGCGCAGGACGGGTCGAAACCATCGTCACGGAGTTCGTCTCACAGGTCGGTGTCGGTATGCTCTTCGGCGTCGTCCTCGCTCTCGCGTCCAGTTACGTGCTCCGAGCGTACAGCAGGTCGCCGCAGGATTCACGCGTCGTCATCCTGGCAGTCGCGCTGCTGACGTACTCCCTCGCGACCCTGTTCGGCGACGAGTCGGGCGTCGTCGCGGTCGCCGTCGCGGGACTGGTGATGGGGAACCAACCCATTCCGTACCAGGCAGAGATCGCCCGGTTCGGCAGTGCCATCTCGACGATCGTGCTCGGAACTGTGTACATCGTCCTCGCTGCGCTCATTCGGTTCGAGGAGATTTTCGCACTCGGCCTGGGTGGCCTCGTCGTCGTCCTCGTCGCGATGTTCGTCGTCCGCCCGCTCAGCGTGTTCGTCTCGACGTACGACTCCGAGTTCTCGACGAACGAACGGGCCTTTATCTCGGCCATCGGCCCGCGGGGGATCATCCCGGCCGCGACGGCGACCCTGTTCTCGCTCCAGCTCGCTCGCGCAGGCGTGCCGAACGCCTCGAGCGTCGTGAGTCTCGTCTTCCTCGTCATTCTCGTGACGGTCGTCGTCGAAGCGGGCGGCGCACCCTTCCTCGCGAACGCATTCGGTATCATTCCCATGACCACACTCATCATCGGCGGCGGTGTGATCGGACGACAGCTCGCAGCCGAGATCGACGCCCGGGGCGGCAATCCCGTCATCGTCGAACGCGACGAGGCGACGGTGGCCGACCTCCGTGCCGCGGCGTACTCGGTCGTCCAGGGCGACGGAACGAACGCAGACGTGCTGGCGGAGGCGGGCGTCGAAAACGCGACGCGCGTCGTCGCGACGACCAGCGACGACGCGGTGAACATCCTCGCCTGCCAGACCGCACGCACGAAGTTCGGCGTCGAGTCGCTCGTCTCGCTGGCGAACGACCCGACGAAAGTCGAGTCCTTCGAGGACCTCGGCATCGCGACGTTGACGCCGTCGGCGGCGACTGTCGACGCCATCTCCGACCTCGTCACCCTCCCGAGTCTGTCCGCGTGGCGGGCGTCTACGCGTCGGCGGGAGCACCTCGCCGAGGGTGTCGTCTCCGAGACCGTCGACGGCACGCGCGTCGCCGACCTCGATCTCCCACCGGAGAGTATGCTGGTGCTTCTCCAGCGAGACGACGAGTTTCTGATCCCCTCCCCGGACGTCGTGCTGCAGGCGGGCGATCGCGTCACCGTCCTCGGACAGTCGGATGCAGTCGAGTCCGCGCTGACGCGACTCACTGCCTGACTTACGACGCGAGTCGGTCCGCGTCGCCCGCGAGGAACGCCGTGAGTGCCTCGTTGAACGCGTCGGGATTGTCCTGATTGACGAGGTGGCCGGCAGTGGGAATCTCGAGGACCGTGCCGTCGGTGACGGCCGACGCGATCCGGTGCCCTTGCTGTTTCACCAGAGACACCTCGTGATCGCCGTAGACCACGAGCGTCGGCGTCGAGACGTGTGACAGCTCCGGCGGTTCGTAGTCGTACAGCGCCCGGAAGATCTTCCGGAACTCCCCGCGCTGGACGTCGCTGACGGCGTCCTGCGCCCACGACTGCACCGTCGGGTCGACCGACAGCCACGGCCCGCCGTGCATCGGCCTGACCGAGGCGAGCAGTGACTGGAACGTCGCCGTCGGCCCGGCGAACGACGCCGACGCGGCGATCCACGGCAGCGGCGACACGAACGGTTTGAGATCGCTGGGGACGTCGACCGGCGGCATCGACTGAACTGGCCCCGCGACGACCGCGCGCTGGGCCTGATTGGGATGTCTGTCGAGGTACTCCTGAACGACCATCCCGCCGAGCGAGAGGCCACAGAGGACGGGCTGGTCCACGTCGAGGTGGGTGAGCAAGGCTTCGACGTCGTCGGTGAACAGTTCGACCGAGTAGCGGCGCTGGCCGGACTCCCCGGTTCGTCCGTGGCCGCGGAGGTCGACGGTGACGACCTCGTATTCTGGCGTGAAGCGGTTTACCTGCGATTGCCAGGCGTCCCCGTTCATCCAGCCACCGTGAAGAAAGACCAGCGGCGGTCCGTCCCCTGCGACTTCGTACCGGAGGTCGACGTCGTCCAGCGAGAGCGTTGGCATCGAACTCCGTACGGTCTGGAGCTACGTGAACGGTGGGATTGGATCACAACAGCACCGACAACTGTGCGCTCGAAGCGGCGCGAACGGTGCGTCTGCGGGAACGCTTTTCATCATCGGCTACGAACCCATGCGAAGATGGGTCGCGCAGGAACTGACTGGCCGACGCCCTCCGAGAACTTCCACTATCGAGGCTGTGAACAGGTGGGCCAGTGACTGACTTCGTCTTCTGGGGACTCGTGGCGCTGGCCACCGTGACGGGGTTGTTCACGGCCTGGACGCTCGGTGCGAACAGCAATTCGCCACCGTTCGCGCCAGCGATCGGGGCGAACGCCATCTCGACGATGCGCGCAGCGTTTCTCATCGGCATCCTCGCCGCACTGGGAGCGCTGACCCAGGGGGGAAGCATTTCCGAGACGGTCGGCGCCGGACTGATCAACGGCGTCGCCATCACCTCGCTGGCCGCGACGGCAGGCCTCCTGACCGCCACGGCGTTCATGGCGTTCGGCGTCTACTCGGGGTATCCGGTCCCGGCGGCGTTCGCCACGACGGGCGCGATGGTCGGCGTCGGCCTCTCCCTGGGCGGAACGCCAGCGTTCGACACCTACCAGCGGATCGTGACGTTCTGGGTCCTCGTCCCGCCCGTCTCCGGTGGCCTCGCCTACCTGACCGCAACGCTGTTGCGACGCGACGACATCCCCGAGACTGTCGGCGTCCCGCTGTTGGCAGCCATCGTGGGTGGCATCGTCGCCAACGTCGAACTGAGCGTCATTCCGTCGCCGCCCGGTGCGACGCAGGCGTCGCTCGCCGGCTTCCTCTCGCGACTCGTCGGTACCCCGACGGTCGGCGACATTCACGTGGGCGTCGTCCTCGTGACGGTTCTCGCGGCGGTGGTGAGTTTCGCGTTCATCCGAAAGCGAACCCGGGACTCGGTCGACCGTGGCGTCAAGACGTTCCTCGTCATCCTCGGCAGCGTCGTCGCCTTTTCCAGCGGCGGCAGCCAGGTCGGGCTGGCGACGGGGCCGCTGGAGAACCTCTACACGGCCGAACTCGGCCTGCCGGGGCTGGTGCTGCTCGCGGTCGGTGCCGCCGGCATTCTCGGCGGGGCGTGGATGGGTGCCCCACGACTCCTCCAGGCCACCTCTCGTGAGTACGCCCAGCTCGGCATCCGCCGGTCGATCGCGGCGCTCGTCCCGGGGTTCATCATCGCACAGGCCGCCATCGCGCTCGGCATCCCCATCTCGTTCAACAACATCATCATCTCGGGAGTCATCGGCGGCGGCCTCGCCGGCGGCTCGGCGGGCGTCTCCCGGCGAAAGATCGGCGTGACCCTCGCGTTCTGGCTCATCACCCTGGTCACGTCGGTCGCCATCGGATTCGGCGTCTACCGGGCCTTCTCGTCGGTGCTCGGCACCTAGCGGACGACGGTCACCGTGACGGGTGCTTTGCCGACCACGACCGTCGCAACAGTGCCCAGCAGGCGGCGGGCGAGTTCGTTGCGGTCGCCGCCGTGGCCGCCCATGACGACGTGGTCCACGTCCGAGTCTTCGACGAACGCCAGAATGGTTTCTGCCGGATCGCCGGTCTCCACGACGGTGTCGACGGTTCTGCCGGCCTCTGACGCCCGCTTCTTGGCGGTCTCGATGACGCTCTCCGCCCGTTCTCGTTCCCCTTCGCGCCGCTCTTCGCCCGTTTCGAGGACGCCCCCTTCGCTCATCGAACTGTCGAGCGGTGTCACGACGTTCAGGACCGTCACGCGACAGTCGAACGTGTCGAGTGCGTGTACCAGAGCGTCGTCCGCGAGGGGTGAGCCGTCCAGCGGGACGAGTACGTGCGAGGGTGCCATACTGGTAGTCAGGGGACGGAGCACAAGTATCCTTCCGGTCGATTGAGACCTTCGACACGTCCGTCCCGTCCGGTTCGCGATCGCCCGTGTGGTTATCCCATCGCAGGCCGTAGGGAAGCTAATGCTCCTCGATCCGCTGTCCATGCTGGAGGAGGAGGAAGACCCGGAGTTCTCTGCGGAGTTCCAGGAGACCATCGAACGGGCTGATTCGGGTACCCTCTGGGCGTTCATCGCGGCCGTCCTCCTCGCACAGGCCGGCCTCTTCGCCGTCAGTCTCGGCGCGATGCTGATCTGGTTCCGGAACCAGTGGACGCTCGGCGGCGGCCTGGTCGGCGGCGGCGCAGTGGCGCTGGCGCTCACGGTGGGGATCTACTGGTGGCATCGGACGCGTTCGACGGGCGTCAGTTGAGGACCGCGTTGACGAACGGAACGACGCCGTCCGCGAAAAGCGCCATCGACAGATCGGTCGCCTGGGCGGTCAACTGGCCGGCGAGTTCCAGACTGCTCAGTGCGGTGAACACCGGGAAGGTCGCGACGCTCACCGCTGCGGTGGTCGCCGGGATGTCGCCGCGCGCGTGGCTGACCGGCCTGTAGTGTGGGTTCGAGCGGTCTCGCTGGACCGTCCAGTGGTCGGGGTATTCGCGGATCTGGAGGTGATCGCCGGGCGTATTCTCCCTGTAAACGCGGGTGGCGCCCTTGTGGATCGACCACGGGAAGTTCGACAGGCGGAGGTCGACCGACTGGGGGAGCGTCGGTTCCGCGACCTTCGGGACCCGGATCGTGGCCCCGTAACCGAAGCCGCGGATCGCAGCGATCGCCTGTCCCCACGAGTTCAGCGTCACGTCTCCACCCATGGGGACCTGTAGAGGCGAATGAAGTATAAGAACACCGGCGGTCCGAACCCGGCTGACCGGGTGTCGAGCGCACCTACGTCAGTCGTCGCGGCGTTTCAGCCATTCGTCGAGGAGGTCGCGGATCGCTGCCTCGCGGTTGTCTCTGTGGTGGGCGAAGGCGAGCTTGTCGATTTCCTCGAGTTCGTCTTCGTCCAACTCGATTGTCACCTCGTCCATGTCGAGGAAATTCTCGGGCATCGGTGATACCGCCGTCCGAGGGACGTAAATAACTGAGTCAGACGTCCGTCTGGCGTGCGTAGGACGCCGTCCACGACGGGGAACTGACCCGCCCGGTCGTGCGTTTCGGGCGTCGGTATCCGGGTGACATTTAACCTCCCTGAGTACGAACCACTGGACAGTAGCTCCCCTGCATGGCAGAGACGTTCTACAGCGTCCTCGGCGTGGACCCCGAGGCAGACACGGAGACCATCCAAGCGGCCTACCGGGAACTGGTGAAAACCCACCACCCGGACGTCAGTGACGAGGACGACGCTGTCTCTCAGTTCAAGCGGATCACACAGGCTCGGGACATCCTCTGTGACGAATCCAGCCGCAAACAGTACGACCGCGTCGGCCACAACACCTACGTCCGCCGGTACATGGACGGCAACGCCTGGACCGTCGACCACACGACGGATCCCGGGACCACGACGAGCAGTACCACGTCAGGCAGCGGGGAAACCACGGGCAGCGACTGGACGACGGATCGAACGGACGCCACTACTGAGAGCGCCACCGGAACCGCAACCGGGAACAGTTCCCGCTCGCAGGGTGGCACTGGGCGGTCACAGCGGACGAACGAGTCGGGGACCGCACACGATTACGACCGCTATCGATCGAACTACTCGGCCGAGGAAACGTACCAGTCAGGCCAGTCACGGACGGCGTGGCAAGACCGGGCCTGGACCGACGACTTCGACTGGTCGCCCGACGACGGAACGGCGACAGACGGACCCGGCTCCGGCGGGACGGGGTCTCACGAGCAGGCGCAGGCTGACGGCTGGCAGGCTGCACAGGCTGCAGCGACTGGCTACCGACCGTCCGGTCGCGAGTCGGCGAGCGCGAACGCTGACTTCGGCGCGAGCACGGGCACCGTTCGACACACACTCCGGGAGGTTGGCCCCTGGCTGGTGTTTCACTTCGTGTTCCTCGTCAGCGCGTTCGTCACCATCCTGCTGCTGATAAGCTGGAAAGCGACGTTCATGACGGTCTTCATCTCGTTGATCGTGCTGGGCGGGTCAGTGTTCTTCTCCGTCCTCCACATGATCTCGCGGATCTACTCCTGACGAGCCGGTTATTCGACTTCGACCCCGTCCACGGCGGCCTGGGCCTCTCTGATCGAGACGTCGCTCGTTTCGTCCCAGTTTAACTCGTTGTAAAGCGTGCAGTTCTCACACTGGTCGGAGAAGACGTCACGCTCCGTCGTGACGTTGCGCGCGTCGCAGTACGCACAGTGCCATACCTTCGTCACACCCCAGACGAACTCTGATCCCATATCTTTTCGTGCCGTCTCGGCCAGCAAAATTCCCTGGCAGACGACCGTCTGACGTGAGCCACCGGCTTCAGCACGCTCGAAGTTTAACAACCAGGTCGTTTCTGTTAATTCCATCAAATTAATACAGTAATTTGTGGTGTTGTGTCACGGGGGATGTGAACATGGACATATCGAGACGTGCGTTTCTCAAGACGACAGCGGTAGGCACAGCAGCCACCTGCGGGGTGGGGACCGCCTCGGCGACCGCAGCGAGCCGCTACGACTCCTACTCCGGAGTCGTCCGCACGCGCGACCACTTCGACATCTCGTTTTGGGGAGACGTGTACCGAACAGACGGTCACTCTCGGACGGATTACGAGACAACGGGGACGATACCCGGGATGACGGACGATTCCGAACCGTCGGAACTCGTGGTGTTCGTCCACGGCTGGAAGCACGACGCGGTCGAGGCCCGCGCGAAGTTCCGGAAGGTGACCGAAGCGCTCCGGGGACAGGACGTGAGCGCGCCCGTGGTCGGCTACTCGTGGGATTCCGAGGGAGAGACGCTCCAGTGGTGGGACTTCGTCGAGATTGCCGACCTGAACGCCGACAAACTCGGGACGTTCGTCCGTGACTACCAGGCCGCCAGTCCCGGGACCGACGTTCGCGTGATCGCACACTCGCTCGGTGCCAAGACCGTCGTCGAGTGTCTGGAGTTCTTCATGGACCGCGGCTACGACACGTCGATCAGATCGGTCGATCTGCTGGGCGGCGCGGTCGACGACGACGAGGTAGCAACGGGTGGCGAGTACGGCCAGGCCATCGCCGATCACTGTGAACACTTCCGCAACTACTACAAAACGGACGACGAGACGCTCGAGACGGACTATCGTCTCGCGGAGTGGGACACCGCCGTCGGTCACCAGGGGATCGAGGGCGAGGCCCCGCACAACTACGAGGAGTACGACGTCACCTACGTGACCGGTCACGACGACTATCCCAAGCCCGAGAAGGGCTGTATCCCGGACGTCGTCGGGAACTGGCAGTAGGGTCGCAGTTCGACAACCGTTTTTTACTCGCCTGTGTACGGGTGTGCATGAACGTTCGGGCAATTTCGGACCTCGGTCCCAACGAGCGGGCCGCGCTCTTCGACCGGGACGCCGGCATCGAGGAGATCCGCGGCGACGTCCGCGAGATCGTCGACCGGGTTCGAACTGAAGGCGACGTAGCAGTGCGCGAGTTCTCCGAGGAGTTCGACGACGTGTCGGTCGGGAATATCGACGTGACCGACGCGGCCGAGCGCGCGGCCGAGGAACTCGACGACGACATTCGAACGGCCATCGAGACGGCCGCAGAGAACGTCCGGACGTTCCACGAACGCCAGGTTCCCGAGGACTGGCGCGAGTCGTTCGACGGCCGCGAACTCGGCCGTCGCTACCGCCCGGTCGAACGCGCCGGCGTGTACGTCCCCGGCGGCACCGCCGCGTATCCCTCCAGCGCTCTCATGGGCGTCATCCCGGCGACGGTCGCCGCCGGCGAACACGTCGTCGTCACGACGCCGCCGGCCGAGGAACTGAACGAGGTCACGCTCGCGGCGATCCACGTCGCGGGCGCCGACGCGGTGTATCAGGTCGGCGGCGCACAGGCGATCGGCGCGCTCGCCTACGGGACCGAAACGGTCGACCGCGTCCAGACCGTCGTCGGCCCGGGCAACCGCTGGGTGACCGCTGCCAAGGCCGAGGTCCGCGGCGACGTGGAGATCGACTTCCTGGCGGGGCCGAGCGAGATCGCGATTCTCGCCGACGAGACCGCCGACCCGGAACTCGTGGCCGCCGACGTGGTCGCCCAGGCCGAACACGACACGCACGCTTCCGTGGTGGCGGTCACCGACGACGAGGAAACTGCTGAGGCCGTCGCCGACGAGATCGACGCTCAGGTCGGCGACCGCGACCGCGAGGAGACGATTCGGGGCGCGCTGGACAACGATGCCAGCGGCGTGTTCCTGGCGCGGTCGATGAGCGAGGCGGTCCTCTTCACCGAGGAGTACGCCGCAGAACACCTCGCGATCGTCGCGGACGACGACGAGGACCTGCTCGATCGCATCGACAGCGCGGGGAGCGTCTTCCTCGGCCCGTACTCGCCCGTCGCGGCCGGCGACTACGCGAGCGGCCCGAACCACGTCCTGCCGACGGGCGGCGGCGCGCGACGGTACGGCGGACTCTCGGTGGACACCTTCATGCGCTCGACGACGGTCCAGCGACTCGGCCGCGACGCGCTCTCGGACCTCTCGGAGACGATCACGACGCTGGCAGAGGCCGAGGGGCTGGAAGGACACGCAGAGAGCGTCCGCAAACGGTTCGACGGCGAGTGATTACAGCGGGAGTTGCGAGAGGACGTCGTCGCTCTGGCCGTCGAGGTGGTCGAGTCGGGCCCCGAGCGCTTCCCGCATGAGGATGACGAGCGGGTTCGCGTGGCCCTCGCCGGTCAGCGCGCGTTCCGTGTAGACGCCGTCGTCTCTTCGCTCACCGAGTGTGCCGAGCATCACCGCCTCTCGATCGACCATCACCAGTCGTCCGAGCGTCTCGTGCGTCGGTGGCAGGTTCAGCCAGTTCAGTTGCGGTTCCCAGATGGTCACGCTCGGCGCTTCCTCGCGAACGAGGTCGCGAACCGCCTTCGTCTGAGACCCCAGATAGACGTCGACGCCGCGGTCCAGTGCGTCGTGAAGCTTCTCGAGACAGCCCGGTTCGAGGAGCCCGTCCGTCGTCAGCATCAGGAACAGTTCGTCCTCGGCCCGGTCGAACAGCTGCTGACCGCGGCCGACGACGTTCTCGCGGCCGCGGATGGTCCAGACGTCTGCGCTCTCGGGAACTACCGTTTTTGCAGTCTCCGTGGTCTCCGCATCGAACTCGGGGACGACGTCAAGCAGTGTGAGCGCTGTCTCGTCGTCTACCGGCAGCCCCTCGTAAGACACGCGCTCGGTAGCGCGGTCGTAGCTCACGACGCCGTGCCCGTCGAGCTTGGGCAGGTGCGTGTGCGTGAGTGCGACGACTGCGTCGGTCTCGCTCAGATCACTGTTTCTCGTGACCGTCTCGACGAGAGTCTGTACGGTCGCCACGCCGTCGGTTCGGAGCGTCTCGATGAGCGTTCGCCGAACCTCTGAAGCCAGTGCCTCGAAGGTGACGTCTTTGGCGTCGTCGTCGGCAGGCAGGTCGAGCGCGGCCGAGACGAGGGTGTTTCCGGAGAGCGCTGACGTGTCGGACGGGACGACCAGCCCCTCGTCGTCGACGTCGACCAGTTCGTTCTCTCGGAGTTTCGGGAGGTGTTTGTGATGGAGGCTCGTCAGGACTGTCCGTCGCTGTTCGGTCGTCACTTCGTGGAGCGCGGTGTCACGTTCTCGGCTGGCGACGATCGTCGCGAGGTCCTGTTTGGTGACGCCACCTGTCTGTTCACGCAGCGTAGCCAGGACTTTCCGCGTGCGTCGATTCGCGAGCAGGTCGAACGCGTCCGTCGCCGGCAGCGGCCGTCGGGCGGGACCTTGGACGGAGATCAGGTCAGTCATGTAGTGGTTACTCGGAGAGATGGCCGCATCACGGTGATGCCAAAAGGATTAGGGTCGCCTATGGAACAGCTTCCCCCGGACCGCTCGATTCGCCGGTCGCTGCGGTTGCTGCTCCTGGTTACGGCTCTCCTAGTTACGTCGCGTGGGGGACACTGTTCGCTCCTAGCCGAGTGCGACTTCGTGGCTGAAAACAGTTAACAGGCTTCGGGAGCTATGCTGTCGTATGAGCGAACGCACTGCGCCCCCGGAGACCGACACCGAGATCGAGGTCACGGAGGCTGCTGCCGAGGAGGCCATCCGCCTGCTCGACAGCGAGGACATGGACACGGACGTCGCCGGACTGCGACTGTTCGTCCAGCAAGGCGGTTGTGCCGGCCTCTCGTACGGGATGCGATTCGACTACGAACCGGAGGACGACGACACCGTCTTCGAGCATCACGGACTTCGGGTCTTCGTCGATCCCGCGAGTATGGAGTACATCGGCGGGAGCCGCCTGGACTTCGAGGACGGCCTGCAGGGCGAGGGGTTCAACGTCGAGAACCCCAACGTCGTCTCGGAGTGTGGCTGCGGCGAGAGCTTCCGAACGTAACGAAACTCCCTGCTCACTCCGCGAGCTCGAAGGCGACCTCGACCTCGGCCTGGTACTCCCGGTCGGGCGCGTTGGCGATTTCGACTCCCAGCTCGTCGACTTCGACCCAGTAGACGTTGTCGAGCGTCGACTCCGCCCTGTCGAGCGCGTCGTCCACCGCGCCGTCGAAACTGTCTCCGCTCGTCCCGATCAGCGTGATTTTCTTGAACACCATCGCGTGTGGTACTACTTGGCATAGTGTGTTAAATCCCACACCTGCATAGCCAACGGTCAGTCTCCACGTGCCGACCGCCTGGTCTCGACGTACTCGGACACTGCGCCGACGACGTCGGTGAGGTAGGCAGTTCCCCAGGTCGCCACGATCACCGCGCCGATGGTGTTGAAAATGAGATCGAGCATCGTGTCTTCGAGTCCGTGTTGCGCGAGGATCGGCGGCCCGCCGGCGAGTCTGGCGAGTTCGCCCAGCGAGAACTCGATGACCTCCCAGAAGACGCCGAAAGCGATGACGAACAGCAGGATGAACACGAACATGAACTTCGGCGGGAGCTCCACGTCCTCGTCGTGCAAGTCGAACGAGCGCGCGGTGGCGTACCCGACGGCCGCGACCACGGACGCCGAGAGGGCGTGGGTCACGTGGTCCCACCCGGGAATGGTGCGGTAGAAGCTCCCGGTGCCGGGCAGGCCGATGACCCCGAGCGCGTGGAGGAACACGGCGCTGGTGATCCACAGGGTCAGCGCCGGGTCCATCGGCACCTCGTAGTCGCGTTCGAGCACCGGCGGGAGCTGTGTGACCAGAATGCCGACCCCGGTGTTGACGATGATCCCGACGTGTAACTCGTAGAGGCCGACGAAGAAGATCCCGATCAGCGACACTTCCATCAGCCAGGTCAGGCGTTGCTGCCAGACGACCGGGACGCCGAGATAGTCGCGGACCCTCACGGGAGCCTCACCTCCTCAGGAACCCGCCGTTCCGGCTGGGCGAAGCGGCGGAAATAGAACACGAACACGACGCCCGCGAGGACGCCGGCGATCGTCGAGGCGACGAACTCCAGCATCAGCGCGCGCTCGGACGTGAGGAAGCCGGTTCCCAACACGAGGTCCGCGCCCCAGCGCACCACGGCCCAGATGCCGGCGGTCGCCATCGTCGCGATGACGACGAACAGGACGGCGAACCCGTCGCTCATCTCGACGGGCGTGAACGCGTTCAGATCGACGGCGACCAGGAGCGCGAGTGCGGCGACGGAGAGGTACGTGGCGATTCGTCCCGTCACCAGCGTGGTCGCGAACAGTCGTCCGATCGTCGGGAGCGTCGCGAGCAAGACGACTTCCCACGGGGGCATCGTCCAGACGTTGCGCACGCTCAGCGCGGGAAAGACGGCGATGAGGACGACCGCTGCCGTGAACACCGTCCACAGCAGGTCGGTCGCGAGACTGCCGACGCTGGCGACGCCGACGAGACCCACCAGTAGCCAACTGAGGATCGCGTTGTTACGGTGGTCCCTGACGATCCGTCCCAACCCGGCAGTGCCCATGCCGGTCGCTTTCGACTACGGACTTGAAATGCTATCGCATGCGGCCGTCAGAGAAGGAGGTAGGTGATCGTGTATCCCGTCACGGCCAGGGTCACGGCCGCCAGTCCGGTGACGAACGCCGTCGGAACGTCCGCGACCGCCACCGGTCGGGCGCGGGGCAAGAGCGCGACGCGATCGCGGACCCGCTGTCCGGCGGTGCCGAGGTGGCTGCTTCCCGACTCGACGACCGCGCGGTCGACGCCCACGGAGCCGACGACGCCGACGGTCAGGATGCTGAAGACGAACGGTGCGGACGCGTCGAGGGTGGGCGCGGGGAGCAACAGTGCGGCGCCCGCGTACCCGAGGCCGACTGCCGCTCTGGGCGACACGTAGTCGCGGACCCGCTCGTCGTGGAGCGTCACGTAGGCGAACGCCGCCAGCCAGAACGTCGCGAGTTCGACGACGAACGCGCCCACGAGATTGATCGTCGGATCGGGATGGAGCGCGACGCGTGCGGGAACGAGCGTCGCGTCGAGCGGGTACAGGAACGCCGGCGGCGAGCCGGTGAACAGGTCCCCGAAGGGATGACTCAAGAGCCCGACCAGTGCCACGCCGAACGCCGGCAGTGGGGCGATGTCGCGCCGTGCGGCCACAGTGGTGATCGCGAGACCGACGACTGCGAAGACGGCCATGATCGTCCCGGCGAGGCCACCGGTGACCACCGTTGCAGACCCGACGATCCCACCGAGCAGCGCGAGCGCGGCCACGCCGATCGCAACCGCCTGCCCCGACAGGCGTCGATCGACGCTACCCCCGTCTCGGTGCAGGGCAGCCGTCCAGAGGCCGAAGGCGGTCGCAGCGACGACGCCGACGACGAGCGAGTGGGTGACGACCCGGTGGACGACGTTCCCGGTCTGCCAGAACGCCTCCGCGGCCGCGAACGCGCCACTGGCACCGCCGAGCAACCCCACGGGCGCGTACACCATGTCGACGTCCGGGAGGGTCGCGAACCCGCCAGCCAGGACGGCCAGTGAGAGCGTCTGATCGCGAGTCAGTCCCCCACGACGCCCGACCAGCGCGACCAGGGCGAACGCGAGGAGGCCGTGGCCGATAAACATCAACCAGTTTTCGAGATCCGGACGCATAAGCTATTCGTGGTATCCGTTGTCGCTCGCCGTGGGGGCTGTTGTCTCGAACCACTTTTGGTGATGGCCAGCGCCAAATTGACACATGGAACGACCGAGGGTAGGGGAGTTAGCGCCGCCGGACCGGCTGTTGATGGGACCTGGTCCAAGCGAGGTGCATCCGCGCGTGCTCCGGGCAATGAGCACGCCGCTCGTCGGACACCTCGATCCGTCGTTCATCGACGTCATGGACGACGTGCAGGACCTGCTGCGATACGCGTTCCAGACCGAGAACCAGTGGACGATTCCGGTGAGCGGGACCGGATCGGCGTCGATGGAGGCTGCCATCGGCAACCTCACCGAACCTGGTGACACCGTGCTGGTGCCAGGGAACGGCTACTTCGGCGAGCGCATGGCCGCGATGGTCACGCGCGCCGGCGGGGACCCGGTGTTCGTGGAAGCTCCGTGGGGGGAGCCGCTCGACCCGGTCGCCGTCGAGGACGCGTTCACCGAGTACCGGCCGGACCTGTTCGCGTTCGTCCACGCCGAGACGAGCACGGGGGCGAAACAGCCGAACGTGCCCGAACTGACCGCGATCGCTCACGATCACGACGCACTCGTGATCGCGGACACGGTCACGTCGCTGGGCGGGGTCGAGTTGCGCGTCGACGAGTGGGGCATCGACGTGGCGTACGCTGGCCCGCAGAAGTGCCTCTCCTGTCCCCCGGGAGCCAGTCCGCTCACGCTGAACGACCGCGCGATGGCGAAGATCTGCACGCGCGACACGCCCGTCCGCTCGTGGTATCTCGACCTGTCGCTCCTCCAGGAGTACTGGGGGGACGAGCGCGCCTATCACCACACGGCCCCGATTACGAACGTCTACGCGCTCAGAGAGGCCCTCAGGCTGGTCGCCGAGGAAGGGATCGAGAACCGGTGGGAGCGCCACCGGCGCATGGCCGGCGCGCTGAAAGCCGGCGTCGAAGCCATGGGACTGGAACTCAACCCCGAGGACGACTGGTGGCTGCCGAGTCTCAACGCCGTGCGCCTGCCCGAGGGCGTGGACGACGACGCCGTCATCGCCTTCCTGCTCGAGGAGTACGGAATCGAAGTCGCCGGCGGACTCGGTGATCTCGCGGGCGACGTGCTCAGAATCGGCTGCATGGGCCACAGCGCCCGCCCGGGAAACGTCCTGACGCTGGTCGCGGCGCTGGGTGACGCGCTCGAAGCCCAAAACGCCGCCGTCGAGACGAGTGCAGGACTCGACGCGACCAGAACGCTCCTAGGCAGGTAGCGGCTGCGGGGCGTGGTACACTTCGTACTCGCCGTTTTCGTCGGTTCCGATGACCGCCCACTCGTAGCTGGGATCAGTACTGGTGAGGTGTTCGTGTACCTCGTCTGCCCGTTCGTGCCAGGTAACGAAACACCGAAGGGAGCCCGACTGTGGCGTCTCGGCCGGCCTGTCGACTGGAGTGACCTGGACGACGCGCCACTTCCGCTGTGCCCGAAGCTCTGTCCCGTCTGATTCAACCACGTATCCCAGGTCGGTAAAAATGGTCTCTGCCTTCTCGGCTAGTGACGTGGTAACGGTCGCCATCTGGGAACAGTTACCACCCCACGGGTCTTAAGCCTATCCTCCTGACAGTGAGTCTGAAAGACGGCGGAGCGGTCGCGAGAGCGTCACTCGTGGGCCGCGTCCCACTCGTCGGCTTTGCGGAGGTTTCGACAGCCGTTGCACTCGATGCGGCCCATCGCGTCCATCGCGGTGTCGAACGACTCGCAGTTGCTACAGAAGTATCCCCACTTTTCGTCGCGGCTGCTCGACGTGTAGACGACGTAGAAGGGACCTTTCGAACCGCGCTCGACCGCCTCGTGGTCGACGTAGAGCGTCTCTCCGTCCTGGGTCGTCCGTGCTTGCATGGGCACAGGTAAGAGACGGCGTCCTAAAGCCTTGGCTGTCCACGTCGGGGCCTGTGCGTGGTATTCACAGCCACGAGCGTCCGAAGGGGATTTGACTGCCGAACTCGTAGTGACCTGTCATGCCTGCCCGTCTCCTCCACTACTCTGATCTCGAAAACGGCTACGACGACCCGACGCGACTCGGGCGTCTGGCCGGTCTCGTCGCCGACCGGCGCTCCCCCGACACGGTGGTCGTCGGCACCGGCGACAACACGGCGCCCGGCGTCCTCTCTATGGTCGAAGAGGGGCGACAGGCGCTGGATTTCTTCGAAGCCGTCGACCCTGCGGCCGACACCTTCGGCAACCACGACTTCGACTACGGGCTCGACGCCATCCGCGAGATCGTCGCGGACTCCCCACAGACGTGGGTGAGCGCCAACGTCGAACTGGACGGCGACACCTTCGGCGAATCCGTCGGCGTGGTCCCCTCTACCGTCGTGAACGCCGACGGGGCTGCGGTGGGACTGGTCGGCGTCACGGAACCGAAGACGGCGTCGATGTGTCCGGGAGCGACCGACCTGACCTTCACCGACCCTGTCGCAGCAGTCTCGCGCGAAGCGGAGTCGCTCCGCGCGCAGGGGGTCGACGCCGTCGTCGTCCTCTCGCACCTCGGCGGTGACGACGACGAACTGGCGCGCGAGACCGACGTGGACGCGATCCTCGGCGGGCACGTTCACTCCGAACGCGTCGAGCGCGTCGACGACACGATCCTCACCCGCCCCGGCGCCAACGGGCACACCCTGCTGGAGATCGACCTCGAGGCCGGCACCGTGGACCGCCACGCCGTCCAGGACGGTCCAGTGGACCAGTCCGTCAGGACGGCGCTCGCAGCGCGGCGCGACGCGACGGGCCTCGACGAGGTCGTCGGCCACGTTTCGGACCCGTTGATCCGCGACCGCGACCGGAAAGGTCGCGGCGAGTGTCGCATCGGTAACTTCATCGCGGACGCCTATCGCTGGGCCGCCGACGCGGACGTGGGGCTCCAGAACTCCGGTGGCATCCGGGAGGGAGACCCGCTGCTCGGAGAGGTGACCGTCGCGGACCTGGTCAGCGTCGTCCCGTTCGACGAACCGGTGACCGTCGCCGAACTGACTGGGTCGGAACTGCGGCAACTCTGCCGACAGGCGGACGGCTGGCAGTTCTCGGCCTTGCCGGATCGCTGGCACGCGCACGTGAGCGGCCTCTCGATCCGCGAAGACGACAGCGGCCAGATCACGGCCACGATCGACGGCGGACCGATCGCCGACGACGAGACCTACACCCTCGCGACCTCGGACTACCTGTTCCACACGGACCACGAGTTTCCGGTGCTCGACGGGCACCACCGGGTCGAGTCGCTGGACACACAGTACGAGATCCTGGCGGCGTACGCCCGTCAACGAGGAATCGACCCGGAGATCGAAGGCCGGATCGTCCGTGCTGCCCACGAGACGTCCGACCAGCGAGTCGGCGAACCGATCGATTGAGCCGATCTGTTGGGCTGTCGAACTGTGGAAATCGACCGCAAGCCGCTACCTGAAGGGAAAAACTTGACACGCCCCGGCAGCGTCACCACGACCGATGACACAGGTCGTCGTGCCAGTGCGGTACCCGCTCTCTCCCCACTCGAAAGCCACGCTCTCGCGGGCGCTCGACGTCGCCGACGAGCACGCTGCCGATCTGACGGTACTGCACGTGAATCTCTTTCACAGCAGTCAACGCGTCTCTCGGACGGAGCTGAAACGCGCCGTCGAATCGGAGTTCGGCCACATTCCTCACGCCCGATACGTCGTCAGGTCGGGGCTGCTCGTCGAGGAGACGATCCTCGAAGAGGTCGCCCAGCAGCAGGCCGACATCGTCGTCATCGGCGAGAAGCAGGCGAGTCGCTGGCGCCGGATGATCCGTCGTCTCGTCGACGACCCCGACATCGAGCAGTTCCTGCAGAACGAGATCGACGCCCAGATCATCACGGCGTCGGTGTCGTGACCGACTCGCTACGTCGGATCACTGTCCGTCTCCTTTCTGCCCGCCGTTCGTTCCCAACCGGTCCGTCGGAACGGTGGCGGTTTCGTCGCCCGTCCCGTCCATCCTGACGCCCATGTGACCGCTGGTTTCGTCGAAGACGTGGTGCTGGTGCGGATACGGGATCTCGACGTCCGCGTCGTCCAGTCGTTCCCAGACGTTCGTCTGCACCGCTGACTTGATCGCGGGCAGTTTGTACGGGTCCGTCACCCAGTACATTAAGCGAAGGTGGACGCCGTGGTCGCCGAACGTATCGATGTAACACTTCGGCGCGGCCGGATACCGCGCGCTGCCGATCCGGATGTCCGGGCCGCCTTCGATGACGCCGTCCACGTCGCGCGCGGCCTTCTCCATGAGCGTCCGGGCTTCGGCGAGGTCGCCCTCGTACGTGACGCCCATCTCGAGTTCGAGCCGCATTCGGGCGTCCTCTGCCGAGTAGTTGACGACGTCTCGGGACCTGATTTCGCCGTTCGGGATGACCAGGAACGTGTTCTGGAGGGTGAATATCTTCGTGTAGCGCAGCGTGATGTCGTCCACGAAGCCTCGCTGACCTGTATCGGTGATCTCGACCATGTCGCCGATCTCGTAGGGCTGGTCTGCCAGCAGGAACACGCCGCTGATGATGCTGCCGACGATGGGTGCGAGCACGACACCGAGCACAGCCGTGAACACCGTGACGGAGAGGGCGATATTGCCGAGGTTGAGCCCGTAAATGCGCATGATCGTCAACAGCGCGAAGAGGAACACCGAGCCGCGGATTCCGCGCAGCACGGTCCGAGTGATACTCGGCCGCCTGAACCGCCGGGCGACGCGCCTGCCGACCAGTTTGATGATGAACCGCGAGACTGCCCACGCGATCACCAGCACCAGCACGGTCGCGATCAGGTCGGCGGCCCACCCCGGCAACTGGAACGGGAGCCACTGGAAATTCGAGAGCGTATCGCTCGCGTCGCTGGACGGGACGTTCCCCGCCTGCAACGGGAGCGGTGCAACTTCGCTGACCTGCGGCTCCGTCATCACTTAACAGGTTCACTCGAGGCACGTCTAAATAGGTTGTGCAACCACCGCTTCACCCTGACCATCACCACCTACCTGGCGGTAAGTATCGCTTACCAACGGAACTCCGCTCGTAAATACTCCCCGGGATATCAGGCAGGACAAATAGTTTACAAACGCCGATCTCTGCGTGAGAATGTTTGTGTATGTGGTCACGTACTGCGATTATACTGCGGCTATGGGGTGTATACCCTCCGATATGTATACAATTTAAGCAAAACGCCGACAGGTCTTTTGCGCTCGGGTTCCTCCCTTCGAACGATGACTTCCCCCGATGGCCGCCAGGTCCGGTCCCCGCGAACGAGGGACGAGCATGCACCGCCCCCGAGAACGCGTAAGGCGGTCCTGTTCTGCCCGGACTGCGAGTACGAGGACCTCGTCGACGGGAACTGGGAGGAGCGCGACGACCGTACCGATCGCGTCAGAGAACTCGTCTGTCCGCAGTGTGACGCCGTGGTGACTGGTCGGCCACTCCCCGAGGACAGGGAGGCACCGCTCGACTACGACGATCCGGGTCGGGACGAGCAGTTCGACCCCTGGCGACGGCTCTGGGCGTCGACGCTCCGGTTCTGGGTCAAATTGCCGCCGAACGCGGACAGTCTCCGCCGCGCGAACTGACTGGAGTCACCCGTCAGTACTGTTGCTTGCCTTCGTCGGTGACGACCGAGTCGAGTAGTCGCGTCGGCGTCGCGTCGTAGGCCGGGTTCTCGACGGCGAATCCCTCTGCGGGTTCGCGCATCACTTCGCTCGGCGAGCGAATCTCGTTCTCGAAAGCGAACCCGCCCTCGATGATTTTCGCGCCCGAGCCGATGACCGTCATCGGGACGCCGACGTCGTCGGCCGTCGCTGCGATCGGGTAGGTGCCGATCCGGTTGTACAGCGTGTCCTCGACGATGCAACTCATGCCGGTGACGACGCGGTCACACTCCGGGAGGAAGTGACCTGCGGCGCTGTCGACCAGGAGGTGTGCGTCGATCCGATCGATGCCAGACAGCACGCGGGCCGTCTTCCGGCCGAGATATCGCGGCCGCGCCTCGGTGACGTACACGTCCAGATGCGTTCCCGACTGGGCAGCCCGTTCCAGCGCCTCCAGCACTGTCGAGGAGTAATCGTGGGTCAGCACCGTCATCCCGTCCTCGAACAGTTCCGCGCCGTGTTCGGCTGCCCGGCTCTTCCCGCGCTCGATGGTGTCGACGACCTCCGCGATGGTGTCGGCCAGGACGTCCTGTGCTGCGTCGACGGAGTCGACGTCGGCCTCGTCCACGGTGTCGACGATCTCCAGCATGGCGTTCTGGAGTGAGGCGTGGGACGGGTTCGCCCGTCGGAGAGCGCTGGCGTTGCGCTCTAGCGTCCGCTGGAACTCCTCGACTGTCGGGTAGTCGCCGTCGGTGAACTGCCGGAGCGCGTCGGCGGCTTTGACGGCCACGACCGACGAGGAGTGGGTCTGCATCTGCTCGATCTCCTCGACCGTCTCGTCTATCATACCCCCACGGTCGGTGCCTCACGGGAAGTACCTTCTGGACGCACAGACGGCTTCCGGCGGGCGTTGCCGGGTCCTGGGATGCCACAGTCTCCCACGGTGCACTGAAGCCGCTCGCATCCCTACGGTTCGCATGGTCGAAGTGACGTATCACTGCCCGTACTGCGGGGCCGTCACCGGCGTCGAGCGCGAGGGCTATCTCGACGACAAGTGCGTGACCCGCGAACCCCTGGCTGGCTGGGAGTACGCGCCCACGACCGGCGACGTGGAAGCGGCCGACGGCATCGAGTTCGTCTGTCTCGGCAACGCCGGTTCGGGGCAGGCAGTGGGAGCGGGCGGCGCGAACGATCCGGACCCGGAGCGCGACGGCTGTGGCCGAACGTTCTATCTGAGTTTTCTGAAGTACGAGGACGGAACCCCCGTCGATCACCGGACGCCGGACGTCGATCGCCCGCGGTTCGATTTCAGCCCCTGACGCCGCCACCGGCGGAGCGGATTGCGGATCGGGCGATACGGTTGGCTGACCGTCGATCGCTCAGCAGCCGGGGCGGTTACTGGTCCCGGGGACTCTGTTGCTGAGTCCGTTGTTCCTGCTCTTGCTGGCCCACTCGATTTGCTTCCTGGTGTGGCTGTCTCGCCTGCCCCGGTTGCTGTTGACCCTGGCCTCGCTGCTGTGGCGGGACTGTCTGTCGCGTCCCCATCGGCTGCTGTTGGACTCCCTGGGTGGACTGTCGCTGCATGGCCCGCTGCCGAGACTGTTCGATCTGGCCGATGAGCTCCTCCGTGAGGACGTACTGGAACTGGTTGTGTGGGAGGTATCCGATGGTTTTCTCGCGCTCCTGATCCTCGAAGAGGACGACGCCGCTGTCTACCACTTTCAGTCCGCCGATGTCGATCTGTGTACCGTCGTTCAGGACGACTCTCATTGCGTTCGTGCCTCCACACAGAGGTCTAAAGGCGTTATTTCGAGCGGGCTACGTGTCAGTCCATAGCCGTGACGGGCCCGGGTTCCCTGCCCGATCCGGTCAGCTCGGGAGTGAGTCACCCTGGGCTCGGATCGCACGGTCTGCGTACCAGAGTATCGAGAAGTCCTGGGGACTCGGAAGGGCACAGGCGAGCCACCCGATCACGGCTGCGGTCCCGACGAGATTCCCGCTCGCAACGGGGTCCGGAAGCACTCCGGCGAGCATGAGGACGACGGGAACGGACATGCAAAGCGGCATCATCGCGGCGATACGTAGCGACCACGGCGCACTGCCCTGACGGACTCCCAGCGGCCTGACGGACGCCAGCGCCCCGAACAGTCCGTGATAGGTCTCGCCGTCGGCAGTTGCCGGCAACCAGGAGAGTTCGTACGGGACGCCGAACGCCCGGAGCGCGAGCGCGTGTGACCCCTCGTGAACGACGGTCCCGAGAGCGACTGTCACGACCAGAGTGACGCCCGCTGCGACCAGTTCGACGGAACTCATACACCACCCGACATGCTTGGAGAGTCGCTTTGCTGTGTGCGTATCAATCCTCTGGTTCCTCGGGGCCGTTCCGGAACCCTGGATATGCAGGCCGTGGACTCTCCCCCGTCCGGGGCGGAGCGTGACGTGGTCATGTCCGCCAACAGGGCCACCGCACAGCTCGTCAGACGGGTTCGTCCCACTCCCGAAACGACTCCCCAGAACGGGGTGCGATAAGCATGGCGCTGCTCGAACTCGCCATCGGTTTCTTCATCCTGGCGCTCGTCGCTGGCGTCCTCGGCGCCGGCGGCGTCGCCGGCTTGTCGATGGACATCGCGAAGTGGCTCGTCGTCGCCTTCGTCGTCCTGGCGATCCTCTCGCTGGTGTGGCCCGGCTAGCCCCCAGGGCGCCTACCTGTTCGCACCGCCCCGTTTGCGGATCGACTCGATCCGTTCCCGCGGGTACCATCGCGTCTCTCCCGACTGCTCCACTTCGACCCACCCGGGATAGATCGTCACTGACACCTGCTGGAGTTGCTCCCCGTTCGTGAACGTCACCGCGACGTTGGACTGTTTCTTGAGAGACTTGGACATCTGAATCCCCACCGTTCCGTTCGACCCGGTCGGACGTAAATCAGCGGGCGAGCAGTCGGAATTGATCTCCCATTGGGGGCTGTCGGTTAGATGACACGTATCGTTCACTCTGCTCGCTGTAACTTCACTGCGAACACCGCACCTTCGGGAGGTCCGTCGCTCGACTGGGCGTTGCTGGCAGTCGCTGACTGGTTGGTTTCGCACTCCTGGGTCGTGCGGTCTTCGACCCACACGTCCCCACCGTAGGTATCGACGAGCGTGTGAACGAGATAGAGGCCGATGCCGGTCCCATCGCTCTCCAATCCTTTCTTCCCCTTCCCGAAGATCTCTGTTTTCCGGTCGTCGGGGACGCCCGGACCGTTGTCGGCGATGCGGACGACGACGGTGTCGTCGTCCGCTGTCACACGCACGGAAATCTCGGCAGTGGGAGCGTCGTTGTGCTGGACGGCGTTTTTCAGGATGTTTCGGAACACGGAGTCGAGCATCTCCGTTGCCCGGACGCGCACGGCTGGAATCGGGTCTGCGACGGTGATCGCCACGTCGTCGTACGTCGACCGGATCGTCTCGAGTTGGGATTCGAGCGCCGGACGCAACGGAACCGGCGAGGGTTCGGTCTCGGCCTGGAGCATCACCTCGGCGAGGTCGCGCGCCGTCTTCGTCAGGCCGACTGCGTTGCGTGCGCTCTCGAGCGCCGTCTCGACGTGCGACCGTCCTTCGTCGTCGACGAGGTCCCGCAGCAGTTCCACGTACGAGAGCACTAACTGTAGGTCGTTGCGGATGTCGTGGCGCACCACCTGGTTGAGGACTTCGAGATTGTCCCGCTGCGTTTTGAGTCGCCGTTCCAACTCCTTTTGCTCGGTAACGTCGCTGTTGATCGCGACGAATCGCTCGATCTCGCCGCCCTCGTCGAAGATCGGCGCGATCGTCTGGTCGACGACGAACTGCTCGCCGTCTTTCCGCTCGTTGACGATCTCGGCGTGCCAGATCTCGCCGTTCTTGATCGTCGTCCACAACTGCTCGTAGAACGACTCGTCGTGCTCTCCGGACTTGAGAATCCGGGGATTAGTTCCCAGTGCCTCGGTCTCGGTGTAGCCGGTTATCTCCTCGAACGCCGGATTGACGTACTCGATTCGACCGTCAGTGTCGGTGATGACGATGGAGTGACCGGCGTGCTCGACCGCCTCTTTGTATCCACGGAGGTCACGCTCGCGCTGGACGCGGTCGAGCGCCGCCGTCGCGTTCGCACACAGGGCGTCGACCAAGAGCCGATCCCGATCGGTGAAGTCGTCGGGTTCGGTCGAGGAGACGAGGACGACCCCGTGGCCATCCAGCGGAACGATGAGCTCACTCCGGAACGGCGTGTCAGAATTGTAGCGGTCCGAGGTGGCCCACAAATCGCTGAACTCTTGTGTGGTGTCGTCAGTAAACACGTCCCAGGCGAGGCTATCGGAGCCTAGCGTCGGCGGTTCGCCGATGTCGGTCTCGATGTCACCGCTCCAGGCGACTGGAACGAGCGCCTGCGAACTGGCCTCGTATAAGTGCACGCCGACTCGCGACATGCCGAGTATCTGCTCGCCGGTCGTCACGACCTGCTCGGCGATCTCCGTGTCAGTCGTACTCGTCATCAACGCTCGGATGGCGTACTGTAGCGCTTCCATCCGCCGCTCGTGGGATTTGCGCTCGGAGATGTCTTTTCCCACTGCCATCGCGGCGACGATCTCGCCGTCGGGCCCAGTGACGGGTGCAGTAGAGATACTGACGTCGACCAGGCTGTCGTCTTTCCGCTGGCGTTTCGTTTCGCGTCCCGTGACCTCGTTCCCTCCGAGTACGTCCTTGATCGTCGATTCGTACGCGTCCCGCTTCACTTCCGGGACGGCGGGGTTGGGCTCACCGAGCGCTTCCTCGGCCGTCCAGCCGAAGATCTCTTCGGCAGCAGGGTTCCAGTGTGTCACGGTCAGCGACCGATCGACGACGACTATCGCATCGGGCGACGCCGTGACGACTGTCTCCCAGTTCTTGAGAGTGTCCGTCTGATGCGATTTCATGCCGATTGATCACGTTCCTCAACGCGGTTCTTGTCAGAACTGAACGTGATCATGCTACTCCTCGATAGAGTGATCCCGTTGATATATCTATCTGTTACCTACTGGTGAGGTCCTCGAAAGGGCGCGAGTATTTGCGGGACGGTCTGCCGGTCTGATTTAGCCTTTGATGTTACAGACCGGATAGGTACGAGCGACCTTGTCCCCGATACCGAGCGCGTCCGAGACGCGGACGACCTCGTCGACGTCCTTGTAGACGCCGGGCGCTTCCTCGGCGACGGTCGCGCCGGAGTTGGCCTTGACGTAGATCTGGTTCTGCGCGCGCAATTCGTCGCGGACGTCCTCGCCCCAGAACTCGTTTTTCGCCTGCGTTCGGGACATGAGCCGTCCCGCGCCGTGAGCGGTCGAGCCGAACGTCTCCGACAGGGAGTTCTCGCCGCCCCGAAGGACGTAGCTCCCAGCCCCCATGCTGCCCGGGATGATGATGGGCTGACCCACGTCGTTGTACGCTTCTGGGACCTCCTCGCGGCCGGCCGGGAACGCTCGCGTCGCGCCCTTCCGGTGGACGAACAGTTCGCGTTCCTCGCCGTTTTCGACGGTATGAACCTCCTTTTTCGCGATGTTGTGGGCCACGTCGTACAGGAGGTGCATGTCCATCTCCTCCCAGGAGCGGTCGAAGACGCGCTCGAACACCTGGCGGGTTCGGTGCATGATGAGCTGGCGGTTGACCCACGCGAAGTTGATCGCCGCGCACATCGCCTCGTAGTAGTCCTCGGCGAGCTGTGAGCCGGCGGGAGCCGCGGCCAGTTCCTTGTCCGGGAGCTGGTTCAGCAGGCCCTGGTGAGCCTGCTCGATGTCCCGGAGGTAATCCGTACAGACCTGGTGTCCCAGGCCGCGCGAGCCGCAGTGGATGAGAACGACGATCTGGTCCTCCTCGAGGCCGAACGCGTCGGCCACGTCGTCGCGGTAGACGTCGGTGACCCGCTGGACTTCCAGGAAGTGGTTGCCGCTGCCGAGACTGCCGACCTGGTTTTTCCCGCGGTCCTTGGCTTTCTTCGAGATCTTGTCGGCGTTCGCCTCCGGTCGGTACCCCTCGTCTTCGCAGTGGGCCAGGTCGTCTTCGACGGCCCAGCCTGCGTCGAGCGCCCACTTCATCCCGCGCTCCAGAATCTCCTCGACGGTGTCCATCCCCGTCTCGACGACGCCGCCGCCACCGAGACCTGACGGAATGTTTTCGAAGAGGTTGTTCACCAGTTCCTCTTCCCGGCCCTGGAGGTCGCTGTACGTCAGATTCGTCCGCATCATCCGGACGCCACAATTTATATCATATCCGACAGCTCCGGGCGAGATACAGCCGTCTTCGGCGTCGATGCCGGCGACCCCACCGACGGGGAAGCCGTAGCCCTGGTGGCCGTCGGGCATGCAGATGGCGTGCTTACGGACGCCGGGCAGGTGTGCGGAGTTTTTCAGCTGCTGGAGGGTCTTGTCTTCCTCGATCTCTTCGAGGAGCGCTTCGCTGGCGAGTACGCGCGCCGGGGCGCGCATCCCGCCCTCCTGGGGAATCTCCCAGACGTAGTCCCGTACCTTCTCGAGGGTGATTCCGTCGGCATCGTAGGTGGTCATGGCTAGACCTGCGACAGGGACGGCGGAATATATTTCGACTGCATTCGCTCCGGTGACGTGTCTCCGGCCGATCAGACGTCGAAGACGACGTACGCCCGCCACCCCGATTCGGTCTCGGAGAGGTCCATCTCGGAGTACGTGACCGCTTTGATCTCCCTGGCGACGATTTCCGACAGCGGAACGCCCCGGGCAGTCGCCTCACAGACCCATTCGTCGCCGTCCCGGCTCACCGTCGCGTCGTTTGCCACGGGCAGGACGCTCCGGACGTCGCGTTCGTAGATGAGGTCGTCGAGGTAGTCGAACAGCAGCGCCTCCCGGTTCTCGGCGGTGACGGTCAGCGAGAACCGCTCTCCGGTGTCGGGAACGTCGTCACACATCGCGGCGGCCAGACCGTCGCCGACGGCGGCGAAGACGGCGTCGAGGTCGGAACCCGTCGCCTCGACGGCGACGTCGGCAGTGTGCTCGCGCAGATCGAAGCTCATTCTGTCGGGGATTCGTCGCCGGTCCCCTTCTCTGTGTTCTTCCTGTTCGTTGCGCTCGCGAGTTCGTCCGGCACCTCCTCGCCGTTGTCTTCGATGGCGACCCCGCTGGTGACGATGGCGCGAATCCCCTCGCTGACCGTCATGTCGACGTCGGTGACGCGGTCCTCGTCGACGCTGATGACGTGACCGCCCATCACGGGATTGGGGGCGAGCGGGAGGAACAGGGTCACCATCTCGTCGTGGCCAGTGGCGTCTTCGATCGTCTCCGGCGTGTCCGCCGTCAGGAAGGCGACGGTGTAGGACCCCTCGCTGGGAAACTCGACGAGTTTGACCTCCTGAAAGCTGTCCGTGTCGCTGTCCAGCAGGAGCTGACTCATCTCGTTGAAACTCGTGTAGAGGGAGCCGATGCCGGGGATACCGGCCATCATGCGGTCGAAGTTGTCCTCGATGGACCCTTCCTGTGGTTGGCGGTCAGCGACGAGTCCGACGACCAGGATGACGACCAGCAGCACCAGGAGGACGACGCCTTTGACGGCGAGTTCGGGCACGCCGGACGTGCTGAGGGTCGATTCGACCACGGCCACCAGGGGATTGAGCGTCCCCGAGACGAAGTCGACGGCGAACCCGAGAACGATCAGCGTCACGATGAGCGGGACTGTCACGGCGAGCCCTGTGACCATCGCACTCCGCGCTCGTTCCTTGAGGGCCTCCCCGTTCGAACCCGACTTGGTAGTGGCTCCCTGCATCGGTATAACTGTGCGGACGGGTCGGGAGCGAAAAGGGATTGTGGACGCCGCAGACCGCCCGGTTTCTCGTGGGTTGCTTACCGCCGCCGGTGGAATTATAGTCTCGTATCTGCTTAGTCAGCCGTAGTGAGCGCCAGTATCGAGAGCCGCGTCGTCGAGTCGGGTGCTGACGACTACGTCGACGAGGCGTGGGGCCTCAAAGAGCAGATCAGACGGGAGGAAGGCGTCCTCCGTCAGCGACGCGGCTTCTTCAAAGACGCCTATCGCCGCTCGACGGTCTACTGTTACGTCGAGAGCGGCCCGAAGGCCCCTGAGCGCCTCGTCGGCTTCGCAGCGGTCCGTCGGGACGGCTACATCCTCTTTCTCGCCGTCAGCCCCGACCACCGCGGCGAAGGGTTCGGCGAGCAACTCATCGCTCAGGTCGCGGACAACCACTCCTCGGTGACGTGTCACGCCCGAACGACCAACGAGCCGGCCATCGGCTTCTACAGACATCTCGGCTTCGAGGTCAAGCGCACCATCGAGAACTACTACGAAGACGGCGGCGACGCCTACTATCTCAAACTCGGCGCCAGCAGCGGCATCACCGAATGCCTGTCGCGGTTGCTGAGCTGAGGCGGTCGGCTCCCACTGGTCGGGAAGAGACACAGCACCTTTTGGTCGGTCGCTCGTCCAGTCGAGTATGTACGACACCATCCTGGTCCCCACCGACGGGAGCGACCTCGCCGACCGCGCGCTCGAACACGCGATCGCCGCGGCCAAACAGGCCGACGCGACCGTCCATCTGCTGTACGTCGTCGACATGCGCGTCGCGCAGTCCGCGCCGGGACTGGCGATCGACGAGATCCGCCAGACGCTCGGGGACGAAGGCGAGAAGGTGACGAACGCCCTCGAGCGGACGGTGGCCGACGCCGACCTCGACGTCGTCACGACCGTGCGAGAGGGCGTCCCCGACGACGAGATCCTGGCCTACGCCGACGAGGCGGACGCCGACCTCATCGTCATGGGCACACACGGCAAGAGTCAGCGCGAGCGGATTCTGGTCGGCAGCGTCACCGACAGAGTCAACCACGCGGCCGAGATTCCCGTGCTGACGGTTCCCGGGAAGGACCAGTCGTAGGGTCGCGCCCACGACTTATCGGGCGCCAGACGTGAACTCCGCCTCGAACCGACTGACGTGCTCGTCGGTGCCGGCGACGATGACGCCGTCGCCCTCCACGAACGTGAACGCCGCCGGATCGAACTCGGTGATCACGTCGTCTTCGCGCTCGACTGCGACGACGGTACAGCCGGTCTGTCCCCTGACGTCGGCTTCCTGGAGCGTCCGGCCGGCCAGAGCACCGGCGGCGAAGCGGACCACCTCTATCTGTTTGTCGTAGGCGAGCACCTCCTCGTCCTCGAAGATCGTCGACGCCATCATGCGGCCGCTGATGGTCGCCAGCGACTGGACGTAGTCGGCCCCGGCGCGGTACAGCTTCTCGACGTCCGCTTGCTCGTTGGCGCGGACGACGATCTCGATGTCCGGGTTCAGGTCGCGTGCAATCAGCGTCGCGAAGATCGATTCGGTGTCGTCGCCGAGCGCCACGAGCAGCGCTGATGCGTGCTCGATCCCGGCCTCCCGGAGCACGTCCGGCTCGCGTGCGTCCCCGATCACGTCCACGTTCGATTTCGATTCCCTGTCGAGGACGGTCAGCTGCGAGTTCGTCTCGGAGAGCGCGTCGTACGCGGCCGTCCCGGACTCCCCGTAGCCGGCGATGACGACTTGCTGTGGGGAGAACTGGCGAACCGTCGAGGCGGTGGCCTCCCGAAGTTCCTCGATCCGTTCGGGTTTGCCGGCGACAAGCAGCGTCGTCTCCGCGTCGAGTTCGGCCGTGCGGTCGACCGGACTCTCGAAGGTCCCGCCGAACCAGGCGCCGATGACGTTCACCCCGTAGCGTTCGTGGATTCGCGCGTCCGCGAACTCCTCGTCGCAGAGATCGCTCCCGCGCTGGACGCTCAACTCGGCCAACTCGAAGTCGTCTCCGATTTCGATGCCTTCCTCGACGGCCGTCGTCACGGCCGTGGGGATCTGTCGCGCCAGACTCTCACCGAGGAGTTGCCGCGGCGAGAGCACGTCGTCCGCGCCGGCGACGCTGTGGTACTGCGCCAGCGATCCGTCCTCGACGAGCGTCACCACCCGGACGTCCGGGTTGGCCTCCCGCGCCGAGAGGACGATGCTGGCGGTCGTGTCGTCGGCCGCGTCCGCTACGACCGCTTTGGCCCGACCGATGCCGGCGCTGTCGAGGACGGTCGTCGATTCGGGATCGCCGTACACGACGTTGCGGTCCTGGTCGCGCAGGTCGTGTGCCGTCTCCTCGTCCGGTTCGACGAGCACGTACTCCTGGCTGCGTGAGTCCAGTTCAGCGATGAACGCCTCGGTCCGCGCCGTGGAGGTGCAGATGATGACGTGATCGGTGACGTCCGGCGCGGCTCGTGGCAAGCGCGGCGTCAGCGCCCGGCGGAGCCAGGGAACGGCGAACACGTCGACCGCAGTGAGAATCAGTCCGATGCCAGCCAACTGCATGACGATGACGAGGACGTTCATCTGGAGACTCTGCCAGGGTGCGTCCTCGCCGTAGCCGGTGGTCGTGAACGTCTGCATCACGACTTCCAGTGACCGATACACCGGCTGCGTCTGGTCTTCCCAGGTCGCCATTCCGACGTTGTACAGCGCCGTGAACACCACCGTCGTGACCGCGACCAGCCCGAGATAGAACGCCGTCCGCTGTGTCCGCCTGCGCATGTCTCACCTGGCACCCGCCACGTAGTTTAACCCGCTGTCTCCATCGCGACTCGAATCGCGCGGGTCCGTCCCGTGCGTCGCTTTTTGATTCTCACGTGTTGGGAGAGAATAAACCCCTTTTTGTATGAGCGACTTCACTCTCCGACCATGTACGAGCGAATCCTGATTCCGACCGACGGCAGCACTGGTACCGCACACGTCGCGATGCAGGCGATCGACCTCGCAGAGCAGTACGGCAGCACCCTGCACGTCCTCAACGTCGTCGACACGGACGTCGGGTCGATGCTCTCGGACATCCAGGAGACGGCAGAGGAACTCGAACAGCAGGGCCAGCGGGCGGTCGAACGCGTCGAGACGATGGCGGAGATCCACGGCGTCGACGCCGAGACGGACGTCGTCCAGGGCGACCCGGCGGATCAGATCCTGGAGTACGCCGACGAGATCGACGCCGACGCGATCGTCGCCGGGACCCACGGCCGGTCGGGCGTCAAGCGCCAACTCATCGGCAGCGTCGCCGAGCGTCTGGTCCGCCACGCTAACTGCCCGGTGATGACGATCCGCCTCCCCGAGGACGACGTCACCGTCGAGGACGACGAGCACGCGCGGAAACTGGCCCAGGAGGCCATCGAAGGCGAGAACTACGACGCCACGATCACCGGCGTCGATCATCAGGTGAGCGTCTGGGTCATCGACGCCGACACTGAAGACGGTTCGCTCGTCGTCTACCTCGACCCCGTCACCCAGCGGACCAGCATCGTCGAACGGAACTAACCGGGCTCTCGGTGGACGTTCGCCATTTTGGAATTTTTGCACAATACTGGATTGCGTTGCCTAATTCTCCACGTTAAGTTCGATTTGGTTCCAGGATTGTGGAAATGTGCGTGCTTATTTATATAGTCTTCACTCGAAGTCACACGTGTAGAGGTGACCGAACATGTCCACACGTAAATTAGAGGCCGACCTGTTAGGCCGTGAAACGAACTTCGAGTACTCCGAGCACTGGATCGGGTACGCGCTGCTGGGACTCCGGCTCGTCATGGGCTGGACGTTCTTCTACGCAGGCATCACGAAAGTGCTCGATCCGGAGTGGTCCGCCGCTGGAATGCTGCTGCACGGGATTCCAGAGGGGAACCCCTTCGTCAGCGTGTGGACCACCATGGCAAACGAGTGGCTCTGGCTGATCGACCCGCTCAACGCGTGGGGCCTGACGCTGGTCGGGCTGTGCCTGCTGCTCGGCGGACTCGTCCGGTGGGCCGCCATCTGGGGCGCCGTGATGATGGTGTTCTACTGGGCGGCGGCCCTGCCGCTCGCACACGGCATCGTCATCGACGACCACATCGTGTACGCGATGTTGCTGTTCGGCCTCGGCGCGTTCGGTGCCGGCCGGATCCTCGGTGTGGACGCGTACCTCGAAGCGACCGACCTCGTCGAGCGGTTCCCGAAGCTCCGGCTGTTCCTGGGCTGATACCCCGGAACACCGAGCATCGGTGATTCCCTTCCTCGCCGTCACCGACACCCGCAGAGCGGCGCCTCCGTCAGCGGACCGATCGGAGGCTCGGATACTCAGACCGTTGGTTCGCCCACGGTCGTCGCGTCGTTCGTCTCGAACAACCCGTCGAAGACTTTTCGCTCTGCGGTCCGGAGGTGCTGGAGGAACGTCGACTGAGAGATGTCCATCATCTCGGCGACGTCGTCGCCGCTGCTCTCCCGGGGCCAGGCGAAAAAGCCCGCGTCGTGTGCCGTCCGCAACGCCTCCTGCTGGCGGTCGGTGAGGCCATCGGGGAGCGGACCCGCCTCGTCGTCGCTCGCGGTCTGTGGCTGTTCGCGCTCACGTCTGGCGACCAGTTCGATGCCGGGACGGCCGTCCCGGAGTGCGTCGAGGAGCGTCCGCGGTTCGCCGTCGCTCGGGAGGTCGACGCAGAGTCGTCCCTCGCCCGGGGTGACCGAAAACGAGCGCACAGCCGTGCCGTACTCTGCGACCGCCGAGACGACGGCCGTCTCGTCGACGACGAAGCGGACGATACAGCCGTCGTCGTGGTCGCGAATCACCTGGGCAGTTGTCACGTGCTCGGCGGTCTCGACGTACGCCGTCACGTCGGCCGCGCTGGCACCGGTGACGCTGAAGTACTCCACCTGCTCGCCGGCGTCGGTCGTGATTCGCTTGAGTTCGAGTTCGCAGTCCAGGGCGGCTGCCAGACGAACGAGCGGATCGTCGGTTTCGGTGACGCGGAACTCCAGTTCCGTCACGTCGTCGGTGACGAGCGCGCGTTTGCTCTGGACGGCGTTGAGCGCGTAACCGATCGTCTCGCCGAGTTCGGCCAGGACCTCGCCCTCGATGGCTGCGAAGGCGTCGCGGTCCGCGGCGTGCACGACGAGCGTGCCGTAGGTGACGCCCCGGTGGGTGAGCGGGATCGCGGCGACGGCGTTCGTCCCGCACTGCCGACAGCGTTCGTGCCACCCGTCGGCCGTCTCGTCGACCGCCGCGAGGATCGCCGTCGAGTCGTGACTCGCGCGGTCGACCGGCGTCATCCCGTCGGCGTCGTTGAACGCTTCGACGACCGACTCGATCTCCGCGGAGCTGACGCCCGCCTGCGTCCGGACGCCCAGGCTCCCGTTGACCAGGTTGACCGAACTGAGCCACGCGAACGAGAACGGCGGCCGCGCGAAACACTCACAGACCGCCGCTTCGATCTCCTCGCGCGTCGTGGCTTCGACGAGCCGCTGGTTGACGTCCCTGAGGATCTCGTTCGTGTTGTTCAACAGCGTGAGCTGTTCGTTCTGCTCTTCGATGCGCAACTGCCGTTCCTTTCGCTCGGTCACGTCGGTGTCGACGGCGACGAACCGCTCGACCTCGCCCTGGTCGTCCGTGATCGGCGCGATGGTCATGTCGACCCAGCACCGATCGCCGCTTTTCCGCTCGTTGATGATCTCGCCGTCCCAGACGTTGCCCGAGGTGATCTCGCCCCACATCCGCTCGTAGAACGCCTCGTCGTGTTCGCCCGACTTCCAGAGCCGTGGATTCGCCCCGATCACTTCGTCGGGCTCGTAACCGGTCACCTGCTCGATCGCGGGATTGGCGTAGGTGATCGTGCCGTCCGGGTCGGTCAGGAAAATCGCGTGGCCGGCGTGCTCGACGGCCTTCCGAAAGCTCCGTAACTGCTCGTTAACGTCTCGGAGCGACGATTTGATTCGCGCTTCCTCGTCGATGAACTGGCTGAGATAGTACACTGTCAACAGCGCGAGGACGCTGACGACGAGTCCCGGCACTTCCGAGAGCCCGGTGCTCGTCACCGTCAGGCCCGTCCACAACTGCCGCGTGGCCATCAGCGCGAGCATGGCCGTCAGGAACAGGAATCGCCGGTCTCGACTCCGTGATAGCAACAGGACCGAGTATCCGACCCCGACGAGCCGTATCAAGACGGACAGGGCCAGCACGCCGTTCACGGCGGGACACCTCCCTGGAGTGTCGCCGCGTCGTGGAGTGTAAACGAGAGGAACATGTTCTTGTCTTGGTCGATCTCCTTTAAAAACCTGAACACGGATTCCAAGAGATTGGGAGTCCCGTGCGAGCGGTCCGATTTCCGGCGGCCAAACTATATTGGCATCGGGCCCTGGGGGATAATCCCGGCGGATTCGCGGCCCAAAGAGTATGGGTAGTACCCTCTCCGGTGAGGGGTCTGTACGTTTAGGTGTATGATGTCGAGACCGTCACCGGCACGCCACGTGTCACGAACCCCGAGGTGGTCGCGATGAGTAGCCAGGATGCGATGCCGGGCGTTCCGGACACCCCCGGCCGTGCGCAACTCGATTCCATGGTCGACGACGAGCGCGCGGACCCGCGTGCGGAACTCGACGAGACTGACTTCTCGACGGAGCTCGGCGTCGCGATGGCCGAGGACGCCAAGGCAGTCTCGCGCGGCGAGCTCTCCAGCGAGGCGTACTGGAAACGATACGACGGCCTCGCCGCCGAGGAGTTCGGCGACGACTACCGCGACACGCCGAACCCGGCCGTCGACCACGGGATGGACCAGACGATCGACGAGGGGACGGCAGAGTCTCTCGCCTGTTCGGTCGGCTCGATGAGTACCGTCGCCGAGGCGCTCGACGACACGCAGGCGTCGGCATCGTCCTCGAAGAGCGGCGATGCCGACGATCCCCGCTGGGGGATGGTCATCGACCTCCAGAAGTGCGTCGGCTGTGACTCCTGTTCGGTCGCCTGCAAGGCCGAAAACCGGACGCCGCCGGGCGTCTCGTACAACGTCGTCATGGAGGAAGAACACGGGGAGTTCCCGAACGTCCAGCGGACGAACCTGCCCCGTCCCTGCATGCAGTGTGAGAACCCGCCCTGCGTGCAGGTCTGTCCGGTCAGCGCGACGTACAAGATGGAAAACGGCGTCGTGAACATCGACTACGACCGGTGTATCGGCTGTCGATACTGCATGATCTCGTGCCCGTACGGCGCGCGGTACTTCGACTTCGGCGAGAACTACGACGACGAGGTCGACGGCTCCGGCGAGGTCACGAGTCCCGAGTACGGCGTCGACCGCGGCGAGCGCGAACGCAAGAAGTCGCCGGTCGGCAACGTCCGGAAGTGCAACTTCTGTCATCACCGGCTCAATCGCGGCGAGGAGCCGTCCTGCGTCGAGACCTGCGTCGGCGACGCCCGCAACATGGGCGACCTGAACGACCCGGACAGCGAAGTGGCAGAGATGGCGTCCTCCTCGCGCGCGATGCAGCTCAAAGAGGAGGAAGGCACCGATCCGAACGTGTACTACCTGGAGTGATCCCAATGGCAACCGAATCATCATCACGGTTCGAGTTCGACCCCGGGTTCAACGACAGTCGCCTGCGGGTCGCGTGGTACGCCCTGCTCGCCGTCCTGCTGCTGGTCGGCGCGTACGCGATGTGGCTGCGGATCAAACAGGGCATGCAGAGTACCAACCTCACGAGCATCACCCCGTGGGGCGCGTGGGTGGCCTTCTACATCTACTTCGTGGGCCTCTCGGCGGGCGCGTTCCTCGTGAGCACGCTCGCGAACGTCTTCGAGATGACCGGCATGCACAAGGTCGACCGCGACGCCCTGTTCGCCGCGATCATCAGCATGGTGGTCGCGCTCCTGTTCGTCTGGACCGACCTCGGCCGGATGGACCGGATGTGGCACCCGTTCGCCTGGCGCCAGCTCACCTCGCCGCTGATGTGGGAGGTCCACGCCTACGTCGCCTACATCACGGTCCTGTGCCTGGAGCTGTACTTCTCGATGCGGATCGACCTCGCGCGGGTCGCCAAGAACGGGTCGGGCCTGCGTGCGATGGTCTCCCGGCTGCTCTCGTTCGGTCGGCTCGACACCAGCGAGGAGTCCGCGGCCCGGGACCAGACCTGGCTCAAGCGGTTCGGGATGCTCGGCATCCCGCTGGCCATCTTCATGGTCCACGGCGGGACCGGCGTGTTGTTCGCCGTCTCGAAGGCCCGTCCCTACTGGAACAGCGGGCTGTTCCCGGTGATCTTCATCATCTCCGCGGTGGTCAGCGGGACGGCGCTCGTCATGGCGCTGTACGTCCTGCGGACCAAGCTGTTCACCGACCGGGACCTCGACCTGGACCTGCTGGAGCGGCTGGCGAAGCTGCTGGCGGCGTTCATCGTGACGGACTTCGCGCTCACGGCCATCGACGCGCTCATCGCGCTGAACAGCCTCCACCCCACGGAGGTCGAGACCTGGCTGACGGTGCTGTTCGGCCCGATGGCGTGGTCGTTCTGGGGTATCATGGTCGGCCTGGGCTGGGTGGTGCCGCTGGTGCTCGTGTCCCGCAGCGAGTGGCGGCGCACGCCCTGGCTGATGGTGCTGGCCGGACTGAGCGTCGTTCTCGGGATCATCGGCGTCCGGTTCAACATCGTCGTCCCGCCGCTGATCCTGCCCGTGATGCACCAGCTCCCGCACGGATCGTACTTCCCGAGCGCCGTGGAGTGGCTCACCAGCATCGGCATGATGGCCGTCGGACTGCTGCTCTACACGCTCGGTGCAGAACTGCTGCCGCTGACTCCCCTCGAATCAGGTGATCACCAATGAGTACTGACAACGTTGACAGCGCGACTGACGAGGCGTCCGACGAGGCGTCGGCGACCCGCCGCGAGTTCGTCAAGGCCGTCGGCGGCGTCACCGCCGTCGCCAGCGCCGGCGGTGCCGCGTCCGAACTCAGCCTGGACGCGCTCTGGCGCGACGAGCCGCACTACGTCGGCACCGACTACGGCGAGTACGACGCCAGCGACGTGATCCACACCACCTGCGGACAGTGCAACACGTTCTGTCCGATCAAGGTGCGCATCGCCGACGAGAGCACCGAGAGCGCCCAGTACAGCTCGCTCGTCCGCAAGCTCGCCGGGAACCCCTACTCGTTCCTGAACACGCAGCCGTTCGCGCAGGTGCCATACGGGAGCGATCCCGAACAGGTCGCGACGGGCGACCTGGAGGGGACCGGCGACGTGGACTCGTCGCGCTGGTCGCTCTCCGGCGGCCGGATGTGCCTGAAAGGACAGGCCGGCATTCAGACCGCCTTCGACTCCTACCGCGTCCGCAAGCCCCTCAAGCGGGCCGGCCCGCGTGGGAGCGGCCAGTGGAAGACCGTCTCCTGGGAGCAGGCCATCGACGAGATCGTCAACGGCGCCGACGACCTCGGCCACCCCGGTCTCAAGAACATGTGGGGGTACGCGCCCCAGGACCAGGTGATGAGCGACTGGGAGGCCGTCCAGAACGGGGAGATGGAGAAGGCCGCCTTCGACGACAAGTACGACGACGTCCTCATCGACACGGATCACCCAGACCTGGGACCGAAGGCGAACCAGGTCGTCGACGTGGGCGGGTTCCGGCGGAACTTCATCAGGACGCGCCTCTGGAAGCAGGGACTGGGTTCGGTCAACAGCTTCCACCACGCCGGCACCTGCGGGTTCTCCAGCGTGATGGGGAACGTCCGCTCGTACGCGGGCGGCCCGAAGAAACGCCAGTACCCCGACGTCGAGAACTGCAAGTACCTCCTCGTCTGGGGGACCAACCCGATGGTCGCCAACAAGGGGCCGACCTGGCTCGCGCCGAAACTCACCAACGCGATCCAGGACGGCATGCGGATGGACGTCGTCGACCCGCGCCTCTCGAAGACCGCCGAGAAGGCCGAGAAGTGGGTCCCGGTCGATCCCGGCTCGGACGCCGCGCTCGCGCTCGGGATGGCCCGCTGGATCATCGAGCACGAACGGTACGACCGCGAGTACCTCACTAACCCGAGCCAGTCCGCCGCCGAAACCGACGACGAACCGACGTGGAACGACGCCACGCACCTCGTGCTCGTCGACGAGGAGAAACAGCCCAAGGCCCGCGCCGGCGACCTCGGGCTGTCGGGCGACGGCTTCGTCGTCGTGGACGCGACGACCGGGCAACTGACGCCGGCCAGCGAGGCGAGCGCCGGTACTCTCAACGTCGACATGACGGTCGACGGTACGCGGGTCCGCTCGGTGTGGTCGCTCTACCGCGAGCGCGTCTTCGAGCACACCCTCGAAGAGTACGCCGACATGGCCGGCCTCGATCCCGAGGACATCGCGGACGTCGCAGACGAGTTCACCAGCCACGGCAAGCGGGCGGCCATCATGGCCTACCGCGGCCCCGCGAAACACGCGAACGGGTTCCACAACCAGCGCGCGATCGCGACGCTCCAGCACCTCATCGGGAACTACGACTGGAAGGGCGGCCAGATCACGCCCTACGCGGGCTACGATTCGATGAGCGGCCGGTACAACCTCGGGAACGTCCCCGACGGCTACAGTCCGTGGGGCATCCCGCTGCTCCGCGGCGGCGTCAACTACGAGGACACGTCGCTGTTCGAGCGCGACGACGGCTATCCCGCCAAGCGGCCGTGGTTCCCCGTCGCACCGCCCCAGGCAACTCAGGAACTGTACGGTAGCGCCGCCGACGAGTATCCCTACGGCGTGAACGCGCTGTTCATCCGTCCGTACTCGAACAACCACGTGATGGCCGTCGCCGGCGGCGACCAGATCCCGCCCATCCTCGACGACACGGACACCATTCCGCTGATCGTCGCTTCCGACACCGTCCTCGGGGAGACGAGCGAGCACGCCGACTACGTCCTGCCCGAACCCACCTACCTCGAACGATGGGAGAACTTCGGGACCTACCCGAACAAGCGGCTGGCCGACGAGAAGATCAGCCAGCCCGCGGTGAAAGTGGTCCCGAACGCCAGACCGTTCGAGGACGTCCTCATCGACATGTGGAAGGAGATGGACCTGCCCGGCGTCGGCGAGAACGCCATCGTCGACAACCAGGGCAACTCCTGGCCGCTCCACCAGGCCGAGGACTTCTACCTCAAGCTCGTGGCGAACATCGCCTACGCCCGTGATCCGGTCCAGCCGGCCGACGACGAAGAGCTGGCGGTGTTCAAGCAGGCCCACGAGAAGGGGCTGGGCAACCACTTCGACCTCGGCCGCTGGAAGCAGGCCGTCCGGAACGACGAGTGGCGCCGCGTCGTGACGGTGCTCAATCGCGGCGGACGCTTCGAGGAGCCGGTCGACGACTACGAGTCGGCCTTCGAAGAGCACGGCTACGACTACGACTACGCCGACCGCTACGGCGACCGCTCGAACGCCTACGACGGCGACCACATGCAGTACAAGTTCGGCGGTCGCACCGACTTCTACAGCGAGGTCGTCCCGAACGGCAAACACTCCTACACGGGCGAGCGGTTCGACCCGCTGCCGAAGGTCGAGGACGTGGTCCACTACAACGGCGACGTGCAGGTTCCGATCGTCAGCGACGGGTCGCCCGACCGGCCGCTCAAACTCATCAACTGGAAGCCCCGAACCCAGGGAATGCACCGGACGACGAACTCCCCGTGGCTGCGCGAGACGCGGCCGGAGAACCCGGTCTGGATCAACTCCGCGGACGCCGACGAGCGCGGCATCGAGAACGGCGACGACATCACCATCGACGCCGGCCGCAAAACCGTCGAAGCGACCGCGATGGTGACCGACGGTATCCGGCCCGGCGTCGTCGGCGCGATGTGGGGCTGGGGCCGCTCCGGCGACGGCGCGACCGACTACTCCGTCGACGGCGAGACCAAGTCGGCCGTCGAAGCCGACGGGCACACGCCTTACGAGTTCGACACGCCGATGGAGGACGAAGCGGGCCTCGCCGGCAGCCGCGACGCCGGCTTCGCCATCAACCACGTCCAGCCGCTCGACAGCGAACTTGGTGACACCGGCTTGAGCGACCCCATCGGTGGCAGCAACGCCCAGTACGACGCTTACGTCGACATCCAGAAACGGACGTGATCCATGATGGCAAACGCATCCACCGTCGAGCCGGTCGCACTGCTCCAGGCCCGCGCCCACGTCTACGACCTGCTGTCGGCGGCGTTCGACGGGGACGTGGCGGTTTTAGCGAAGGCCATGGAGGACGACGTGTTCGCCCGCCTGGCGGACACCTTGCCGACGGAGATAGACACCGACGCGCTGACGGCAGCGACGGTCGACACCGAGGCGCTCGCGTACGGCTACGACAACCTGTTCGAGGTGCCCGGGCCGAACTTCGTCCCGCCGTTCGCGTCCGCACACCGTTCCGACCCGAGCGAGCAGTTCGAGTCGGACTCCCCGTACCACGAGGAGGGCGCTGCCGGAGAACTCCTCGGCGACCCCGCCGCGGAGATCGCCGAGCTGTACGCGCGGGTCGACTTCCACCCGGAGCGCGGCGAGGGGATTCCCGATCACCTCGCCGCCGAACTCGAGTTCATGTACGCACTCGTGACTCAGGAAGCCCACCTGCGGGCAGACGGCGACGACCACGACGAGGAGGTCGCGGCGCTCCGCGATCTCCAGCGGAACGCGCTGACTCAGCTCGGGTGGCTGGACGACCTCGACGAGGCGGTCGGCGACCGCGATACGGTCGAAGGCGTGTTCGCCGCCCTCGTCCGGTTCACCCGCGTGTTCTGCGCGTGGGACGCGCGAGACGGCGTCGAATTCGACTGCTGAACGGCGGCGCCCGGTTTCCTCGCTCGCATCTCGCGAAACTTACGTATCGACTCACCGAACAGGAACGCAAGTGCTATTGTCTGGGGGTTGCCATCCCAGTGGTAGCATGGAGGAGCGAACACGGGCGTATCTTCGCGGGCGGTTCGGTGACTACTATCGCCGAACGGAGCTGACCCCGCCGCCGGACGCCAACGAGCGCGAATGGGGGTACATCCCCTGGACGCAGAGTCCGGGGACGACGATGGTCCGACACAAGTCACTGCTCGACCTGGGCGACCTGTCGTCGTTCCTCGAACGCGAGCGCCCGCGCCACGTCTACTTCTCGGCCGGCCGCTACGACGCGCCCGGCGCGAGTTCCATGAGCGAGAAGGGCTGGCGCTCCTCGGATCTGGTCTTCGACCTCGACGCCGACCACCTGCCCTCGGTCACGCTGGGCGAGGACTCCTACGGCGAGATGTTGGCCAAATGCAAGGACGCGCTGGGTCGGCTGCTCGACTTCCTCGAACGGGATTTCGGCTTCGACGACATGACAATCGTCTTCTCGGGCGGTCGCGGGTATCACGTCCACGTCCGCGACGCCGGGATCCAGCACCTCGAACGCGACGCGCGACGCGAGATCGTCGACTACGTCCGCGGGATCGGCCTGGAGTTCGACGCGCTCGTCGACGAAGAAGCGGTCGGCGGCGAGGTCGGCCGGAAGAGTCCCGCACACAACGAGTATCTCCCGACCGACGGCGGCTGGGGAGCGCGGATACACGAGCGGCTGCTCGCCGAGTTCGAGGAGATCCGCGACCTCGAGGAATCTGACGCAGTCGAGCAACTCCAGCAGTACGACGGCGTCGGCGAGAAGAAAGCGCGCGCCGCCTGGAACATCGCGCGCAATCGGTTCGTCGAGATCGAACGCGGAAACCTCTCTGCGCATCCGGTCGTCAAGAGTTTCGCCGAGCGGTACCTGTCCGACGTCATCGCCGAGGACAGCGCCCCCATCGACGAACCGGTGTCGACGGACACCAATCGTCTGATCCGGATGCCCGGCACCATCCACGGCGGGAGCGGCCTGGCGGTTCGCCGCATCGACCGCGACGCGCTGTCAGCGTTCGATCCCCTGACCGACGCCGTCCCTGAGACGTTCCAGAACCACGACATCACGGTGGAAGTGACGGAGGGCGGGGACGTCGAGCTCGGGGGCGATAGTTTTACACTTCCGGAGGGAGAGCATACCGTCCCAGAGCACGTGGGCGTGTTCCTGATGGCACGGGGCCGCGCCGAGAAGGGACAAGAGTGACACGGAGAACCGCATGAACCTGGACGAGCTGCAATCGATTCGAGACCGCGAGCGCCAGAGCGACAGCCTCCAGCAGCTGCGCGACACCTTCTACGCGGACGCGGGCGAGTTCGTCCAGCAACTGCGCGACGAGCGGGAACAGGCCGCCGCGCGCGCAGACGATCCGTTCGACGCGCCCGAGGTCAACCGCCTCACCGACGACATCAAAACGGCCGAGCAGACGGTCGAGGCGATCTACGAGCGCCGCGTCGGCAAACTCGTCAAGATGGCCTCCTTCGCCGCCGCGGACATGCCCACGGAAGACGAGGGACTCACCGCCGAAGAGCGAGAGCTGTTCGATCAGCTCGTCGCCGCGATCGAACAGAACCGCAACCAGGTGTTCGCGATCCTCGACGGTGAGGACGCCGAGTCCCAGACGGACGTCGACCCGATGGACGCGATCGGGACCGACCCGACGCCGGACGCTGGCGAGTCTGCGCCGTCCGACGGGGTCGACGCCGCAGATCTGATGAGCGGGACCGACGCTTCGCCGGCAGCGACTGAGGCCGACCCGTCGACACCGGCCTCAGACTCCCCGTCAGAACCACGGGGCAGTGACCAGCGGTCGCCGACGGCAGCCGACGCTCCGGGATCGGACGCGGGGGGTGACCGCCCGACGCCCGAGGCCGAGGCTGAGGCTGAGGCTGTGACCGACGCTGGCCAGTCGGAGTCGACGGCCGAGGCGCCGTCGCAGGTCCCGCCAGACGAGCCGCCGGGACAGCCCACCGAGCCGGAGGTCCGCGCCAATGACGCGGACGAGAGCGGGACAGCGGCCGGCACACCGGCACAGACGGATTCGAGTGCCGACGAACCGGACGCCGAGCGTCGGTCGGACGGCGGGGCACCCACGATCGATCGGACGACTGTCCGCATCACGCGAGACGTCGGCGAGATATTCGGCGTCGACGAGCGCGAGTACGACCTGTCGTCGGAGGACGTCGTGACGCTGCCGGCGACGAACGCCGAACCGCTGGTCGAGCGCGACGCCGCCGAGCGACTCGAATAACGCCCGGGAACAATTGATTGATACTGCTGGCCGCGGTTGTCGGGAGCAAATGCCCGCTGCCATCGAGACCGACTCGCTGACGAAGTCCTACGGAGACACGACCGCTCTGGCGGGGCTCGACGTCTCGATTCCGCGGGGCGAGGTCTACGGCTTCCTCGGCCCCAACGGCGCGGGCAAGACGACCACGATGCGGATTCTGACCACGCTCACCACGCCCAGCGGCGGCGACGCCTGGGTGATGGGCGAGCACGTGACCGATCGCGACGCGGTCGTCGAACACGTCGGCTACCTCCCCGAAACGCCGCCCGTCTACGACGAACTGACCGCTCGCGAACAGCTCACCTACCTCGCGGACCTTCGAGACCTCGACGCCGCCCAGCGAGACCGCATCGACCCGCTGCTGGAACGCTTCGGCCTGGCCGACGCCGCGAACGACCCCATCAGGACGTACTCGAAGGGGATGCGGCAGAAGGCGGCGCTGGCGGGGACCGTCCTGCAGGACCCGGACGTGATCTTTCTCGACGAGCCGACGAGCGGGCTGGACCCGCGGGCTGCTCGGACGGTTCGTGACCTCGTCGCCGACCTCGCCGACGAGGGTCGGACGGTCTTTCTCTCGACGCACATCCTCCCGGTCGTCGAGGAACTGGCGGACACGGTGGGGATGCTCGCGAACGGGCGTCTCGTCGCGGAGGGCGCGCCAGCGGACCTCAAACGCCGCGCCGAGGCCAGTGCGGAAGCCGGCCTGACCGGAAGCGATTCGGCTTCCGACCCCACGGAACGAACGCTCGAAGACGTCTTCCTGTCGGTCACCGAAGACCACGCCTGGCACGGAAAGTCGGCCGAATCGGAGGGCTGACGGATGGCCGGAGGGCTCGGGACCGACGTTCGGCACGCCGTCCGAATCGCCGAGGTCGAGGTCCGTCGGTCGGTCCGATCGATTCTGGCCAGTCGTCGGCAACTGCTCGGACTCACGCTCATGCTGCTGGCGTTCACACCGGCAGGCTACGTTATGCTCACCGGGAGCTACGCGGCCGGTGTGCGGTTCGCCGACGGAACGGCCCTCCCGGTCGTCACCTACGCCCGCGCCCAGGTGACGGCCTGGCTCGGGTCGATGACGCTCCTGTTCGGGCTGCGGATGCTCGAACGCGCCGGAGACGTCGATCACGCGGACTTGCTGTTGACGACGGTGCGGCCGCGGGCCGTCGTCACGGGCCTGTTCCTCGCCGAGTACGTGCGCGTCCTGGCCGTCGTCCTGACGCCGCTGCTCCTGTTCGTCACTGCCTTCGCCGTCGGGGCGGAGGCGCTGGGTCTCGTTCCCGTCGTGGCGGTCGGCATGGTGCCGATCCTGGCGGCCGCGCTCACAGGCGGATTCGCGGTGGCGTACGTCGCCAGACTCGGCTTTCGACGACTCGGCAGGGGCGACGTGTCCAAGCGTGGCCTGGGGCTGATCGTCATGGTCGGCATCGTCTTCGGTATCAACTTCTACGTGCCCGAGGACCCGTCCCGACTGCTCTCTCTGCTGGCTCCCCTGAGCGCGGTGCCGGTCGGCCCGTACGCCGACCTGTTGCTCGTCACTGCGCCGTTTTCCGTGTCGGTCGGCGTCGAATCCCTCGTCGCCGCAGTGCTCATCCTGGGGGCAACGCCGGTCTTGCTGGGGGCGACCTGGCGACTCGCACCTGTCGTCTGGTTCGGAGACGCACCGGCAACGAATCAGTCCGACGAGGGGGACGAGTCGACGAGGTTCGATCGGTCGGGCGCGCCGGCAGTGCTCGACGCTCGGCGAACCACGCGACTGGTCTGGTGGCAGTGGCTGCGGGGGCTTCGAGCCCCCTCGCAGTTCGTCCACATGCTGTATTTCCTGTTCATGGGTTTTCCGGTGTTGCAGTTGACAGTCGAACACCCGCGGTCGCCCGTGCTGCCGATGTTCGTCGCCGTCATCGGCGCGTTCCTGGCCGGCGGCTCGTTCGGACTGAACCCGCTCGGCATCGAAGGGTCGATGCTCCCGGCCATCGTCACGACGCCGTCGCCGGGACGCGCGATCGTTCGGGCGCGCATCCTTGCTGGAACGCTGGCCTGGCTCCCGGTCACGCTCCTGCTGATCGTTGGTTTCGGCGCGTTCAGTCGACTCCAGGGCATCGACGTGCTGTTCGTCGCAGCGATCGCCGTCGCGCTGACCTGGCTCAGCTGCACCCTGGCGCTGGCACTCGGTGCCGCTGCGCCGCGGTTCGAGAACGTCCGGGCGTTCGGCGGCGTCGAGGCCCCGACGCCGACGACCGTCGCACTGCTCGGGCACTCGTTTCTGACCGTCGTCTTCGCTGCGCTCGGGTTCGCAGCTGTGTTCGTCCCCGACGTGTACGACCGACCACCGTTGACGGGGACGACCGAACTGCTCGCGCAACTCGGCGGGCTCGCGTTCTGGGCGGTGAGCGCCACGCTGATCGGGGGGATCTGCTATCGCTACGCGGTCAGGCGCGTGAACACGTTCACCTACGAGTGACCGCCGGCCGCGGTACGTTGATTGGGGTCGACGGCAATGAAGGCGTATGGACGGGATGGCGGGGAGCGAATCCACGTCGGGGACCGCTGTTCAGCTGACCGACGTCAGTCGGACCTACCAGCGCGGCGAGCCGGTGCACGCGCTCGCCGACGTCTCGCTCACGCTGGCTCACGGCTCGTACGCGGCCGTGATGGGTCCGAGCGGGTCGGGGAAGAGTACCCTGCTCAACTGCATCGGCTGTCTGGACACGCCCGATACCGGGACGATCCGGATCAACGACCGCGAGGTGACGACGCTCAGCGACCGCGCTCGGGCACGCGTCCGGGGGCAGGAGGTCGGCTTCGTCTTCCAGACGTTCAACCTCATGCCGCGGCTGACCGCCCTGGAGAACGTCGCCCTCCCGCTGGTGTTCCAGGACGTCGACCGGGACTCCCGTCTCTCGCGGGCCCGTGAACTGCTCACCAGCGTCGGGTTGGCCGACCGGACCGACCACCTGCCGTCGGAACTCAGCGGTGGCCAGCGCCAGCGGGTCGCCATCGCTCGCGCACTCGCGACCGATCCGGCGATCCTGTTGGCCGACGAGCCGACGGGCAACATCGACACCGAGACGGGAGCGACGATCATGGGCATGTTCGACGACCTGCGTGACGCGGGCCACACGATCCTGTTGGTGACCCACGAGCGGGACGTCGCCGAACACGCCGAGCGGATCGTCCACCTCAGAGACGGCGGCATCGAGCGGATCGAGGAACTCGACGGACGGGAGCCATCCAACGGTGAACCAGGGGACCGAACGGAGGGTGCCTGATGGACGTCGGCGAGAGCCTCCGGATGAGCGTGCGGACGATTCGCGGCCACAAACTCCGAAGCGTGCTGACGACGCTCGGCATCGTCATCGGGATCGCTGCCGTCATCACGTTCGTCACGCTCGGCGTCAGTCTCAAGGCCGAGATCGTGGGCGAGTTCAGCGAATCGGGTGCCAACAGCATCTTCCTGCTCCCCGCGCCGAGCGGCGAGGGCGGCGGCTTCGGCTTCGGTGCGCAGGCGGTGTTCACGGAGCACGATCTCGCCCAGCTCAGGGCCGCCGAGGGCGTCCGTGCGGTGGTTCCGGTTGGCTCGATCCCCGTGTCGGCCGTCGGCCGCGATAACGAGTCCGTCGCGACGAGCGACATGACTGCCACCTCGCCGGCGCAGTTCGACGGCGCGGAGTTCGCGGCGGGCGGACCGTTCACCGAGCGCCGTCCCGGACTCGTCGTCAACCGCGAGGCCGCTCGGCAGTTCCCCGGGAACCTGTCGGTCGGCGACGAGGTGACGGTGACTCACCGGAACGGGTCGCAGTTCGACATCGCTGTCGTCGGGATTCTGGCGAACGACACGTCCGTGTCCGGGTTCGGCGGCTTCGGCTCGGGACCGTCCTTCTACCTCCCGACGGAGTACTACGATCAGGTCGTCGAGAGTCCCTCGACCGGCGAGTCACAGCGCGTGTACCCCCAGGTGACGGTCGTCGCCGAGAACCCCGGTGAGATCGCGACCGTGAAAGACCGCGTCCAGCGCTCGCTCGCGTCCTCGGACGCCGCCCAGCTCGTGCCGCAGGGCTACGAGATCAGTGCCCGGACGAACGAAGACATCGTCGAGCGCATCGGAAACGTCGTCGACCGGCTCACCCAGTTCGTCACCGGCATCGCCGTCATCTCCCTGCTTGTCGGGGCCATCGGCATCGCGAACATCATGTTGGTCTCCGTCCGCGAGCGCACCAGAGAGATCGGCATCATGAAAGCCGTCGGGGCGACCAACCGGGACGTCCTCCAGTTGTTCCTGGTCGAAGCCACGCTGCTGGGTTTACTGGGCGCGCTCGTCGGCACGCCGCTGGGCGTCCTCGGCGGGTACATCGTCACGCAGTACGCTGACCTGCCGCTGACGCTCGCCTACCAGTGGTTCGCGCTCGCGATCGGCATCGGCGTCCTCGTGGGAATCGTCGCCGGCCTCTACCCGGCCTGGAGCGCCGCCAGGGTCGACCCGATCGACGCGCTTCGCTACGAATAGTACCTTTTTTCTCGTCGGGTTTCCTCGGGCGCTCTTCGAGCACCCTGCGGGAACCACTCCTCGAAAAAATCTACGCTAAAAAAGGCTGCCGGCTCACTTCGTTCGCCGGCAGTGAACCGTGCGCCTCCGGCGCACGGATGCCTTCCGCGACCGTTGTTCAGTGTGTGCCAGTATCGTGCTGCTGATTATATCAAACGCAACACATCAACGCAGTATCGTGCTGCATACAGCGCGCTTAGTCAGCACGACGGATTCCAGCCAGAATGAAGAGAAAGGGTATAGCACAGCACGTTATGACCCAGTAAATATACGACAATCAATCTGCAATACAGATTATGGGGATAGCACACACGGACAAGACTCCCCTCTCCAAGGGCGAGATACGGAGACTTCTTATTGCTGCTGTTGGCACCCCGCTTGCCTATCTCTTGTACCAATTCATGCTCAGAAGTGTGCAGGGCTATACCCAACTCGTTACGCTCCCGCAACTCACACCGACCCTGTTTCTGGGATTTCTTGTGCTTGGTGTTACCGGGGCTCTCGCTCTGCTCACGTGGAATCTGGGCTTTCGGATTGCACCGATCGCTGCATTCGGCGCAGTGTTGAGCGTCCCATGGCTCTATTTTGGACCACCGATCAATCTGGGGTATTCCACGCTTCCGTTCGGTACATTGTCGCTGGTGATTGGTGTTGAGGGCACGATTCGTTTCCGAGAGCGAACTCCAGAGATAGTCACGGACAAGACCGGGTGGATCGCAGTCGGGGCAGGCCTGCTTCACTTTGCCCTTGGCTTCGGGCTACAGGTGGCCACACGACAGTTGTTCTGGCTCGATAATTCGTTCCCGAGTGTGCTTCTAATGGGGTTCATCTACGTCGTTTCTGGAATCGCGCTGGTTGTAGCCGGTGCGCTCCCTGTTATTCTGTGGCGTCGCTATCGATTGGTGACGCCAGCGGTGGCTACAGTAAGTTGGTTCACGTGGGGCCTCTATGGTATCTGGGTTCGTTGGAACGCCCTTCCGTTGAGTGAATTCACCGGGATCGGATGGGGAAACTTCACGCCACATCCGGATTATCTGTTGAAATGGACCGGATTGATGATTGTATTGCTGGCAGGAGTTGGTGCCGAGTTAGTGCTGCGAGAAATCAGTCGGTTTGTCCGGAATTAGACCGATCGCGAGTTTTGCCCCCACAGTGAGCGACTGATTCAGGGATCACGGACAAAACAAGCGAGTGACCAGTGCTGAACTCACCCTCTATATCCAGCATACATTACCTGACAGATATCATGTAGATGCTGGATTACTGTGGTACAGCGTCCATCTTTGACTATCACGCCAGCATCCGCGCGCCTCCGGCGCGCGGTTCACTGCCGGCGAACGAAGTGAGCCGGCAGCCTTTTTTAGCGTAGATTTTTTCGAGGAGTGGTTCCCGCAGGGTGCTCGAAGAGCGCCCGAGGAAACCCGACGAGAAAAAAGGTACTATTGGAACGTCCGGCCGATGGTCTCTTCTTCCTGCTCGACGCCAGCGCCGCGGCGGTCGAACCGTTCTTCGATCTCGTCGTAGCGTTCCCGGGTCTCTTCGGTGACGCTCGGGCCGACCTCGTCGAGCGCGTTCTCGAAGTGCTCCATGGTCACGCGGACGTTGCCCACGCTCTCGCCGACTTCCTCCGGCGAGACGCTGTTGATGAACTCACGCGATGCGGCCATGGAGGCCTCGCGGGCCAGCGCCTCGACGTCGGCGCCGACGAAGCCGTCGGTCTCGCGGGCCAGTTTGTCCAGGTCCACGTCGTCGGCCAGCGGCTTGTCACGCGTGTGGACCTCGAGGATGGCGCGGCGCGCCTCCTCGTCGGGCACCGGCACGTGGACGTGGCGGTCCAGGCGACCGGGGCGCAGCAGCGCCGAGTCGATGAGGTCCGGGCGGTTCGAGGTCGCGATGACCACGACGTCCTCCAGCGACTCGATGCCGTCGAGTTCAGTCAGCAGCTGGCTGACGACTCGCTCGCCGACGCCGGAGTCGGTTGCGTTGCGGCCGCGTTCGCCCGCGATGGAGTCGATCTCGTCGAAGAACACCACGGTGGGTGCGTTCGAGCGAGCCTTCTCGAACACCTCGCGGACGCCCTTCTCGCTTTCGCCGACGTACTTGTTCAGCAGCTCCGGCCCCTTCACGGAGATGAAGTTGCTCTGGGCCTCGTTAGCGACGGCCTTCGCGAGCAGGGTCTTCCCCGTGCCCGGCGGGCCGTACATGAGGACGCCCTTGGGCGACTCCATGTCCATGGTCTCGAACACCTCGGGGTACTCCAGGGGCCACTGGATGGTCTCCCGGAGGCGTTCCTTGGTGTCCTCGAGGCCGCCGACGTCGTTCCAGGTGATGTCGGGCACCTCGACGAACACTTCGCGGAGCGCGGAGGGTTCGATGCCCTTCAGCGCGTCCTTGAAGTCGCCCTCCGAGACCTGCAGTCGCTCCAGTACCTCGGCGTCGATCTCGTCGGATTCGAGGTCGAGTTCCGGACGGATGCGCCGGAGCGCGTTCATCGCCGACTCCTTGGCCAGCGATTCCAGGTCTGCGCCGACGAACCCGTGGGTGTTTTCGGCGTACTCTTCGAGGTCGATGTCGTCGGAGATGGGCATCCCGCGGGTGTGGACCTGCAGGATCTCCTTGCGGCCCTCCTTGTCCGGGACGCCGATCTCGATCTCGCGGTCGAAGCGGCCACCACGGCGGAGTGCCGGGTCGATGGCGTCGACGCGGTTGGTCGCCCCGATGACGACGACTTCGTTGCGCGACTCCAGGCCGTCCATCAGGCTGAGGAGTTGCGCGACGACGCGGCGTTCGACGTCGCCGGAGGTCTCACCGCGTTTTGGCGCGATGGAGTCGATCTCGTCGATGAAGACGATCGCCGGCGCGTTTTCCTCGGCCTCCTCGAACACTTCGCGGAGTTGCTCCTCGGATTCCCCGTAGTACTTCGACATGATCTCGGGACCCGAGATGTTCGTGAAGTACGCGTCGATCTCGTTGGCGACGGCCTTGGCCATCAGGGTCTTCCCCGTGCCCGGCGGGCCGTGCAGGAGGACGCCCTTCGGCGGCTCGATGCCGAGCTGCTGGAACAGCTCGGGGTGGCGCATCGGCAACTCGATCATCTCGCGAACCTGTTCGAGCTCGTCGTCGAGTCCGCCGATGTCCTCGTAGGTCACGCTCGGCGTCTCGCGCCCGCCGCCGGCACCGGCCTCGCCGGTGATCTGCTCGGCGGGTTTCTCGCTGACCTCGATGTCGGTCGAGTCGGTCACGACGACCGTCCCGCCGGGGTTTGTCTCGGCGATCTTCAGCGGAATCTGCTGGCCGGACATCGACGAGAGCGGGCCGAGCCCCAGCGAGAACGGGACGGTCTGCCCCTGCGTGACGGCCTGCCCGGAGAGCTTGTTCCGGATGTGGGGGCCGACGTTCCCGCGAACGCGGAGGTTCTGCGGGAGAGCGACGGTCACCGACTTCGCCGGCTGGACGTCGGCGTCCTCGACGGTGACGGTGTCGTCGATCCCGACGTCGGCCTCCTGGCGCAGCTGGCCGTCGATCCGGATGACGTCGCGGCCCTCGTCTTCGGGGTAGCCGGGCCAGACCCGCGCCACGGCCTTTCCCCCGTTCTTGCCGTCGATGACGATGTAATCGCCGTTCTCCAGGCCCATCTCGGACATGGCGGCCCGGTCGACGGCGGCGAGCCCGCGACCCGCGTCCTTCTGTTTGAGTGGCTTGACGGTGAGTTTCATGCCTTCACCTCGACAGTGAGCACGCCGTTTTTCATAAACACTTGCGCGCTTTCGTCGTCGTCCTCGCTCACGGGGAGCTCGAACTCGTACTGCTCGTCGTCGTCGGTCACGATGATGACCGTGTCACCGACCACGTCGACGCTGGCCTCGCGACCGACGCCCACGTCGGCAGCGAACACCGCCGATCCGTCGTCATACTGCATCCGGCTCACCGGCCCTTCCGACTCGATGAACTGCTCTCTTCCATTCATACTAACTCCAAGTTAGCACCTCTACTATTTAAATCTTGTGCCGACAAACCACCAGACGGCGTCGGGGGGCGAAACTAGCGGCTGAAATGCAGTTCGAGCGCACGTCGATGGAAACTTCGTCGTGAGGGTTTATCAGCGTCAGGGTGCAATCGGTCGTATGCAGACGGTCAGCCACGACGGTCGGGAGACGGCGTATCGGCGGACTGATTTCGGCCACGACGCCCCGCCCGTGCTGTTCGTCCACGGGAGCGGTGGGACGCACGAGGTCTGGACTGGCCAGTACGGTCGTCGCGAGAACGAGTATCCCGCCGTCGCACTGGACCTGAGCGGCCACGGCGACTCCGCGGACGTCGACACCGCGCCCGGCTACGAGACGCTCGACGCCTACGTGGCCGACGTGCGCGCGGTCGTGCGCGAGACCGGCGCCGAGTTACTCGTCGGCAATTCGCTGGGCGGCGCCGTCGTCCTCCAGACAGTCCTCGAATCCGACGTCGACCCTGCCGGAATCGTGCTCGCGGGGACCGGGGCGAAGCTCACCGTCCACCCCGACGTCAGGGAGTGGCTGGCCGAGGACTTCGAGCGAGCGATCGAGTTCCTCCACGGCGACGACATGCTCTTTCACGACCCGGACCCCGCTCACGTCGAACGCTCAAAGACGTCAATGCGCGACGTCGGCCGCGCCGTCACGGAACGCGACTTCCGCTCCTGCCACGAGTTCGACGTCCGGGATCGCCTCGACGAGGTCGACGTGCCCGCGCTGGCGCTGGTCGGCGAGTACGATTCGCTCACGCCCGTCGAGTATCACGAGTATCTCGCTGAGAACATTCCCGACGCGGACTTCGTCGAAATCGCCAACGCGGCCCATCTCGCGATGGTCGAACAGCCAGAAGCGTTCACCGGCGCGATCAGCATGTTCTGCCAGCGACTCTGAAACGGCCAGTCGGCTGCCAGGAACGCCCACCATTTCGGTCTGGCTCGCTGGTCTGACTCAGTACAGTTCGTCCAGATCGTCCTCGTAGTGGCTGTGCTCTTCGGCGGGGAAATCGCCGGATTCGACGGCGTCGTTGTATTTTTCGACGGCGCCTGCCATCTCGCTGCGCACGTCGCCGAACTGTTCAGAGAACGGCGGCTCCCAGTCGCTTAGCCCCACGACGTCGTTGATGACGAGCACCTGGCCGTCACACCCGGGGCCGGCGCCGATGCCGATGGTCGGGATGTCGAGCGCGTCGGTCACCTTTTCTGCGAGGTTCGCGGGGACGTGTTCCAGTACGAGCGAGAACGCGCCGGCCTCCTCGTGTCTGTTCGCAAGGTCGATGATTCGGCGGGCCGCCTCCGGCGTCGTTCCCTGACGGGTGTACCCGCCAAGTTCGTTGACTTTCTGGGGCGTGAGCCCGAGGTGGGCCATGACCGGGATGCCGAGTTCGGTCAGTCGCTCGGTGAGTTCGACGGTTCGCTTGCTGCTCTCGATTTTGACTGCATCCGCGCCCTCCTCTTTGAGCATCCGGCCGCAGTGCTCGATGCTCTCGCTCTGGTCCACGCCGAACGAGAGAAACGGCATGTCGGCGACGACGAGCGCGTCTTCGGTTCCGCGGACCACCGCACCGGTACGACTCGCGATCTCGTCGACGGTCACGGGCAGCGTCGACTCGTAGCCCATGTCTGCGTTGCCCACGCTGTCGCCGACAAGGATCACGTCCGTCCCGGCGGCGTCGACGATGCTCGCGGTCACGGCGTCGTACGCCGTCAACATCGTGATCGACTGCTCGCCGGCCATCTCGCGTATCTCTGTGACAGAGGGCATACCCAACCTCTCGCGCCCCTGGGTCGTAAACGTGTCCGATTATCGATTCCAAGCGACGGGTGGCAACCAATAGACGCTTATTCGGGCCGGTCCCAGGCGCAAGCGTGCCAACGCGCGTCGACGATCCCGCCGAGCCAACCGACCCCGACACCGTCGACTACGGTTGGGTCATGCAAGTGACGTTCGTCGTGACCATCATCGTCGGCGCGCCGATCGTCGCCGTGCTCTCGGCGGGCGTGCAGCTCCCGACCTGGGAAGCGCGCGTCAGTTTCGCCGTCCGAGTCGGCGCGATCGTCTGGCTCTGCACTGCCGTCGCCGTCTTCGCCTACGCGCGCCGCTCGAACTGATCAGAACTGTGCCTGCCACTTCGACTGGTAAATGAAGGCCGTGCCAGCGTTCTCCGCGGTGTGGTAATCCCGGCGCGAGTCACCGATGAAAAGAGTCCGTTCCGGCGCAGCGCCCAGCGCGTCGATCGTCGCCAGCAGCGGTTCCGGATCGGGTTTCTCCGTGTCGACCGAGTCCCGGCCGACGATCTGGCCGACGGCGCTGTCGAGTCCGTAGGTCTCCAGGGCGATCCGACACGCGGCTTCACTGTTCAGCGAGCAGACCCCGACCGGGCGTTCGTGCGGCAACGCCTCGGCGAGCGGCAGTTTTTCCGCGGTGCGTGCGCCCTCGCGTTCGAACTCGGTGATCGTCTCCTCGACCTTCCGTCGATAGCCCGTCTCCTCGGACAGTTCGAGCATCGTCCAGAGGTCGGCACCGTCGACGTCGACGCCGCGCGCTCGCAACACGGCCGCCACGTTCTGCGTCACCTCGTCCCAGTCCACGTCGAGCGACACGAGCGTCCCGTCTAAGTCGTAGACGTACGCGTCGTACTCGTCCTGCCTTGTCACGAACTGCGGTACGACCGGCCGATAGATATGTGCTTCGGGGTCGGTAGCGGTCGTCCACGACGATTCTCACTGACCCTGCTTGGGTGCCGTTCCTGCCTAGCATTCAAGTACGAAACCGAGACCATCTGCGCACGTGCGCTGACCGTCACCGCAGGTCGGTTTGCAGTCGTGCGACACGCCGGCCTGCGGAGCCGCCCGTGTCGCCTGTTCGCCACCTACTCTGCGGTCTCTCGGAGAAACGTCACGATTTCGTCGGCCGGTGCTCCCAGGCCGCCACCCTGGGCGACCGTCGGCCCGCCGCCGCCGCCACCGCCGAAATCCGCCGTGACGTCGTCGACCACGTCACCCGCATCGACCTCGCCGGCCGTCGCGACCGCGAGGTACTGCCCGTCCTCGCTGACCAGCGCGACGACGTCCGCTCCGTCGCCCACGGCGTCTTGTGCCCGGTCGGCGAGTCCGTTCGCATCGAGGCCCGGAACTGCACCGACCACCCACCTGCGCCCCGCTTTCTCGACGGCGTCCTCTTGGAGCGCGGCGAGTCTCGTTTCCACCAGTTCGTCGCGGAGCGCGTCGAGCTCCGCGCGCGTCTCTTCGCGGTCGGCCTGAAGGCGCTCGACCGCGTCCGGGAGGTCGGCCACGCTGGTGTCGAGTTTCCGTGCGCTCGCCAGTGCGGCTTCGTGGTCGTCGGCGCGCCGCTCGATCGCTGCCGGACCGACCGCGAACTCCACTCGCGTCAACCCTTCCCCGGGATTGGACCTGTCGAGCACGGCGACCGGTCCGATCTCGCTGGTATTCTCGACGTGTGTACCGCCGCAGGCGGCGACGTCCCAGTCTTCGATCGTGACGACGCGAACCGAATCGCTCTCGAGTCCCTCTTCGGTCTTCGTGTTGAACGCGATCTCGTCGTCGGCCAGGGCCGTCTCGCGGTCGCGCTCCTCCCAGGTGACCTGTCGGCTGTCCCAGACGACGCGGTTGACGAGCCGTTCGAGTTCGACCAGCGTCGCGTCGTCGACGTCCGTGGTCGTGGTGAGGTCGACGCGCACGCGATCTTCGGTGATGCCGAACCCGCCGTACCCCAGGTCGTCGAGTAACCGTCTCCCAGCCCCGTAGAGGGCGTGACTCGCCGTGTGCGCTCGCATGCAGTAGGTGCGGAACTCGTCGTCGACGACTCCGTCGACGGCGTCACCGACCGAGAAGTCGGGTTCGCGTGCCAGTTCGTGGAGTACTTCCCCGTCACGTGACTGCACGGCGACGACGTCGATGCCGTCGAGCGTCCCGCGATCTGCGGGTTGGCCGCCGCCCTCGGGATAGAAGTAGGTCGTATCGAGGACGACGTGGGTACTGTCGAGTCGATCGACTGTCGCGGAGAATTGTCGGATGTAGGGTTCGTCTGGGCCGCGTGAGTGCATACTGCTGCCCGACGACTGGGGGTGGTAAAAAGCTCAGGCCGACTCGGAGAGTTCGACGTCGAGTCGGTCTTCGAGTTTCGCGACGACGGAGCCGCCGACGCCAGCCTGGGTCGCGCGGCCCTGCTCGACTGCCAGCAGGTCGGCTTCGTCGATGTCGAGTTCCTCGGCCAGCTCGGCGAGTTGGAGGCCGGCGTCCTGGCGCGCCTCCGTGAGCTGTTTCCCGTAGCCGGAGACGAGATACGGGAGCTGATCGTCCTCGTAGTTGGTGCCGTCCTCCTCCCAGTGTTTGGAGTCGGCTTTCCGAGCGTCGTCGATGCGGGCCGCGTTCTGTGCGGCGCGCCGCTTGCGGTCCTGGTCGCTCCGCTCGCCGTCGTCGCTCCCGGAGCCGCCCCTGCTATCGGTCTCGCCGTGTTGCGCACACTCGGCGCAGACCTCCAGGGTGGCACCGGCGACGTTGGCCGTGCGGAGGTCGTCGTCCTCCGCGCCACAGAGTTCGCAGTTCCCACCGGCACTACCGCCCGCCCCGCCGGTCGAATATTTGGCCATGTCCCCGGTAGTAGCTTCCCCGTATTTGAAAGGTCCGTTTCCGACAGCCGTCTCGTCGATGGCAAACGAAAGCCCTTTTAACTAACCGCGGATACGAATGCAATGCAGACAGACGCAGCGTGCGTGGGTAGCCAAGCCAGGCCAACGGCGCAGCGTTGAGGGCGCTGTCCCGTAGGGGTCCGCCGGTTCAAATCCGGTCCCACGCACTGCAAAGTGCAGGTGAGGTCCTACAGGACATCACCCACGCAAAATCTTACTGACGAACCAAACTAGGTAGCGACAGCGCGGGCGCTGTCCCGTAGGGGTCCGCCGGTGAGCAATCGGCGCTGCCGATTGCGAGCCCTGGAAGACGCGCGCAACGTAGTGAGCACGTCTTCCTCTGGTTCAAATCCGGTCCCACGCACTGCAAAGTGCAGGTGAGGTCCTACAGGACATCACCCACGCAAAATCTTACTGACGAACCAAACTACGTAGCGACAGCGCGGGCGCCGTCCCGTCGGGGTCCGCCGGTGAGTCGCGCTCACTCGACGCGGCCGACCGCGCTCCGTCGAGCACAAGACGTTTAGCCGAACCTGTTGCAGATACCGATACGACGGAGCGTTACCTGTTTCAAATGGGCTCAGCATCGGCAGTCTCGGGTCGCGGTCGTGAGTGGCTCGCGCGTCGGTTCGCGATCGACGTGCGGGCGCTCGCCGCGTTTCGCATCCTGCTCGGCGCGATCCTGCTCAGTGACCTCGCGCTCCGCGCCCGCAACCTGCGGTGGTTCTACACGGACGCCGGCGTCCTCCCGCGGTCCGTTCTCCGCGCGACGTTTCCCGGCTATCAGTACGTTTCGGTGCACGCGCTCTCGGGCGCGTTCTGGGTGCAGGTCCTCCTGTTTCTGCTGGCCGGCGTCGCTGCGCTCGCGCTGCTCGCGGGGTTTCAGACGCGGATCGCGACGGTGATCTCGCTGCTGTTCCTGCTGTCGCTGCAGGCGCGCAACCCTCTCGTTCTCAACGCCGGTGACGTCCTCCTGCGCCGGCTGCTCTTCTGGAGCGTGTTTCTCCCGCTGGGAGCCGAGTGGTCGCTCGACCGGTCGCAGACGGCGTCACGCGAGCGCGTCGTCTCCGTCGCGTCGGCCGCGTTGCTCCTGCAGGTCGTGACGCTCTACGCGGTCAACGCCGCCCTCAAGCTTCGCGCGTCGCCGTGGCGCGACGGGACGGCGGTCAGATACGCGTTCAGCCTGGAGCAGTTCCTCGTCCTGTTCGGTGACGTGCTGGCCGACTTCCCCGTCGTGTTGATGGCCGCCACCTGGGGTTGGCTCGCACTGCTGGCGTGTTCCGTCCTACTCGTCGCGTTGACCGGCCGGTCCAGAGCGGCGTTCGTCGGCCTGTTCGTCGCGGCCCATCTGGGGATGTTGCTGACGTTGAAACTCGGGCTGTTCCCGGTGATCTGTCTCGCCGCCCTCCTCCCGTTTCTCCCGACGGCGATCTGGGACGCCGTCGAGCGACGAGCGCCAGCGCTCTCGATGGACCGGCTGCGTCGACGCGAGACGACCCCGCTCGAACGGCGGCTTCCCGACGCCCTTCCCTCGCTGGGGAGGCAGCTCGGAATGGGAATCGTCGCGGTCCTCCTGGCGGGGATGCTCGCGTTCAACGCGGTCTCCGTCGCCCACGTCGACGCGGCTGGCGTCGACGCCAGCACGATCGCGGAGCACCAACACTGGTCGATGTTCGCACCCTCGCCGCCCAAAACCGACGGGTGGTTCGTCGTTCCCGGCACACTCACAAACGGGAGCCGCGTCGACGTGCTTACCCAGTCACCCGTCCGCTGGGCGAAGCCGCCCGACGTCTCCCGTCGATACCCCACGGCGAGATGGCGGAAGTATCTCGCCAGAGTCGAGTCGGGCGAAGCGAACCGCCGGGCATTCGCCCGTTCTCTGTGCCGACGCTGGCAGCGACAGCACGCGCGTCCACTCGACGCTGTCTCGGTGTATTACGTCGCACAACCGACCAGACTCACCGGACCAGAACCCACGCGGACGCGACGACTACTGACCTACGAGTGCGAAAACGAAACGGCAGCGACGTCGGGCGGCGCTACTGAATTTTAGAGGAGAATTCGGGCGCTACGTTCACCGTTCGCCGTCGGCGTCCCCGTTCGGGCCGGGGATGTCGTGACTGTCGTCTGACCCGGCCATCTCTTCGCTGACTCTGACGCGGCCGGACACCTCGGCGAAGTCCTCTTCCAGTTCGGACAGGTCGACGCCCACCTGTTCGCGCCGGTCCGCGAGTCGCTCCTCGATCTGGGTGTACTCCTCGCTGGCTTCGAGTTCTGCGCTGGATTTCTCCTCTTCCAGCGTCGTCTTCTTCGAGACGAGTGCCAGGAACCGGCGGAAATCGTCGTCGTATGTGGCCCGTTCCAGCATCTCTTCGACGACGTCGTTGAGTTCGTTGCGCTCGATGGGCTTGACCAGATACTCGTCGAAGCCCATGTCGATGATGTCGAAGTCCGGATCGACCGCAGTGAGCATGACGACCCGACAGTCCAACTGTCGTGCCTGAATCTCCTCCAGAACGGCGTCCCCAGACACTTCCGGCATCCGCCGATCGAGTAACACCACGTCGACGTCCGGGCCCAGTTCGTCGAGCGCTTCTTTGCCGTTGTATGCGGTCCGAACAGAGTACTCGTCGGAGAGGAACGCCGTATACGTGTTCGCGATTGCCCTGTTGTCGTCCACGACGAGTACAACCGGCGATTCACTGCTCATGTGTCCACCACGACTAATTGCGTCTCACCCGACGGCGCCACCACTGTATCGCGGACCATTCTTACACGCACCTTTGACCGTAAGTCAAGAAATAGATTGTGGGAACTACATAACATGAAATCCGTTCGTGACCACTTCGAATCTCTCGACTCGTCTCCCCTGGTTTTCCAGCCACGTGCCCGTTCTCGCCGTCCTTGTTTTCAAAATAGAAAATTACGGAGATATATTTATTACGCAGTTCCCGCAACGGACACATGCTGGCACAGCGGTGCCACATTGACTCCCCATACCCACCCCAACTTCCCCACCCACCCCCCATCTCTCCTACTTTCGCTCACGTCGGTGAGCCGCTGGTCTCGCCTCGACGATGTATCGAACCGTGGGGGTTTATTCAGCCCCGTCCCAACCGGGCGCCATGGAAGACACGCGGTTGTCGCGCCGGCGCTTTCTCGCCGCTGCTGGAGTGACCGCCGGACTCGCCGGCTGTAACGCACCCTCTTCTGACAGTTCGAACTCGGGTGCCAGTCCCAACCAACAATCAGAGCTGATCAACTCGACGCCGCAGTCGCAATCGGTCTACACCGACGTATACCGCCGGACCATCGACTCTGTGGTCCGCATCCGCGTGTACACCGAGAGCGGCCGCACGGGACAGGGCTCGGGGTTCGTCTACGACGACAGCCACATCGTGACGAACCAGCACGTCGTCGACGGTGCCGCGTCGGTCGAAGTGCGGTTCACCGACGGCTCCTGGCGCACGGCGACAGTCGTCGGTACCGACGTCTACAGCGACCTCGCGGTCCTCTCGATCGCGAACGTGCCCGAGATCGCGACGCCACTGACGCTCATCGAGGGAGAAGTCGCCACCGGCCAGGAAGTCGTTGCCATCGGGAACCCCTTCGGCCTCTCGGGCTCGGTGTCGGCCGGCATCGTCAGCGGCGTCGACCGGACGCTTCCGGCCGCGAACAACTTCACGATCCCCGACGCCATCCAGACCGACGCCGCGGTCAATCCCGGGAACAGCGGCGGGCCGCTTGTAACACTGGACGGCAAGGTCGCTGGCGTTATCAACTCCGGCGGCGCGGACAACATCGGGTTCGCCATCTCCGCGGCGCTGATGCGACGGGTCGTCCCGGCGCTCATCGAGACCGGCGCCTACGAGCACTCTTACATGGGCGTGCGGCTCATGAACGTCACACCGCGCGTCGCCGAGACCAACGATCTCGACACCGCCCAGGGCGTCTACATGGACGAGGTCGTCGACGACGGACCGGCGGACGGCGTGCTCCAGGGGTCGACCGACCAGCGCGTCGTCGACGGCGTACGCGTCCCCGTCGGCGGCGACGTCGTCGTGAGCCTGGGTGGGGAGTCCATCCTGTCACAGCAGGCGCTCTCGACGTATCTCGCGCTCGCGACCAGCCCCGGCGACACCATCCCCGTCGGCGTCATCCGCGACGGGACCGAAACGACCGTGGACCTCACGCTGGGGACTCGCCCCGCTCCCTGACCGCTGCTCTCGGCGCGGAGAGTAAGGTCCATGCACGTGGGGTCCGTTCGCTCCGGTATGCAACTACAGGCGCGGGACCGCGTTCCCGAGTTGACCGGATTGCTGACTGTCGTGTCGCTCGCGCTGGTGTTCGGTGCTGTGCTCGGCGCGATCCCCACGCGGCACCTCCCGCAGGCGCCCGACTGGTTCCTCGCGGCGATCCCACACGTGAACGCCGTCGTCAGCGTCTTCGCCATCGGGACGATTTTCGTGGGCTGGCGTGCGATCCGCGCGGGGAACGTCACGCGTCACCGGAACGCGATGATCGCTTCGCTCGTCCTGTTCGTCGTGTTCCTCGTCCTGTATCTCTACAGGGTCGCGCTGGAAGGACCGACCTCGTTTCCGGGACCTGCGGTGCTCGAGCAGTTCGTCTACTTCCCGATCCTCGCGATTCACGTCCTGCTCGCCATCGTCTGCATCCCGCTCCTGTACTACGTCCTCCTCCTGGCGCTGACGCGTCCGGTGGACGACGTCGGCGCGACGCGCCACCCGACGATCGGACGCGTCGCCGCCTCCCTGTGGCTCGTCTCCTTCTTCCTCGGAACCGTCGTTTACGCGCTCCTCTACGTGGTGTTCTGACACCACCGCCACTCAGTGTGAGGAAGCTGGACCACCTCGGTCGAATCGATGACCGACCGGTCCGGTTCCGACCGCAACCCGCTCGCCCCGTACTCCCCCTGTGACCTCCCGCCCGGCGTCGGTGGCGATACCGATCCGCGTCTCGGCACCTCCGTCCTGCTCGCAGTGATGGTACGCGTGGTGCTCGCGGTGCTGGTGCCCCTGCTCGGCGTGTTGTGACGAAAAAACGGACCGCTCAGTCGTCGGCTGTCGTGGGCGCGTCGATCGACGGCCGCTCGACGTCCCGATCTTTCTCCTCGCCCTGGATGTCGTAAGGGTACTCGCCGGTGACGCAGCCGAGACAGAGGTCGGCGCGCGATTTCGACAGCGACTCCGCGATCGCGTCGATGGAGAGATACGAGAGCGAGTCCGCACCGATTTCGTCGCGGATGTCCTCGACGGAGCGGTCGGCCGCGATGAGTTCCTCGCGGGAGGCCATGTCGATCCCCATGTAACAGGGGGCGATGATCGGCGGTGCGCCGATGCGGACGTGGACTTCCTCGGCGCCAGCGTCTCGCAAGAGCTGCACGAGCTGGTTCGAGGTGGTCCCGCGGACGATGGAGTCGTCGATGAGCGTCACGGTCTTGCCCTCGACCGTCGATTTGATCGGGTTGAGCTTCAGGCGGACCGCGCGCTCGCGTTCGTCCTGGGTGGGCATGATGAACGTCCGGCCGACGTACCGGTTTTTCATCAGGCCTTCCGCGAACTCGACGCCATCGGCGTCGGAGTCTTCGTTTGCAGCTTCGGCGTACCCCGACGCGAACGCGCGTCCGGAGTCCGGAACCGGCATCACGACGTCCGAGTCGATGCCGTTTTCCTCCCAGAGCTGCCGGCCGAGTTCGCGCCGCACCTCGTAGACGAGTTCGTCGTCGATGACCGAGTCAGGCCGCGCGAAGTAGACGTGCTCGAAGAAGCAGTGCGCGGTGTTCTCGTTCTCGACGAGCTGGTACGTGTCGTACCCGGTGCCGTCGGCGTGGAGGACGACGAGCTCGCCGGGTTTCACGTCCCGGATGAGCTCCCCGTCGAGCGTGTCGATGGCCGCGCTCTCGGACGCGAGGACGTAGCCGTCCTCGAGCTCGCCGATACAGAGCGGGCGGTTGCCCTGCGGGTCGCGCACGCCCATCACCGTGTCGTCGTGCATGATGGTCAGCGAGTACGACCCGTGGATGCGAGCCATCGTGTGCTTGACCGCTCGGACCAGGTCCTCTTCGAGGAGGTTGCGCGCGAGGTCGTGCGCGATGACTTCCGTGTCACCGTCGGACGTAAACGCGTGCCCGAGGCCGGCCAGTTGATCGCGGATCTCGCCGGCGTTGACCAGGTTCCCGTTGTGGCTCAGACCGAGCGAGCCGCTCTTGAAGGAAACCGAGAACGGCTGGGCGCAACTGCAGTCGAGACTGCCGGCGGTCGGGTACCGGACGTGGCCGATCCCCTGCGATCCGTTCAGCGCCTGCAGGTCGCCCTGTTCGAAGGCGTCACCGACGAGTCCCATCTCCACGTGGGAGTGTTGCTGGAACCCGTCGTGCGTGACGATCCCTGCCGACTCCTGGCCGCGGTGCTGGAGGGCGTAGAGAGAGTAGTACAGCGGGCGGGCGGCGCTCCGGTCCTCCAACGAGATCCCGACAACGCCGCACTTCTCGTGCATTTATTCGCCGGCCTTCTCCTGCCAGGCGTAGTCTCGGCGTTTCGCAGATTTGCCGAACCCGCAGGATGAACAGACCTTCTTTCGGGAGTGGTATGATTTCTCGCCACAGCGGCGGCACTTCACGTGTGTCGTCTTGTTCTTTTTCCCCTGGCTCGGGGTTCCTGCACCAGTCATGGGTTAATCGAGACGACGTTATCGCCGCGTATAATCGTTGTGTCTTCGTCCGCCTCGATGACCAGGTTCATGTGCTGGTCGTACCCCGTGAGCTCTCCTTCGAACATTTCGCCGCCTTTCAGTTGTACTGTGACGATCTCCCCGAGGGAGTCCTCCAGTATATCCAGTGGTCGTCCGCTCATAGGGCAACGGGGTGCCGACGTACCCATAAACGTACCGCTCCATCATCCACGTCGCGTCCGCCCCCGAGAACGGTGTTTGGGGCCGCTGTTCGTTGAATTTCCCACGCCGCCCGTTGATTAAACGCTGGTCCGGTACGGGGTAAACTCGCCTGCCCGCTCGACGAAGGCTCCTGCGAGATCGATCGTCGCCGTCAGATCGTCGGCGTCGACGACCTCCGTGGGCGTGTGCATGTACCGGGTCGGAATGCCGACGTTCACCGAGGGAATCCCGCCGCGCTGGACGAACAGCGAGTTCGCGTCCGTCAGCGTGGTGTTGCTCCCGGCTTCGAGCTGCACGTCGATCTCCTCGTCGCTGGCGACCGTCCGCAACGCGTCGACCAGCACCGGATGGTCCGGCTGGCCCCGCCTGACCGACGGGCCGCCGCCCAGGTCTACGTCGATCTTCTTCTTCCCCGGGAGGGCCGGCGTGTCCGTCGCGTGGGTCACGTCCACCACGACTGCTGCGTCCGGTTCCAGGTCGAACCCGACCATCTGCGCCCCGTTGCCGCCGACCTCCTCCTGGACCGTGCTGACCGCGTACACCGTCGCGTCCACGTCGGCCTCGACGGCCCGCCGAAGCGTCTCTGCGGCGGTCCAGACGCCCACGCGGTTGTCCATGGCTCGCCCGGTGAGCCGCGAGCCGTGGAGGTCCTCGACCGTCGAGGACACGGTGATCGGGTCGCCCACGTCCACCAGTTCGGTCGCCTCGTCGCGGTCTTCCGCGCCGACGTCGACGTACTGCTCGGTGATGTCGGCGACCTCGTCCTCGTCTTTCTTCCGGAGGTGGATTGCAGTCTGGCCGATGACGCCCTGGACCGGCCCGTCGCTGGCGTGGACCGTGACGTGCTGGCCGCGCGAGACGGTCTTGTCGGTGCCGCCGACCCGGGAGAGGTGGAGGAACCCGTCGTCGTCGATTCGGCGCACGACGAAGCCGATCTCGTCTGCGTGGCCGGTGACCGCGATCTCCGGCCCGCCGCTCCCCTCGTGGACCGCGACCGCGTTCCCGTAGGCGTCGGTCCGGACCTCGTCGGCGAACGCCTCGACGTAGTCGACCCAGACGCGCTGGCCGGCGGCCTCGAACCCCGTGGGTGACGGCGTTTCCAGCAACTCGAACAGGAACTCGCGCTGTCGATCGTCCATACCGCCCATGGCGTGGGCACGATTATCAACCCGACGCCTTCGGGGCCGAAACCGACAGACTGCCGACGCGCCCAAACGATAAGAACGGGCGCGTGGATGTACTGCTATGGTCGACGTGACCCTGGTCGAACTCCACCTCGAGGACGCATCGTTCACCGCCAAGGCCCCCTTCAGTAGCGGGCGGGGTGAGGACCGGGAGAGCCACGAGAACACCACCGAGGTGCCGATCGGCGAGGGTGAGGGCGGCGGCCCGAGCAAACTCATGCTGGCGGTCATGGGTCTCGGCGTGGTCGGGGCGCTGGGGTGGTGGCTCAGGCGCGGACGAATGCCCGAACTCGACGAGGAGATCGAAGTCGCTCCCTGACCACAAACTGCGGGAGGGGGAAGACATTTCACCACCGGGACCCAGGATCGCCCATGGGTCTATTTCGTAGTGTGCAGGCTGTAACAGGAGCGTCGGGGGACGGTCCGGTCGACTGGGACGCCGTCGGCGAGGCGGCCAAAGCCTCGACCGATCCCGGTTCGCTCGCGCTCGCTGACGGCGTCCGCGAGGGGTACGCCGCCGACGTTCGGGACGCCAGAGCGCGCGTCCGCGAGGTCGCTGCCGTCGAGTTCGACGTCCCCGACACCGTCGAGATTCAGAACCGACACCACTGGATCGACGCCAACATCGACACCTTCAGGCGAGTGATGGACCCCCTCGGCGAACAGGTCGGCATGCTGCCGGGCATCGCCAGGGTCGCCAACACCGCCTCGATGTCTGTCGCGCTCTCTTTCCTCGCGGAGAACGTCCTCGGCCAGTACGATCCGCTCTTGCTTGCCGAGGGGACCGACGACCACGCGCTGTATTTCGTCCATCCCAACATCGGGCGGGTTTCGACCATGCTCGACGTCTCTGAACCCCGTTTCCGTCGCTGGATCGCCTTCCACGAGGTCGCTCACGCCGCCGAGTTCGGCGCCGCTCCGTGGCTCTCGGACAAACTCGAAGCCGATCTCGAAACCGCGATCTCGGAACTCGCCGACGGCCACATCGACCGCGAGTCGCTGACGGCGCTCGACACGACCATGACCTCCGTCGAGGGGTACGCCGAACTCATCATGGATCGGGCGTTCGACGACGAGTACGCCGACCTCCGGGAGAAACTCGACGAGCGCCGCCGCGGGCGCGGCCCGATCGCGAAACTGATCCGCCGGCTGCTCGGCCTCGGCATGAAACGCCGCCAGTACGAGCGCGGCAAGCACTTCTTCGAGACGGTCGCGGACGAACGCGGCATCGAAGGCGCCAGCAAGGTCTGGGAACGCGAAGCGTACCTCCCGACTGAAGAGGAACTGGACAATCCCGCCGTCTGGCTCGACCGCGTGTAGCTACCTCTTCTATCGTCGGCCGCGACGTTGCGTGAGGCCGGACGTGTCCGGGAACACGTACCAGATGACCAGGCCACCGAACACCAGACCGCCAGCGACGGCGGCGAGGAACATCGTCGGCGACGGGTCTCCCTGGAGGGACACGAGCCCCGCCGAAAGCCCCACGAGCGCGGTAAAGAACAGTTTGACTTTCTTGGTCGCCGAGTCGCGTTCTTCGTCGGAGATCGGTCCGACCATCAGATCGACCCCGCGGTGCTGACGTGCATACCGACGAACTGCCAGTCGACCGCCTCGCGATTCGTTGCGTCGGCGACGGGCGCGCCGTCCTCGTCGCGGGCTTCGAGCGTCCCGCTCCAGCGGGTTTCGAACTCGAAGCGGATCTGCCTGTTCGTGTCCGTCCACGCCATGGACACGTCGTCGCTGAACCAGGCGTGACACGACCGCTCGGTGACGCGGAGATCGCGACTGTCGACGGTCCAGTCGGTCGTCGTTTCCGTCTGCTCGCGGAGGCCGGTCGCGATCTCGTGGGCGCCCACCAGGCGCTCGGAGATCCCGAACTTGACGATCTCGTCGTCGGTTTCTCCGTCCGCAAAAAAGGGCGCGAGCGAGTCGCCGGTGCGGAGGGCGTCGTAGTACTCGCGGATGGTTGCCGCGGCGTTCATATGGGGCCAGAGCCGCCGATGGGACTTACCGCTGTGGATTCTCGGTGCCCGTGACGGGCCGTCGGGGTCACTGGAAGCCGCGGTCGACGCTCTCGTCGATGACGTCGTCGAGTTCCTTGTCGAGGAGTTCTTCGGCCTCCTCGAACGTGGTCGAGAGATCCTCGATCGTGTCGGGCCGGTCGTAGAGGTCGATGTCGGCCGGGCCGAACGCGGGGCTGTCCAGCGTCTCCATTACGTCGTCGAACAGCGCGTCCGGCGTCGTCGGCGCGTCGGCGTGGGCCTGGAGCACTTCCGAGAGCTCGTTCACCGTGTCCTCCGCGTCGTCTTCTTCGATCGGTCGCTGGACGCCGAACCGGCCCGCGTCCTTCTCGGGAAACAGCGGATCCAGCTCGTCGTCGATCTTGCGGGCGACCTGCGCGCCGACGCCGTTCACCTCGAACGGGTTCTTCGCGTACGTCTTGAGCTGGAAGACGCCGGCGCTGGGATGGCCGACGTAGAGGTCCTCACCGATCCCGTTCGCCCGGTCGCCGCCGACAGCTCGCCAGCCGCTCGGCTCGGCGTTGCTCTCGACGACCTCTTCGAGGATGTCCTGCCAGTCTCTGACGCGCATGCTGCCCGCAAGTTGGTGCTACCGACCGAAGAACGTATCGGAACCGGACGTGTCGCGGTCGGCGTTTCCGGCCCCGACCGCCGCTCACTGCGCCGGTTCGAGGGCGCCGTTCTCACGATAGACGCGATCCAGCACCCCTCCTGGCACGCTACCCCCGTCGGTGTCGACGGCCGCGTCGGCCTCGACGCGATACCAGCCGTACAGGTCTCCGTCAGTGCCGCGAATCGTCACCTCGAGCACCGACGCGTTCCACCCGCCGTTCGCCTGCTGTCCGTAGGTCTCCGTGAGCGTCGCCAGCGTGGCTGCCAGCGCGTCGTCGCTCGTCTCGGTTTCGAGCGTCAGGAAGGCCGTCTCCCCTCGCTCGTCGAAGTCGGCCACTGTCGCGTCCGCGTCGGTAGCAAGAGCGTCTCGGAACGAAACCCGCATCGCGTCCGTCCCAGTCTCGCCGCCCTCGTCGGTTCGGTTCGCCGTCGCGTTCCGGATTCGAGCGGCCAGGTCGGTGGCCTCGATCGCGCCCGTGGCGGTCTGGCGGCCCCAGTAGGCCGGCATCCGGAAGCTCGTGACTGGAGTGCCGTTTTCGTCGACGGCGACTGCCGCCATGGCGCTGGCGTTCCACGTCTCAGCCGACGACCAGGTGTCGTTCACCGCGCTCCCGTAGGCGAGGCCGAGGAAGAACGCTGCCTGCTCCCGCCGTTCGGACCCGTTTACCGCCTCGTATCGCACGTGGACGCTCCCGTTGCGCGTCTGGACGGATTCGACGCCCAGGTTGCGGCCGCGGATGACGTCCAGGAACGACCGCGGCTGGTCCGTCTCGTTGACTGACGGACCGAACGGTGTCGCCGTGTCCGTCGCCGTGATCGCGTCCGTCTCGACGCGGTCGTCCACCGGCGGGTCCGTGTACGTCGGCGTCCCACTGTCCCCACTGCAGCCTGCGAGCACGCACAGCAGTGCGAGGCCACAGGCTGCGACCGTTGACGATTGCATGCCGGGAGGTTGCCAGCGAACCGCTAAAAACTGTTGGCTCGATGTCGGTTACGCTGCGACGAAGTCACTTGTACAGGACGACAAGGAAGGCGAGTGCGGCCCCGAGGAAGACGACGAGTCCTTCCAGCGGGAGGCCGGTGACGCCGAGGCGCCAGATCAGCTCCGTGAGCGCGACGAAGACGGCGCCGGTCAGCACCGTCGCACCGATGTGAGTGAGTTCCACGCTACTGGTCGCTGCTTGTTGGCCGACCTGATCGCCCAGCGTGATGGCGTGTCTCGCCGCGTCCCACGAGGCGACGACGCCCGCCGTCGCGAGCAACAGCGCGAGCCGTCCGCTGTCGTAGGCGACGCCGCTGTTCAGCACGGCGATGAACACGAGGCCGGCTCCGGCGGTGGCGAGCGCGGTCTCCCAGCCACGTCGGAGCGGCAAGAGCGCGACCGCGAGGACTGCCACGCCGGCCAGTCCCGGATACAGCTCCGCTGCGGCGATGCTGTCGAGGTCTGTGGTGAAGACGAACGCGAGGCCGGCGACGACCAGGCCGAGCCCGCAGACGCTAATCAGGGCGGTTGCGACCCGGTCGTTCCAGTTCCCGTGCGTCGCGAATCCCACCACCAGCAATCCGAAGACCGTCACTGCGATCGGCAACGCGTGGGCCGTGCCGGCGACGAGGAGGACGCTGCCGGCCGCGATGAGGACGGCGACCGCGCTGGCGAGCGTCGTCGGCCGGTGAACCATCGCCGAACTCGATGGGGGTTCTGCCTGCGACATCACGACCACCGTTGTTTTGCGCCCATGAGCGCGCGGGCCAGCGACGTGTCGGTGTCCCAGTCCACGATCGAGACGCCGCCGCGGCGGAGGGCGTAGAGCCGGTTTCGACGCTCGACCGTCGCGATCCGATCGCCGGGCGATTCGCCGGTCGTCACGTCCGGACTCACGACGGTGACGGGACGGCCAGCGCCGGCCAGTTCCATGGCCACGTCCACGACGAAGCCGTCTGCGAGTGGGCTCACGAACACGATCTGGGTCTCGCGGTCCAGGCGTTTCCGGAGTTCCCTGATCTGGTTCATTGCACGGTCGTCGTCGGGTTCCGGGTCGTCCGGTGGCTGGGGTGAGAGCGTCGGGTGCGTCAAGAGCAGTTGACGAGCCCGATGTTCGTGGTCGGTGCCGCGGTCCGGCGGGAGCCAACAGAACTCCCTGCCGATCGCTGCCAGCCCCGCTCGTTCGTCGACGTCCCAGACTGCGTCCAGCAGCTCCTGTGCGGCTGCGACCCCGTGAGAGACCGCGTGCGGGCCTCCGTCGTGACCCCGGTACGAACTCGCTCGCGCGTCGATACAGACGACGACGTTGACCGCTCGTTCCTGGCGATACTCGACGGTCGCGAGCGTCCCGGTTCTGGCGTAGTGTTTCCAGTCGATGCGGCTGGGGTTGTCACCGGCTCGATACTCCCTGGTGCGTGCGAACTCGATGCCGTCCCCGTTGCCGGTGGTCAGGATCCGGCCGGGGAGCTGTTCCTGGCTCTCGGTCACCGGCGGGTCGGGGAGGTTCCGACGGCACTCGATCTCCTGGGTCTCCGCTTCGACGGTCGTCTCGACTTCTGTGCGGCCGCTCACGTCCCGGGCGATCGCGGTCGCCGCCCGGAACTGATGGGTGCCGTGTTCCGCAATGACGTCGTAGGAGAACGTCGTCGAGGCGCCCGGCGCGAGCACGGCTGCGTGTCGCGCACTCCCGTCCGTGACGGACAGCAATGCCGGTACGCCGTCGACCAGTCGCAGGTCGGTCAGTCGCTCGTCGCCCTCGTTGGTCACGGTGACGGTGACGGTCACGTCCTCACCTGGCGAGGGACTCGCCTCGCTCACCCGCCGTTCGAGCGCCAACTCGACGGGCGGTGACTGGAGCAGTCTGGGATAGATCGCGTATCCCACGCCCAGACAGGCCACGAGCAGGATGTACGGGCGCTTCAGGAGGAGGCCGATCGACCCCGCGACGAGGGCGACGGCGACCACGCCTCGCCAGTGGTTCGTCCGCCGAACGGTCGTCATCGGTCACCTCCCTGCTCGTCGCGTTCGAGAATGGCCGTCACGGCCCGAGCGGTCCGGTCCTGGAACCGGGACCCGCGCGGGAGCGCGTCGCGGAGCCGCTGTGCGAGCGGCGCCGGCCCCTCGTCGGCCAGGAAGGCGGCTGCGGCCTGGTCGTCCGTCCATTCGCCCGCGGAGACGGCGGCCCTGGCGGCAGCGGACGAGCAGCCGTCGACTCGTCGCACCGTTTCGATCGCCGTCTGGCGCAGGCGATCCCGAACCGTCGCTCGCGACCGCCCGGTGACGTGTTCGTACGGATGGAGTCCCTGTTCGACGACGTGGTCGATCTGGGCGCCCAGCGGGACCCCGGTCGGCACCGATTCGGCGGTCGGCGGCGTCGCCTGCTCGAAGCCGTACAGCGACCGCGCCAGGATCACCAGCAGGGCGAGAAACAGCGCGACCAGCCCGAACCCGGCGATCACCAGGTAGTCGTGACCGAGCTGGTCGACGAGCCAGTCGACCGAGACGAGGTTCGCGATCCCCCGGACGAGCAGCATGGCGATGCCGAGCACGAACAGGAGCCCACCGACGAGCAACGGGCCGCGACGGTGCGCGGTCATACTCCCCCCTCCGACGGATCGAGTTGGAGTCGCTGGCAGACCTGCGAGACGCGCTGCCGGCGGTCGTCCGTCACCGGTCGTTGCCCGTATCTCACTTCCTCGAACGTGCGGGTGAGTTTCCGGACGGCGTCCGGGTCCATCCCGGCGTTAGCCGCCGCGCTGGCGCACTCTTCGGTCGTTCGCGCCCGTCGGTCCTCGACGTCCAGGCTCCGCATCATCGCGTCCCACGCGTCGAAGACGACGTTCGCGTCCGACGGGGGACTCGGCTCCCACCTGGGCTCGGTGGCAGCGGTCTCGCTGTCAGTGTCCGACGAGAAGAACAGTCCGAACAGGCGGTCGCGGTAGCGGTAGGCGAGTGCGAGCAGCAACCCCACCACCAGGAGACCGACGACGAGCGGGAGGACGCTCGCGGAATTCGACTCGGTTTCCGTGGCCGAACTCGACGACGAGGAGTCGCCGGAACCACCGCCCGACCCGCCTCCGGCGATCGTCTGTGACCCGTTCCCTTTGACGAGCGTCTTTCCGTCCTCGTTTTGTCCCCGCTGGTCGCCCGGGGCGCCTTCGTTACCGGACGACGGTTTCACCCCGCGGTTCTCGGGCTGGTTCGCTCGGTTGTTCTCCTGGCCCGTCCCGCTCCCGTTGTCGTCAGACCCTCCGTTCTGGGCGTCGGGGTCGTCGGGGAGGTTCGGGTCTCGTTTCTTCGTCTCGATCTCTTGCTGGAAATCAGAAACGTCGCTGCTTTCGATGGGGAGGTACTGGTAGTTGAGATCGACAGCCTCGGATGGGTCGGACGACAGCGTCGAAGAGAGCGTCGTCGCTGCAACACCCACGGCGAAGAAACAGGCCATCGCGACCGCGATCGAGGTGAGTTGGTGGCGATTCATAGCAGTGGGGTACTCGTGACACCGGATACACCCCTGGAACGTGCATTGTTATCCACAGCATACACAGCTTTCCGGCCCGTTGGGCGGTGATTGGGCCATTTTGTCGCTGTGACATTGGCATCCGGATTCCCCGGAGGCTGTGTGTCTCCTTCGGAGAAAGCCGTCTCTATTCGGGCCGATCGATGGCAGCTTCCGACCGGGAGGGGAGCGTTTTTGTCCGTCGGACTGCTGCCTCCCTGCGTGCAGCTCCGCGGTCCAGTCGTCGCCGTCGACGAGCCCCGAACAGTCCAGACCAGCAACGGCCAGAGCGACCTCGCCGAGGTGACAGTTCGCCCCGACGACGGCCGGGCCGACCCCGTCACCGTCACGCTCTGGGGAAAGTGGACCGAAACCGCCGACGTCCTCGCTCCGGGGATGGAACTCCTGGTGATCGACGCCCAGGAGAAGGAGTTCAAAGGCGAGATCCAGTACTCGACGGGCCGCGATTCGATGGTCGTCGTCGAACCGGACTTCCTGGTCGACGTGACCGACATTCGGTCGTGGGTGCAGTGCCCGCGCATGTACTATCTGAACAAGCTCGCCGGCCTGCCGCTGGCCTACCCCGTCGTCAAAGGGACCATCGTCCACGAGGTGTTCGGCGATCTCCTCCGCGGACGGGACCTCGACGAGTCCGTCGACGAGCGCGTCGCCGAAGCGGGGCTGGAACTTGGCCTGCTGGACCGCGACGCGGCGAGCGTCGCCGAGGAGGTCCGTCAGAACGCCAGCGCGATCGAGGGCTGGCTGAACCAGGGGACGCTCACTGAGGAGGACCAGTGGCGAAGCGAGCAGACGCTGGTCAGCGAGACCTACGGGCTCAAGGGCCGCGCCGACGCCGTCCGTCGCGGGTCCCCGGTCGAACTCAAGACCGGCAAGAACACCAACCGAGAGCCGCGATTCCAGGACAAGGTGCAGGCGGCCTGCTACGCGCTGATGCTGGGCGAAGGCGAGGCCCACGCCACAGAGCAGGCGACCCACGCGAGCGCGGCGCCGGACACGGGGACGCTCCTCTACACCAAGAACGCGGCCGTCGAGCGGACCGAGGAGACCGGCGACCTCTCGCCGGCGAAGGACTTCTCGATCGGCCCCGGCTTCCTCAAGTACGTCGTCCGGACCCGCAACGAGATCGCCGCGATGGAGGCCGACATGAGCGTCCCGACCGGGTACGAGGCCGACGCGAAGTGCGAGTACTGCTTCGAGCAGGACACCTGCATGGCGGTATCGGGCCGGCTCGAACAGGAGTCGAAAGCCGGGCAGGTCGGCCGGGCGATCCCCGACGAGGAACAGGACTACTTCAAGCGGTTCTACCGCGCCATCGAGACCGAGCGCCGCGCGGTCCACCGCGAGTACGCCAAACTCTGGCGACAGAACGCCGACGAGCGCGCCGAGGACGACCGGGCGCTCATCGGGCTGGAACCGCTCGACGAGCGCGAACTCGACGGCGGTCGCTGGGAGCTCCGCGCTGCCGGCACGGGCGCGGTCTCGAAGATTCGCGAGGGCGACGTGGTGCTCGCCAGCGACGGCCACCCGATCCGCGGGAAGGCGGAACTCGCCCGGGTCAAGCAACTCGGCGAGGAGATCGTCGTCACGACCGACGAACCGCTGGACCTCCGCCGGCTCGACGTGTACCCCTCCGAGATCGGCGTCGATCGGATGCTCACGGCGCTCCACGACGCCCTGCTGAAACAGCCGGCCGAACAGAAAGACGTCCTCTTCGACCGTCGCGACCCCGAGTTCCGCGCGGACGACACCACGTACATCGATAACAACGAGGCCCAGAACGAGGCGGTGTCCCTGGCGGTCCGCGCCGAGGACTTCGCGCTCGTCCACGGACCGCCAGGGACGGGCAAGACGTACACGCTGGCGCGGACGGTCCGTGCGCTCGTCGAGCAGGGCGAGCGCGTGCTGCTGACTGCGTTCACCAACAGAGCAGTCGACAACGCGCTCGAAGCCCTCCGCGAGCAGGGGTTCGACGACTTCCTCCGGGTCGGGACCGAAACCGGCGTCCACCAGGACATGCAGGAGTTCCGGCTGAAAGAGCGCGGGGACCCGTCCGCGATTTCGACCGAGCTCCGCGAGGCGTCCGTCGTGGCGGCGACGACGGCGTCCTGCGGCTCGACGGTGATGCGGGAACAGGAGTTCGACGTCGCGATCGTCGACGAGGCCGGACAGATCACCGAACCCGGTGCGCTGGCGGCCATCAATCTCGCCGAGCGGTTCGTTCTCGTCGGGGACCACCAGCAACTCCCGCCGGTGGTCCAGGCCGAAGACGAGATGGACGGCGACGACACGGCCGACCTCGGATCGTCGCTGTTCGAGCGCCTCATCGAGGCCCATCCCGAAGCCTCGGTGATGCTGGACCGCCAGTATCGGATGGCCCAGCGCATCCAGGCGTTCGCCTCGCGGGAGTTCTACGACGGGCAGTTGCGGCCAGCGACGGGCGAGGTCGCCGCTCAGCGGCTCACCGACCTCCCTGGAGTGTCCCTGGACGCCCTCCCGGCACACCTTCAGGACTCGGTCGCGTTCGTCGATCCGGACGGCCGAGCGCGCGGGAACACCAACCCCGATGAGGCCGACGCCGTGGTCGAGACGATCGAGTCGTTCCGGGCGGCTGGCGTCGAAGCGGACGAGATCGGCGTCATCGCACCCTACCGCGCCCAGGTCGCTGAGATCAACAAGCGCGCACCCGACGGCGTGACCGTCGACACGGTGGACCGATTCCAGGGCTCCTCGAAAGAGGTCATCGTCGTCTCCTTCGTCGCGACGGGGTCCCTCGACGGCCCGATCTTCGAGGACTACCGGCGCATCAACGTCGCGCTCACCAGGGCCAAGAAGTCGCTCGTTTTGGTCGGAGACGCCGACGCCCTCTCGACCGATTCGGTCTACGGACGGATGGTCGAGTGGGCGCGGTAATCGTGGGTTCGTGGGAATTATCATCCCTGCGAGAGAAGCGCGACCGAATGGTCCCAATCGCCTCCCCCTCCAGACGCGTCGGTATCGCGGTGCTCGTGATCGCGCTCTTTCTCGTCGGCGTCACGCACCCGTCGGTGAACGACCTCCCCGGGTTCTCCGATCACACGGGACCGACGGAGATCCACATCGCTGAGTTCGATCGACTCGACTCTGGCTGTGCGGCTAACGTCAGTAGCTACCGAGGTGGGTCCTGGAACGGAAGCGACTACAGCAAGGTCGCGTTCGTCCGAACCGACGACCCCAACGCGAACCTCTCGGCGTGGGTCGAGCGGACCTCGCCGGCTGGCGTCGATTTGAGCACGTTCCGCGTCCACGTCGAGTCAGACTCCGACAGTGCGAGGAACGACTCGTGCGAGACGGGCGTCCTCTACGGGCTCTCGGTGAACACCAGCGGTGGGTCGCCCGCAGGGATCCTTGCCGACGCCCACGGACACCGGATTCTCTGGATGCACAACGGGGAGTACGCCGGCTGTTCCGCCAGTTACACGAGTCCGCTCGACGCAGAGTGTTCTCGGTTCAGGGAATTGCCCCAGCGCACCTGGGCGAACGCGACTGACGAAGTGGACCGTTAGCTACTCCCTCTGGCCCCTCACACAGCCACGTATGAGTTTCACGCTCCCGCTCGGGGACGGGACCATCGACATTTCGCTCCCTGACTGTGACGTGACGATCGCGGAGCCACGGGGAGGTGAGGCCGTGGACGTTCGTGCGGCCGCCGAAGACGCGGTCGCGGACCCTCACGGGCCGTCCCTGGCACAGATCGCCGATCCCGACGACCTCGTGACCATCGTCGTCACCGACGTGACGCGCGCGACGCCCGACGACGTCCTCCTGGACGTGCTGCTATCGGAACTCGAACGCACCGGCGTCCCGCGCGAGCAGGTCACCGTCCTGCTCGGACTCGGGCTCCATCGGCCGATGACCGACGTGGAAATCGAAACCGCGCTCGGTGAGCACGCGGACCTGGCGCGGAATCACGACCCCGAAGAGACGGTTACGGTCGGAACAGTCGACGACTGCCCGATCGAGGTTCACGAGCGCGTCGCGGACGCGGACCTGGTGCTCTCGACCGGCATGGTCGAACCACATCAGTACGCAGGGTTCTCGGGGGGAGCGAAGACGGTCGTGATCGGGGCAGGCGGGCCGTCGCTCATCCGGCACACCCACGGACCGGACATGCTGGCCGAACCGGGTGTGCGTCTCGGTCGCGTCGAGGACAACCCCTTCCGCGAGACGGTCGACCGCGCCGGCGACCTCGCGGGACTGGACTTCTGTCTCAACGTAACCCACGGGCCGGCGGGAATTCTCGCTGCTAGCGCGGGCGAGCCCCGTTCGGTCGTCAACGACCTCGCAGCGACTGGTAAGGAGGCCCTATCGGTCGCAGTACGCGACGAATACGACGCCGTGGTCGCGGGGGTCGGCGCGCCGAAAGACGCCAACCTCTATCAGACGACGCGGGCGGCGACCTACGTCATTTTGGGTGACCGTACCCCCCTTCGCGACGGCGGAAAGGTGGTGATTCCGGCCGCGCTGCCGGAGGGTGCGGGCGACGGGAGCGGAGAGCAGCGGTTCTACGAGTGGTTGAGTGAGGCAGAGAGTCCGGATCGGCTCTACGAGAAAATGCGAGCGGGGTACGAACCCGGAGCACAGCGGGCGTTCGTCGTCGCGCGGGCGCTGCGCGAGTACGACGTGTTCGTCACCGACAGCGACCATTCCGACGTGGTCGAGGAGTGTTTGCTGTCCGCGGCACCGGCGGTCGGCGACGCGATCGATCCAGGGAGTGACGTCCTCGTCGTGCCCGACGCGCTGAACACACTCCTTACCGGGTAAGAGAAGGCAGTTTCTGGTTCCCGTGGGGTGCGCTTCTAAACCTGTTCGTCGAGCGGCACCGCACAGTCCGCGTGGAGCCACGCCGCTTCGTTTTCGGAGTCGTAGATCACGACGGTTCCATCGGGGGCCTCCTCGACGAGGTACCGGCCCGAATCCTGTTGTCCTTGCATCGATAGAGGGTAGAAGACCCTGCCTATAAGAGTTTAATCGGGGATTTCGCAACACATCGGTGCGGTGAGAATGGAATAACCAGGCCCAAACTGCCAGACGGTACCGGGGCGGTCCGGACGATACGCCGGACTCCGTGAGTAGGTTGACGATTCGTCCGCAAAGAAGCGGTGTCGGGGCTCAGGCAGACGTGCCGTTGCCGCGGATGTTGTGTCGAATCCGGCTGTCGATCTCCGCCTTCAGTTCTTCGCGCTCGTGTTTCGTGGCGACGCGACCGTGGACCAGCTCTAGGAGATCGAGGGAGCCGAGCAGGTCGCGCGCCTCCTCTCGAGTAAGCCCGAACTGTTGCTGGATGTGGTACAGCGTGTCGGCCGTTCGAACTGCCTCCTTGAGTTCTGCAAAGGTGACGTCGGCCGGGGCAGTCACTTGCTCCGGAAGGGTCTCTGCGAGCGGTGCGCTCTCGGGAATCGTCGGCTCGTCGTCTGTCTCGGCTTCGTCGGCGGACTGATCGTCGTCGCTGGCTTCAGTGTCTTCGTCGTCTGAGTCTCGTTTCTCGACGGCGTTTTCGGGGGGCTGCTCGTCGGATTCCCGGTCGTCAGCATCCTCAACAGCGGCGTGTGTAGTTTGTGACGCCCGGGCTGATTCCGAATCGGTCGTCGATTCGGGTTCAGCGGCCGCTTCGACGTCGTCCTCGCCATCGGCAGCGTGCTCGTTCGCTTCCCCGTCACCGGAGGGGTCGTGGATTCCGTGCTGGATCATGTGCCGCCGGATTGTCTGGGCGGACACGTCCACGTCGAGCGCTTCACGCATCGCCGGGAACGAGTCGTGTGCCTCGTACACCTCTTCGAGCGCTTCCGGGTCCCTGTACGCTGGGGTCGCCGTCGACGAGTCGTCACCGCTCTGTTCGCGCAGGTGGATCTTCGTGCGGTGTATCTTCATCCCGGGTTCGCTTTCGAACGTCGCGTCGCAGCCCGGTTCCGGACAGACCACCGCGCCGTCGTCGGACTGCTCTGTCGCGGGTTCGACCTCGACAGCCCGTGACTGGGCGTCGTCTCCCGCACGTTCGTCCTCCGCCTTCCCCGACGGTGAGCGCTGGCTGTCGGACGAGTGCTGTGTCGCGCCCGACGTTGGCTCTGGCGGGTTCGTTTCGGTAGCCTCGGACACGATGCCCGAAATCGCTGCCTGATCGTCCTGTTCTCGGTCCGCGGACGCACGCTCGCTCCCCTCCGCGTGCTCACCGCCGACGCCCTCTAAGGCGATGGCTAGGTCGAGCGTAACGTGTACTTTCCCGTCCGAAACCACAGGTCTATCTGTCGGCATCGCCGCGTCCCGAACCTCGACGTCTTCCGCCTCGACCCCGTCGACGACCGCTGCGATCCGACGGAGTGCGTTACTTACTGACATATTTACCACCTTCGTTAAGCGCAGTATAACTGATTGCCGAATATGAACTTCACGGCTGTTTTGAGCCGTTTATCGGTGTCTCGCGTTTTATTCGTTGCCCGCTACTCACAGAAAAACGAATTGCGGGTCGCTGGTAGCGTGAAACTTCGTCGATTGTCGAATACAGAATATGTCGACTGTTAGAGTCGCGGTTCGGTCGGATCGACGTCGTCGATCTCGGTCAGGACGCGTTCGTGGAACTCCTGGAGGACCTGGCTCTCGTCTTCGGCGAGGACGACGTCGGAGGCCATGAGCGTCGCCAGGCCGAACGAGCGGGGCGTCGGCGAGTCGACCCGCTGTGAGACGACCGAGAGGTCGCCGTTCTGAACCGCAGTCAGGACGGCCTCGATCCCGCTGACGTTGAGTTTGTCCTCGATGATCTCCCGATAGGTCTCCTCGATCACCGCGAAGTTCGGCAAGTCCTGGGCGAAGCCGAGAAGCATCTCGCTCGACACCTGCTGTTGGCTGGCGGACTTCTCGTAGCCCTTGTAGCGTTTGAGGATCATCAGCGCCCGCGTGGCGTTGATCCGGAAGTACCGCTTGAGCAGATCGGTGTCGTCGAGGCTAGCTCGGAGATCCTCGCGGACCGACGCCGGATCGATGTCACGGACGATGCCGGTCAGGTCGACTTTTCGGTTGAGCGGCATCGAGAGCGTGAAGCCGTGATCCGCGACCGCGACGGTGACGTTCGCGTTCGCGGCCTGCGCGACGCGGTAGGCCAGCAGTCGCGAGAACCCGTCGTTGAACCGGCGGCCGTAGTTCGAGTGCACGTAGTAGCGTCGTTCGTACTCGTCGCGGTCCATCTCCACTTCGATGACGAGTCGCGCGTCCGTACTGACGCTCTCCTGACCGGCGTACCTGACCTGTTCGTCGAACATCCTGGCGATGGCCCGGACGCTGTCGTCGTCCAGCGGGAACTCCCGCAGCCACATCCTGACCTCCGGTGGTCCGCCGTGTTCCAGCCGCTCCAACAACTCCTGTTGGAACGTGAGGATCTCTTTGCCGAGGTCGTACGAGAGCGGCAGCCGCTCCGAGAACCACGAGGGGACCGTCGGCCGAGCGCTCGTCCGGTTCACGTACACCTTCGAGCCGCGTCGGTAGGCGTACTCGAAGTGGTTCCCCCCGAGCACGAACACGTCGCCCGACTCCAGCGTATCGAGATACTCCTCGTCGAGGTTGCCGACCCACTGGTCGTCCGACTTGGTGAACACGTCGCACGTAAACGAGTCCGGAATCGTCCCGATGTTCGTCATGTAGATGACGCGTGCCAACCGCCCGCGCTTGCCGATGAGGTCTTCTCCGACGGGGAACTCCTCGTAGTGGTGCTCGCCGTCCGGAGGGTCGTTGGTGTCCCGCCAGACCTTCGCGTACACGTGTTTGTCCTCCATCCCGTCGTAGTCGGCCGTGAGATACGCCATGAGCTGCTCGAACTCGTCGTCGGAGTAGGTCCGGTACGGGTACGCACGCCGGAGGATGGCCTTGATCTCCCGTTCGGGCCGGACTTCGTTGATGGCCATTCCGTAGACGTGCTGAGCAGCCACGTCCTGGGCGTTCTCGGGCACGAACACGCGGTCGACGAACCCCTCCTCGGCCTTCTTGCACATCACCGCGCACTCGACGAGTTCGTCTCGGTCGAGCGCGACGATGCGACCGGTGACCGTCTCGCCCAGTTGGTGTCCCGCCCGCCCGACCCGCTGGAGCAGCGACGCGACGGACTTCGGCGACCCGACCTGGACCACGAGGTCGATGTGGGGCATGTCGATTCCCAGTTCCAGGCTCGTCGAGGTCGTCACCACGTCGACGTCTCCGGATTTCAGCGCTTCCTCGATGCGCTGGCGCTCGTCCTTCGAGAGGCTGCCGTGGTGACAGCCGGAGTTCGTCTCGTCGTACTCGTCGTATTTCTCGCGGAGGTTGTGGAGGACGCGTTCCGCGCCCGAACGCGTGTTGGTGAACACCAGCGTGTTCGTGTGTGACTGGATCTGTTCGTGGAGTTGCCGGTAGAACCGGTCTGTGACCACGTCCTGGGGCGTGTTGATGAGGTCGTCCGTCGGACAGGTGAGTTCGACGTCGAACTCGCGGACGAACCGCGTGTCCACGAGCTCGAACTCCCTGGAGGGCCCACCGGGCTCTGCCTGCCCGACCAGGAACTCCCCCATCGTCTCCAGGGGTTCGACCGTGGCCGAACAGCCGATCCGGGTCGGTGAATCGTCGGTCATCGCTTCGAGTCGCTCCAGCGAGACCGAGAGGTGCGTCCCGCGCTTGTTCTCGGCGAGGCTGTGGATCTCGTCGACGATGATCCACTCGACCGTCTCGAGTTTCTGCTTGAACTTCGGCGAGTTGAGGAGGATCGCGAGCGTCTCCGGCGTCGTGTTGAGGATGTGCGGCGTCTCGTCTAGCATCCGCTGGCGCTCGCTGTCGCTGGTATCACCGTGGCGGATGGCGTGTCTGATCTCGACATCCTCGTCACGTGCTGCGAGTTTGTCGCTGATACCCTCCAGCGGCACCTCCAAATTCCGGTGGATGTCGTTGGCCAGGGATTTGAGCGGCGAGATGTACAGACAGTAAACGCTGTTGTCCAGGCCCTCGGCCCGGTCGCGACGGAACAGTTCGTTGATGATGCCGCAGAAACCCGCCTGGGTCTTTCCAGAGCCCGTGGGCGCACAGATGAGTGCGTTCGTCCCGCGGTGAATGAGCGGGATCGCCTCTTTCTGGGGCGGCGTGAAGTAGCCGCCGTTCTGGGGCACGTAGTCGCCGAACTGCTCGACCCACCACTCCTGGACCGGTGGCTCTAACAGCTCCAGCACGTCGGCGTCGTCGATGTCGACCGCCGCGGCGTCGTAGCCTACCGACTGCTCGGCCAGCAGCTCGCGTCCTCCCATCCACGGGCCCGTACGGGCGGCGTGGTAAAGTCCGTTGGGAACGCACGGTGAAAGTGAAACTGGACGCCAGCACGCGTGCGACCGACGAAGCCAGTTTGAAGTTCGCGGCCGTCTGCCTCCCTGTATGCGACTCACCTTTCTCGGAACCGGGACCGCCATGCCGACCGGGGAGCGGTTCCAGACCGGACTGCTCGTCGAGGATGGCTCGGACCGACTCCTCGTCGACTGCGGGAGCGGCGTCCTCCACGCGCTCCAGCGCACTGACGTGGGCTACGAGGGCGTCGGCACCGTTCTGTTGACGCATCACCACCTCGACCACGTCTCGGACCTCATGGTCCTCATCAAGGCTCGATGGCTGGCTGGCGAGGACTCGCTCACGATCGCCGGTCCGCCCGGGACGCCCGAACTGGTCGAAGACCTGCTCGACGTGCACGACTACATGCGCGACCGCATCGACCTCGATCTCCGAACCGTCGATCCCGAGGCCGGCCAGTTCGAGATCGCCGGGTTCACGGCCGAGGCGACGGAGACTCGACACTCTGTCCAGTGTTTCGCCTATCGGCTCACGCCTGTCGCCGGAGGCGGTGATCCCGAGTCGAGCCCGCCGACGCTCGGGTTCTCTGGTGACACCGAAGCGTTCGCGGATCTCGTCGAGTTCTTCGACGAAACGGCTGTCCTCGTGCACGACTGCTCGTTCCCCGACGAGGTCGACGTTTCGAACCATCCGACGCCGTCGACGCTCGGACAGGCATTCGCAGACGCTGACGCCGACGTTGGCCGAGTGTATCTCACCCACCTCTACCCACACACGGACGGCAAACACGAGGAAATGCTCGATTCACTGTCCGAGCACTACGACGGCGACGCCCGGTTCGCACGAGACGGGCTGACGCTGGACATCGAATGAACTACTAGCTAGTCAATAGCAGTTTCCGTTTGTGCATGTTTGTCACAATACAGCTATCAAGGTTGATAACAGGGCCGACGATATTAAAAAAGGAGGGTGTTTCTGGTTTGATACTATGGCCAAGCAGGAGTTCCGACAGCGGACCGAAACAAACGGAGAGGTGTCAGTAACAGATGAGATCAGACGTGGGGTAAATGGCAGCGCGCTGGCAGGCGATATCGGCCTCGACGCCGAGGAGATCGAGTGGCGCAAGGCGTTCACCGGATTCGACGAGGAGACGGCCGCGCAACTGGAATCGATGTCGGGGTTGTTCGACGGCATCGCCGAGGACCTTGTCGACGAGTTCTACGATCACCTGACCGACTTCGAGCGCACGGTCGACATTTTCAACAGTTCGAGCAAGGGGATCGAGCAACTCAAACAGACCCAGCGGGAGTATCTCACGGAACTCGGCAGCGGTGAGTACGGCGAGCAGTACTTCGAGAAGCGCGCTCGAATCGGCAAACTCCACGACCTCCTCGACCTCGGTCCGCGGGTCTATCTCGGCGCCTATTCTATCTACTATCGCGGGTTGATGGACGCGATCGCCGAGGACGCCGTCGAGTCGGCCGTCTCGGAGTACAGCGACGACGCGACCGACGAGGACATCGTCGAGGAAGCCGTCGAGGACGCCGTCGGCCAGGTGCGAGACCAGATGCTCGCCGCCACGAAACTCCTGAACCTCGACCAGCAGGTCGCGATGGACACGTACATCGACTCGTACAACAAGCAGGCAGAAGCCGAGGCCCAGCGACGCAAGGAGGTGTCCCGCCAGGTCGAATCCGCAGTTCAGGAGCCGATCCAGGAACTCGACACGACCGCCAACCAGGTGGCGACCGAGACCCAGCGTATCGACGGGCTCACGACTGACCAGTCCGAGAACATGGAGACCATCGCGAACGAGGTCGCGGACATGAGCGCGACCATCGAGGAGCTGGCCTCGACTGCCGACGAGGTCGAATCGACCAGCAAGGAGGCGGAACAACTCGCCGAAACCGGGCAGGAGTCGGCAGACGAGGCGATCGACGTCATGGAGACCGTCCGAGAGTCGGCCGCAACCGTCGCCGAGGACGTCGATCAGCTCCAGGACCGCGTCGACGAGATCGACGACATCGTCGACGTCATCGACGACATCGCCGAGCAGACGAACATCCTCGCGTTGAACGCCTCTATCGAAGCAGCCAGGGCCGGCCAGGAGGGTGAGGGCTTCGCCGTGGTCGCAAACGAGGTGAAGTCACTCGCCGAGCAGTCACAGACGCAGGCGAGCGAAATCGAACAGATGGTCGATCAGATCCAGGCCGACACCGACGAAACCGTCGAGAGCCTGGCCGAAACGAACGACCGCGTCGAGCAGGGAATCGGTCGCGTCCGGGATGCGATGGCCGACTTCGAGGAGATCACGCAGGCGGTCACTGAAACCACGCAGGGAATCCGGGAGGTCGCCGACGCCACCGACGAGCAGGCTGCGAGCGCCGAGGAGATCGCCAGTATGCTCGACGACGCCGTCGATAAAGCTCGCGAGGTCTCGGATGCCGTCGACGAGATCGCTGCAGCGACTGAACAACAATCGGAGAGCATGCGAAACATCGACGAGTCCGTGACGAGACTGACTGCGGACGACTAAATCTCGGGCGTACCTGGCGACTCAGACGCGTTCGAGCGTGATGTGGAAGTCGGCGCCGCCGTGGTCCCCGTTTGTGACCATGATGTCGCCACCGTACGATTCGGTGAGTGCCTTGACGAATCCGAGTCCGAACCCGGTGCCGTCGCTCTCCGGGCCTTTGGCACCCATCTCGAACAGTCTGTCGGCGATACTGTCGGGAATGCCGGACCCGTCGTCGGCGATGCTGACGATCACCTGTTCTCCGCTGGCCTCGAGCACGCCGACTCGGACGTGCACTTCGCCGTCGTTGTGGACCGCCGCGTTCGTGATGACGTTCGTGAACACCGAATCGAGGAGGTCACCGCCGTACACGCGGTAGTCGAACGCCTCGGGATCGTACTCGATCGTCAGCGTCTCGTACTGATTTCGCGCGTCTTCGACGACGTCCGTCATGGTCGCTTCCAGCGAGCGAGGCGTCGGCTCGTCCTGTTGTTCGAGGGTGTTGACGAGGTCACCGACCCGCTGAATGAGGTCCGCCGAACTCCGGGCCGTTCGGTTGATGCGCTCGGCGTAGTCTCGGGCCTCGCCGTCGACCTGACTGGCGACTTCCTCCGCGAAGGCCGCGACGACCTGGAGGTCGTTCCCCAGGTCGTGACGCAACAGGCGGTCGTACATCTCGACCATCTCCTTGCGCTTTTCTAAGTCCTGTCGCGCGCGTTCGAGACGCTCTCGTGACCGGATGTTACTGATCGCCGTCGCTGCGTGCGAGGCCAGTATCTCCAGCGGTCGAACCACTGCGTCGCCGAACCCGGTGTCCTCTACGCTTCGAGTCACGATGATCGCGACCACGTCGTCCACGATCGTCGCCGGAACTGCGAGCGTCGATCCGACTGTCGCTTCGCCCTCCCCGGCCTCCTCTCCCGTGACGACGACTGTCTCCCGGCTCTCGTAAGCCTCGTAGGCCACCTCGCCCGGTGCGTCTCCCTGTGAGACCTCGGGATAGGTGCTGTGGACCACTCGCAGGTCCCCGTCACGAGCCTCGATGAACGTCGTGTACGGGAACTCGAAGAGCAACGACATCGCCTCCAGACTCAGTGACACGACCTCTTCGACGGACTCGCAGTTGTTCAGCGCCTGTCCGTACTTGTTGAGGTCTGCCACCTGCCGTGCGAAATCTGGTTGCTCTTCGAAAGACATCGGAAATCTGCTAACTATGGACACATCGGGATACCGGGTGAAAACGGTTCCGGCGAGCACAATTGCAGAAACCCTCCACAGCGGGTTGATATTTCCACCACCTGGCTCGCGGGCACGTCGCACTCCTGTGTTTCACTCGAGTCGGTACCGGAGTATCGCAGCGACCTCGCCGAGGTTCGCCAGTTGCAAGCCGGGGTCGAACTCGCTCGAAAACACTGTCACGTCGCCGCCCTGTTGCTCGGTCTGCTCGATGATCTCGTCGACGTCGACGTCCCAGTCTCCCTCACCGCGTTCGCGCCGGAGCGCCTCGTCGAGCACCAGCAGCGTATCGATCGCGCCGAACTCCGCGGCCTTCGCGACCTGTTCAGGGCCGTACGCGGCTTTCTCGCCCTTGCCGATCTCGGTCATCAGCTCGTCGATCAGATCCGCCTCCTCGGCGATCCGGGTCTCGGCCTGCACTTCCTCGACCGCGCCGCGTTTCAGTACCTCGTGGACGCCCCTGTCCCCGACGCCGCTGGTGTCGACGGTCGTGATCTTCTCGTGCAGGTCCGGTGCCTCGTCCTGAATGTACTTCAGGCAATCCTGTTTGGTGAACCCCGGGCCTGCGAGGATGATCGCTTCCACGTCCATCCTGGCGAGCACGTCTGTCAACTCCGAGAACAGCTCCTCGCGGGGTTGTGCGTACTCCCCTTTCCCGGTCGTTGACGTGATGCTCGCCCGCTCTTCGGTGCCGTACTGGGCGACGGTGTGGACGTGCGCCTGTCCCTCTTCGACGGTGGCGATGGCGACGTCGACGTTGTCGGCTGCTTCGACGGCTTCCTGCAAGCGTTCGAGCTGGTCGGACTTCCAGCGTTTCTCGACTTCTAGTTCGTCGCGCTCTTCGACGTTGAGCGTGTGGTGGTGGCCGAGTTGATCCTCCCGAGAGCAGTCGACGATCTCCCCACCGACGCGGAGTCGGTTGGCGAAGCGCGCGAACTCCACGTCGTCCACTTCGATCGTGACGTACATGTGTTCGCGTTCGCCACCCGTGTCCCGCATCTGGTCGTCGTTGCGCTGGATGCGGCGCGTGGTGTCCCCCGAGACGTGGTCACCGGGTTCGAGAATGTACGTGAGATGCCAGAGGTCGTCGAGGGTTTCGGGTACCAGCGTGATCTTCTCCTTGCCCCCTTCGACCTGCACCCGGTCGGCGATGCGCATGTCCCGTCGTCGGACCCTGTCCGGTAAGTGCCCTCCGATATCGGCCACGCGCTCGACGATCCGACGACGGGTCCGTGCACTGTTCGCACGCCCCGCCTTCCGACCTATCGACGGCTACGTTCGCGTATATAGACGCGGACCGGAATCTCCTTGCTTCGCCTCCACTCTCCGTGCGTATGAAAGTCGCATTCGTGTGTGTCCAGAACGCCGGCCGGAGCCAGATGGCGACGGCGTTCGCCCGCCGGGAACGCCAGCGACGCGGCGTCGAAGACGCCATCGACGTCCTCACCGGCGGTACGCAACCTGCCGATCACGTCCACGACGAAGTCGTCGAGGTCATGCAAGAGCTGGACGTCGATCTCTCCGATCGAACGCCCCGAGACGTCACGCCTGAGGAACTGCAAGCCGCCGATATCGTGATCACCATGGGTTGTTCTGCACAAGACGTCTGTCCCGCGACCTGGAACGGAGACAACCGCGACTGGGACCTGGACGATCCCCACGGACAGCCGGTCGAAACAGTCCGTGAGATCCGCGACGAGATCCGCACCCGCGTCCGTGCTCTGTTCGACGAACTCGACGCGGACCAGTCGAAAGAAAACTAACGTGTCGATCGCCGTTCGGACAGAACGTGCGCGGGACCGGATTTGAACCACGCGAACGGCTCACTACCGTTCGCCGTTCTCTACTTCAAATCCGCTGGCGATTGTGCTGCTCACGGATCGTTCGCAGCAACAATGCGCGGGACCGGATTTGAACCGGGTGAAACCTCACTTCGTTCGGTTTCCAGGGTTCAAATCCTCTCACTCATTTGCGGCTCACGAATTGTTCGCCGCAAAATGCGCGGGACCGGATTTGAACCGGCGGACCCCTACGGGACAGCGTCCTAAGCGCTGCGCCTTTGGCCTAGCTCGGCAACCCGCGCGCATCCCCCACTTTCCCCTTCCCCTTTATAAAAGTCACGAGGGACACCGGCTGCTCGGATGCCACCACGGCGCACGCTTCTCACACCTGTTTGCGAACTATCTTATATCGCCAATCGAAATCTTCGCCGAGTATGGAGGAGTTCTACGGGAAGGTCCCGCGCACCCGCCGGGGGTGGTACGACTGGATCGATACCAACTGGTTCCTGGTGTTGCTCGGCGGTGCGACCGTTTTCCTGACGCTCGCGACGATCTACCAGTTTTCCCAACACCCGTTCTACGTCAACAAGGACTCGGCACTGTTCCAACACGCCGGCTGGTACATCGGTCAGGGGGCGGAGCTGTACGTCGACATCTGGGACCTCAAACCGCCCCTGATCTACGCCGTCACGACGGTGCTCGCCGTTCTCTCGTTCGGGAACATGGAACTGCTCCATCTCCTGAGCGTCGCCGTCGCCGTCGCAACGATCGTCGGCGGGGTCACGCTGGTCGGCGTCATCACCCACCGGCTGACGAACGACGGGTTCGCGAGCGTCGTCGCCGGCGCGTCGACGTTCGTCGTCACGTCGACGTACATGTTCCCGTTCGCCGGCATTCGACCGAAGTACTTCGCTTTCCTCTGTGGCGCCACAGCGCTCCTCATGGCCATCGACGACCGACCGTTTCTCAGCGGCGTCGCGGCCGCCATGGGTGCCGGCTTCTGGCAAATGGGCGGCCTCCTCGCCTTTCTCGTCGTCGGAATGGCCCTCCAGCGCAGTGGCTGGCGGGCGGCTGGACGAACCGTCGCCGGCGGCGTCACCGTGGCGACGCTGACTGTCCTCCCGTTCGTCCTCACCGGCAACGCGATTCCGCTGTTCGTGGAAGTCGTCCTGGCACCGATCTACGGCGTCATCCGCTACACGATTCCCGGGCGACTCCTCCGGACCGTGATCGAGCTCGGCCCCGGCGTCGCCCTCATCCCACTGGGGGTCTACGGGTGGGGTCGGGCAGCCGTGGCAGATTACGATGAATACTGGTGGGTGGCCGTCGGCGGCGGGCTGTACCTGCTCCAGGTCTTCCTCGAGTTTCAGGGCGCTATCGAGATGATTCTCGTACTCATGTTCCTCGCACTGGGCGTCGGCGTCCTCGTTGCAGAGACGTCGACCCCGTCGCGGCAGTCGCTCGTGGCTGTCTGTATCCTCCTGCTCGTCGCGACGAGTTTTCACTGGAACGAGGCAGCGACCACGCCGTTCAAGGACGCCGTCGAGGAGGAGTACGAGGACTGGGACGTCGCGAACTACGAGTCGCTCCCGGAAGATCCCGACGGCTGGCCGTCCATGCAGACCATCTACTGGGAGAAACGGCAACCCGAATACTGCCACTACCGACTGGGGCACAAACAGAAGTACTTCGAACAGGAGACCGGTGGCACGCTCGTCAAGGAAACCTGTGGTCAGTGGCCCTACGACGAGCCGGCGGGAGAGTGGTTCCTCGGCGGGCTGTCGCCGGTCTGATCCCCGCGCCCGTTTTCAGTCCTGTCGCTCCCGGATCGCCTCGGCGAGGGCGTCCGGGTCGGTACCCGCGCGCTCGATGGCTTCTATCTCGTCGCCCACCGCGATCACCCCCGATTCGACCACGCGTGCACAGATTCCGCCGCGTCCCTCTGTCAGCGACCGCGCGACCCCCTCCTCGGCTGCGACTTCTTCGACGTGTGCACAGGGCGGACGCGGTCGCGTCCCCTCGAACAGCGCGTCCCCGATCCGGAACCGCACGTCCAGTAGCTCGTGGACGTCTACGCTACGCGTGACGACGTTCCGGCGGTGACGGCCGTCCCGGAGGTCGATCCCGGCGTCCTCTTTGATCGTCTCGATGGCCTCAGCCTCGATGAGCGTCACCTCGCACTCGTCGAACCCGGAGTAGTAGCCAGTGCCGCGCGCGTAGCGGTCTCCGTCGAGTCCGCGCGCCTCGATGGCCTCGATGCGTTCGACTGCCTCCATCGGTGCCGAGCCTTCGTCCGTGATCCAGAGTCCCTGTACGCTGCCGGGCATGCCCGCCTCTAGCCTCGCGGCGTCGATAAGGGTTCCCGAGCGATCCCGGGGAGCGTTTAAATCGGCGGGCGTGCTATCAGGTCGTGTGTATCGCGCCAGCGACGAGGTAGAGAACGAACAGTGGCTCGCCGACATCAACGAGGTTGCCGACCGCCTCGACCTCGCCGAGGAAGCACGGTCACGGGCCGCTGACCTCTTTCTCTCGACGGTGCCAGAGACTGACCGCTCGAAGCGCGCGTCACTGGCGGCCAGCGTCTACGTCGGAGCGCTGATCGCCGGAGACCGCCGCTCGCAGGGCGACGTGGCCGACGCTGCGGGCGTCTCTCGGCTCTCGGTGCAACAGCGATGGAAAGACCTCATCGAACAAGCGGGTCTCGACGCACCCGATTGGTAACTACGTCTCGGGGTGTTTCGGGCGTCCCTCGCGGTCGGGCGTCAGATTTCCGTGTTCGTCGATTTCGCCTTTGACGATGCGGGTGCTCGAGATGATCTCGTCGTCTTCGGCGTACACGTGGTCGACGACTTCGATCTCCAGCGGGTCGTGGCCGCGTTCGCGACGGATTTCGTTGATGCGACGGCCACCGGTTTCCGTCTCGGGGGAGACGATGAGCGCGTCGAACTGTTCCTCGGTGGCGATACCGGTCGGCTCAGTCAGCTTCCGGATCTCGTACTCGCGGTCGTGTGGCGCCGAGTACTCGGTGAGTTCGGCGTCGAGATCGCGCTTCCGTTCCTCGTAGGGGCGGACGTAGCGGTCTTCGTTTCGAGTCTTCGGCGCGAGTTCGTCGCTCGTGAGTCCGACCGTGACGTTCCCCAGTTCGAACGCACGCTCGAACAACGCACGGTGTCCGTCGTGCACGGGATCGAACGTCCCGCCCAGCGCGACCTTCATATCTCCGGGCATTGTCCCCTCATGGCTTAGTGGCTTCGGATTGGTCGACTGACTGGTGGGCGATCCGTCCGTCGCGTATCCCAACTGTGACGATCACGCTTGATCGGCCGATTCCTCGTCCACTGTGATCGTTACTGGTTCCGACGTAGCGTCGGCCGTCTCACCCTCGTCGGTGTCTTCACACAGGTGCTCGTCCAGATTGAACACGGTGTTCAGTTCCGACTGCACGTCGCCGACGATGGTCGTCACGAGTTCGCTCGGTGGCATGGCAGTGTACTCGTAGGGATTGTTGCCAGCGCCGCCACTCTCGCGCTTGCGGCGTTCGACCTTCGATTCCTCGTGGAGCTCCGCCAGCGCTTCGCGGACCGTGCTCGGGTACAGTCCCGTACCGTCGGCGATCTCGTCGCTCGTGCTGTGTGGGTTCTGGCGGAGGAACACGTAGATGCGCGCCCGCGTCTCCGTGTCGAGTATCCACGCGAGCAGATCGACGATGCCGTCGTCGAACCGTTCGACTGCCCTGTCTGCCTCTTCTTCGAGACGGTCACGTACCCCCTCGGCGTCCGTCTCACTGGAAACGTCTCCCCCCGCTGTCGGTTCGTCTGGTTCTGTTGGCCCGTCGTCTGTAGACATGAGTCCTCTCTATGACGACAGAACGCAACAGCCGGGTAAAAATCCTTGGCTACAGCCGGAGGCTCTCGCACAGCGCGTCCATACCCTCCTCGTCGCGGAGTCGACGCTGCTTCTGTGCGCCGCTTTCGGCCTCGTAGAGCCGCTTGATTCCGTCGACGCCCAGCCGGTCGCACTCGGTGTCGACGAGCTGTCCTAGCGGAACCGACTCGGTGAGGTCCCGCGAGAGCAGTTCCGCGTCGTGGCCGTGACGCAGTGCACGCCACTTGTGTTCGTCGAGGGGTTCGCGTCGGTGTTTCCGGCCGGTTTCGCCGTCCTCGTAACGTTCGGCCAGGTCCGTGACGAGCGCGTGCGTGTATTCGACGAACGCCATCACGCGGTCGGGGTCGGCCTGGCCGTCGGGCGTGCGCACTTCGACGGTGCCCAGTTCCGAATGTGGGCGCACGTCGTACCAGAGTTCGCCGCGGTCGTCGATCGACCCAGTTTCGATCATCATGCGCTCGAACTCGTCGAACTCGTCGTAGGAGTCGAACGCCGTCGGGACGCCGGTGTTGGGGAGCGCCTCGAAAATTTTCGCACGGGCGGACTGGAGGCCGGTGTCGAATCCGTTCCAGTACGGCGAGTTCGCCGACAGCGCCAGCATGATCGGCAGGTACCACCGGAGTTCGTTCGCGATCCAGACGGCCTTGTCCGCGTCGTCGACGCCGACGTGGATGTGCAATCCAGCGGTCGTGTTGCGATGTTGTGGATACTGAATGCGGTCGAGTTGCGCGCGATAGCGGGGTTTCTCGGCGTGCTCGAGTTCCCGCCACTTCGCCGCGGGGTGGAGCCCTGCCGCGGCGATGCCGTAGCCGTGGGTTTCGGCGTGGTCGACCAGGGCATTCCGAACGGCGTTCAGTTGTTCGCGCGCGCTCGTCAGATCACCGGCGTCGATGGTCGGCGTCTGCGTCTCGATGACGCACTTGAACAGTTCGTGGTCCAGGCGGCCCTCGAGAATCTCGGGCGGCTCCGTTTCGTAGACGAGTTCGTCAGTTCCCGACGTCGGTCGGCCCGCGTCGTCGACGACGTAAAACTCCTCCTCGATGCCCAGCGTGCCCATTCGGGTGAAGTTCTCGGCCGAACCCCTCTCGTCCATCGGAACGTGGTTGGACTGTCCTCGGCTAAAACGTTCTGCATGAGACGCGAGATGCGAGACGCGACCGAAGGGAGCGTCTCGAAACGTGCGAGCGGGGAGGAACGACCCGTGAGCAAGCGGCGGGAAAGACCGAAGTGAGCGTCTCGGTACGTGCGAACTGGGAGGAACGACCCGTGAGCGGCGAGAGACGAGCGAAGCGAGTCTCTCGGAGATGCCGAACGGGGAGGAACGACCCGTGAGCAGCGAGATCCGTTACCGCGGTCGGGCGACGACGCCGAGGTGGTCGGCGTGGTACGGCTCCAGTCGCTCACGTTCGAGAATCTCGTACTCGCTTTCGAGGTCGGCGACGACCGCGTCGAACACGTCCTCGGGGTCGGCGGTCACGTCCTCGCTCCGGGCCTTGACGGCTGCGAGCAGTCGCCCGTCGTCGGCGAGGAACTGGCGGTTCGCGAGGGCCACGTCAGCCTGTCCGCGGGTGGCGACGTCCTGCACGATGACGTCGACCGGTTCGACGACGTGGGCGTAGGTCTCGGGCTTGCGAGCGTCTTTCAGCAGCGGGAACAGTCGGTCGCGACTCTCCGCAGCGTCCAGCAGGTCGCGGATCGGCCGGGCTGCGAACTCGACGGCGTACGTCGGACCGGCGAAGTCCGCGACGTGGCTCACCGTCGTCCCGGCGGCCGCGCCCAGGTACAGAACCGTCTCTCCGCCGACGAGTCCGGTGTCCATCCCGAGTTCGAGCATCGCACCGAGTTTCGACCGGTGGGCGTCCCAGCGCCGCCACCCGTCCTGGGTGGGTTCGCCGTACACCGGTTCGCCTCGCGTCGCCAGCCCGTCTTCGCCGTCGATTGCGCGTCGCTCGACGCCTGCCGGGAGATCACTCATCGTCCTCACCTCGGGCCTGGATGGTTTCGATTCGGTCGTCGAGTTCGGCCTGCAGGTCCGGCCGCCGGTCGCCGCTGTAGTGGTCGATCCGCGCGGCGATGCTGAGTTTCCCGGCGAGTGCCCGCGCCGCAGAGCCGCGCTCCTCGCGTCGGGTTCCGCGGACCGCGTCGTGCGTGTAGATGATCCCGTGTTTGGGCGACGGCGCGGTGCCGCGGAGGTGGGCGAACAGCGCGTCCTCGGCGCCGAGCACCTGGACCGTGCCGCTGGGTTTCTTCGCCAGGGATTCGAGCCCGCCAGCGAGCGAGATGAGGCGCGCGGCGAGCACTGGGCCCGCGAGCATCGAGAGGTTCGGCGCGACGTCCGGCGCCGTCGTCTCGACGTAGGCCTGGAGGTCGTCGGCTTCGTCGGCCAGCCCGACGACGCGGCGCGCGAGCGAGACGACCTGGCGATCCGCAGCAGCGTCGGGCTCCTGAGCGGCGAGTTCGCGGGCGTACGAGACGCCGGCCCCAGCGTCCTCGTCTAAGCTGCCGGCCCATTCGCTGAGCCGTTCGGCGAGTTCGTTCGCCTGTTCGCGGCAGTCGTCCATCGCGCGGACGGCGTGGACGAGTTGGCGGTCGGCCGCGCGTTCGCGCTCACCGGCGGCTTCGCGGGCGGCGGCTATCGTCACCTCGTGGAGCCGGTCGTAGTATTCGTCTTGGTCACCGGCGTAATCGTCCTCGACGGCGACGGCCGGCCAGTCGGCCGGCGCGTCGGCGCGTCCCTCGCGAATGCGGGCGACGGCGCCCGCGCGGTCCTCGGGGTCGAGTCCCGCGAACCATCCCTCGTCAGTCATGTCCGCCGGTAGCGCCCCCACGTCGGTAAAGCTTCGCGATTGCCAACGGAACCATCACGTACTTGGGTCGCTCCGTCGTTTTTGTAGGGTATGACGAGTGCCGACCTCGATGCGGTCGACCCGTTTCACCGGTTCGTGTTACTTGCTATCATCGACCTCAGGAACCGGGAGGACACGCCGGTTCACTCGTTCGACGTGACGGGGGTCTGTGAAGACCTCATCGACGAGTACGAGGCGCTCGAAACGATGATTCCAGGTGGGGTGACTCGACAGCGCGTCATCAAGGCGCTGACGACACTCGAAGAGGCCGACCTGCTCGGGAAAGAACGGAAAGAGTCCCCGACCGGCAAAGGCCGGCCGGCCTACTCGCTGGCCATCGACGAACCGGCCATCCTCGATCGACTCGGCGACGACGAACGGTTCGAACCTGCCGTCGAAGGCATCCGGTACTGAACCCCCGGAAGGACCGCGACCGTCGTCCGCGTTCGCCCGACTGCTTACTCCGACGTCACGGACCTGACCGCTGGGTCGGATTGCGCTCTTTCCCCGTCACCGCTCGGTCTGCTCGCCGCTTCGTCCGCCTGGCAAACTGTTACGCTGACCTAATGTTGATGTGCCTCCTGATGGTACGCTTCCCCATGTCACCTTGGCCGCGCCCGACGATCGTCGCTCGGTTTCGAAACCCCGAGTACACTGGTGAGAACCGATGTCTCCCCTGTACAGCGACGAACCTCGTCATCGCGGTCGTCGTGAGCGCGCTCCTCGGATACGTCACGCTCGAGGTCGATGCAGGGCGCGGTGTCGCGTGGGGAGTAACTGGCGGTAGTTTCCTCGTGAGCGTGGCGGCCATCTCCCTCCGGGGCTATCTCGTCCCGGGAACGCCGGCGCTGACCAAGCGCTACTTTCCGGCGTTGGTCCTCGACCTGTTCGGGAAGGGCGAAGCCGAGGGAGTGGCCGCCGAGCCGGTGGACGCGTCCGTCGACGTCGAGGCAGTGCTGTTGGACACACACGCCATCGAGCCCAGGCCACACGGCGATCTCGGACTGACAGACGAATTCGAGACGGCGCTGTTCGAGCAGATCGAGACGGAACGGGCAAACGACACCGGGCGGGAGGCACTCGGTGCGATCGTCGGCGTCGACGCCGAGACGCTCGAGTTCGAGAGTTTCGGTGACGGGGCCTTCGTCGCCGTCAGCGGCAGTGGTCAGGTCGGGCGCTGGGAGTCACGCGCCGCGTTCCTGGCCGACGCTGCCGCCGGCCGACTCCTTCCCGACCGCTACGACGGCTGGGAGGACGCGGACCCGGCCGCTCGGGGCGCGATACTCGGTGGCCTTCGTCTCTTCCTCGAACGCTGTCCGGCCTGTGACGGCTCGGTCCGGTTCGGCCAGGAGGTCGTCGAGTCGTGCTGTCGCACCCACGATGTCGTCGCGGTGACCTGTGAGGACTGCGATGCACGCCTCTTCGAGGTCGAAGTGACGGAAGGGATGCTCGCTGACGAGCCGGAACCGGCGGTTTGAGGTCGCCTGTGGCCGCAATCGCACGATTCCATCAGTGGAAATCGCGGTAACGTTTAACCGCCAGCCCCTCCCGTGTGAGGGCATGCACGTCGCCGTAGTCGGAGCCGGGACGATGGGAACCGGCATCGCCCACGTCTGTGCGGCCGCTGGCCACGAGGTGAGCGTTCGCGACCTCGAACCGAACCTCGTGATGGACGCCATCGACACGATCAGCACGCGCCTCGGAACGAGCGCCGACCGTGGCGAACTCTCCCAGCGCGAGGTCGACGAGGCACTCGACGCCCTCGACGGCACGACCGGTCTGTCGTCGGCCGTTGCCGGTGCCGACCTCGTCATCGAAGCCATCCCCGAGGACCTCGATGCCAAGCGCGAGGTGTTCGCCGACGTGGAAGATCACGTCGGCGAGGACGCCGTCATCGCGACGACCACGTCGTCGTTGTCGGTCAGCGCCATCGCCGCGGGGCTGAAGGATCCCGAACGTGCCGTCGGGCTCCACTTTTTCGAGCCGCCCAACGGGATGGCGCTCGTCGAGGTCGCCCTCGCCGACCAGACCAGCGACGAAACTGCCGCGTTCGCCGAGGAGTTCGTCGATGAACTCGGCAAGACGCCGGTCGTCGTCACGGACACGGCGGGCTTTGCGTCGTCGCGACTCGAACTGGCGCTGGCCGTCGAAGCGATGCGGCTGGTCGAGCAGGACGTCGCGAGCGTCTCCGACGTCGACGCGGCGATGGAACTCGGCCACGACCACCCGGTTGGCCCCCTCGAACTCACCGACCGGGTCGGCCTCGACGTCAGGCTCGACGTCCTCGAACACCTCCACGACGAACTCGGCGATCGGTTCGAACCGCCGGCGATCCTCCGGGAGAAAGTCGAGAACGGCAACACAGGGAAGAAAGTCGGTCGCGGCTTCTACGTCTGGGAAGGCGGCGACCCGACCGACGTGGCCGACGACGAGGACTACGACATCGAGGACGTCATCTGACGGATGTCCGGGAACCAGGGGGCGTCCGAAATTGACGCGGACGGCCGTCGTGATGCCCCCGACGACACGCCGACGCTGGGGGACCTGCTCGACGAACTCGACGCGCTCCACGACACCGTCGACAGTCCTGCGGAACGGGATCGCGTCGAAGAGCTCATCGAGACGGTTCACGACGTCGAAGAGCCGGCCGTGTTCGGCCGCCTCGTCGTCGGGTTCGACCGTGCGGACGCAGCAGAGGCTCTGCTCGGGTCGGTGTTGTTCGGCATCCCGATGGTCGTCGAGGGCGGCACGCTCGAAGTGGGGGCGTTCGTCGCGACCCATCCGCTTTCGCTCGTCGGCACGCTCGTGGTGGCACTGGGGCTGACGATCGGGATCCTCTACGTGGCCGAGTTCCAGGACGTCCGCGTGTACAAGCCGCTGTTCGGCGTGCTCCCGCGGCGACTCGTCGGCGTGGTCACGATCGCATTCCTGACTGCACTGGGACTGATGACGATCTGGGGTCGCGTCGACTGGGCCGAGCCCTGGCTCGCAATCAGCCAGATCTCGGTCGCGTTCGTCCCGATGGTCATCGGCGCCGCGCTCGGGGACATCCTACCTGGATAGCACGGCTGACGCCGCGGACTCCCCGTCGCGTGGGTGCGGAGCATTCATTAAGGGTTATATGTCGCGGTATCTTCCCCCCTGGTATGAGTGAAGGTCAGCAAAAGCGTAAACAGAAGTGTATCTCCTGCGGGATTAACATCTCGGGGACCAACGCTGCAGCGTTCAAGTGCCCGGACTGTGGCCAGCAGATCTACCGCTGTGCGAAGTGCCGCAAGCAGAGCAACCTCTACAAGTGCCCCGACTGCGGGTTCACCGGTCCCTAACTGAAATCGCAACCCCAATCAACTCTCATCCACATCAGCACCCATGGGAAAAGTCGCAGCCAAGATCAAGGTAATGCCGCAGAGCCCGGACGTGGACCTCGACGCGCTTCAGGAGCGCCTCGAACAGTCCCTGCCCGAAGGAGCCAAAATCAACGGATTCGAGCGTGACGACGTCGCGTTCGGTCTCGTTGCTCTCTTCCCGACCGTCGTCGTCCCCGACGGCGAAGGCGGCACCGAGGCCGTCGAGGAAGGGTTCGAGAACACCGACGGCGTCGAGAGCGTCTCCGTCGATTCGGTCGGCCGCCTGTAAGCAGCCGACACCTTTCTGCTGTCATCCACGACCGTCGACCTGCGGGTGCGGTCGTCGCCGTCCGTTACTGGTGTACGATAGCCGTCGCGAGTGGGATCGTCGCGATGAGCGATCCTGCCGCCAGGAAGCCTGACACTAGCAGCATCGCGAGGTTCATCGTCGAGAGCACCCCCACCGCGATGACCTTTTCACCGGGGGTCATCATCGTCGTAGCAGTCCGTACTCGGCCACAAGATATAAACCACCCCGAGCGTTTTCAGCGTGAGAAAAACAGCCCGCGTTCGCGAGACGAACGGTAGTGGCCGTACGGTCGACGGGCCAGTTGCCCGCATTTGTCGGCACCGTCGGTGTGGCGAACTGCGAAGTGGTCGCTCGGGAAGTTCGATGTGGCCGGTGGCCGGTCGGGAACGCACGTTTTATAAGCCCGTCCCGACAACCGATGCGCACGAATGCCCAACTCGCACGGACCGTTCAAGAAGACGCGTCACAAGCTGAAGAACAAACCCCGCGAGCGAGGGACGTCGCCGCCTCAGCGATCGGTCGAGCAGTTCGACGACGGTCAGAAGGTGCACCTCCGCATCGACCCGAGCATCAACGAAGGTCGGTTCCACCCGCGGTTTAACGGCCACACCGGCACGGTCATCGGGACCCAGGGCCAGGCGTACAAGGTCGAGATCGACGACCAGGGCAAGGACAAGACGATCATCACTCGCCCTGCTCACCTCAAGGCCCAGGAATGACGATCTTCAAGGAGAAGCTCGGGGAGGAGTATCTCACCCTCGCCGAAACGAAGGACATCCTCGCCGATCTCGAGCGCGAGCGAGCGGCCGACGAGGACCGGGAGATGCGCTACGAACTCGCCCGGGCCATCGAACACGTCAACCGCTTTGCGACGCTCACGCCGGAGGAGTCCCAGGAGTTCGTCGACGAACTGCTCGAACTGGAGAAAGTCGACGAACCGACCGCCTACAAGATCGCGAACACCCTCCCGCAGGATCGCGACGAACTGCGAGCGATCTACGCACAGGAACGGTTCTCCCTGTCGGGCGACGAACTCGACGCCGTTCTCGACGTCGTCGCGAAGTACGCCTAATCGCAACCCGGCACTCGGCTGGGGCTTTTATGTAGCCCGTCGTCGTATGAAAATCCATGAGCAACTCCGAGAGCGGCGAGCCTGATTCACAAACTGGGGACGTGACAGGTGTCGTCCTGGACTTCTTGCCACACGGCCGTGCCGAGGACGACCGGCCGCAGTACGAAAAGCCGCCGCTCGCGTTCGTTCTCACCGAAGACGAGTTCCGCCTCCTCGAACTGGAACTCGAGGACGATCCGGACGTGCAGATCGGCGACCGCATCGACGTGGGGCGCGGCGCCGACACGCCCATCGTCAGTCGTCGCGACGTCGAGTACGACGACCTGCCGAGTGGTGCTCGCTCGGAGATCGATTACGTCGTCGAGGAGATCGTCGCCCGCAACGAAGAGCGGTTCACCGACTTCTACAACGACGCCCAGCCCATCACTCTTCGGCTCCACCAGCTAAATCTCCTGCCGGGGATCGGCAAGAAACTGCGCAACAACATCCTCGACGAACGCGACCAGCGACCGTTCCAGAGCTTCTCAGACCTGGAATCACGAGTCAGCGGGCTCCACAACCCACAGGAGGTCCTCGTCGAGCGCATCCTCGAAGAACTTCGCGAGGACGATCTGAAGTACCGGACGTTCGTTCGCGAGGACGAGCAAGACTGACAGCCTTTTGTTCGCGGAGGGGAATCCTCCCGGTATGACTGGCGGCTCGCAGGACGACGAGACAGGACGCGAGCGACGCGACCCGGACGCGCTCATCGCTCGCGCCGGCGTGCGCGGCGACCCCGATCAGGACCAGCACTTCCTGGTCGACGACCGCGTGCTCGACCGGTTGCCAAGCTACGCCACCGACGCCGGGTTCGACACCGGTCACGTGCTCGAAATCGGGGCCGGGACCGGCGCGCTCACTGACCGGCTGCTCGCCGTCGCGGACGAAGTCACCGCCGTCGAACGCGACCCGACCCTCGCGGCCTTCCTCCGCGAGGAGTTCGCTGACGACGTCGACGCTGGTCGACTCACCGTGATCGAAGGCGACGCCCTCGACGTCGAGCTGCCCGAGTTCACGTGCTCGGTGTCGAACCTTCCGTACGGGGCGTCGAGCGAGATCATCTTCCAGCTGTTGCCCCACGAGCGACCGCTCCTGGTCATGGTCCAGAAGGAGTTCGGCGAACGAATGGCTGCCGAGGCCGGGACCGACGACTACGGGCGGCTCTCGGTGACGGCGGGTCACTACGCCGACGTCGAGGTCGTCGAGCCGGTTCCGAAGGAAGCGTTCTCCCCGCCGCCGGCCGTCCAGAGCGCGCTCGTCCGGGCGACGCCGCGCGATCCCGAGTACACGGTGCCGGACGACGAGTTCTTCCTCGAGTTCGTGACGGCGGTGTTCACGCAGCGGCGCAAGACGATGCGGAACGCAGTTCGCAACACGGCGCACATTTCGGGCCTGGACGATCCCGACGCCGTGGTGGACGCTGCCGACGAGGAACTCATGGGAATGCGAGCCGGCAACGTGACGCCCGCGCAGTTCGCCGCCCTGGCGGAGTTGGCGTGGGAGGTCGGCGAGCCGACATGACTCTCCTGCGGTCGGTCGCCGCTCCACTCCTCCAGGCGGGGTGGGTTCAGTCTCTCGCCTCGACGGGAGACGAGCAGCTCCTGGCCAGTCTGGTCGTCGTGGCGGGGTTCGTCCTCGTGTTGTTCCTGATTCGAGCGCTGGGACCCCGGCTGAAAGAGCGCTATCCGGCAGACGACGTCGAAGCGGTCCAGGCGGTCCTGGTGACCCTCGCGGCCGCTGCGACGAGTTGGTTCCTCGTCGTCGTCTGGCGGATCGTCGACGAGGTGTTCGCCAGTCTGGCCGTCATCCGCGTCGGCCCACGTCAGGGAGCGCTCGCGTTGGTGGGCGTTCTCACACTCATCATCGCCTACACGCTGACTCGCGTCACCAGGGGCGTCCTCGAAGACCGCGGCGGTGACGTCATCACGGCCCATCGGCGAGAGGTCATCCATCACTTCCTGCAACTCGCCATCTACATCGTGGCGTCGACGTTCGTTCTCTCGCTGGCCGGCGTCAATCCGGCGAACCTGCTGGTCGGTGCCGGGGCCATCGGTCTCGTCGTCGGTCTGGCCGCCCGCCAGACGCTCGGCGCGATCCTCGCCGGCATCGTCTTGCTGTTTGCCCGCCCGCTCGAGGTGGGCGACTGGGTCGTCGTCGACGACAACGAGGGGATCGTCGTCGACGTGACGCTGTTCAATACAGAGCTGCGGACCTGGGACGACGAACACGTCATGATTCCCAACGACGAGGTCGCTTCGAGTTCTATCGTCAACCGCTCGCGTTCGGGCCGGCTGCGCGTGTCCTTCAAGATCGGGGTCGATTACGAGGCAGACGTCACTCGGGCGGCCGCTGTCGCAGAGGGAGCGATGAACGAGTGCGACGTCTCCCCGCTGCTCTCGAAACCGTCGCCCAGCGTCGTCGGCCGGGGGTTCGGTGACTCGGCCGTCCTCCTTGAATGTCGGTTCTGGATCTCGGACCCGAGCGCACGGCGGAAGTGGCGCACACAGACTGCCGTTATCCGGGCCGTCAAGGAGGCGTTCGACGAAGAAGGCATCAAGATCCCGTATCCGCAGCGCGAACTCACGGCCCGCGATGAGGGCGACGGGTTCAGACTCGCCGGCGACCGTCAGCCGACGGCACCGGCCGCGAACACGGACGGTGACCAGCAGTGACGGACCTGGCAGAGCGCAGAGAGCCCGACCTCGTGTATCAACCGGCCGAAGACTCTCGGTTGCTCGGCGACGCGACGCGCGAGTTCGTCGACGAGGGCGACGTGGTGCTCGACGTCGGGACTGGCTCCGGCTGGGTCGCAAGCGTTGCCGCCGAGGAAGGTGCGGATGTCGTCGGCGTGGACCTGAACCCGCACGCGTGCCGCGAGGCTCGCGACCGCGGCGTCCAGACCGTCCGCGGGGATCTCGTCGAACCGTTCCGAAACGACGCGTTCGACGCAGTGCTGTTCAACCCGCCGTACCTCCCGACCGATCCCGACGACGAAGGCGACGACTGGCTGGAAAAAGCGCTCTCGGGCGGCGAGACGGGCCGGGCCGTCGTGGACCCGTTTCTCGACACCGTCGGACGCGTCCTCAAGCCCGAAGGCGAAGTCCTCCTCCTCGTGTCCTCACTGACCGGGCTCGACGAAGTGACCGAGCGTGCTGCCGAGAACGGGCTCGCTACTGCGGAGGTCGCCAGCGAGAAGTTCCCGTTCGAGCGCCTGATCGTCCTCCGGGTGATAACCGACAATCATCAAACCGATTAGCAAATATTAAACGCCGTCATTTCGTATCCGTTCGTAATGCCTGAGGTAGTCACGACGACACCGGGTTTGTTCCCGTTGCCCGACTGGGCGAAAGACGAGCTATCGGAGTTGAAAGGCCATCAGAAGGCCGATCTGATTAGCGGTGACGAGGGGTCCGAGATTCAGGACGCCTACGAGCGCGGTCGCGCGGAAGTCGTCGACCGCCAGCAGGAGGCCGGCCTCGACCGGATCGTCGAGGGTCAACTCCGCTGGGACGACATGATCGCACACCCGCTCGCCGTCCACGACAACGTGGACACGAGAGGGATCGTCCGCTACTACGACAACAACAACTTCTACCGTGAGCCGGTCGTCACCGGTGACCTCACTGCTGCCGGTGACGTGGCGGCGGAACTCGAGGCGGCGAGCGAACAGGTCGATTCGGGGCTCCAGGCCGTGCTTCCGGGGCCGTACTCGCTCGCGGACCTGGCGACCGACGAGCACTACGGCGACGACGCGGCGTTCCTCGAGGGCGTCACCGAGTTCCTCGCGGGCGAGATCGCCGAGTTCCCCGAGGTCGAGACGCTGTTCCTCCTCGAACCGTCGCTGGTCGAGAACGCTCCCGGGGACGGCGCAGACGAGCGCGCCAGTGAAGCGATCGACGCCGTCGCGAGTGAGGCCGACGCCGACGTCGTGGCGCACACGTACTGGGGCGCGCTCGACGAGAAGGTCTACGCGCACCTGATGGACGCCGACGTGGACGCCATCGGCTTCGACTTCGTGGCCGACCACGAGGCGAACCTCTACAACATCAACGAGTACGGCACGAAAGACGACGTCGCCCTGGGGCTCGTCGACGGCCAGAACACGCTGGTCGAAGACCCCGAGACCATCGCGGAGCGCATCGAGTGGGTCGCAGACCAGACCCAGTCCACGGACTTCGAGACCGTGTACGCGACGATCAACACGGAGACGTTCTATCTACCGGTCAACAAGTTCGAGGCCAAGCTCGACGCCCTTGCTGCGGTCAACAAGACGGAGGTGGAAGCATGACGGACACGCGCGAACAGTTCCGACCCGAGAATCACCCGAACGATCACTTCCTGCTGACGACCGTCGTCGGGTCGTACCCGAAGCCGAAGTGGCTGAACCGCGCCCACGAACTCTTCGAGGACGAAGAGCACAGCTTTGACGACGACGATCTCGAAGAAGCGCTCGACGACGCCGCTCGGCTCATCACTGACGAACACGAGCGCTCCGGGCTGGACGTCGTGGTCGACGGTGAGATGCGACGCAACGAGATGGTCGAGTACTTCGCCCACCTCATCGAGGGCTACGAGTTCAACGGCCGCGTCAAAGTCTGGGGCCACAATTACTACGACAAGCCGTCCGTCGTCGACGACGTCGAATACGATCAGGAGTGGCTCGTCGACGAGTTCGAGTTCACCGACAGCGCGTCGGCCCGACCGGTGAAGGTGCCGATCACGGGGCCGTACACGCTCGCGAACTGGTCGTTCAACGAAGTGTACGACGACACCGAGGAACTGGCCTACGACCTGGCCGATCTGGTCAACGAGGAGATCGACCGCCTCGTGGACGCCGGTGCGAAGTACATCCAGATCGACGAGCCGGCACTGGCGACGACGCCGGACGACCACGCCATCGTCGGCGCGTGCCTCGACCGCATCGTCGACGACATTCCCGAGGACGTGCGCGTCGGACTGCACGTCTGCTACGGTGACTACTCGCGTATCTACCCCGAGATGCTCGACTACCCCGTCGACGAGTTCGACCTCGAACTCTGCAACGGCAACTACGAGCAACTCGACGTGTTCAAGGAAGAAGAGTTCACCGCGGACCTCGCGCTGGGGGTCCTCGACGTCCACGTCGCGGACGTGGAACCGGTCGAACAGATCAAGGAGAACATCAAGAAAGGCCTGGAGATCGTCCCACCGGAGCAACTGACGGTCTCCCCGGACTGCGGTCTGAAACTCCTGCCGCGCGAGGCGGCCTACAAGAAGATGGAGAACATGGTCCAGGCCGCTCGCGAGATCGAGGAAGAACTCGACGCCGGCGAGATCGACGTCGGTCACGCCGCACCCGCGGACGACTAACTGACCGCGCTCCGTTTTTTGGATCCCTTCGTTTCGAGCGACGAGGACGACGATTCAGATTGGGGTGGTGCTCAATCAGGGCGCCGTCCACCGCCTGTTTCGGTTTCACCACGGGCAACGTGTGCTCTATCGAGTGGCTGCCCGTTGCGGGACACAGCCTAGTTACTGGCGCAGAGACTCTACCGGAGAGCTGCCGCTACCGGGGTTGGTGCACAAAAAACGAAACGAGCGCGGTATTACGACGTCTTGGGGCCGGTGTCGGAGGCGAGCGTCGCGGAGTTGTCGCCTTCCGAGGACTCGTAGACCAGGCGGATGTCGTAGTCGTTGTTGACCCAGACCTTCATGTAGTCGCCGGAGACGACGGCACTGTCGCCGCCCTTCTCACTACTCGTCGTAGCTGCTCCGTTACTCGTTGCCGTGCTCCACTTCGTGTCAGCGCTCTCTACAACACTTGCTGCTGGGAAGATATCACCAGAACCAGTACCTAGACTTTTACCTGATGAATTAATGCTCTGTCCGCGCACGACCAGTTCGCTTGCCTTGATTGTGGCACCACCATCGTGCGTTACGGTAAGGTTCCCATACGAGTCGTCTTCCCAGGAGTTATAATCCCACGAGAACTTCGCCTGTGGCGTCTTGTTCGTCGACCCCCCGAGCCCGAGCACGAAGGAGGCAATGACTGCGGCCAGGATGACCGTGATCGCGACCATCAGGATGACCCCGATGACCGGACTGACTGCGTCGTCGTCGTGAAGCAGTTCGCGTACCTGCATGACGACCTCAACTTGTGAGGATTTGGATATAAAGGTGTCAGAGTGTTTATTTCAGTTCTGTGACTGTGTTCGGCCCTTTCGGCACCAGAACAGTGTTTTCACGCTGTGTAAATACCCGTATTGTAGCGGTTCTGTCTTGCGATTTTGTGGCGGTAGCCAGTATCATCTTCGATATTCCGAAGATGGGTGTGCGAAGTTACAAATTGGTGTGGTCGAAGGCGACTTGCGAGTCCATTGCGTCAGTCACTAACCTGGAACATCAGCCCTATCAATATATTCAGGACGTCTCACCTGCCTCGTCGATAGCTGCTCACGAGTCCATCCGGGAATCTCCGCTGTCGGTGAGTTCGATTCGGATCGGTTCCGCGTGATCGTCGGTCGTCGGTTCGATGCCGAGCAACTGGACTGCGATTGCGTACTGCACGTTCCGCTGCAGCGTCGTCGCGGCTTCGGCACTGTCGACGCCACTCAGCAGGTCGTCGGCCACGGCGCGTGACGAGTCTGCTGTCGACGCTTCGACGGCTGCGATCGCCTCGTCGAGAGCGTTCGCCACTGCGTCGGCGGCTTGCGGGGACAGCGGAACGAGTTGCTCGTTTGCCTCGGTGAAGATGCGAACGGTATCTCGCGTGAGGTCGATGTTGAACTCCGTGAGGGCGGCGCCGGTCCGGAGCGACGCGGCCATCCCCCGAGCTGCCGTCCTGTTTACAGCCAGTCCGAAATCGGCGGCTCGGACCCAGGCGTCGACGACGGAGCGCGGGGTATCACGGGAACGATCCGACTCGGCCGGAGTGGGTGGAGGGCCTTCCGTCATCGTACGTCGAGGTTCGCCGCTCGGCCGTGTATCGGTTTCGGCCGTCAGGCGTGACCAGAAACCGACCGAAGGCCGTTAGCCCCGGAGCGCTTCGACGGGATGTTCGTTGGCTGCCTTCCAGGCCGGATAGAGGCCGCTGAGTACGCTCGTTCCGACGCCGAACCCGAACGCTAACGCGAGGTACTGCAGATTCGACGCGTCGAGCACGATCGACGGGTCCTGAATCGCCACGTTCGCGACCAATGCGCCGATGCCGACGCTGAGTACCGTGCCGACGACGCCGCCGAACACGCCCAGCAGCGCCGCTTCGGTCAGCATGATCTTCAACACGTCGCGCTTCTGGAACCCGACGGCCCGGAGCACGCCGATCTCTTCGCGTCGCTCGACCGTGCTCATCAACATGACGTTCAGGATGCTGACGCCCGCGACCAGCAGGGAGATCGACCCGACGCCGAGCAGGAACACGTTGAGGAAGCCGAAGAAGCTGTTGATCTGCTCGGTGTAACTCGACATCTCGAACACGGAGACGGTCCGTTCGCGCTGGTTGAGCTGTCCCTTGATCGACATCGCCGTAGCGTTCGCGTCCTGTCCGCTCGCCGCCTCGACGATAACCTGGCTGTAGTTCCGGTTCGAGTGATCGAACGGCAGGATGATCGCGTCGTTCGGATCGACCGGACTGTACGAGCTCTGTTCTTCGAGGACGGCTCTGACGCGGTACGTCGACCCGTTGACGGCGATCGTGTTCCCGGGTTCGAGGTCGAACTGCTCGGCAGTTTCCGAGCCGACGAGGGCACCGCTCCGCAGCGGGTCCGGGACGCGCCCCATATTGGCGCTGTAGGGGGCCCCTGGTTTCGCCATCCGGTAGACCGACATGTGTGATTCCTGGCGACCGAAGCTGACGGAGTGTTGCTGACGACGCAGGGGAACGACCGTCGCCCCCGTCGCAACCCGTTCGATCTCCCTGACTTCGCGGTCGGTGAGCGGCTCGTACTCACCGGAGTCACTGCTCGGATACACGACGAGCTGGTCGCCGATGCTCCCGAGGTCCTGGGTCGCCTGCTGACGGAGCGACGCGCCCAACATCCCGAGCGAGGCGATCGCGACGACGCCGATGACGATCCCCAGGGCTGCGAGGACCGACCGGACCTTCGTCCGCGTGAGATTTCGGCTCGCCATCTTCACCGCCGGGAGCAACCGACCGATCACGTCGTCATCACCCCGTCGACGAGTTCGACCGTCCGATCGACGTAGTCGTTGACCTGCTCGTCGTGGGTGACCGCGATGACGGCGACGCCGTCCTCGGTGACGCGGGTGAACTCTTCGAGTATCTGCTCCCCAGTCTCCCTGTCGAGATTGCCAGTCGGCTCGTCCGCCAGGACGACGCGCGGGTCGTTGATGAGCGACCTGGCGATCGCGACCCGCTGTTTCTGCCCGCCGGAGAGTTCGGTTGGGCGGTGGTCCATCCGGTCGCTCAACCCGACGCGTTCGAGGAGGTCACGTGCCGTCTCCTCGATCCCCGACTCGCGGTCGAACATCCGGGGGACCGTGACGTTCTCGACGGCCGTCAGCGTCGGTAACAGGTAGAACTGCTGGAAGACGAATCCGATGGTGCGGTGTCGCTCGTGGGTGCGCCGCCGATCCGTGAGGTCGGTGACGTCCTCGTCGTCCAGGAGAACGCGTCCCTCCGAGGGAACGTCCAGCAGGCCGAGGATGTTCAACAGCGTGGACTTGCCGCTACCGCTCGGGCCCATGATCGAGACGAACTCTCCGGGTTCGATGGCGAAGTCGATCCCTTTCAGAGCCGTCAGCGTCCCGGCGCCGCTCTCGTAGCGCTTGACGACGCCCTGTGTCTCAAGTACCGGCACGACCCGCCCTCCACGACCGGAACACCACGGCACCGATGACGAGCACGACGAGACCACCGATCGCCGGCACGAGCAAGCCACCAGACGACGATTTGACCGGCTGTGCCGTCCTGTTGCCGACGCTGCCGGCCGTCGACACGGAAACCGTTCGATTGTAGCTGGTGCCTTTCGCTCGATAGGAGACCGTCAGTGGGATCGCGGAGACGTTCCCCGTCGTGCGCGCGTAGACGTCGAAGGAGACGAAATCGCTCTCGGGAACGCTCCCGACGAAGTACTCGCGACTTGGCGGTGCGGGCGAGACCGTCTCCGTGTCTGCGACTCGCACGATGACGCCGTCTGCCACCGTTGCGCCGACGTTGCTGGCACTCCCGGTCACGCGAAGCCGACCGTTCTCGCGAATCACGTTCACGCCCGTCAGTTCGATCCGCCCGGGAACCGATTTGATCCGCACCGCGTCCCTCGCCTGCCGGTGCTGATCGCCGACGTCGTAATTTGCGGCCATCGTCACGTCTGCAGTCGAGCCGGTGATCGTCGCGTTCACGCGTCGCGTCACCGACTCGCCGTCCGATACCTCCGAGATGAGCTTCGAGGGAACGGTCGCGTTCGCCGACTCGCCGCTGATGGTCACGTTCTCGATCGGGACGTTCCCTCGATTGAGCACGTCCACTTCGATCGTCGAGGTCCCCCGTTCGGGCGTCGTCGCTTCGACGAGGACGTTGTCGCGGAGCCGTTCGACGTCGACCGTGATCGTCTCTTCGACGACGCGTTCAGCACTGCCGTCGACCCGGTATCGCATCGTCGCCGTCAGCGGGTAGCTCCCCGCCGACTCGGCCTCGAACTCGAAGGATTCGGTCGTCGATTCGCCGCTCTCCATCGACGGGACGACGAACCGATCGTCGGCGAGCTGGAGACGCTCGCTCGTGAGGCGGACGTTGACGTTCTGTGCCGTGGTCGAGAGGCCGTTGGCGACCGTGATCGTCCCGGTCCCTTCGGTGCCGGCCGCCGTCTCGTTGGCCTCCATGTCCAGTTGCGGATGATGATCCTCGACGGAGACGGTGACTGGGTACCGCACGTGGACGCTGTTGCCGTCGGGTTTCTCCCCGATAACGTGTATGCGAAGCTGTTTCGTTCCGGGGGTCTCGAACGTCGTCGTCAACGGGACCGACAGCGACGAGTCGGGGGCGACGTTCCCGGCGTCGGTGAGTCGGACCAGTTCGGTCCCACCGGCACTCCGGACTGTGATCACGTTGACCTCGACCACGTCGCTGCTGTCTCGGAGGTTCTGAATCGTCGGTTCGATGGTAACCGACTCCCCCGGCGCTGGATTCTCCGGAGACGTCGTCACGTTCGAGACCGCGACGTACGTCGACGCGGCGGTCGTGTTCTGTGCGCTTGCCGTCCCAAGCGGGACGGCGGTAACCGTCAACCCTGCAACGAGCAGGAGGGCGAGTACTCTGTGCATTGGTAGCGGGATGGAAGGGTGTCAGCCGATCCACCGAGCGTCGTCGCTGCCGGTCGCGGCACCGGCGGGTCGTTGGCCCGCTCGATGACTCTGGCGGGACTCGTGAGGGGTATCAGGGCTGACATGGTTTGGATGGGACACGTCACGAGCGGGCCCTGACGACGCGCTGTCTGTAGCAGTCGCTCGACTCACGGACCCCCGATCTGTGTCGACCTCTGTACTCGCGTCGACGACCGTCTGCGTCAATAATCTTCCAGACCAGTTACTGAACCAGCAGTTGTGGGGTAGTTTTATGTATCTGAACCGATCTTCTAACCGGCCGATCGGGGTCGGCAGCCAGGTTTCGTCAGTCGACGGTGGGATTTCCAGGCAGTGAGGACGGGTATTCCGATTTAAACGGGTGGAACACGAACTACGTCCCAAGACGATGTACGATACTATTCTCGTTCCGACTGATGGCAGCGAACACGCGGTCCAGGCGGCCGAACACGGGCTGGCGCTCGCACGCCTGTTCGACGCGACCGTCCACGTCCTCACCGTCGTCGACGTGGACGGCGCAACCGGGCCGTTCGACGAAGCGGACGCAGACGAGGACCTGGTTACCCATCTCGAAGCAGCGGGTGAGGACGCGATCGAATCGGTCGAAGCAGTCGCGACCGATGCCGACCGCCTCCAGACCGACGTCGTCACGGGAGAACCGGCAGAATCGATCCTCGAATACACGGCGTCACACGACGTCGATCTCGTCGCCATGGGAACGCACGGCCGCACGGGGTTGGATCGGTACGTCACGGGGAGCGTGACGGAGCACGTCGTTCGGCACGCCGACGTCCCAGTGCTTTCAGTCCGGGCTGGCTCGCATGCTGCACCCGGAGAGTACGACAACGTCCTGATTCCGACCGACGGGAGCGAATACGCCTCCGTGGCTATCGATCACGGACTCGCGATCGCAGAACGAGCCGACGCTCGCGTTCACGCCGTCAACGTCGTCGATCTCGGTGATCTCGCCGCGAGTCCGAGCCTCACTACGCCGACCGAACTCGCGTCACGGTTCGAATCGGCAGGCGAGGACGCCACGGAGGTAATCGCCGGGCGCGCCCGAGCCGCCGGCCTCGACGTGTCCACCGAGGTCCGCGAGGGCGTCCCCGCGAAGGACCTCATGCAGTACGCCGACGGCAACGACGTCGACCTGATCGCGATGGGGACGCACGGACGGACCGGCCTCAGCCGGTATCTGCTGGGGAGCACGACCGAGCGAATCATTCGGCACGCCGATATGCCCGTGCTCGCCGTCAATGCCCAACCGGCGGACGACTGAGGCCGAACGTCCTTCTCAGATGTGGGCCGCGTCCCACCGCGTCGCTTTGCGCTGGTTGTCACACTCGTTGCACACGATGCGCCCCATCGGGTCCATGGCCGTGTCGAACGAGGCGCAGTTCGCGCAGAACCAGCCGTATCGCGACTCGCAGTCCCGCGACGTGTAGGCCGCGTAGAACGGTCCCTTGCTCCCGCGAGCCCGTTCGCTGTAATCGACGTACAGCGTCTTCCCGTCTGCGGTCGTCTCCGGCTGGACGACGTTTTCGGCCGGCTCGATGTCGCTGTAGACGTTCTCGGTGTACGTTTCGCCGGCGATTTCGACCGATCGCGTGTCGACCAGTTCGAATCCGCGCTCGGTGTAGAACGCGTTGCCGGCGTCGTGGGAAGCGAGGACGAGCCCCTCGTGATGCTCGGCGCCCTCGTCGCTGAGCTCCGAAACCGTCTCCTCGAACAACCGTTCGGCGACGCCCTGGCCGCGATACGCCGGATCGACGTGCAGCCACTGGATTTCGCCGACCGTCGTGCGGTGGTCGACGAGTTCGCTCTGGGCGAACCCGGCGAGGTCGTCCTCGACCTCGGCGACCAGCAGGAGGACGTCGAGGTCGTGACACAGGCTCTCGACGGCGTCGTCGCCGTACCACCCGTCGACGGCCGCGTCTCTCGTCTCCTCGTCGATGATGTCGCCGTACGATTCGGTCAGTGAACGCCGGACGATTCGCCTGACGTCGCCCGCGTCCGCCGCCGTCGCTTCGCGGATCTCCATACGACACGGTCTCTCTCGACAGTTAAATACCGGTCGGCGAACTCTCGGTGACTGGGAATCCCGACCCGTGCCCGCCGACCTGAGACAGTCGTCGCCCGGGCTGAGACCGTGGGAGTCGGTGTGCTCGTCCCGTCTTCAGAGTCCCCAGAAGGCAACGATGCCGACGGTCGTCACGACCGCGAGGAGTAACTGTATGAGGCGACCAACGCGGACGAAGTCGCGGAACTCGTACTGACCGGGGCCGTAGACGAACAGGTTGGTCTGGTAGCCGACCGGCGACATGAGCGCCGTACTGGCCGCGAACAGGAAGACGATGTCCGGTGGAGCCAACGAGCACGGGGCCGGCCGTCAGCGTAGCCATTCGTTCCTCCGGGATCGGGCGATAGCTAAACTGTCCTTCACGGAGCATCGAGCCCCGCCGCTTTTGTCGCGGGACCGACTACCACAGCGGCATGGGCAGTCAGGACGTACATCAGGAGGTCGACGCGGTCGCCGAGGACATCGCGACGATGGAGACGCGGGGGGCGGCGACGATCGCACGTGCCGTCGTCGACGCCCTGGCGACGCAGGCGGAAGCCAGCGACGCGGAGTCGCCGGCAGCGTTCGTGGCCGAGATGCGCGCGGCCGCGCAGACACTCCACGACACGCGTCCGACCGCCGTCAGTCTCCCGAACGCGCTCCGGTTCGTCTTCCGGCAGATGGACGGCGAGTCGGTCGAACAGTTGCGGGCCTCGGCCGTCGCCGCCGCCGACCGCTTCCGCTCACAACTGGAACGTGCACAGGACGACCTGGGCCGGATCGGCGCGAACCGACTCCGCGACGGCGACACCGTTATGACCCACTGTCACTCGACGGACGCGCTGGCCTGCGTCGAAGCCGCAGTCGAGCAGGGCAAAGAGCTGTCGGCCATCGTCAAGGAGACGCGGCCGCGCAACCAGGGACACATCACCGCCGCCGCGCTCCGCGAGATGGACGTGCCGGTGACGCTCGTCGTCGACAGCGCCGCCCGCCGGTATCTCGACGAGGCCGACCACGTGCTGGTCGGTGCAGACTCGATCGCTGCCGACGGCTCCGTCATCAACAAGATCGGGACGAGCGGGCTCGCCGTGCTGGCCCGCGAGCGTGGTGTCCCCATCATGACCGCCGCGCAGACGATCAAGCTCCATCCGGCCACGCTGACCGGCCACACAGTGGAAATCGAGATGCGCGACGAGAGCGAAGTCATCAGCGAGCAGGACCGTTCGGACGTCGGCGAGCTGGAGGTGTTGAACCCGGCGTTCGACGTGACGCCACCCCGCTACATGGACGCCATCGTCACCGAGCGCGGCCAGTTCCCACCGGAGAGCATCGTGACGTTGATGCGCGATATGTTCGGTGAGGGAACTGATGACCCCTGGGAGACCGACGATTTCTGACGGCGTGGGGGCGAACTATTTACCTCCGTCTCCCGAATTGAACCAGTTGTGGCTCGTGTCATCTGTGCCGGCCACGTCAACTGGGACGTGACCCTCCGCGTGGACCACCTCCCGGCCGCCGACGGCGAAGCGTCCATCACGGAGCAACAGCAGTCGGGCGGCGGGAGCGCCTCGAACGTCGCCTGCGCGCTGGCCGCGCTGGACGTCCCGACGGCGCTGCTCGGGAGCGTCGGGACCGACGAGAACGGTCATCTCGCGAGACGAGCGCTCTCCGAGGCCGGCGTCGACTGCGCGCCGCTGGTGACCGTCGAGGGCGAGACGGCCGTCAAGTACCTCGTCGTCGACACTGACGGCGAACTCATGGTGCTCGGCAACGACGGCGCGAACGAGTCCTTCGACGCGACCGACCTCTCCGACGACGCGCTCGCCGCCGCTGACCACCTCCACCTCACGAGTCAGGACCCCGAGACCGCAGCGTCGCTCGCAGCACGCGCCAGCGAGGCCGGCCTCTCCGTCAGCTTCGATCCCGGCCGACGAATCCACGCTCGCAATTACGCCGAGACCCTGTCGCTCGCCGATCTCGTCTTCCTGAACAAACGCGAAGCGACGACGGCTATCGAGGAGCACTTCGGACCGATCGAAGACCTCGCCAGGGTGATCGCGATCAAACACGGCGGCGACGGCGCGGAAGTGCTGACGCCCGACGGCGAGTACGCCAATCACGACGGCTTCCCGGTCGACGCCGTCGACACGACTGGTGCCGGTGACGCCTTCGCCGGCGGCTTCATCGCGTCGATGCTGGACGACGAGACGCCGACACGCCCTGATTACGAGCGCGCGCTGGCTGTCGCGAACGCCTGTGGCGCACTTGCTGCCAGTGAGTGCGGGGCGCGCACCGATCTCTCCTGGGAGCGCGTCGAGTCGACGCTTGCAGACCGATAGCGCTGGACCGGGTTATCGCGGCGTCTCCGTGCCCCACTTCTCGAGCGCGGTCGCCAGTTCGGGCACCGCCTTGGCCTTCTCGTGGATGTCCTGACCGGCAGTGGCCGCGTCGACGGCTGCCCGGAGCGCTTTCGCGCCGGCGTGCGTTCCGTCGGGGTGCCCGTGAACGCCGCCACCGGCCTGGACGCCGATGTTGGTCCCGACGCGGTCGACGAGTTCCGGGACCAGGCCGGGGTGCAACCCACCGGAGGCCATCGGGAGCACGTCGTTCATCCCGTAGAGATCGCTGTAGAGCCACTCGTTGATGCCTACGGTGTCTTCGTTTTCGAGCTTTCCAAGGTCTGCGGTGCCGGTGTGGAGTTGATCGACGCCACAGAGCCGACCGATCTGTGCCAGGACGCGCATGGACACGCCGTGGGTGGGGATACGGTCGAAGGCCGCGTGCATGGCGCGGTGGGCGTGGATCGCGAGCCCGTGCTTCTCACAGCGCTCGCGGACGCGCTGGACGGCCGCCCAGCCGGTCGTGATGACGTCGACCATCACGTACTCGCAGCCGTGTTCCGCGGCCATGTCGACCCGTTCGAGCATCCGTCGGGTGTCGGCCGTCACGTTCACGAGGTAGGATTTGGTCTCACCCGTCTCCTCCTCGGCGCGGTCGCGGGCGGCCAGACTCTCCGTGAGGCGGTCGGCGAAGGGATTGAACTCCTGGTCGGTGAGGTTCTCGTCGTCTTTGAGCAGGTCGAGGCCGCCGGTCCAGGCCTCCTCGCCGACGGTGACGTGCTGCTCGGTCGAGAGGCCGACCTTCGGCTTGGGGACCGTCGCCGTGATCGGCCGGTCGCCGGCATCGAAGATGTCCTGGCGGACGTTCGTTCCGAACTGGGGACCGGGGAACGACGTGGCCAGCGGCTCGGGCCAGTCGCAGTCGAGCAGGCGAATCCGCTCGACCGCTTTCATCCCCATGATGTTCCCCGCGATGCAGGAGAGCACCTGCGCCATGTTGCCGTGTTCGAACAGTTCGTCCGGGTACGCGACGGTGATCCGGCCGCGCTCCTCGTCGATAGCACAGGCCGTCGCCGACAGGTCGGTGATCGAGCCTTCGACCTGGAGCTCCGCCCAGGTGCCGTTCGAACTCTCGGAGGCGACGCGGCTGGCGGCCGCTTCCATGTCCATGTCCGTTGCCGGCTCGATGGCGAACTCACAGACGAGTTCGTCGGCGGCGGGGTCGTACGCCAGGTCGAGAAAGTCCTCGTAGGTGATGCCGGGCATACCCTCTCCTTGGTGGGCGCGTCGTATAAAACTCGGAGGCGATTACAGGACGGCCCCGACGACCTGGAAGAGGAGGACGTACGCCAGCAACACGGGCGTGAGGTAAATCAGGCCGACGATGACGAACCCGAGTCTGTCGTGGCGGAACTGCCAGACGTGCCCCGCGATCGCGGTGAGGACCGCGAGGATTCCAGCGATCGTCCAGTGAGGGGCGAACTGCATCGTCCCGGTGAGCGTGAACACCGCCACGAGCGCTGCCGCTCCGGTGTAGACGTACTTGAACGCGTGCTCGCGCCGGGAGATCGAGCCGGCGAGCGCGGCGACGAGTGGGAGGCCCACCACCGCAGCGACGAGCGACGAGAACAGCGTCTCCGCGCCGAGCGGCACTTGCAACACGATCTTTCCGCGGTCGTCGTCGCGGAACCGACGCCCTGGCCGCCAGGTCATACCTCTGCTCCCCATTCGATTTGCATATACCTTCCGACCCGTCGCTCGGGAAGGACGACGGGGAGCACGCGGCGATGTCGGACCCAGCCGAGGCTGCAGTCGTGGTGCTGGACGACGAAAAAATGAAAATCGCAGGTTCGTGAGTACGGGTCCGCGTTCGGACGACGCCGCGCGCGACACGAACAGCGGTCGCGCGTCGGCGGCTTACGCGTCCTCGTAGACCCAGGGTTCGTCGGAGCGCTCGTAGTCGACGAGTTCCTCTTCGTCGAAGAACAGGTCGATCTCGCGCTCGTTGGCACCGGGGTCCTCGTGGTCGGAGCCGTGGATGATGTTCTGGCCGAGGTCCAGACCGAAGTCACCGCGGATGGTGCCCGGCTGGGCCTCTTTGGGGTCGGTCGCGCCCATCATCTGGCGGACCTGCCGCGTCGCGTCGGCACCTTCCCAGACCATCGCCATGACGGGTCCGGACGTGATGAACGCGACGAGTTCGTCGAAGAACGGCTTGTCCTGATGTTCCGCGTAGTGCTGGTTGGCGAGTTCCTCGTCGATCTGCATGAACTTCGCGCCGGCCAGCTTCAGACCGCGTTCTTCCAGGCGGCTGATGATCGTCCCGACGAGGCCGCGCTGAACGGCGTCGGGCTTAGCCATGACGAACGTCCGCTCGTCGTTGCTCACGCCTCAGCCTCCTCTTCGTCCTCGTCCTCGGCGTCACCCTCGTCGGCGTCCGCTTCCTCGGCCTCGTCGTCGGCCTCCGCAGCGTCCGCTTCGTCCTCGGTGGCCTCCTCGGCCTCTTCGAGGTCGGGTGCGGCTTCGGATTCGTCCGCTTCCTCGGTCTCTTCCGGTTCCGATTCGGCTGGCTCCTCGCTCTCGACGGTCTGGCCACCGGCGGCCTGGCCGGACTCGGTCCACTCGACGTCGCGCGGTTCGCGACCGAGGTCCGCGTTCTTCTCGCACTTCGAGGAGCAGTAATCGACGGTCGATCCGTCGTTGAGGACGAGCAGCGTGCCCGTTCCGGGCTCGATGTCGTCCCCGCAGTAGTCACACTCGCGCGTTCGTGGCATTATTGTCCTCCGATCTGGTCTGCCTCACGGGCAGTCTCGCGGAGCTGCAGCACGTCGCCCTCGCGGACTGGCCCGAGGACGTTCCGCGTGATGATACGCCCCTGATTCTCGCCTTCGCGGATTCGACACTTGACCTGCATGGCCTCGCCATGCATCCCGGTCGTGCCGACGACTTCGATGACCTCCGCGGGCGTCGAACCGCCGTCGCCTTCAGATTCCTCTGCACTCATCTAAACCACCTACTGGAGGTCCTCGAGTTTCTCGGCGATGTCGTCGACGTCGCCGCTCGCCTCGCCCGCATCGACGATGGCTGCAGCGGCGCTGCCGACTTCAAGACCGGCGGCGTGACCGACGTCAGTCTGGGACTCGACGAAGAGGTACGGAACCTCTTTCTCGTCGGCCAGCTCGGGGAGGTGCATCACGATCTCCTCCGGCTGAACGTCCTCCGCGACGAAAACGAGATCTGCGTTCCCGCGTTCGACTGCTTTGGTCGTCTCGTTCGTTCCTTTCTTTACACTACCCGTGTCTCGTGCTACCTCGAGTGTCTCGAGGGCGTCCTCAGCGAGATCCGCTGGGACATCGAAATCAACGTATACTGGCATTGGTTGTTCACCTCCCGCGCGTGGGCTCGCGCTCCCCCGCCTGGAGGGCCGGCTGTAACCCGGTCTCGGTTGCCGCCGACAGGAGTCGGCTGCATCCGGTGCTGAGTTACAGCCGGCCCGATGTAGTCCTAAGAGGCTAGGAGCATCATCAACCCCGCGCAGGCTGTATCCGTCATTGAACCATGCCCTGCTAAAAGCGCTTTCGATGCCGAAAAGGGCGTGTCAGAACTCCGCACATGCCTGGGGACCATCGGGTCGCGAGTGGTCCCCACTGTCTCCGCCTATCCACTCGTTCGCTCGCCCAGCGTGTGGGCTGCCTCACGGGCTTCGTCGACGAGCGTCGACACGATCTCATCAGCGGGGAGCACGTCAGTCGCCAGTCCCGCGCTCTGACCCGCGTACATCGGGAGCGCCTCGACGTTCCCCTCCATGTCCGGAAGCGGCGGATCGTCGCCGTAGCGCTCGACGGGATTGCCAGCCGCGTCGCTCGCGACCGTCTCGTCCTCGCCGGGCCGATCCCCTGCCGGTGGTTTCCCGGCCGCGATCCAGTCCTCGACCGTACTGTTGCGTAGCGTCCTGTGGTCGGTCCCGGGCCACCCCTTGTCGAACAGCTGTGAGTGAACGGTGGCTTCGGACGGGGCCTGGCCGACGCTGCGCTTGTACTCCTGGTGGGCGGCCGCTTCCTCGGCGGCGACGAAGCGCGTGCCCAGCCAGGCGCCGTCCGCGCCGAGTGCGAGCGCTGCGGCTACGCCGCGTCCGTCGGCGATACCGCCCGCTGCGACGACCGGAACGTCGTCCTCGGCCGCTGCGTCTGCGATCTGCGGGACCAGCGGCATCGTCGCGACGTCGCTCTGGACGTGCCCGCCGGCTTCCCACCCCTGGGCGACCAGTACGTCGACGCCTGCGTCGATCGCCGTCTCGGCTTCGGCGACGGACCCGACGGTCTGCATCACGAGCCTGCCGGCGTCGTGGACCCGGTCGACGTACGCCGAGCCGTCGCCGAACGCGAACGACACGATTTCGACGCCCGCGTCGAGACACGCGTCCAGGTGGTCCGCCGTCGGCCGCTGACGTGCTTCCGGGTCCAACACGAGATTGACGCCGAAAGGGGCGTCAGTGGCTGCCTGGGTTTCCTCGATGACTGTCCGCGTCTCGTCGAGATCTCGCCAGGTGACCGCGAGCATCCCGAGGCCGCCGGCGTCGGAGACGGCGGCGGCGAGTTCGGGACAGGAGACGCTCCCGATCGGTGCCTGGACGATCGGATAGTCGATACCGACCGCCGCACAAAGTGGCGTGTGGAGGGTGGGCATAGCTGGCTGCACGCGGCTCACGGGCAAAAAACGCGGGGAGATGCCGCCTCTGAGCGACCGGCACATCCAAAGGGCCGGACGGCCACTGGCCGAGTATGTTGGAGGAGGTCGTCGCTGCGCTCCGCAGCGAGGCGCAGGCGACGAACGAACGTCGGCTGCTGGTGCTCACCGGTTCACCGGCTACCACTCGTGGAGCCGTCGCCGACGCGATCGACGCTGCCGACGTCCCGGTGGCCGAGTCCACCGTCGTCGGCCCGGAGCGGATTCTTCCCTGTGAGCGCCTCTCAGTGAGCCAGTCCAGCGACCTCCTGGGTCGAACGCAGGCGGCTATCGTGCTCGACCTCCACGGCGCTTGCCGACCGAACGCGCTCGGCCGGGCCGTCGGCGCCGTCGACGGCGGCGGTCTCCTGGTCTTGCTCGCGCCGCCGCTCGACGAGTGGCCGCGACACCGCGACGAGTTCGACGAGACGCTGGCGGTCCCACCGGCGACGATCGAGGACGTGGCCGGCAACTTCCGCTCGCGACTCGTCGAGACGCTCCGCGTCCACCCTGGGATCGCGGTCGTCGACGCCGACGAGCGGACGGTCGTCCGCGACGGGCTGACGAACCCGGCCCCGCGCTGGCGACCGGACAGTGGGGCGATCTCACGGCCGGCAGCGACTCATTTCCCAGAGGACGTGTTCGACGCGTGCGTGACCGACGACCAGGTCGCGGCCGTGCAGGCGTTCGAGCGACTTCGCGACGACGGACATGCGCTCGTCGTGGAGGCCGACCGCGGCCGCGGCAAATCGAGCGCTGCAGGGCTGGCCGCGGCAGCGCTGGCACTCGACGGCCGCGACGTGCTCGTGACGGCGCCCCAGTACCGCAACGCGGCAGAGGTATTCGCCCGTGCACGCGAACGATTCGAGGCCGAGGGGATCGACGTGCCAGACGAGGCTGCCCCTCGTGACCTCAGAACCGACGATGGGCGAGTCCGATTCCTGCGAGCGACGGACGCGGTCACTCTCCCGGACGATCCCGACGTCGTCGTCGTCGACGAGGCGGCCGCGCTACCCGTCCGGGTTCTCGAATCGTTCCTCGCCGCGCCGGCCGTCGCGTTCACGACGACCATCCACGGCTACGAAGGGGCGGGTCGCGGATTCTCGGTCCGGTTCCGGGACAGGCTCGACGAGAGCGACCACGAGGTGACCGAGATCACGCTCGACGAGCCGATCAGATACGCCGGCGGCGACCCCGTCGAAGTCTGGGCGTTCCGCGCACTCCTGCTCGATGCCCGCCCGGCGGTCGCACAGGTCGTCGAATCCGCGACTCCCGACGCCGTCGAGTACGCCGACCTCACCACTGCCGACCTCCTGGCAGACGAGCAACTGCTCGGGGAGGTGTTCGGGTTGCTCGTCCTGGCCCACTACCGGACCGAACCCGACGACCTCGCACGACTCCTCGACGCCCCGAACGTCACTGTCCGGGCACTCCTGTTCGACGGACACGTCGTCTCGGTCGCGCTCCTGGCGCGAGAGGGCGACCTGTCTGCCGAGACGCGCGCGGAGATGTACGACGGCGGTCGCATTCGCGGGAACATGCTGCCGGACGTGCTCACCACGCAACTCCGCGACGAGTCCGCTGGCAGTCCCGTGGGGCTGCGCGTCCTCCGGATCGCCACGCATCACGCCGTCCGCTCGCGCGGGCTCGGGTCGGCCCTGCTCGGCGCGGTTCGCGAGGAGTTCGCCGACGACGTGGACTGGCTGGGCGTCGGCTACGGCGCGACACCGTCGCTCGTCCGGTTCTGGGCGGCGAACGGCTACACGCCGGTCCACCTCTCGACGACCCGCAACGACACCAGCGGCGAGTACTCCGCACTCATGCTCGACCCGACGAGCGACGCGGGCCGCGCCCTCTGCGATCGGCACACGGAGCAGTTCCTCGCTCGCATCGGCGGCGTCCTCGCCGATCCCCTCTCCGACGCAGATCCGGACGTCGTCCGGGCGACGCTCTCGGCAGTCGACAGGGAGTACGACCCCGACCTCGCCGAGTGGGAGTGGCGCCACGTCGCAAGCGCCGCGATCGGTCCCGGCCTGTTCGACATGGCCCCCGACGCGTACCGCCGGCTCGCCGTGACGTACTTCGCGTCCGATTCCTCGACGCTGTCCGAGCGCCAGGAACGGCTCCTGGTGTTGAAGACGCTGCAGAGTCGTCAGTGGGACGACGTTGCCGACGCGCTGGAATTCCACTCGACCGCTCAGTGTATGCGCGCCCTCGGTGACGCGCTCGAACCGCTCGTCGACGAGTTCGGGACCGCTGTGGCTCACGAGGAGGTGGATCGCTACCGATGATGGACGCGGTCGTTCCGCTCGCCTCGGTGCTCGGGAAAGACCTGCTGACCTGGGTCGCACTCGGAGTGGCGCTGCTCGGCGTGGTTGGCAGCGCGGTGCCGCTGCTCCCCGGCGCACTGCTCTCGCTCTCGGGACTGTTCCTGTACTGGTGGCACACCGGCTATTCCGATCCGTCACTGCTCGTGCTCGTGGTATTGACCTCGCTCGCGCTCCTGGTCGTCGTGCTCGACTGGTTCGGCGGCGCCGTCTCGGCGAAGGTCGGCGGCGCGTCGACGAGGACGGCGACAGCCGCGGGGCTGGTCGGGCTCCTACTCTTTTTCGTCGCCGGCCCGGTCGGTATTCTCCTGGGCGTCACTGGCGTCGTCTTCCTCGCCGAGTTCAGTCGGACCGGAGACCCACAGGCGAGCGGTCGAACCGCGATCTACACGACCATCGGGATGCTCGCGTCGACCGTGGCCCAGGTCCTGTTGACCGCGCTGTTTTTCCTCGGCTTCCTGCTGGCCGTGTTCGTCTGAGGGAAAAACACCTTACCGGCGACGCTGAAGTTAGGACATGGTCAGTTGTACCGAGGAGGGGTGTGAGGAACGCGCGGCCGTGATGCTACACATTCCGTGGGCCGAGAACCGGGAGGTGTGCCTGGGGCACGCGCGGGGCTGGTCGCAAAAAGACGGGGTCGTTGCCGATCCGCTCGAGGAAGCCGACGAGGAGTTGCCCTGACTACTCCAGGTCGATCTCCATCATCACTTCGTCGACGTAGTCGCCGCCCATCTTGTAGTGGTCCTGGCGACGCGCTTCCTCGTGCCAGTCGTGTGCTTTCAGGAACTCGATGGCGCTCTCGTTCGTCGAGGGGACGCTGTTGTAGATTTTCTCGTAGCCGTGAGCGTTCGCCCACTCCAGACCGCGCTGGAGGAGATGGCTCCCGATGCCGTGCTGGCGGTACTCGTCCAGCACGCCGACGGTCAGTTCCGCCGTGTGCCGTAGCTTCTCGATCTCCGGGTGATTCAGGTGGACCCACCCGACGACCTCGCTGTCCACGCAGGCGACGAAGAACATCCGCGACTCCAGTTCGTTGTGCCGGAGCAGGACCTCTTCGTGGTCGATCATGTCCGCGATGTTCTCCGCGATGACGTACGAACCGTCGCCGACGACCGACCGCATCACGCCGACCAGGCCACTGATGTCTTCCTGACGAGCCTGTCGAATCGTGTATTCGATCTCGTCTTCCTGGTACTCCTCTTCGGCCGCCTCGTCGTAGGCAATCTGGAGCTGACCGGCGTCGGTTTCCTCCAGCACGCCGTCGCGCCGGAGGATCGCCACGTGATGCCCGAACTCGCGGGGCTCCATGTGCAGGGCCTCCCGGGTCCCGTCCGGGTCTACCTTGCCGTGTCTCTCGACGTAGTCGTAGATGTCCTTGCGACCCCGGTGCCCGAACTCGAGCTGCTCGGTAAGCTCCATGACACTCGTTACCATCTGACGATACTTAACTGTTGATGCGATTCGAAGACGGACCGACCAGTAGGCGGGGAAGCGGCTCGCTCCCGGATAGGGGACTTCCTTCGTGGGAGAAAAACCGGTCTGCGGGTCAGTCGTCGGCTGGTGCCGGTCGGCCCGGGACGTGCGTCAGCATCGCGGCGACGTCCTTGATGTTGTGCGTGTCGATGAGCAACTCGGCGGCGTTCCGGACCGTGTAGTCGGCGTCGTGCTCGACGCCGTAACAGCGGGTGTACAGTTCGAGGTACCCGTTAAGCGTCTCGTGGAGTCGTTCGAACTCCCACTCCGCGAACTCGACGCCCCAGTCGTTGGCGCGGGCGTCGACGTACACCATCACTGTGGGACCCAGCCCCTCGCGCAGGTACTCCATGGCCCGCTCTTGGGCGGGGGGATCGGCCGGCGGCTCGAAGTCGGCCCGGTCCGACCGGTACTGCTGGGCCAGCGAACGGATGCGGTCGGCGTACGCCGAGGGGGTTTCGCTCATGTGATTCCTGGTGTCGACCGCGTTGCGTCAGCCCTGCTTGTACTCGACGCCTTTGCCACCGGAGGGATGCTCCCAGTGGGTGTCGGCGACGATGGCGCAGGTGCCACACTCCACGCAGGGCTGCGTGTCGAGGCTGACGAGGTGTTCTTCGCTGCCGTTGGTCTTGACCTTCTCGTCGCGGTAACAGCCGCCACCGAAGTCCTTGGCGCTCACCGGACACGCCGTCACGGCGTCCCCGCTCGCGGCGAAGGAGTTGTCGACGAGTTCGATGTGCGGATCGCCCACGTCGTAGGTCAGGTCGCCGATCCGATCGGCGAGGTCCGGCGTCTCGATGGTGTTCTCGTCGGTGATCCGGTCCCCGAGCTTCTCTCCGAGCACCGTCGGAATCGTCACGTACGGGAGCTTCGTGTCCGGCATGATCGACATCACGAACGGGGAGTTGAAGCCCCACTCGAGGACGCCGGTCATCTCGGCGACCTGCATGCCGACGCTGCCGAGCGGCGACTTCACGACGCGTTCGCCCAGGGACGTGACGCGCTCGTTCTCCGCGATGGCGCTCGAGAGCTGGTACTGCGGCGGTCGGAGCTTGTCCATGACGCCCTCGGTGTTGAGCTTCTGCTCGTACAGCGCTCCGGCGTTGGATTCGTCGCCCCGTGCTTGCGCCTCCGAGAACGCCTCCGCGGCGAGCGCGCCGGCCGTCACGGCGTGGTTCATCCCCTTGATGATGGGACCCTGGGCCTGCATCTGCCCGGCGGCGTCGCCGACGAGCAGCAATCGGCCCTTGTGGGGCGAGGGATGGGCGACCTTCTTCGAGTCGGGGACGAGTTTCGCGCCGTACTCGACCTCGTCGTAGTCGTCGCCGAGCCACTGCGCGAGCAGCGGATGGGTCAGCAGCGCGTCCAGCAGTTCGTGGGGTTCGGCCTGCTCGGCGACGAGCGAGTCGAGGTGGAAGACCGTCCCGATCGAGAGGGTGTCCTCGTTCGTGTACAGGAGCCCACCGCCGCGAACGCCCTCGAACAGGTCGCCCGAGAACAGGTGGGCCTCGCCCTCGTCCTCGCTGATTCCGAACCGGTCTTCGATGGCGCCGTCGGGCATGTCGACGATGGCCTTGACGCCCTGGAACCACTCTTCGGGTTCGTCCCAGTCCATCAGGCCGGCGTCCCTGGCGAGTTCGGAGTTGACGCCGTCGGCCGCGATGATGACGTCGGCTTTGATCGGATCGAGTTCGTCTAACGTGACGCCGACGATTTCGCCGGCCTCCCGCAGGAGCCCGTTGACTCGAACCCCCGTCAGGAGGCCACCGCCGGTCTCGCGCGTCTTCTCGTGGACGCGGTCTTCGAGCCAGCCGTCCATCCGGCGGCGCAGGACCGAATCGCACCACTCGGTGTCCGTGTGGTGGAGGTCCGTCATGTCCACGGTCTTGACCTTGTCGCCGGCGACGTTGTGGAGGTAGTACTCGTCGGCGGGCCGTTCGGTCGCCTCCTCACGGAAGTCCGGGAACAGGCCGTCGATGGTGTACGGCGCGGACTCCTCCGCGTAGATGAGCCCGCCGGAGACGTTCTTCGAGCCGGCTTCCACCCCGCGCTCTAAGACGAGCGTCTCGACGCCGTTGTTCGCGAGCGCTGCCGCTGCTGCTGCGCCGCCGGGACCGGCCCCGACGACGATCGCTTCGTAGTGTTCGTACTCGTCAGTCATCTGACTCACCCCGCCCGTCCGCGATTGCTTTCACGTCCAGTTCCCCTTTCTCCAGCGATTCGATCAGTTCTGGCAGCACGTCGAACAGGTCGCCCTCGATGAAGTAATCCGAGAAGTCCACGATGTCGGCGTCCGAGTCGGTGTTGATCGCGATGATCGTGTCGGACTCGTCCATCCCGACCTTGTGCTGGACCGCACCGGAGATGCCGGCTGCGATGTACACGTCGGGTTCGACGACCTGTCCGGACTCGCCGATCTGGCGGTCCATGGCGACGTACTGCTCGACGTGGCCGGCGAACTGATACGACGCCGTGATGACCCCGCGCGAGAGGCCGAGGTCGGCCTCCTCGAACTGGTCGACCAGATCGAGGCCCAGTTCGATGCCTTTCGTCGGGTCGTCGCCGATCCCGCGGCCGAGCGCGACGATGACGTCGTTCCCCGACAGGTCGACGCCGCTGTCGAGCTGGTCGTAGTCGGTCACGTCGACGCGGAACCAGTCGTCGTCGAGCGGCATCTCGTGTTCGACGATCTCGCCCTCGCGCTCGGCGTCGGGGTCGGGCAGATCGAAACTCCCCGGGATCACCGACGCGCCCTGCGGATGGAACTCGCGGAACGGCTTGTCGATACAGAGGATCGTCGAGTACTCGAACCCGGAGAAGTCCGGGCGCTTCATGTGCAGGATGCGCTCGAACTCCTTCTTGTCGCCGGGTTTCCCCGTCTTGGCCGGGTTCGAGATCATCGCCTCCTCGATGAACAGGTCCGAACAGTCGCTGGCCAGACCCGAGTCGAGTTCGCCCTGCACCAGCGCCGAGAGGTCGCGCCCGTTGTTCGTCGCGGGGAAGACCGTGTAGCGCGGCTCGTCGTAGTCGCGCCAGTCTTCCGCTTCTCGGTCGTCGCGACCGTACGGATGGCCCGCACCGCGCGCCATGTCGCAGAAGATCTCGGTGTAGGACTTGTGGCGGAACCGCTCCAGGCGGTCGTCTTCGAGGTACACCACGACGTCTGCGCCGTAGGCGATACACTCCTCGGCCAGCTCCTCGACGGAGTCGCCGATCAGTACGGCGACGACGTTCTCGTCGGCGTCGTAGTCGTCGTTGTACTGGTCCATCAGATCCCGGGCCTTCCCGAGCATCTCCTTGGACACGTCGATGAGGTCGCCCTGCTGGGTCTCGCAGTACACCCACATGTCCTCGTAGACGCCGTCCTCGATGGCGTGGACCCACTGTTTGTCCGCGGTGGGGTGGTCGAGTTCCGGATGCTTCTCCTCGGGCGGAACGTACTCCAGTTCCTCACCCTCGCCCTCGTCTTCGCTGCCCTCGACGGACTCGATTCGGCTCTCGATCTGTTCTTTCGCCGACGAGCGGTCCTTGCCCGCTTCCTCGCGTTCGAGCATGTCGCGCAGGACGTCGGCGTCGTCGACGTCGCGCACCAGATTGGCGATGTCGGCGACGGTCTGTTCCGAGAGATCGACCTCGCTCGGGTCTACCGCCTCGTCTTCGCCCGAGAGTTTCTCGATGCGACTCTCGATCAGTTGCTTCACCGGCGCCCGGTCTTCGCCCTCTTCTTCGAGGGCGAGCATCTCCTCGAGTTCCTCGACGTCGTCGACGTCCTTGATCTTCGGCCCGAGGTCTGCGATCTCGTGGTCGGTTGGGTCGATTGCTGGCATGGTCAGTCACCACTCGCATAGGGTTGCATTTCCTCGAACACTGACGCCATTCCGTCCTCGTCGCTGGGGTCGATCATCGTCGCCTCCCGCTCTGAGGGGGCTTTCGGAATCGGGTCGACGCCGGCCACGATGGTCGGCGAGCCGTCCAGTCCGATGTAGTCCGGGTCGAGATTGAGGTCCTCGTGGTCCCAGACCGTCAGGTAATCCTCGTACTCCTCGGCGCGTTCTTGGGTCTCTTCGCGGAGGTCCTTGTACCGGAGTCGGTGCTCGGCTTTGCGATACGTCGGCTCGAAGTCGGGATCGGCGACGACGAAACACGGGAGCGGTGCCTCGACCGTCTCGATCTCTTTGACGTCACCTTCGACGAGCCGCTTGGCGCGCAACACTCCCTCCTCCTCGTCGATGTCGAGAGCGATGACGTGAGTCACGAGCGGCCAGTCCATACACCACTCGGCCTGTGGCCCGGTGTGGCCGGTCTCCCCGTCGGCCGTCTTGAACCCGGCGAACACGACGTCCGGTTCCTGTTCGAGGTTCTGCAGGCCCGTCGCGAGCGTCATCGCCGTCGCCCAGGTGTCCGCCGCTCCCATCTCCCTGTCGGAGAGTAGATACAGGTCGTCCGCGTAGACGTCCCGCATCCCCTCCTGGAGGACTTCCTTGTACCCGGGCGGCCCCATGCTCATGAGGTTGACCGTCCCCCCGTGACGGACTTTCGTCTGGAGCGCGGCCCGGAGCGCGTGCTTGTCGTTGGGGTTCATCACCGTCGGTGTCTTCCCCCGTTCGAGGTGACCGTCTTCGTCGAACGATACCTGTCCCTCCCTGAAGTCGGGAACGCCTTTCGTGAGAACTACTGTGTCCATAGTTATCTATGTGGTTGGCTGTCTCTCTCTACCATAGTCCGTCCCATGTGATGCTTGTCTTTCACGTGTTACAGCTTTTGGGGTCAGGCACGCAGGTTGCCGCTGCTACGGCGTGGTGAAAACCGACATCCCACCCAGAGAGACATGCTCAAATGCGGCCAGCGCGTCCGGGATCGACGTCGATTGCGTCGACCGGACAGACGTCCACGCAGAGCATGCAGTCGATGCACTGTTCCTCGTTGGCAGGGTCCGCCTTGATTTCGCTCTCGGGGTGACCTGGCGTGTCTACCCACTCGAACACGTCGACCGGGCAGTCTTCGAGACACGCGCCGTCCGCGAGACAGATGTCGAAGTCCACGGCGACGTGCGTGCCGTGGATGCCGAGCGTTTCGGGCTCCTCGACCGGCCCCCACACCTGGTGACCGTCGTGTTCCTCGACCGCTTCGCGGTTCTGTTCGAACTCTGGATCTATGGCCATTGGTACCTATCCGTAATCTCCGTGGCAAGGTACTTAAATATTTGACCGGACCGAACGCGTTCGGTCCGGCGAATCACCCTTCCGTCGTCGAAACGTCGACCCTGAACGATTCGAATTCTTCCGCCGTCTGGAACGACACGTCCCGGCTCTCTTCCGCCGGGATCGTCACCGTCTCCGTTGCCAGCGTCCGCGCCCCGCTCGGATCGGTCGCGTCGAGCAACCTCGCCTCGACGGGTCCCGTGCCACCGTCGTTTGCGATCGTCGCGCCGTACGTCGTATTTCGAACCCAAACGTAATAGCTGTTTGCGCTCGTCGGTTGCCTGCCTCGGAGCGTGACGTCCCGCTGCTCGCCTGCCGGTATCTGGACCGTTTTCGCCGCGGCCCTCGTGAACCCCGCTGACGCCAGTTCGGTCCGAGTCAACCCGCTGGGCGAAACACTGGTGTCGGGCACCCAGTACAGTCCCACCTGTACCGCTGCGCCGTGTCCGCCGTTCCGGATGACCGCTCGATACCGATCCGGTTCATCGTCGAGAACGAACGTGCGTTCGATGGTTTCGACGTGGGGGTCGCCGCGAAAGTGGTCGACGACGCTCGGGTTCGGCCAGACGTTCAACGGCCCCTGGTATCGGCCACAGCCAGCGAACCCGACGGTTCCGCTCGCACTGAGCGCCAGGAACGTCCGTCGGTTCATGTACGGAGCACGCAGGACGAGAAAATGAGTCTGTGGTTCGTTTCGACCGGTCTACGGGTGTGCGTAGTAGGTCACGGTTCGGTCGTCCTCGTGCGCGTCGATGCGAGCGAACCCGACGCGGACGAACTGGACCATGTCGTCTGCGTCGTAGTCCGTAATGCCCGGTTCGGCGTGTCCCGCGACGTCGCCCTCCATCGTCCGGAGCAGGACCGGGCGACTCTCGTCGGCCGGGACCCAGTGGACGACCTCGACGTCGCCCGCTCGTACCACGTCGATGTCGTCGTCGGTGTGTTCGAGTGCGTCACCGGAGCGTCGGACCGGGCCGTAGCCTTTCAGCCACACGCGCTCGCCGTCGGCGGGAACGTCGCCCTCCTCGAGCAGGACGGCGTCGCTGACGGGAATGTCGCGCGTGCCGCGATCCTCGTGGTTCGGATGGAACTGCGGCGTCGCGGCGTCCGGGCCGCCCTCGATGGCGAAGCGCTCGCCGTCGCGAACGAAGAACCGACGGTCGGTCTCCTCGTCGATCAGGTCCCGGTTGTTCGAGTAGATGGCCGACATCGCGAGGTCGACGTTCGAGGTCGACGTCCCGAGTTCGACCATCGCGTCGACGATGGCCTGGCCGCGGATGCCGCGCCGCCGGAGACTGGCGATGGTCGGGGCGCGCGGGTCGTCCCAGCCGTCGATCTCGCCGGCATCGATCTTCTCCGTGAGCGTCGACGTCGAGAGCTTCACGTCGTAGGCGTCGACCTGGACGTGGCCCCAGTGGATGACCTCCGGGTACTCCCAGTCGAAGTAGTCGTAGACGAACTGCTGGCGCTTGGCCGAGTCCTGCAGGTCGATGCCGCGGATGATGTGCGTGACGCCGGTGAGGTGGTCGTCGACGCCGCTCTGGAAGTCCAGCATCGGCCAGCACCGATACTCGGCGGCTTCCTCGCGCGGGTGCGGCGTGTCGATCATGCGGAACGCCACCCAGTCCCGCAGCGCGGGGTTCTTGTGCTCGATGTCGGTCTTCACGCGGAGGACCATCTCGCCGCTCTCGTACTCGCCGTCGACCATCGCCTCGAACTCCTCGCGACTCGTCTCGGGGTCCTTGTCCCGGTGCGGGCACGCTTCGCCCGAGTTCTTCATGTCCGAGAACTCGCCCTGCGGGCACGAACAGGTGTAGGCGCCGCCCTTTTCGATCAACTCGCGGGCGTGGTCGTAGTAGATCTCGACCCGATCGCTCGCTTTGATGACGTCGTCGGGCTCGAACCCGAGGAAGTCGATGGCGTCGAGAATCTGGTCGTACGCGTCCAGATCCGGTCGCTTCGTCTCGGGGTCGGTGTCGTCGAAGCGGACGATGAACTCCCCGTCGTAGAGGTCCTTGTACGTCCCGATGACCGAGGGCATGCGAGCGTGGCCGAGGTGCCACGGCCCGTTCGGATTCGGAGCCGCACGCATCCGAATCGTCTCGTACTCGTCGGCGTTGGGCAGGTCCGGCAGCACCTGGTCGTCTTCCTCGTCTTCGGCCTCGAGTTTCGCGACCAGTTCGGGGTCGAGCTCTTCGAGGCGGTCGCGTCGCTCCTCGGTGGACATGTCGGCGATTCCCTCGACGACCGGAGCGATGACGCCGGCGATCTGGTCCCCGTGTTCGCGGAACTCCGGGTTCTCGCCCATCAGCGGTCCCATGATCGCCCCGACCTGCGGATCGCTCTCGTGTTTGAGCGCGTTGAACAGGGCGTTTTTCTCTGCTTCCTCCCTGACGCTGTCGCGAAGCTCGTCGTCCATTGGCAGTCGCTTTCGCGTCGCTCCCCAAAACTCCGCCGTTCCGGACCGACTCGCGCAACTGACTCACACGGGTTTCGTCTCCGAACGAACGCCGCTCTACAGGTCGAATCCTCGCGGTCGCGTCGCGTGAAAAATCGCCGGGGGACAGTCAGTAGTCGCGCTCGACCAGATAGTCCGCGATGCCACCGAGGAGGTCCCGAGACTCGTTGTCCGGGAGCACTTCCAGGTTCTGTTTCCCGCTGGCGATCAGGTCGTGGGCCGTCTCGCGCGCGTACTCGATGCTGCCGGCGTCTCGCAGTTCCGCGAGCGCTTCCTCGATGTCCGACTCGTCGACCGCTTCGACGTTGTCGGCGTCGATCAGGCCGTCCACGTCCACGCCGTTCTGCCGCGCGTGGAGCGTGACCAGCGTCTTCTTCCCCTCGATGAGGTCGCTCCCGCGCTGCTTGCCCAACTTTTCGCTCGGCGTCGTCAGGTCCAGGAGGTCGTCCTGGATCTGGAACGCGCGACCGATGTCCAGGCCGTAGCCGTACAGCGCGTCGACCGCCTCGTCGTCACCCAGCAACATCGCGGGGACGCTCGCGGCCGCCGCGTACAGGACGGCGGTCTTGAGCTCGACCATGTTGAGGTACTCGTCGGGCTCGACCGCGTCCCGCGCCTCGAAGTCGATGTCGAAGGCCTGCCCCTCGCAGATCTTCGTGCAGGTCGTCGCCAGCTCAGAGAGCGCGCGCACCGATCGGTCCGCCGGCGCGCCGGTTTCGAGCATCGACTCGAACGCCTTCGAGTACAGCGTGTCGCCCGCCAGGATCGCCGTTTCGAGGTCGTACTCGTTGTGGACGGACGGCACGCCACGGCGCATGTCGTCGTCGTCCATGATGTCGTCGTGGATGAGCGTGAACGACTGGATGATCTCGATGCTCACCGCTGCGGACATCACGTCCACGTCGCCGGCCGGCGACGGGAACGCCCGGTAGTCCTCTGCGTACGGCTCGACGTCCTCGATCGCCTCAGCCGCCAACAACAGGATTGTCGGTCGGAGGCGCTTCCCGCCCGCGTCGAGCAGGTAGCGGGACGCCTCGTACAACCGCTCCGGGCGGATAATCGGCAACTCGTCGGTGATCGCTTCGTTGACGCGTTCGCGGCGCTCGACGATCGCCGCCTCGACCGCCTGCTGTGCCGCACCTGGTTCGCTCATCACTCGGTCAGCTTGATCATGTTCCCGTTGCGCGTGATGTGCAGGTCACGCCCGACGGTGTACCCCATGTTCTCCGCGAGGTCGACGTACGGCGCGAAGCCTTCCAGCGACTGGTGGGCCGGGATGATGTTCTGGGGTTGAAGTGCGTCGATCATCTCGTAGTGACCCTCCTGGCGAAGGTGGCCGGACACGTGAATGTCGTCGTAGATCCGGGCGCCCTGCATGCCCAGGAGCTTCTCGGACTGGTAGCGCTGGCCTTCGTTCGTCGGCTCCGGAATGACTCGCGCCGAGAACAGCACCTTGTCGCCGTCGTCCAGTTCGTACGGCGTCTCGCCGCGGCCCATCCGGGTGAGCATCGCGCGCGGCTCGCCCTGGTGGCCCGTCACGATCGGCAGGAAGTTCTCCTTGCCCTCTTTCATGATGCGCTTGAACGTTCGGTCGACGGACTTGCGGTGGCCGTACATCCCGAGGTCGTCCGGGAAGTCGACGAAGTCCAGCCGCTCTGCCGTGCCGGAGTACTTCTCCATCGAGCGGCCCAGGAGGACTGGCTGGCGACCGATGTCGTCGGCGAACTCGACGAGCGACTTCACGCGGGCGATGTGCGACGAGAAGGTGGTCGCCACGATGCCGCCGTCGTAGTCCTGGATGCTGTACATGACGTCCTTGAGGTGGCGGCGAGCGACGGCCTCGGAGGGCGTGCGACCCTTCCGGCCGGCGTTCGTACAGTCCTCGATGTAACAGAGGACGCCGTTGTCTTCGCGGCCGATCTCGCGGAAGCGCTTCATGTCGATCGGGTCGCCGATGACCGGCGAGTGGTCCATGCGCTTGTCCAGCCCGTAGACGATCGAGCCTTCCGGCGTGTGGAGCACCGGGTTGATGGCGTCGATGATGGAGTGAGTGACGTTGACGAACTCGAGTTCGTTGCGCTCGCCGATGGACATCGTCTCGCCCGCTTCCATCTTGATGAGGTCGTTCTCGACGCCGAACTTCTCCTCGCCCTTGATCTGCTGTTTGACCAGCTCGATGGTGAACGGCGTGGCGACGATGGGTGCCGTATAGCGGTGTGCCAGTTTCGAGATGGCACCGATGTGGTCGAGGTGACCGTGGGTCGGCACGATCGCCTTCACGTCGCCTTCGAGGTCGCTCATGACCCGGTCGTCCGGAATGGCGCCCATGTCGATCAGGTCGAGGCTGTGCATCCGTTCGGTCTCGACGTTGTCGTGGATGAGAACCTTCGACAGGTTCAGGCCCATGTCGAAGATAACAACGTCGTCACCGGCTCGCACTGCGGTCATCTGGCGGCCGACTGCCTCGTAGCCGCCGATTGTCGCGATTTCGATTTCCATAGTTGTGTCGCCCGAGTCGAACCGCCGACAGAAACGGCTCATTGCGACGACCGGCAAACACGCGCCGTCCAAATGGTCCGAAATCTAACAGCAGCCCGTCCGACGCCGGCCGATTCAGCGGACGCGATACGAGGCCACGCGTGGCCCCATCGCGACGGCGACGGATGGCTGCCAGTCCCGTTCGGACACACCGAACCGCTCGATGTGTTGCCGGCCGCCCCAACCGTTCCCGGGCGGCCGTGCGCTCGGTTATAACGGACTTCGACGGCCGCCTTTAAAAACTGTGGGGTTGACTCCGGTCCCTCACCACTCCTGAATGTGTGCACAACCGACAACTGTCGGATACCATCCCGATTATTCCGCGAATCGTCACTCCATCGGGGACTGATGCAGCAGGTGTCCCCCGTCGACGGTGAAGTACCCGCCAGTCACGTAGTTCGCGGCCGGACTCGCCAGGAACAGCGTCAACGGCACGCAGTCTGCAGCCGTGCCGAAGCGGTCGGCTGCCAGGTCTTCCATGAGCGCGTCGGGTAACTCGCCGCCGACTGCCCCCGTAATTCCCTCCGTTTCGATGATTCCCGGTGCGACAGTGTTCGCTCTGATCCCGTACTTGGCCCACTCGCTGGCCAGCGATTGCATCAGGTTGTGCACGCCGGCTTTCCCTGCGCCCGAATGTGCGTGGTACGGCGCGCCGAACGCCGAGTTCGTGGCACCCATCGAGACGATCGACCCGCCGCCGTTGTCGATCATGTGCTCGCCCACGGAGAAGCTACAGTACGCCGTTCCGTCGAGAATCGTTCCCACCACCGACCGCCACCCGTTCGCCGAGAGGTTCTCCGTCGGCGTGACGAAGTTCGCGCCAGCGTTGTTGACGAGGATCGACACGCCGCCGAGTTCGTCGACGACCGTGTCCGTCATCTCGTCGACTTTCTCTCGATCCCGAACGTCCACCGTTGTGGCACAGGCGTTTTGCCCCTTCTCCTCGATCTCCTCGGCCACGGGTTCGAGGTGGTCCATGTTCCGACTGGCGATGGCCACGTCGGCCCCGTGGTCGGCCATCGCGAGCGCGATTTCTTTCCCGATTCCCGTTCCCCCACCGGTTATCAGCGCCGTCTCGCCCGCCAACAGGTCGTCGCTGTAGATCGCTGTGGTCGGTGGCGTTGGCTCGAATCCCGTCATGTTATCTCACGGCGTGCCTTACACCACTACCGACCAACGATAAATGTGTTTTGCATTGCTCGGTATGTGGTAGCATGCCATATTTTCGTGACCGTTCGAATGCAAACGCTCACGGGATCAAAAACGTCGTTCGCCTACAGGTCGCTCTCGTCTAGCGGTTCCCAGTCTCCCGGCTCGTCCGTCGTGTCCTCGATTTCGTCGTCGGTAATCGGCTCGTCCGGGAGTTCGTCTGCGGGGTCGACTGTCGGTTCGACGTCGTCGTCGGTGATCGGTTCGTCGGGGAGTTCGTCCGCCGGATCGACGGTTTCCGCATCGTCGTCGGTCAGCGGCTCGTCCGGGAGTTCGTCGACCGGGTCCGTCGCGTCGTCGTCTTCAGATTCCGAATCAGCGGGTGGTTTGGCGACGAATTCGCCGGGTGCGTCGTCGATGGATTCCGGTTCCTCCTCGAGTTCGCTTTCGAGTGTCCCACCGTTGCTGGCGTCTGCTGACTCGTCCACGTCCGGGCTGTCGTCCACGGTTCTCGTTCCGGGCGCAGTCGCATCGCCGACGACCTGATCGATGTTTTCCTGAACGCCGCCATCGTCGCCTTCCCACGAGACGTTCGACCCGGAGTCGACAGACTCGTCGAGACTGTCGTCCTGGGCCTCCGCATCGGCCTGTTCGTTCGCGCCAGGGGTCGGCTGTTCGTCCGTCTCCTCCCGGTTGGCGTTTCGGTCTTCCGGTGGCGGGCCGGTCGCGTAACTGTCCGGGTACCCGGGGTCTGTTTCCGTCTCGCTTTGGTCGGGTTGATCGGCCGCCGCTGTCGGTTCTCCCGCCGGTTCGTCACCCTCGTCACGCTGCCACGTCCGCTCTTCTGGCGACGTCGGGGGGTGATTACCGCTCGTGTTCTGTGCGTGTTGTTGCACCGCGCCGGACTCGCTACCGTCGCCCGCCTGAGATGTCGACGGTTCCTCTGCCCGCGCTCGCGGCCCGGTCGGGTCCGCCCGCGCTTCGGACGTGTCGATCCCGAAGATGCCCTCGCCCTGCTCGGAACTCTCGTCGTGTTCCTGGGGTGTCTCCTCTCGTGCCCTGCCGCTCGACGGTTCCTGCGTCGACTCGTCGTCCGGTGAGTTCGCTTCCGCTGGTTCCTCTTCTGTCTCGTCCTCGTCACTGGCGTCCGCCTGCGTCGTGTCCACTGTCGTCGCGTCAGCGGCCTCGTAGCCCGCAGTGACGCTGTCGGCGATGAACTTGTGGCCGAACCCGATTAGCGATCCGGTCAGCCCCAGACTTCCCACGAGTGTCAGTAACCCGCCGGCGGCCAGGCGAGCGTAATACTGGTTGAGCTCTGGATTCACCATCGCCCGAGCGTCTTGATAGATGACGACGCCACCCGCAATAAACGCACCACAGATCAGCGAGACGGCGATGAAAAAGCTCAGGAGCTTGAACCCGTATTTCATCCCGTCTACAATTCTGACGGTTGTCATGTCGGAACGTTTGGTAACAGGAGACAAATAGGTTACGGCAGTTTGCCCTCCTGTTATCTCCTCCCGATCAGAATCGCTCCTCTGTTCCCTTCTGCTAGAATTGTGATACTACTGGTCCGTCAGTGATCGTCGGTGGATTCGCCGGCCACGACAGTCCCCGGAGACGAGCCGGCGAGAAACGACGGGAGGTCGTCGACGCCGAAGATGACGGCCGGCGCAGAGAGAGCGAGCAGGGTCCGGACCTTGCCGGCCATACCGCCGGTCACGTCCGTCGCGTCACTCCCGCCGAGCACCGCTGCGACGTCGTCGAAGCGATCGATCCGTGCGATAACCTCGTCGGACTCGTCCAGTACGCCCGGGACGGCAGAACAGAGGCCGACGCGGTCTGCGTCGAGGCTCTCGGCGAGATCGGCGACGAGTTCGTCGCCGCTCAGGATCGTCGCGCCCGTCGATGCGTGAACGACCACGTCTCCGTGGAGGACCGGAACGAACCCCTCGTCGAGCATCGTGGCGATGCCCCCGGACGGGAGCGTCAACGTCCCCTCTTCGTCGCGGCTCGCCACCGACAGCGGGTGGACCGGAACGGCGGCGACGCCGTGGTCCTGGAACCGGTCGACGACGGCGGCGTTCAGGCGCTTCATCGCGTCGTGGACGTCTGTCACTGCCCCGGCGTCACGCGTGCCGTCGGTCGTCGAGACGCCGTGGCGATCGGCGTGGTGGTGCCCGAAACTGCCCCCGCCGTGGACGACGACGAGCTCGTCGTCCGTCTCGGCGATCGCCGCGGCCGCCCGGTCGATGACGTCCTCGGCTACCGTTTCGGGTTCGGACTTCTCCGTGATGACGCTCCCGCCGAGTTTCAGCACGACCGTCATCTACGCCTCCTCGACCCGGACGCCCTCGGTGTCGAGTTCCGCCCGGAAGGTCTGTTCACAGCCCGGCGTGTACTTCAGCGCGGTCTCGGCCTCCTCGGTGTCGTCGAGCGCGACGATGCACCCGCCGCCGCCGGCACCCGTTAGTTTCGCGCCGTACGCGTTCGATTCCCTGGCCGCCCACACCATCTCGTCTAGCGACCGCGAGGAGACGCCCAGCGCCTCGAGGAGGCCGTGATTGAAATCCATCAACCGACCCAGTTCCTCGATGTCGCCCTCTCGAATCGCCTGTTCCCCTTCGCGGACGATGTCGCCGATCGTCTCGACGGTGGTAGCGGCGAACTCGTATTCCTCGCGGAGCGACCGCACGCCGGCGACGAGTTCGCCGGTGTCGCCCTCGCCGCCGTCGTATCCGATGACGAACGGGAGGTTCGGCACCTCGGTGATGGCTCGACAGTCGTCGCCCTCCACGCGAACGGCCCCGCCGACCGCAGAACAGAACGTGTCTGCCCGCGACGCCTGCCCGTCCTGGACCTCGTACTCGACCTCGTAGGCCCGTTGGGCGACCTCACGCGCCGTGAGGTCGACGCCCAGTTCGCGCGTCGCGGCGTCGATCCCGGCGACGACGACGGCCGCCGACGATCCCAGTCCGGCCCCCAGTGGAATCGAACTCTCGACGGTGATCTCGAACCCGGCGTTCGGCCGGTCCGCCGCGTCGCGGGCCTGCTCGGCGGCACCGTTGAGGTACCCTACGCCGGCCTCGATCAGCGACGGTGCCACGTCGACGTCCGGGTGGGCGTCCGAATTGGAGTCGTACTCGACGGTGTAGCCGTCCAGCGTGAGGTCAGCCGCGTGCACCCTGAGCGCGTCGTCGTCGCGTTCCTCGACCTCGACGGTCGCCCGTCGCTCGATCGCACAGGGCACCGCCGGTTCTCCGTACACAACCGCGTGCTCCCCGAAGAGATACACCTTCCCGGGAGCGCTCGATACGACCATACGCCCCTTTCCCACCCCGCTCTTAAGGAGATTTCCGACTGCGTCGGCGGTCCGTCAGATCACGTCTTCTCGATAGAGGTACTCGCCGAGGTACCCGCCCAGCGCACCGAGGCCGACGGTGTAGAGCAAGAAAGAGCCCAGTCCGAACGTGACGGCTACGATACCCATCGCGCCGGCGAATCCCGGTCCGGGACCCATCATGCCCCCCGAAAACGGCATGAATGCGAGTATGCCTCCGAAAATGAACGTTGCGACCACCAGTATCGGTATCGACGCGATCACGCCAGACAGTGCGCCGGCTTTGACGCCGTCACGCCGGTTCAGATAGCCTGCGACTGCCCCACCCAGGAGCGGCGCGAACCCCGTGAACGTCGCCAGGACAGTTACTGCTGCACCGACCAGTGCGTTCATGCCAGTGTCGCCTTCGCCCATAGCTGTCGCTTGTCGAGAAGGGAGAAATAGATACCTGGTACGTAACCGAAACGAAAAGTTGCGCGTCTAGATTTCGCTCTCGAAGTCTTCGAGAGCGTACGCCGGCTCTGCACCGCGGCGGTCGAGCGTCTCGTTGGCCAGCAGCCAGTAGACGACCGACAGCGCCTTGCGACCCTTGTTGTTCGTCGGGACGACGAGGTCCACGTTACCGGTACCGTTGTTGGAGTCGCACATCGCGATGACCGGGATGCCGACCGTGATGGCCTCCTTGACTGCCTGGGAGTCACCGATCGGGTCGGTCACGACCACGACGTCCGGCTCGATGTAGCCGTCGTAGTCCGGGTTCGTCAGCGTGCCCGGGATGAACCGACCGGTGCGGGCGCGTGCGCCGACTGCGTCGGCGAACTTCTCGGCCGGGAACCGACCGTACTGGCGGGAGCTCGCGACGAGCACCTGCTCGGGGTCGTAGTTGGCCAGGAAGTCCGCTGCCGTGCGGATGCGCTGGTCGGTCATCGAGACGTCCAGCACGTACAGCCCGTCGGTCCGGACGCGGTGGATGAACCGCTCCATGTCCTGGGTCTTCTGCTGGGTCCCGATGTGGACACCGGCTGCGAGGTAGTCCTCGACCGGGATCAGGAGGTCTGCCTCGTCGTCGGGCATGACGTCCTCGTCCAGCCGTGGCTCCTCTTCCTCCGGCTCTTCTGTTGTCTCTTCGGCTGCCTCCTCGGCAGCGTCGGGCGATTCCGCTTCGGACTCGTCTGCCTCGGCCTGCTCGGCCACGGCACCAGCCTCGTCAGCCGGTTCCGGGTCGACGTCAGACTCGTCGGCGTCGAGTCCCTCCTCGTTTTCGTTGCCGCTCATGCGTTGTCCTCGATTCTGATGAGTTCGTTCAGCTTCGCTGTTCGCTCGCCGCCGACCGCCCCCGTCTTGATGAAGGGTGCGTCGGTCGCCACGGCGAGGTGTGCAATCGTCGTGTCCTCGGTCTCTCCGCTGCGGTGGGAGACGACGGGCTCGTACCCGTTCTCGACCGCCAGCTCGATGGCGTCGAACGCGTCCGTCAGCGTGCCGATCTGGTTCGGCTTGATGAGGATGGAGTTGGCCGCACCCACCTCGATCCCCTCTGCGAGCCGATCCGTGTTGGTGACGAACAGGTCGTCACCGCAGATCAGCGTCTGGTCGCCGACCTCGTCGGTGAGCTCGGCGAACGCCTCGTAGTCGTTCTCGTCCAGCGGATCCTCGACGTACACGAGGTCGTACTCGGAGACCAGGTCCGCGACGTACTCGATCTGCTCGGCCGTGTCGCGTTCCTTCTGGCCGTAGCGGTAGACCTCGGCGTCGGCGTCGTACAGTTCCGCCCCGGCCATATCCAGCCCGAAGCGGATCTCGAAGCCGACCTCGTCCTCCACTGCTTCGACAGCCTCGGCCATGATCTCGAAGGCCTCGCTGTCGTCGATCGAGGGCGCCCACGCGCCTTCGTCGCCTTTGCCCGCGGGGACGTCCCGCTCGGCGAGGATGTCGTGGACTGCACCGTGAACGGCCGCGTTCGCGAAGACGGCTTCGGAGACGCTCGGTGCACCGACCGGTGCAGCGAGGAACTCCTGGATGTGCGTCGCGTCGGCTGCGTGTTCGCCGCCGCCGATGACGTTCCCCAGCGGAACCGGGAAGTTCCGACCCCGGAACGCACCGCCGAGGTGCTGGTACAGGGGAATCCCCTGGACGTCAGCTCCGGCCTTGGCCGCTGCCATGCTGATGGCGACGGCGCTGTTGGCGCCGATCTCGGAGAAGTCGTCCGTGCCGTCCGCGCCGTGGAGCACGTCGTCGATGCCGCGCTGATCGCCGGCGTACGCTTCGCCGACGAGCCGCGGGACTGCCTTCTCGCGTGCTTTCGCGATCGCCTCGCTGGCCGGCAGTTCGATGGCCTCGTACTCGCCAGTGGAGGCACCGCTCGGTGCGGCACCGCGCCCGAACCCACCGTTTTCGGTGACGACCTCGGCCTCGACGGTCGGGTTACCCCGGGAGTCGAGGACGCGTCGCAGTCGCACGTCGGAGATGAGCGTCATTGCTTACCCCGCTTGACTGTGAACGGGAGGACGCCAGCGTCGTACTCCTCGGCGGCGATGAGGATCGGCTGGGTCTGCTCGGTCTCGATGAGCACCGGCGCGCCGTATGCCACCTGCAGGGCTCGTGCCCCGATGATGCGTGCCTTCTCGTATCGGTTGTCCTGTCTTGCCATGCGTAGCGTCACTGGTAGGGTGCCACGATGTCGACGAGGTCCTTGTGCGAGACGAGCATCCGGCGGCAACAGTGCCGCTCGATGCCCAGTTCGTCGAGGACCGCTTCGGGATCCTCGTCGCCCTCGCGCGTCCGGGCTTTGAACTCTTCCCAATGCTCGCCGACGACTTTACCACAGGTGAAACACCGAACCGGTACCATCATATCTGATCACCTAGCGGTAGGACTTCTGGTAGCGCGCGCGGGCACCAGGGCCGCCCCATTTCTTGGGTTCGGACTGGCGGACGTCGTTGACCAGCAGCGACCGGTCGAACTCCATGTACGCGTCGCGCAGTTCCGCATCGTTCGTGTGCTGCACCAGGCCGCGCGCGATGGCGGTCCGGACTGCGTCTGCCTGGCCGCTCGTCCCGCCGCCCTCGACCTGGACGTCGACGTCGACGTCGTCGCGCAGGTCCTCGTCGGCGATGCGGAACGGTTCCAGCATCTTCAGGCGCGACAGCTCCGGCTCGGCGAGTTCGACCGGCCGGGAGTTGATGCGGACCCGGCCCTCGCCGTCCTGAATCGTCGCGCGGGCGATAGCCGTCTTCTTCTTTCCTGACGTGTTCGTTACCATGTGACGTTCGCTCCGAGTTTTTCGCTGATTTCGCCCATCTGGACGAACTTGATGTTCGAGAGTCGATCCAGCGACGTCCCCTCAATGATCTCGCCGTCGTCGTCGTGGGGGTTACCGATGTAGACGCGGATGTTCTCGAACGCTTCGCGACCGCGCGGCTTCTTGTAGGGCAGCATGCCCCGGATCGAGCGCTTGAAGATGCGGTCGGGCTGTTTCGGGTAGTACGGACCGCGGTCCGACCCGAGGTCGCGGCGCTTCTGGAACGTCCCGATGACGTCCTCTTTGCGTCCGGTGACGACAGCCTGCTCGGCGTTGATCACTTTGACGCTGTCACCGTCGAGGGCGCGCTCGGCGACCTCGCTGGCGACGCGACCGAGGATACAGTCGCGCGCGTCGATGACGACGTCTGCGTCGAATTCTGCGACGCTCATCGGACCACCCGTACGTTCGTTCCGTCTGGGTTCTGTTCGAGTGCCTGTTCGAGTTTCATGGTTTCACCGACCTGGTCGATCTTCGTCTGGGCAGTTCCGGAGAAGTCCACGGCTGCAACGGTGACGTCCTTCTGCAGGACGCCGCTGCCGAGGACCTTCCCGGGCACGACGACGGTCTCGTCTTCCTGTGCGTACCGCTCGATGCGGCCCAGGTTGACTTCCGCGTGCGTACTGCGTGGCTTCTCCAGTCGCTCTGCCACGTCGCCCCAGACGTCTCCGCCCGCGTCGCGGGCGGTAGACTTCAGGTCAGCGATGAGACTACGGAGTCTCGGATTCGTCTTGCTCATGACCTACCTCCTGTAAGAAAGTGCAGGGAGCAGGATTTGAACCTGCGGACCCCTACGGGACAGCGCCCTGAACGCTGCGCCGTTGGCCTGACTTGGCTATCCCTGCGCGCATTAGTCAGTTCCAACTGCCCCTTAAAACCGCTTTCGGTTGATCCCGCATCGGCCCGGCCGCTCTCCAGGGGCGCGGGGGCGTCATGTCCGGGATGGTAGGGGGCAGTGACGTTCATTGTTCTATAGCTGTACTGCGTCCTTCAGATCTGCCGCGCGATCGTGGAGCGTCTCGACTGCCTGCGTGGTGAGCTCCTCGACCGTCAGCGACCCGTCCGTCTCGACGTGGAACACGAAGGCGTTGTGCACGTCCTCGACCTCGACCTCTTTCCCGGGGTACCGGTTCGTCAGGTCGTTGTCGAACTCCTCGGTCGGGATGAGTTCGCCGTCCTCCTCGATGATCCCACGCAGAATGTGGGGTTCGTCGTCGCCGAACTCGTCGGCGTCGCCGACGACGTTGACGCGCTGGAGGTGACGGTAGCCGACCGCCACACCGCCCTGGTGTTTGGCGTGTTCACGACCGCGGTCGTACACCGCGTCCGCCTCGACTTCCAGTCGCTGCGGTGTTTCGGACCCCTCTGGGTCCTTCAGATCGATGATCGGGACGTTCTTGTCGGCTGGCTCGACCTGTTCGTCCTGGCAGACCAGATCGCCCGAGTAGGCCGTCCCTGGTCCTTCGACGTCCAGTGCCAGCGTCGTCGTCTCACCGATCTCGTAGTCCTCGGGCGTCGTGAGCGGCACGAGCCCGAGGCGAAGCGCGATCTGCTCGTCGAACATCACCGACGAGTTCTCGATTACGCGCACCTCGTCGATCGACAAGGTGGGCACGTCGGCGACCATCGCTCGCCGGATGCCGTTGGCGAACGCTGGCGTGATGTCGCGCACGAGGAACCGCGCTTCGCGGTCGCCTCGTTCGATGAACTCTACGTCGTACTCTGTTGCCATCTTAGAATCCGCTGTTCTTTGGGCCGCGGGTCCCGTCGTGCGGGATCGGTGTCACGTCCTCGATACGACCGATTTCGAGGCCGGCGCGAGCGAGCGCTCGGATCGTCGCCTGTGCGCCCGGGCCGGGGTTGGTCTGCTGGTTGCCGCCCGGACCGCGAACGCGAACGTGGACGCCTTCGACGCCCTGGGCCTTGACTTCCTCTGCGACGGTCTCGGCCATCTGCATCGCCGCGTACGGCGACGCTTCGTCGCGGTTCTGTTTGACGACCGTCCCACCGGAGGACTTCGCGAGCGTCTCCGCGCCGGTCTGGTCCGTGATGGTGATGATCGTGTTGTTGAACGATGCGTGCACGTGGGCGATGCCCCAGATGTCGTCAGGTGCTTCCTCTGCCATGGTTTACTGCTCCTCCGCGCGCTCGGGGTGGAGTTCGTCCGTCAGCGGGCTCGCGCTGTCGAACTCGACGGTGTCCTCCTCAGCGATGGTCACCTTCGCGGACGGCTCGGTCACGCGTCGGCCGTTCATCCGGATGTGACCGTGGCTGATGAACTGTCGCGCCTGCTTCGCCGTGTTGGCGTAGCCTTTGCGGTAGACGATCGTCTGGAGTCGACGCTCCAGGACGTCCGTCACGTCCAGCGACAGGATGTCGTCCAGGCCGTCCTCTTCGCCGAGGATGCCCAGTTTCTGCAGGCGGGCCAGGAACTCCTCGGACTCGGTGGCTGCTGCCTCGGCGTCGCCGGAGGCCGCACCGAGCAGGTCACGCGCCTCGCGCCGGTAGGACCGGAGCTCGGACTGCGCGCGCCAGAGTTCCTCTTTGTTCTTCAGGCCGTAGCGGCCGACGAGGTCGTGCTCGCCAGCGATGCGCTGGCCCTGGAAGGGGTGGTTCGGCGTCTCGTAGAGCTTCGTGTTGGATCCGAGCGCCATTATTCTTCACCGTCCTCCTCGCCAGCGGCTTCCTCGGCCTGCTCTTCCTTGATCGCCTCGACGTTGACGCCGATCGTCCCCTCGGTACGACCAGTGGATTTGGTGCGCTGTCCGCGAACCTTCTGGCCGCGCTTGTGGCGAACGCCACGGTAGGAGTCGATCATTTTCATGCGGTTGATGTCCTGGCGACGGGTGAGACCGAGATCGTTGCCGATCTCGTGGGTGGTCTCACCGCTGAAGTAGTCCGACTGGTGGTTGGTCATCCAGTCCGGAACCTCGTCGGCGAAGCCCTCGACGAGTTCGACGATGCTGTCGATCTCGTCCTCTTCGAGCTTCCCGAAGACGGAGCGCCGGTCGATGCCGGCCTTCTCGCTGATGATGCGGGCAGCTCGGTGCCCGATACCGTTCATGTCTGTCAGTGCTCGCTCGACGGACTTCGTGCCGTCGAGGTCTGTCTGTCCAATGCGAACGAAGTAGCGGATGTCCTCCTCTTCTTCCGCTTCCTCGCCCTCTGGTGGTTCTTCTGCACTCATGTGTAACCGTTTGTGTGGTGAGCGTCGTGGCGGGGATTCGAACCCCGGAGGCTTGACGCCACAGAGTTAGCAACCCTGCGCCTTGGGCCAGACTTGGCTACCACGACCCGCTCTGCTGTATACTCATCGCCCGCGAGGTCAACCCTCTTTCGGACTCGGGACCCGGTGCCCCTGCACGATCTGTACTTACCGGTACAATCGCCCCCTTATTTAAACGCAACGGAACACGGCGAGTGCAACCCGCTGGTACCCCCGCCGCCGTCTGTTGGTCTGTGATTGTCTCACGTCATTCGAGTCCATTTGGAGATCAACGAGTACGCACGTGAGGTTATCGTGACCGCTGGCGGACGACCAACCACGAGAGGTTCGTGGTCCAGGTGAGGAGAAACGCGCCGATGCTGCCGACGAACGACGACAGCCGGAGCGGCGCCGTCGCGATGACGTAGAACCCAGTGAACTCCACGGCGGCGATACCGCAGGCGACGATCACCCACACGACGGCCTTTCGGGTCTCGTCGTACGCCGGCCAGTAGTCGTCGTAGGCCGTCGGAACTCCGAGGCCGAGCGTCAACAACAGGAGCAAGCTCCCCTGATAGCCGAAGATGAGGTTGAACGCGTACGCGAGCGGGACGGCGACGACGATCGCCGTCGAGATGCTGACGTTCCGCTGGGTCGTCGCTCGACCGAGGAGTCGCGCCACCGTCTCGGTGGTGGGCATGACCATACCATACACGGGGCGGACTGATAAAACTGCGACTGGTTTCCGAACCGGAGGGTCGTCGGCTCAGGCGCCGATGTACTCCTCGTTGATGACCCAGTCGCCCTCGTCGTCCTGTACCATGTACTCCCCGTAGTATGGCACTCTGTTTTCGACGACGTCGCGGAACGCGTCGCGGATCTCCGGTTTCGTCATCTCGCCCATCGAACGGAGGTCGTCGTTGCGGTTGAGACAGCCCTTCAGGTATCCTTCGTGCGTGACGCGCACGCGGTGACAGTTTGCACAAAACTCGGCGTTCTCGACGGGGTCGACGACTTCGACCATCCCTCCCTCTGTGGAGTCGCCACCGATCCAGTAGCGCTTGCGGTCGTGCATCTCCCGGTGTTCGATCTCGTCGGCCTGCTCTTCGAGCCAGCCGTGGACGCGCTCGATGTCGATCGCCCACTCGGGCCGGCCGGCCAGTTCCGGCATGTACTCGATGAGTTGCAGCTGTAGCCCGTCGTTCATCGCGACGTAGTCGACCATCTCGGGGACGTAGCCGGCAGTTGCCTCGAACACGACCATGTTCAGTTTCACGGGGTCGAGCCCGGCGTCCACGGCGGCCTTGACGCCCTCGATGACGGCGTCGTACTCGCCGCTCTGTGTCACTCGTTTGAACGCGTCGGGGTCGAGAGCGTCCTGGGAGACGTTTACCCGATCCAGGCCAGCGTCGACCAGTTCCTCGGCGCGGTCGGGGAGATAGGTGCCGTTCGTGGTCAGCGAGGTCTCGATATCGTCGGGAGTTCGGTCGATGATCTCCGCGAGGTCGTCGCGGAGCATCGGCTCGCCGCCGGTGAACTTCGCCGCGTCGACGTCGAACTCCGCGGCGACTTCCAGAAACCGGACCACGTCGTCGGTGTCCATCTCGTTGTCCTGCGGGTCCATCGGTCCGCGCGTGTCGCCCAGTCCCTCGTTGTGACAGTAGACGCAGTCGAAGTTACAGCGGTCGGTGAGCGAGATGCGTACTCCCGTCACCTCGCGCCCGAACTGGTCGACTAGCATAGCTGAGTATCAACACCGCGCGTGCTTAAATCCGGTGTCGCAAGTCGACGATGTGTAACCATGTCTGGTTACCCAAAAGACGTCAATTCATCGGTTCCAGGGACCTAAACGACGGGACTGTTCGGTGATGGCGGGGAGAGACCGCAGCCACGCTGGTCTGAGGTGAGTTCACAACCCTTTTCGACGGTCGCGGGTCTATCACCGCTATGGACGAAGCCGACGTATACGACCGGCTGGAGTCGGTCGAGGATCCGGACCTGGGCGACGACATCGTCTCGCTCGGGCTGGTCAACGACGTGACTATCGACGACGACACGATTCACATCTCGCTCGTCCTCGGCGCACCGTACTCGCCGACCGAGACGGCGATGGCCAACGAGGTCCGCGACGTGCTCTCGGACGTCGACTACGAGCTCGACCTCGCCGCGGACGTCGACACCGGCGTCGACGCTGACGAGCAGGTGCTCCCCGGGGTCGAGAACATCATCGCCGTCGCGTCCGGGAAGGGCGGCGTCGGCAAGTCGACGATCGCCGTGAACCTCGCGGCGGGCCTCTCAGAGATGGGGGCACGCGTCGGGCTGTTCGACGCCGACGTGTACGGACCGAACGTCCCGCGGATGGTCGACGCCGACGAGCGTCCGCAGGCGACCCAGGACGAGAGACTGATCCCCGTCGAGAAGTTCGGGATGAAGCTGATGAGCATGGACTTCCTCGTCGGTGAGGACGACCCCGTGATCTGGCGCGGTCCGATGGTCCACAAAGTGCTCACGCAGCTCTGGGAGGACGTCGAGTGGGGCTCGCTCGATTACATGGTGATCGACCTGCCGCCGGGGACCGGCGACACCCAGCTCTCGATGCTACAGACCGTCCCCGTCTCCGGCTCCGTCATCGTCACGACGCCTCAGGAGGTGGCCGTCGACGACGCCCGCAAGGGCCTGGAGATGTTCGGCAAACACGAGACGCCCGTCCTGGGTATCGTCGAGAACATGAGCACCTTCCAGTGTCCCGACTGCGGCTCCGAACACCACATCTTCGGGGAGGGCGGCGGCCAGGCGTTCGCCGACGAGTCCGACATGCCGTTCCTCGGATCGATCCCGATCGATCCGGCAGTCCGGGAAGGCGGCGACGACGGCAAACCGGTGGTTCTGGACGAGGACTCCGAGACCGGCGAGGCGCTCCGGGAGTTCGCCGCGGAGACCGCCGACATGCAGGGGATCGTCCACCGACGCGGCATCTCCGTCCAGCGATCACAGGACGAACACGAGCACGACCACGATCACAGTCACGATCACTAACAGTTCGCGTTCGCGGGGCTGTCGGCCGATCACACCGCCGCGGCGACCAGCATGACCCCGCCGACCAGCGACATCCCGACACTGACGACACGCGTGAACGTCACGTTCCAGTCGGCCGGTTCGACGTCGGCCGACAGCTCGACTCGGTAGCTGTCGTTCCTGGCACAAGCGATTCTGAATTGTGGGATTCGATGAACGATCAGTCGTCGGCCGGGACGCCGGCTTCGTCTGTGCCGAGGTCCTCCATTGCCCATTTGACGACGCGCGCTTCGACGAGCGCTCGGACTTCGCTGTGGTCGTCGGACTCGTACTCCGCGATGACGCGTTCGCTCTCTCGGAGCATCTCCCGTTCGAGCGGGTCCTGGTCTGGCTCGTCGCGAACGTCGTTGAGCAGGGCCTCGAAGTCCTCGCGCAGGTCGAAGTCGGCGCGGGCAGCGTTGCACCGCGAGAGCGGACTCATCCCCGCGTCGAGAACCAGGTCGACGACCGTCTCCCAATCGCTCTCGCAGAAGTAGATCGACACCTCGCCGACGATGTCCTGCCAGGCGATGGGGCCGCTGTTGTCGAGTAACTGGACGGCCCGCGGCGGGAGATCGAGACGCGAGTCGGTGTCGGGATCGCCGCACAGGCAACAGGGCTGTTGCCACTTCCCCGTGTACATGTGCGCGAGTTCGGAGCCGACCGATAAGGCTCTGTCCACTCCGGGTTCGGTGTCGCGTTTTCTCATCGATCCGAGGGGAGCGAAGCTACTTCGGGCTCGCTCGACTAGTACGGTCGTCACTCACTATGGACGGCGTTGCTTCCCTTGCTGTCCAATTGGGACCTTCGGCCCGGGTACTCGGGCCGTTGATCGGTCTCCCCGAACCGATTCTGTACGGTATCGCCTCGGGCGTCGCGCTCCTCATCGGCTCGCTACTGGGCGTGGTCTGGTCGCCGTCGGACCGACTCATGGGCGCGTTGCTGGCCTTCGCAGGTGGTGCCCTGGTGACCGCGGCGGCGTACGAACTGATCGAGCGTGCGTTCCAGGTCGGGGGACAGTGGTTGGTCGCAGGCTCCCTCATGGCCGGTGCGATCATCTTCGCCGGCGCGGACTTCGCGTTCAAGGAGTTCACGTCCGGTGAAGGCGAGTCCAGGTGGTCGCTGCTCGCGAGCGTCACCCTCGACGGGGTCCCCGAGAACGCTGCGCTCGGGATCGTCCTCCTCGGCTCGTCGGGCGCGGGTCTCGCGCTCGTCGCGGCCTTTTTCGCGAGCAACTTCCCGCAGGCCCTCGGCGGGACCGAAGCCATGCTCGAAGACGGGTACGGAACGTGGAAGACGGTCGGCGGGTGGTTCGTCGTCGCGGTCGTCGTCGGCGGGTCCGTGTGGGCAGGGAACGTCCTGTTTGCCGGGACTGGCGCGGCCGTCCTCGCGGGACTGCGCGCCTTTGCCGGCGGTGCGATCCTGGCGAGTCTGGCCGACGAGGTGTTCCCCGACGCGTACGAGGACGTGTCGTCGCTGACGGCGGTCGCGACGGCGCTCGGATTCCTCATGACGCACTTGCTGAAATAACCGGGGACACTGCCGGACCGACTGATAAGCTTTTAATCGCGTGCCACGGGAAACGGGGGTATGGACACGGCCGAACGGGTCGACCTCGTCAGCCGCTACACGGAAGAGGTCGTCACAGAGGAGGAACTGGAGGAACTGCTCGCCGAGGAGTCGCCATCGGCCTACATCGGCTACGCGCCGACGGGGGAGATGCACATCGGTCACTTCACGACCATCCGCAAACTCGCCGACTTCATCGAGGCGGGCATCGACGTGACGGTCCTGATCGCGGACCTGCACGCCCACCTTGACAGCGAGAAGAGCCCGTGGGACCTGCTCGACGCCCGCACCGAATACTACCAGGAAGCCATTCGGGGCATGCTCGACGCCGCCGGTGCCGATCCGGAGGCCGTCGAGTTCGTCCGTGGCCGGGACTTCCAGCTCTCCGAGGAGTACACGCTCGACATGTACCGAATGGCCGCAGAAACGACCGTCGCTCGCGCCCAGCGCGCGGGCAGCGAGGTCGTTCGCGAGAGCGACAGCCCGAATCTCGGGGGATTGATCTACTCGCTGATGCAGAGTCTCGACGTGAAGGCGCTCGACGCCGACATCGCCTACGGCGGGATCGACCAGCGCGGCATCTACATGCTCGGTCGCGAACTGTTGCCCGACCACGGCGGCGAGGCCCCAGTCTGCCTGTTCGCGCCGCTCCTCTCGGGTCTCTCCGGCGGGAAGATGAGCGCCTCCGAGGCGTCCTCGAAGGTGAACCTCAACGACTCGCCCGACGAGGTCACAGAGAAGATCAACGGCGCGTACTGCCCGCAGGGCGAGGTCGAAGACAACGGCGTCCTCGAATACATGCGCTACCTCGTGTTCCCGGTGCTCGACGAACAGGGCGAGTCGTTCGTCATCGAGCGCCCCGAGGAGTACGGCGGGAACGTGAGCTTCGACAGCTACGAGGAGTTGGAGGAGGCGTTCCTCGACGGCCTCCACCCGCAGGACCTCAAGAACGCGGCCGGCGAGTACATCTCCGACGTCATCGACCCGATCCGAGAGCGCCTCGACGACCAGCCGGAACTGCTCGAAGAAGCGTACCCCGAGAAGTACGCGTAATCGTCAGCACTCGCGTTTCTTCTCGAACTTGTCGCGGGCGTCGCCGGCGAGGAATCCGAACGCTCCGCCGAACCCTGCACCGACGCCGGCACCGACCGGTCCGAGCGGACTGCCCGCGATCGCACCGACCGTCGCCCCGGTTGCCGCACCCTTCCTGGCGTGTTTGTGTTTCCGACAGCGCATAGCACTCTCACTAGGGAAGCCCGTGTCATAAACTCTCATTGCGCCTCGATTGAACTGTCGGACGGCTCACACGGCGTCGGGGCCGCGGTTGCCAGTCCGTATCTGGATGGCGTCGGCCACGTCGATGATGAAAATCCGTCCATCACCGGGGTCTCCCGTGTAGGCGGCCTCGCGGATGGCGTCGGCGACGTCCGCAGCGGGGACGTCCGCGACGACGCACTCGACCTGAATTTTCTCGTGGAGGTCGACCGTGTACTCCTCTCCCCGCCACTGACCGGTTTTCGCGGGCTGGCTGCCGCGCCCGCGGACGTTCGAGACCGTCAGTGATGGAGCGCCCGCCTCCCGCAGCGCCTCCTTGACGTCCTCGAGTTTCTCCGGGCGGATCATCGCTTTGACCAGTCGAATTTCGCTCTCACCGGTGTGGTGTTCATCCATACAAGAGCGGGGAGACCGATCGGAAAAAGCGTGCGGGTGGCTCAGTCTGCGGTCGCCGGTTCGGCGTCGGCCTCGACGTCTTCTCCGAGCCAGTCTTCGGCCCACTGTTCGATCTCCTGGAACACGGGACAGAGTGATTCGCCCTTCTCTGTCAGCCGGTAGTACGTCGCAACAGGCGCGTCTTCCTCCATGCGACGGGTGACGAAGCCCATCTCCTGGAGGTCGTCGAGCACGCGCGAGAGCGTGCGGGAACTCGCGTCCGTCGACCGCTTGAGTTCGTTGAACCGCTTCTCGGTCCCGTGGAGGTCGTGGAGGATGACGAGGCGCCACTGCGAGCCGATCTGTTCGAGCGACTCGACGATCGGACAGGCGCCCTCGTTTCTGGTCTCGGCGGACATCGGTGTAACCTGGTTACATGAACGTCCGGGAAACGGTATATAGGTTCGGGTTCGAACCAGGTAACACAGTGAAACCGGGCTGCCGACGTTCCGGTGAGCCCGGGTTCTGACACGCTACCGCATCCATTCCCAATGTCCGACACACCACCGCTCACTGGCTTGCATCACGTGACGAACATCTGCACCGACGTGGACCGCACTCGGGAGTTCTACGAGGTGGTGCTGGGCTGGCACACCGTCAAGCGGACGGAGAACTACGACGATCCCGGGACGCTCCACTACTACTTCTCACCGACGCCCGCCGGTGAACCGGGAACCGTCGTGACGTACTTCGAGTATCCCGGCCATCAGGGCCGCCCGGGCGGGGGCGCAAGCCATCATTTCGCCATGGGCGTTCCCGACAGGGAGGCGCTGGCGGCGTGGCGCGAACACCTCGTGGAAAACGGCGTCCGCGTCTCTCGCATCCAGGACCGGACCTACTTCGAGAGTATTTACTTCACCGACCCGGACGGACTGGTCATGGAAATCGCCACGCAGGGTCCCGGATTCACTGTGAACGAGGACGATCCTGGAAGCGAGTTCATCGACGCACCGGACGCACAGACGACCGCCGTCGGAACGACGGGAGTCTCGGACGTAGATGGAGACGACGACACGGGTGACGAATGAAGATCGACCCCGAGACGCACGACCGGTCCCTGTATCGCACGATGACCGGTGCGGTCGTTCCCCGGCCGATCGGCTGGATCTCGACGACCAGCGAGGACGGCGTCGACAACCTCGCGCCCTACAGTTTCTTCAACGTAGTCACTGCTGATCCGCCGATCCTGATGTTCGCGCCCGCGAGCGGCACAGGCACCCTGAAGGACTCGGCGCGGAACGTCCTCGACACCGGCGAGTTCGTCCACAACGTCGTGACCGCGGATCTCGTGGAGGATATGAACGCCACCAGCGCGACGCTCCCACCTGAAGAGAGCGAGTTCGACCACGCCGACGTCGAGCGCGCGCCGTCCGAGAAGGTCGCGCCGCCCCGCGTCGCCGCCGCCGACCTCGCGTTCGAGTGTGAACTGTACGACGCCGTCGACATCGGCATCTCGACGCTCGTCCTCGGCGAGGTCGTGATGGTCCACGCCGACGACGCAGTCACGACTGCGGGGAAAGTCGACGTCGAGAAGGTCGACGCAGTCGGACGGCTCGCCGGAAACTGGTACGCCGACGCGAACGACCGCTTCCGGCTGGAACGGCCGGAGTGAAAACGAGCGTGTCTCTTACAGCGGTTCCTCGCCGTCGATGATCCGTTGCGCCCGGTCGGCCAGTGCGGGAACGCCCTCGCGCATCTTCGGGTAGAGCGGATCGTCGCTGTTCCCTTCCAGGTGCCGCCGGAAGAACATCTCTCCGAGGCCGGCGAGCTTGTACACCGCGAGCGTCCGATAGAACCGTTCGTGCTCGAACTCGATGCCGGTCCGTTCCTCGTAGCGCTCGACCAGTTCCTGTCGCGTCAGGTACCCGTCCTGGGTCATGAACGTCGCCGACAGTGACGACGTCGAGGCCGGCGGGTCGGGGTCTTTCTCGTCCCACCAGTACGAGAGCAGCCACCCCAGGTCGGTCAGCGGGTCGCCGAGGGTCGCCATCTCCCAGTCGAAGATGCTGACGATCTCCGGCGGGGTACCGGGACCGTACATCACGTTGTCGAGTTTGTAGTCGCCGTGCACCAGCGTGTGCGGATGATCCTCGGGCGCGTTCTCCTGGAGCCACTCCATCACGTCGTACAGCACCGGCACTTCGCGCTCCTCGGCGGTGACCGAGAACGCCCACGTGAGCTGTTCGCTCCAGCGCTTGACCTGGCGCTGGGTGAACCCTTCGGGGTACCCGAACTCGTCGAGTCCGATCGCCTCGTAGTCGACCTGGTGAATCTCCGCCAGCCGGTCGATTAGTTGCTCGCCGACCTGTCGGCGGGCGTCGGGACTCCCGAAGCGATCCGGTTCCGCCCCGCGCAGGACGCTCCCCTCGGCCCGCTCCATGACGTAGAAGTCGGACCCGATGACGTCGTGGTCGTCACACGCGGCGACGGTCACGGGGACGCGAACGTCCGTGTCCTGGAGCGCGTCGATGACGGTGTACTCCCGGAGCACGTCGTGGGCCTTCTCCGCCGTTTCTCCTGGCGGCGGTCGTCTGATGACCAGTTCATCGCTCCCCCAGGTGACGAACAGCGTCTCGTTGGAGTGTCCCTCCTGGTGGTGTTCGACCTCGAACTCGTCTGCTGCACCGAGTTGGGCTTCGAGATAGGAAGCCAACGCGTCCTCGTCGACGATCCGATCGAAGTACTCGTCGCTGCCTTCGGTCATGCCTCTCGCCTCCGTCTCGCAGCGTGATCGACCCTCGTAGCTAACATTGTTAGACCAGTATGGCCTTCACCTATGAATAAGTGGGGGTATCAGTGAACGCTGCTCGTGTCGAGCAGGGGGTTGTTTTACAATGTTTCGTTCTCAAGGAGAGGTATGGTCGTCGAGTACGAAGATTCGGACACTGCACAGGGACTGCGAGAGAGCGCCAGGGAGTTCATGGACGAAGTAGTACTCCCCGTCGAGCGGGAATACCTCGGCGAGGGAACCGTCCCGATGGACGTCATCGAGGACCTCTTCGACGAAGCGCGGGAGTATGGCGTGTTCTGCCCCCAGATCGAAGAGGAGTACGGCGGTGGCGGCTACGACTTCCGCGACGTGTTGCCGCTGTTCGAGGAGGCCGGCCGGAGCGTGCTCGGACAGATGGCGATGCGCGTCGACGCGCCCGACGAGGGGAACATGCACACCCTCGAACTCGTTGGCACCGAGGAACAGAAAGAGAAGTGGCTGAAGCCCCTCGTGGCCGGTGAGATTCGCTCCGGGTTCTCGATGACCGAGCCGATGCAGGGTGCCGGCTCCGACCCCAAGATGATGCAGACGACCGCAGAGAAGGACGGCGACGAGTGGGTCATCAACGGGCACAAGTGGTGGACCACGCAGGGCGTCGAAGTCGACCTGCTCCTCGTGATGGCCCGCACCGACATGGACGCCCATCCCTACGAGGGAACGTCGATCATCCTGGTGCCGGCCGACGCCGACGGCGTCGAGATCGCCAACGCGACGCCCCACCTCGGCCAGGACCTCGTGCCCGAGAGCCACGCCGAGATCGAGTACAACGACGTGCGCGTCCCCGAGGAGAACCTGCTCGGCGCCGAGAACGCCGGTTTCATGATCGCCCAGCAGCGCCTCGGCCCCGCCCGACTCACCCACTGCATGCGCTTCTCGGGGATGGCCGACCGGGCGCTGGACGTGGCGAAAGCCTACATGCACGAGCGCGACGCGTTCGGCGAGTCGCTCGAAGACAAACAGGCCCAGCGGTTCCGCCTGGCCGAACAGGAGACCCAGTTGCACGCCGCGCGAACGATGGTTCGCCACGCTGCCGAGAAGATCGCCCGCGGCGAGGAGGCCCGCATCGAAGTGGCCATGTCGAAGTACTTCACCGCCAACGTCGTCCAGGAGACCATCGACTTCGCGCTCCAGGCCTGCGGCGGTGCCGGCATCTCCCAGCACCTCCCGCTGGCCGACTTCTATAAGGCGAACCGCGCGTTCCGGATCGTCGACGGCGCCGACGAAGTTCACAAACGGTCGATCGCCCGCGCAGCCTTCGAGGACGTCCCCGAAGCGGAACTGGCGAACCTCCCGCGGTTCTAAAGTACCTTTTTTGCGTTCGGGTGCGCTCCGCGCACCTCTCACGCAAAAAATCTACGC
>NZ_JBHUDJ010000014.1:133429-185378 GCF_042678165.1 Halorientalis brevis | reverse complement strand
CAGCAGTGAACCGGCGCGCAAGCGCGCCGGATGCTTGCGACTGACTCGGTTGGAATCGGAGAGAAACTCGCCCAGCGCAGTTCGGTATCAGCTCGCCGACGCCGAGCCCCGCCAGTTGTACAGCGCGATGCCGATCCCCAGTCCCACGAGCCCACAGACGAGCGTGGTGACGACCGATAGCAGCACCGTCGGCGCGGCCTGTACCCCGAGAAACGTCCCACCCACCAGTCCGATCCCGAACGGAACCTGCAGCAGCAGCCATCCCTGGAACTCCTCGTGCGCTGGTCCGGGAACCTGAACTCGCATTAGTTCATCATGTGAGCGCTCGGGTATAAGCAGGGGTGACTCCCTGTGCACGCGGCATTGGGTTCGAAGCCGACGGCCGTCGGATCGGGTCTGGACGTCTGCGTCGACCGGGGCCACAGTCAATAAGGACTATACCGGAGCGCCCCGCCGATGTGGATAACGATGGGGGCGTTGCAATTTGTCGTCGGACCGGCGTGGTTGCCAGTCTGGCCGATGCTCGTTTGCTCCGGCGTTCTCCTGTCGCTCGGCATCGCGCTCCGGATCGCACGGCCCCAGGGCGCGTGGGGACGACGCCTCCGGTCTCGGTTCTTCCTCGGGATTCCGTGGGGGTCGCTGCTGACCCTCGTCGGCGTCGGCGGGGTCTACCTGTTCCTCCAGGGCGGCCTCGCCCATCCGCGACGGCCCCTGGTCATTCCGTTTCGCGCGTGGTCGTACTTCTACCCCTTTGGCATCGTGACCGCGCCGTTCACGCACGCTGGCCTCGCACACGTGACGGGAAATCTGATGGGGACGCTCGCGTTCGCTCCAATCGCCGAGTACGCCTGGAGTCACTTCCCGACCGCCCGCGGGAGCCAGTCGTTCAGTGGGTGGCGCGCCAATCCGTTCGTCCGCATCCTGGTGTTCCCCGTCGTGGTGTTCGTCGTCGGCCTGCTCACCGGCGTCTTCGCCGTCGGCCCGGTCATCGGGTTCTCGGGCGTCGTCTTCGCGTTCGCCGGGTTCGCACTCGTTTCGTATCCCATCACGACCGTCGTCGCGCTCTCCGGAATGCAGGTGTTGAATCTCGTCTACCGGGCGATGCTGAATCCGGTCACGACCGCACAGGCCGGCCCGGGGGGATTCAGTGCACCCTGGTGGTCACAGATCGCGATCCAGGGCCACGCGCTCGGGCTGTTGCTCGGTGTGTTGCTCGGCGCGTACGTCGCGTACCGGCGCGACCGCACGCCGACGGCCGGTCGACTGTGGATCGCGACGGTGATCTTCGTGGTCGCACAGTCGCTGTGGGCCGTCTACTGGTTCCGCGGGGGCGGCAAGTACGTTCTCTTCCGGGCGGTGGGGGCGTTCCTCGTCTTCCTCCTCGCGGCGCTCGTGACGGCGGCGGTGACTGCGTCGAGCCGAACGCTGGTCGGACCCATCGACCTCCGGAGCCGCGAGGCTGCGATCGGCCTCCTGATCTCGGTCACGCTCGCGATCAGCGTGGCTGCCGTGCCGGTCAACCTCGTGACCGTCTCCGAGGAACCGTTCGACGCCAGCGTGGACGTCGAGGACTACACCGTCACCTACGCCGAAGACGTCGAGGACCAGTACGTCTCCGCGTTCGACGTCTCGTTGCTCGGCGAGACGACCGACCTCAACACGAGCGGCGTCATCGTCGTCAGCGAGCGCCGAAGCATCTTCCAGACGGTCGTCTCGAAGACCAGACTCGCGTACAACGGCCGTGCCAGGGTCGTCGTCGGCGGTCCCGGTTGGCGGGAGACGGTCGTCGTCAATCGCACAGGCTGGCAGGCGGCCGGGAACAGCAGCGTCTACAAGGTCTTCCTGAACCCGTCCGACGGTGACCGCCGGCTCGCCTTCCAGTCCAAAGCAACGACCATCGAACCGCGCATCGCCGGCCGCCGAATCCTCATCCAGCCGACCGCGACGTCGTTCAACTTCACCGTGATCGACGAGAATCAGACGGTCGGAACGACGGCGGTGCCGGCTCCCGGCGCGAACGTCACTGCTGGCGGGCTGCGATTCAACAGGACGGACAAGAGCGTGTTCGTCGAACGAAAGGGCACCAAAGTGCGCGTCGCCAGAAAAGAGCGCAGTTGATCAGGCCCACTCGATTCGGAACACTTCCGCGTCGATCGTCCGCCGGGCTTCGGTGTGGTGGTCGTACTGATGCGGGAGATCGAATTCGGCCCGGAACGCGTGTGTCACCTCGCCGCCGTTGTCGGCCGCGAATGATTCGACGAATTCGTCGCTCCCAGCGTTGTGGATCGAGTACGACACGTCCGCGATCTCGGCCGTCGTGGCCAGGAACGCTCGATCGGCGTGTTCGTTGCCCGACTGTGCGCCGAACGGCGGGTTCATGACGACGGTCGTCTCTCCGTCGGGACAGAGCGACGCTCGCGTCGCGTCCGCCCGCACCCACTCGACGTCAGTGGCCGTCGCGACTTTGCGCTCGTTGTCGCGGGCCGTCCGTAACGGCGCCGGATCGACGTCAAGGCCGACGACGTGTGTCGGTCCCCGAAGGGCGGCCCCCAGCGCGAGCATGCCCGTCCCACAGCCGAGGTCGAGGACCGTCCGATCCTCGACGTCTCCCTGGAGATCAGCTGTGTGAACCAGATGCGCTGCCAGCTCCGGTGGCGTCCGGTACTGTTCCAGGGAGACGTCCGGGTCCTCGAAGCCGGCAACGATCGCTAATCGCTGTGCCAGTGCGCTCTTCGTACTCATGGCTCTCCCCTCCACGTCCGCTCTCGCTGCCGATCGACGCTCCCGGTCATCTCCCCCGATGATACACGCCATTCATTCAAAAATGTTTGTATATGACCCAAGGTTATTCCACACTCCCTCCTGACAGCGTGGGGAGGCGAGTCACTCTTTTTGACGTCCAGACGGACTGGTGAGTATGCCTGCTGCAACGGAATCGCGAGAGCGAACTGGCCAGCATCCCTCGCTCGAACGCGCACGCTCGGTCAGTCAGGCACTCGACAATTCGATCGAGCTTCCCGTCGTCAACTACCGGATCGGTCTCGATCCCATCCTCGGTATTCTCCCCGTGGCCGGCGATTCGGTCTCGTTAGTGCTCTCGCTCTACGTCGTCTTCGAGGCGATCCGGGTCGGCGCGTCAGCGAGGCTTGTCGCACTCATGCTCGCGCTACTGGCGATCGACTTCGTCGTCGGGTCGATTCCCGTGTTCGGGACGCTGTTCGACGCCGTCTGGAAGGCTAACGTCTGGAACGTCCGACTCCTGGAGCGCCACCTCGACTCCTAAAAAAAGAGGGGGTCAGTGGGTGTGACAGTCAGTACCCGTCGTCGTTCTCGTCCTCGTCGTCATCGTCATCGTCGTCGTAGCCACCGTCTCCGGGTTGCTCTTCAGGCGGCCCGTACGCGGTCGCGTTCGCCGGCACGTCTTCGACCCAATCGGGTTGTTCGACGGAGTCAACGCCGAGTTCTTCGAGGGTGAAGCTGTACTCGGTTTCGCTGCCGTACTCGTCGGAGTCGACGCTCACGTCGGCCGAGTGGACGACTCCCGTTTCGTCGACCAGGAGCGTGACCTCGCCGGTGAAGTTGCCTTCAGCCTCGTCGTCGATCTCGACCGGTGCGGTCAGCGTGTACGCCGTCCTGTCGTCGATGGTCGTCTCGTTCTCGACGGTGAAGTTCTCGGTGACCTTGTCGAGGAACAACACCGCGTATCCGGGCACCGGCATTTCACCGGGACCCATTCCGTGGTGCATGCCCATACCCATCTGCATGCCCATGCCGTCGTTCATCTGGCGACCGTCGTCGTGGGGGCCGTAACTACCATCGTTCATGTGCGGCCCGTCACCGCGATGTGGGCCCTGTCGGTCGTCGCCCATGTGCGGGCCGTATTCGCCATTCTCACCGTGAGGACCGTAGCGACCGTCGGTCTCGTTCCCGTTATCTTCGGATGGACCTGCGAACTCCGGTGGTCCACGTCGGTACACCCGGTACGTGGTATTGTCGTCCCTGACGATCCGCACGATCTTCTGTGACTCGTTCGCCCACACGCCGATGTCGTAGTCGAGTCCGATGACCGTGAACGTCGTCGTCGCCGAGACGTTCTCGTTGTCCGGAGTGCCAGCCGTCTCCGTCTCGGCGGTCAGGAACTCCGAGTCGTTAAGTACGACGTCGAGACTCTCACTCGTCTGATACCCCTCGTCGAGGAGACCTTCCCTGTGCGCTTGATATAGCGCTGTCGTGTTTACCGACCCGTTCTCGTAGACCCCTGGTGCGAGCTCGCCCGTCTCGTCAGTTTGATTCTCCGCTGCCTGTGTTCCCGCAGCAGTCGCTGCTCCCGCCGTGGCTGGCGCCGCAACCACGACCAGCGTAATTGCTACTGCGAGAAGTGTGTGGTTTCGTGCCACGGCGTGACTTTCCACGCGCACGGAAGTATGAACTATTGCGACCTTGTTGTGCCTTGGCGCGACCTTCTCTCTGGTTCCGTTCGTCTGTCCAGAGACGCTCCACAACCGGGGAGAGAACGACTCGCTGATCCAATGCCAGGTACTTAGCGCGTGGTTGGTCGCGGGCCGGCGGGCGGCGTCCGAACGGTGGCGTTCGCTGGGATCTCCGAGAGCCAGTCCGGGGGCTGGACGGTGTTGACACCGAGTTGCTGGAGGTCGTACCTCGTTTCGACGACCTGTCCGCTCCCCTGTTGTCCGCTGACGATGGTCAGCGACCGGATGACGCCCTGCTCGTCGACGATCATGGTCACGTCGGTTTGCGGGGTCGTTCCGTTTCCGCCGATCGTCGCTGTGAGTGTCGTCCGGCGCTGTGCGTCCGTGCCGGTCGTGTTCTCGACGGTGAAGGTACGGGCTGCCTCACCGAAGACGGTGAGCGTGGCGCGGGAGATCGGTGGGACGGACTGGGACTGCACCCGCTCGCGGACCTGGTAGGATTCGTTGCCGTCGGCCTCCATCCGAACGAGCGTGTTGGTCTCGTTGACGTACACGTCGGCGGTGACGTTCTGGCGTCCGGCGGCCGAGCGGTGCTGTTGGACCACCACTCTCGAGAGGTTCGACGTGGCCCTGACCTGCTGGCCGCTGGCGACGACGACGGAGTCGTTGGCGCGCGACGTGACGGTCGTCTCTGTGAGAAAGCCCTGCTCGCGAAGCTGCGAGCGGTGTGCGACGAGCAATCGCGTGACGTTCACCGAGTCGTTCGCGTACACGCCCGGGGCGAGTTCCCCAGTTTCGGGCTCGCCCTGCCCGAACGGATTGACAGGGTCGCCCGTTGTCGCGAGTACCGCCGCCGCTCCGACGATCGCGAGCACCACGACGACGCCACCGACGAGCGCCAGCCTGGTACGACGGGTAGTTCGATCCACACGAACGTTTCACTCCGCGTGAACGTAGGAGATTTTGCCGGACAGTTCCCCGGCGATACCCCGTCGCTACCAGGTTCCGTGGAAGGTATCGAAGGAGAGTTCCTCCATCGGTTTCTGACCGGTGGCGATTTCGTACTCACCGGGGGTGAGCATCGGCTGTTTGAACTGCGGGCCGTCGTCGGTCGTGATCCGCGGACAACCAGTGTTGACGTAGGCGTCGAACCCGAAGTTCGTCAGCCGATCGGGCGTCACCTCGTCCATCGTGACCAGGTACGCGTCGTCGTTGTTCTCGATGATCTCCTGGGCCTGTTCCCAGCGACCCTGGCCGATCTTGGTGCAGAAGATGACGCCCCAGTTCTCGGCGTCCATCGCCTTGTGGACCGAGGCGTAGCGCTGCTTGAGGAACTTCTCGGGGTCGGCGATGGTGACGACGTTGTTGACCGGATCGGCGATGACGACGTGTTTGTCCGGGTGCTCCATCGCGAGGCCGAGCGGGTGGAACTTCCCGCCGCCGACGTAGAGGATCTGATCGGCGTCCACGTCCGCGCTGGCGTAGTTACAGCCAAGGACCTGCCCTTCGTGGGTGAGGCGGTCGTCGCCCCGGCGCGTGTGGACCTCGTAGCCGCGCTCTTCGAGCCACTCGCGCATGTCCTCGAACTTGTTCATGTGCTGGGCCGTCGTCACCAGACCGACCGCTGGCTCCTCGTCCGGATCGGCGAGTTCCGCGAGGGACTCCTCCATGATCGGCGTGACTTCCACGTTGGAGAACAGCGGGACGTAGATGATCTTCTCCGACTCCTTCATCGGGCTGTGCCCGAAGTGGACGAACACGTCGGTCCGCCGCATCAGATAGGTGTCCAGATCACAGGCCCCGTAGCAGGGCTGGCCCGAGGTCATCACGGTCACGTCGTCCGGGAGATGCTCCCGGAGGTCGTCGGTGACGGCTTTCGCACGGCGTTTCAGTCCCTCGGGGAACTGGAGCCCGACTGTCTCTGCGTCGCGTTCGCTGACGGCGTCGACGATGCGGTCGAGTTCGTAATCCCACTCGCGGTCGTGTTTGAGCGACATCCCCGTGTTGCGGAGGTCCCCCTCGGAGTACTCCGACCGGTCCTGACTCATTTGACTCCTGTATCGGCTCGGCGCGTAAAACGGCGACGTTTTTCCCTACGGGCTGGACAGTCAGGAAACCCGTGGCGGACGGGACCGAAGGGCGTCCGGGTCGAACCGCCGAAGGAACGTGTACAGCGGCACGCTGGCGACGATGCTGAACGCGGTCGCGACGACGAAGAAGACGAGTGCGCTCCCGCCTCTCTGCATCGTCTCCTCGATGGGCGCGAACGGTCCCGCGCGTTCGGAGTCGTGATCGTAGAAACTCGCGACGGGCCGCGTCCCCGCGACGTATCGGTCGAGCCAGGCGTCCATCGAGTGGCCGGCGACTGCTGCCACGATCCGTTTGAAATCGGTGTAGCTCACCGTCCCCTCGTGTTCGTTCAGACGGCGGAACACGTCCTCGAGCGAGCGCTCACCGTCCGTCGAGGCGCGGACGTTCTCATCGACGAGCGCGAGGACGCGCGCCCCTTTTCGATAGGGGACGCGGGAGTTGTCCCAGGTCGAACTGTCGGTCAGCGCGGCGTCGATCCCGCGGCCGTCGATGTGGTCGTGTAGCTCCTGTTCGCTGGCCAGCCCCTGTTCGTACGCGAGCCGCGCGGCGTAGTACTCCGCGCTGGCCTCGCGGAACCACTGCATGTCGTCGGCGAGCCGGAACGACTGCCGGGTGTGAACGTACTCGTGCAGCCAGACGCTGTTCGGGGTGTCGACGGGCTCGTTCGCCGACACCCACCCTTCGTCACGGATCGGGAACGACTCACCGCCGCGTCGGGCCGGGTCCGGCAGCGCCAGCAACAGGACCTCGTCGTCGCGGTCGCCGACGGCCAACTGGCGCGACGCAGTCGCGAGTACTGACAACAGGCGGTCCCGGTCCGGGTCGAGTTCCGTCCCCGTCGGCGAGACGAGGCGTATCCGCTGGCCGTCGACCGTCCTCGTCCGTTCAGTCGTCTCGCCCAGGAGCGCGTACCGATCGCCGTAGATCCCGACGCTGTCGTCTTCCAGGGCACCCACGGGTTCTCCCAGGGGCCGTGCGTGCCGGACGGTCGAGGAACCGACTGCCCGCCACTGGACCTGCACGAACGGGACGCTGCCGAGCGACCAGTCCTCCCCGTTGAAAGACTCGCCCGACTCGGTGCCGCCGGCGGTCCCCGTCCGTCCCGTTTCGACGACGAGGCGGACGCGGTCCGACTCACCGGTCCAGGCGAGTCTGGTCCGCTGACCGCGAGCTTCGGATTCGAGACCCGTGGCCGTCACGACGCGGCCGCTGCTGCCGACGAAGACCGTGAGTCGTTCGAGTCCGGCCGTCGACGCCATCGTGAGTTCGTAGCGAATCCGGTCACTGTCCGCTAGCTGCGAGACGTTCACCGCAGTTTCGGGACCGTCGCCGCCGAGGGCCGTCGCGTTGGTTCCGGCCGGCTCTGCCGCCCCGAGTCCAGTGAGTATCGGACTCGATACTGAAAGAGAGACGAGCACGACCACCAGCATTCCACTCTTCATGGCGGATAGTCTGATCTTACTTACCGGATCCCGACCAGACAATATATTCCTATCTCTCAAATTATCTAAACTGATAGCTGGAGTGAAATCAACATTTCGGAGCGGGAACGAAAACGGGGGTCGGACTGGATCGTTCGGCAGGTTAAAACGGATGAAACCCCAACGGGTGTCTAATGAGTCTCGAATCGGAGTCCCCCGAGTCGACGGTGACGGAACTCAGTCGCGAACTCGGCGCGGCGATCGCCGACCTTCCCGCGTACCAGACCTTCGCAGAAGCGAAAGAAGCAGTCGAGCAGAGCGAAGAAGCTCAGGAGAAGATCCAAGACTTCGAGCAGTTCCGCGAAGAGTTCATGCTCGCCCGCCAGACCGGAGAGGCGACCCAGGAGGACCTGCGCGAACTGCAGTCCAAACAGGAAGCGCTCCACGACATCCCGGTGATGTCGGAGTTCCTCCAGGCCCAGAACGAACTCGAACTCCGCCTGCAGGAGATCAACGAAGAGATCTCCGAGCCGCTGGTGATCGACTTCGGAGAGAAGGCCGGCGGCTGTTGTGAGGACTGAGACGGCGGCTCGGCGAGGGTATTAAACCCCCGTACGTTCTATCAGGCGAACAGAGTTAGTGATCCGATAGATGGCGCTCGCGTTCAACGTCTACACCGTCCCGCTGTTCGTCGCTGCAGCGATTTCGCTCGTCCTTTTGCTGGTGACGCTTCCGCAGCGCGGTCGTCCGGGCGCGTGGCCGATGATCGGATTCCTGGGCGCGATCGTCGTCTGGACCGTCTCTTACGGGCTGATGCTCGGCACCGGTTCGCCGGTACAGCGTCTCTTCTGGCACAACCTTCGGTTCGTCGGACCGACGCTGACGACGCTGGCGATCTTCGTCTTCGCCCTGGAGTACACTGGTCGGTCCGAACTCGTGACGACGCGGCACGTACTGCTGTTGGCGGTCGTGCCGATCCTGACGAATCTGCTCGTCTGGACGAACCAGTTCCACCACCTCGTTCGTGCGACGACCACCGTCGTCGAGCCCGCGGGCAACGTCGTCCGACTGGCGTTCACCTGGGGACCGTGGTACTATCTGCACGTGGTGTACTCCTACCTGCTGGCCATCGGGTCGATGGCGCTGTTCGTCGAGAAGTTCCTTCGGCTCGGTGAATCGACCACGGCCGTCAAGCAGGCGCGCACGATGTTCTACGCGACGATCGCACCGCTGTTCGGCAACCTCGTCTACCTGCTGGGTATCACGGAGGTCGATTTCGCGCCGTTCGGGTTCACTCTGAGCGCCGTCCTCATCGTCACGGCGATCGCGATCTACTCCTGACTGGGTGCGTAACGCTCTTTTCCCTGCCCGGACCACCTCGCGCTATGGCAATTCACAGCGACTGGGGCGACTGGCTTCCGACGGCCGTCGCCGACGCGAGTCCCGACGGCGTTGCGCTCTGGTATCTGGGCTGTAACGGGTTCGTCCTGAAGGCGAGCGACGGCACGACGCTCTTCGTCGATCCGTATCTCGGCACTGGCGACCCGCCGCGTACCGTTCGCATGATCCCGGTTCCGTTCGAACCGGGGGACGTCCAGGAGGCGGACGCCGTGTTCGCCACGCACGAACACTCCGATCACGTTCACGGGGCGAGTCAGGCACCGATACTCGCCGAAACCGGCGCCGACTACGTCGGGCCGGACGACTCCCTCGCGATCGCCGAGACCGAAGGCTGGACAGACGAGTGGGCCGTCGAGGACGACCAGTTCGCGGAAATCACGGAGGGCGACACCCTCGCGATCGGCTCGTTTACCGTTCACGTCGAACCGGCGAACGACCCCGACGCGACGCACCCGGTGTCGTACGTCTTCGAACACGACGCCGGCACCTTCTTCCACGGCGGCGACGCCAGGCCCGGCGCGCCGTTCGAGGCCATCGGTCGTGACTACGACATCGACCTCGGGGTCCTCGCGTACGGAACCGACGGGATGATCCCGGACAAGCAGACCCGGGAGCCGAAGTACACCAAGTGGTACAGCGACGAAAACGAGATCTGCGAAGCGGCCCGCCAGCTCCAACTCGACCGACTCCTCCCCACCCACTGGGACATGTGGAAAGGCCTCACCGCCGATCCGACTGCGCTCCACGACCACTGCCGAAGCTTCGAGTACCCGAACCGGCTGGAAATCGTCGAGATCGGCGACCGCGTCGACCTCTGACCCGGCGCTTCCGCCGATTCTCAGCGGTGCGTCGCCTTCTGTCGATTCTCTGGTCTGTCGCGGTTTCCGAGGAGTTGATTTCGTGTGGTGGGGGTTGCCGAAGAAAGAAAAACGGTACGTAGCTTTAATATCATTGGTAAACGGACTTGTAAGCATGAGCGAATCGGAGAGTTACGAGGAGGTCACCGTCGCCTCTAACGGGATCACCGTCATCAAGACGTTCGAGGCGGACGCCTTCCCGGTCCCGGCGATCGCATTCCGCATCAAGTCGGACCGAACCGAGGCGGTGACGGTCCGAATCGTCGACGACGTGCCAGAAAACGTGGCCGTCGAAGACCTCGGCTTCCATCCCGAGTACGGAAGCGAGTTCTGGACCATCGAAGACGACGTGATTACCTTCGAGCGAGAGATCGAATCGGAAGAACAGTACACGACCGTGTACGGGATTCGCGCCACCGGGACGGACAACGTCGAGCAGTTCCTCACCGAACCGGACGTCGCTGACGTGGATCCGCCGCTGGAGGACGAAGACGGCGTCGTGGGTGGGAGCGGGAGCGACGTCGTTCGCGACGTCATCTCTGGCAACACTGATTCTGTCCCGGGGTTAGACGACGAGGAGACCGACGAAGACATCGGTACTCTCGATCTGACTGATCCGAACGCCGAAGAACAGAACGGGGAAGCTGATACTAACGGGGAAGTCGAGGAAGACGACGAAGAGGAGGCCGAGTCCGACGCCGAAGCGGATACGGACGACGAAGACGAAACGGACGAGGCAGACGCCGAGACAGCGGAGACCGAAGACGACAGTGCCGAGCAGTCCACGGCAGCGACGAACGGCTCCGCCCCAGCCGTCGAGAGCGTCGCGTCGGCGCTCGCGACGGAGATTCGCAACGGCGAGGTGTCCGACGACGACCTCGACGTCCTCCGGGACGAACTGGATCTGGACGGCGCCAGTGAGAACGGGGCCGAAGACGCGCGGATCCAGAAGCTTCAGACCGACGTTGCCGACCTGGAAGCGTACACGGACGCGCTCGAAGAGTTCCTCGAAGAGAACGGGACCGGCGCTGACCTCATCGACGACGTCCAGTCGGGGCTCGACGACGTCCAGTCGAAGCTCGACGGGCTCGAATCGGACATCAGCGACAACTCCGAGCAGGTCGATTCGCTCGACGACAGCGTCGGGGGCATTCGAGACGACCTCCAGTCGCTGAAAGGCGACATCAAGGACCTCGACGACGACCTCGAGGACGTCCAGGAGACGATGACCGATCTGGAAGACGATATGGCGGACGTCGACGACGTGGCGTCCCAGGTCGACGAACTCGACAGCGAAATCGAGGAGCTCAAAGAGTGGCGCGAACAGCTCAGTAACGTGCTCGGTGCGACGGACGGGTAAGACACCAGACGCATCGGAAACCGGACCCGTTTTACTTCCTGCTCGTTTGCGTACCCATAATGACCACTGTGCGCGTCGCCGTGCCGCGGAAAGGGCGCCCACTCGAGGCCGTCCTCGAACGGCTCGCCAGCGCCACCGGCACGGCCGACCTCGCCGACGAGATCATCTCGACGCTCCAGTACGAGAAAGCCATCACCAAGGGGAAACAGACGGCGACGGCCGACGTGTACGACCGCCTCGCCGACTACAGCGACATCGACGAACGCGGCGCACCCGAGTACAGTCTGCTCCGCGACGACCGGCAGGGCATGCCCCGTCGGATCGTCTTCGACAGCGTCACCATCCCCGTTGGAGACATCGACATCCAGTTGATCGGCCGTGAAGAGCCGTTTCGGGCCCTCCGCAAGCACGAATTCGCGCTCGGCTTCGACAGCGCCGATCTCGTCCTCGAAGAGGTCGTCGGACTCCAGCCGGAGCCGCTGACGTCTCTGGCGGACGTCAACGAGCGGATCGACCCGCTGGACACCGACGTGCGCGTCGTCTCGGGCCTCGGTGACACCGTCTGGCACACGTTGCTGGCCACGCCGGAGACGACCGATCAACTCGACGAGGACCTCACACGCTCGTTCATCGAGGCCTACGACGGAACGCTCTGCATCTCACCGCGGTACGAGCGGTTGGTCGAGGCAGTTCTCGGCACGCGTGCGATCGAAGACGTCTCGTTCACGTACCCCGATCCCGGCACGACCGAAGAAGCAGCGATCGCCGAGACGGGGATCGGCGTTTATCTGACCGTCACTGGCTCGACGGCACACGATCACGGCCTGGAACTCGGCGAACAGTTGTTCCCGAGTGAGACCGTCCTCCTGGAAAATACGGCGGAGGGAAGCGACGCCGTCGAGGAAGCGACGGACGTCATCGTCGGCGCTGATCTGGAGACCCAGCTGGCGTCGTCCTGAGCGGGGCGTTTTTTTGTGACGTTACCGAACTGTTCGGACGATGGGAGAGAACCATCCCTCGGGGGAGCCGCCGGGGCCACGCCAGTGGCCGGTGGTGGGGAACACCCTGCAGTTCGCACGTGCGCCGTTCGCGTTTCGCGAGTACTGTGCAGCGACGTACGGTGACGTCGTGGCACTCGAAATCGCGGGCGACCAGAGCTACATGGTGACAGACCCCGGCGCCGTTCGCCAGGTACTGGTCACCAAGCACGACTCGTTTCGGAAGGGCGACGAACTCCAGCGGCGGTTGTCCAGCCTCCTCGGCGACGGGTTGTTGCTCAGTGAAGGCGCGTTCTGGCAACGCCAGCGGCAGTTGATACAGCCGATGTTCTATCGGGAGCGTCTGGCGACGTACACGGACATGATTACGGGGTACGCCGATCGGCTCACTGACGACTGGGCGGACGGGGATCGCCGTGACGTTCAGTCGGACATGGTCGACGTGACGCTCCAGGTGCTCGCGAAGGCCCTGTTCGACGAAGACATTCACGGCGAGCGGTCGGTCATCGGCGAGGCGGCGGACGTCATCGTCGACAAGTTCGACCTCGCACGAGTGTCGACGTATCTGCCCGAGTGGACGCCCACGCCGACGAACGTGCGATATCGACGGGCGATTGCGGAGTTGGAGTCGCTCATCGCAGAGATGATTACCGCGCGGCGTAACGCCGACCAGCCGCCCGACGATCTGCTCACTCGTCTCATCGAGGCAGGAGACGACGACGAGCGAGCGATGTCGGACGAGACGCTCCGCGACGAGGTGATGACGTTCCTGCTCGCTGGTCACGAGACGACGGCCCTCGTGTTGACGTATTCGCTCTATCTGCTCGGAACGAACCCGGCGACCCAGCGTCGGGTACAGGCGGAACTCGACGCCGAACTCGCTGGCACGCACCCGACGATGGCCGACCTCCCAGACCTGGCGTACACGGAGCGCGTCATCAGGGAGTCGATGCGTCTGTATCCTCCGATCCACACGTTGCTTCGGGAACCGACCGAGCCTGTGGAGATTGGTGGGTACAGGATTCCAGCGGGGGCACTCGTCTCGACGCCGCAGTGGGTCGTCCACCACGACGCGCGCTGGTACGACGATCCCTGGCAGTTCGACCCGGACCGGTGGCATGACTCGAAACACCCGGATCGGCCGGAGTTCGCGTACTTCCCTTTCGGGGGAGGCCCGCGGCGCTGTATCGGAGAACAGTTCGCGACGATCGAAGCCCAACTGGTACTCGCGACCATCCTCCAGGAGTTCACCGTCGAGGTCCCGAACGATGACCTCTCACTCGCCGCCTCGCTCACGACGCGCCCACGAAGCCCCATCGAGGCCATCGTTCACGAGCGATAGTCGCTTTCACTTTTCGCTGCCTGGAGGGTCAGCAAAGATTACTACTGGCTCCTGTAGTCCGAGCGCTCTGATCGTGACAATACTCCTAACGTTGCTACTGTCACCCTCGGCCGACCTGGGCCACACCTCCGGCGAGTTGCGAACGACAGAAATCGTTCACGAGAAGTGGACATGACGATGTAATTATTACATTGTAATTATATAATCTAATCATGACAGATGGTATGTCTCGACGGCAGATGGTCCGTTCTACCGTTACCACGGTTACTGCGGGCATCGCTGGAGGGGTGGCGGGCTGTACGGGGCTCCTCGAATCAGATGGCGACGGGTCGGACGGGGCGGACGGAACAACCACATCCCACACCAGAAACGGTGCATCGTCGGACGGATCTTCGATCCCGCTCGAATACACTCGGTGGCTCTACGCCCCGACGACGAGCGGTCGCGATGCATACTATCCGTTCCTGTTTTCTCACGATACCGCTCTCCAGGCGAATAAGCAACGTTTGGGCGAGACCTACCAGCGGTTCGCAGGCAGAGAGATTTCGTTCCCCTTGCTCGACATGGATCTCTCCTACAATAGCGTGGATGCTACACTCAGTTTCCCCAGCGTTGGCAGGTACTTTGAAGGGTCGTTTGCCCCAGGAGAGGTTCGAAGCGAACTTGAGGAGTTGCGGTACGAGCGTATCGGCGAGAAGGCCGAATTCACTGTGTACCGAGACGATGTCGGAAAGGAGATTGCAATTACGGACGGTGCAGCCGCCGCTGCACGAACGGAGGGAATCGTCACCGCCATTATCGAAGCGGGAACGGGGGGCGGCAAACAGTACGTGGACGCCAACTCGGATCTGTCAACGCTCACCGAGACACTCGGGACGGCGACGCTCGTATTCGGCCAGACACAGCCGATGGTCCAGGGAACCAATGTTAACGACGGACAGTTCGCGGGCGTCGTCGCTACCGGGGCGACTCTCGACCTCTTCGCGGACGGGGTCGAGATGCAGTTCGTCTTCGTTTTCGAGGACGGGGACGCCGTTGAACGTAACGCCGTCGAAAGCTGGGCCGAGCAAACCGACCAGACCGACGCACTCGATGACAGGTCTGTTTCCCGGACTGGCCGGACTGTCGTCATCACCGGAACCGGAAAGGCGGAAGACACGAGTCTTGGTGTCTGAGTCGCTCACCGGTCCCGCTGTAGTGGGGGAGTGGACGGCGCGCTCGTCAGTAGGGACGACCTCAAACGGCAGTCAGAACGGTGAGAGATTCTATATCTCGTGAACGTTTTCACCGGCATTCGCAACGACACTTCTCCAATTCGATATAGCGATATATGATTTATCTGTTCGGCACCAGACGGCCAGTTTAATAAATTTACTACTATATGGGTAAATAATTACCAGAAAAACGGACTCAAACTCCCAGAATCACCGATGTGGGCGATCGACGACCGAGAACCCATCATCTTTTCTGGTGAACCAACTGGCTCACCGACAACACTGTAGGAAGGTGTGTCCAGAAAGCCTGTCTGAGGGATTCATCGGGGTTCCCAGCGTCGTCACCCCACGATACGAACCGGACCAGAGACCACTTGCAGTGGTGCCCAGAGCGCACGAGTATGGCATATATCGGTTTTCGCAGCTGGCATCGGATTCTGCTGAGATACTTGCGCTGAGACAGTGGGCTGCCAGAGCCACCCCTGAAGATGAGGCTGAATGGCCTGTTACGGACTCTCTCAACTCTTTGCCACCTCGACCCCGTCACTGAGTCTCTGCAGTGGCTATGACCCTCTATTCCGACGCCTTTCTCCAACCCAGATTTGAGTCGACGTGAATACGTGACCTGACGTGAGGACCGTATAGCTGCAAACAGTTGGTCGCGGTGAGGTATCTCTCCGTGCTCCAGTGGTGGGGAGAGGCCACGATCCTGAAGCCTCTGTTCATCAACTGGGGAGCTATTCGATGAACCGTCTTGGTAGCTGCGCTGCGTCGATTGCTATCCGGGTTTCGTCTCTGACGACAGCCCCCATCGCGGGCTTCGAGGGCTCGTCGACAGAGTGGAGTGAACCGAACTGCCATCCCTACAGCCCCCTCCCCTCCGTTGAGCGCTCTCTCACAGGTGCAATTGCCTTCCGTCCGGCCTCTGTCGCTGAAAACGACCACTCTGAACTGCACTGATTCTGTCGGACGGCTCAAACCGCTGTGATCGAAGCAAGACTGCGAACGTGACTCAAGAGACCCACTGACTTCTCAATTCTGCCAGATCTATCTAAGGTAGCAACGTCGCTTCTATCGACTCTGTGTGGCTGTGAGATCGTTGGACCCCTTCAGAGGGGGAATCTTACAGTGCATGCGGAATTCAGTGTGTGCGAGAAAAACCAGAGATGTCGCTAGCCCATCGTCAGCGTGATCCCCTACCGAGAGGGTCAGTGAATTCGTGTCCCATTCAGGCCCGTTACAGCCACTCTCGAATCTATCTATGCTGTCTGCACGGCATCCCAGGTAGACGAGGCGAAACTCAAAGACGATCCTCGGGACCTTCTCGAAGCGGGAGTGCCGATACAGACGCCCACATCCACCGTGAATAACCCTGAAATAGGACAGTCACCTGGGAGAAACGCACTCTACCATCATCCTAATCGAATCGTGAGGCTGAGTGATACGACTCCAATATGATTTTTGCGTCCTCAAGTTTCCCGTCGGGGCTCTCTGTTCACGGAACGGTTCGTCAACAGTCCATCAGTGTTCTTCCCGACGCACCTTTCGGGGTCTTCGTTAGCTGTGGCTTCTCCTGGAACGGCAGACGATGGTTTTCTCTCTTCTGCTCTGCGTCGGGGGTTCAATCTCCAATGGTGAATCAACTAATCTGTTCCATGGATAGCGCGTGTCGTCGCGGTCGGCCAGAACGTTGTGGGGTCTACTTCTCTCCAGAGTTTTGTTTTCGCTGAGACTGTGACTCGATCGTCCCCTGATGGCAAGCGGTTTCGATCGCTTTAGCAACGTGTCGATCTCGACTGTGATCTCGTTGCAATTGGCCGGTCTTTGCGAGCCCTGTTTCTGGGCTCGAACCCTTGGGGTCAGGCCCGAAAAAAGCCGTTCCAAGCAGAGGGGGCATTCACCAGTGATCGATAGCCTAGTCTATCTCACTCCCGAATCATATTTACATTTGTATCGAACAGAACTCCGTTGCCGGGTCTAGTAATCTGAATATGTATGTCTGGACTGCCGATATAGGGCATCAGCAACACAAATAAGATAGTTTATTTTGACTTGTGGACTCATGGCTTGGTAGACTGAGGGGATGGCCCCGTTTCTGGGGTGGTCGTGCTCGATGCTGGTTGCCAGGCGAGATCACCGAGTCTCGCACCGACGACAGTAGCCGATACCTCGCTCTGGACGGCTGCCTTTGCCGCGGTGGTGACCGCGACGTTCTCCGAAAACGGCCCGTACTCTCTGACGCCGGCCAGGTCGTCGTGGTCGATCAACACGCGATAGCGTGCGATTTGACGAGTCACGTGTTCGCGCACCTCCGCAACGTCAGGTAGATCGCGGCCAGTTCATCCTTCCGCATCCGGTAGCCAGGAGTGATGTCTCCCGGATTGTAGCCCGAGAGATGCAGCGAACGACGTATCAACTCGGCGCGACCGATAAAGCCGGTCACGTAGTCGATTCGCTGCTCAAGCGGCCAATCGTCGAAATTCATCGGCCACTCGCTGCCCGGCTTCGAACCTGTAAACCGCTCTTCGCTATATCCTCTGGTCACGCTGTGGCCTCCTGATAGCGTGTCTCACCGCAACCGTTGCACTGAATGACGTCGTCACCAACGAGGTCCGACGTGTCCGGGTCTGGCGAGTGGCGCGTTTTCCGGCCGCAATTGTCGCAGAAAGCGTGAATCGTCACGCTGTGCCCACCTCCGACAAGTCGCGCTGGTCGTCGGCGAGATTGCGGCCCTCGTCGGGCTGAATCTCGTTGTAGTCGCCGGCCCACTCGCCCAGCTTCTCGCGGACGGCGTCGACGCGCTCGGTCAGCGTCTCGATGTCCGGCGCGGAGACCTTGCACTTCTGCGTGTCGTCACCACGCTTCAGCTTCACCGTGTAGTTGAAAGCGTCGTCAGACATGGCCTCCCTCCGAGAAGGCTTCATCACTGAGCGCCTGTAGCTGGTCGACGAGCCAGTCCGCAGGACCGGGACACTCGCGCTTCAGCCGGAATGGGTCGTAGTCTGCGAGCGGCCGCCCACCGGGCGAGAACAGTACGTAGAGCGTTTGCGGGCTTTTGAACCCGGCCATCTTCAGCCGCGGGTGATCTTCCGGTTGCACACGGACGGCGAGCGCATCGTAGGCCGTCGCGCCGTCGGGATCGCTGACCTTCCCGGACGCGACCGGGAACTCGTCGGCGACGAGCTCGAAAAACTCAGCCTGGCCGCCGTCGGTGACGATCTCCTCGCCACGGTCGATGTCCGGGCCGTCGTCGTTGACGTTCCAGCCGTTCTGAAACACGACTTCGCCGCCACTGGCCTTTTCGGCGTCCGCGACGGTCTGGTACGTGGATCGCACCGGTTTGTTCGTCTGCTCGTCCTCCTCGAAGGCTTCGCGCCGCCACTCGATGACGATGGTTCCGCTCGGGAACTGTGCGCCGACAGCCGTCACGGTCTCCTCGTTGGCCTCGTCACGAGACCGGTCGGGATCGCGCCGGATGTAGAGCGGTCGAAGTGACTCGATACCGCTCATGGATCATCACCGCCGTCGTTACCCTTTTCCTCGCCGCTGCCATCGTCGCTCGTGGGGGCCTGCGCTGCACTGGACATGTTAGGCGGCTCCCGCGTCACGTTCCACACTGCTGTTCTCGTCCTTACATAGCACCGCGTCCGGTTCATCGAATGGCGAGTCTAACGCCTGGCGAATTAGGTGACGGACGTACTCAGAATACTGCATGTCGTGTTTTTGGGCCTCTGCTTGGATCTCTTCGTCCATCTCCATTGGCATCGAAATGGACACCGACAGGCTTCTCTGTGCCATTGCATTAGCAATCAATTAACCACGAGCAAATATATTTTACGCAACCTAGTGTGTTTGCTTGCAACCGATCCAGTTGCTATCCACAGGAATATTGTCCCTTGGTTAATTAATTAACAACATGAGATACTCCGGGGACTGGATGGTATTGCTGGATGATCGAATATTGGAACATCTGCATGGGACCGAGACAAGTACACCCAAGGAAATCTCAGAAAAAGATTACATAGTCCGAAGCCGACAACAGGTTTCTAACCGCCTGAATAAACTTTCTGAACACGGGTTAGTCAAAGACTTAGGAAATGGTGTTTATCGAATTACAGAGCGAGGTGAGGGGTATCTACGGGGTGAAATAAATACTTCAGAGGATGCACCGGATGAGGTGAATAATCACGCGAGCAACGGCGGTCCAACGGTGGGGGACAATCAGGAGCAAGCGTAGAGTATGCAGGCCATTCGACAGAGAAAGTCGGCTGAATGGATGGTGCAACTTGACGAACGAATCTTAGAAAAAATCGCCTCTGAGGGTTGGTCTACGCCCACTATTATGGAAAAGTCAATCGAATTCTCTGCGACAAAAGGCCATATTCGGAACCGGTGTAAACGACTTCAGTACGCCGGCCTCATCGCGCCGATACACGGCGAGATGTACGAACTCACCGGCGAGGGACGGCGGTATCTTAACGGCGATCTCAACGCGCGGCACCTCCCCTACCCGAACGCTGCTGCCGTGTTCAAAAGATGGTCGTTTCCGCCGGGATGGAATCCTGGTCCTCGTCGTCTGAGGTTGTAGCTACGTTCTATTCCTGCTCTCGATAGGCTGCTGCCACTTCGACTACAGCCACGTCGTCATCGAGATTGCTGGGCGGATCGGCCCATCCAGCATCCGTGTTGTCGACGACGAGCGCGAGATCGCCAGGGTTCAGCGTTTCTGATTGCTGGTCCCCCGTCGATTCTTTTGAATTCATGAGGACGCGGAACCGGTTTCCGCTTTCGAACTGATTGAACTCGTTTCGGGTGGTCACGAAAACGTCAATATCGGGGCCTTGACGAACTGTGAACTGATATGCCACCTTTGCCTGACTGTCCGGTGAGAACGCGTAGACCTGGTATTCATCCTCGTGAACTCGGATTTTCTCGTTGGCTATCTGGACAGCCTCTGGCGTTGGTTCAGGGGTTGGTTCGGGTGTTGGTTCCTCTGTCGGAACCTCTTGGACGATCTCCTCGGCCTGCTCGATACCACTCTCTGTTTCTGTTGCGGTAGCCGTCTGAGTCTGAGTCTGGGTCGGCTGCTGGGTCTTAGTGTTCTGATTGTTGTTCTGGTTGTTGTTCGCTCCGCCCGTGTTGATTTCGACACAGCCAGCCACAGAAGCGATGCCCAATCCCGCAAGCAGTTTGCGCCGTCTCATACACGCACGAAATGCAATGGGGCGAACAAAACAGTTCGTATATCCTTACAGCCAGTCTACTTTTCGCGCTCACACACTGTCGAAGTGGTCGTATTTCTGTTCTGTCGTCGCCAGTCTGGAATGGCGTAGCCGGTTCCTGACATTGTAGAGTGTGTAGCCATCGTAGATGTGGAGCATCCGGTATGCAACGCTGTGGCGGAGCGTGTGGGCCGTCACGTCGTTGCTCTCACCGCGACCGGTGAAGGTGTGCGGTCGCACCTCTGCCCGATCTGCGAGCCGCTTCACGATGTCGTTTATTCCCTTGCCTGTCAGTCGGTCGGACTTCCGCGACGGGAACAACGCCGGGCTGTCGTCGTCACGAGTCGAGAGATACGACCGGAGCGTTCGCGCCGTTCGCAGGTCGCCCTCTTGGTCGATCTCGATGGTCACCGGACTGGGACTGTTCTCGTTCGGGTAGTCTTTCTGGATGTGTCCAGGCAGTCGTAGCTGCTCGTCGTCGAGGTCGAGCATGTCGCGGTTGACCTGGGACAGCTCCTTGCGCCGAAGGCCGGTGTCGTAGAGCAGAGTCACGATCGCGTCGTCGCGCTGACCGTGCCGACCCTCGTGGGCGGCATCGCGCATCTGCTCAATCTGCTTCGGCTTGAGAAAGTGAATGTTCGTTTTCTCGTTTCGGGGGGTGTGCGAGGTGGTTCCCATATAAAGACATACGGGTTCCAGGCATTCGAATGTTTGGGTCTACCTATGAGAAACGAACATTCAAATTTTCCAAACTACAGACCACTCTGATCATCGGTAGTGGATTAATTCGCCGCCAATCACTTCTCATTGGGATTCTGCATGCTCGTTTAGAAGGTTCAGCGCGGCGCGTCGGTTCTTTTTTAATTCGTAGAATGATGTCTCAATCAAACTAAACCATTTATTTCTGGCGGTGGATGCTTGTTGCTTTGCAGCGTGACGGTCTTCTTCGATTTCCCGGTATTGCCGACTTGCTATATGAAAAGCTTCTATATGACTTTGTAATTTTTCAACGGAGCCGTAAAATTGAATCACTGCTGAAGCTTCCTCATCTGTAAGCAATCCCAATTTGTGGCTGCTATTTTCATACACATCCTTTGAAAACGATCCCTTTTTAGGTAAATTACGAGGACCAAGTTCAAAGTCCTCCACGTGATTCATTGTCTCAATCTCGGAGATTAGTGAACTCCGTAATGAAACCATTTCTGAGTGTTCTTGACGGGTTTCCTTCCGTCTTTGAACCAAGTAGTTTCCTAGAGATCCAATAATTCCGCCAATAATCCCTGAACTAAGAGTGGCTACTTCCGTAGAGATTGTAATTTGCATATTTGGGAAATAACCGGTTGTAAGATATGATTTTTGAATATCACTCGAGGCGGCCTCTGTATCAAAAACGCACACGAACTTAAAGACAAAAGCGGGGTCAATTACGCGCAGTCTGTGCGGGAACGACAGTAAGTGAGCAGGGTACCCGCAAGTTTGTAGAGGTGTCCGGAAATAGGAGATAGCGGAAATGACGGATAATTCAGATGAGTTAGAAGATTTTGATTCAATGAGCTTTGATGATGCCCTGGATGCCCTGGATAAAGCCATCGTCAAGATGAGCCGGCGTATCTGGAATGGCGAGTTTGACGAGGAAACAGAACAGCGGAGAATCGACCGTCTAAACGCATTAGCAAATGCTGTAGATGCTCGCCGACGAGCATCTGAAGAAACGCCTGATGTGACTCTGGCGGAGTTACTAAGCGAAGAGCAAGATTCTGCCAACGAATAACGTTGGACTGTTTGTGTCCGACTCTGTCCCGAGACCCGGACACTCGATTCACGTCATGACGCCAGCCAGCCACACCTTCCAGATGTGGTCCAACGGCGTCCAGACGCCGAACACATGGCTCACAGCGTCGTCGGCAGCGATGTAGAGCCCCAGCAGCGTCAGGACCGCGCCGGCTTTGTCGTAGGGGTCCCACACCAACGCGAAGCCGAACAGCATGACGCCAACGCCGATGTAGAGATGGTGCGGGAGGAAGATGCCCCCGTCCGGCACCGCCTCGGCTGGGAACCTCACGATTCGCCCCCCGCGTCGACCTCCTCGATCTCTTCGGCCGGAGCTGTCGGAACCTTGTTGAACACCCACCGGCCGAAGCCCTGCATCTGTCGTAGCCCGTACTCTGTCGGAACGGTCATGCCTGCGAGCAGGCAAAGGACCGTCCACGAGACCGCCGTGATCGTTGCTTGATCGAGTCCGAATGGTGTCATGCCTTGGCCTCCCGTTTCGCTTCGCGTGCTGTCTTGAGGGCTGTGCTGGCCGTCTCGCGTGCCTCCTTGTCCGTGCCGACCTTGCGGGCGTTCTGAACGCTCACGCCCAATACAGCGAGGTCGAGCGCGACCAAGACACCGACGCCCGAAACAAATGTCGCGGTCTCGATCATGCCGAGGCACCTCCTGCCTCCGCGATCTCCGAAGGACCGCCGGCTGAGATGAACAGAAACAGCACCAGCGCCGCGCCAACGGTCATGAACGGGTGTTCTATCAACGGGTTCATCCAGGCCGGCGTGCCTGCCTTCGCAGCGTCGGTTGCCACGTCGCCGCCCAAGTCGATCGCCTCGTCAGCGAACCCGCCGTCCGGCCGATCATCGAACTGGCGAGGGATCGAACCAACGACCTGGTACACAGGTCCCTGGCTGGTCTCCTCCGGGGGGGCGGTCAGGATTCCATCGTCCGTATGATCGCTTACGTCGGCCTGCTCGCCCGGTGACTGTCCGGGGAGGTACGTATCGAGATCAGCGAACCCGCCGCCCGGCGTATCGTCGAACTGCCGTTGTGCGGATCGAGACAGACCCTCAGCGAAGTTATCGTATGCGTCCGCTGCGCCATCGAGCAGGCCGCCCATCAGCGACCCCTCCCGATTGCGACTGCTGCGACCGCGGCCAGTGCGATCGCCGCGAACATCATGGTCTGCTGGTTCTGCTGCTGTTGGGCGGCCTCGTTGACGGCCTGGTCGGCGCTCCCGGTCTGGTAGAAAATCCGGGAGAGAGTCGTTTCCGGCTGCTGGGTCGGCTGTGCGCCGTCCGGGGTGGACTGATAGTCCTCGTCGGTCGGGTCGAGCGTGATGTCTCCGAGCGGGTTGATGTCGAGACTCCCGTCATCGTCCACGACCGTCTCCGAGCCGGCGACCTCGCCGTCTTCCGTCACGGCCGAGTCTGGGGGAGCCGTCACGTCCCCGTCCTCGACCTGCCAGTTGAACGGGTTTTGCACGCCAGTCGGAACGTGCTGGGGAGTCTCGTCGCCGCTATCCGTGCTGTCGCCGCTGCTTCCTCCGCCGCTGCCGGAACCGCTGTCAGACCCGCCGAGATTCAGCGGGTCGGGACCGTCCCAGATAGCGCCGTCATCGTCGGAGGCGAGCCATCCCCCCATCAGGCACCCCCTCCTGCTGCGAAGTATGCAACAGCCGCCGCGGCTGCTCCAACGGCCAGCATCTCCGTCTGTCCCATGCTCGGGATCGTGCCGGCCGCCTGTCCGATCACGGCCTGGCCGTTGGTCCCGGGCGTGGTGGCCTGCTCGGTCGTGGTGACCTGCTCGGTTGCGGATTCGAGCTTCGACTCCACCTTATCGGCCGTCGTGTTCTCGCCACTGTCTCCGATGCCGGTGTCATTGCTCGCGAACTGATCGGTCAGCGCCTGCCGGGTGTCCGACGAGATCAGACCGGCCTCGACGGCCTCGCCGGCTGCAACGTCGGCCTCGACCTCGTCGCCCGACCATTCTTCTGTGGCCTCATGCGCCGCCAGGTTGCTTGAGACACTGCCATCCTCGTTGATGGTCGTGTGGTCGTTTTCCCACGCGTACTCTTCCATCGCCGTTATCTCGCCGTCTCCGTCCGTGTCTGCCTCTGGAATGTACTCCATTAGTTGCTCCTCCTGGCCGCGATCACGACGCCGATAGCGACCGCCGCCGCGATCATATGCGTCTGATTGATTGCCGGTGCCTCCTGCTGCTGATTGCTCGTCTGGCCGCCCGATGCGGGCTGCTGCTGAGTGGGCGTCTGGCCGCTCGTGCGGCCGTCTGGGGTCGAGTCGGGAGACTGACTGCCGCCGCCTGACGAGCGGGCCTGCTCCTGTTGTTCAAGCTGCCGAAGCGCCTCCTGGAGCGCCTCGAAACTGTCGAATTGAGACGGGTTTTTGATCCGTGCATCCTCTCGGATTTCTTGAATGCTGGACCAGCGTCCACCAGTTTCCTTTGAGACAGTGCTCCAGCCGCTATCAATCATCAGATGCCCGCCGGGCTTGTCAACCCAAAACAGGAGTTCACTCGCCGAGTGGTCCTGAATCCAACTGACCTTGTCACCAGGGGGATAGGGCGGCTCCCAGCCGAAACCAGAGTTGACCGGCATGTTAGAACGTCACCCGTGGAATCATCGGATTTTGAACTTTCAGATACGGCCATTCGCCGGCGCTCAGGCCGGTAACATACCCGTTTAGGTCCATTGAGATGGTTTCCCCTGCGTCGATAGTTCCAGACCTGTCCGATTGGTCGGACATAAACACGGTGTAATTGCCACTTTCGTTTTGATTGTAGAGGTCCCAACTTTCGACGTAAATTGGAGGGTGATTAACCCTATCCCCAACCATCCAAACTTCCGGAGTGCCCGCATTGTCGAGGGTTTCAGTTGGCGGTGTGTGGTGCGCGTTCGCACTGCTGGCGTGGTCGTTCAACTCGGTTTGCGTCGCCGGGTCGAACCCGAGTTTCGCCAGCGTCACCGCTGCGTCAGCAAGCTGCGTTGAGCTGACCGCGCCGGCCGCGATCTTCGCCTGTGTGACGGCGTCGTCCGTCAGGCCGGACGTGCGGATCGGGAAGGCGTGGTGACTGTCCTCGGCCACGTCGACTAGCGCGGTGTGCGACTCGACGCCCGTGGGGTGCCATTGCCCGTCAGTCCCGAAGATGTAGTATTCGCCCTCGTTCGTGCCGTCTCCGTCCGGGTCTGCTGAGGGATCATACCACAGTTCCGTTTCGTCGGGGTCCGCCGGGGCCGACGTTTGCACGTAGTCAGGCCCCGAGGAGCCGCCGCCGGTGAAGTTCGCCGTCATCGCTCGAACACCACCGTAACCGTGTCTCCTGCGTTCGGGGTCTGCACCCAGATCGCGTTTGTATCGGCCACGGCAGCCGAGAACGCCTGGCCCTCGCCAGTCAGCGGCACTTCCTGGGCGTCGGAGTCGCCCACCCACACGATGCCCGAATTGCTCGGATAGTAGATGATCGACACGTCGACGCCGTCGGGGACGCTGTTGCTCGGTAGTTGCTCAGCCGCTGTGCCGCTCGTGCTGTACGCGAAGGTCGGTAGGGCGTCCTTGTTCGCGCCCTGCTCACGGACGGATTCTAGCCGTTCGTCCGTCGCCGCATGAGCTTCGTTGCCGTCCTTGTCGAGTGCCTCTTTGATGGCCTCGATCTCGGTAGTTGTCTCCGTTGGCATCGCTCACTCCTCCCAGCCCACGAGTTGCGTGTGATACGTCCGTGGGTTGCTGCTCAGGTTTTTGATGATGAGCTTCACGTCGTTGTTCGCCCGCTTCGCCGGCCGCCACATCCCGGCCATATCGTCCACGTCGGTCGGCGGGAGCGCCGCCGGCCCATACACTGTGTTTCCGTCGAGTTCAACCCGATAGGACGAGTCTTTGAACTTCGACATGGCCGGCGTCACGATGCGCAGCGTCGTGCTCGACTGCTTCGGCGTGACGGTGATCGTGGCTTTCTGGCCGGGATCGAGGGCGACCGTCTCCGGCTCGCATAGCGCCAGCGCGTCGGGTGGCACCTCAGGCATCGTCAGGCGTCCCCCCGAGAATCTTCTCGTGCTCGTCCTCGATCTCCCGCTTGTCCATGTCCTCGACATCTACCTCAGTTCCGTGCATCGCTCACCTCCAAGTACAGCAGCACGGACCAGGCGAGCAGCTGCACCATTGCCGCGACGACGAGCACGTCCTCACGGGTCCAGCCGCTCTGGTCAAAGAACGAATCGAGGTGACTGTTCACCGTCTTCCCGCCGGTCTGCCCGACGTTGACGGACGAGTCCACACCGCTGGGGGCCTGCTGGGCCGGACTCCCCGACCCCGTCGGCACCGTCATGGTGTGGTACTGTCCGCCGCCAGGGTCATCATAGAGTCCTCCCATGATCACCCTCCTACACCATGTCCAGCCGGTTCTTCACGACGGTTTCCAGCGGGTCCAGTTCGTTGTTCTTCCGGTGGATCGGCACCGAGATGAGCGCGTTGCGCGGCTTCGCGTCACCCGTTCCCGACCACTTGACCGGGTACGGCGCGTCGATGTAGATTTCGAGCCGCCAGTCGGTCGGGATCGCGCCGCCGAAGGGGTCCGAGAACTCGAAGGTCAGCGGGTCCCGCGATTGGTCCCGCAGGTTGACCATCCCGGCGTCCCGCTCGTCGAGGTCGGCATAGTAGTTGCTCGGGGCGGTCTTGCGGATTTCCAGCCGGGCCTGGGCGTCTGTCATGTACCAGATGTCGACAGAGGCGTCTGCGTCCGTGTTCGCCAGGTCCACGGTGTTGGCCGCGTAGTCGACGGTCACGTCTGCCGTGGCGTCTGCACCGCCCTCGAAGACCACCACGTCCTCGGACACGCCGTCGGCGTCGATGACGTTGTGATCGAGGTTGATCGTCTCGGTGTCACCCGCCGCGCCGTCGGTTGTGTAGGACTGATACGCCGGGATGTTCACGTCGTACCGGGCATTCTCGCGGACGACAACCGGCCGAATGGCCTTCCGTGTAGCAACGCGTGAGCGGTTGCCCGTCTCGTTGGCCGACAGGTCGAAGTCCGATTGGGTCAGCGGTCGATTCTTCCCCGGCATCTGCTGCATCGCCTGAAAGACGGATTCAGCGTCTGCCACGGTCTACACCTCCTGAACTGCGTTCTCGCTGATGGTGACGCGACTGCCCACCTGCGACCAGTCCATCTGCGCCGAGGATTGGATCGACACGTACAGGGTGTCGATGTCCTCGACGACGAGTTGCCGGCCCTTGAGGATGTGCTTGATAGCGTCGATGTACTCCTCGTTCTGCTGGTCCTTGAGGTCCAGCGTCAGGTAGTCGCGGATGTGCCGGTACGGCTCGGTGACCGTCTGCCGGTCATCGTCGTTGGGTGCCTCGAACTGAAGCGCGACCTTCGTGTCCTGGGGGAGCGGGTCGCCGTTGGAGTCGTAGAAGCCACCGAAGATGGGGATACCCGGCTCGTTGCCACGTGCCACGTTCGGCGAAATCAGCCACGTGAGGCCGTCCTCGGGCTGAAGTTCGAGGATGGGCGTCATCTCACCCGGCGTGTTCTGCATCTGCGTTGCCTCGTCGCTGATGTTGGAAAGCTGGCGTCCCATGTTCAGCTCCCCCCTGCGTTGGCCGCGGCCTGGTTGATCGACTCCTTGACCCCGACTCGCTGCGCGAAGGCGTCGAGCGTGTAGAGCGCGCCGCCAGTCGCCAGTTGTCGGTTGAAGCTGCCGCCGTAGGCGTAGCCGACCGCGGCCACACCGACGCCGTAGGCTTCGTTCGGCACGTCGACGGGAAGCATCCCATCGAGCGCACCCTGTGCGACTGCCGACCCCATGTACGCCCCGCCGACCGCGGCGGTCTGCATCCAGAGTTCTTCGTCTGCCAGTGCGTCGAAACTGTCATCCAATCCTGTATCTGCCATCGCAGGCAGTCATAGCGAAGACCCCGAAAAATAACCCCAGTCGCGCCTCTAAACGGTGATTTTGGAATTAGTGACCGCTGGTTAACGGTGGTGACTCCGACCGCCCCAGTCGCGCATCATCTCACTCACGACGCGAGTCCGGTTCACTTCGTGGCCTGTCTCGGCCTCGATCTCCTCTTTGATTTCGAGAAACCGGTCCGCCATCTCGCCCCGTAGAACGACGGGGAGACGTGTACTGTTGCTCATGAGTCGGCTCCTAATGGTTTCAGTTCGTTACCTTCAGGACTGTAGTGCGTTGACTGCATGGTCAGGTTCCCCGAATTGACCCGTCTCCGGTCGCCGTCTGTCGTCGAGTAAATCCACTCAGACCCCGTCAGAGACCCCCCATCATCGACGAACCGGGTAACTGGTTTGCCGTTGCGGTCGATCTCCGAGGGGACAGTGACGTTATTCACCAGTGGATTATGCACTTCCTCGTTGTAGTCCACTGTACGGCCGATCTTGGCCAGGTCAGAGTCAGAGGTGAACCCACCAAGAATCCGAATATCGGCCTGTGCGATAACGGTCTCGTCAAGTTCTGAGAGCCGCTGGGTGACCCAGAGCGACGTAACCCGCTCGCCCCGCCCGGTCGTCGCCAGACCGCGGATGTCGTCGGGATAGCCGAATCGCTGGGGCGCCAGAAAGTGGGCCTCATCGATCAGCAGCAGCACGGACTTGTTGATGGAGCGGGCAGCAGCCGCGAAGTTGGCCAGTTGCTCTCGCCAGGCCTCGTCGTCGACAGCGCGGGCTACGACTAAGCTCTTGTTCGTCTCAAGCATCCGCTTCCAGCCATCGACAGACAGCAATTCTGTATCGCTGAGACCCACCCACGACGAAAAGCCGGATTTGATAAATCCGCGGTATTCGTCCTTGTAGTCCCAGAGAACGACGCGGTCATGGCTCTCATAGTTCTCCTCAGCATACTGCTGTGCCAACCACGACTTTCCCCAGCCGGATTGTCCAGCAAGTAGCGCCCTGCTCATGCCTGGTTTTCGAGTTCTTGAATCCGCTCGTTCTGCTGCTCGATGCGCTCCTGCAGTCGCTTGATGTGCTCGGCCAGTTGCCGGATGAGACGGTTGTGGTGGTCGATGTTGCCCGCGAGTAGCCGGCGCGTCTCGGCCCCCTGGTCCCAGTTGATAACACGACTTACCAGCACGGAGAGCGGGACACCGAAGCGGTTTTCCGCGACGTTTGCGGCTGTCTCGGCCAGGTCTGCCGGGCCGGCGTCGGACAGGGGCGTCTCGACAAGCCCCCGGCCGTGGGCTTCGGCGTGCCAGGCCCGGATTCGCTCGCGCCACTCCTCGCCGTCGAGTCCAACCAGTTGCTCGGCCTGCTCGGCGTTATCGAACCACCGAGGAGCGACTTCCTCGAACCACCAGCCGCGGAAATTCTGGTTGCTGATCGCGTCCGCAACACCGAGCAGCAACCGCTGGCGGGCCTGCTGGTCGTGATGAAGGGTCTTGTCCTCCATTCCGGCCGCTCGGAGCGCCTGGTTGAGCGCCTGGGCCTGCTCGTGCTCGATGCCGGCCGCAATGTTCGTCCCGACTTGGACGTGAGGAATCTCTGATGGCGTGATTCGCCCGGCTAACCGCTCTGCTCCGGCCTCTCTGACCTTGTCGAAGGGGTTAGAAACCATCGAATCCCTCCATCGCGTTGCTGGCCAGCGCCGGGTCATCCATCGCCACGAGCATGGGGAACATGAGCGTCATCAGCATCGCTGCCTGGCCTGGCGACAGTTCGCTCATCCCGCCCTGCGTTCGGAGCCATTCGTCTACGTACTGGTCGATTTCGAGTTGCCGCGCCAGGTCGGCGTACTCGTCCATCGCATCGGCTTTGTCCTCGTCGAGTTCGCCCCAGCGGTCCCGAGCCACAGCTGCGCCGAGGCCCAGCGCGTTGCAGTAGATGTCTCCGATCGAGGTGTCCATCTGGCCGGGGTCCATCCCGCCGAGGTCGTCGACGTCATCGCCGGCCTGCTCGTCGTCGCCGTCGTCCTGGTCGTCGCCCTCGTCGTCGGGATCGTCGGCTACCTCGTCACCGACGGCCGACCAGTCGGCCATCTCGTCGTCCTCGATCTCGGGTTGCTCGTCGGCGTCGTCGGTGTCGGGAGTTGGTTCGTCAGGTTCGGGAGCGTCGTCGGGAGTGGGGTCGTCGGGATCATCGTTCGTGCTCATGCAGTGGCCTCCGTTGAGTCGGTCGTCGGGCGTTCGCAGATGGGGCAGTCGCCGTCTACCGCGTGGTAGTGGACGTTACACTCGGTGCAGTACTTCATTCAGGAACCAGCCCCCCGCCCGGCCCGTCCGTTTTCCCGCTGATCTCGGTGTCTGCTGGCTGCTCGTCGCTCTCCTGCTGCACTGGCTGACCTGGGTCGTCACCGGATCGGAACCGGTAGACTACCACGATGGACACCACCAGCGCGGCCAGAACGAGCGCCGTCGTCAGGCTGATCGGGATGCCCACCCCGCCACTGCTTGAGGTCGGCTGAGTGGTCTGCTGGTCGTCGCTGTCATCGGTCTGCTGGCTTCGCTGGCGTTCCAGTTCTTCGGGAGTTGGCATGTCTTCGGTGTCGTCCTCGTCGCTCTCGTCGTCGCTCTCTGGGTTTTCCTCGTCCTCCGTTTCGTTCCCCTCGTCGGGGTCGTCGTCCACCTCGTCGGTGTCTGCGTTGGTCTCGTCGGCCTGTCCTTCGACTTCGTCTTTCAGTTCCTCCCAGTCGTGGCCGTCGTCGCCGCTGCTGACGATGTGGCCCCGCACCGATGCGAGACCTTTCCCGTCGTCTTCCGGGCCACAGACCGGGCAGTAGTAGGGTTCTGGTGTCATGCGTAAGCGAGAATCCCGCCGTCGTTGTCTACGGCGGCGTCTTTTGCTTCGGCGGCGGCCGTGTCGATCTGGCCGCTATCGCTCTTGTACGATACCTCATCCGGCTTTACGCGCCGCGTGAACTCGCCGGCTACGTCGGTCGCGGTCGCTCGGTCGGGGAGACCGCTGGCGACGGTAAACGTCAGGTCGTCGGGGCCATCGAGCAGGACGCCAAACTGGCCGTCGTCGCCGACCACTTCGAGGGTGTGCGGTCCGCCGCTGTACTTCACGGCCGCCCCGCTTGGGGCCTTCCGCTCGACGTACCAGGCCGCAGGGACGGCCTGATTGGCCTCCGTGGCGTCTGCACCGGTCAGCGTGACCTGCTTCTCCTCGGCCGTCTGCTCCGATTCTAACCCCACGTTCAGCGTCCCCTGCTGTTCCTGTGCGAACTGGCCCCCTGAACTGGTACCAGATTGGTGTACGGCGGAACCGTCACTGCTGGCCTGTGTTGGGGCCTTCGGAGGGCCAGATTGGCCCCTGCTGGGGAGGTCGTCGGCCTCGATCTCGACCTGCTGCCGGCCGACTGGAGTTGCTGCGGCAGAGCGGTCAAGGAAAGTCACGATGGACTCTTTGGGGCCACTCGCTACCGGGTGATCGTGGTCGGAGTGGTCTGCATGGCACTCGTTGCAGTCGTTTGCTGCTTTTCGCAGGATGTCAGTCAGGACAGCCTGTGTACCCTCTAAATCGGTAAAATGCAGTGGGGGCTGATCGTGGTCTGCCCGGATGCTGTTGACGGCCTTCGCGGCCTGCTGGGCGTTCTCCCACTCATCTCGGACTGTTTCGAGGGACTCAGATAGGGCCTCGACGGCTCCCTGATAGCCCTGCCATGCACGAGATATGGCCCCTCGCTCCCGGTCGGAGAGGGCTGCGGCTTCCGCAGGGGTTGGTTCGACCCGTTCCGAGGGGTCATTTTGGGGTTCGTGATGCTCGGGCAGCTCCTTTTCGTCGGGATCGGCAGGCGGTCGCGGTGCCGGCTCCCGGCGAGCGAGAACCCTGTCCGGGTCTAAATCGCACTCGTTGGCGATGAACTCGCAGGCTTCGGGGTCTCCGTGGGCACAGTGCCCGGCTGCATGGTCGCACGACTCGGATTTGGCCTTCCGAGACCCTTCAGCCGCCTTTTCCTGCGGGTCCGTCTCCTCGTCCATCCGCTTTCCGCGCTCGTCGCGGGCTGCTCGTTGGGCCGCTTGGCGTTGCTCTCCCTCGGTTTGCAGGTCTTCGGACCAGTACGAGAGCCAGTCCGTCACCCCTTCATCGAGGAAGATACCCTTCGCTCGTCGGGCCTTCGAGATGTGAACCTCGGAAAAGTCGATTTGGTCTTTCTCACGGTCTGTTAAGTCCGTCGCGTACCCGCTGGTAGACCCTTCTCGGGAGTCGTCGGCGTCCCTTCGAGCGGCTTCGAGCACGTCGTCGGGCGTGTCCGAACGGAACGTGACGGTCTTGTGAGACCGGTTATCGTCGGGACACAGGTGGTCCGCGTAGTCCTCGCGGGCCTGGTTGGCCGCGCTCAGACTGCCGAACTTTACTGTTGGAATTGTCGCACCTCCATGCCACAACAGAGAGGTATCTACGTGTTAAAACCTATCAACAAACAAATAAATAATCAATTAATCAAATAACGGCCGGGAAGGGTAGTCAGCCGTTGAGGCCGACAACCGTTTCGCCGTGGTCAGGGTGGTCAGCGTTCACCTGATGACGCTTGTGCGCTCGCAGGTCCTCTGCCACGTGCCCACAGTTTGGCGCGAGACAGCGGTAGCCGACAGTCATGCTCGCACCTTCAGTGAGATGTGGCGGCCGTCATCGCTCACCTGCTGGCGAAGGTATCCCATCTGCCGCAGGGGCTTGATGAGCAGGCCGTAGGCGTTGCTCTTGTCGATGTCGGGTAGTTGCTGGGCGAGGTAGCCACACGCCCGATCTCGCTGTACCCAACCGCCGCCCTTCGTAATTCGGAGCAGCGCCCGGTAGGCTGTCGAGAGGTCATCATCGGCAGGCATCTGCCGGGTGGTCATTTCGCAGTCCTCGATGGTCTGCTGCATGTGGTTGCGGATGGCTTCGGAACGCGAGACTCCCCGATCGTCACACACGTCGTCGTACTCATCGAGCAGGTTCTCGGGAACGCGGACAGTGACCCGCTGGGTCCGGTCGGGACTCTCCATCTGCGCCATCACTGCTCACCCCCCGCATGACAATCACCGATTTGCGCATGACGGGCAAAACCGCCACACGTGAGTGGGGCGACGACCGCGAAGACTGTACGCATGACGCCCCCCTGGGGGTCCCCGAAGGACTCGCGCCCGGTCGTGAGTGCGCGCGTGAGCCTCACCGCTCGACACCTCCATACAGCGTGTCCTTGGCGCTCCGTAGCTGGTTGCCGACTGTGCCGGGTGATCTGTCCGTGTGGCGTGCCCACTCACGAACTCCGGCGTCAGTCAACTCGACAGAAAGGTAGGCGTCGGTTTCAGCAGGCGTCAGGTCCTCAAAGACGTGTTTCTGTGCTGGCGCGTCCAGTTCCAGCCATGCTGGTGGCGTTGGATATTCGCGGCCAGTATCGAGGTGGTTGACGACGATCTCGCCGTTGATCCACTGCCACCACAGGCTGGCGACGTGAGCACACCAGCCGCCGTGGAACTGGTAGCCCCGACAGTCACACTCTGCCAGCAGTGTGCGGCCTTTCAGCGCCCACGTGCAGCGATGGACGCCTTCCCCGTCGCTCAGGCGGACCATGCGCTCGGCGTCGTTGATGGGGCCGCCAGTGTCGATCTCCTGCTGTGCTCGCTTCCACGGCGTCGAGCACGTCCAGCCTTCCGGCCGGGAAAACGCAGGCGTCCCACCAATCTGCTCCGGCAGGTCCGGACTCTCGACGTACTCCTGAACTTGTGAACTCATTGGTCACCCCCGCATTGCGTACACACCCGGCGCGTCAGGCCGCCTCGGCTGGTTCTCGTGGTCATCCGACCACCGCACTGTGGGCAGTGTCTCATGGCCGGATCACCCCTGGTTTTGGCCGATTTTTACTTTGGATTACTGCACCCACGGAACCGCTAAGACCCGCGATAACGGCTAATAGAGCGCTTGAGCTACGATAGTTTATTCGGACTACTGTGTTCACGGCCCTTTCAGTTGATCTGTGAATGCTGCTTCGGTGTTCATCGAAGCGTCGCCGCGTTTACTGGGTCGGCCAATCTGGCTCCACCACCAAGACCGAATTGTCAGACTCGCAAGTCAGAGGGGTCCAGATTCGGATTGATTCCTGAACGCGAAACCATCGGTTGGCAGTCACCAGTTACCGACTCGATCCTCCTTTGCTGGGCCTGTCGATTGTCATTCAGAACCGGCACGTGAATCCTGCCTATTCGGGCAGCTGGTGTCGACGCTTGCCGACGTGGGTCCGGCGTAGTATCTGTTTCCTGAGTCCTGTCTGCGGAGTCGATGTACTTCTCGGGGTGTTTCTAGCCGTCTCTGGCCGAACTCATAAACTGCGAGTCGCTATATCCTTCGTCACACTCCCCTCCGAAATAGCTCCTCAACAGATCAGCTGTGTAGTGTGGGGGGTGGCCTAGTTCCACCGAAGCCTCAAACGAGGTTCTGCGCTTCGGTGACGATGATCTCCTGCCTGCACCGATTGTGGCTTTAGGCGGGCTCGTACGCCAAAAATCGGCCTTCGTCAGGCCTCGGTATCGACGTCGTCACGCTTCCGGAGCACGACTGGCTGGTTCCCTTCGATATCCGACCCGTCATCTGTGTAGACGCCAGCCAGGTTTTTCTCCTCGAATTCTTCTCGGAACTCCTCCCACGAGATCTCTTTGAGGTCCTCGTCCGCATCCCCGAATCCGACGCGCAACAGTCCCTGGTCGCCCTGGCCCTCGGATTTCGGAACGTGGGCAGGGTATCCGTCGCGATCTTCGATGATGCTCCGTAGCACTGTCGGGTCAGTCGTGCGATTGACGTCCGTATTGTCGTCGCTCGACATACCTACGATATCGGTCGGAACTCACTTAGATTCGTCGCGGGAGTTCTGGAATATAATCTCTGTTTCAGTGATTAATCGGGCAAGCTAGCGTCACAGAATCTGAAGCTCGACCAAACAAGGGCTGGTTTTGGCGACGCTGATTCGACGGGTCGTCCTCGTGGATAGCACTCGGAAATTAGACGAAAGTGAGTGTGATCTGTCGTACACGCTCGTGTCCGCGCTCGTCCGGTCTCCGATCGATGAGTCTCGAAACCAGGATCACTCGCTTCGGGTGTAGAACAGTCGAACCTGGCACAACTTGCTCCTGATTCCTACAAACAGGTACAGACAGCCCTGTGGCACGGACCAGCCGTGTGTGTCCTCCCTTTCACTCGTCAAGTAGCCTCACGTCGTTCTCTTGTAGGGGTCTGCGTGACGAGTCGTAGTGTACTGATGACGGCGACTGTACAGGAATTTCCGACCTAGTCTTATTCGTATAACTGAGGACAGATTAAAGTCGTCGTCATTAGAAGAAGGTGGTATGGCATCCGAACGAGACACTGACACGTCTCGGGCGGCGGTTCGGACCTACGTGCCGTCGTATCAGAAAGACGAATGGCAACGTCACGCCGACGAACTGGACATGAGCCTCAGCGAGTTCGTTCGCACGATGGTCCAGGCCGGCCGTCGTGGGTTCTCCGGGAGTGAGTCGACAGATAATGGCCCTGCGGCCAGCGGTGGGCCGACGGAGACCAGTGACGACATCGAAGAGCGCGTCTTGACAGTTCTGGCCGAATCAGGGCCGCTCTCGTGGGACGAGCTGTTGGCTGCAGTCACGGGCGACATCGAATCGAGCCTCGACGAAACGCTTCAGGAGTTACAGGCCGCGAATCGAGTCCAGTACAGCGGTCGTGCGGGTGGGTACGTCCTCGGTGAACGATGAGTCACCAGCGTGGCGTCGAGGAACCGGACGATCCGATCGGCTACTTCCTCGAAGACATCGAGTATCAGGGCAAGTCGAAGCGGACCCGTACCTCCTACGAGCGGGTTCTACGCGAGTTCGAATCGTTCCTCGGCGAGAAGGACACGGCTGACGGTCTCGCGTCGATCTCGTATCGAGACTGTATGTCGTGGATCCACTCGCTCAGGGGCACGCACGCTGAAAGCTCGATCGCGACGTACGCGTCCTATCTCCATCGATTCTACTCGTATATGGTTCAGGTGGGTGTCTTCGAGTCGAACCCGATGACGGTCGTCATGGAAGAGATGGACGAATCCATCCACACCGATCCGACCCGGCGTGACATTCCGGTCTCGGAGATGCGTGGATTCATCGGGGCACTGCAGCATCCACTCCATCGGGCGGTCATCGTGACGCTCCTGAAAACGGGCATGCGGTCCGGCGAGCTGTGTAACCTCGACGTCCGAGACGTGAACCTGGATGGAGTCGCGCTGGACGACGCCGGGTTCGACGAGGTACGCCCTCAATTGCAGGGAAAGCCCGACTCAATATACGTAAGCCAGGAGCCTGCCCAGGGCGAAGTCCTGAATGGGGAGGAGCGCTCGGCCTCGAACAAGCGCAAGCGGGCGACTATCGTGCCCGTCGACCCTGAACTGAAACGGACGCTCCGGCAGTGGTTGGCCGTTCGTCCCGATCCCTCGTCACCGGCGAACCCTCTGTTCGTCACGACAGCCCGGAACTGGGGCGACCGGGTAACGATCGACGCCGTTCACCACCTCGTCACGACGAACACTGACCGCATGGGCTGGTACCGGACCGGCGGTGGCCCCGAAGAGAACGTGACACCCCACTACTTCCGACACTTCTTCACGACGCACCTGCGTGATCGGACAGGCGACCGGGGGATCGTCAAGTACCTCAGAGGTGACGTGGCGTCGGACATCATCGACACCTACACCCACAACTGGGGCACCCGCGTTCGCGACACCTACGAAGAACACATCTACGAACTGTTCTGAGTCGGCGGCCGTCACTGTTTTCGCCCGTTTCGTCCGAATTGAATGTTTATTTATATAAAAAATCTGTCGTCTGTGGCGCACGCCAGCCGACGCATAAATCGCATGTCGCTATATGGAAATGCGCCGGGTCGTCGAGAAGGAGGAGTCGATCGAGGGTATTGCAGTTACGCGGTGGTCGTCTGTGCCGTTTCCGAGGCAGGGGGTTCTGTGAGAACCTTCGATGCTTTCCTGCGGACCTTCAGGATGAAAGAAGCGGACCGCAACTCGTCGAGAGCAGCGAGGACGGTTCTCGCTGACGCCCCCGATGGAGAGAACGGTCATTGAAATGGAGACGTTACGAAAGCCATGTACGCGCGCGCGCTCGTGCGCGAACCCATATTCTACGAGTTCGCGACGACGTCGACTCTCTGCCGCTATACGGAACCCGTCACTACCACCTTGTGCGCGTCACTGGTTTTGGCGAACCTAAAACTTCAAGAGGACGCAGTCGGTCCGTTCGGGTAATGAGTACGCAGCTTCCAGGCGAGACCGACGTCACGTACACGTTCGACGACGTCAGCGTCGTGATGGGGACATACAACGAGGAGGACGCAATCGGGACGGTCCTGTCGGACGTCGCCGACGTGACTGACGACCGCGCAGAAGTCGTCTGTGTGGACGGATCGAGCGACCGGACAGCCGAGATCGCACGCGAACACGGTGCACGCGTCATCGAACAGGAGCCGCAGGGGTACGGTGTCGCTGTCCGCGAAGCCGTCCTCGCAGCGGATCGACCCGTCGTCGTCACCACGGACTGTGACGACACCTATCCGATGGAACGGCTGCCCGATTTCCTCGATCGGATCAACCAGGGATACGACGTCGTTAGCGGCGACCGTCTCTACTACGGGGCCGAGACGATGCCGGCGTTCAACCGCCTCGGCAATCACGCGTTCGCCCTGCTGGCCAGTCTCCTCGTCGGAGAACGGATTCACGACACGACCACCGGAATGCGGGCCTACCGCAGGGAACTCATCCAGCAGATCCACTGGACCGAAAACACAGGGCTCTCGGCGGAGCTGCTGTTGCGACCCCTCGTGCGTGAGTACGACGTGTGTGAGATCCCGATCGAGTACGGTGAACGGAAGGGGGAAACCACGCTCGATCCGATAAGCGGCGGGCTCGCAATCGGGAAATCTATCGTGAAAGTCTGTCTCGAGGAGCGGCTGCGGTAGGTAGGCAATCCTCGGGACTCGTTCTCTCTTTTCCGGTGACACTGTGCGCGCCGATCAGGAGCGTGGGCCCGCCCTGTAACTGGTCGCACCGCCGGGGTGTCCCTGCGGGTTCTCGATGCCAACGAGTTTCCCGCCAGTCGGTGAGGCATAGAGGGCGAACAACAGATCGTTGATGCAATAGTACCGTACGCGCTGAACGTTCCCACCGTCGGGATCGGGGGAAACTGTGTCCGCACCCATCCGGTCCAACGTCTCCGCGCGAATCTCTGGAGAGAGCGACCGAAACGTCGACGCGTCGTACCACGTCTCGGCGTATCCATCGAGGTACTCCACGGCGTCGGTGAGCTCCGCTGCTCGGTCCGGATCGTCCGCGACGCGCCCGCGAAGGTACTGTTCGACGAACGCCGCCACGTTGTCGACGGCCGTCGGATACACTACGTCGGCGATCGCCACCATCGTCGACAGTTCGTGCTCGCCCAGCGCGTTCTCGGCAGCGTCGGTCTCCGAACCGGGGACAGTGGTCGCCGCGTCGTCGTTCGCCTCTCTGTCGTCGTCGGCCGACACCAGTAGCGCCCCGCCGCCCGCCGTCACGCCGGCCGCTGCGAGGGCTCTGATCGCGTCACGCCGCGTCAACGTCGCGTCTGTCTCTTCGTTCGTCATGAGTTCTGATCGTCCTCGGTACGTAGTTCCGTTCGGACGAACGTCCCGTCCGGTGTCTCGTTCGGCATGTACGCTGCTTCACCGCCGCACTCCCCAATGGCGACGCAGCGTTCGATCCGCGGCGTCACCGCTCGAACAGTCGTCCCGTTGGTGCGGACGGGGAGCTCGAAGTCGTAGCTGAAACTGGCACCCGGGCCCCGGTCGACGAACACGGAGAGTCGGACGGCGTCCCGTTCGCCGACCGCGATCGAGTCACGAGCGTTCCAGGCCGGCCCGGCCAGTCGGACGCTGTCGTCTTCGACGTGCACTCGGATGTTCGTCGGGTTCGCAGCGGACGCAGCGACGTAAGTCCGGCTGGCTTCGTCCGTCGTGACCGTCGCCGTGACGCTGTCCGTCCCGGCCGGAACGCCGACGGTCGCGTTCAGTGCCACCGACGGACCCGAGACGTGATCGACCTGCTGTAGCCTCGACGTCCGCGGCGACCCGTCGTACGGCGCCCAGCGGCCGCTGTAGACGAAGCGGTACAGCGATCGGTCGGGGTACTCGTCGACGACTGCGAAGGGCCGTTCGTCCATCGCGTACACGACGCGACCGTCGAAGTCCGGGTCGTTACGCAACGCCTGGAACGGGTGGTTGAGCCAGTCCCCGTACGGCGTGGGGAGGAACACGACTGCGTCGTCGAATCGCTCGTTCTCGATGGGCTCGTACACGGCTTCGTACGTGTCGGTCGCGACCGCGTTCCGCTGGATCTGCTCGTCGAGGTTCGTCGCCGTTGCGCCGCCCAGCACAGCAGCGCTGACTACGACTACGGCGACCAGGGTCGCTCGAAGCGTTCGGGAGCTCGTCCGTGGCCCGACAGTTCGTCGGACCGCCTGGAACGCCGCGAGGGCACCGACGGCAGCGAAGGCCCCGAACGGCAGCAGGAGGTCGAAGTGATAGTACGGGCCGTGCGTGGCGATCAACCCGTCGCCGACGCGGTCGAGGTCTCCGAGGATGTTGTAGTTCCCCCAGAAGTACACGTTGCCAACGACGATCGTGAAGAGTTGGCCGACGACGATGGCCTGCCGGGACGAGAGCCCGCGGTTCACCGCAACGGCGAGTCCGACGGCTGCCACAGTTGTGCCGAGCAGCCCGCCCGCGAGCCACGTCGTTGCGAGCGCGGCAAGCACCAGCAGGTTCGACTGCACCGCCAACCCGGGGGTGTACTCGACCTCGTGGCCGAGAATCTGGCGGTGCCCGAACCCGAGTCCGTCGTGGGGCGCGAACGCTTCGTAGGGGAACGTCACCGGCGACCCCGTCACGAGCGCGTTGTAACCGAGCGCCGTCGCGACTCCCAGCAGTCCCAGCGTCGCCGTCACGGCGTGCCGAGGGAGGACCTCGCGGCGGTCGGTGCGCAACGTCCAGAGTGCGTGGGCGACGAACGGCGCGGCGAACAGCACCGCGGTGTACGGTCGCGCGAAGAACGCCAGGCCCACCGCGACGCCGGCACCGGCGGCCCACCGCAGGTCCTGCTCCCGGTCGGCGCGCAGATAGCAGTAGGCGAACGCGAGATTGAACATGGCCGTCGGCGCGTACGGGAGGAAGACGGCCGAATTGACCAGAAAGAGTGGGGAACACAGGACGAACGCCGCGGCCAGGAGGCCGGTGCGGCGGTCGAACAATTCCCGAACGACGAGCGCGACGAGGACCACGTTCGCAGCGCCGACGCCAGCGAGGGCGAGGCGTGGCTGGCCGAGGAACGTCCCGAGGGCGAAAACCGCTGCCGGGACGGGCGCGTACTTCGGGTACAGGTGGCCGCCGTCGCGGACGAAAAACCAGGGTCTGAACGCGCCGTCGACCGGCGGCGTCAGAAAGAGTCGCCCGTCGAGCAACATCGCTGCCTGCTGGAGGTAGACGGCCTCGTCGTGGTTGAGCGAGTGATACGGAAACACGCGGGTGGCGAGCAACCAGACGGCGGTCGCACCCGCGAGGGCGAGCACGAGGAGGGCAACGCGCCACGTCCGTCGCCGCACGTTACTGAGTGCTGCTTGCATCGCTTTCCGTGGGGAACCAGGCGAGCCTGTGGTCCGCCACGAGGTCGACTCTGACTCGCCGGTTCAAGTCGAGATGGTCGGCGTGGTTGTGTTCGCAGTAGACCACGTCACCGCCGTCGAGTTCGATCGTGTAGACGAACGACGGACCGGTGTACTCGCGGTTGCGGATGCGTCCGTCCCCCTTGGACTCCTCGATGGGGATGGCTCGGAGGTCGTCCGGCCGGACCAGCACGTCGATGTCCGCCCCGTCGTACTCCGGGCTGAGCCCCTGGATCATGTCGGTGTCGAGGGTGCCGATCCCGGTCTCGATCGAACCGCGTTCGAGTTGCCCGGAGAGGAATCCGGCCTGCCCGAGGAACTCCGCGACGAATCGCGACTCCGGTTTCTGGAAGACGGCTTCGGGACGGCCGATCTGCTCGATGCGGCCGTCGGCCATGACCGCGACCCGGTCGCTGATCGAGAGGGCCTCTTCCTGATCGTGCGTGACCGAGACGGCGGTGACGCCGGTCTCCTTCAGAATGGCTCTGACTTCCTCGCGCATCTCTTTGCGGAGCGAGACGTCGAGATTCGAGAACGGTTCGTCCAGGAGGAGGACGTCCGGTTCGGGCGCCAGCGAGCGCGCGAGCGCGACCCGCTGTTGCTGTCCGCCGGACAGGTCGTTGGGACTGTGATCGTGGTAGTCGGCGAGTCCGACCAGTGACAGCAGTTCCTCGACCCTGGCGTCGATCTCGTCGTCCGGCCAGTCGTCGATGCCGTAGGCGACGTTTTCGGCGACCGAGAGGTGGGGAAAGAGCGCGTAGTCCTGGAAGACGAGCCCCACGTCACGCTGGTCGGCCTGGACGAACTGTCCCGCTCCGGCAACCACGTCGCCGTCGACGACGATCCGCCCTTCGTCGGGGCGCATGAGTCCGGCCAGGAGACGGAGGGTCGTGGTCTTGCCACACCCCGACGGACCGAGCAGCGTGAGGAGTTCCCCCTCGAAGACCGAGAGCGAAAAGTTCTCGACGGCACACTCGTCACCGAACCGTCGGGTCACGCCGTCGAGTTCGAGGACCGGGTCGCCAGTCCCCTCGGAAGTGTCGCTGCGAGCGTCCACGTCAGTCACAACCTGTTCCGTCTGTGTTTGTGGGTGTCCGTTCATGATCAGTCACCAGTCTCCTGTGCTAGGATGACGGCCATCGAGAGGCCGGAAATCGCGACCAGGACGAGCGCGGGGACCGCCGCCTGCCCGTAGAGGCCGGCCTCCTTGACCCGCCAGATGTATGTCACGAGCGTGTCGAACCCCAGCGGCCGCAACATCAGCGTCGCCGGCAGTTCCTTCATCGTCGTCAGGAAGACCAGGGCCGCGCCGGCGGCGACGCCGGGCAGGATCAGCGGGAGCGTCACCGTCCGGAAGGTGTTCAGCCGGGAGCGACCGAGCGTCTGGGCCGCCTCGATCAGGTGCTGGTCGACCTGGAGCGTCGAGGTCCGTATCGAGCCGATCGCCTGGGGCATGAACCGGACGACGTACGCGAACACGAGCATCGGAACCGTCTTGTAGAACGTCTCCACGACGTCGACGCCGGTCAGGTCCGCCACCGTGGGCAACACGTCGAGACTGAAACTGAGCAGGGCGATCGCCAGGACGATCCCCGGCGTCGCGTAGCCGACGTAGGGGGCGCGGTCGGCCAGCGTCGCCAGTCGCGACTCCGACCGCGCGGAGTTGATCGCGATCGGCAGCGCCACCAGCACGGAAACGGCCGCCGCCAGCAGCGCCAGGTTCGCCGAGTTCCAGCCGTACGACCAGGAAAACGCCATCCGTCCCGCCTCGTAGCCCGGGCCGCCCTGGAGCAGCCACATTCCGAAGATGGCGACCGGCAACGCGATCGAAAGCACGCCCACGAGGACCGGGACCAGCAGCGCGGGATACCGCCAGACGCCGAGGTCGACGTCGAGCGCACCGCGACTGCCACTGCTCTCGTAGGCGCCGGACTCGTCGACGCCGATGCGGGACTCGATGGCCAGGACGACTGCCGTCACTGCCAGGAGCTGCAGCGACAGGACCGCCGCGTAATCCCTGGCGAACGCGTTGTACTGTGCGTAGATGAACTGCGTGAACACCTCGACGCGCATGATGTTCGGGGTCCCGAAGTCCGCCATCGTGTAGAGCGCGACCAGCAGTGCCCCGGCGGCGATCCCCGGCAGAATCTGTGGCAGCGTGATCCGCCGGAACGCCTCCCATCGTCCGGAGTTCAACGTCTGGCCGGCCTCGACGAGCGTGCCGTCGAGCGACAGCAGCGACGCTCGCGTCGTCAGGAACACGTACGGGTAGGTGTACAGCGTCAGTACGAACGCGGCACCAGCGAAACCGTACACGGACGGGACAGCGTCGATGCCGATCGGCGCCAGGAGGTCGGCGAGTTCGCCGTTCGGCCCGAACGCCGAGACGAACGCGAACGCGCCGAGGTAACTGGGCACTGCGAGCGGCAACGCACAGAGGACGGTCCAGAACCGAGAGTACGGGAGGTCACCCTGGACCGTCAACACGGCCAGTGCGACCCCGAGCAGGATGCTGGCGACTGTCACGACCGTTACGAGGGCAACGCTCCGAATCAGCACGGACACCGTCGAGGAAGCGGTGGCGAGTTCCGCCGCCCGCGTCCCCAGGTTCAACGCGTCGACGACCAGCCATCCGATCGGTAACACGAGCACGGCCGCGATCGCCGCGGCTAACAACGTCAGGCTGACGTCGATAGCGTGGGACCGATCACCGGTCCCCCGTTTGGCGGCGTTGCGGACGCGCTCCGGTCCGTTCATACAGGCACGTTGGCTTCTTTCATCAAGTCGAGGGTTTTCTGGAGGTTCGACAGCTTCGAGAGGTCGATGTCTGGCGGGCTGAGCTTGTCGACCGTCGGTAGTCCGGCCACGGGCTTGACACCTTTGATCATCGGATACGCGAAACTGACAGTCGCGAAGAACTCCTGTGCTTCCGCGGACAGCAGGTGGCGCACGAAGTTGTCGACCAGTTCACCCTTGTTCGTCCCTTTGACCTTCATCGCGCCGGCGACGTTGACGAGGGCTCCGGCGTCGCCCTCCGTGAACGCCAGGTCGAGGGGTGCGTTGGGTCGCTGGTTCTGGACGCGCAGCGCGTAGTAGTGGTTCGCGAACCCGGCCGCGTGCCCGCCGTTAGCGACGGCCTGTGAGACGGCGTACTCGTTGCCGTGGCGTTCGGTGCCGGCCTCGCGCATGGCGACCAGCCAGTCTTTGGTCGCCTGTTCGCCCTCCGTCAGGCGCATCGCCGTAATGAACGACTTGAACGCGCCGTACGTCGTCGCCCAGCCCATCGTCCCCCGAAGGGCGTCCGTTTCCGGGAACTGCTGGACTTTGTTCGGGATGTCCGATTCGCTGAGCTTGTTGGTGTTGTACGGAATGGCTCGCGCGCGTCCGGCGACGCCGGCCCAGGCGTTGTCGTCGCCGACGAACTGATCGTTTCCTACGGGGTTGACTGCCTCCCCAGAGAGCGGTTCGTACGCGTCGTTGTCAGCGACGTATCCGAGCGAACTGGCGTCGATCGACCAGAACACGTCCGCCTGTGCCGCCCCTTTGTTCACTTCCTGGACGATCGTCTGTGCCAGCGACGCGGAGCTGTTGTCGGTCGGATACACCGTGAAGTCGGGGTAAATCTCCTGGAGCTTCTCCACGAGCTGATAATAGATCCCGCCTTCGCCACCGCCGATGTAGAGGGCGAGATCACCCGACAGGTCGGGCAAGTCGTTGATCGACGTGCCGCCTGGCGCCGGCCGTCCCTGCGAGAGGTTCCCCGAACCGCGGAACCCCTCGTCGACTATCGAGCCAGTCCCGCGGAAATCGGACGCAGTGACATTTTGGGGCGTGCTCTGGTTCTGTCCGTCGTCCATCAGTCCGAAACAGCCAGCGAGCGCGGCCGCTCCTGCACCGGTCCCGTACTGCAGGAGTCTCCGCCGAGAAAAGACGCGGTCGCCGACTTCCTTATGGTCGCTCATGTTTGAATTTAGGCGACCCTAAAACACTTAACGCTGCCGGTTCAGTCGTCTGCGGTGACCGATGCGCGGTCCTCCGTGGACAGGGTACCGGGCTGGAGTTCGTCGAGACAGGCCAGCCAGTCTTGCATGTACTCGCCACAGAAGTTGATGAACTCGGCGTTCTCGTAGTCGAACTCGCCGGTCGCCATCGCGTCGGCCATCGCCGCGAACACGCCCGCGTACGAGTCTGCGTCTGCGCCGACCTCGTCGATGATCTCCCAGACGTGCTCGTTGAGCTCCAGTCCGGGGACCTCGTTGTTCAGGTCGCCGAACGTCGATCGCGGGGCCTTGTTGTGCTCACAGAGCGGATACCCGTTGACGATCTGCTTGTCGAGCACGTCACAGGCGCGCTTTAAGAACAGGCCGCTCCAGATGTCGTCGAACCGGCCGACGTCCCAGCGGTTGTCGTCCATCGGGAGCTGGTAGAACGCCGGGATGACCTCGCGGCGGAAGGCCAGATTCATCGAGCACACGGTGAGGTACTGCCCGTCGGCGGCGACGAAGTTGCCGTCGTAGTCGTCTGCCGTCGTTCTCGTCTGGGCCTGTCCCTGGAGGTCGCCGTCCATCAGAATGCGGACCGCGTCGAGATCGGGGACGTTCGTCCACAGCCCCTGGGACGCGACCACGTCGTCGACCGTCGCCGTCTCGGTCTCGATCTCCTCGTCCATCGCGCTGTAGGGGTAGCCGCGCGGATAGAGTCCGTGGTCGTCGACGTTCTGATAGAGGACGTTCACCCAGCGCTCGTCGGAGCTGACTGACTCGATCTCGCCTTCGTAGGCAAGATTGTCGAAGTGAGTGCCGAAGAAGTCGAAGTCGGAATGGGGGAGCGTGTCGTCGTCGATGAAGAACCCGTACTCGAAGTCCTTCTCCCACATGTAGAGCAGGCCGAAACTCGTCTGTGCGTGGCTGGCCTCCGGAATGAGATGGGCGTACTGATCCAGGCCGCGTTCGGCGAACCAGTCCTCGCGAGCACTCCCGTCGAAGACGCGCCCCTCAACGCCCTCGTCGTTGAGCATCGCTCGCATCTCGTCGGTGTCACAGAAGTCCTCCGTGACCAGAACGACGTGGAGCCGGTCGAGGTCGAAGCCGTGCGTGCGAGCGTTCTCGAAGTACGAGCGGAGACACTCGTACTCACGTATCGTCGGAACGATAAGACAAACGTCCGTTACCATGTTACCGGACATTGTTTAGGCGAGCCTAAAGTACCTGTCGCTCCGGAGGCCGGGATGTGGGAACGGATACCGAGGTCATTATACACTTTCGATTTCGTTTAACGTAGTTTAAGGGGAACTATTATTTGGCCGTATGTGGGCAGCATTATATGAGGGATACGGGGAGCGAACGGCGCAACGTGTGGTGGTTTGAGAGGGCCACGCGTTCGACCTGGAACCCCCCCTTGTGGTGTCTACAATGATGCTCGAAAATCAGACCTGTGTGGTAACCGGTGCATCGCGCGGCATCGGACGTGGTATCGCGGAAGAGCTTGGTCGTCGTGGGGCAAACGTCATCGTCAACTATCGGTCGTCGGAGGCTGAGGCTCACGACGTGGCCGATGCGATCACGGACGACGGTGGCGAAGCAGTGCCGCTCCAAGCAGACGTCTCGAACCAGGACGAAGTGGACGCGATGGCGGAACGCGTCGACGAACTCTACGGTGGCGCGGACGTGCTGGTGAACAACGCCGGCATCACCATCGACAAGAAGTTCGAGAAGATGACCCGGGAAGACTGGGAGACGGTCATGGACGTCAACCTGGGCGGCGTGTTCAACGCGACGAACGCCTTCTTCGACGACATCAAGCAGTCGTCCAGCGGGCGGCTCATCAACATCTCCTCGGTCGTCGGCCAGCAGGGCAACTACGGCCAGGCCAACTACGCCGCGACGAAAAGCGGCCTGTTCGGGTTCACCCGGACGCTCGCGCTCGAACTCGCCAGCACGGGCTCGACGGCGAACTGCGTCGCCCCGGGCTTCGTCAAGACCGACATGCTCGAAGAGGTGCCCGAGCGCGTCCAGCAGAAGATTCTCGACCGCATCCCGCTCAACCGGTTCGCGACGGTCGAGGACATCGCGGGCATCGTCCGGTTCCTCGCGACCGAGCAGTCGAGCTACATGACGGGTCAGATTCTCGCCGTCAACGGCGGGATGGAATGGTAAGCCAGTCATGAGTCAACAGGAAGAGCCCGAGGCGGACGAGGAAGTGACAACACCGATCGAGGAACTCCGCGAGCGGAAACGGGAGGCCGAACTCGGCGGTGGCGAGGAACGGATCCAGCGCCAGCACGACAAAGGCAAGATGACTGCCCGGGAGCGCATCGACTATTTCGTCGACGAGGGGAGCTTCCACGAGATCGACCCCTTCGTCGAACACCGGGTGCAGGCGTTCGGAATGGACGAGAAAAAATACGCCGGCGACGCAGTCGTCACCGGCTACGGGGAGGTCAACGGGCGGAAGGTGTTCCTCTTCGCCCACGACTTCACCGTCCTCGGCGGGTCGGTCGGCGAAGTCGTTGCCGACAAGATCTGCAAGGTCATGGACAAGGCCATCGAGGCCGGCGTCCCCTTCATCGGCCTCAACGACTCCGGCGGTGCGCGGATTCAGGAAGGCGTTAATTCCCTCGTGGGTTTCGCCAAGATCTTCCAGCGCAACACGAAGGCGTCGGGGCTCATCCCCCAGATCTCGGCCATCATGGGGCCATGTGCCGGCGGGGCGACCTACTCGCCCGCGCTGACGGACTTCACCTTCATGGTCGAGGACACCAGCCACATGTTCATCACCGGGCCAGACGTCATCGAGACGGTCACCGGTGAACAGGTGTCCAAGGAGGAACTCGGCGGGGCGAAGACCCACGCGACGAAATCCGGCGTGGCGCACTTCGCCGCCCGCTCCGAGGAGCAGGCGCTGGACGACATCCGGCGACTGCTCTCGTATCTCCCCCAGAACAACATGGAGGAGCCGCCGCGGGCCCAGCCCTGGGACGATCCCAAGCGGACCTGTGACGACCTCGCGGACATCGTGCCGAACGAGCCCCGCAAGCCGTACGACATGACGACCGTCATCGACCGGATCGTCGACGAGGACTCCTTTTTCGAGGTCCACGACGGCTGGGCGCGCAACGTCGTCACCGGCTACGGCCGGATGGACGGTCGCGTCGTCGGCGTCGTCGCCAACCAGCCCCGCGTCTCCGCGGGGACGCTGGACATCGAGGCCTCCGAGAAGGCCGCCCGATTCGTCCGCTTCTGTGACTCGTTCAACATTCCGATCGTCACGCTCGTGGACGTGCCCGGGTTCATGCCCGGTACGGACCAGGAGCACAACGGCATCATCCGTCGCGGCGCGAAACTCATCTACGCGTACGCGGAGGCGACGGTCCCCTTGCTCTCCGTCATCGTCCGGAAGGCCTACGGCGGCGCCTACATCGTCATGTCCTCGAAGTTCCTCGGCTCGGACGTCAACTACGCCTGGCCGGGGTCGGAGATGGCGGTGCTCGGCCCGCGCGGGGCGGTCAACATCCTGTACCGGAACGAGATCGCCAACGCAGACGAGCCGGACAAGAAGCGCCAGGAACTGATGGACGAGTTCCGCGAGGAGTTCGCTCATCCGTACGGTCCGGCCAAGCGGGGTTACCTCGACGACGTCATCGAGCCACAGGACACGCGGAAACGGCTCATCGACGACCTGGACCTGCTCGAACGCAAGCGCAAGGACACGCCGCCGAAGGATCACGGGAACATTCCGCTATGACGGAACTCGACCTCGACGAGCGAACGAACGGACACAGCGACGAGGTAGTCGAGATCGACTTCGAGGCCATTCTCGACTCGCTCTCGTTCGGGGCGACCGACGTCCCGAGCGACGCCGAGGCGGTCGCCGTCGCGTCGGCCGTGAGCGCGCACCTCACCGACCGAGCACGAGCGGCGGCCGAGGCCCAGGCCGACTCGGCCGAGACGGTGAGTCAGTGGACGTTCGGCGGTCGACTGAACAACGTGGGTGCGTCGAGTCGGCGTCGCCCGCGGCGCGTCGAACGCGGGAGCGAGTGGCAGGCCGCTGCTCGCAGTCTCTAAGCTGACAGGACGCCCACTTACGCGTCCGTTCTATTTTCGAGACGTTCCGCAAGTCGTTAATGTTAGGCTGGCCTAAACTCGGGCATGAGTGGGACTGTCGGCTCAGCACGTCCGGGAGGCGGGACAGCCTGATGAGTACAGAATCAGAGCAAGAGTGGGGGACTGAACAGGGGTCGGTCGGCGGAGACGAGCGCGCTGAGGGGGCAACGGTGACTGCGGAACGTACCAACGGACACGTCTACGTCGAGGACCTCTCGGTGAGCTATCCGGGGATGGCGGAATCGGTCGTCGACGTCGACAGGATCGACCTGCCCCGTGGCGAGATTACGGCGCTGATCGGCCCGAACGGCAGCGGCAAGAGCACGCTCCTGAAGACGATCGCCACGCACGTCGAACCCGACACGGGATCGGTGTTCCTCGACGGGCGGGAAGTCGCCGAGTACGACGCCAAGGCGTTCGCCAGGGAACTCGGCCACCTCTCACAGGAACACGAGTGTCCCAGTTCGGTCTCCGTCGAGGACCTCGTCTTCCACGGTCGGTACCCGCACCGTGGGTTCTTGGACGCCCCGTCCGAATCGGATCGAGCAGCCGTCGAGCGCGCGATCGAGTTGGCTGGCATCGATGATCTCCGCAACACGGAGGTGGGGAGTCTCAGCGGCGGGCAAAAGCAACTGGTCTGGATCGCGATGGTGCTCGCCCAGGAGACCGACGTGCTACTGCTCGACGAACCGACGACCTATATCGACGTTCGCCATCAGCTCCGCGTACTCGAAGTCGTCCAGAAGCTCAACGACGAAACCGGTGTGACCGTCGGCCTCGTGTTGCACGACATCGACCAGGCCGCCCGGTTCGCGGACTACGTCGTCGCCATCGACGACGGTGACCTCTACGACTGGGGCCCGCCGGAAAACGTCGTCACTGAAGCGATGCTCGCCGACGTCTTCGGCGTCGACGCTGCCGTCACGACCGATCCCGACCTCCACGTCGTCCCGAAACGGCCGCTCGACGGATAGTCGACGATCGCGAACGGACTCCGACGATCGAACTCTTTGTTTTAGGCCGACCTAAAAACCGAAGCGCTTTTCCATAGTTAGGCGAGCCTAAACCACATGGTAACTCGCAGGCAACTACTTGCAACGAGCGCCGGTGCATCAGCAGGGCTGTTCGCGGGCTGTGGCGATCTCACTGGGAACGGAGAGGCAGGCACGAACGGCTCGTACACCGTGCAGATGGCGCCAGTGGGGAAGGTCACGTTCGAGTCGGTCCCGAAGCAGTGGATCGCCTACGACGGCGCGTTCGCCGACATGGCGGTGGCACTGGGACAGGCCGACGGGATCACCGGCATCGGGTACAAAGACCGATACTACACGTACGTCTACGAGGGGCTCGACGGCGTCAGCGTCGACGAGCAGACGTTGACTGAGAACAACCTGCTGGACGGAAACAGCACGATTCCCAAAGAGGCGCTGCTCGGACTCCAGAACGACGTTCACCTGATGGACCCGCAGATGCTGCTCAACTGGTTCGGGTGGAAACAGGAAGACGTCGAGCAGATCGAGAACAACGCTGGACCGTTCTTCGGGAACCTCATCTTCCGACGGGAGGACGAGTGGCACGACTACCGGTACTACACGCTGTACGAGGCCTTCCACAAGGTGGCGAAGGTGTTCAAAGCCGAGGACCGCTACCGGCAGTTCGAGACGTACCACGACGAGTTCATCACGAAGCTCCAGACGAAAATGCCGTCGGCCGACCAGCGACCGAACGTCTTGCTGGTGTACGCGGCCAGCGACGAGCCGACCGAGTTCTCACCCTACCGGCTGAACGACAAGGGAACGAGCAAGAAGCAGTGGCACGACCTGGGTGTGAGCGATGCCCTGGCGGGAACGGGTATCACGGGACTCAGCACGACCAACCGCGGGAAGATCGACTACGAGACGATGCTCGAGGTCGACCCCGACGTCGTGATGGTCCGTGGACACGAACGCAAGTCCGCCCAGGAGTTCCGAAACACGGTGCTGTCGTTCATGCGGGACCACGAGGTTGCGAGCCAACTGACGGCGGTACAGAACGGCCGCGTGTACCGCGGCGGCTTCCTCCACCAGGGACCGATCCAGAACTTCTTCCTGACCGAACGAGCGGCACAGCAACTGTACCCCGACGTGTTCGGGGAAGTCACGAGCGACCGGCAGCTGTTCGACCGGAGTCGGATCGCGAGCATCGTCACGGGCGACGCCTGATCTACTGCGATGAGTCGGGAGTCCCACTCAGACGGATCGAAGATGGCCGCAGTCAGGGCCCTCCTCGGCGGCTGGCGGGAGCTGTTCGACAGACAGCTCACAGTGGTGATCGCTGGAAGTATCGCCATCTTCGCCGTGGCCGGGTTGATACAGATTCGGTTCGGGTCCTACGAGATGTCGTTCGGGCAGGTCGTCGGAGCCATCTTCGATCCGGCCGTGATCACGAAGCCGCGGGTGCTCCTCGGACTGTTGCTCGGGTGGGACTTTCCGTCGGTGGCGACGACGACGCTCATCGTCTGGCAGATCCGCATCCCGCGAGTCATCGTGGGCGCCTGCGTGGGCGCGAGCCTCGCAGTCGCCGGGGCGATCTTCCAGGCGGTGACGCGCAACGAACTCGCGAGCCCGTCCGTCCTGGGCGTCAGTCACGGCGCGGGGTTGGCCGTGTTGATCGTGCTGGTGCTCGTTCCGTCGCTGTCAGCGTACCTCCCGCTCGTCGCGGCACTGGGCGGTACGGTCGCGTTCTTGCTCGTTTACGCGATCGCCTGGAAGGGCGGCACCAGCCCGGTCAGGCTGGTGCTTGCGGGCGTCGTCGTCGCGACGATCAGTTACTCGCTCCAGCAGGGGTTGTTCTTCTTCGCGGGCAACACCGGCATCGTCCAGCAAGCACTGGCCTGGCTGACCGGATCGCTGACCGGAAAAGACTGGTCACAGGTGCGGCTCGTGCTCCCCTGGACGATCGGCTCGCTGGCACTGGCGCTGGCCGGTGCCAGACAGTTGAACGTGCTCGTGCTGGGCGAGGAGACGGCCAGTTCGCTCGGGATGTCCGTCGAACGGGTCCGGTTCGGGATGGCGGCGGTCGCGATCGTCGC
>NZ_JBHUDJ010000014.1:0-133399 GCF_042678165.1 Halorientalis brevis | reverse complement strand
GCGGCGATCGCGGCGGCCGGGATGGTGAATTTCGTCGGACTGGTCGTCCCGCACCTCGTCCGGAACGTCGTCGGCAGCGACTATCGTCGCCTCGTCATCGGGTGCGTCTTCGCCGGGCCGGCACTGGTGGCGGCTGCAGACGTCGTCGCCCGGCTCGCGTTCTCGCCGATCCAACTCCCCGTCGGTATCGTTACCGGATTGATCGGTGGGCCGTATTTTCTCTATCTCATGCGACGACACCGGGACCTCGGCGACCTCTGAGTTCCCTCACGTCTTTACTGCGGCGTGTTCGATACCACGGCCGCAGTGGGAACGACGGTGGCGAACTCGCCGTCGAGGTGGGCGAGCGCCGAGCGGTGAATCTCGTCGGCAGTCATGGATTCGCCATCGAACTCACGATCAAAAGTGGCCGTCGCGTCGGCGACGAGGTACACCTCGAAACCGCGATTTTCGGCCATCCGGGTGGTGGTCGAGACGCAGTGGTCCGTCGTGAGGCCGGCGATCACCAGCGTCTCGACGTCTCGCTCCCGAAGCCAGGCTTCCAGCCCCGTGCCGACGAAGGCACCGTTGACCTGCTTGGTAACGACGTGTTCGCCCGCCGCTGGTTCGAGGGCGGGTTTGAACGCGAAGCCTGGTTCGTCGCCTCTGAGGGGCGAATCGGGCTCGGTCGAATCGTGACGGGCATGGACGACCGGTCGGTCCGCGTCACGCCAGGCGGTGAGGAGTTCGGCCGCGCGCTTCTCTGCGTCGGGGTTGTTGCGCTTCCCCCAGGACGGGTCGTCGAACCCCTGCTGGAAATCGACGAGCAGGAGTGCGGCGTCGCCGGGCAGCGTGACCGACCGGTCGTCAATCGGCGGCATGACCGTCCGGGAGAGTCTGGGTCGCTTTCGGATGTTGGCGAGAGACGTTGATGGGGCACTCGTCGGGGGCCTGCTCGGGGTCCGAGGAGAGGAGGTACTGGTGCCACTCGCGGTCGCCTTCGACGCCGTAGTCACCGATGTCTGCGTGCGGGCAGACGCCGTCGTACTCCTCGAGACGGCCCTGGATGACCTCTCGCGCCTGCTGGCCGGCGTCGGTGTCGTGGGTGATCCCCTCGAACAGCGACCGCGGCTGGAACGTGATCTCCAGGCCGACCGGGCAGTAGCGGCTCTTGCGCTCGTCGTAGAACGGCGCCCGGCAGGTCGGGAACATCGGCTCACCGCCGAAGCAGAACTCCCAGTACGGGTCGTCCGGGTCCGTCGGAACGTCTTCGGGCCACGGCTCCGGATCGTGCACGTGGAGGAACTGGAGGATGTGCCAGAGGCGTTCGTGGTAGTCTCGCTCCGAGAGTTCCGTCTCGGGCGGTTTGAAGAACACGACGAACGACGCCTGCTCGGAGTGATCCCGGTAGACGTCGAGGTATTCGAGGAGCGTGTCCCGGAAGTTCAAGAGCGCGTCCTTGTCGGTCATCGACGGACAGACGGTGTACAGCGGGTCGCCGTTCTTGATCGATTCGACGCCGAAGTAACAGGGGAACGGTGACCCGTTGCGCTCGCCCGTCAGGGCGTTCCGGAAGGTCTCCCAGTGGGCCGTCGCCCATTCGGGAAGCTCGCCGGAGGTGGCTCGGTCAGCGACAGTCTCCTGATCCATGAGGACCTGCAGACCCGCTTCGTTCATACGCGAAAATTCGGCTCAGACGGCTTGAATGTGATGATTCCGTCGAAAAGATCAGTCGGCGAGGGGCGCGATTTCACTCTCGGTCTGAATGTTGCCGGTTTCGACGATCCGTGCGCGCAACCCGCCACGGTGGACGAGCGCGTCACGAATCCCTTCTTCCTGGAGATGTCGTTCCAGATACGTACATGGTTCACAGAGTTCCGTTCCGAGACAGATCGCGTCGCCGACGCGGAAGCGCTGGTCGACTAAATGATTGAGTGCAATATTACGGGTCGTGACGTTGCGACGATGGGCACCGGGATCGAGCGCGATGTCGTAGTCTCGCTCGACCGCAGCGAGGGTTTCAGATTCGATGAACGTGATCGCACAGCCCTCGCGGTCGGCGAAGCTTCCGTCGTCGTGGTAGTAGCGGTCGCCTTCGAGGCCACGCCCCGCGACGGCCTGGACGGAATCGACAGCCTCGGGCGGTGCGCCCTGGGCTGGTGCGAGATGGATCGCGGTCACGACGCCGGAACCGGTCATACGTGTGGGTTCGGCGACGACGGTCAAAGGGTTGTGGTTCGGGAAGTTTGGCTAGTGAACACATGCCTCGCATGGCGGCAGAAAGCTACACTGAGGGCCAGTTTTACGGTACCGGCAGGAGAGATTCTAGACGGATTATGGATAGGGACGTTGCGATAATTGGGGGCTCGATGACCAAGTTCGGCCAGCGTGACGCCTGGATTCGCGAGCTGCTCGCCCAGGCGGGCGAGGAGTGTCTGGCCGACGCTGGTGTCGCCCCAGGAGACGTGGAGCACGTGTACGTTTCGAACATGGCCAGCGGGGAGTTCGAGGGCCAGACCGGCATCATGAACGCGGTGGCGCACGATCTCGGGCTCATGCCGGCGTACTCACAGCGGATCGATCAGACCAGCTCGAGCGGCGGCGCCGGCATCTACGGCGCCTGGCAGTCCATCGCCTCCGGGGCGAGTGACATGACGCTGCTCGTGGGCGGGGAGAAGATGACCCACAAGGGGACCGGCGGCGCGACCGACATCATCGCGTCGATCACCCACCCTGCGGAGTACAAACACGGCGTGACGCTGCCGTCGTTCGCCGGCATGACCGCCCGGCACTACCTCGAACGGTTCGACGCACCGCGAGACAGCCTCGCGAAAGTGGCGGTCAAGAATCACAAGAACGGTGTGGACAATCCCAAGGCACAGTTCCAGAAGGAGATCGACGTGGAGACGGCCCTGGAGAGTCCGATCATCGCGGACCCGCTCCGACTCTACGACTTCTGTCCCATCACGGACGGGAGTTCCGCGCTCATGTTCTGTCCCGTCGAGGTCGCAGAACAGTACACCGACGAGTACGTCGTGGTGTCGGGCATCGGCGGCGCGACCGACACGCACGTCGTCCACGAGCGCGACGACCCGACGACGATGGGCGGCGTCGTCGAGAGCGGCCAGACGGCCTACGAGCGTGCCGGTCTCGGCCCCGAGGACGTCGACGTGGCGGAACTGCACGACATGTTCACCATTCTGGAGTTCCTCCAGATGGAGGGCCTGGACTTCGCCGAGAAGGGCGAAGCCTGGAAACACGTCGAGGAGGGTCGCACGGAGAAAGACGGCGAGTTGCCGATCAACACCTCGGGCGGGCTCAAGTCAAAGGGCCATCCGCTGGGAGCCAGCGGCGTCGCACAGGGCTACGAGATCTACGAACAACTCGTGGGTGAAGCCGGCCCGCGACAGGTCGAGGCCGACACCGGTCTGGCCTGCAACGTCGGCGGCTTCGGGAACTGTGTCATCACCACGATCATGGAGGCGCGATAACGATGGGACTCGACGCATACCGCTGTCCGAACGGACACATCACGTACCCGGGACACCGGCTGTGTCCCGAGTGTGGCGAACCGCAAGACGAGCAGATCGATCTCAGCGACGAAACGGCAGAGATCGTCACGTGGACCAAGAGCACGGCGACCCCGCCGGGCGTCCGCGAGCCGAACACCCTCGCGATCGTCGAGTTCGAAGTGGACGGCGAATCCGTCCGCGCGCTCGGACAAGTCGGTTCCGAGGACGACGACGAGGAGTTCGACGTCGAGAGCGGCGACGAGGTCGAACCCGTCTACGTCGACGAACTCCGCGAGCCCGGCGTCGGGCTCAAACCGGAAGACGCCGATCAGGAGTGGGACGGGTATCGGTTCCGACCCGTCCAGTGAGGCGGTAACTCGCCGAACAACGGGTCAGAACCGGCGTGGAGACCCGTCCAGTGAGGCAGTAACTCGCCGAACAACGGGTCAGAACCGGCGTGGAGACCCGTCCAGAGAGGTGGTCCAGGTCCGGCGTTTCGACAATCGCGACTTCTTTTCGATCCGTTCTCGAACACCGGCGGGCCGGTCGAATCACGCTCGTCGGGAGACTATCAGTGTCGGGCTAGCTCGGGTCGACGAGTACTCTCCAGAATCGCGATCCCCTCGAGCACAGTCATTGGCCGACCCTGCCTGGCGTGGGGATAGACGGCCGTCAGCGTGTCGTTCTCGAACACAGCGAGACACATCACGGGAAAGACGGTCGTCGTGAACCGGCTTCCAGTGAAGCGACTGTGGCACTCGTGCCGGTCGAAGGCGGGACGCATCGACGCACCGTGGTCGCGAGCCCAGCTGTCGAAACTATCGTACGTCGCCAGGGCCTGAATGGTGTCGGGAGTGCCGTTCGTGACCCGACTCGGCCAGCTCTCGATAGTGACGCTGTCGACGACGCCCGCTGCCTGGAGCGATTGGAGACGCCCCACCGCTTTCTGCTGCTCGGCACGCGCTGCCGCTGGAACCGAATCGCGCAGGTACAGCGTCGCTCTCGTCCTGGAATTCATGCCCCCTGAAGGGCACGAGCGTTCTTAGCTGTTTGCGTACCCGTCTCACCCCGGGACGCGTCAGCGAACCGGCGGTTCGCTGCGAGCGGTCATCCTGCCGGGACTGGCCTGCGGTCCTCGTCGTCCGGCGTTGATCGGCCATCGGTCTCGATGTCGGCCAGGCCGTCGAAGACGGTCACGACCCGCTCGCCGTCTCTGTGGGGATAGACGGCCTCCAGCACATCGTTCTCGTAGACCGCGAGTGCCATCACTGGCAGTACGAGCGCCGTGTACTGCTCCCCCGTGTCCCGGTCGAAACAGTCACGCGTCCCGAACGCCGGATAGATCCGAGCGTCTCGTTCTCGTGCCCACCGACTGAACGCGTTGAACGCTTCGCGCGCCCGGTCGTCCGTCGGTCCTGTCCCGTCGATTGCGATTTTGCGGGGCCAGTCGTACGTCTCGACGGCGTTGACGAGCGGTGTCGCTGCCAGGTCCACGACGCGCCCTCGCACCGCTGTCTGTTGCTCACCCGACCTCCCCCGTGTCTCGTCCCGGAGATACAGTTCCAGGCGGCGACCAGTGGTTTCAGTCATGATCCTCCACAGTGGATCTTACATCATTGTTTAGAATAAAATCGGGCTGCCGTTCCCAGACGGTGGGAACGTTTATTTAGTGCGACACTTCGAGCGAATCGTCGTCGGCCGTTAGCGTCGCGCCGTCCGGGTCCGGCGTGCGGCGGCGAGCAGATTCGATGGCGCGAAGACAGTCCATTACGGAGCGCGACCCGTCGTTGGTCGAGTGGGGATACACCGACTGGAGGGTCCCGTCTCGATAGACGGCGAGACAGAGCGCGGGCAACACGAGTCGCTCTCCTTTCTCCCCCGAATCCATCGAGTAACACGTCCGGGTGTCGAAAAACGGAGCCAGATCGACGCCCACCTCGTCGGCCCACTCGGTGAACGCTTCGTATCGAGTCTGCTCCCGACAGTCCGCGGTTAGCGAGACCTTCTTGCGCCAGTTGTGGATTTCGACCTGCGAGATGTGGCCCGCGTTCGCGAGTTCGTCGAGCCGCGTCGCAATCTGGTCCCGTCGCTTCTCGGCAATTTCTGGCAACGACGATCGGGCGTACAGTTCGACCCGCGTCCCCTCGGTTGTCCCATCTCCGCTCATTTGCATCCGCTAGTCCACCGACGAAATTAATAAAACATGCTATGTTCAGTTATGTTGACACGGTTGCACAAGGGAGAACGTCCCCATGACCGAGCGCTGTCGACCCGGTGGTGTTACTGCTCGCCGTCGTCGCCGTCGTCGAGATCGTCTTTGATCGACTGGAGTTCGGCGTCGACGTCGACTGGGACGTCGCTTCCGGCGTCGGCTTCGAACTGGCCGCGGTTCGCGTCGGCGGTGGTGACGGCGAGCTGCGCGTCGATTTCCTCCCTGAGAGCGCGGGCCTCGTCGAGGACCTGTCGTGCTTCCTCGTCCTGTGGTCGTCCCTCGATCGCGTCCTGAACGTCGGCCAGCACCTCGTCGAGGCGGCCGAGCGTGGCCTGGCTGACGGAAACTGCGCGTTCGCGGACCGCGTGGTCGGGCCCAGCTGGCGGCTTCCGCTCGTCGCTCAACCGAATCGCGCGCTGGAGCAGTCGCAGCGCGCGCACGTTCGTCTCGAGAACGAGGATGATTCCCGGGATCGCGATCTCGTCGGTGAATCGGAGGATCTCACGCGGGGACGGTGGTCGCGGGCCGCTGGGCCGCTGATCTAGCTCCCGCTGCAAATCGCGCAGTGACCGCGCCAGGTCGGCGGCGAGGCGCGCGAGATCCGCGTTGCTGCCTGAATCGCTCATTGAGTCCGCTACGGTCCGTTCCGGTAAAAAGCCGGGCCTCGAAACCGACGAACCGTCCGCCGGACTGATTCCCGCTCTCGGATTAGGGAGACCAAAACCCTTTTAGATTTAGGCCCGCCTAACTTCTATGATGCCAGCACGGGATCGGCTCTCCACTGAACACACTGAGCAGACGGACGACTCTCACAGCGATCTCCCCGGACGAACGGTGACGGCCCATCAGACTACCCCTGATCGGTTCGTCTTCACCGAATCTGACAACACAGATGCCTGGATCTCGACCGATCTGACCGTCGATCTTCGACGGTAATCACCTTTCGTCGGGGGTGTTCTCTCTCTTCGAGTCCACACTGAAAAACCGAGTCACACGTTCCGGCGTTCACGGAAACGGGGCGGCGACGCCTCCCGGGACGGTTCACCAGTCCTGGAGTGAGTCCTTTCCGAGGAAGTGCTCGATCGTGTGGGCGTGCTCTTCGAGTTCGACCAGTTGGAGCCGGAGCATCTCCGCGGAGGCGTGGTCCCCCAGGTTCGTGCTGAGTTCGATGTGATCGCGGGCGGTCTCGATGATGTCGCCGTACATCTCCAGGTCGTGTTCCAGGGACGTCCGGATCTCGTACACGTCGTCGTCCTCCATGTCGACCGGGGCACGTTCCTCGAGGCTCGTCATGTTGGCGACGGGGACGCCGCCGAGTGCTTGCACCCGTTCTGCGATCTCGTCGGCCGCTTCCTCGGCTTCTTCGGCTGCCTCGCCGAGGAACAGATGTAGTTCCCGGTACTGTGGACCCTCGACGTTCCAGTGGTGCTTGCGAAGCTGATGGTACAGGACGTACGTCGCCGCCAGGTCCGTGTTCAGTGCGTCGATGATCTGCTCGGCTTTGTCTTCCGGAATGCGAAGCCTGTTTTCCTCGACCGTCCCTGCTTCCTGAAGCACGTTCTTCTGGGTGCTCATTACACCTGGTCTTTCGTTCCCACACCACATAAAATAACCTCTCTAAAAACAAATTTTTCACGTCCAAAAGTATCGTTTGTGTTGTCTGAACCGTTGCGTGAGAATTGGGGCGCGTGCTGTGGACTCGTGAGTGACGCTCACGTCCTCGAAAGGACCATCATCGCCTCACTGTCCGTCGTCTCTGCGCCGGTCTGGCGACGCGTCTGCTCTTCGTGAACGCCCAGGAGTGCCTCGAGGTCGGTTTCTGGGACGTCGAGCGCCGTGGCGAACTCGTCCCAGACGTGCGTCCGTAATCGGAGATAGTAGGCCTCTGCCGTCCGCTCGAGGACGGGTTGTTCGTGGAATTGACTCCGCCATTCGTAGACGATGTCTTCGACGCCTGGATTGTCGCGCACTTGCCGTTGGTGGCGAGTCAGCAGGTCTCGAAGTTCGGACTCGGACACGTCGCTCCGATCGGCGACGAGTTCCACGAGGTCGTCGTCGAACGGCTCCAGCAGATCGTCGGCGTCGCTCATACCAGTAGCTTGGTCGCCACCAGCAAAAGCCCCGTGTCGACTTTCGACGGGAGTCGAGCAGTGTGACAACCGTCGAGGAGAGAAACTATTTGGGGACTGGGTGGTCACGGTGGCGTATGCACGAACGGGCAGCCGAGTTCAGGGAGCGCGCAGACGAGCAGTTCGGCCTCGACGTCGACGTTCACGAGTTCCCGGACGGAACGAAGACGGCCGAGGACGCAGCAGCGGCGGTCGGCTGTGACGTCGCTCAGATCGCGAGCGCGATCGCACTCGCGGCCGGCGACCGACTCGTGGTCGTCGTCACGAGCGGTGCGAACCGCGTGAGCATGGCGAAAGTCGCCGCGGAGCGCGACCTCGCTGAATCCGAGGTCGAGATGGCCGACGCGACGGACATCAAGGCCACGCTCGGCTGGAGCATCGGGGGCGTCCCACCGTTCTGCCACGACAGCGACGTGCCAGTGTACATGGACGAGACGCTGCTCGACCACGAGACCGTCTGGGCCGCCGCCGGGACGCCGCAAGCAGTGTTCCCCATCGAGCCGGACACCCTCCGTGAGTACGCCGGGGCAAAGCCGCTCGACGTGGCCGAATAGCGACGACGCTGAGCGAGCGTGGACCAGTCGATAGGTTTGTACCCGCCCGGACGTTGTCACCGGGTATGTGTGCCCGCGTCGCCCAGGGAACGAGTCGATACGCTGCCCCACTGACTCTCCTGGGATTCGTCTCGGTTCTGTTCTCGCCGCTCTCGGGCCTTTTCGTCGCGCTCGCTGGAATCGTCGTGCTCGCGTTTCACCGTGACCCGGACCGGGTCGTCCCCGACACCGGAATCGTCGCCCCGGCCGACGGGCGCGTCTCGGTCATCCGGGAGGAGGACGACAGACTTCGGGTTGGCATCTTCATGAACCTCACCGACGTCCACGTCAACCGCGCCCCGCTCGGTGGGACCGTCGAATCGGTCACCCATTCCCCGGGGGCGCACTGGCCGGCGTTCATCAAGGAATCCGACCGCAACGAGAAGGTGCACGTGGAGTTCGAGGACTACACCGTGGTCCAGATCGCGGGCGCGGTCGCGCGCCGCATCTACCCCTACGTCGAAGCGGGACAGACCGTCGAGCGGGGCGACCGGATCGGGCACATCTCGTTCAGTAGCCGCGTCGACGTGGTCTTCCCAGAGGACGTAACCCGCGAGGACCTGCTCGTCGGCAAAGGGGAATCTGTTACTGCGGGAGAGACCAGACTGGTAGCCGACCACTGAGCAGGTCAGCCTGGACTGTCTCGTAGCTCTCGGTCGATCCGGGACCACTATCGCACCTTCCCGGTTCCCGCCGGGAACACGAACTATTTCCCAGCCGCGGTCGAACGACCAGACGACACGATGGGCGAACTAGCTACGATGTTCGCACCCGAACGGGTGGCGGTCATCGGTGCGACCGAAAGCGACGGGTCTGTCGGACGAGCAATCACCGAGAACCTGGCCGCGGATTACGAGGGCGACATCGTCCCCGTCAATCCCAACGCGGACCAGGTGCTCGGTTTCGAGTGTTACGAGGACGTCGGCTCGGTGCCGGGAACGATCGACGTCGCAGTGGTCGTCGTTCCCGGGTCGATCGCGGTCGACGTCGTCGAATCCTGTGGCGAGCACGGCGTCGAGAACGTGGTCGTCATCACCGCCGGGTTCAGCGAAGCGGGGAGCGAAGGGGCGAGTCGAGAGAAGCGGCTCCGCGAGGTCGCATCGGAGTACGACCTCAACCTGGTCGGGCCGAACTGCCTGGGCATCATCAGTACCGGCGTCGGCATGAACGCGACGTTCGCACCCCAGAACGCCCAGCCGGGGTCGATCTCCTTCATGAGCCAGTCGGGCGCGTTCATCACCGCCGTCCTCGACTGGGCCAGCGACCACGACGTAGGCTTCAGGGACGTCGTCTCGCTGGGCAACAAAGCAGTGCTGGACGAAGGCGACTTCATCGCAGAGTGGGGCGACGACCCGGACACGGACGTCATCCTCGCCTATCTCGAAGGGATCGAAGACGGCGGTCGATTCATCGAGACGGCACGCGAGGTCACGCAGGACACTCCGATCGTCATGGTCAAATCCGGACGTACCGAAGCCGGTGCCTCGGCTGCGGCGTCCCACACCGGGACGATGGCGGGTAGTGAACGCGCTTACGAGGCCGGCCTGGAACAGGCCGGCGCCATCCGCGTCGACAACACCCAGGAACTGTTCGACTACGCCGGCATCCTGTCCGGGCAACCGCTTCCGGACGGCGACTCGGTCGCCATCGTCACCAACGCCGGCGGTCCCGGCGTGATGACGACCGACGCCATCGGGGACTCGGATCTCTCGTTGGCCTCTTTCACCGACGAAACGCTGTCCGACCTGTCGGCCGCGCTGCCCGACGGGGCGAACATCTACAATCCGATCGACGTCATCGGGGACGCCGACGTCGACCGGTTCGCCGAGGCGATCGACGTCACGCTCGAAGATCCGAACGTCGGCGCCGCGATCGTCATGGCCTGCCCGACGGCGACGCTGTCGTTCGAGGACCTCGCCGAGCGGACGGTAGCGTTGCAGGCGAAACACGACAAACCGATCGCGGCGTCGCTCATGGGCGGTGACTCGACGCGCGAGGCACAGGCCACGCTCAGCGAAGACGGGATTCCGACGTACTTCGATCCGGCGCGTGCGGTCCGGAGTCTCGATGCCCTTCGCCGCTATCGGGAGATACAGGCTCGAGAATACGACGAGCCGACCGAGTTCGACGTGGACCGCGAGCGCGCTCGGGAAGTTCTCGAAGCGGCCGAGCGACGTAATACCTCGCGCCTCGGCGTCGAGGCGATGGATCTGCTGTCGGCGTACGGGATTCCCACGCCGGCGGGGGAAATCGTCGACAGTCCCGGTGACGCGGAAGCGGTCGCCGAGCGTCTCGCCGACGGCGAGGGCGTCGTCATGAAGATCGTCAGCCCGGACATCCTGCACAAGTCGGACATCGGCGGCGTCGAGGTCGGCGTGCAACCGTCCGAGGTCGCCGACACGTACGAGGACCTGGTGGTGCGGGCGCGCAACTACCAGTCCGACGCGAAGATCCTGGGCGTGCAGGTCCAGGAGATGCTCGACATGGACGGGGCGACCGAGACCATCGCCGGGATGAACCGCGATCCGCAGTTCGGCCCGCTGATGCTGTTCGGTCTCGGGGGCATCTTCGTCGAGGTGCTGGAAGACACGACAGTGCGGGTCGCCCCCGTGAGCGAGCCGGAAGCACAGAATATGGTCGACGACATCGAATCCGCTCCGTTGCTGCGGGGTGCTCGCGGTCGCGAGGCCGTCGACGAGGCCGGTATCGTCGAGACGATTCAGCGACTCTCACAGCTCGTTACGGACTTTCCCGCGATTCTCGAACTGGACATCAATCCGCTCGTCGCCACCCCCGACGGCGTGTCGGCGGTCGACGTGCGCCTCACTATCGATCAGGAGAAGCTATGAACCCGATACTCGTCAGCACGACAGAAGGAAGCACAGGCAAGACGGCAGTCGCGCTCGCACTGGCACAGCGCGTCGACGACGCGGGCGAGTCCGTCGGCTACATGAAACCCCGCGGGACGCGCCTCCAGAGCGCGGTCGGCAAGACTCTCGACCAGGACCCCATGCTCGCTCGCGACCTCCTCGACCTGGACGAGGAGATGCACGAGATGGAGCCCATCGTCTACTCGCCGACGTTCATCCAGGAGGCCATCCGCGGACGCGAGGACCCGGACGCGCTGCGCGAGCGCCTGACCGAGAGTTACGAGAGCATCGCCGCCGACAAAGACGCGGTGGTCATCGAAGGCGCAGACGACTACAAGACGGGCGGCATCGTCGACCTGACCGACGTGGACGTCGCGAACTTGCTGGACGCTTCGGTCCTGTTGCTCGCCAGTTACGAGACGCCGGGCGACGTCGACGAGATCCTCGCGGCGGTGGACGCCTTCGGCGACCGCCTGGGCGGCGTCCTGTTTAACGCCGTCTCCGACGACGAGTTCGACGAACTGACCGAAGACGTCATTCCCTTCCTCGAAAGCCACGGCGTCACGGTCTTCGGCGCGCTCCCGTCCGTGAAAGAACTCTCCGGCGTCACCGTCGACGAACTCGCCAAGAGCCTCGGTGCCGAACTGCTCACCTCCGAAGCACCGACCGACGGGTTCGTCGAGCGGTTCCTCGTCGGTGCGATGGGGAGCGACTCGGCGCTCCGTGCGTTCCGACGGACCCGCGAGGCCGCAGTCATCACTGGGGGCGACCGTTCGGACATCCAGACGGCAGCGCTCGAAGCGCCGGGCGTCGAGTGTCTCCTCCTGACCGGCGGGTTCCGTCCGACCGGCGCCGTCATCGGCACCGCCGAGGACGCCGGCAAGCCCATCCTGTTGGTCCAGGGAGACACCAGGACGGCCATCGATCGTGCAGAGACGATCATCCGCTCCGGTCGAACGAGAGACGCGGCCACGGTCGATCGAATGACCGAGTTACTGGGCGACAGCGTCGACGTCGACGCCATCATCGCACTGGGCGAGTAAGCGGACCCAGACCCCTCTCGTTGTGCTGTAATGATAGCTTATTCTGCGTATCAAATGCTAATATCGAAACGAGCACTTATTTACGATCGGCCACAAAGGCTATATGGAGCCAATTGGCTCCGTAGTGTCACACGCCGGGGCATCCCCCCGGGTTTCCCTTTGTCACGTCGTCGAACCGGGAGCGACAGCGATCGCTTTGCTCACTCACTACCGACTGCGAGCGTCTGCGAGAGGTGGTCGCGAACTGCAGCAGCGAGTGATGCCGGCGACGACTGCTCGATCGGTGGCACGGTCTCCACGGTGCAGCTGGTCATGTCCTCGATGGCTCGCGGGTTGGTCCGTTCGGCGACTGTCGCCCCCTCGTACTCGTTGAGCACGACACCGCGAACTCTGACGTCTCGGTCCCGCAGTGCTTCGACCGTCAGCGCAGTGTGATTCAACGTGCCGAGTCCGGACCGCGAGACGAGGATGACCGGGAGATCGAGATCGGCGACGAGATCCACGACCTCGCGACCGTCCGCGAGCGGGACGCGCACCCCGCCGATGCCCTCGACGATTCCGACTTCGCTCTCGGCGATGGCTGTCTCACACCCTTTCACCAGCTCCGCGTACGAGAGCGACTCGTCGGTTCGCGCCGCTGCGACCGCCGGAGCGAGCGGCGGTTCGAGTCGTCGGAGACAGGTCGACGCGGCGTCGGCTGCACAGGCGTCGGCGACGAACTGCGCGTCGTCGTCCGGCGGATACCCGGTCTGGCAGGGTTTGATCGCGCGGGCGTCGACCCCCTGATCGCGCAACCATCTCGTCAGGCCAGCGGTGACGACCGTCTTCCCGACGCCCGTGTCGGTGCCGACGACCGCGAAATCCGACGGCGTCCCGGTCATACGAGGTCGAGCTCCCGGCCAGCGGTTCTGAACGCGTCGAGACACCGGTCGATCTCCTCGTCGGTGTGGGTGGCCATCGGCGCGACGCGGATGCGACTCGTTCCCTCGGGCACTGTCGGCGGGCGAATTCCCGGTGCGAGGACGCCGTGCTCCCGGAGGCACTCGTCCAGCGCCATCGTTGCCGACCGATCGCCGACGATCACGGGGAGGATCTGAGTGTCGCCCCAGACCTCGAAGCCCGTGGCTTCCAGCCCCTCACGCAGTCGCTCGACGTTCGACCAGAGCCTGTCGCGTCGGTCGCTCTCGCGAGCCACGCGCAACGCTTCGCGGGCGGCACCGGCGGCGGGCGGCGCGAGTCCCGTCGAGAAGACGAACGACCGGGCGGCGTTCACGAGGTGTTCGACGAGCGGCTGGCTGCCGGCGACGTAGCCGCCCTGGCTGGCCAGCGCTTTCGAGAGCGTCCCCAGCTGGACGTGGACGCGGTCGGAAAGTCCCTCCCGCTGGACGACACCGCCGCCCGCAGTGTACAGGCCCGTCGCGTGGGCTTCGTCGACCATCAGCCAGGCACCGAACTCCTCGACGGCGTCGCAGATGGCCGACAGCGGTGCCACGTCGCCGTCCATGCTGAACACGGAGTCCGTGACGACGAGCCAGGATTCCTCGACGCTGCCCGATCTGTTTCGCTCCCCCATTTTCCGCCGGAGGTCCGCGGGGTCGCAGTGATCGTAGACGACGGTCTCTGCACCGGCGAGCCGGCAACCGTCGACGATGCTGGCGTGATTGAGTTCGTCCGAGAAGATCACGTCCGGGTTCAGGGCGGCGATCGTCCCGACGTTTGCCGCGTAGCCCGACGAGAACGCGAGGGCGCGCTCAGTCCGCCTGGTCTCGGCCAACTCCCGCTCCAATGCACGGTGAGCGGGCGTGTCGCCGGTCACGAGTCGGCTGGCTCCGGCACCCGTTCCAACCTCTCTTGCGGCTTCGGTGGCAGCCGCTTGTACCCGTTCGTGATCCGCGAGGCCGAGATAGTTGTTGGCGGCGAAGATCGACAGTTCGTCGCCGTCGAACGTCGGCGGTTCGTTCTGGGGATCGGTGGCGATGCGACTCCTGGCGGCCACTCGCTCAGCCGGCGCGAGATCCCGTCTGAGGTCGTTGGCCTCGCGGTCGCGCAGTCGCGCAGCCGGGTCGAAGCCGTGGTCAGTCATCTGTCCCTCTCGTCTGTAGAATAGTGCTCATGAGTGCGGTAGCGGCGGTCGAAACGGTCGAAAACGGTGCGACTCAGAATCCAGGCATCAGGTCAGCGGGACCGAACACGCCGTACTCGCCCGCTCGGTTGCGGCGGACGCCGGCTTTCAGGTAGCCCAGGGCCGGGCCGTTGACGTTTGCCTCCATGCTGGTGGCGTCGTCCAACTCGAACGTGTTCGTGCCGGTCTCCCCGTCGAACGTCGTTCCGGTGACGCTGACGGTGGTCGTCGTGGGCTTCTCGTCGGACGTCACGTCGAGGATGCCGCCGACGGTCACGTCCTCGGCGTCGCAGACGCCGGCCCGTTCCAGGAGCACGTCGTCGGCGTGTTCCATGTCCTCGAACTCGATGACGCCGTCGTGCTCGTCGATGACGGTTTCGATCTCCGCGTCGCTCATCTCGCGGGCGTCCTCGATGGTGTACCCGTCGAGGTGAGCGACGTCCTCGCGGACCGTGCCGCGATTGTCCTCGTAGCCGGACTTGAGACCGACGCCCCACCAGATCTCGACTTCGTCGATCTCGACGAACGACTGGGCCGCGAGGGCGGCCGCGCCTGTCAGCAACCCGGGCGTCGCGCCGGCGCCGCAGACGAACGTGATGCCGGACTCCTCGAAGCGGTCGGTCCGGTCGTCGAGCATGTCGATGACCCGCGAGCGCTTCAGCACGTCGACGAGCACGCCCTCGTAGCCCGCCGCCGCGAAGCGGTCGGCGACGCGGGGAATGAAGTCGTGTTCGAAGTTCGGCAGCGCGACGAGCACGGCGTCGATGGCGTCGCTTTCATCGATGACGTCGTCGATGGGCGTCTCGGTGGGTTCCGCCTGGACGGAGGCCGCAACGCCCGCATTCTGGCCCGACTGTTTGACGCCGCCATCGGTGCCACCCCTCGTTGCCGTTCCCCCGTCGCTCGCGATGTTGGCTTCCGTCGCCGCCAGAAGTTCGTCTACGTCCAGCCCCTCGTGGTCGACGGCGACGCCGTGGCGGTCACAGGCCGCGACTGGCGTCAGGTGGTCCTTGTGCTCTGAGACTTCGAGCGTTCGTCGGCCGATGCCTCCAGTTCCGAGTACTGCGAAGTTGATGTCGTCCATATCAATCGTCAAGTTCAGCGTTCGTTGTCGCCGTTCCTGCTGCCGTCTCTACTGCACCGTCGTCAGGGATGGCGTCCTCGTCAGTGCGGGCCTTGACGGCCGCTTTGTCGAACTCGTTTGCGTCCATGTTCGGCTCCAGTCCCGCTCGTTCCATCACCTCGATGTCGTCGCCGGGCGACTGGCCACCGGTCGTCAGGTAATCGCCGGTGAGAATGCCGTCGGCACCGGCCTCGAAGGGCAGGTGCTGTTCGTCCGCGTCGAGATTGACCTCCCGACCGCCCGTCAGCCGAACCCTGGCCTCCGGATGGAGCAGTCGATACACCGCGATGGTCTCGATGATCTCCTCGGTGGTAATGTCGGCCGAGTCGTCGAGTTCGTCGCCGAGCGCCGTACCGGCGACCGGATTGAGGACGTTCACCGGCAGTGACGAGATACCGACGTCCTGCAACGCGACCGCCGCGTCGACCCGGTCGGTCGGCGATTCGCCCATCCCGAGGATCACGCCCGCACAGAGGTCCATCCCGGCGTCCCTGGCGATCTCCAGCGTCTCGACGCGGTCCTCGAAATCGTGGGTCTCGACGATCTCCGGGAAGTACCGCGGCGACGTCTCGATGTTGTGATTGTAGTGGTTGATGCCTTCGTCGGCGAGGATCTCGGCTTCCTCGGGTGTGAGGATGCCGAGGCTCGCGTCGACTTCTACGTCGGTCTCGTCTCGGACGAGCCGAATGGCGCGAATGACTTCCCCCCACTCGTCGGGGCGGTTCTCCTTCGAGACGCCCTTCTCGGCGACGACGATGCCGAACCGCTGAGCGCCGTCACGCTCCGCGCGTTTGGCTGCTTCGAGAATTTCCTCGGGGTCCAGGAATCCATAGGTCTCGATCCCGGTGTCGAAGTGCACGGACTGCGCGCAGAACCCGCAGTCCTCGGCGCAGTTCCCGGCCTTCGCGTTCACGATGGAACAGGCGTCGACCGTGTCGTCGCCGAACTGTGAGCGGACGAAATCGGCCGCCGCCGCGAGTTCGTCGACTGGTTGCGCCAGCAGCGCGAGTCCGTCACGGCGGTCGAGTTGCTCACCCGCCAGTACCCGTTCGACGGCGTCGTCGATCGTTCGGTTACCCGTCTCGTAAACCACGACCTAGCCGTCAGTTGACGAGATCAAAAAGGTTCGGGTCAGCAAGGAGTTTGCCAGGAACTGGTGGTGCGTTTACGCCTGCAGAACGTCGCTCCGAATCGAATCTCTCGGGATCAGGTGTACTGCGTGACTAGGTTCTCGAGAGTCCCTTTGTCCTGAACGCCGACGAGTTCTTTCACGAGCTCGCCGTCGTGGAACAGTTTGAGCGTCGGGACGCCCTGAACGCCGTGTTCGCGTGCCAGCGCCTGGAGTTCGTCGATGTCGACTTTCGCGACCGTCGCGTCCGTTTCGGCCGCGATGGCTTCGACGGCAGGCTCCAGCATCTTGCAGGGGCCACACCAGTCCGCGTAGAAATCGACGAGGACCGGGCCGCCGCTCCCGGTCAACTCCTGGAAGTGCGAACTGTCCTCGACGTGGACGGGTTCGTCGGGACTCCCAGCGTCGTTCAGTTGTTCCTTCAACTGCTCCTTTTTCCGCTCACGAATGGCGTCGATGTCGTCCGAGTCGCTTCCGTCGCTCATGCGGTGAGTTACGTACCGATTGTGTATAATCACGTTGGTGGCGTGCATTCCGAGAACACGATCGATTCGGCCGTCGCTCAGTCCCGACTACCGTGCTCGTTTTGCGCGTGGATACCCAACTCCGGATATGGACGGTCAGTCCTTCGACGCGGTGCTCATCTACGACGGCGAGTGCCCGTACTGTTCGCTCGCAGCCAGGGCGCTCGAACGACTGGAAACCGTCGGTGCGGTGTCCTGGTACGACGACGCGGTCGCACCGTTCCTCCGGGCGCAGTTCGACGCCGAACCGTTCGCGATGGTGCTGGCCGACGTCACCGAGGGACGCGTCTACGCCGGTCGATCAGCGGCCGCGGAACTGGCCCGTCGTGCGGGCATGCCGACCCTCGTCGGGAGACTGGTTCGAAACAACTACGACGCGATCGCGGGTGTAGTCGGACTCGCCAGCGGACGCGATCGCGGACCCGCGAACTATCACCGCGAGTACGATCTGACACCTGCGGCTCGCGATTGCTTCGAGTCGCTCGCAACCGCCGCCAGGAAGAGATCGATCGCCTCGTCGTGACTGAACCGGCGGCTCGTCGAGACGCTCTCTCGATCAGCGATCAGTCGTCGTCGACTGTTATCTCGCCCGCTTCAGTCACAGTCACGTCGTGTCCTTCGACCTCGAAGGTGATCGCTTCCTCGTCGCCATCGAAGACGGCTGCGAGGTCGTCGAGGTCGACGTACTCGTCCAGCGATTCGACGCTGGACGAGTCACCCCCGACCTCCTCGCCGATCTCCTCGATAATGACGTCACTTGCGGGCTGTGGGGTCATCCACGCCTCCTCGTCGTCTGTGTCGATACCTTCGTCCGGACGAAGGATGTATACTTCCCCGTCTTCAGCGCCCATGTTCGACTAGTAACACTATATCCTTATAATAGCAGGTCAGTACTTTCAGATTCTGAAGCAACTCCCCCCTCGCACCTTCTCTGGGTCGACGCTTACCACTTCGCGTGATGGCTCTCTGCGACGCCGACGAGTTCGACCTCGCGGCCGGCCACCGTCCCGCGCCACCGGCCCAGCGGTTGCGCGTACCGCGAGACCACGAGGCCGAGGTTCAGGTCCTCCGAGCGGACGGCTTCGGGTTCGAGTTCGACGTCGACGGCGCCGTCGTCCGTCTCGACGGCCCACGACGCCCCCGGCTGGCGGCGATCGTAGGAGAAGGCGGCCGCCTCGACGGCCCGCCGGTCGTCGCCGATCCAGACCGCGTTTTCCAGGCCGGAGTTGAAGCCGTCGACGAGGTTGAATCCGATCGGCGTGCCGTCGTCGGTCCGTCCCGTCCCGATGGCCCATCGCCAGCGCGTGTCTCGGGCGAGGACGCCGTGCGTGAAATCGAGCATGCCGTCGGCCCCGTCGAAGGTGTGAGTGCACCCGTGCCAGTCGATCGCGCCCGTCGCCGACAGACACGTCGATTTCTGGGTGACGTTGACGCCCGGATGTCTGCCGTCGTCCACCGGGCAGATCGCCGTCACGGGGCCTGCAGCGTCGTGGGTGAGCGTCAGATCGAGCGTGACGGGGCCGAACTGTCCGGCGACCATGAAGCCCGCGTCCTTCTCGGTGGCCGCCAGCGTCACGTCCCGGAAGGAGGCTCCCACGCGCGGGCGCTCCGATGGCCGGTCGGCTCGCTGCACTGTCGTCGGTGGGAGCAGTCGCGATTCGTCTAAAATGAGACGGTTCCGCTCGCGATCCAAAACCCACACGAACGCCTGGTTCGCGAGGCCGGCGTCGACCACCGCTCCGCCGACTGCGAGTTCGTCGTCGATCGCGCAGAACCACTGCCAGCCCTTCTCTTGCACTAGTTTTCGGAGTCGGTTGACGGGGAGGGAAGCGAGCGACGTCGTCTCACAGGCACCTGCGTACGTGCCGTAATCCGCCCGCCCGTCGACGACTGGCCGCATGGGAGCCTGCGGAAGTGTCATAAATTACTCATCGAAACACCCCGGCCTCAATCTTACGGTATCTGATAATTCGCCAACCCCCACTGGGGAAAGGGATTTGGTTGCTGCGCTGTGTTACCGAGTTACATGAGTTCGGAGACGCTCTCGACGTTCGAGTCCTCGCTCCAGGGAGTAGCCACGGTCCACACGACCTCGGCGTCGTCGTTCGCCGAGACCCTGGGAGACGCCATCGAAGAGCCAGCGGTCGGGACGCCGCTCCCTTACGACGGGGTCTCCCTCGCTGAGACGGCCGTCGCCCTGGACCCGTCACCGCTCGAGATCGACGCTGCGGTGACTGGGGTGACGCCGACCGGGATCGGAATCGCCGACTACGGAACGGTGACGCTGCCGTCGAGTGAAGCCGGCGGGGAACTCGTCAGTCTGTACCCGCCGCGGCACGTCGCCGTCGTGGCCGCCAGCGACGTGGTCCCCGACATGCGCGACGCCTTCGAGCGAATGGGCGAGGACTTCGAGCGCGGGACGGACACGCAAGTTCTCGCGACGGGGCCGAGCGCCACCGCCGACATGGGCACGCTCGTCCAGGGCGTCCACGGTCCCCAGGAGACGCACGTCGTCGTCGTGGAGGACCGATGAGTTCCCGACGCGACCGCGCCGAGGAACTCCGGCACCTGATGGAGACCGAAGGCGACGCCATCGGGGAGAACACGCGGACGGTCAACCAGCTGACCGACTACACCCTCCAGCGGTTCGAGAAGTACGAGGACTGTCGCGACGCTGCCCGCGACATCAAGGAACGGGCCATCGCCGACCTTCCGGACCTCATCGACACGGTAACCGAGGCAGTCGAGGCCAACGGCGGGCAGGTCCACGTCGCGCAGACGGCGGCGGACGCGAACCGGATCGCCGAAGGGATCATGGCCGACCACGACGCCGAGAAACTCGTCAAGAGCAAGTCGATGACTACCGAGGAGATCGACGTCAACGACCACCTGGAAGCGGCCGGCTACGAAGTGGTCGAAACGGACCTCGGCGAGTTCGTCATCCAGGTGGCCGACGAGTCGCCGTCGCACCTCATCGGCCCGGCGATGCACAGATCGGCCGACGAGATCGCGGCGCTGTTCAACCGCGAGTTCGACCTGGACGAAGACCTCGACGGCGACCCGCACGAACTGACCGAGTTCGCACGCGAGCGCGTGGGGGACCACATCCGCGAGGCGGACGTGGGAATGACCGGCGCGAACTTCGTCGTCGCCGAGTCCGGGACGCTGATGCTCGTCACCAACGAGGGCAACGCGCGCAAGACCGCGGTGACGCCGGACACGCACATCGCAGTCGCGGGCGTCGAGAAACTCGTGCCGAGTCTCGCGGACCTCCAGCCGTTCACGGAACTCATCGCCAAAACGGGAACCGGCCAGGACATCACCTCGTACGTATCGTTGCTGACGCCCCCGGTCGACGCGCCGATTCCGGACTTCGAGGCCGACGAGTTCCGGGACGCCGACGAGCGGTCGTTCCACCTGATACTGCTGGACAACGGCCGCATGGCGATGCGCGAAGACGACGAGCTGCGGGAGACACTGTACTGCATTCGGTGTGGCGCCTGCAACAACTCCTGTGCGAACTTCCAGAGCGTCGGCGGCCACGGTTTCGGGGGCGAGACCTACACCGGTGGCATCGGCACGGGCTGGGAAGCCGGCGTCCACGGGCTAGACAGCGCGAGCGACATGAACGACCTCTGCACCGGGTGTTCGCGGTGTGTCCCGAAGTGCCCGGTGAAGATCGACATCCCGTGGATCAACACGGTGGTCCGCGAACGACTGAACCACCAGCACACCGACGAGACCGATCTCGAATATCTCGTCGACGGACTGACCCCCGACGAGGAACCCGCAGGGATGGACCGCCAGAAGCGCTTCTTCGGCAACGTCGAAACCGTCGCGAAGCTCGGGAGTCTCGCGCCAGGGCTCACGAACGCCCTCGCGAGTTTCGGGCCGATGCAGTCGCTGCTCGAACGGCTCGTCGGCGTGGATTCGCGGCGTGCGTTGCCCGATTTCGCCGACGAAACGCTGCGGGAGTGGTACGGCGCTCGCGGGGCACAGGTCACCGACCCGGACCGTGACGTCGTGCTGTACCCGGATCTGTACACCGACTACTTCGATCCGGACCGAGGGAAAGCTGCCGTGCGCGTGTTGGAAACCCTCGGCTGTCGCGTCCACGTCCCGGCGATTCCCGAGAGCGGTCGGGCGCCCCTCTCACAGGGGATGATCGAGACGGCGCGCGAGCAGGCCGAAGCCGTCCACGGCGCGCTCGTCACGCATCTCGACCAGGGGCGGGACGTCGTCGTGATCGAACCCAGCGACCTGGCGATGTTCCGCAGCGAGTACGAACACCTCCTGCCGGAGCGGTCGTTCGACAGGCTCGCGGACGACAGCTACGAGCTCATGGAGTACGTCTACGGACTGCTGGAGAACGGCGCCGACGCCGACCGATTGGGCGACTCCGAGAACGATGCGCCGATCGCGTATCACAGCCACTGCCAGCAGCGAACGCTGGGGCTCGACGAGTACACCACGTCGGTGCTCGACGCGGCGGGGTACGACGTCCGAACGTCGACCGTCGAGTGCTGCGGGATGGCCGGCAGCTTCGGCTACAAGCGCGAGTACTACGAGATGAGTATGGACGCTGGCGAGGCCCTCCGCGACGATCTGGGGGACGTAACCGACGAGTTGCTGGTCGCGAGCGGGACCTCCTGTCAGGAGCAACTAGACACGCTGTACGAGCGTCGGGTCCCGCATCCGATCGAGGTGCTCGCGTCAGGGGAGCGCTCCGCCAGTCACGAGTAAGGACTCGCTGGCACCGAAACACACGAACGTCCAGACGAACCCCGCAACGCCGTCGGAGCCGGGGACCTTCGTAAATCCTCGCAGCGGAACGGCCAGCGTGTATCCCAGCGGCTGTCCCCACCGAGGCAGCGCCCGGGCTGTCCTGAAGAGCGTCTCGGTGTCGCCTGCGCTTGGGAAGGCCGTCAACCCGAAACAGGCGCCCAGCCAGTAGCAGGGCAGGGCGAGTGGGAACGTGGGTGCGAACCCCACCAGCGAGAAGGCGACGAGCGCGAAGACAGTGTTCACGACGAGTGGCGCGACGGCGATGGTCACGTCGACCGGGAACGACTCGACTCGCTCGTGGTCGACGTACGCGTCAGCACCGAAGGGATTGAGAACGGGACCGTTGGTCACGGTGACGCCCGTGGCTCGACAGGCGAGGACGTGCGCACTTTCGTGGACGACGATCCCTGGAGCGAGCAGCGCCGTTTCGAGTACGTAGTACGCGCTCCGGAGGAGGTGGGTTGCTGACACGGAATACGTAACTAGAGGTGGACGGGCGACGAATAGTTTCTGTTGCCGATCGGCTGAAGATTGCCGAGATGACGGTTGTCGCCCGGGGAACTCGGCAGACGGATGTCAGACATCGGCCAAAAGTTAAGACCTAGGACGTGTACGCACATTGTATGAACGCGCCAACGCAGGAAATAACTGCCCTCGTGGGTCGGGAAGTCTACTCGAACAACGGTGTTTTCGTCGGTGAGGTCGAGGACGTCCGTCTGAACTTAGACGACGTGAAGGTGACGGGGCTCGCGCTCCACCGGGTCAATCACGACCTCTTCGGCGAGCGGGCGCGCGGCTCGCGGGGCGTCATCGTCCCGTACGACTGGGTACAGGCGGTCGGTGACGTCGTGCTCGTCAGCGACATCATCGAGCGCCTCCGCAAACCCGAGGAAGAGGAAGAAAACGAAGTCGCGGTTTGAAGCTCTCTATCCGCCGTTACTACTACCACCTTCACTTCCCTCGACGCCCATCGCCTCGAAGAGTTTCGTCTTGACTGCTTGTTCTGTGAGCTCCAGCAGCGTGTCCCGGTTGTCCTCGTTCGTTTCGATTCCCGTGAAGATGCCCAGCGGGATCTCGGCGCTGGCGTCCGTCGAGTGGCCTGCCGTGTCGCCGATGTCGGCGAAGGCGTCGGCGAGCACTGCGCCGATGTCCATGCGGATGTCCTTCGAGCGAGCGGCCAGGTAGATCGTGTCGTCGGCGAGTGCGAACACGGCCGTCGTGGTGATGCCTTCGAGGTTCAGGAGGTGCTGGGCGGCCTGGGAGAGCGCGTCCCTGTCGCGGATGAAGCCAGCGTTCGAGATGAGGTGTGACCCTTTCACCTCGCGGTTGCGAATGGCTTCCGCGAGCACGTCGAGCGTCTCGGGGGACATCGACGGGGACTCGACCTGTTCGAGCGTGTCGTGGTCGGCGAAGGGGTACAGGTACGCGGCGGCGGTCAGGTCGGCTGGCGTCGTGTCTCGTTTGAAATCGAGGGTTTCGGCGCGGATGCCGTAGAGGAGCGCGGTCGCGACGTCCTGGTCCAGATTGAGATCGAGTTCCTGGATGTACTTCGTGAGGATCGTCGAGGTCGCAGAGACGTTGGGGCGGACGTCCATGAACCGCGCGTCGTGGGCGTGATCGGGCTCGAAGTGGTCGATGATGACGTCGATCTCCTGGTCGATCTCGGGTTCGCCGCCTTTGGCGTGGTCGACGAGCGCGAAGGTGTCGTACTCTTCGAGCTCCGTCTCGGCGCCGGAGATGAGTTCGATGCCCAGGAGGTTGACGAACGCGCGGTTCTCCTGATGACCGATTTCGCCCTTGTAGACGATGTCCGCCTCGACGTCGCGGCTCTCGGCGATGAGACGGAGGGCGGCGGCGCTGGCGATCGAATCCGGGTCGGGACTGCGGTGGATGAGGATCGCCATGCGCGAGTCCGTGTCGTCGATGACGTCGGCGAGTTGCGTGGCTTTGTACTCGAGCTCGCCGGTCTCGAGGGCACGCAGAGCGGAATCAGCGATGACCGACGAGGGGTTGATGACGACGTCGGCACCGGCTTCGGTGAGTTCGTCGGCGGAGACGGGGTCGGACGCACGCGCGATGATGAATTGTTCGCCGCCGCTGTCGCGGACGTTGGTGACGGCGGCCATGTTCGCCTCGACGTCGGAAGACAGAATCAGAATGACGTCGCGGTCGTCGACTTCGCTGGTGATCGAGTTGTCACGAATGTCGGCAGAGCGAGCGTCGAGATCCTGGTCGCGGAGGGCCTCGACGCGACCTTCGTCCATATCGAGAATGAGGACGTCTTTCCCTTCGGATTCGAGTTCCTCGGCGACGGCGTGGCCCACGCTCCCACACCCGAGAATCGCATACGTAGACATCGAGGCCATCGTGATGCCACTGCTCATGATACTGTCCGCTGGGGCCGGCAGACACTTATAACACGCACCTTCTATCGAACTGGAAAACGTGCCACGGATGAGCCGTGGGTGCGGTGTGCCAACGACTCACCGCCGGCAGGCGAAAGGAAACGTATTTGAACCAACCCCCATTACTCAAAATTGCCAGGGCCGATAGCTCAGTCTGGCAGAGCGACGGCCTCTTAAGCCGTCGGTCAAGGGTTCAAATCCCTTTCGGCCCGCTTTACTCTGGCGCTCACACTTCGTGAGCGCCTGTTGTGCGTAGCCGGAAGATTTGAATCAGGGAGTGGAGCGTAGCGGAACGACCGTGGTTCAAATCCCTTTCGGCCCGTCCTTCTCTGGCGTCGCTCACTTCCGAGCGACGCCTGCAAGGCCGATAGAAAGGATTTGAACGAGACCGGACGCGCGCAGCGAAGCGAGCACGTCCGGGCGTGGTTCAAATCCCTTTCGGCCCGTATTCCTGGCGACGAGCAACCCGTGAGCGCATGCTATTCGCTGCCGAAAGTTTGAACCCGGGCAGTCGCAGCAGCCGAGCGGAGCGAGGCTGGCCGTCTGCACTCGGTTCAATTCCCTTTCGGCCCGCTATACTCTGGCGCTCGCAAACCGTGAGCGGCTGCTGTGTCTCGGAAAGACGGTTGCAGGCGGTCGGCGGTCAGATCGAGTGTCGGCGTTCCACCCACGACAGTTGGTAGACGATACTGCAGAGCAAGAGGAGTCCGACGAACCCGACGAGGACGCCGAGGGAGGGGCTGACGAGTTCGTAGAGGAGGCCGGCGGTTGCGAAGTCGACGGCGGTCAGGGGAAGGGCAAGGAGGGACTGGAGCGGTGGGGACATCTCTACCGTAGCTATTCGGGCGAGGACCGATAAGCCGTCGGAAGGGTCAAAGTGACGTTGTAGCTACCGGACGGGCCGAATGGATTTGATGCGGGTCGTCGAACAGCGGGTATGCCCGCGATTCGACACAGCCGCTGCACTGGGCGCGGCACGCTCGGCGTGCGACGCATTTCTCTGAGGGGGAGCTAGTGACCGATGGCAGACCGAAGGGGAGTCTCGCGCCGAACGGTGTTGCGGACCGGTGCCGGACTGGGCATCGGGACCACGCTGGCTGGCTGTAACCTGCTGAGTAGCGGGAAGGAGCCCGCCGGCAGCGTGGAAACCGAGTTGGTCGCAGACGGGTTCACTGCCCCGCTCGGAATGGTGGTGCCGCCAGGGCAACCGGACCACCGGCTCGTCGTCGATCAAACCGGGACCGTCGAGGAGGTGGCGCCGGATGGGGACCGGCCGGGGCAGTTCCTCGACGTCACCGATCGGATGGTCGACCTGTGAGTCGAACCTCATGTTCGAATAGCTGACAAACAGACGCCGCGCGGGGGTTCTGGCGGGTTGCATCGACTCGTCCCCACTCCGGGGTGATCCCGGATACCTACGGCTGATTTCGGCGTGTAAAATATAGTTTTGGGTAGTTACGTGACATGACTCCCAGTAAACTTATATATAAATAGGAAAATTAATTTTGTCAGGTCATGGTTGCGGGACGTTCACGAGATACTAATGAGAAGGGAGCAAACATGTCTAAAGATAGAAACATACCGGTCGAGCGCCGGTCGTTCTTGCAAGCGACCGGGGCGACAGTAACGGCCGCTGGCTTAGCGGGATGTCGTGGATCGAACGAGACGAGCAAGTTCCAGATCGGAGCGCTGGCGCCGATGGACAGTTCGACTGGCAGGTCGATCAAAAACGCGGCCAACTTGGCCGCGATGGAACTCAACGAGAACGGTGGAATCAACGGCAAGGACGTCGAGATCGTCGCCAAGGACACGAAGGGCGATTCCGCGACGGGGAAGACGGCGTACCAGGACCTGGTGCTGGACAATCAGGTGAACCTGACGGTCGGCGTGTACGTGAGCGAGGTGCTGATGGCGATCCTGGACGACCTCGCCGACACGGAAACCGTCCACCTCACGACCGGCGCCGCGACGCCTCGGGTGAGCACGAAGGTCGGCGACGAGTACGACAAGTTCAAGTATCACTTCAGGACGGGGCCACTGAACGCGATCCAGTTGGGGCAGAACCTCGCCGACTTCTCGCTGGCCAAGTTCGCCGACATGGGCTGGAACAACGTCTACATGTTGCTCGAAGACTACGAGTGGACGAAGGCGATCGAGAAGGTCGTGGGACAGACGCTCCAGCAGAGCGATTTCAACCTCGTCGGCAAGGAGCGATTCCCGGCCGACACCAACAATTACGGGACGCTGTACAACAAAGTCGAGGAGCGGGACGCCGACGCCGCGTTCGTCGCGATGGCGCACACCGGGGGTACGGCGATCTCCTCGTGGGCGCGAGACAGGCGGCCGTTCGGGTTCGGGGGCGTTCACGTCCCGAGTCAGCTGCCCGCCTTCTACGAGAAAAGTAAGAAGACTGCTGCGTACACCGTGACGCAGAACGTCGCGACGCCCCAGAGCGAACTGACGAAACACACTCAGCCGTTCATCGAGGCCTACAAGGACAACTTCAATGGGTTGCCCGTGTACACCGGCTACATCACCTACGACGCCGTGAAACAGTACGCACAGACCGTCTCGAACATGGACGGCGACCCGTCGAATTCGGACAAAGTCGTGGAAGCTTTAGAGGAGAGTTCCTACAAGGGGACGATCGGGACGATCGAGTACCACGGGAAGGGCCACGAACACGCCCACGACGTCATTTACTCCAAGGACAAGGTCAATCCGGTCATCCAGCAGTGGCAGCCCAACGAGGACGGCGGGGGAACGCAGGAAGTCATCTACCCGCCCGAGTACGCGACGAGCGAATACAAACCACCACGGTGGATCTAACAGGAGGTATCGATGGTCAATATTCTCTCTCTCGCTCAGCAAGCGCTCATTCTGAGTGCACTGTACGCGCTCGTCGCCGTCGGGTTCACGCTCATCTTCGGCGTCGGCGGCGTCTTGAACCTTTCACACGGGGCGAGCCTGACGCTGGGAGCGTTTGCGGGACACTACGCGGCGGAAGTGTACAATCTCGGCGTCACTGGTGCGGTACTCGCTGCGATCCTCGTCCCAGCGCTGTTCGGCGCGCTCCTGTATCTCGGACCCATTCGCCGCGTGCAGGACGAACCGATTCTCGTGATGATCATGACGCTGGTGACAGCCGTCGCGATCGAATCATTGTTCCTCGTCGTCGAAGGCGCGGGCTCGCAGACGACGCTCGTCCTGGTCGACGGCGAGACGCCGGCCATCGCCGGCCAGGCCATCCAGTTCAACCAGCTGCTGATGTTCGCCGTCTCGTGGCTCCTGCTGGGACTGCTGTTCCTCTACGTCAACAAGACGGATACGGGACGAGCCATCCTGGCGACGAGCCAGGACCGCAAAGGCGCGTTCCTGGTGGGAATCGACAGTTCCCGGATCAATCTGTGGATGTGGATCCTGGCGGGGATGCTCGCCGGCATCGCCGGCCTGTTCCTGGCCTCGTACGGCCTGGGCGTGTCACCGACCATGGGTCGATCGCCACTGGTGCTTTCGTTCGCCATCGTCGTCCTCGGGGGCCTCGGGTCCATCCGCGGGAGCGTCCTCGGCGCGTACATCATCGGGACGCTCGAAGTGCTGACGATAAGTCTCGTCGACCCCCGACTGCAGGGGCTGGCACCGCTCGTCGTCCTCGTCGCCGTGTTGCTCGTCAAACCATCGGGGCTGTTCGGTCAGGAGGTGCACGCCTGAGATGAGCGATCAGGACCTCGATGCCCAACTCGACGTCGACGACGGGAACCTCACTGCGTGGCTCAACCCGCTGAACAAGCCGCTCCGGCACAAGATCGGGCTCCTCTGTTTGGTCGGGCTCGCGGTGTTGCCCGTGGCATTGACCAGAGGCGAGGCTCAGACGTTCGCCGTCGCGTTCTTCTTCGCGATGTTCGCGATGAGCTGGGACCTCGTCTCTGGCTACACCGGCCAGATCAGTTTCGGCCACAGCGTGTTCTTCGCGGTCGGCGGATACACGTCAGCGCTGTTGAACCTCGAAATGGGGATCGCGCCGCTGCTGGCCATTCCCGTCGGCGTGCTGATGGCAGCCGTCTTCGGGCTCGTCATCGGCGTGCCGGCGCTCCGACTCCGCGGCCCGTACCTGTCGCTCGTGACGCTGATCGCTCCGCTCATCCTGCTCCAGGTGTTCGTCGTGTACGGCGACCTGCTGGGCGGAAACACGGGGCTGGACAATCCGGAATCGCTGTTCGGGCTCGGATTCACCGACGTCCTCCCGCTGTACTACCTCGCGTTCGGGCTGTTCGTGTTCGTCCTGTTGATACTGCTCGCAGTGACCCGATCCGACGCCGGGCGCGTCTTCACAGCGATCCGCGAGAGCGAGGACGCCGTCAACTCCGCGGGTCTCAACCCCGCTAAGTTCAAGATCTTCGCGTTCGTGCTGAGCGCCGCGCTCGGTGGGCTCGCCGGTTCTGTGTACGTGCACACGCCGCTCGTGACGCCGACGCCGGACGCGCTGCTCGAACTGTTCCTCAACATCGAGATCATCATCGCCGTCATCATCGGCGGGATGGGAACGATCGTCGGCGCCGCGGCCGGCGGCATCTTCTTCGTCGTCGCCCGGTACTTCCTCGGCCAGTTGAACTTCACTGTCCCCGTGCTGGGGACGCCCGTCACGGAAGTGAACCTCCTGTTGTTCGCGCTGGTGTCGCTGCTGCTCGTGTACGTTCTGCCGGGCGGCCTCCTGCGCGGCGTCATCCTCGGTGGCCGACGTCTCAGAAACCGGTCCAGCGAGGACGCAGACGTGGCGGCCGACGGTGGCGAGATGGTGAATCCGCTCGCACAGGTTCTGAACAATTACCGCGACTTCTTCGGAGGTGACGACGATGAGCGCTGATCCTGAAGCACCACCAGAGTGGAGTGACGAACTCGGACCGAACGACGGCATCCTCGTGATGTCGGACCTCACCAAGAACTTCGGCGGCATCACGGCCGTCGACGAACTCTCATTTGCCGTCCAGGAGGAGGAGATTCTGGGCTTCATCGGCCCGAACGGCGCCGGCAAGTCCACGACGTTCAACTGCATCAGCGGCATCTACCCCCCGAGCAGTGGGAACATCTGGTACAAGGGGGAGAACGTGACCGACCTCCCGCCGTACAAGATGGTCAAGCGCGGGATGGCGCGGACCTTCCAGTCGTTCCGGCCGCTCGAAGACCGAACGGTGCTCCAGAACATCGCGCTACCGCTCGTGCCGGACAAGCTGTTCTCGCTGGCCGGCCTCCGCGGCGACACGATCCGGAAAGCCGAAGGCGTCTGTGAACTGGTCGGACTGGACGACCGGATGGACATGACGCCGGACGAACTCCCGCACGCGGGGATGCTCCGGCTGGAACTCGGTCGGGCACTGGCGACGAACCCGGATCTCCTCTTGCTCGACGAGCCGTTCGCGGGTCTGTCGGACCCCGAGGTCGACGCCATCTCCGACCTGCTCAAGCAGCTGCGGAACGACGCTGGCGTCACCCTGGTGGTCGTCGACCACAACATGCGCGGGCTGTTCCCGCTCATCGACCGAGCGGTCGTCATCCGCTTCGGCGAACTGCTGGCCGAAGGCACGCCCGAGGAGATCAGGTCCGATCCGATGGTCAAAGAAGCGTACCTCGGAGGTGGCGCGTAATGAGCGGCGGTGAGCCGCTCGTCGGCGTCGACGACCTCGAAGTCACGTACGGGAAGGTCTCGGCGCTGCGCGGCGTCTCCTTCGACGTGGAACAGGGCGACTTCGTCGCCATCATCGGCCCGAACGGGGCCGGCAAATCGACCCTGAGCGACGCGCTCGCCGGCTTCGTCGACTATCAGGGCACGATCGAGTACCTCGGCGAGGAAGTCCGGGAACGCATGGTGGCCTCCTCGATGGACATCATGCGCCAAAAGGACCGGACGATCGGCGAGCGAATCGGCACGCTCACCGACCGCTACCTCACGAAAGGGGCGCGGACGATGGTCCGCGACGGGCTGATCTACTGCACGGAGAAACGCAACCTCTTCGGCGAGATGTCCGTCAAGAAGAACCTCGACCTGGGGACCTACCAGCGGAAAGGGAACGTCTCCCAGCGGCGGGACTTCGTGTACGACCTGTTTCCCGTCCTCCAGGAGCGGCAGGACCAGCTCGCACAGACGCTCAGCGGCGGGGAACAGCAGCAACTCGCCATCGGCCGTGCACTGATGAGCAACCCCCGGATGCTCCTGCTCGACGAGCCGACGCTCGGGCTCTCACCGACCGTCCGCCAGGACATCGCCGACGCGCTCACGCAGATCCACAAGGACGGCGTGACGATCCTGCTCTGTGAACAGAACGTGACCTTCGCGATGGACCTCGCGGATCAGGTGTATCTGATGGAAAACGGCCTGTTCGCCCGGCAGGGTGCGCCGGAGACGCTCCGGGGCGACGAGTACATCCAGAGCGTCTACCTGGGCGAGTGATCGCTCCGGTCACAGCTATTTTGTGTCGCTGAACGCATACGCCGGTAATGGCTGCGTTCGCGTCCTACGACTGTGCGAACTGTGGGAAAACGTTCAGAGCACACACTGCTGGGAACGCTGCGGCGAACGCCTACTGCAGTCCGCAGTGTGAATCCGACGGCAAAGAACTGTAGTCGTAGACCTGGCGGTTACTCGCCGGGGCTGTAGTTCGGCGCTTCGTCGGTGATGACGACGTCGTGTGGGTGGCTCTCCTGCTGGCCGGCCGAGGAGACGCGGACGAACTCCGCGCGCTCTTTGACTTCCGGGATCGTCTCCGCGCCGACGTAGCCCATGCCGCTTTTCATGCCGCCGACGAGCTGGTGCAGCTCGCTCTCCACCGTGCCCTTGTACGGCGTCGCTGCCTCGACGCCCTCCGGGATGACCTCCTCGTCCTCGTCGGCGTCTTTGAGGTAGCGGTCGCCGCCGCCGGACTTCATCGCGCCGACCGAGCCCATGCCGCGGTACTGCTTGTACTTCTTGCCGTTCATCGTGATGACGCGGCCCGGCGCCTCGTCCGTGCCGGCGAAGTAGGAGCCGAGCATGACCGCGTCGGCACCGGCCGCGATGGCCTTGATGGCGTCGCCGGAGTAGCTGATTCCGCCGTCGGCGATGACCGGGATGTCGTGCTGGTGGGCGACGTCGGCCACCTGCGAGACGGCGGTGATCTGGGGCATGCCCGCGCCGGAGACGACGCGAGTCGTACAGATGCTTCCCGGGCCGATTCCGACCTTGAGCCCATCGGCGAAGTCGACGAGGTCTTCGGCAGCCTCGCGGGTACCGATGTTCCCGACGACGACGTCGGCGTCGACGAGCTCTTTGATCTCTCGGGCGCTCTCGACGACGTTCCGGTTGTGCGCGTGGGCGCAGTCGATAAAGAGCACGTCGGCACCGGCCTCATCCGCGGCCTCCGCGCGATCCGTCTCGAAGGGACCGACGGCGACGCCGGCCCGGAGCGCACCGGATTCGTCACGGGCGGCAGTGTCGTACTCGCGGCGCTGAAGGATGCCCTGCATCGTCACGAGGCCGACGAGGCGGTTCTCCTCGTCGACGATCGGGACTCGCTCGATCTTGTGGTCGTACATCAGTTCGAGGGCCTCGCGGGGCGTGACGTCCTCGGGAGCGGTGATGACCTCGTCGGTCATCGCCTCGCGGACTTCGTCGCGGTCGCCGACTTCCAGATACGGACGGATGTCCGTCCCGGAGATGATGCCGAGGACTTCGTCGTCCTCGTCGACGACGGGTGCACCACTGACGCCCGCTCGTTCCATCATCTCGTCGACGTCGCGAACCGTCTGATCGGGCTCTGCGGTGACCACGTCGCGGATGATGAGTTCGTCGGCGCGCTTGATGCGCTCTATCTCGGCGGCCATCTCGTCGACGTCCATGTTCCGGTGCAGCACGCCCAGTCCGCCCTGGCGCGCCATCGCGATGGCCATGTCGCTCTCGGTGACGGTGTCCATCGCAGCCGTCAGCACGGGCACGTTCAGGGAGACGTTGCGCGACACCTGCGTCGTCGTATCGGCCTCGTCGGGCTCGACGTGACTTTCCTTTGGTCGCAGGAGTACGTCGTCGAAGGTCAATGCCTCTTCGACCCGAAGCTTCTCGGAGAAGAACTCGTCGTCGTTCGCCATGTAAACCGTGGCAGGCCGGGCGTCAAAAGGGTTGCGAGACGAGCCCACCGCGGGTACGCGTGACACTCCCCACTCGGTGGCATACCACTTCCCGTCCACTGCGAGCGACAAAACTGATCGTTTCTCCCAAATAACTGCCTAATTCCGAGTGATCACATACTCCTGTCTCCTACAGGTGGACGATTCCAGGGGTGTGCGGACAATACCCACACAACGCTTATGACCGCAACAATACTTGTGGCTAGTATGGACTCCGCCAGCCAATCGAGTGTGTGCGTTGCGCGTCAGCTGTCAGTCGCTGGAGACAGCGGGACAAATTTTGACGCACACACATTCAAACAGGCGGAGGATGCGCCCAAATTCGACCGTCGCGGTCGAGCCCGACGCTATCGAGGCGCATATCACCCACCGGCCACGGGAGACGGCCATCGTCTCTGATGAGTAAGTCCCAACACCCGGTTGCACTCCGCATCGAGCAGCGCGTAGGTGGTGCGACCAGGCTCCTCGGGACGGTCATGTGCCTCCCGTTACTGGACGGAATCTTCCCGGCCCTCGTTCTGGCGGGTGCTCTGTCGAGCCCGCTGGGCATCCTCGAAGTCGGTCTGCTCATCTTCAGCGGCAGTGCGACGGTGGCGGTCATCCTCGCGGAGATGGACGGCACGGTTCGCGAGCAGGCGACGGCTGTCCTCGCCGTCGGGGTCGTCCTCGTTACGGGGGCAGTCCTCGAAGCAGCGCTCGCGCCCACCATCCGCGGTCTCGTGGACCTCGCAGTCTTCGAGCGGTTCGCGGGCCTGGTCATCCTGGCAGTCGCCGCCAAGACCGCCAGCGCCCGGATCGGCGAGTTGCTCCCTCGCCCGGCGATCATCATCGCCTTCGGTTTCCTCGCCAGCGTCGATCCGTCGGGTGCGGAACTCGTCGTCCAGGCCGACCCCGATCTGATGCTCAGGGCGGCCGCCGCGGCACTCGTGGCCGTCGCCTTCGCGCTCCACCTGGCCGTGTTCGGCCCCTGGCTGCGCGAGGTCGTCGACATCGACCGGTTCCGCTTCGGGAGCGCCGTCGCGCTCGGGGTGCTGCCCCTCTCGCTGTTCGGGCTCGTTCCCGGGAACGCCCCGATCGCCCTGGCCGTGTTAGCCGTGTCGTTCCTGTTCGCGTTCGATCCCGAGGGAACGGCCTTCGGAGACGTCTTCGACTCGGCGTCGACTGGCGATCGTGACGCCGAGATCGTGGCGAACGGCGGGCGTCCGGTAGACGACGAGGACGCAGACGACGAGTACACCCCCGGGCCTGCGAGCCCTGACACGGTGTCAGATGAAGACCGGGCGCCGTGGCTCTAGCGTCACTGGGAATCCGTGAAGGGAAACCTTAGGACGTTCACTCCGTGACTAGAGATATGGCCGACAATCGCGTCGTACAGGGGCGGATGGTTACGCCAGGCAAACTGGCCGAACTGATCGAAGGCGAACGGGTGATGGACGCGGAAGCTATCGAGGATGCTGACCGGGACTGCCCCGAGTGTGGCGGTGACGTCCTGAAGGTCGGGTACATGCCCTCTGTGACGGAGTTCGTGACCGGCTGGAAGTGCCAAGACTGTGATTGGTCTGACACCGATCGGGACTGACCGAATCGAAACCCCTTTAGGGAGTTTGGTCTTACGCGGTAGTGCGGGGTCGTGGCCAAGTCCGGCATGGCGACTGACTCCAGAGGCACCGCGCCCGGGACGAAACTCCAGACTGATATACTGAGCGGACGGCTGATCACCGCCCGCGCTGATGACCCTCTGGAGTTCCGAGGCGCAACCGGAGATATCAGTCGATCGGGGGTTCAAATCCCTCCGACCCCATTCTCATTAAGAACGATACAGAAGAGAAGTTAGTGTCTTGAGTTGCGTGTAATCGCTCGCAGCCCTCACTGAATCTAGTCGCGCTCGTTTTCGGCTTCTAGATGGCCTGCGCGCTGAATCGGTTATCCAGCGTCGATGATCTCCCAGTCGCCGCGTTGGCGTGGCGATCGCGTACTGAATCCCAGATAGGTATTGTCAGCGTTGTAATACACCTCGCTCGGATACTCGTTCAACGGGTATCTGTAGGCTCGATCCCGCGCGTGTCGTCCGGATTCGAGGTCGGCGCGATGGAAAACTCGTGCGTGATGTCGTCGACGTACTCGTCATCGAACGCTTCGGTGTAGTCGACCACCACGTAGACGTCTTTGTGTAGCGGATCCGCGTCGGGAAAGAGGTCCTACTTGTTTATCTCGGCCCCGTCGTCGAGCCGTCACCGTCGGTGTCTGACTGGGCGGAGTTTGTCGAGTACTCGTTGAGCTCTGCAGAATCGTTCAGCGAGTCCCCGTCCGCGTCTGCTTTCGTGGGATCTGTCGTGTTCTGTCGAAACTCTCGGTAATCGGTTAGTGAATCCCCGTCGGTGTCTTTCTTCGTCGGATCAGTCCAGAGCCGCCTTTCACGTGTATTTCCGAGGAAGTCGTTATCGGAGCCAAGGATCGCAGTAGCAGTTGAATCTGGCGTCTGCGTAGCCGGTGGTTCCCGAGACGTCGTTGCCGGTGCCGATGGAACTGTTTCAGTGGACGTCTTTGGATAAGAGGACGATCGCTCTGGAAGCTGTTCTGTGGTTGGGCTGCTTTCACCCTCGTCGACGACCCCACCGGTGCATCCTGCGAAAAGAACTGCGAGAACGACTGTCCAGAGAATCAATTTGTTCGTCATGGTAGTGCTGCTATCATCATTCCAACAATACGTTTCAGACTGGCTGTCACTTGCTGTCGTAATCCGGAGACTCGGAAACCGGCCAGTACGCTACTTCTCAGCCACTCCTGTCCCTGTACGGGATTGGCTCGTCGCTGGCGAATACCGGCCTCTCGAGTCGGTGAACAGCCAGTATTGAACGAATTATCACGTGTGTTTTCACAAGATGGGAATGGTCGGTGCCCTTTCTTTACACCACTCCCTATCGTTAATCGTCGCGGGACCACTTGATATGCCCTTCAGCCCGGCGCGTGGTTTCCCGTGATTGCGGGGCTCATGTCATCCCGCACACTCTGAACTTCTAAGGGGAACCTTTAGTATGTTATAGTAAATACAATACTATACAATGACAAACGGCTGTGACAAGTTTGTCCGTCGCATTGCTGGCACAGTTGTCCTGATCGGATTTCTCCTCGGATGGTTCGTCAATCACTGGTTCTTCCTGATTGACGCGTTCGCAGGCGCAAACCTTCTCCAAAGCACGTTTACCGGGTTCTGCCCTCCGCAGATTGCGTGTCAGTGGTGGCACAGTAACGCTAACTGATCTGCTCCCCTTCTCGAAGAGTCCATCAAGAACGTCGAACCAGGAAGTGCAACTCTGGTCGAGAGGTGAGCAATCGTTCGCGCCGCGATTGTGTGACGAGCGAACGATTCCGCTGGACAGCGACACCGCTGAGAAATCGGTGGGGAGTGATCACTCACTTCGGTCTTTTCACGCCTCTACGAGGTGCTTTGCCGTCTGTTCGGCGCTGGCGTATATGAGCGCCCAAACGAGGCCTGCGGCGATTCCCCAAATCCCCATCCCGAATATTATCCACACGCCCATGTGTGAAATAATCACAGTCGAGAAGTAAATAACTGTCCCTGGTGTGGACAACCTGGCTCCAACAGAACTCCTCGACGGTGTTCATGGGTTTCTCTCGTTCGATCGCGAGTACGTGGAGACCTGGCTGTCCCCACTCGTCGCGCTGCATCGATAAACTGGAGTACAGTGAACAGCTGCTGGCGCACGTTCGGGACGACGAGCGTCGCCGGTCACCCAGGCTACGCAGTAAGACGACCTTTTACCTCCGCCGAGGACTGCGCCGTCGCAGAGTAGCAGTGATATAACAAAGACTGTCGTCGGTTGTCGTTCACGCATGACCCAGGAAGTCGATGGAGACCGAGTCAGGAAGGCCGTGCGCATCCTTCGGGAAGAGTTCGGGACGCCGAATCAACTCGAACTCTACTACTACGATCACGACGACGAGAAACACATCAACTTTCACTGCCCCGACGAGGTCCCGGGCGTCGAGGCGAGTGCAGACGATCGCTATCGGTTACGACGCACTGAGCTGAGTGGCACCGTCGCGTGGTCGCTCGATCCCATCGAGATTCCGAGTGCACTGAAGGACTGACCCTGGGGACGAATGCCTTTGGTGGACCGACGCGTGAGGTATCTCGGTGTGAGTCAGGCCACGCCGTGAGCCGTTCCGTTACGTCCGAGTCCGTCGATTCATCTCCCGGTCACCTTGAGCGTAGATCAGCGCCCAGATGACGAGAACGCTCGCTACCCACAGGACGAGACCGAACAGGACCCACATGTCGAAACCGTGTGGGCCGACGGCTTTTGTTATGTCTTCACAAAGGACTGGTAAAAACACGTTACCAGCGACGCTCGGCTGCCAGTTTCGGTCTAGCGCCAGTGAAGAATCGAATCGGGCGACCCGTCGTCGAATGGTACACACGTGTGAAAGAATGCTCGCGTGAGATGTCAGTTAGGGAGCCAGACTTATTACGCTCCCCGGTGTGTCTGGCAGTTGTTACCATGGAACTCTATCACGGTGAACCCCTCCGGCACATGGGTGACCTCCTCTCGATGGCGGCCTCCCGATACGAAGACGATCCGGCGTTCGTCTCTTTCGGACAGGCCCAGACCTACGGTGAGATGGATACGCAGGCGAACAAGGTCGCGAACGTCCTGGTCGACCACGGCGTGGAACCTGGCGACCGGGTAGGACTGTTCGTCCCGAACACGTCACAGTTCCCCGAGGCGTACTTCGGGGCGATCCGCGCCGGTGCCGTCCCGGTTCCGCTGAACCTCAGGATGGATCCAGAGACGCTGGTCTACGTCGTGCAGAACGCGGAGGCAGACCACATCATCGGTTCGCCCTTGCTCGCAGACGAGGTACAGCGCCTCGCCGAGGCGGCCGAAGTCGGGACGCTCCTCCTCAGCGGCGTGAGCGGGGACGGCGTCGTCAACTACTCCCACGCCGTCGAGGATGCGAGTCCGGAGTTCGATCGCGTGGACAGAGCGTACGACGACGTCGCTGCCCAGCTCTACACGTCGGGGACCACCGGGAATCCGAAGGGCGTCCTGTTGACACACGAGAACCTGTTGACGACGATCGAGGCGTTCGACAAAGGCGGGTTCGCCATCGACGCCGAGGACAGCATGCTCCTCGTCCTGCCGCTGTTCCACATCTACGGCCTGAACGCCATCATGGGGACGTGCATGTACAACGGGTCGACGATGTACCTCCAGCCGCGACCCGAACCTGAACCGATGCTTCGCGCCATCGACGATAACGACATCACGACGTTCGCCGGCGTCCCCGCGATGTACACCATGATGTTCCGTGAGTACCGCGAGAACCCCGACGAGTACGACCTCTCCTCGCTCGAAGACGTCACCTGTGCAGCCGCTCCCCTCCCCGACGAGGTCCGTCGGACGATCGAGGACAGGTGGGGCGTCCCCATGACCGAGGGCTGGGGCATGACCGAAACGGCGCCGGCAGGCACTGCTGAGCCGTCCCGCGGAGTACGGAAGGAGGCGGGCTGTATCGGCCCGGCTCTGGACGGCATCGACATCAAACTGGTCGATCCCGACACCCGCGAGACGAAAGTCTCGACCGACCAACTGCGCCCGCGCGTGGACGACGACATCGATTTCGACGACGAAGACGCCGTGACGGGGGAGATGGCAATCCGTGGACCGAACGTCTTCGAGGGGTACTTCAAACTCCCCGAGAAGACCGCGTCAGTGTTCGACGACGAGGGATACTTCTACACCGAAGACATCGCTCGCGTCGACGAGGATGGCTACTTCTGGATGGTCGATCGCGCCGACGACATGATCATCGCCGGCGGCGAGAACATCTACCCCGCAGAGGTCGAAGACGCGCTCTACGAACACCCGAACGTCGCCGAAGCGGCGGTGGTCGCAGCCCCGCACGAAGTCAAAGGTGAAGCGCCAGTCGCGTTCGTCGTCGTGGAGGACGGAAGCGACGTGACCGAAGAGGAACTCCGCACGTTCTCGCTCGATCACGTCGCGACGTACGCCCACCCGCGGCGCATCTTTTTCGTGGACGAACTCCCGCGCAGCGCGACGCAGAAGGTCCAGCGCTACAAGCTCGAGGAGGAAGTCGAGGAGCGACTCGACGAGCCGCTCCAGTCGTCGAGCGAAGAGCTGTAGCTACCCCGTAGCGTTCAATAGAACTGGAATTCGAGTTAGTCGCCGTTCAGATCTCGCCCTGGTCTTCGAGTTCTTCCATGATGTCGTCGACGAAGTCCTCAGGGGCGTCGTAGGGGAAGTCCCCACCGCTGAGCTTCGTGTTCAGTTCCATAGCCGTCATCGAGAAGTCACCGGACTCGAACGTCGTGGACGGCCCGTTCGGCAGCGCCGGGACGAGGTCCATCGGCGATGAAATCGGGTAGTCTGCACCTTCGAACGCTTCGATCATCTGCTCACGCAGGTCATCTTTGTCGGTCATAGTACATCACATTCATTGGGCACTGGTATTAAAAATCATTCGAGTTTGCCAACTGAACACATTGTTTTCAGTTTATTTGGGTTGACCGGAGTTTTACGCCACGAGCCCAGCGAAAACAGTTAGAACGGCGCTCCGGCCAGAGAACGGGCTATCCCAACATCGCTAACTGATTCTCTGAAAATCCAAACGGAAGTAGAACAATAGTCCGAAAACCTGTACGGTGAAAAATCGGAACGAAGTGGCTCCGCGGATGGAGACCTGTCGGGAGTTAGTAGGATTTCGGCAGTCCGAGTTCGTGTTCGGCGAGGTAGTTTTTCACCATCTCGTTGGGGACCGGCACCGTCTCGGTCACGCGCGCGTTCTGCCAGATGTCGTACACCTCGTACTCGTGCGTGAAGCCGTTCCCGCCGTGGGCCTGGACCGCGCGGCTCGCTGCCTCGGTCGCGAACTGGCTGGTGAGCAGTTTCGCCGAGTTCGCTTCCATGCCGGCGTCCTCGCCGTTGTCCCACTTCCAGGCCGCTTTGTACATCATTTCGCGCGACGACATCAGCTTCGCGTAGGATTCTGCGAGTGGGTGCTGGATACCCTGGTGTGCGCCGACGGGTTGCCCGAACACGTCGCGGTCGCTCGCGTAGTCCACGGCGAGATCGATCGCGCGCAGGCCACCACCCAGGGAGGACGCTGCGCCGGCGATGCGCTCCGTGTTCAGCGTGTCCCACAGCATCAGAAGGCCGCCGTCGACGTGGCCGAGAATCTGGTCCTCGTGGACGCGCAGTCCGTCGATGTCCACCTGGTACTGTTTCTCGAACCACGGGACGGCGACGTCGACCTTCGAGAGGTCGATCCCGTCGCGGCTCGCCGGCTCGTCGACGAGGAACAGCGTCACGCCGCTGGTCGGGTTGTCCGGATCGAACTCGGAGGTCCGAGCCACGAGTAGCATGGTGTCGGCGTTCTCGACGCCGCTGATGAAGATCTTCTGTCCGTCCAGCACCCACTCGTCGCCGTCCTTCTCACCGGTCGTCTCGATCTCCAGGGTGTTGACCCCGGCGTGAGCTTCCGTGAGACCCATACAAAACCGCATCTCGCCGTTCGCGATTTTCGGGAGGTACTCCTCTTTTTGCTCCTCGTTGCCGTGGCGCTGGATGCCGATCCCGCCGAACACCGGCGTCAGGACGAACACGATGCCGCCCTGGCCACCGCCGCGGGACAGCTCTTCGATGATGATCGACATCTCCAGCATGCCCATGTCCGCGCCGCCGTACTCCTCGGGGATTGTCACGCCGAGCCATCCGTCGCGTGCGAGGTCGTCCCAGTACTCCTGGGGGAACGTCTTTTCCTCGACGTGCTCGCGCCAGTAGTGGACGTCGTAGTCCGAGGCGATCTCCCTGCACGATTCGCGGATGAGTTTGTGTTCCTGACTCTCCTGGTAATCCATGCCTGTTAACACAGAACGAAGTATTATAAATATCCGTACACGCCCAACAACGGACCGGTTGTGTGAATTGCGTCTGATACGTTTGCCACGGTACTGGGGCGATTCCTGAAAGAAATCCGTGGGACAGAGTCGTTTAGGAACTCCACGGCGAACGGATAGGCATGTCCTCCCACGATAGCGGGGCGGACGAATCTGGACACCATCTGCCGGCAGTCGAGGACTGGCCGAAGGGATACGGCGAGGCGAGCTGGTGGCCCATCGTGACAGCTGCCGGCGCCGTCGGCATGTACCTGGGTGCGGGGCTGTTCGTCCTCGCGTTCGGCGAGGAACCGCTCTTCTTGCCCATCTTCGGGCCGTTCGTCTTCGTCCTCGGAGTCGGACTGTTCCTGATCGGGCTGTACGGGTGGACGTATCACGCGTTCGTGAGCCACTACTGGTCACGAGCAGCGAGTGGTGACGGAAAGTACCGTTGGGGGATGGTACTGTTCCTGACGACAGATCTCGGCACGTTCGGCGCGATCTTTTCTTACTACTTCTGGGTTCGGCTCCTGGAGTGGCCGCCGGTCGAACTCCCGCAGTTGCTCTCGTCGCTGGTGCTCATCAACACGGGGCTGCTCGTCATCAGTAGCCTGACGATGCACGTCGCCCACCTCCGGCTTCGCGGTGGCAACCGCCGCCGGTATCTGATCTGGCTCGGCGCGACGCAGATACTCGGAACGCTCTTCCTGGGCGGACAGCTCCTCGAATACTACGAGTTCGTCGTCGCTGAAGGGTTCACGCTGGCGAGCGGGTTCTACTTCAGCGCGTTCTACGGCCTGACGGGGTTACACGGACTACACGTCGTGCTCGGCCTGATCCTGATCGGGATCGTCCTTCTCCGGTCCGTCGCCGGGCAGTACTCCCCGGATCGGGACGTTTCGGTGACGACCGTCGCGATGTACTGGCACTTCGTCGACGCCGTCTGGATCCTGCTGGTCGCGGCGATCTACGCCGGCGCAGCAGTCACCTGAGTGCGATTACCGGCTGGTTCTGCCGCCCGTGGTGCTCTCGTGGGGAAGGCCCTCCCGCAGACCCGAACTGTTCGTTTCGTTCTGTCGTGCTCGCTCGCGCAGGCGTTCCACCCGGCGGCGGTACTCGTCGGGAGGCACTGCACGAACCGTCGTGTTCATCAGCGAGTGCTCCTCACCGCAGTACTCCGCACAGTAGAGCGTGTAGTTCCCGGTGTCGTAGACGGTCGTCCGCAGCAGGTTGTACTGCCCGGGGAGGGCGTCCTGTTTGAGCCCGAGGTCGGGCACGTGAACCGAGTGGATCACGTCCGCACTCGTGATTCGGAACACCACCGGCCTGTTCGCGGGGACGTATATCACGTCCGCTCGTCGATCGGTCACGTTCGCTGCCGGATAGCCGGCGGTGTAGTACCACTGGTGAGCGGTGATCTGAACCTCGGTCGCGTTGTCGCTGACCGTGGCGGTTTCGGGCGTCGCCGTGACGTCCGGGTGGACCAGCACCCAGTAGGACACGACGCCGACGAAGATCAGGATGACCGCCGTCGCGATGGTCCAGGAGAGTTCGAGCCGGGGGCTCTCCGGCGTCGGAACGGCGACCTCCTTGTTCCGGAACCGCCAGACGGTGTACAGCAGAAGTGCTTCGACGATCAGGACGATCGGGACGGCCACCAGGAGCAGTTGGCGATTGAGCGTTCGAATGAGTCGCTCGGTCGTCGAATCGAACTCCGTGATCGGGAGGACGAACAGTCCAGCGACCGCCAGGGCGCTGAGGACGACGAAGACGACTCCCACGAGTTTGACGCCGCCCCACTCGCTGACGGCTGTCGTCACCTCTCCCGGACTGGGCCGTTCTCTGTGCCCCGATGCGTCGCTGGCGCCGTGTGAGGCGCCATCGCCCGGATTGCTCGTCTCGGCGTCGTCCAGCCGCTCGGCGAGGAGCGTCCACTCCCGGGTGTACTGACCGGTCTCCTTGAGGTCCCACGGGTCAGCGTCGTCGACGGGGGTTCCCACACGGTAGGACTGGAGCATGTTGTAGAGCCAGAGCATCGCAGCGACGCCGATGATACTCGCGCCGAGGGTCGCGATCTGCTGGGGGACGACGAACACCTCCGGATAGACGGCGTATCGACGCGGGAGGCCCTCGCCGCCGAGCACCAACAGGGGGAAGAACGTCACGAACACGCCGACACTGAGCACCGCGACTTGCAGGACGGCCAGCCGCTGGTTGTACATCTTGCCGGTGATGAGCGGGAACCAGTAGTAACTCGCGGCGAACATCGCGAAGGGGATGATCCCCATGATGATGAAGTGGAAGTGGCCGACGACGTAGAGCGTGTCGTGGACGACGAGGTCGTAGGGAATCGACGCGAGGAAGACGCCGGTGACGCCGCCGATGATGAACAGGGCGATCCCGCTGATGCAAAACAGCATGGGGGCGGTCAGTCGAAGGCTCCCGTTCCACATCGTCGTCGTCCAGTTGAAGGTCTTGATCGCGCTCGGCACCGCGATGGCGACGGAGACGATCATGAAACTCAGCCGGATGCGGGGATCGATGCCCGTCGCGAACATGTGGTGGGCCCAGACGCCGAAGGAAAGCACGCCGACCCCGAGCGTCGAGTAGACGACGAACCGGAAGCCGAACAGGCGACGACCCGAGAACTTCGGGATGATGAGGCTCAGCAGCCCGAAGGCCGGTAACACGAGGATGTACACTTCTGGGTGGCCGAAGAACCAGAACAGGTGTTGATAGAGAATGGGGCCGCCGCCGGGGTTCATGAAGAAAGTGGTGCCGAAGTTCCGGTCGAACAGGAGCATGATGAGCGCGCTGCCCAGCAGCGGGAACGCGAACAGGATGATCCCCGACTGGGTGAGCATGCTCCAGGAGAACAGATCGAGGTTCGCCCAGGAGACGTCCTCTCCCTTCTCGGTGAAGATGGTCGTGATGAAGTTGATGGCGCCCAGCGTCGTGGCGATGCCGCTCAGGTGGAGGCCGAGCAACAGCAGGTCGACTTGCTCGTTCGGGAGCTGGATCGACAGCGGCGTGTAGATCGTCCAGCCGGTCGTCGGTGGCTTGAGCGCGATCAGTTTCTCCGTGAACGTCAGAAAACTGGGGATCGGCCAGAACAGCACCGGTAACTGGCCGATCGTGGCCATGATGGCCTTCCCGATGACCTCGGTGATGAGTCCCGCCCGGACGATAAAGAGCGAGGGCGGCAGTAACCAGAACGCGATGGCGTTGAGCCGGGGAAACGCCATGTCGTCGGCGCCGATCAGCGCCGGAATGACGTAGTTCCCGATGCCGGCGAACACTGGGGCGGCGAAGAAAAACAGCATCATGATCCCGTGGGTCGTGAACAGGGCGTTGTACGTCTCGATGTCCCAGACGGTGACGCCCGGACCGAGCAGTTCGGCACGCATCATCATCGCGTCGATGCCGCCCCAGAGGCCTGCGAAGGTACCGAACGCGAGGTACAGCAGTCCGATGTCCCTGTGATCGACGGTCGTCACCCACCGGCGGAGTCCCGACGGCTTCTCGGCACCGTCCGTCGGCTCCTCCGACGGCGTCGCTCCATTGCGGCTAGCGACGAAGAGAATCCGAACCACCTCCTTCGACTGCCGTGCCGACGCAGCGCCCGATAGTCATCGTGGTCTAGCCAGGCCGCACCGTACTTTGGTATAGGCAGAGTACGCCAGTCGTCGGCGACATAAGGCGGGGTTTCCCGTCAAACTGGCTCTCTCGACAGGCGGTCGTACACTGCGCCCATTGTGAACCCGTAGGCGAGATGGGCGACCAGACTGAACGCGAGGTACACGATCAACAGCACACCGGTGATGGTACCTCGGCCGATGATCGCGAAGCCGATCCAGAGGAGCACACCCATGAGGAGCCCTCTGACTGCCGGGTCCGAGTCGGGGACGAGGTAACGCTCGAGTCCGAGAAACAGGAGCGGCCACGCGACCGTGCCGACGAGCGCGAAGATCACGAATCCGAGGAACTGGTTGCCGGGAACGCGCGCGAACCGCGCAATCGCCTCGAACAAGCCGATGGCGTATCGCGACTCTACCTCGACCATCGCGAGAATCATCGACATGACAGCCGTTCCGACGACGCCGCCGACGATAGCGCTGGCTGGCCGGTTCATTTCTCACGTCTTCCACGAAGACACCAAAAAGTACTGTCCCGGATACCGAACCGCTGACAGCCCTCTCTCGATCCACGCCCAGGAAGGTGCCGCAAAATGTGGTGGCATCCGTAGTAATTCGAGCTTTCGACTCATTCCCCCGCCTCACCGGCTTCGATCTCCCAGCCACCCATACTTATTTTATTATTCACGTGAGAATGTGTCTACCATGGATACCGGGCCCAACTATGAACTCGACTTGAGTTTCTCGACAGTAGGTACCGGGCGTCACGGAGGTGACTGCCCGTGGAGATCAGGGTGAACGACGAGGCCGACGAGGAGACGGCGCGGGTGATCGCGACGGCAGTCGCGGAGCACCTGGGACAACCGGTCGAAATCGTCGACGAGAACGGCGGTCGCGTGTCCGCTGACGATGGCGACTGGGAGGAAGGCGGCGCGGTGGTGACCGATCGCGAAGAACGGCTCCGTGAGGACGTCCAGTCGATCCTCGAGGGCGGTCCCGAGCGCGGCCACGAGAAGATCGAGGACCTCGGGAAACTGTTCGTCCGCGATCGGCTCGACATGCTGTTCGACGAGATCGCCTACGAAGACGGCACCTTCGCGCGCTACGCCGACGACGACGAACTCCCCGGCGACGGGCTGCTCACCGGCGTCGGTACCATAAACGATCGCCAGGTGTTTTTCACGGCCAACGATTACACCGTCAAGGCCGGCTCGCTCGGGCAGATGGGCGTCGAAAAGGAGATTCGGCTGGCAGAGCGCGCGGCGGAAGCCGGGGCGCCCATCGTCCGCCTCATCGACTCGACGGGTGCCCGACTCGACGCCGAGGAGCGCGACGAAGGCGACACGCACATGGATCGGTACCGCGGCGGGAAGATGTTCTACAATCAGTGCATCCACTCCGGACAGGTACCCCAGATCGGCGTCCTCTACGGGCCGGACATCGCGGGCTCCGCGTACACCCCCGTCTTCTGTGACTTTCTCGTCATGGTCGACGACATCTCCGGGATGGCCATCGCCTCCCCGCGCATCGTCGAGGCGATGACCGGCGAGTCGATCGACATGGAGGGCCTTGGCGGCCCCGAGGTCCACGCCAAACACAGCGGGAGCGCCGACCTGGTCGTCCCGGACGAGGAGTACGCCGTCGAAGCCGTCAAACACCTGCTCTCCTTTCTCCCCCAGAAGTACGACGCGCCCAACCCCACTCGGGAGGCGAAACCGCCGGTCAAGAACCCGAAGGGGCTCGACCAGGTCATCCCGGACGAGCCGAACGAGGCCTACGACGTCCACGAGGTCATCGACCGCGTCTTCGACCGCGAGTCCTTCTTCGAGATCAAACCGGAGTTCGCTCGCGAGATCGTCACCGGATTCGCACGGCTGAACGGCAAGCCGGTCGGCGTCGTCGCAAACCAGCCCGATCACGTCTCGGGAGCTATCTTCCCGGACTCAGCCGAGAAGGCCGCCGAGTTCGTCTGGATCTGTGACGCGTACGAGATCCCGCTCGTTTATCTCTGTGACACGCCGGGATTCATGGTCGGCTCGAAAGTCGAGAAGGAGGGCATCCTCCAGCGGGGCCGGAAGTTCATCTACGCCACCTCGAACGCCCAGGTCCCCAAGTTCTGCGTCATCACTAGAAAAGCGTACGGCGCGGGGATCTACGCGATGTGTGGCCCCTCGTTCGGCCCGGACGCCACGCTCGCGCTCCCGAGCGCCGAAATTAGCGTGATGGGGCCGGACGCCGCCGTCCACGCCCTCTTTGGGGGGCAACTGGAAGACATGGAGGGTGAGACCCGCGAGGCGTTCATCGAGAGCGCCAAAGCAGAGTTCCAGAAGTACATCGACGTCCGAAAACAGGCCTCGAACATGCAGGTCGACGAACTCGTTCCTGCCGGTGACCTCCGCCAGCAACTCGTCGCCCGAATGACGGCCTTCGAGAACAAGCGCCGGACCCGGCGGGACCGCCATCACGGGACGATCTTGTTCTAACCCTTCTTTCCACAGAACTCTCGAATTGCCGTTTGCGTACCCCGTTTTCACATCCTGGGAATACGCATAGATAGTTTAGAACGAACGCGGAGTAGTGAGTGATGATATGGTACAACGATCGACACTAGAACGGATCGTCGTCGTGGTCGGCGCCGTCGTTGCAGTGGTTGCGCTCGGGCTGATCGGTCTCAGTGTGTACGCGCTGCTCGGTCCAGCAGGCCTCAGTGGGTCGAACGGCTATCTGTTCGGGTCGCTGGTGTTCGTCGGTCTGGTCCTCACGATCATGTACGGTGTCAGTGACCTCGGACAGTTTCGGGATGCCAACCAGCGCCGACAGTTCTGAGTGAGGCCCTCGTTTTTCATCTCATCGACGTCCCCCTTTTCCGCGAGAATTTCCTCCAAAATCCCTCTCGTGTCCGACTCTGTGATAGGACAGGGGCAGGAAAGAGACGTCGAGGACTCGTCGATCTCGCTGTGGCCGTTGTCGATCAGGAATGACAGCCGCGAACGGATGTTCTGACGACGCTGGACGTTACGAGCCGGTGCTGGTAACTAGTCACAGCGGTGAAAAAAGCGGTCGTACGCGATCGGCAATCGATACCTAGGATTTGGTCGAGGAACCGGCCGGTTCGCTGACCTCGGACCAAATGAGGACCAGTACGAACGCGAGCGCGGTCATCCCGAACGAGAGGCCCTCCGGGAAGTCGATCCCCAGGAACGCCAAGACGACCGGGAGTTCGATGGCGACGGGCACGAGGAACGCGCCGACTACCAGGATCCCAGCGGGCGAGAGACGGCTCATAGGATCACCTCCAGGACCGGTTCCAGAGTGACGGGTGCAGCTCTGATTCCGTCCGGATACAGGCCGCCGTTGTTGATGATGCTCCACAGCGGGAGCCCGTAGGCCAGCACGACCAGCACGACAGCGATGAGCGCCCAGATCTTGAGGTCGTCGAGGATCGTCGGCGACTGTTCGGGACCGGAGAGTGCCGGCGGGAGTTCAGTCCGCAGGCCCGTTGCGGCCTCGTTGTTGGTGGCCGTGAGCGCGATGTTCGCCAGGAAGAGCACCAGCGAGACGAACAGCAGGACGCCACCGAAGGCCAGCTGGAGTCGGAGGCTGCCGATGGTTCCCGTGACCGACTCGAAGGCGAATCCGGTGTACTGCGGTTCCGCGGTCCGGCGCGGGATGCCCGCGAGACCGCCACGGTGCATCGCAGCGGACATGAAGACCATGCCGATGAACCAGAGGACGACCTGGAACAGGCCGATCGGACGGCTGTACACCTTCCGACCGGTGATGCGCGGCACGAGCCAGTAACTGCCAGCCATGATGCTGAGCGCGACTGCCGTGCCGACTGTCAGGTGGAAGTGGCCCGGAACCCACAGCGTGTTGTGGACCAGGTAGTTGAGGTTCATCCCGGCGTTGACCATGCCGGAGAACCCGCCAGCCGCGAACATTAGGCCCGCGAGCCCCATGCCGGTGAACGCCGGATCACGCCACGGGAGTTTCTTGAGCCAGCCGAAGTATCCCTTGCCGCCGCGCTGGCGTGCAGCGTGCTCGATGCTCGCCACGGTCGTAAACGCCGTCAGGAACGACGGGAGCAGCAGGAACATCGTGTTCACCATCGCGATGAACTTGAACCCTTCCGCGATGCCGGGGTCCATGTACTGGTGGTGAATCCCGACCGGGGTCGAGAGCAGCAGGAACAGCAGGAAGACGACGCGAGCGAGCGGATCGCTGAACAGCCGACCGCCAGCGATCTTCGGCAGAATGGTGTACCACATGAGGTACGCCGGCATGAGCCAGAAGTACACGACCGGGTGGCCGAAGAACCAGAACAGCGTCCGCGTCAGCATCGGGTTCGGAGCCGGCATGATGCCGAGCGACCACGGAATCAGGAAGACGACGGTTTCGACGGCGACGCCGAGGGTGGCGAGGAGCCACATCAGCATCGTCGTCATCACCATGAACGACTGGAGCGGGATGCGCTCGTCGGGGTTATCGGCGCGCCAGTCGAGGTACTGGCGGAACCAGTCGAACGATGCGAGCCACGTCCCGACCACGAACACCGCGAGCCCGATGTAGAACAGCGGATGGGCCTGCAGCGGCGAGTAGAACGTGTAGAGGACGTCCGCGCTGATGTCGATCTCCTTTACGAGCCCGGCGAGGATGCTCCCGCCGGCCAGGAGCGCTCCGGCCGACATCGTGCCGACCCACAGCCAGGTGAACTTGATGTTCACCGGCGGTCTCCCGAGACTTCGCGTGTTCGCCCACGCGAACAGCCCGGCGAGGAAGAAGATCGTGAACACGATGACGAGGAACACCCCGTGAGCCGTCAAGACCGAGTAGTAGTCGGCCGAGTCGATGACCCGCAGGATGTTCGTCCGGTGGAGCGCCTGGAGCACGCCCATGAAGCCGCCGATGGCGAAGGCGATGAACGAGTAGGTCAGGCAGATCCGGACGACTCGCGCTACTTTCGGATACTTGACGATGAACGAGTTCTCAGGTAACGCTTCCTCTTCTTCAGTCGTTCCGATGTTTAGTATAGATTCTGTCGGCGTACTCATGCTTCATCAGTTCCGTTCGTTTCCTGATTCGTCATCTGCGCCGAACTCTGGTCGCCCATCGTGAAGTTCGACGGCTCGCGGACGATCAGTTTCCCCTCCATGTCGTGGTGGGCTCCGCCGCAATACTCGTTACAGACGATGCCGTGTTCGCCGGGCTCGTCGAACTGAACGGTGATCTTCGAGACTTCGCCCGGAACGGCCATGGTGTTCGCGTTGGTCCCGACGACCTCGAACCCGTGAATGACGTCACGGGAGGTCACGTAGAACGTCACGTTGCTGTTCGCGGGCACTTCGATCGTCTCCGGATTGAAGATGAACTGCTGAGCCACGACGTATACTTCGTACTCGTTCGACCCGACTTTCCGAACGCCGGGATCCTTGAACTCGGGGTGGTCGCTCAGGCCGCTCGCGTTGACCTGCCCACCGCTGTCGTCGACCATCTTGACGCCGGCACCGACGGCACCGAAGACGATAGTCGAGATGAATCCGACAATCAACACGAGCGAAGCGATCAGCCAGAGTTTCTCGTATTTGTGTACGTGCATCTCTGATCACCCGATGACTGTCCCCGTCCGTCCCAGGAACTCGACGAAGTAGGTGAACGACCACATCAGTGTGAGGATGATGAAGTATATGAGCAACAACATCAACGTTCCCTTCGGGTCGAACTCCTCCTGACTGAGCGGAGTTTCCACCTCCGGGTCGCGAACGAGCGTCCCGTCTGCGTACGCGTCCGCGCCCGGGATGTCTCCCTCTGTATTCGTACCTGCTTCTACCTCTGCCATATCACTCCCTTAGGACATGTACTATAACTCTCTGGTGGTGCGTTTTCACCATCTGGGAATGGGGTGTACTACTTTATTGGATCAGTCCGTCCTCTCCAGACATGGCAAGCATGCTCGCTCGAATCCCGTCACGCGTCGCCGTGGCGGTTGCACTTCTGGCGATCGTCCCGACGTTACTGTTCGGACTACTGAAACCCGACTACTATGCAGCTGCTGTCACGACGGTCAACGTGATTCTCGTCGGACTCAGCATCTACCTGTTCCTGTCCCCGCACGGTGAGGGCGATCACGGGGCCCACGGCGCGGAGGCCTGACTCAGGGTGTCCGCCCGCCGACCGACGAGCCTGTCCACGCAGTGATGACTATGGTGTCGGCCGTCACACTGCAACTCGCCGGCGTGGAAGTGGTCGGCTCGAACGTGGATCTCCTCGCGTTCGCCGTCATCGGACTTCTCGCTGGCGCACACTGTCTGGGCATGTGCGGCCCGCTCGTGACGCTGTACGCGGACCGTATCGACGAGCAGACCGAGACCCGTCGGGGTGACACGCTCACACCGTTTGCCGTTCGGCAACACGCCCTGTTCAACCTCGGACGGACGATCAGTTACGCGGCCATCGGTGCCCTCGCGGCGACGGTCGGTGGCGCCCTCTTCGCGTCTGTCGGTGCCATACCGCCCGTAGAGCGGGGCGTTCGAATCGCGGCCGGCCTCGGCGTCGGTGTCGTCATCATCGTCGCCGGTCTCCAGTACCTCCTCGGTGGAACGGGGACGCTCGACCGGTTCACGCCGGCCGTCGTCGGCGATACGTTCCAGCGCGTTTCCGCGTTGCTGACCGCGCGAGTGGACTCGCTGGTCGGCTCGCCGCGGATCGTCGGGCTGGGAGCGATTCACGGCATTCTTCCCTGTCCGATCCTTTACCCAGCATACGTGTACGCGTTCGCGCTCGGGGATCCAGTCCGTGCCGCACTCAGTCTCGGCATCCTGGGACTCGGAACGTTCCCGACGCTCTTCGCCTACGGAACGCTCCTCGGATCGATCGGAGACGGCCACCGCCGAACGTTACACCGCTTGCTCGGCGCAGCCTTCCTCGTGCTGGGGTACATTCCCCTCTCGCACGGCCTGATGCTGCTGGGGATTCACGTCCCGCACGTCCCGGTGCCGTTCTATCAACCTCTCGTTGGATAAATGACGGACTGTACGCTCTGTGACCGACCGACGCCCGACCCGCCGATCACTGACGAGTCCGAGGACGGCGTGTTCTGCTGTCGGGGCTGTCTGGAAGTGTCCAAGGCCCTGGGCGATGCCAGTGCTGACGTCCCGGACGAACAGACCGTCGAGGCGAGACTCGACGGGGAGACTGCGGCCGAGGTCCCCGACGAGGCCGAGGAGGCGTTCCTGGCCGTCGACGGGATGCACTGTGCGACCTGTGAAGCGTTCCTCGAATCGCGGGCCGTGGACAACGCGGGCGTCTACGACGCGACCGCGAGCTACGCCACGGACACGATGCGACTGGCGTACGACCCCGAGCAGGTGACCGAAACCGAACTCGGCGACTCCGTGTCGGGGTACGGCTATCGCGCCCGCGAACGCGACCGGAAGGACGACTCGGATGCCGACGAGTCCGTCTGGTCGCTCGTCATCGGGGGCTTTTTCGGCATGATGGTGATGATGTGGTACGTCATCTTCCTCTATCCGACCTACTTCGGCTACGACCCGCCGTTCATCGACCTGTCGGGGGCCGTGGGCCTGTACCTCTTCGGTAACATCTGGCTGTTCAGCACCGTCGTGCTGGGCTACACCGGGTGGCCCATCCTCCGCGGTGCGTTCGTCAGCCTCCGGGCCGGCCACCCGAACATGGACCTGCTGGTGGCGCTCGCAGCGGTGAGTTCATACGCCTACAGTTCGGTCGCGATCGCCCTCGGCCGGACCCACCTCTACTTCGACGTGAGCGTCGCCATCATCCTCGTGGTGACGCTCGGGAACTACTACGAGCGACGCGTGAAACGGCGCGCAGCCGGGTTGCTCTCTGACCTGACCGAGTCCCGCGTCGAAGAAGCCAGGCGGTACGACGACGGCGACACCGAGACCGTCAACGTCGCCGCGTTGACCGGGGGCGATCACGTTCTCGTCAAGCCCGGGGAGCGCGTCCCGACGGACGGAACCGTCGTCGACGGGTCGGCGGCGGTCGACGAGTCGCTGCTCACCGGCGAGCCGATGCCCGACCGAAAGGACGAGGGTGACGAGGTAGTCGGCGGGTCCGTCGTGACTGACGCGCCGCTGGTCGTCGAGGTGAGCGCGGACGCGACGAGCACGCTGGACCGCCTCGTCGAGTTGCTCTGGTCGATCCAGAGCGCGCGACCGGGCATTCAGCGGCTGGCCGACAAACTGGCGACGGTGTTCGTGCCGACCGTCGTCATCCTGGCAGTGCTCGCCGCCGGGTGGACGCTCGCGACGGGCGGTGCGGGCGTCGCCGCACTCCTCGTGGCGCTCACCGTCCTGATCGTCTCGTGTCCCTGCGCGCTGGGCCTGGCGACGCCGCTGGCGATCGCTGCGGGCATCAGGGAAGCGTCGGCGGCCGGGATCGTCGTCGCGACCGAGGCCGTCTTCGAGGAAGTCCCCGATGTCGACACCGTCGTGTTCGACAAGACTGGGACGCTCACCACCGGCGAGTTGCAGGTCGTCGATATCGCCGGCGACGAGGGGGACACTGCGCTCCGTCGGGCGGCGGCCGTCGAGTCGCTGTCGAGTCACCCGGTCGCCGAGGCGATTGCCGACCGTGCGGACGACCCGCCGTCCGCCAGCGAGTTCGAGAATCACGCCACTGGCGTCAGTGGCGTCGTCGACGGCGAGCCCGTCGTCGTCGGGACCACCGACCTGCTCGAATCAAAGGGGCTGACGGTCCCCAAAGCGCTCGCGAGCCGTGCAGAGACGGCCATGCGCGACGGGAACCGCCCGGTCGCGGTCGGTTGGGATGGGCGCGCCCGAGCCGTGCTCGTGTTGGGCGAACGCTCGCGGCCGGAGTGGGAGTCCGTCGTCGACTCACTGTCGAGTTCCCGAGAAATCGTCGTCCTGACCGGCGACCAGGGGCAGGCAGTCGAACGGTACCGTGACCACTCGGGCATCGACGAAGTGTTCGCGGGCGTGCCGCCGGAAGCGAAGGCCGAGACCGTCGAACGGCTGCGTGGTCACGGAACGGTCGCGATGGTCGGTGACGGGAGCAACGACGCCCCGGCGCTGGCGGCGGCTGACCTCGGCATCGCGCTCGGGAGCGGGACCGATCTCGCGACCGACGCGGCGGACGCCATCCTGATCGAGGACGACCTGGCAGGCGTCAGCACGCTGTTCGACATCGCCGAGGGGACGCACGGCCGCATTCGACAGAACCTCGGGTGGGCGTTCCTCTACAACGCCGTCGCCATCCCGCTCGCCCTCACGGGCATGCTCAATCCGCTGTTCGCGGCGCTCGCCATGACCACGTCGAGCCTGCTGGTTGTGACGAACTCCTCGCGCTCGCTCCGCTGAGACCGTTCTTGATCGGTTAGTTCCTGCGGGACGCTCGAATCGATACCGCTGCACAGTATTTGCCTCAGTTCTCGATGCTCATGATCTCGCGCGCCTCGTCGGGCGTCGCCGGCTCGCGGCCGATGTCTCGGGTCATTCGCGCGGCCTTCTCGACGAGATCGGCGTTGCTCTCGGCCATCTCGCCGTCCGCGACGTAGAAGTTGTCTTCGAGGCCGACGCGGACGTTCCCGCCCATCGCCAGGGCGGCGGCGACGAGGGGCCACTGGTCCTCGCTGATGCCGATGACCTGCCAGTTGGCGTCGTCGGGCAGCTGGCGGACCTGGTGGGCGAGGTTCTCCACCGTCGCCGGAATCCCCCCGAGCACGCCCATGATGAGGCTGAAGTGCAGCGGCGTCTCCAGCTCACCCTTGTGGAGAATGGGGCGGATGTTGCCGACGTGTCCGGTGTCGAAACACTCCAGTTCCGGTTTGACGCCGTTGTCCTGCATCGTGGTCAGGAGGTCGCGGATCTCGTCGAACGGGTTCTCGAACACCATGTCGAAGACGAAGTCCTCGCGGTCCTCGGAGTACTTCGCGTAGTTCATCGAGCCCATGTTGAGCGCCGCGATGTCGGGCTGGACTTCCCGAACGTACTCGGCGCGGGTCTCGACCGGTTCGTGGAGCGCGCCGGTCGAGAAGTTGACGAGGATGTCCGTCCGCTCGCGGACCTCGTCGTAAATCTCCTGGTAAGTCTCCGTCGAATAGGTCGGCGAGCCGTTCTCGGTCCGGGCGTGGATGTGCGCGACCGCAGCGCCCGCCTCACGCGCAGCGGCGGCTTCTGCTGCGATCTCTTCGGGGGTGTAGGGAATCGCCTCACACTGGTCGCGCGTCGTCAGCGCGCCCGTGAGTGCCGCCGAGATGATTGCTTTGTCCGGGTCGTTTCCCTTGATGGACTCCTGGGTTTCGTAGGTCATTGTATCGGTGGTCGTCGGTTAGCGTCGCTTCCAGCCCGGCTCCTCGTCCGTGAGGAAGGCGTTGATCCCCTCCTCGGTGTCGTCGCTCATCGCGATGAGCGTGATCATTTCCTTGAGGTACGACAGCGCCTCGCTGAAGGCCATGTCGCGCTGAGTGTAGTACGCCTCTTTTCCCATCGAGATGAGGACGGGACTGTTGTTGGCGAGTTGATCGACCAACCCGTCGAGCGTCGCCCCGAACTCGTCGGCTGCCGCGAGTTCCGTGACCAGACCCATGTCGGCCGCCTCGTTGGCGTCGATGTGTTCCCCGGTGAACAGCAGTTTCAGGCCGGCTTTCTCGTCGACGGCACGCATGATCGGTGCCATCGCCTGCGCGGGGAACAGGCCGATGTCGACCTCGGGCGTTCCGAAGGTGGCGTCCTCGTGGGCCACGACGAACTCGCAGGCTGCAGCGAGGCCCAGACCGCCAGCCAGGCAGTACCCCTCGACGGCAGCGACGGTGAGAACGCTTGCCTCGACCATCGCCTCGACGAGGCCCGCGAGCGCCGAGAACTGCTCGCGATAGGCCGTCGAATCGTCGCCGAAGACGCCGGCCATCGACTTGAGATCGCCGCCGGAACAGAACGTCTGCTCGGCACCGCGGACGACGAACACCCTGGCCTCGCCCTCGTCTGCGTACGCCAGCGCGTCCGCGAGTCCGAGAAAGACGGCGTCGTTCAGTGAATTGCGTTCCTCGGGCCTGTCGATCGTCGCCCGTACCACCAGTCCGTCGTCGCTGACCGTCACGGAGAGGTCGTCGTTCCCCAGGTCGCTCGCATCAGCCATGTGGATACCTGACATGCAACATCCCGTCGCATGAGTATTTCGGACGGACAGGAACGGACAACGAGTTTGTCCAGCGCGAATCCGGTCTCGCAGCGAGGAGTGCGAGCCCCACTTCGAGCGACAGTCGCGTGGCTCCCAGCGAGACCGAAGGCTGTGCGTTCGCAAACGACGCGTGACTGCCGTTCGAGTTGCAATACTTACCGCAATGGACGACACCAGCCTCCGACACGAGACGTAGCGACCACCGTCGAGAAAGCCTCGTTCCCGACCATCCCGGTTTCACACCCGTCACCGACGGCAGCGCATCTTCCCGGGGACAGTCACTTGATGAGATGCTACCCCGTCGTACGAGTCGATGAGCGAAACGGACCACACCCAGCAGTTCGCAGTATCAGCCGAGAGCGAGAGCGAAACCAGAACCGCCGTCGAGGCACGCTCCTTCGACTTCGTCGTCGACGAACCCGCGGCCCTCGGCGGCACGAACGACGGCCCCAATCCAGTCGAGTACCTGCTCGGTGCATGGGCGGGCTGTCTCAACGTCGTCGCACACACCGTCGGCGAGGAGCGCGGAATCGACATCGACGGCGTGGGGATCGAGATCGAAGGTGATCTCGACCCGCGGAAGTTCACGGGTGCAACCGACGACGTCCGAGCCGGCTACCAGGAGATTCGCGTCGACATCGACGTACAGACCGACGCCGATGCGGACGCACTCGACGGGTTTCGCGCCGAACTCGAAGAGCGCTGCCCCGTCGGTGACAACATCGGGAACCCGACCCCGACGGACGTGACTGTCGACGTAGCCTGATCGGGCCGACGATTTCGATTTTCAGCTGACGTACTGTGGCCAACTGCTCCGTCTCACGTAATACAGCGTGTACGAGACACGAATTCGAGGAGATCTATCCGTAGCGCGAGAATAAACGCTGTAACAACCAACAACAGGTTTGTCGTGAGTTTATGTAGAATGGTTCCAATAACCGTGGTATGGTAGACCGCCCCATCGACTACAGCCAGTTGGAGGAGGGGAGACACTGCAACTACTGGGAACTCGACGACACGCTGCGGGCCGAAGCCGCTTGGGCGTATCCGGACGCGGAGTTCGAGTGGGCCCAGGAGCGGCTTTCAGAACTCGGTGACGTGACTGGACACGTCATCGCGGACAACTCGGAGATCATTGACCGCGAAGGCCACGAACTGCGGACCTACGACAAACACGGCGAGGTCCAGAACCACGTCGAGTACCACCCGCTCCAGCACGAAAACGACGAACTGGTGTACGAACGCGGGCTCACACACGACGTTTTCCACGCACCCCCGGGTCGTGACGAGCCGCTGGGATTCCAGCACGTTCTCACGCAACAGACCATCCTCTCGTTCGTCGACGGCGGGTTCGTCTGCCCGATCTCGATGACGACCGGAGCCGCGATCGTCCTCGACAAGTACGTCGACGACGACCACCCGAACGCCGACCTCTTAGCGGAGTACTTCGCGGGGCTCACTAGCCGGGACTACGACGACCACATCGAGGGCGCGATGTTCCTCACCGAGAAACAGGGCGGGAGCGACGTCGGTGCCAACGAGACGACGGCCGAACCAACTGACGAGGAGGGCGTCTACGAGCTCTACGGAGAGAAGTGGTTCTGTTCGAACATCGACGCCGAGGGAACGCTCGCGCTGGCCCGCCGCCCAGACGCACCCGAGGGGACGGAGGGGCTCTCGCTCTTCCTGGTGCCCCACACCAAACAGAGTGGAGCGCTCAACGACCAGCTCTACCGCCGACTGAAGGACAAGCTCGGGACGATCGCCGTGCCGACCGGCGAGGTCGAGTTCCAGGGCGCCGAGGGGTATCTCGTCGGCGAACCCGAGGAGGGGTTCAAGCTGATGGCCGAGATGATGAACTTCGAGCGGCTGACCAACGCCACCGGCTCGGTCGGGTGTATGGGTCGCGCGCTGCTGGAGTCGAAGGTCCAGGCGGCCAATCGCGAGGCGTTCGGCTCGACCATCGACGAGTACCCGCTGATGCGGCGGGACCTCGTCGACATGCAGGTCGACTACGCTGCCGCGCTGGCGTTCGCCTTCGAGGCCGCCTCACACTACGCCGATTACATGGCCGACGAGGACGACGAAACCGCGTTCAAACTGATGCGGTTGCTCGTCCCCATCGCGAAGTACAAGACCGCCCGGATGGCCGTCGACACGGCCTCCTACGCCTGCGAGATCCAGGGCGGCAACGGCTACGTCAACGGCTATACGACCGAACAGCTCCTTCGGGACGCTCAGGTCCTCCCAATCTGGGAGGGAACCTCGAACATCCTGTCACTCGACGTCCTGCGCGTGCTCAACAAGGAGGCCGCGCACGAAGCGCTGTTCCCCCTCGTCCGCGAGCACGTCGAAGCCGTCGAGCATCCCCGGCTGGTCGACCTCGCGGAGACCGTTGAGGACGAGTTCGCGGACATGCAGGAGGCGATGGTCGCGCTGGCAGGCGAGAGCCAGGAGTACGCCCAGCACGAGGCCAAACAATTGGCGGACTACATCTTCGACGTGGTCACGGCGTCGCTCCTGCTCGAGCGCGCCCAGTCCGAAATCGACGCCGACGAGAACGGTCGCCGCGTGCTCGTGGCCGAGTGGTTCGTCGAAACCCGGTTCGAACAGCCCGACGCTCGTGGCATCACCGACGGCGAGTCGCTGCCCCACGAGTACTTCGACGAGATCGTCCGGTACGCGCCCCTCGACCCCGACGCGCTGGTCGAACCAGCACCGGCCGACGACTGACTCCCGAGGAACTGTTCCCACGAACTGAGACTCATCGCGAAGTGCTTTTGTTTCCGTCGTCAGTGTGGACGTGTAGATGTACGAGTCGATCCTCTTTGCCACGGACAGAAGCGAACATGCCGACCGAGTCGAGGAACACGCGTTCGACATCGCAGCGACGAGAGACGCGACGCTGCACGTCCTGTCGGTCGTCGACGACCGCGCGTTCCTCGTCCTCGACGACAACCGCGTCGAGGAAGTTCGGCAGGAACTCGAGGAAGAGGCGCTCACGGCGATCGACGACGCCGTCACCAACGCACAGGAGCAGGGGATCGAAGCGACCGGCGACGTCGACATCGGCCACCCCGCCGAGTGTATCGTCGACTACGTCGAGAACAACGACATCGATCTCGTCGTGATGGGCACCAGCGGCGACAGCTACGAGCGAAACGTCGTCGGCAGCGTCTCCCAGCGGGTCGTCGAAACAGCGCCCGTGCCAGTGCTGACGGTCGGACTCGACGCCTAACGCACGCGCTCACAACGTTCGGTTCTGCTCTTCGGAAAAAACGAATCGATCGGTCGGTGTCGCTATTCCTCGTCGTCAGTCTCGGGTGCAGGCACGACGGTCACGCTCGCGACGCCGTCGTTGCCCTCCAGTTCCATGATGGTGACGCCCATCGTGTTCCGGCCGACGGTCGAGATTTCAGAGGCGCGGATGCGCATGATCTGCCCGTGCTCGCTCATGATGATGAGGTGATCCTCCTCGGTGACCGCTTTCACGGCCGTAACTGGGCCGTTTCGGCCCCCGGTCTTGATGTCGATGAGACCTTTCCCGTAGCGGGACTGACAGCGGTACTCGCTGAGCTTCGTCCGCTTGCCGTAGCCGTTCTGCGTGACTGTCAGCAGCGCACGCTCGTCGTGCTCGTCGGTCGCGACCAGGCCGGTGACGGCGTCACCCTCCTGCAGTTTGATCGCACCGACGCCGCGTGCGGTCCGGCCCATCTCGCGGGCCTCGTCCTCGTCGAAGCGGATCGTCATGCCGCCTTCGGTGGCGATGACGAGGTCCTGGTCCCCGGTGGTAACCTCCACGTCGACGAGTTCGTCACCGTCCTCCAGCGAGGCTGCGATGATCCCCGTCGAGCGGATGTTCTCGAACTCTGTCGTGCGCGTCCGCTTGACGTAGCCGTCGCGGGTGACCATCGTGAGACACTCGTCGGACTCGAAGTCGTCGGTGTTGACGACGGCCGTGATCTCCTCGCCGTCGTCGATGCCCTCGATGACGTTCCGGATGTGATTACCCCGGGCGGTCCGGCTCATCTCCGGGACCTGGTAGGTCTTCAGCCGGTAGACCTGCCCCTGGTTGGTGAAACAGAGCAGGTAATCGTGGCTATTGGCTCTGAACACCTTGTGGACGCGATCACCCTCTTTGGGGTCCGCGCCGATGATGCCTTTCCCGCCGCGACCCTGGGGGTCGAACTTGTCGACGGGCATCCGCTTGATGTAGTCGTCCTCGGTGATGACGACCACGCAGTCTTCCTCCGGGATGAGGTCCTCGTGAGTGACCTCGCCGGTGTCCTCGATGATCTTGGTCCGGCGCTCGTCGTCGTACTCGTCTTTGATCTCCGCGAGTTCGTCCTTGATGACGTCGAGCAGTTCCTGCTCGTCGCCGAGGATCTCCTCTAAGCGCTCGATCCGTTCCTGAACTTCCTCGTACTCCGTCTCGATCTCCTCGACCTCTGCGGAGGTGAGACTGCCGAGCTGGATCCGCACGATGTGGTCGGCCTGGTCCTCAGAGAAGTCGAACTCGGACTTGAGTGCCTCCTTGGCGGACCCCCGGTCCTCGGCGTCCTGAATGAGTTCGATCACGTCGTCCGTGTTTTCGACGGCGGTGAGCCGCCCTTCGAGGATGTGGGCGCGGTCCTCGGCCTCGTCGAGTTCGAACTGGCTGCGACGCCGGACGACTTCCTTGCGGTGGTCGACGTACTCCGCTAAGGTCTCCTTGAGCGTCAGCACGCGGGGCTGCCCGTCGACCAGCGAGAGGTTGATGACGCCGAACGTCGATTCGAGGTGGTGTTCCAGCAGCTGGTTCTCCACGACGTCCACGTTCGCACCGCGCTTGAGTTCGACGACGATGCGGACGCCGTCGCGGTCGGACTCGTCCCGAAGGTCGCTGATACCCTCGATTTTCCCCTCGTTGACGTCCTCGGCGATCCGCTCGACCATCCGGGCCTTGTTCTCCTGATACGGGAGTTCCGTGATGACGATGCGGCCGTCCTCGTCGTCGACCTCGTACTCGGCGCGGACCGTGATGCGACCGCGACCGGTCTTGTACGCCTTGTGGACGTCGTTCCGGCCGACGATGTTCGCGCCCGTCGGGAAGTCGGGGCCCTTGATCGGTCCGGGGCTCTCCTCCAAGTGGAGCAGGTCCTCGACCGAACAGTCCGGATTGTCGATGAGGTGGATCGTGGCGTCGATGACCTCACCGAGGTTGTGCGGGGGAATCTTCGTCGACATCCCCACGGCGATCCCGGTCGAGCCGTTGACCAGGAGGTTCGGGTACGCCGCCGGGAGGACCTCCGGTTCGGTCAGCCGGTCGTCGTAGTTGGGCTGGAAGTCGACGGTGTCCTTCTCGATGTCCGCCAGCAGTTCCTCCGAGATGGAACTCATCCGGGCCTCGGTGTACCGCATGGCCGCGGCGGGGTCGCCGTCCATCGACCCGAAGTTCCCCTGGCCGTCGACGAGCGGGTAGCGCATCCCGAAGTCCTGGGCCATGCCCACGAGCGTGTCGTAGATGGCCTGGTCGCCGTGGGGGTGGTAGTCACCCATCGTCTCGCCCACCACGGACGAGGACTTGCGGTGACTGCTCCCCGAGGAGACGCCCATCTCGTGCATCGCGTAGAGGATGCGCCGGTGAACGGGCTTTAGCCCGTCACGGACGTCCGGGAGTGCGCGGCCCGCGATGACGGACATCGCGTAGTCGATGTAACTCTGCTCCATCTCGTCTTCGACGCGTACCCGTTCGACGTTCGCAGCGGGCACGGTCGGTTGGTCTTCTGGACCGTCTGGTATGTCTGAACTCATCGTTTAGATGTCGACCCACTCGGCTTCCGGCGAGTGTTCCTTGATGAACTGTTTGCGCGGCCCCACTGCGTCTCCCATCAGCACCGAGAACATCTTGTCCGCCGCGGCGGCGTCCTCGATGGTGATCTGCTTCAGATGGCGGTTCTCGGGGTTCATCGTCGTCTCCCAGAGTTGCTCGGGGTTCATCTCGCCGAGCCCCTTGAACCGCTGGACCTGGGTCGGGTTCCCGTCGCATTTCTCGGCGACGATCTGTTCGCGCTCCTGCTCGGTCATCGCGTCGTACGTATTGCCGCGATAGCGGATGCGGTACAGCGGCGGTTGCGTCGCGTACACGTAGCCCGCCTCGATGAGCGGCTTCATGTGGCGGTAGAACAGGGTCAGGAGGAGCGTCCGGATGTGCGCCCCGTCGACGTCGGCGTCGGTCATGATGAGGATGCGTTCGTACCGCGCGTCCTCGATGTCGAACTCGTCGCCGATGCCCGTCCCGATCGCCGTGATCATGCTGCGGATCTCGTCGTTCTCCAGAATCCGGTCGAGGCGGTGTCGCTCGACGTTCAGGATCTTCCCGCCCAGCGGGAGGATCGCCTGGAACTCCGGATTGCGGCCCTGTTTCGCGCTGCCGCCTGCGGAGTCACCCTCAACGATGAACAGCTCCGACTCGGTCGGGTCTTTGGTCTGACAGTCGGCGAGTTTGCCGGGGAGCGCCGTCGATTCCAGCGCGTTCTTCCGTCGGGTGAGCTCTTCGGCCTTCTTGGCTGCTTTGCGGGCCTTTGCGGCCTCGACGGCCTTCGAGATGATCGCCTTGGCCACGTCGGGGTGCTCCTCGAAGTGCGTCGCCAACTTCTCGTGGACGGCGCTCTCGACGATCCCCCGAACTTCGCTGTTCCCGAGTTTCGTCTTCGTCTGGCCCTCGAACTGCGGATCGGGGTGTTTGACCGAGATGACGGCCGTTAGTCCCTCGCGGATGTCGTCGCCCTTGAGGTTCGAGTCGAGGTCGCCGAGCATGCCGTGCTCGTTCGCGTAGTCGTTGATCACCCTGGTGAGGGAGGTCTTGAACCCGGTGAGGTGGCTCCCGCCCTCGCGGGTGTTGATGTTGTTGGCGAACGCGTGGATCGAGCCCTGAAGTTCGTCGGTGGCCTGCATCGCCACCTCCAGGTGGACGGTCCCCTCGTCGATGTCGCCCTCGTCCTCGAAGTAGATGACGTCTTCGTGAAGGGGGTTTTTCGTCTCGTTCAGGTACTCGACGAACTCGCGAATGCCGCCCTCGTAGAGGAAAGTCGCCTCCTCGCCGTCGCGCTCGTCGCGGAGCGTGATCTCGACGCCGGAGTTGAGGAAGGCCAGTTCGCGAAGCCGACTTTCGAGCGTCGAGAACTCGAACTCGTCGGTCTCGAAGATCTCGTCGTCTGGCCAAAAGCGGATGGTCGTCCCGGTCTCCTCGTCGGGTTCCATCTCGCGCGCCTCGCGAAGGTCGTACTCGGGTTCGCCGTGGTCGTAGCGCTGCTCCCAGACCGTCCCGTCGCGCTTGACCTCTGCTTCGAGCCACTTCGAGAGGCCGTTGACGACCGACACGCCGACGCCGTGGAGACCACCAGAGACCTGGTAGGACTTGTTGTCGAACTTCCCACCGGCGTGGAGGATCGTCATGATGACTTCCAGTGCCGGTTTGTCGTGTTCCTCGTGGGTGTCGACGGGAATCCCTCGTCCGTCGTCGCTGACGCTCACCGAGTTGTCCTCGTGGATCGTGACCTCGATCGAATCACAGTATCCAGCGAGCGCTTCGTCGATGGAGTTGTCAACGACTTCGTAGACGAGATGATGGAGTCCGCGAGAGTCAGTCGAGCCGATGTACATCGCAGGCCGCTTTCGGACGGCCTCCAGCCCTTCTAAGACCTGTATCTGCCTGGCTCCGTATTCAGGCTCCTTAGACATGAAATCTATAGCGTCGTAGGGTACGGGGCTTGATAAAACTCCCGCACGCTCGCGCGCGCGAGCCGTGCTTTGGTACTGTTTAGCACACTCTCGGCCACTCTCCGGTCGAGTTTCACTTTCACCCCGGCAGCGTACAACATTTAACCCCTCCGGGGGTACAAACAGCCAGAAGATGACCTCGTACCAATCGACGCTCGCCGAGGGAGAGGGGATCGCCGAGGAGTTGGCAGAGTCTCAGCGGTCCATCTCCATCGCCGAGTTCTTCGAGAAGAACCGCCAGATGCTCGGGTTCGACTCGGGCGCCCGGGCGCTGGTGACGGCCGTCAAGGAAGCCGTAGACAACGCACTGGACGCCTGCGAAGAGTCCGGTATTCTCCCCGATATCTACGTCGAAATTCAGGAAGCCGGCGACTACTACCGGCTCATCGTCGAGGACAACGGGCCCGGCATCACCAAAGAGCAGATCCCCAAGATCTTCGGGAAACTGCTCTACGGGTCTCGCTTCCACGCCAGAGAACAGAGCCGCGGGCAGCAGGGGATCGGGATCTCCGCTGCCGTCCTCTACTCGCAACTGACCAGCGGGAAACCTGCGAAGGTCACCAGCCGGACCCAGCGCGGTGCAGACGCCAAGTACTTCGAACTCACCATCGACACGGACAGCAACGAACCCGAGATCGAAGTCGAAGACACCACGTCGTGGGACCGCCCGCACGGGACGCGCATCGAAGTCGAGATGGAGGCGAACATGCGCGCTCGCCAGCAGCTCCACGACTACGTCAAGCACACGGCGGTCGTCAACCCGCACGCGCGCCTCGAACTGCGCGAGCCCAAGGAACACATGAAATACGAGCGGGCGACCGACCAGCTCCCGGCCGAAACCGAGGAGATTCGCCCGCACCCACACGGCGTCGAACTGGGGACCCTCCAGAAGATGCTCGACGCCACTGATTCTTACTCCGCGTCGGGGTTCCTCCAGGAAGAGTTCACTCGCGTCGGCGGGAAGACGTCGGCGTCGATCATCGACAACTTCCGCGACCATCACTTCGGTCGCGAGATGGCCTGGAACGCCCCGCGCGAGCATGAGGACGGTGATGTTGCTCCCGCCGTCGAGGACGCCGTCGCCAACAAAGGGCAGGAGGCCACCAGCGAGTTCGCCCAGTCGATCGCCGACGCAGTCCAGGAGCGCGAACTCATCGCGCACCACCAACTGGTCGAGGTCGTCGCCAACTTCGCAGAGACCGTCGGCGAGGACCACGACACGACGTTCGGCGACACGGTCCAGGAGAACGCCGTCGAAGCGGCCTGGGCCGAGATCACGGCCGAGCGAACGGCCGACGTGTATCAGCTCGTCGACCGAGCGACGACAGACCGGAAGGACGACGCCCACGTACAGGGGCTCGCCGAGCGCATCGCCGCGAAGTTCGAGAACCGCGACGACGACGTCCGCGACCGGGTGACGCGCAAACAACTCGAACAGTACGTCGACAAATCAGCCGACGACACCGAGGAGTACGACGACGCGACGTTCGGGGAGAAGGCGCGCGGAAAGGTCACCGACGCGCTCTGGGAGCGGATGCGGACCGTCCCCGACGACGTCCCCAAGATCAAGGAGATCGCCGAGGATCGGGACATGGCGAGCGAACTCCACGAGGCGATGCGCGCGGCCGACATCATCGCGCCGCCGACCGACTGTCTCTCGCCGATCACCGACGACCTCGTCTTGGAAGGGCTCAAGAAGGTGTTCGACGCGGACTTCTACTCGTCGACGACGCGCGACGCGTCGGTCCACGGCGGCGATCCGTTCATCGTCGAAGCCGGGATCGCCTACGGCGGCGAACTCGAAGAAGGCGGCAAGACGGACGTGATGCGATTCGCGAACCGGGTCCCGCTCGTCTACCAGCGCGGCGCCTGTGCCATCACCGACGTGGTCAAGACGATCAACTGGCGCAACTACAAACTCGACCAGCCCGGCGGCAGCGGGATTCCGAACGGGCCGGCCGTCATCATGGTTCACGTCGCGTCGACGAACGTGCCCTTCACCAGCGAGTCCAAGGACGCGGTGGCGAACGTTCCCGAAATCGAAGACGAGATCGAGCGGGCGATCCGCGACTCGGCACGCGACCTGAAGTCCTACCTCAAGAAGCGGCGGTCGATGGAGAAGCGCCGGCGCAAGCAGGACAAACTCGCGACGATCCTCCCGGCGATGGCCGAGAAGCTGGAGGGCGTGACCGGCAAGGGCGAGTTGAACATCGACGACACGCTGGCTCGCATCATGAACAACGTCCTCGTCGAGCGGGAACGCGCCGACGACGTGGTGCGACTGGTCATCGAGAACAACGACTCCACGAACGCGAGCCTGGAGATCACCGACATCGTCACGGAAGATCCGGGCGAGATCGAGGGCGCCGAGGTCGTCGAGATGGACGGCGAGTGGTTCGTGAAGTGGTCGCCGACGGTGAAAGCCGGTGAAGAAGCGACCATCGAGTACAACGTCAACGGCGAGGCCACGTTCGACATCCAGGTCGAGGGAATCGAGGACGAGAAACTGACGATCGACGCATAACAATGAGTACGGATTCACCACAAGCGGAAGGCGACGCCCGCGAGCGACTGATCGATCTCGCGGCACAGTTCTACGACCAGTTCGACCACGGCGACGTCCCGACGATGTCGATCCCGACGCGGACGAAGAGCAACATCGTCTTCGACGACGAGAAGGGCGTCTGGGTGTACGGCGACCGTCACAGTACTCGGAGTGCAAAGACCGTAAGCGGTGCCCAGAAGCTGTTGAAGGCGATCTATACGATCGACTTCCTCGCCCAGCAGCTCGACGAAGACCGTTCGTCCACCCTGCGTGAGCTGTACTACCTGAGCGAGTCCTTCGACGAGAAAGACGCCCAGTTCAACTCCCAGGACGAGTCCAACCAGCTCATCGAGGACCTGGAAATCGTCTCGGAGGTGCGCCGCGAGGAGTTCCACATGCGACCGGAGGAATCCGGCGCGACTATCATGGGGCCGCTCCGGATCCGCGAGCAGACCCGGCGGGGCGAACGCGAGATCCACTGTCAGGAGGACGTCGGGGAGGGCGGATACCAGATTCCGAACAACCCGGACACCATCGAGTTCCTCGACAACGACGCGGACTTCGTCCTGTGCGTGGAGACCGGTGGTATGCGCGACCGACTCGTCGAGAACGGGTTCGACGAGGAGTACAACGCCATCATCGTTCACCTGAAAGGCCAGCCGGCGCGCGCCACTCGCCGGATCACGAAGCGGCTCCACGACGAACTGGGCCTGCCGGTGACTGTCTTCACTGACGGCGACCCGTGGTCGTACCGCATCTTCGGGTCGGTCGCGTACGGCTCGATCAAATCCGCACACCTCTCGGAGTACCTCGCGACCCCGGAAGCACAGTACATCGGCATCCAGCCGGAGGACATCGTCGACTACGACCTGCCGACGGACCCGCTCAGCGATTCGGACGTCAACGCCCTGGAGTCCGAACTCGAAGACCCGCGCTTTACCTCCGACTACTGGAAAGAGCAGATCGAACTCCAGCTCGACATCGAGAAGAAGGCAGAACAGCAGTCGCTCGCAGCACGCGGCCTGGACTTCGTGACGGACACCTACCTCCCCGAGCGACTCGACGAGATGGGCGTCATCTGATCGGGCTCTGAGCGTCACCTGTTCTGCAGTACGTTACTCCGGCAACGAGAACTGGCGGTAGTGCCCGGGAGCAGAGAGTTGCTTCTGACTTTTATCCCCCTTCGGATCGACTTGAGAGTATGGCACATACGCCAGAGCATCCGCGGACGTACGTCTGCACCGACTGCCAGGTCGTCCACGCCGGAACGGTGACGGGACGCGAGGCCGGAGACCATCACTACGAGGCACCCGCCGAGTGTGGGGCCTGTGGCAGCAACGAGTTCGTCGAGGCCGACAACTGGCCGCACCACCGAGAATAGATCGCCGACCAACGAGAACGCAGGTCGGTTACGACTCGTCCAGTTCGACGTGGACGCCTCGCTGTTCGAGGTCAGCAGCGAAGGCCGCTGCATCGACCGCGATCTCGTCGAAGGTGTCGTAGTGGATCGGAACGACGAGGTCCGGGTCGAGGTTTTCGGCGAGGTCGGCAGCCTCGTGGCGATCCATCGTGAACGTCCCGCCGATCGGCGGGAGGAAAACCGAGACGTCGAGTTCGGCGTGGCCCTCGAGGACGTCGGTGTCGCCGGGCCAGCAGACCCGCTCACCGTCGACGTGGACGATGAAACCACAGCCTCGCCCTTTCGGGTGGTACGGCTCACCGTTTTCGTCCACGTGCGGACCGTCTGGCTGGTTGTACGCGGCCAGCGTCCGGAGGATGATCCCTGCCTCGACGGTGTCGGTCTCGTCGTCGACGCGTTTGACCTCGAAGGGGAGGTCGCGGACCGGAGTGACGTCCCTGTCCGTCTCGCTGTGGTGGACGGCTTCGTGGACGACGACGGTCGCGTCGTCGTTCGCGACCCGCTCGATGCCGTCCGGATCGTAGTGGTGGACGTGACTGACGCATACGAGGTCGCCGTCCCGTGTGTCGTAGTCGTCGAGCACGCCGTACCGTCCGGGATCGAAGTAGACGACCGTTCCGTCCGACGATTCGATCCGAACTGTCGCCAACCCGGACCACTCGATGGAGAGTGTCCCGTGGTCTACGGTCATGGACGACAGTAGGTCGAGACCACGAAAAACCGCTGTCGATCCAGTCGCACGCACAATTCCGATTTCGAGGGGTCGTCCCGGCGGGATGTTGTCCCTCACCGACGCGGAGTCTGACCTACTGGTCCTCGACGAGGCGCTCGACGCGGGCTTTCGTATCGGCGTCTTCGGGGTTCTTGTCGTCGCGCACGCCGAGGAATCGCGGGAACCGGAGCGCCCAGCCCGATTCGTACGTCGGCGACGCCTGAATCTCCTCGTATCCGACCTCGAACACCACGGCGGGATCGATCTCGACGTCTTTGCCGTCTTCGGTCAGCACGTGTGGTTCCAGCAAGTCGGTCAACTCCGCGAGTTCCTCGTCGGTGATGCCCGTGGCGACTTTGCCGATCGGCTCGAACTCCTCGCCCGCGCGAACCGAGAGCATGAACGTTCCGAGGAACTCCGCGCGCCGTCCTTCGCCCCACTCCGCGCCAGTGACGACCAGGTCGAGCGTCTCGACGTCCGGCTTGCGCTTGAGCCAGTTCTGCCCGCGCCGCCCGGGCGAGTACGTCGACTCGGGGTTCTTGAGCATGATTCCTTCGTGCCCCGCGTCGAGGGCCTGGGATTCGACCTCGGCGATCTCGTCGGGGTCGTCGGTGATCCACAGTCCCGCGACGCCGTCGTCCAGGACCTCGACCAATCGCTCGTGGCGAGCCGGCAGTGCGACGTCCAGCAGGTCGTCGCCGTCGGCGTGGAGGCAGTCGAACGCTTCCAGTTCGACCGCGACTTCCTCGCGCGCCTTCGCGACGTCGTGTTTCCGGCGGAAGCGACGGAGAATCTCCTGGAACGGGAGCGGGTCACCCTCGTCGTCGACCGCGACGACCTCGCCGTCGAGGATCGCCGGGGCGGTCAGGTTGGCCTCGACGAACTCGACGACTTCCGGCAGCGCGTCGGTCACGTCCTCCATGTTCCGGGAGAACAGCGACACGTCGTCGCCGTCGTAGTGCACCTGGATTCGCGCGCCGTCGAACTTCCAGGAGACCGCGGCTTCGTCCCACGCCTCGAGCGCATCGGTGACGGTCCCGGCCTGAGCGAGCATCGCCTGCACGGGTCGTCCGGTCTCCAGGTAGAGCGAATCCAGCCCGTCCTCGCCCTCGTCGCGGGCGACTTCAGCAACGAGGCCGTAGTCGTTCGAGACCTGAAGGGCACGCTCGACGGACGCGACCGGGACGTCGAAGGCGTCGCCGATCGCGTCCCTGACCGTTCCCTCGCCGACGCCGATGCGCATCTCCGAGAGGACGAGTCTGGCGAGATACCTGGCCTCGTCGGGATCGGCTCTGTTGAACAGTCCGAAGAGGATGTCGAGTTTCGTGTCCTGACTGCCGCTGCCTTCGACGGCTGCGAGCGTTCGCAACTCCTCGTCGACTTCGCTGACCGTCAGGCCGTCCGCCCCGCCGCCGGTGAACGCGCCAAGTCCCTGCTGGCCACCGAACTCGTAACTCGCAGCGACCTCGCCGATCTCGCCGACCTCGGCCAGTCGGTCCTCGACGTCGTCTGCCGAGACGTTCTTGCCGGCGGCGCGGGCGATGGCTTCGTAACAGAGCCGCGGGCCGATGTCGAGCGTCGTCGAGTCGTGGGCTGGGAACACACGCCCCTGAAGGAATCGGGCGATCGTCGCGAGGTCGTCGTCGGCTCGTTCGAACAACTCCGTGACCAGGGCGACGATCTCCAAGTCCGCAGGCTCGGCTTCGATTTCCCCGGCGTGGTCGGCGAACGCGGCAAACTCCATCGACCGTCCGTAGCCACGTCCCGGAGTTAAATCGCCCGGAGCCGTCCGAGCGCATCAGGTATAAGTCAGGTCAGCGAGTCGAACGGACATGGCACCACCGGTCACGGCGGGGATGCTCGTCGTGTTCGCGCTCGTCGTCGCAACCATCGTACTGTTCGTGACCGAAGTGGTTTCGCCGGACACGACGGCACTCGCGGTCATCGTCGCGTTGGCCGTCCTGGAACCCTGGACGCAGATGACTCCGACGGCGGCTATCTCGGGGTTGGCCAACCCGGCGACGGTGACGATCCTGGCCATGTTCGTTCTCAGTGCGGGCGTTCAGGAGACCGGACTCGTGCAGGTGCTCGGGGCGAAAGTCGCTCGGGTCACTCGCGGTGACCCCGACAGCGTGCTCGGCGCGACCGTCGGGCTCACGGGACCGATCGCCGGCTTCGTCAACAACACGCCCGTCGTCGCTGTGTTCATTCCGATGATCACGGATCTCGCCGACGAAAGCTACGTCTCGCCGTCGAAGTTGCTGATGCCGCTGTCCTACGCGGCGATGCTTGGGGGCACGCTCACGCTCGTCGGGACGTCCACGAACCTCGTCGCCAGCGACCTCTCGCGAGAGCTGCTCGACCACCCGTTCTCGATGTTCGAGTTCACGCATCTCGGTGCCGTCGTCCTCTCGTTCGGGGTCATCTACCTCGTGACGGTCGGTCAGTGGCTCCTGCCCGAGCGGATTCACCCGGCGGACCTCATAGAGGAGTTCGGCCTCGGCGATCACGTCACGCGCGTGTACGTCAGAGGGTCCTCGCCGCTAGTCGGCCTGCCCGTCGCGGCGGCGATGGCCGAACGCGACGTCCCGGTCGACGTCGTCCAGATCGTCCGTGGGGACGAGACGTTCCTGGCGGCCGGCAGTGAACGCGAAATCCGTGCTGGTGACGTCTTGACCGTCCGCGGCTCGCGGGAGCAACTCGACGCGTTCGTCGCTGCCGACTCGCTCCGGCGCCTGCCCGCAGCGGGCGTCACCGAGCAGGAACTCTCACAGCAATCCGGCGGTGGCACGGTCGTCGAAGCCGTGCTTCCCGCGAGTTCACCCCTCGTGGGGGAATCAGTCGGGAGCGCGAAACTCAGAGCAGTGTACGGTGCGACCGTGCTGGCGATCAGGCAGGGAAGTGACGTTCACCGTGAGGACCTGACCACAGTGTCACTTGCGGAGGGCGACGCCCTCCTGATCCACGCCAGCACGTCCGCGATCCAGGCCCTCGAAGAGACGGGGGTAATTCTGGTCTCAGAATCGGCCGTTGGGTATCAGTCGCACCTCGACGAACCGCCGATGCTGGACCGCTCGGAGGCGGGGTTAGCGGTCGGGATCGTCGGTGCAGTGATCGCCGTCGCAGCGCTCGGCCTCTCTCCCATCGTCATCGCCGCGCTCGGCGGGGTCGTCGCGATGCTGGTGACTGACCTCCTCGACCCGGCGGACGCCTACGACGCGGTCAGCTGGGACGTCATCTTCCTGTTGGCGGGCGTGATCCCGCTCGGCATCGCCTTACAGGAGACCGGCGGGGCCGCGCTCCTGGCGTCGCTCATCGTGGAACAGGCAGACCTGCTGCCGCCGCTGGCTGTACTGGCGTTGTTCTACGTGCTCACGGGCTTGCTTGCTAACGTCATCACCCCGGTCGCGAGCGTGGTACTGCTGTTGCCGATCGCTGTCAGTACGGCCACGCGGATCGGTGCGGAGCCGTTCGCCTTCGTTCTGGGCGTCACCTTCGCCGCTTCGACGGCGTTCATGACCCCGGTTGGCTATCAGACCAACCTCATGGTGTACAGTCCCGGCGGCTACCGATTTACCGACTACGTCCGGGTCGGCGCCCCGCTCCAGTTGCTCCTGTCCGTCGTCACACCGGTGTTCATCTGGCTGTTCTGGGGTCTCTGAGAACGACGTACAACGGGTCGTCGAACCCGTAGCGGTTATCGGTTTTTACGTCCGCTGCGGTGACAGCGTAGCGCAGAGAAGAGCGGAGACTTAGGCGGAGTTAGGGGATGCGTCCTCGTAGGCGTCGGCCAGTCGTGCGACCATTCGGTGAATCGGGAGTGTGACTCCGAACTGACGCATGACGAGCGCCACCGGGAGCATCACGATGCCCAGCATCAGGGTAAGCTGGTACGCTGCGAACAACGCACTTCGGTACAGGCGGTTTTCCATTGTCCTCGCCGGTGATGGGGTGATTGGGTTATATAAACCTTCCCGTATTGTAGGTTTTATAACGTTCTTTCATCGGGTTCTATAGCGCCCCCGTCCTGCGGTTCAACCTCAGTTGTCTCGTGCACAACCGGGACGGGGTAGCAGGTGGAAAATTCGGTAACGGCCAGATAATCTCCGTGGGTAGAAGCCATAAGTTATGAGCATTATTGGAGTCTCGTGCGCATCGAATCCGCCGGTGAGAGGCCGTCTCGGAGAGAATCCTTCTTCGAACAGCGGTCGGAGTCAAATCATAAAGCACGAGAGGGAGTAGGACACAGAGAAAGACATGAACTATCTGGTAGCGATGGAAGCCGCGTGGTTGGTCCGTGACGTCGAAGACATCGACGACGCAATCGGCGTCGCCGTCAGCGAGGCCGGAAAGCGTCTCAACGACAAGGACATGGACTACGTCGAGGTGGAAGTCGGTGCGACTGGTTGCCCCGCGTGCGGAGAGCCGTTCGATTCCGCTTTCATCGCCGCTGACACGGCACTCGTCGGACTCGTGCTGGAGATGAAGGTGTTCAACGCTGAGAACAAGGAACACGCCCAGCGGATCGCGAAAAGCGAAATCGGCGGTGCGCTCCGGGACGTGCCGCTCAAAGTCGTCGAGACCGTCGAGTTCGCCGAGGAAGAGGCCGAAGCAGACGCTTAATCACTCCCCGGACTCGACTGGGGAAGTTTTTTACATTACCACTGGTTATCCGGCGGTATGGAACTGCCGACGCCAGCGGATCTGCGGGAACGCCGCAACGAGCTCGACCTCACGCAGAGCGAGCTCGCCGAGCAGGCTGACGTGTCACAGCCACTTATCGCGCGCATCGAGGGCGGTGACGTCGATCCGCGGCTCTCGACGCTCCGGCGGATCGTGAACGCGCTGGAAGAAGCCGAAGGCGGGATTCTCCGCGCAGAAGACCTGATGCACAGCCCTGTCTACGGGATCGAGCCCGACGACAGCATCAAGTTCGCTATCGAGACGATGAACCAGGAAGGGTACTCGCAGTTGCCAGTCATTCGTGACGAGTACCCGGTCGGCATCGTCAGTCTCAGTGACGTCCGCCACGTGGACGACGAAGACCCCGGGGAACTCCCTATTGCGGACGTGATGCGTGAGAGCATCACGACGGTGACGCGGGAGACGACCGTCGACGAGGTCGACACTCACCTCGACCATCACGACGCCGTCATCGTCATCGAGAACGGTGAGATGATCGGGATCATCACCGACGCGGACATCGCTGCGCACATGTCGTAGCGCATCTCGTCGACCTCCTTCGGTTTCTTCGCAGAAAAGAGAACGTCGTCGGTCCGGCGTCGATCAGTCGTCGCTCGGAACGCGCAGCTGGTGGGAAGCGCCGTCGTCCTCGGCGAGTGCACGCGTTCTGCGCATCTCCACGTCGTCCAGGTAGTTCTGAACGGAGACCGTCTCACCGGCGGACTGGTGCGGGGCCATCCCGACCAGTTCGGCCCCTTCGTATTCCGCGACCGTGATCTCGGGAAGCGTGATGACGGTCTGCTCGTCGCCGGTGATCGAAGAGGACTGCTCTTTCCGATCGAAGAACGGCTGAACGGAGACGTTCTCGGCGAGCGCCCACTGCTGGAACCCTGCCACCTGTGATCGGACCCCCCGACCAGTCGCGGTCTCCGCCAGCGCCGAATCGACGGACACGGCGTCACCCCAGACGTGGACGTCGTAGCCGTCGATCAGCCCCTCGGATTCCATGCGATCGAGTTGGCTGACGAGCGCGCGTTGGCGCTCCAGACCGGTCGTCGGCGCCAGCGAGCGAACGAAGATGTCGAGCGTCGCGTCTTGCTCCCCTTTCATAAGTACCCGTATATTCCCGGTTCTTGTACTTAAGGATAGCCCTGGTAGGGATTAGGAGGTCCTATTATCCTTATATTGGTAACGATTCTCGAACAGTAATATTAGTAACCTAATTTTCTGTCAGGTCTCCCCGTTTATGAATGCGGTTGTGATCCCCCAGAACCCGGCGGGGAACGGCTACATACGTGCCGATATGTGTCTATCAACAGTACTGTACACTGGGGAAAATAACCGTTTCCTCGCCGCGTGCCAATTGCTATCAGGCCAATTCGAGCCCGCGAATTGCCACGCACTCGTCGCCGTCCTGAACGTCGCCGATGATCCGCCCGTCGTCGGTCGCCTCGACGACGGCTTCGGCGTCTGCTTCCGGCAGCGCAGCCACGAATCCAGTGCCCATGTTGAACGTGCGGTGCATCTCCTCGTCGCTTACGTTCCCCTCCGTCTGGACGAACTCGAACACCGGCTGAGCCTCGAAGGGATCGGTGATCTCGTAGTGGAACTCGCCCATTCGGGTCAGATTCGTCCAGCCGCCGCCGGTGACGTGGGCGGCCGCGTGCGTTTCGTTGGCCAGCAGCGGATCGAGGAGATCGGTGTAGAGGCGCGTCGGTTCGAGCAGCACCTCAGCGATCGTCCGATCCGTGTCGTGGGGGAACGGGTCCGTGTAGTCGTGGTTCTGCGTTGCGGCCTGGCGTGCGAGCGTCAGTCCGTTCGAATGAATCCCCGTAGAGGGGAACCCGACCAGCACGTCGCCGGGTTCGGCCTCGCCAGGGAACACGTCGTCTTTGGCCGCTAGCCCAGCGCAGGTGCCGGCGATGTCGAGGCCCCTGATGACCTCGGGCATGACGGCCGTCTCGCCGCCGACCAGGGCGACGTCGGCGCGGTCTGCGCCTTCGGAGAGCCCTTCACCGATCTGTTCGCTGGTCTCGTCGTCGGGTTCTTCGACGGCGAGGTAGTCGACGAACGCGACCGGGCGGACCCCCGCGGCAACGAGGTCGTTGGCGTTCATCGCGATGCAGTCGATGCCGATGGTGGAGTAGTCGTCGATGGCTTCGGCGACGAGCAGTTTCGTCCCGACGCCGTCGGCTGCCAGTGCGAGGTAGCGGTCGCCGATGTCGAGCAGGCCGGCGAAGTCGCCCTCGAAGCCCTCCGTCGCACCGAGGAGCGCCGCGGTCGCCGCCTCGCTGGCGTCGATGTCGACCCCGGCGTCGGCGTACGTCAGCCCCTCCTCGTCCTTATCGGCGGCTTCGCCGCCTCGTCGAGGCGTCTCCGACGCCTCGCTGTTTTGTTCGCTCATACGCGAGTGGCCGCGCGGCGTGCGCAAAAGCCCGTCGGTCCGTCAGAACGGGAACGAAAAGCCGAACATCGCGTACACTCCCAGCGCGACCGACGGAACGAACACGGCGACGAAGACGACCTTGTTCCAGTTCAACACCGTCTTCCCGTCGAGCGGGCCGAACGGCAGCATGTTGAAGCCCGCGAGAAAGAGGTTGATGATGACCCCAAGCGAGCCGACCTGTCCGAAGAAGCCGCCAGCAAACAGCGCGAGCGGCAGGAACACCGCGGCCAGACCGAGGTTCGTCACGGGTCCGGCCAGCGCGATCAGGCCGTTCTGTCTGATCGTCGAGCGCCCGCGGTGATACACCGCGCCGGGTGCGGCGAAAATGAATCCCGCCATCGCGGAGACGATAGCGATGAACAACATTCCGTAGTCCGCTCTGAACTCCGCGACTTTCCCGAACTTGATCGCGATGACCTTGTGCGCGAGTTCGTGCAGGAGGAACCCGACGCCGACGGTCAACAGGCTGAGTGCGAACATCCGGACCAGCACCGGGACGTCGAACCCGAGCAGCGCCGGCCGCTGGAAGAAGATGGTGAACGCGACGCTCAGCGCGACCCACGCAGCCGCGAAATCGAACAGCTCCCGGATGGAGAAACTGACGTTCACGTCACCAGACCCCACACGAACGTCGCACCGTTCTGGGCGCCCTGTATCATGAGCCGGGAGATCTCGTCGACGCCCCCGATCTCCGTGAAGAAGAAGGGCAGCAACACGACGCCGAACAGCATGCTCGCGATGAAACTCCCGACGTTCGTCATGGCGACGATGAGGATCAGTCGGAACAGCGGCACGTCTTTCATTCTGCCGAAGATGTCCTTGATCGGTGCCTCTTCGTCGCTCAAGATCTCGTTGAGGGTGTTGATGTCGCTGATGTTCACCGAGAGGTAGCGCAGTTCGACGTAGCCGGCGAACCACCCGGGTGCGAGCAGGGGGTTCACGCTCGTGAACCACGCGATCGCCCCGCCGACGGTCGCGCTCTGCCAGTGGGCGCCCGCGAGCTTGGCCAGGCTAAACGAGATGATGCCGTTGATGAGGAACCAGGTCCCGAACAACTGGACGAGAAAGCCAGTCGACGCGCCTTCGACGCCAGTGGCGACTGCGATACCCAACAGGAGGAAGAAGGCGAGAAAGCCGAGCGTGAACAGGTAGCCGAAGAGCTTGAAAAACGAGAATCGGCTCCCGGACTCGACGCCGACCAGCGACTCGAAGGGCGGAAGCGTTTCGGGATTGTCCAGGTAGTCCTGGATGCCGGCTCGGTGACCCGCACCGACGACCGCGATGACGTCGTATCCGGCCTCGCGAAGCTGCACGAGATTGTGTGCGATGTAGGCGTCACGTTCGTCGATGAGGGCCTCTGCCCCGCCCGGCGAGAAGTGCCGGAACTCCTCCATCATCGCGGTGACGACGTCCGCGTCCGTCAGTTCGGACATGTCGAGGTCCTCGGGGTCTTCTTCCTCGGTCGACGTGGTGAGGATGAACGCGAGGACAACACCGATGGCGCCGCCGAGCGTCAGCGCGATCGCGAGTCCGTCCAGTATCGCCAACGGTACCCCGCCCAGGACGCCGATGCCGCCGAACAACAGCGGGCCGGCCAGGAGTTCGGCGGGCAGCGCGACGAAGAATCCGATCGTCAGGCCGACTGTCAGCCCTGCCGTCGCGGGGTTCGCGACGCCCGCGATGAGGCCCCCGATGAGTTTCAACTTCTCGAGGCCTGTGAGTCGCGCCCAGAACCGCTGGATCGTCATCTGGATGTTCCGGTCGACGAGCGCGACGCCGAGGCCGAGTTCCTCGGCGGTGTCCACGGCAGCCATCATGTCGGCACCGGGCTGGATGTCGAATCGGTCACCGAGTCGGGCCTGGACGTACGAGAGCATCCAGTACGCGAGGAACTGGAACACCGTGTTGCCCTCCAGCAGGTCGCCGGGGTTCAGGTCGTCCGGCGTTTCCCCTTTCAGTTGCCGGTATCGACCCTCGTCGAGTTCGACCGCCACGACGTCCGGTCGCTGTTCCTCGATCGTCTGTTCGACCTCTTCGACACTCTCCTGGGAGACGTGTGCGGTGCCCAATACCGTGACGTCCCCTTCCCCAGTGGGGTCCCCCGGCGTGTTCGGCGTGGGCGCCGACCGTTCACTCATTGGAGTGGCATACATCTTCCCCCGTTTTACGATTGTCGGCATGACACCCGTCTCACTCTCGCACCCCCGGGCGGCCGGAGCCAGTAAGCGTTTTGTCCCCGCCGGGATAGCACGGGACATGCCGGATTTGATGGACACCTACATCGAGAACCGGGAGATGGTGCAGCCGAATCACGCGAACAATCTGGAGACCACCCACGGCGGGAACGTACTGAAGTGGATGGACGAGGTGGGTGCGATGTCCGCCATACGCTTCGCCGGAAAAGACTGCGTCACGGCGCGTATGGAGCAAGTCAACTTCCGCCGTCCGATCCCGGTCGGCGACAACGCGCTCTTGAAAAGCTACGTGTACGACACCGGCGAAACGAGCGTTCGAGTGCGAGTTCGCGCCTTCCGCGAGAACCCGCGGACGGCCGAGGCCGAACTGACGACGGATTCTCACCTCGTCTTCGTCGCGATCGACGACGAGATGGACCCGGTTTCCGTCCCCGAGTTGTCGGTCAGTTCCGAACGCGGCGAGGAACTGCAAGACGCAGCGCTGGCCAGTTCAAAGCGCGACGCCTGACGAGCGGGAATCAACCCTTATTCCGTTCCCGTACGTACTCGCGGCCATGGGACTCGACGTGTCTGCGCCGGACCCTCCAGAACTCCAGTCGGACCTGGACGCAGACGAGTACGACGACGTCGACGTGCAGGGAGACGAGTACAAACGCGAGGAACTCGAGACGTTCCTCGTAGACGGCGCCTGGAAAGAGGCGTTCTCCGAGTGGGCCGACGATGCGAACATGGACGAAGACGCGTTCAACATCGCCCGCGATCTGGAGCTGTTCGCCGACTTCGACTTCTTCTGGGACGATTTCGCCGACCGCGTGGGCTACCACGCACCGGGTCTCCCAGAAGATTGGCGCGAGCGCGAGATTCACCCGGACATCGAGTCGTGGGGCACGGTCTCTGCGATCAACGCCGGCCTCACCGAGTTCGGACAGATCGTCTGTGAGGTCCTCGAAGCGGAGTACATCGACTGGGAGGCGGACTACGAGGCGCCAGACGATCTGCCCGACTTCTGACCTAGCGGTGTGCTTCGAGCACGAACGTCTCGCGACGGTCTTTGGCGGTTACGACCTCGAATCCTCCGGCTTCGAGATGCTCCGCTGCCGTGTCAGCGTCGAATCGCTCGTCTAGCGGCGGCCCGCTGAGGCCCTCGCCGTTCGCGGTCCAGTCGGCGATCGCGACGCGACCACCGGCGTCGAGCACGCGTGCGAGTTCTGCTGTGGCCTCCTCGCTGGCGAACTCGTGATACGTCATCGTAGAGACGACGGCGTCGAGCGCGTCGTCGTCGAACGGCATGTCCTGTGCCTCGGCGGTGACGAACTCGACGTTCTCCTGGACCCCTTTTTGCTGGTACGTCTCGTGCATCTCAGGCTGCACGTCGACGGCGTACACCTTCTCGACGTAGGGCGCAACTTCGTCCGTGTAGAACCCCGTTCCACTACCGACGTCTGCGACTGTGTCGTCGAGACGAGGCTCGAACATGGCGAGCAACTCGTCGACCGAGAGGTACTGATACCGCGACAGGTCTTCGAGTTTCTCAGCCTTGTCCGCGTCGAACGTGTGAAATCCCATCTTGCGCTCGTACGTGACAGACTCGGATAAGCATACAGCTTTACAGCTGTCGGTCGGGGTAGCCGCTACCGCTCGTACTCGCCAGTGATGCGGGCCGTCGCGACGCTGTTACCCTGGAGCGCGTCCGCGATCTGATCGCGACTTGCTCCCGCCTGAACGTTCAGCGGGCGTTCGACGGCTGTCAGTGTAAATCGATACGTGTGTGAGCCGTCGCCTTTCGGCGGGCGGGGCCCTCGGTAGCCGAGGACGTCGAAAGAATTGGTCCCTTGCTTAGCGCCGTCGAGTTCCGGGGCGGTCCGCGACTGCTCGATTCCTGCCGGGATCGCCGTCGTATCCGCGGGAATGTCCCAGAGCAACCAGTGTGTAAAGGGCGGGTTCGGGGCGTCAGGATCGTCGACCACGAGAACCAACGAGTCTGCGTCGGCGGGAACCCCCGAAATCGACAGCGGCGGTGAGACGTCTGCACCGTCGAACGTGTACTTCTGCGGAATGTTACCACCGTCTTCGAACGCAGTCGACGAGAGTTGCAGTCCGCTCGCGTTGCTCCGCGTGGTCGACACTGTGTCGTCGGTCTGGGTGTTTGTCGCGTCCGGTGACGTTTCGGTACTATCCTCGCTACTGTCTGTCCCGTCGAGACAACCAGCGAGAAGGAGTCCGGTGCCACTCGACACGCTCACGAGGAAGTCACGCCGACCAGGCATAGTTCGGGATTGCGGACGGTGGCACATCAGCATGTGGGGCAGGTTCCCGGGCCGCCCAGTGCCTGGCAGTCGAGAGCTTCATTACGGGGGACGGTCCATGTTCAGCTATGGCAACTGTCATCCCACCGAAAGAGCGGGTCTGTGAGCGGTGTGGCCGACACGACGAATGGGACGATGAGACCGACGCCTGGCTCATCGTTTCCGACGGCGACGAGAAACAGGTCGGCAATCCCCACTGTCTTCACGAGTGGGACATCAACGGGAACTACAACCCGTTCGAGGACTGAACGGGTTCAGCTTCCCGATCGCAGTACAGTTGGCGCACGATCTATTGTCGTTCTCCCGCCCACTCGTTCGTCGAGTCGACCAGGAGTCTCTTCGCCAACCACAACGCGTTTTTCCAGTCACTCACTGTCGACGGGTATGCCGACAGCGTACGTCACTGCACCACCGGAGGCTGCCGAAGACATCGCGCGAACGCTCGTCGAAGAGGAACTGGCGGCCTGCGTGAACCGTCTGCCCTGCCAATCGATCTATCGCTGGGACGGCGAGGTTCACGACGACGACGAAGCGGTCATGTTCGTCAAGACGACTGCTGCAGGGTACGAAGCGCTCGAAGCACGGCTGACCGAACTCCACCCGTACGAGGTCCCCTGTATCGAGCGCTTCGACGAGGACCAGGTCCTCGACGCGTTCGCAGACTGGCGTGCCGACGCCGTCGAAGAGTAGCCGTGCACTTTGTCTGTTCTGGGGGCCGACACCTGCCAGCCAGGGTACCGAGCCACGGTCTGGTGCGCCTATCGACGTCGTCGCAGAACTCGCCGACACTGCGCCCTCGTCAACTATCGACGGCGGTGTTCACGTCACTGTCGAGCGGAGCTGCGTCGCTTACTCCTCGTCGTGGTCCGGGACGTGGTCCTCGGCGACGACGTGGTCGGTCGCCGCGTGTTCGTCGGCCAGCTCGACGTAGCGGTCGCCAGCGTAGATCCACGGAGAGTTCTCGACTTCCTTGAGTACCTCTGCGGGCGTGCCGGCGACGAGGACTGACTCGGGGACCTCGGTCCCCTCGGTCACGAGGCTGTTCGCCCCGACGAGACTCTCAGCTCCGATCTCGGAGTGGTCGAGGACGATCGCACCCATCCCGACCATGGCGCGCTCGCCGACGGTCGCAGCGTGAACGATGGCGTTGTGTCCGACCGTCGCCCTGGGGCCGATCTCGACGCCTTCGTGCAGCGTCGCGTTGTCCTGGACGTTCGCGCCTTCCCTGAGGACGATTTCCCCGTGGTCGCCCCGAAGGACCGCGCCCGGCCAGACGCTCGCCTCCGCTTCGATGGTGACGTTCCCGATGACCGTCGCTTCCGGGTCGACGTACGCGGACTCAGCGATCGTCGGTTCGACCCCGTCGAATGACCGAATCATCTGCCAATGATTCCCCGGGTTCGCTCTAAAAACTGGCGTTCCACACGGTCCCGGCGGCTCAATCGTCTTCAGTCGAGAGCGTGACGCTCGTCGGCTCGGTCGGAGAGCCGAGGGTGAACGTCAGACACCCACACAACACGAGGAGCAGTCCCCAGAGCGTCATCGTGCCGGTCGTGAGAATGTCGCGCACGGCATCCACGATGACCGCCTCGACGAGCAACGGTAACGGCGCCATGCTCAGGACGGTCTCAACCTGGAGTGGCTGGACGGGAAAGAGCATAACGACCGTCCCAACGTGCAAGAGCGTTCGCGTGGGCTCGTGGTCGAGGAGGTACATCAACGGTACGAGCGGGAAGTACAGGAAGAGGACGTGGTGGATGTTCGATGCCGGTGAGAGGAGCAACATGCCGGCGACCGTCCCCAGATACGCGAGCAGACGCGCCTCGATGGTTTCGATCCGGTAGCTCAGTACCACGAGGATCGGCGCCAGCACGGCGAGTGCCAGGAGCGGGTACAGGTGCGGCTCGACGTTCGGCAGGAACACCGAGAGCGGACGACTCAGCGTCAGCGCAGAGAAGTTCGGACTGAGTGTGTTCCCGAGGTCGCGGATGCGACTGCGTTCAGTCAGGATGAACCACGCGTAGTTCAGATTGCGATCGATCCCGAACGCCAGCACGCTGACCGCGATGGCGCTCAATCCCGTCGCGACGGCGGCTTTGATCGCACGCCAGGACCGCTTCCGAACGAGCCAGACGCCGAACAGGGCCGGAAACAGCTTCACGATGGCGGGGATCGCAAACAGCACACCGCTCACGATCTCTTGCCCTCGTTCTTCGAACAGGAACGCCAGACTCAACGCGAACAGGAGAACCGGGTCGACCTGTCCCTGTCCGAGGACGATCACTGGATACGTACTCGCGACGCAGAACAGACAGATGAGCAGTTTGTCGAGTCGGTCGAGGGGACCGCGGTGGCGCTCGATGACGGAGATGATGACCCAGCCAGTGCCGAGACAGAACGCCCCCTGGATGACCAACTGGACGAGAAACGCCGACATGACGTCCGGAAATGCAGCGAACGGGAGAAACATCCCGATGACGATCGGCGGATAGACGAACTCGCCGTTTCCGACCGGCGGACTGACACCGACGAATGGGTCCCCAGAGAGGAACAGGTCCGCGGCGTTAAGATAGGCTCTGAAGTCCCAGGCGAGTGGAATCTCCGGCGCCCAGAGGGCGAAATACGTCGGGATCAGTCCCCCACCGACTAATCCAGTCGCCAAGACGATTCGCGTTGCTAACCGGCTCGGCCGCTGTTGACGTGACTGTGAGATAACCATATTAGAAGGCAGTACGAGACAGTATCGTTGGAGGGGCATTGCTCGAAACGGTCACGGGTACGTCGATTTTCTTATTTCTGAACATATAAATCCCCACTTTCCGTAACATGTCCCCCATTCGATCGCACCGTATCGCGCCCGCGTCGTGCGGTTTCTGCCTTCACTGTACCCGCCGGAAGAGGGGTTCCACTGGCCCGCTGACCTGCTAATTTAACACTTGACTTCTTTAATAAATCGTATCGTTCTCAATAGTTGTATTCGGGAGATGCAGTTATTTGTGGTCGGCCGAATCACTCACTATGGCAGCTACTGGAAGTGACGTCGCAGTCTTCGTTTCGGGTGTCGTCCTCGCCGGAATGGCTCCGGTCTATCTCTTTCCCGGCCTGGACCTCGGTGCAATGGTCGCAATTGCCGGCCAGTCTGTCAGCTGGGTGCCGCTGGAACACGTCGGTGTCGTCGCGCTTCTCGCACTCCTCGTAGCAGCGTGGATCGACACCGATCGGGCCACCGACGTGACGGCGGACGTCGAGCGGTGGGACTAGTAATCCAGGTCGTCCGTGTATCGATCGAGCGTCAAGACGCTGCCAGCGCCGACGACGAGGGCAGCCCCGGTCCCCAGGATCACGATCGGTGTCCACTGGCCGGTGCTCTGTAACGTTTCTACCGCCGGCAGACGCAGCGCACCAGCCATCAAACTCACGAGGAACACGAGCGTTGCGCTGCGATAGTTCGAGAGTGCCCACTTGATGACGTGTGCGATCGACACGACACCGATCATCGCCCCGACCGCGAACGCCAGAATCGTCATTCCTGGCTCGACCAGCGGGGCCACCCCGCCACCGTCGAGCAGCCCGATGACATGGTCAGTAAAGGACGTGAGTGTCGCCGTCAGGTAATCGTACTGCCCGAGCAGCAGCAGGAAGAAGGCACCGGAGATGCCGGGCAGGATCATCGCCGTGATCGCGATCATTCCGGCCACGAACACGAATTCCGGCGAGTTCGGCAGTCCACTGCCCTGCGTGATTCCCGACACCCAGAACGCGAGACTGAACCCGAGCACGGCGATGCCGAGTCGCGGGACCGTCGTCACGTCGACCTCGCTGTAGAGTACCAACGCCGACGCTGCGATCAGGCCGAAGAAAAACGCGAACGTCGGCCCGCGCGCGCTCGTGAGTGTGAACTGGACGGCTCGAGAGATGACGATCAACGCAGTCACGACACCCAGGCCCAACGCGACGAGGAATCCGAGGTCCATCTCCACCAGGTCGTCCCACAGCGCTTGTCGCCCAGCCGACGTGTGGAGACGGGGGACGTGTTCGAGTGTCCGCGGGTTCAGCGACGTGATCGCCGTGATGAGTCGCTCGTAGATGCCGGTTATCAGGGCAATCGTCCCACCGGACACGCCTGGGACGGAGTCAGCCGCGCCCATACACATCCCTTTCAGATAGACGACGAGCCAGTCGCGGAGGGCTGAATCGACCACGTGTCAGGGACTGACCCGGTTGGGGGCCGGGGCGATGTTCGACGGCGTGCTCGTGGCAGTGGTCTCGTTGTCGGACCCGCCTGACGTCGGCGTCGCGGTCGTCGAGCCGTCGGTCGAGTTAGTGTCGTCCGTCGTGTTCTCGGCGGTAGTGTTCGAGTCGGAATCCGTCGGGACGTCGGTCGTGGGACCGTCGGTTGCCTGGGACATGTTCTGCAGGTCGGCCAGTTTCTGTCGTTCGAGCGTGACCGTCGTCGGCGAATCGGTCTCGCCGATGACCTGCGCCTCAGTCACCGTCGCGTTCGCGTTGTACTCGAACACCGTGTCGTTCGTGACCTCAGCGTCCGTGTAGACGGTGTAATCGCTCACGGCACGAGCGCTCACGTTGGTGTATCCTTCGTCGGGACTCCAGTTCTCGTACCCGGTCGTCGAGTACGGGACCGTCATGCTGAACTCGCCGTCAGCACCGGTCTGGGCCTGCTGCTCGTAGGTGAACGTACCGTTCTGGTTCGGCGAGTTTACCTCGACTTCGGCGGTGACCGTCGTGTTCGCCGGGCCGGTCCCCTCGATGGTCGCACCCGGAACCCGCTCGAAGATCTTCACCCACGGTGGGGTCCCCTGTCCCTGGAAGAACAGGGAGTCGATGTCCCGGGAGAGTTGCATCCGCTGTTGGTCAGTCATGTTCTGCAGGTCGATTCCTCCGAGGAGGCCGTTTCGCTCCTGGACGATCGTCGTCGGCCAGGAGCGGCCTGCAGTGGCCGGTGTCTCGGCGTTCCGCACGAGGCGGTAGTGTTCGAGCGCCTCGACGTACTGGGGCGGATTCGGTCCGACGCCGCCGACCTGTGCGGTGCCCGTCTCCTCGGCCTGCTGACGGAGTCGCTGGAGGGCGATCTGGCTGCCGTCACGGCGTGCCTGCTTCTGAAGCTGTTCGAGCGCTTGATCACTCGTGTTCTGTCGGTCGACGCGGAGGAACCACTGCGGGACACCTCCCTGTCCGACGGAGTAACGCTTCCTGTCCGCGGACGGCACCGTGTACGCAGTTCCGCGCTCGGTCTCGATGGTCGAGTAGTTGATCATGACCGGGTTCGGCGTCTGGGCGCTCCCGTGGAAGTGCCAGAGCCGGTTGACCATACTATCGTAGTACCGCTGTGACCGAAGGTGATAGGCGGTCGTCGGGGTCGAACCCTGGATGGCCCAGACGGTGTTGTAGAAGTCCTGCTGCGAGACGTTCCCGTCGTCGTAGAAGACGATCGGGGCGAAGAACTTCCCGCCGAGGCGGCTTTGGGTGTTCACCATCTTCCAGTCGACCATGACGTAGCGGGTCTTGGCGTCGTCTTCCTCCATGCGAGACAGCACGTCGTTGGCCTGGGTCTCGTTGGGAGCCAGCAGGAAGTTCGCGGCTTGCGTCGAGCCCTGCTGGAAGGGGTTCGCGTTCGGAATCCGCTCACCGCGCTGGGTGATCCAGTGACCGTAGTCCCACCAGGACATGACCCCGTAGGATCCGTCGGGATAGTCGTAATCGTTCTGTCGCTCGTAGGTCCCGAGGAACTGCATCTGGTCACTGTTGCCGGCGCCACCGTAGTTCCCGACCGCTGGCGTGTTGTTCTCGAGCCAGGAGAGGCTGCTATCCCAGCCAACGACGCCGGGACTCGGGGAGTTCGCCTGGCCTTGCTCCCAGGCCGTCGTCGCTCCCTGGCCTGAACTCACGGCGAGCGGCGCGACGATCAACAGGAGGACGGTCGCGACCGTCAGCACCTGGAACGCTTCGATGTCGTGGACGTCGTCAGTCGTGCTGATGTACCGGAAGAGCAGCATCACCAGGTACGCGTTCAGCACCGCGATGGGCAAGACGAGGTAGTACTCGAATCGCGACTGCGTGAGCGTTGCGAAAAACAGCATCACTGCCCAGACAACCACGAACAGCGACTCTGCCCGTGCGTTGCGGTTCCGGAGCTGAGAGAGGACGATGATGAGCACGCTCGCGAACGCGGTCACGAATGTCAGACCGAAGTGTGCGAACAGTACACTGATCGGCTGTTGGAGCGGCTGGGCCTCACCGACAGTCCCCGCCTGAGCGCTCGTTCCGAACCCGACGACGCGCTCGACGTTGTTCGCGAGGAAATTGTACAGATCGGGTGTCAGGAGGTTGAGCAGCAGCGTCCCAGCAGCGAGGATCCCGACGATGACGACCGGGTACGCGCGGTGGTCGATGTCTCGGGCCTCGAACTGTCGGGCCACCCAGGCCATGAATGCAGTGCCGAGGGCGACGGAAAACGCGAGGAGCGGCTGGAGTAGCGAGAAGTTCGTCGCAGAGATCTCGAACGTGTTGAACGGGACGAGCGCGAGCATTCCCGCGACGGTCAGGGAGACCACGCCGACGAAGGCGACGTGATCCGGACTCTGTCCTCGCAGGAAGTCCGCGATGAGTTGCAGGAGGAAGAACACGCCGAGGATACCGAGCAGCAGAACGCCCGGAGGCCACACCCAGAGATAGATGCCGACGCCGACGCCAGCGAGCGCGGACCACCCGAGCGGGTTGCGGAGTGCGTTCCATTCACGGTTCACGACGAGTTCCCAGACCGGTCGTTCCTTCTGCGCGACCGCGAGAGCCACCATGATGGCGACGACCGCGATCATCTGGAAGAGTGCTTCGCCGATCTGGTGGTCCGAGAACCCGACGAGACTCCGCTGGAGGAAGCCACCGGTCGACATCGCGAGGACGAGGACGGAAACGAGTCCGCCGAACCGACCACCCAGACGCTTCCCTGCGAAGTAGACCGGAATGGCCACGAGCGTCCCGAATACCGCGGGCGCGAACAGGACTGTCGTCGCGACAGTTTGCTGACTCGGATCCCCCAGCCCGACGATCAGCGCGACTGTCGCCATGATCTGGTCAAAGAACGTCCCGAACTGACTGGAACTCGTCCCGTAGGCGAAGTACGTCCACGGGTCGAACGGCATCGTCTGCGGCCAGTTGTGTACCGTGTAAGACGTCTGACGAAGGTGATACCAGGCGTCGTTCCCCGAAAGCAGGACGTTTCCGTTCCGGTAGAAGTTCGACCACCCGCGGACCCGGACCCACAGCATGAACGCTAGCAGGACGACGAGCGTTGGGATGTGATACCACCGTCTGATGTCTCTCAATGCGTTGCTAATATCGAAATCTTCGATACTCCCCCGGCGTTGACTCATTGACCGGGTTAAAAACGAACGCCCGGATAAGCTTTGTCAAATCCACTGGCTAAGTTCGGTCGACTGATTCCGGAACTCGACAGGTGAGTCGCCCGCAAGGCTCACGTTCCTTCAAGCGCCAACGACTATACACTGCGTCCAGAACGCCGCGATGGCTTGTGGCTCGTGGAGAAACGATGTTCGGAGATCGGGACACCTCAGATTCGTTCGTCGGCGACCAACGAGCAGTCACGATAAACAACGTCGCAGCCGTCGCGACGCTGCTCGTATTCACTGTCGTTATCGGTGGTGGGCTCGGGGCAGCCGTGTTGTTCGCCGAGGAGGAAGACACTGGTCCCCCGTCGGCGAACTTCACGTTCAATTATTTCGACGAGAGTGACACGCTCCTCGTCACAAAGGAGGAAGGGGACAGACTTCCTGCTGGCGAATTGCTCGTGACGAACGGCAACGTGAACGTTACGTGGGCAGCAGTCGCGAACGTCAACAACACGACGCGTGTCAAACAGGGAGACGGTATCCAACTCAGCCGAGGGAGCGCGTTCAGCAGGTCGGTCTCGTCGACAGACAAGATTACCATCTACTGGACCGGTGGCAACGAGACCCGCAAACTCGACGAGTGGACCACAGAATGACCGTCCACTGTCGAAGGAAAACGGTTTTTTAACGTGAATGCTGATTGCGGAATATGCGTGTCTCGGTCGTTCTCTGTACACACACCCTCGACCGCTACGAGGCCTTCACCGACGCTGCCGAGAGCGTGCTCGCTCAAACGTACGACGATATCGAGCTCGTGCTCGTCAGCGACGGCAACGAGGCCGTCGCCGAGCGGTTCCGAAGCGACTACGGCGACCGGGACGACGTGGTGACCCACTGCAACGACGAGAACGTCGGACTCCTCGAAAGCCGAAACAACGGTGCCGAGGTCGCGACCGGTGACGTCGTGGCGTTCATCGACGACGACGCCATCGCGGATCCAGACTGGGTTGCAGAGCTCGTCGAGGCGTACGAAGACAAGGACGCACTGGCCGCAGGGGGGAAAATGACGCCCGCGTGGGTCGCAGGCCGACCGACGTTCCTCCCAGAGGAGTTCTACTGGCTCGTCGGCGTCACCCACCGCGGATTCGCCGACGGTCCTGGAGAGGTCCGCAACACGTTCGGGTCGAACATTTCCTTCCGGCGTGACGTGTTCCTCGAACTCGATGGGTTCGACACGAACATCGGTGGCCGGCAGGGCGATAAGAACCTCCAGGGCGGGGAGACGGAACTGTGTGCACGTCTCGCTGACGAGTACGGACACGGGGTCTACTACAACCCACGTGCGCGCGTTGCGCACAAGGTGTACGACTACCGGACCGATCCGAAGTGGCTTCTCGACCGGGCGTTCTGGCAAGGTTACTCGAAACGCGGGATGGAAGTTTTTCTCCCGGCTTCGACCGGCGAGGAGTACGATTTCATCGGCCAGCTGATCGGGGAGTTCGTTCCGGAGCGCATCCGTGGCCTCCTTGCCGGACCATCGGCCGAGAAAGTCGTTCAGTTCGTCATGCTGTTCGTGTTCACTGCCGTAGTCGGGAGCGGCTATCTCTACGGGATGGTGAAGTGGCGGTGAGAAAACGTCGGTATACTTATAGATGCGCCCACGGAGTTGCCATACAATGACGGACGCCGACGCGTCGACAGACCTCAGTGACCTCGAGGTCGCCGTCGCCCACTGGGGGGTCAACGCGTGGGGCGGGGCCGAGTACCTCGTGACGAAACTCGCCGAGGCGCTCGGGTGTGACCGCGTGTACACACTCGGCGAACCGGATCCCGACACGACCAATCCATACGGTGACGTGCAGTTCGTCGACGTGACCGACACGCTCTCGCCCGGTCCCCTCCGGCGGCTCCAGACTCGCGTCGGCCGCGTGTTCGAGTACGCCCTCTGGGAAGACGTCGACTGGCGCGAATTCGGTCGTCCAGATGTGTTGCTCACGTCTGGGGCGACCACCCGGGCCGTAATTACGCCCGATGACACCCTCCATCTCAACTACTGCCACTCGCCGGCACGGTGGTTCTACGACCGCTATCACGACCGCAAAGACTCGCTGGTCGGCCAGTTGGCTCGCCCACTGTTGCGGTACCTGCGCATGCGCGATGCCACCGTGGACGCCCGCGTCGACGGTTACTTCGCCAACAGTCCGATCGTTGCCCGCCGTATCCGGAAGTACTACGAGCGTGACTCGGAGGTACTCTATCCCCCGGTCGCCGTCGACGAATACGAGGATCGCGGGGACGAGGGGTACTACCTTCACCTGGGCCGCCTCGACGAGGAGAAGGGCATTCCTGCGATCGTCGAGGCGTTCGCTGGCACCGACAATCGACTCGTGCTGGCTGGCGGCCGCGGTGACGTGAGCGACGACGTGATGGCCCGCATTCGTCGTGCCGACAGCATCGACTATCGGGGATTCGTCGACGAGTCCGCGAAGTTCGAGTTGCTCGCGAACTGCCGAGCACTCGTGTTCAACGCCTACAACGAGGATTTCGGGATCGTTCCCATCGAGGGCAACGCAAGTGGCAAGGCAGTGCTCACCCGCGACGAGGGATTTCCGGGACTGTTCGTCGAGGAGGGGGAGAACGGTCTGCTCCACGACGGGACGGCCGCCGGTATCCGGGATGCGGTCGCGCGGTTCGAGCGTGACGGGATCGAATCTGAGCCGCGCGAACGGGTCGAAAAATTCTCAATGACAGCATTTCAAAACCAACTCGAATCCAACGTCGTCCGGTTGTACGACCAGTTCCGGGCGACGAACTTCTGTTAACTATGACTGAAACAATCGTACTCGGTCTGGATGGGGCCAACTGGGCGCTGCTCGAACCCTGGCTCGACGAGGGACGGTTGCCCAACATCGAGGCCCTCCGAGACCGTGGGGTGTGGACCGACATGCACAGCTGTTTCCCGCCAGTCACGTGTCCGAACTGGCGATGCTACTCGACCGGGAAGAATCCGGGGAAACTCGGCGTCTTCTGGTGGGAGACGATCGATACCGACCGACAAACCCTCACGACGCCGGACTCGCGCTCGTTCAAGAGCGCTAACTACTGGGACTACCTCAACCGGGAGGGGTTGTCGGCCGGTATCATGAACCTCCCGATGACGTATCCGCCGTTCGAAGTCGAGGAGTTCATGATCGCGGGTGGGCCCGGGAGCGAGCAGGAGAACTACACGCACCCAGCGGAACTGGGCGAGCGCCTCGACGCGGACGGGTACAGTCTCCATCCGGAGACACCGGTCACGGCGAAGGACGACCGGACGGCGGCTGACGGACTCGTCGACTTGATCGAGCAGCGGCTGGTGACGTTCCGTGAACGCCTCGACGAGACAGACGTGGACGTCGCCCACTGCACCGTCTTCTACGTCAACGTCCTCCAGCATTTCTTCTGGCGTGGCGAGCCGACCCGCCGAGCGTGGGAAGTCATCGACGAACAGATCGGGGCGATCAGGGATGCACATCCCGACGCGTCCCTGGTACTGATGTCCGACCACGGCTGTAAGGACGTCGACACCGTCTTTTACGCCAACTCCTGGCTCGAAGAGCAAGGCTACCTCGTCACGAAAGGGGAGACCAAAGACCTGCTCACGGAGTACGGCATCAACAAGAAACGACTCTCGAAACTCGCCCACAAACTCGGGATTCACAGTCTCGTGACCAAATTGGCCCCGGATCGAATCACCGAGCAGCTCCCCGACGACGAGGAGGGATTCAAACGCGAACAGAAACTGGAAAAGGTCGACTGGGACCGTTCGAAGGCGATAGCTAGCGGCCAGGGACTCGTGTACGTCATCGACGACGATCCGGACACTGTCGAGCAACTCGTCGACGATCTGTCGGAACTCACTGACGAGGACGGCGAGCCAATCGCCCGCAACGTTATGCGACGCGAAGAGGCCTACGACGGCCCCTACACCGAGGACGCACCGGAGATCGTCTTCGACCAGCGTCCCGGCGTCCATACGAGCGGTGCGATCGGGTCGAACCCTGTGTTCTCCGACGTCGGTCGCTGGGAGGCCGAGAACGTCCGGACCGGACTGTTCCTCGCCGACGGGCCGGGCGTCGAAGCGACCGATCTCGACGGACCCATCTCGATTACGGATATCGCACCGACGGTGCTCCAGAGCGTCGGTTGCGCCGTCCCCACGGACATGGACGGCAGGCCGCTCCCGCTGTTCGGCGACGTGGAGCACGAGACCTGCGAGCCGATCCCGTTCGAGGCCGCTACCGATGCGGCCCGCGAAGAGGTCCAGGACCGACTCGAAGATCTCGGCTATCTCGAATGACGGTTTGCATCACCGGTGACGTCCATCACATGGGGATGGACACCCGAGATCAAGCGTATCTCGACGGGACTGAGGTGGCAGCCGCCGTCGAGTACGCCGAGATCGCGGCCGAACACGACGTTCCCGTGACGCTGTTCTGTACTGGCAAGTGCGTCACAGAGGAGCCTGACCTGATGGCGGAACTGGCTGCGATGGACAACGTCGAACTCGCCGGTCACAACTACTGGGGGTTCACGACACCTGTTCACGCAGCCTGGCGTGCGCTCGGGAAAGTGACTGGTGGCCGAGTCGGGTCCTGGATGGGGCCGCGCCCGTTCCAAGCCCACGAGATTCGCAAGACTATCGACGTCTTCGAGCAACTCGGCGTCCGGATCACCGCGTGGCGAGATCACGCGTACCGTCACGACAGCCACACGGCAGACCTCCTCCAGGATCACGGGATCACGCACTACTCAGACGCCGTCGAGCCGCGGGGAACGGTCCGGGAGCGATCCGAACTAACCGTGGTTCCGATCAACACGCCGCCGGATCACGAGCACGTGTATCACGCCTTCCGGACGCCGGAGTTCGTCGCCGAATCCGGGTTCGAGGGTCCGTTCGGTACTGAATCTCGCTCACCCGAGGGATGGGTCGAATGGGTGCTGGACCACCTCGCAGACCATCGGGACGCGGACGTCGTCGGCACCGTCCTCGCGCACCCGGCTTGTATGCAACTCGCGGACGGGTTCGAGGCGTTCGAGGAACTGTGTTCGGCTGTCGACCAGGGCGTCTTGCTCTCGGAGATCGAGGCCTGATTCGGGCGTACTCGTGACGCCACTCGAAATACTTTATCAAACCTCAGGATAATTACGTACTATCACCGATGAAGACGCTACTGCTGACAGTCGATGCGCTCCGTGCTGATCACCTCGGACAGTACGGGTACGAGCGCGACACGATGCCCATCCTGGACGAGATCACCGAAGAGGGAACGCGATTCGCGTCGGCGTTTTCCAACGGGACCTACACTCGCATCTCCGTGCCGTCGTTCCAGACGTCACGCTATCTCGCGTACGAGAACCTCGATGCCGTCCCGAAACTGGCACCGGTGCTCGAGGACGCCGGCACTGAGACGGCGGTCATCGGGACACAGACCGGCATCGGCCTCGTTCACGGTGGGTTCGAGTACGGGGAGACGATCGACCTCGGCCGCGACGAGTACTTCGACGAGGCGAACACTGACCGGCCGACGCGAGAACTGGTCGCCTACCGCGTGAACAAGGTCGCTTCCTGGATCAGCCAGCAACTGCAGCGCCGCGGCGCTGACAGAGTCTACGACCTCCTGAAGGAGCCATACCGGAAACTCTACCCGGAAACACCCTTCGAACACAGCGGCTACACCAGTGCCGAGGTGGTCACCGACCGAGTCATCGACTGGTTCGAGGAAACCGAGCGCGAGGACTTCTTCCTGTGGGTTCACTACATGGAAGCACACCGTCCGTACGGCGTCCACGAGGACGAACCGGCGTATCTCGACCGCCCGGTCGAACAGGAACGAATCCGCGACCTGATGAAAACCGCCGGGACCGATCCCGACGCAATTTCCGACTCCGAACGCGAGCTATTGATCGATCTCTACGACTCTGACCTCCGGTACTGCTCGAAGCACATCTCACGTCTCTTTGAGTACTTCCGTGAGCAGGACCTCTGGAGCGACCTGAACCTCCTGTTTTCGAGCGATCACGGGGAGGAATTCTACGAACACGGCAACTACTTCCACCGGAACTACCCGTACGACGAGTTGATATCCGTGCCACTGCTCGCCAAGCGAGCGACCGATCCCGCGGGTGGCGAGACCGTCACAGAGCAGCGACAGTTGCTCGATCTGGCGCCCACGATCTGTCAGCTCCACGGCCTCGATCCGGACGACTACGACTTCCTCGGGACCCCGCTCTTCGAAGGGGATTCTCGGGAGGTCGTCACTCTCGGCCAACCAAACGACCGGGATCCGGCGGTGGCGATCCGATACGACGGCTGGAAGTACATCGATACCGGGGACGGCGAACAACTGTACGATCTCACCGCTGATCCGGACGAAAACGAGAACGTCGCTACCGACAATCAGTCCGTCGTCTCCCGCCTCAAACGAAACATCCCCGATCACGTCTTCGAGCGCGACGTCGAAGATCCGCGCCAGCCGGAAGACGAGGTCGACCGGAAGCAACTCGAGGCGCTGGGATACATGGAACTACGCGACGACGAGTAAACTGGCACTCACTCGACGTATCCGAGCGCTTCGAGCTGTTCGCCGAGGTGATCCGGTTCGACGGCGTCCCTGATGCTGTGGCGTTCGTATGCGTCAAGCGCGTAGTGATCGTCGACGCGCTCGGTCATGCGTTCCACGACGTCTGGCTGTTCGGCCGCGCAGTTGCGTTGCTCGTACTGGTCGTCTGGAATGTAGTATAACTCGTCCTCGTCGTCTCGCCGATACGTGATCAACTTCCACTCGTCGGTTCGACACGCAGTAATACGATTGCTGAGATCGATTTCGCGCCAGCCACCCGATGCGATCTGGCTGAAGACCGCCCGGTCCTCCGGCATCGCTTCCTCGCCCCGAACGATCGGATACAGCGAGAGACCGTGGAACTTCTCGGGGACGCTCAGATCGTCTACCGTGGCGTCCAGCAACGTCGGTGCGATGTCGATTGTTGACGTCACTCCGTCGAGAGACGTGACCGTTTCGTCGTTCGATCGAATGATCAACGGTACGCGGACGAGTTCGTCGTAGGGTCGACCGCCGTGCGCCAGTTCACCGTGTTCCCGGAACTCCTCGCCGTGATCGCCACAGAGGATCGTAATAGCGTCGTCCCAGTAGTCGCGCTTGCGTAGCCCGTTGATCAGTCGCCCGATTTGATCGTCGACCTCCTTCACCGACGCGTCGTACAGGTCGGAGATGATCGATACCTCTCGGTCCGTCGCCTCGTCCTCGTGTGAGTTTACCTTGTCGTTTATCTGCCACATTTCGCCGCTCGACAGCGGTTCGTCCAAGAACTCGTCGCGATAGGACTTCGGTGGGACGTACGGCGAGTGAGGCTCCATGAAATGCACCCACAGGAACAGTGGCTTTTCGTCCGGGAGCGCGTCGAGGTACGTGAATGCCGTGTCGACGGCGTCAGCAGCGGAGGTGTGCGGCGGCGTGCGGGTCCCCACCCGGCGATAGATCGATTCGAGAATCCGATACGGAACGCCATCCTGGTCGAGAGAACTGTAGACCTTCGACTTCGTGGTTTCGAGGGCGTCATGAATTGGAGACGACGCATCCTCACCCTTTTCGATCTCGATTTCCGGGTCGTCGACGATCGTTCGCTCGTTATCGTAGTAGACGTCGAAGCCTCGATCCCACCCGAACCGGGAGTGGAGTTGGGTGTTCGTGTTCACGCCGACGGTTCGGAAACCGTGCTCTCTGAACGTCTCGCTGATGACGTCGCGTTCCTCCGTCAGTTGGGCGTAGCCTCCGTACATCAGCGGATAGGTGGAGCAGAGGATGCCGGGAAAACTCGTTCGCGTGTTCGGACCCGTCGCGATCGCCTCGTCGGAGTGCGTTCCCTCTGCCGCGAGGGCATCCATCGTCGGCGAAACGGGCCGGTCGTACCCGAAGGCGGAGAGGCGGTCGTACCGCAGACAATCGACTGTGATGAGGATGGCGTGTTGTGGCATAGGCGGCTGACGTTATTGGTATGACCGCTTGAGGGGACTGTATATGTTTGGATTATACAGATTCGGCGATCGTCTCCTAACTGGGTTGGTGCCTTTTGCACGACAAGAAAAACTCATGTGGGAGGTGTCGAAAGTCACCAGTAAATGGCCGTCTCCAACGTCCTCCTCGTAACCATCGATAGTCTCAGGTACGACAGGGCGCTCGACTCGGACCGTCCGGTCGAGCCTGCCCCGACCCTGTCTCGCCTCGCCACGGATGGCTTTTCGTTCACCCGCGCGTTCGCCAACGGCCCGAACACGCCGTCGAGTTTCCCGACCATCCTCACCGGAACGTATCCCGCGATGTATGGCGGGTACCGCTACCTCGACGAGCGGAGACCGTTCCTCTCGGAGACGCTCCGGGACGGCGGCATGACGACGGTCGGATACCATTCGAATCCGCACCTCGGGCCGGAGAAAAACTACAACCACGGGTTCGATACGTTCAACGACGGGGCGGAATCGGAGGACGACGCCCTCACCATCAAGAACGTCGTCGATAAGTACGTACCAGCCGACTCGTTGCTCTACAGCGTCCTGCGGAGAGGGTGGCACTACTTGACGATGACGACGGACACGTCAGCCTATACCCCAGCCACCGAGATCACGGACCGCGCGATCGACTGGTTCGAGACCGAGTGGGACGGGGACACGCCCTATTTCATGTGGCTCCACTACATGGACGTTCACTACCCGTTCACGCCACCGGATCGGTTCGTCGAGGAACTCGACATGGAACCGCTCTCGACTCGCCGGAAGGCGGACCTCAACGGTCGAATGCAGGAAGACCCCGAGTCGCTCACTGCCGACGACCGCGAGGACCTGCTCGACCTCTACGACGCGGAAATTCGATACATGGACCACAATCTCGACCGTCTCCTCCGGAAGCTCGAACAACAGGGGGCAAGAGAGGACACTGCCGTCGTCGTGACCGCCGACCACGGGGAGGCATTCGGCGAACACGACCGTTACGGGCACCACCCATACAATTACGACGAACTCGTCCACGTGCCGCTGGTGTTCGACGTCCCCGGTCGCGACGGCCGGCAAATCGACCAACAGGTGTCGCTGATCGACGTTCCGCCGACGTTGTACGATCTCACCGACACCGAAACGCCGGACGCGGCACAGGGACGAAGCCTGGAACCGCTCATGGAGGGCGAGGACCGCGAAGAACGAGTCGTCATCTGCACTTCGAGCGGTGGTGACATGTTGGCGACGCGAACGCCAGAGTGGAAGTGTCTCTGGGATCGAGAGGCCGACGACGTCGAGCTGTACGATCTGTCGGCGGACCCGGGTGAAACCCGGGACGTGAGCGGGGAGCATCCCGAGACCGTCGAACGATTCACCGACGTCCTCGAGGAGCACCTCGAAGCGGCCCGAGCCACGGACACAGACTTACCCGACGTCGAGGAGAGCGACGAGGTGAAACAGCGACTCGAGGACCTGGGATACGTCGACTGATCAGACGTACCCGAGGTCTTTGAGTCGGTCTTGAACCTGTTCCCCCTGAGCTTCGCTGATCTCGCCCGTCCGAATCTCACGTCGTTCTCCGTCGCGGACTGCCCACGGAACCTCGACCAGCGACGGGAAGCGTAGTCGAGCCTTGTGGCCGCCGATGCCGAGCCGTTCTTTCAGCCCGCTGGCGAAGACCTGTCCGTGGTCGGCCGTGACGACGGTCTTCCCCGGAACGGCGTCGATGATGTCGTCGACGTACGGCAGGACTAGCTCGAGGTTCTCGACGTACGCCTGCCAGTAGGCCGACTGCTCGTCGTAGTCGTCTCGTTCGGTCGCGAGGAAAGGGCCGTGGGGCTGCATGAAGTGAACGATGAGCCGCTTGTCAGGGAACTCCTCGTAGGCGTCGATAGCGGCGTCTCGGACGGCGCCTGGAAGGACGACGCCGGCGTCGTCGTCGAAGTCCGTCTCCCAGAGTTCGACGATGTGGTGGAAGGCGTCGCCGGCTTCCAGTGACGTGTGCGGGTTGGCCGAGACGTACACCGTATCGCCGAACGACTCGCCCTGGAAGTTTTGCCGGGTCCACTCGCTCGAGTGGCTTCCCAAACTGACGCGGCTGTCGTACTCGTCGTACTGGTCCAGATCGACCACCTGCTCGAAGTAGTCCGCTCGACAGGCGTCGAGGACGATCATCGTGTCCCAGTCTTCCTCCATGACGTGAATCCCCTCGTCGTACCCCGGATACCCTGGATGAAACTGCGTCGCAGTCCCGATGACGAACGGGACGAACACCCGATTTCGCCACCAGTTGAGCGAGGTGAAGTTCTTTCGGATCTCAGAGAGGGCGTATCGCGGATCGATACCCATTGTCGGAAGATGTCCGAGCAGTCGATTTAGGTGTGTTGGTTCGGCGAAAGTTATCGCTGAGAGAGCCAGCGGATCAGCCCGTCGAAGCGCGTGAGATCGAGTCCGTACTGCTCTTCGGCCGACCGGAGAATCATCGTCTCCGTCTCGGAGAGGCCGAACGTGAGTAGCACCGTCACCGCGTAGACGAGAGCCGTCAGTCCCGTTACTGCGATCAGCCAGAGAAGCGTCGACGGGGTCGCGGGCGAGACGACCTGCCACACGACCACCAGGATCGGGACTGCGAGTGCGATCGGTCGGGTGGCTTGCCAGACGAGCGGCGTTTCGCCCAGTGCGAGATACACCTGCACGGCAGCCAGTCCGTCCCGGAGGAGAAACGACGCCGTGGTGGCGAGTGCGGCACCGATGATCCCGAATCTGGGGATGAGTACCACGTTGAGGGCCAGGTTTGTGACGGCGGCGAGAGCGCTGTTGAACGAGAGGATTTTCGACCGACCGACGGCCTCCAGGATGGAGTTGTTGATGCTGAGGACGTTTTTCGCCGCGAACCCGACCGCGAGGACCGTCAGGACGATCCCCCCGTCAGCGTATTTAGAGCCGTAGATATTGACGATGAAGTCGGTCGCGAACACGCCGAGTGGCACCAGCGCACAGACGCTGGCGACGATCAGCCACCGGACGACTGCCCGAAACATCTCCATCGCGTCGTCGACGGCCGCGTCGTTCTCCAGCCGGCTCGCGATCGGAGTGGCCAGGAAGTTGAACGCCGTCGAGAACACTCCCATGAAGCTCACGGCCGCGTAGGCGACCCCGTAGATCCCGGTTGCCGCATCGCCGATGTAGTACAGGATGAGGAAGATATCGATGCTTCGATAGATGAACCCGGAGATTTCGCTGACGGTGAACGGCAACGAATAGCGCGTCACCGCTTCGACTCGGTCCCGATTCAACGGTGCACGCGAGCGGGGAAGGGTCCGGTGTAAGAGGACGAGACCGATGAGCGCACTGACTGCGTACGGGACGGCGTAGGCCCCTGCGAGTCCGGCCTGTCCCAGGCCGTACAACACCGCCCCGACTACCAGCGTGATGCGGACGATCGGGTGGACGATGTTCTTGACGAACACCCAGTAGGTCGACCGCTCCTGGCCGCGGATGCCACCGACGGCTACGTTCAACAGCGTCGCGAACGGGATGGCGGCTCCGAATACTCGAATGCTGACCGTCACGTTCGGGTTCCCGAACACTGTGGAGGCGATGAACGACGCGTTGAGTGCGACCGCTGCGCCGAGGAGCGTCGACGTGACGAGCGCCATCCCGACCGACGCGAGGACGAGCATCCGTTTTTCGGCCTCGTCGACCCGCGGGAGGTACCTGGTTAACCCCGACGCGAGACCGAGCCCACCCACAATGGCGCCGAGGTCCAACAGGGCGGTCCCGGCGGTGAGTCCGCCGAAGTCCGCGACCGAGAGGTAGTTGGCCGCGACGACTTGCGCGACGAAGGCGATGAGAAGCTCCAGAAACAATCCCAGGGTGACGACGCTTGCACCCTTGACTACGTCACGGATCGCCTGATCAACGTCGGTCATCGAGGGCAATCACCTGTTCGAGGAACCGCTCGTACCGCTCGTACAGCTCCGTCCACGAGAACTCGCCCTCGACTGCCGCCCGGCCCTCGCGTCCAAGTCGGGCACGTTCGGCGTCGTCCGCCGCGAGGCGATCGAGTGCAGCCGCCAGGCCGGCCGGGTCGCGCGCCTCACACAGGAGGCCCGTTTGCCCGTCCCGGACGACCTCAGGAACGCCACCCACGCGCGTAGCGACGACCGGCGTCGCTGTCGCCTGCGCCTCGAGGACGACGCGGGGCAACCCTTCTGTGTGGGACGGGAGTACCAACGCGTCGAACTCGTGGTACAGCGCGGGAATCTGCTCGTAGGGAACCGAGCCGAGGAACGTCGCGGCCGCACCGTAGGTTCGTTCGAGTCGACTCCGTTCGGGACCGTCGCCAGCGACGAGCAGGTGCAGGTCCGCGTCTGCCTGATCGAGCGCGGTCGCCAGGTCATCGAGACCCTTGTACGGCTGGAGCCCTCCGACGAATCCCAACCGGAACCCGCCCCCGTCCTGATCGATTCGGTCGCGGAAGCGGTCGCTCAGCGGCGTCGGGACCGTTTCCGGGTGGAACCGGTCGATGTTCACGGCGTTCTGGACGTTGAAGATTCGGTCGGCCGCGACGCCTCTCGTACGGAGTTGTGAACCGATGTGATCACACACGACGAAGTATCCGTCGTGGGGTGCTCGCAGACGCGCCGTGAACGACGCGAGATCCAGTCGACGGGAGAGTCCGTCAGTGGGCGGATCGAGACTCGATCCGACGTGGACGACGTGCGGGACGCCGAGTCGCCGTGCAGCGATCAGGCCCGGAAGGTAGGTCTTCCGGGTCTTCGAGACGATCACGTCGACGGACTCTCGTTTCCCGACCTGTACTGCTCGGACCACCGTTCTGAGCGGTCCCTCGACGAACCGGCTCCGGGGTGACACTGACCGTTGGAACGGCCGCTCTGGCTCGGTGTTCCAATCGAGCAGGAACACGTCGTGACCCCGGTCTCTGAGTCCCGTAACCACGTTGCGGACGTGGATCGCGCCCCCTCGGACAAGCGCGTCACTGAAAGAAATCGCTTCTTCGGTCAGATAGAGGACGCGCATATGCTGAGATACTAGAGACAGCTAATATATCCCGCGGTCCGTGCCAATTATGATGGATACTCGCCGACGCTCTCGTGTTCCCACACGAGGTCGAAGTAGCGCTGGAGTCCGGCAACGAACGATCCGTTGTCAGTGATAGCGGCCTGCCGCATGTGGAGTGGAATCTCTTTTTCTTCGACGAGCAGGATGGCGTTCCCCGTTTCGTAGTCCATGCTCGGATCGATGATGGTCCCGCGCCAGGGGAGTTTCTCCTCGCTGAACCGCAGGTCGACCGATGGGTACTCGTCCACCATCCGCTCGACCCGGTCCTCCTGAATCGGTCGGTTCTCTTCGATCAGTTGGTCCGGGTGGAGAAAGAGGACGTCCACGTCGATACCCCGCGCGAGTGCGTCCTCGAAGGCGGAGCGAACGGCCTCGAAGTACTCGAAGCTCTTCGTGATGATGCGGATGCGCTCGGCCGCGTCGTGGTAGAGCTGTCGCGTCTCGCGTTCGCTCGGTTCCCCGACGTCCACTACGTGAAACAGTTCTTCCGTCGGTGTGATGTCCTGACTGGCGCGTTCGAAGCGTGGTTGGAACTCCGCCAGGAACGCGTCCTCCAGGTCGGCGAGTTCCTGGCAGAACTGTTCGTAGTCCTGTCGACGGTTCTCTTTCGCTCGTTCGAGTATCTCCGCCGGTGATTTGGGTTGGTACTCCTTGGGCCGGCCCGGAATGATCTTGATGTACCCGCGATCCGACAGCGAGTCGAGGACGCCGTAGATGCGCGCTTTCGGGATGCCAGTCGCTTCGGCGAGGTTCGGTGCCGTCGTTCTGCCGAGCGTGAGCAACTCGGTCAACGCCGTCGCCTCGTACTCTGTCAACCCCAATCGGTCGAGCATCCCGACCGCTTCCTCAGTCATGTCAGCGTCGTTCGCCTTCCCGCCTTCTAAGTTTGCCGAAAGATACTTATCAGATGACACGCCTATAGTTACTCAGAGTCTGAGTAACTATGTCCGACAACAAGTCAGGGGACGACGCCGAACACCTCGACGACGTGGCGGATGGGTGTGGCTGTACAGAGATCTGGGAACACATGAGTGACCAACGCGCAGACGATTGAGCAGGGGGACTGACACGTGAGACCGGTCTGGCGAGACGAGGGAGGAACCGTACCTTTTTGCGACCGTGGTGACCATACTGCGACGATGCCCGACCGCTCGGACGTGTGTATACTCATTCCAACGCTGAACGAAGCCGAGACGATCGGCACAGTGATCGACGACTTCACCGAGCAGGGCTTCGAGAACGTCCTCGTCATGGACGGCGATTCGACGGACGGCACCAGAGAAATCGCTGCCGACCACGGGGCTCGCGTCGAGGTCCAGTCCGGCAGTGGCAAGGGACAGGCCGTCCGTGAGAGCCTCCGCTACATCGACGAACCGTACGTCCTGATGCTAGACGGCGACGATACCTACCGGGTCGAGGACGCAGACGCGATGCTCGAACCGCTGTTTTCGGGACGAGCCGAACACGTCATCGGCGACCGGTTCGCCGACATGGAGACGGGTGCGATGTCCCGACTCAACCAGGTCGGGAACCGACTCATCAACGGCGCGTTCCGCTGGATCCACGGGCGGAACCTCCAGGACATTCTGAGCGGGTACCGCGCGTTCACTCGGAGTTCGATGGACCGGCTGAGTCTGAACGCGTCAGGTTTCGGCATCGAGACGGAGCTCGCTGTCGAGTGCGTCAAACACGGCGTCAAGACGGAGGTCGTTCCGATTCGCTACGAAGCGCGGCCGGACGCGTCCGAGACCAATCTCCGCCCGTTCAGAGACGGCGGCGTCATCATCCTGACGCTGTACCAGATGGCGAAGACGAACAACCCGCTGTTTTACTTCGGGAGCGTGGGCGTGCTGAGCTCGCTGGCAGGCGTCGCGCTCGGTGCGTACGTCGCAATCGAGTGGCTGACGACGCGAACCTCACACGAGGTCATCGCCGTTGTCGCCGCACTGGCCATCATCTTCGGGGTTCAGCTGCTGATTTTCGGCGTCCTCTCGGACATGATCGTGGCGCTCAACCGCGAGCAGACGCGCAGACTAGAGGAACTGGCCGAATCGTTGAGCGACCGCCGACGCGCGGAGTCGACGCCCCAGGAGGCCGCAGACCTCCGAGAGCGGGACGGGGCCGAAGAACTCACGGCGTCACGGGACGCTGGCGACGGGAATTAAAACGGAACGAGTGCGCGCAGCTGCATGAAGAGGCTTGACGACGCGGACTCGCGGAGCTCCTCGAAGACGGGGTGCAGCGCGTTCAGCAGTTCCTGTTCGGACTCGAAGCTCGCGTCGTTCGATCGCTCGATCACCTCCGAGATCGCGATTCGATTCCCAGTCGCGTTGTAGGGGATTTTGGCGTCACCGAGGGCCTCGATTATCGTCTCGCCCGTGGCCGGGTAGTCGATGTCGACTTCGGAGAGTCGTGCGTCCAGCGCCGCAATGCCGAACTCGATGGCATCCGGTTCGTCGTCGTCCTGTTGCGGTGGCCGAACTCCCATTACGTATCACTATCTGCTCCCACACCGAAAATCCTACCCCTTGCAGTCGGACCTGGCCGTCCAGCACAATGCCTATCAGACCGGTCGCCCTTTGGAGCAACATGACCGATTACACTACTGTCTCGATTCCCACTGATCTGGCCGACCGCGTCGACGAGACGATCGAGGGCACGAGTTTCTCCAGTACGAGCGACCTCGTTCGGTTCCTCCTGCGAAGTATCGTCATCCAGCACCAGCGCCGGGGTGAACTCACCGAATCCGAGTTCGCGGAGATCGCAGAGCAACTGCAGGATCTGGGCTATCTGGACTGATCTGGTACCCGGTTCGGGGACGCGAGCGTCACAGCGACACCGATTCTTCCGGCGGTTCCGCATCGACTACTGTGAGTTCCTTGCGGCGCCCCTTCCGATCGAACGCCGCCAGCGACGCCCGTTCCCAGGGCGGGACGGCGACGAACACGACTTCTGCCAGGTCGTCCCGTTTCGACACGGAGAGATCGCCGGTCGGATGTGAGACGAACCGGCCCTGAATCTGGCCGGCCGGCGTCCCCAGATCGACGCCGAACACCGCGTTGACGGACTTTCCCGCGTTCGGCAGATAGAAGTGTGTAAAAACGGGCGTGTCGTCGTCGAGATCCGTGCCGTCCAGCTCTGCGGCCGTCCGCACCGAAAGGGAGATTGTGACTGACTCGGGGTCACGTTCGCGAGCAAACCGGAGCAGGGTCTCGGCCAAACCACGAGTGATGTGGACCACACAGCACCTTCGTCAGTCGCAGACATAATTTCACCGACCGGACCGTGGCCAGCATATACCAATTGCTAAATATGACATCATTATTTATTGAGTGGTAACTATCGTCGGAATACGTAACTCTAACCGGGTTTTGGACTGCCAACAATTTTATCTCTGTCAAAACACAACAGAACTATGAACAATGCACGACCTTACCGCGTTTCAGAGAGACGTTCTATACGTCCTTGCCGGGTTGGACGAAGCATACGGGCTGGCGATCAAGGCCGAACTCGAAGACTACTACGAGGGTGACGTCAATCACGGTCGGCTCTACCCGAATCTGGACGAACTCGTCGAGCGAGGCTACGTCGAGAAAGGGCAGATCGACCGCCGAACGAACTCCTACGAACTGACCGAAGAGGGCGAAAGTGCGCTGGCCGATCGTCGCGAGTGGGAGGACTCCTACCTCCAGGACGTCGAGATTGCTATCGCGTAACAGGGGCTACCCCAACACCAGTTTTCGGAGATTCTTCAGATAGAGTCCTGGCGTCCGCGCTCGTGCACCTGCGACGGCGTCAGAGAGCGCCTTGCTCGCGTCGTCGTGAATGCCTGCACCGTGACCGACGAGCACTCGGTCCGGCGAGAATCGGCGGAGTTTCTTCGGCGGCTTCATCCTGAGCATCGGGTGAACGCCCAGACGCTCGCTCCCTACCAGGAAGTAGTCGGCAGTGCCGACCGACTCCGGAACGATGAGTTCGTCTCGATCCTCGATGTACAGCGCGGCTTCCTGCCAGAACCGGTTGTCGACGAGTTTGTGAACGCCGACGCCGGTGTCGGCCAGTTCGAGGTGGATTCGTTCGGCCGGTGCGTCGATCTCGTCGACGACGCCGTCCATCCAGTCGGGCACGTGGACGGCCACGCCGTGCCGATTCGCGACTGTTGCCGCGTCCCGCTTGTGTCGGTCCAGCAGGATGACGACGCCTGCCACGTCGCCGAACTCGGCGAGCAAGTCGTCGAGGCCCTCCACGTCGATGGGATCGCAGACCCAGACGTCGCCGTCGATTGCGAACGCGTGACTCGCCCGCTGCATGGTCTCGTCGGGAAAAGCGATCCACCCGACACCGTCGTCACGGCGATCGATCTCCCGGAACTCCGTCGCCTTTCCCGATCCTTTCATCGGCATGGCCCGATTATTGGGTCCGAGGAACCAAAAAAGGTCGTTAACTGGCAACACATCGCCCTATAGTTCATTCACTGTTCGAAATATTTGTCCAGTGGCAAACAACGTTAGCTCGTGATGGCCAGTGAATCGGGCACCCGCACCCGGAGCGGCTATAGTAGTCACCAGAAGTCTTTGCTCACAGTCTACTCGGTCAGGGCGTTGCGAGCCGGAAAACAGACCTGCTGACGCTCGTGGACAGTGAAAATTTCTGCTGACTACGATAGCTAGTCACGGCCGACGCGTGGCCCACCGTTAAGACTGTACGGGCAGAACGTGGTGTATGCTCACTGGGCTCCGCTGGCTGGCGCTCGAAGTCAAGTATCTCGACCGTGCGCAGTCGTTTTACGAGAGCTTTCTCGACTTAGAGCCCGTTCGCGAGAGCGAGACGGACGCAGTGCTGGCTGCCGGCGACACCGATCTCGTCCTCCGCCGGCCAGAGGGTGTCCCCCGGGGCGGACTCCACACGCACTACGCGTTTTCGACACCGTTCGAGGAGTACGATCGCTGGTGGGACCGCCTCTCGGAGTCGTTCGATCTGGTGGAACACCAGTTCGGCGACGCGAAGTCGCTGTACTTCTACGACGTGGCGGGCAACTGCGTCGAAATCGGCCAGCGCGACACCGACGGGCAGGGGATCACCGGCATCTTCGAAATCGTCCTCGAAGTCGCTGATCTGGACCGGGCCGAGTCCTTCTACCGGGCGCTCGGCATGGAGGTGATGGGGCGTGGCGACGAGCGATCGCGTGTTCGCCTCACAGCCGGCCCGTTCGACCTCGAACTGTGGGAGCCGCAACTCGGTCTCGCCGACGGCCGTGGCGGCGTTCACGTCGATCTCGGGTTCGAGACGGCCGATCCCGAGGCAGCGGCCGACGCCGTCGCAGACGAGGCTCGATCGGTCCAGACGGTGACCGACGGCGTCCGCGTCGTCGATCCCGACGGCCATCGTCTCACGTTCAGGTGACCGGCGGTTATCGGACGACGGATCGAAAAAACGAGCAGCGAGTCCGTTACGACGCTACGGTCTGGATCACTCGAGGTCGAAGCGATCGAGGCTCATCACTTTGTCCCACGCGTCAACGAAGTCACGCACGAACTGTTCCTCTGCGTCGTCACTCGCGTAGGCCTGGGAGAGGGCTCGAAGCCGAGAGTGCGAACCGAAGACGAGGTCCACGCGGGAACCCTTCCACTTGACTTCGCCCGTGTCACGGTCGCGCCCCTCGAACACGTCTCTGGAGTCCGAGACTGGCTCCCACTCCGTGCTCATGTCGAGCAGGTTCACGAAGAAGTCGTTGGTCAACGTCTCCGGCTGGTCGGTGAAGACGCCGAGGTCGGACTGCTGGTAGTTGGCGTTCAGCGCCCGCATGCCGCCGACCAGGACGGTCATTTCGGGCGGCGTCAGATTCAGCAGCTCCGCCTTGTCCACCAGCGACTCCTCGGCCGGTCGGTCGAGGTCGCCTCCGAAGTAGTTACGGAACCCGTCGGCGTCCGGTTTGAGCGCCTGGAAGGACTCGACGTCGGTCTGTTCCTGCGTGGCGTCCGTGCGGCCCGGCTCGAAGGGTACTTCAACGTCGTAGCCGGCGTCCGCTGCTGCCTGCTCGACGGCCGCACAGCCGCCCAGCACGATCAGGTCCGCGAGCGAGACCCGCGTTCCGTCGGAGCGCGAGCTGTTGAAGTCCTCCTGGATCACTTCGAGGGTCTTCAGGACAGTCTCTAACTCCTCCGGCTCGTTCACCTCCCAGTTGTTCTGGGGTTCGAGGCGGATGCGGGCCCCGTTCGCACCACCGCGCTTGTCGCTGTCGCGGTACGTCGACGCCGACGCCCAGGCGGTCTTGACGAGCTGGGAGATCGACAGCTCCGAATCGAGGATCTCCTCTTTGAGCTGGGCGATCTCCTCGTCCCCGATCAGTTCGTAATCGGCGTCGGGAACGGGATCCTGCCAGAGCATCTCTTCGTCGGGAACTTCGGGACCGAGGAACCGCTCCGGCGGACCCATGTCGCGGTGGATCAGTTTGTACCAGGCCTTCGCGAACGTCTCCCGGAACTCCTGTGGGTTGTCCCGGAAGCGCTCGAGTACCTCGCGGTAGTCCGGGTCCCGCTTGAGCGCGACGTCCGTCGTCAGCATCATTATGTCTTCTTTGTCCGACGGGTCCGCGACGCCCGGTGCAGACTCGTCGAGTTCGCCGTTTTGGGTGGTCCACTGCCACGCACCGCCGGGGCCTTTTTCGGGCCACCACTTGTAGTCGAGCAGGTTCTCGACGAAGGTCATATCCCAGGCTGTGGGCGTCTGGGTCCAGGGCCCCTCGATCCCGCTGGTTATCGTGTCGGGACCGTTGCCCTCGCCGAACTCGTTCTCCCAGCCGAGGCCCTGCTCCTCGATGGGGGCCGCTTCGGGCTCGGGACCGAGGTTGTCGTCGGAGTCAGCGCCGTGGACCTTCCCGAACGTGTGTCCGCCGGCGATGAGCGCGACCGTCTCCTCGTCGTTCATCGCCATGCGGTCGAACGACTGTCGAATGTACTTGGCCGACTCTTTCGGGTCCGGTTCACCGCCCGGGCCCTCCGGGTTCACGTAGATGAGGCCCATGTGGTCGGCGGCCAGGTCTCCCTGGAGGTTGCCCTCTTCGTCGTGGCGCTTGTCCGCCATCATCTCCTCTTCGGGCCCCCAGTCGACGGCCTTGTTGGGTGCCCAGGCGTCCTCGCGCCCACCGGCGAACCCGTACGTCTCGAAGCCCATCGACTCGAGGGCGACGTTCCCGGCCAGAACGATCAGGTCGGCCCACGAGAGTTTGCGGCCGTACTTCTGCTTGACCGGCTCGAGAAGGCGTCGCGCCTTGTCGAGGTTCGCGTTGTCGGGCCAGCTGTTGACGGGCGCAAAGCGCTGTGTCCCGCCGGACGCGCCGCCCCGACCGTCGGTGGTGCGGTACGTACCGGCGCTGTGCCACGCCATCCGAATGATCAACGGCCCGTAGTGGCCGTAGTCAGCCGGCCACCAGTCCTGCGACGTCGTCAAAACCTCCTCGATGTCTTCCTTGACGGCTTCGAAGTCGAGCGACTCGAACGCCTCGGCGTAGTCGAACTCCTCGCCCATCGGATCGACTTGCTGAGCGTTCTGATCGAGAATCTCTATATCCAGCTGATTCGTCCACCAGTCTTGGTCGGACCCATTCATCATCGGGCAATTGCGACTTTCGCATATTAAGATTGTCCATCCGCTAACGAAGACTTCGTAGAGTCACAAGGAATCTTGCGGATTAGAGAATTTTTCTCAGCAGGGAATACGCGCTATGTATTCAGCACGCTGACCGAACTGTCCCGAATCGAGGGTTTCAACGGGACCAGTCGTTTCGTTTCAAAGCCGCTCGGTGTCGATGATAACACCGGGTGGCGTCACGATGAGGAAGTCTCGGAAATGCATGAGTTCGCCGCCAGAGGCCTTGACGTCGCGCGCGAAGCCCGCAGCGAGTTCGTTCACGTCGCCGTCGATGTTCAGCACGAGTACGGCACCGTTTTCGATCTCAGCTAACCACTCGCCGTCGGGTGTCGAGCCGTCGAGGACGCCGAGGATGATGTGGCTCCCCTCACGATCGTCGTCTTCCATCTGGTCCTCGACCGCCTGTAAGTCGAGGTCGAAATCGCCCATACCCAGCGCAGGAGCGCGGGCGGCAAAAATCCTCGCCACTTTGTAACGCTCGAACGTCGACAGTTCGGGGTGTACCGTGCACGCGAACCGAACTCTCTTGCATCCTCCTGGGAGGAACCCCAGTTACTGCACGATTCCGACAGACCACCGGGATTCGGGCGGTTCGAGGTCCAAAAAGGGGAAAAGTCACCCATGGCGACACGTGTCAAACGTCGAGACATCAATAGTTGCAAGGACAACTTTATATAGGAGGCGTGGCGTCGATATGGATGTAATCATGTCCAACAATGAGGGCACGTCGGGATCCCCGGCGGATCGAGTTCTTCCAGGGCACACTGGATTCCACTTCTGAAATAGAAGAAGCACGGATTTTCGATACCACGCTGCGCGACGGCGAACAGTCGCCACGCACGTCGTTCTCGTACGACGATAAACGCGAGATAGCGGCTGTGCTGGACGACATGGGCACCCACGTCATCGAGGCTGGGTTCCCGGTCAACTCCGACGCGGAGTTCGAGGCTGTTCGAGACATTGCCGAGTCGACAAGCCGTAGCGACGTTTGTGGGCTGGCCCGCGTGGTAGAGAAAGACGTCGAGGCTGCAATCGACTCGGGCGTCGACCTGATACACGTTTTCGTATCGACGAGCGACGTCCAACTGCAGGACTCCATGCACGCGACTCGGGAGGAGGCCAAACATGCCGCCGTCGAGTCCATCGAGCGTGTCAAGGAGGCCGGCGTCGAGTGCATGTTCTCGCCTATGGACGCAACGCGCACGGACGAGGAGTTCCTGATCGATGCGGTGCAGGCCGCCGACGAGGCGGGCGCCGACTGGGTGAATCTCCCAGACACCGTCGGCGTCGCGACGCCGCGGCGACTGTACGACATGGTCGAGACGGTCGTCGATGCGATCGACGCGCGCGTGGACGTTCACACACACGACGACTTCGGACTGGCTTCAGCGAACGCGCTGTCCGGGTTCGAAGCTGGCGCGAGCCAGTCGCAGGTGTCGGTCAACGGGATCGGCGAACGGGCGGGCAACGCGGCCTACGAACAGGTCGTGATGGCCCTCGAAAGTCTGTACGACGTCGATACCAACATCGACACGACGCGGATCACGGAGCTGTCGCGATTGGTCGAGGACCGGTCGACGATTCCGGTCCCGGCCAACCAGCCGGTCGTCGGCGAAAACGCGTTCTCGCACGAGAGCGGCATCCACGCAGCGGGCGTCATCGAGAACTCGGACACGTTCGAGCCGGGCGTCATGACGCCGGAGATGGTGGGGGCCGAGCGCGAACTCGTCCTCGGGAAACACACCGGGCAACACTCGGTTCGCGAGCGGCTCAGTGACGCCGGGTTCGACCCGACCGAAGAGGAGGTCCGGGAAGTAACCCGTCGCGTCAAGGACTACGGCGCCGAGAAACAGCGGGTCACCATGGACGTTCTGGAGAAGTTCGCCCGCGAAGTCGGCGTCAAAGAAGAGGAGGTCCGGGTCTGAGATGACCTCCCTTCCGGTTGCGACCGTTCCCGAGCGGCGGCTAAACGGAGAGCTAGTCGCAACTCGGAAGAATTATACCGCTCGGACGGTGTACCATCGTACCGATGACAACGCGCGCTGGCGGTCGGGTCAGTCCCGCCTCCAGCGACGCGCTCGTGATTCTGCAGATTATTGTAGGGGCCCACTAGCCCCTACCATCACCTACATCACGGCTTTTGACGCATCGTCCATCAACGAGCAACGGAGGGTACTAGACATGCACGACACGCACTATCGATCACAGACACGGAGGCAGAACACATGAGCGAAGGCGCACAGACACCGCACGCGGACGAAGTCGAAACGGAGGCCGAAGGCGGTGCACCGACCGAGCCCGAAGAGGAGACGCACGTCGAACCCATCGAGACGGGTGCCGACGCGGTCATCGCGTCGCTCAAGAAAGCGGGTGCGGAGTACCTGTTCGGCGTCCAGGGTGGGGCGATCATGCCCGTCTACGACGCGCTGTACAGCGAATCGGACCTGAAGCACGTCACGATGGCGCACGAGCAGGGCGCGGTGCACGCCGCCGACGCCTACGGCATCGTCTCCGGTGATCCGGGCGTCTGTATGGCGACGTCGGGTCCCGGCGCGACCAACCTCGTGACGGGGCTGGCCGACGCCAACATGGACTCCGACCCGCTGATCGCCCTGACGGGCCAGGTCCCCACGGATCTGGTCGGGAACGACGCGTTCCAGGAGACCGACACGATCGGCGTCACCGCGCCGGTCACGAAATTCAACTACTTCTCCTCGTCGCCGGACGAGGTGGGCGACGACGTCGGGACCGCGTACGCGCTGGCAGCGGAAGGCCGGCAGGGACCGACCCTGGTCGACCTGCCCAAGGACGTCACCATCCCGGAGACGACCGTCGAGCCAGGCAAGCCGAAGACGCCGGACACGTACAACCCGCCGGAGGAGGCGGACGAGGAGATCGTCGAGGCCGCGGCCGAGTGCCTGATGAACGCCGACAAGCCGGTCATCCTGGCCGGCGGCGGCGTCATCAAGGGCGAGGCGTGGCACGAACTGCGCGACTTCGCCACGGAGTACGAGATCCCGGTCATCACGACGATGCCCGGCATCGGCGCGTTCCCCGAAGACCACGAACTCAGCCTGGAGATGGCCGGGATGCACGGCACCGGCTACGCCAACATGGCCATCACGCTGACCGACTGCCTGCTGGGCGTCGGGACGCGCTTCGACGACCGGCTGACGGGCGGCATCGACAGCTTCGCGCCGGACGCCGAGGTCATCCACGTCGAGATCGACCCGGCGGAAGTCTCGAAGAACGTCGAAGCCGACTACCCGCTGCTCGGCGACGCCAGCGAGGTGCTCGACCAGCTGGACGACGCGATGACGCGCGCGCCCGACATCGCCGAGTGGCGCGAGCAGTGCCAGACGTGGAAAGACGAGTACCCGCTGGACTACGAGATGCCGGAGGACCGGCCGCTCAAGCCCCAGTACATCGTCGAGCAGTTCGACGACGTGACTGACGACGACGCGATCGTCACGACGGGCGTCGGCCAGCACCAGATGTGGGCCTGCCAGTACTGGACCTACACGGAGCCCCGGACGTGGGTTTCCTCGCACGGCCTCGGTACGATGGGCTACGGCGTGCCCGCAGCCATCGGTGCCAAACTGGCCGAACCCGACAAGGAGGTCGTCTCCTTCGAGGGTGACGGCTCGTTCCTGATGACGAGTCAGGAGCTCACCGTCGCAGTGCGTGAGGACCTCGACATCACCATCGTCGTCCTGAACAACGAGGCGATCGGCATGGTCCGCCAGTGGCAGGACGGCTTCTACGGCGGCCGTCGCATGGCCTCGGAGTACCCGTGGATTCCGGAGTTCGACAAGCTGGCGGAAGCGTACGGTGCCCGCGGCTGGCGGCTCGAAGACTACGACGACGTCGAGGAGACCATCCAGGAAGCCATCGAGTACGACGGGCCGTCCGTCGTGGACGTGCTGATCGACCCGGCAGAGAACGTCTACCCGATGGTCCCGAGCGGCGGCGACAACGGACTGTTCGCCCTCTCCGAGGACATGCTCGACGACATCTAACAATGACAGGAAAACTCCCAGGACCGTCCCCGGGCGAGCGGCAACGGCCGACGGGACGGCGCAACGACCAAGGCATTCGCATCGACCCCGAAGTCGAGGCAGAGCACGAACCGCGCCGCGTGGTTCTTTCGGCGCTGGTCGAACACCGACCCGGCGTGCTGGCCGAAGTCTCCGGCCTCTTCAGCCGCCGGCAGTTCAACATCGAGAGTCTCACCGTCGGGACGACCACCGACGAGAGCCGTGCTCGGATGACGATCGTCATCGAGGAGCCCGAACCGGGCATCGAGCAGGCCAAAAAGCAGCTCCAGAAGCTGATCCCGGTCGTCTCGGTGCGCGAACTCGAACCGGACGCCGTCCAGCGCGAGCTGGTCATCCTGAAAGTCAACGGCGACGAGCCGGACAAGGTGCAGGCGATCACCGAGATGTACAACGGTGACACGCTCGACGCCGGGCCGCGGACGATCACGGTCGAGATCACCGGCGACGAGCAGAAGATCAACGACGCCATCGACGCGTACGAGCAGTTCGGCATCCGCGAGGTCGTCCGGACCGGCGACGCGGCGCTGGCGCGCGGAGAACAGCCCACAGCAGCAGTGACTGAAGACGGAAACCCAACGCAGGTAACAGCAGACGATGACTGACGACTTTACCAACCCGATCTACTACGACGAGGACGCAGACGTATCGAACATCGAAGACGAGACGGTCGCGATCCTGGGCTACGGAAGCCAGGGCCACGCACACGCGCTGAACCTCCACGAGAGCGGGGTCGACGTGGTCGTGGGACTCCGCGAGAGTTCCTCCTCCCGCGAGGCAGCACAGGACGAAGGGCTCGAAGTCATGACCCCAGTCGACGCCGCTGCGGCGGCCGACATGGTCATGATGCTGGTCCCGGACACGGTCCAGCCTTCGGTGTACGCCCAGATCGAGGACGAACTCGACGCCGGTGACACGCTGATGTTCGCCCACGGGTTCAACATCCACTACGGCCAGATCCGTCCCGCCGACGACGTGGACGTGATGATGGTCGCACCCAAGTCGCCCGGCCACCTGGTCCGCCGCAACTACGAGAAGGGCGAGGGGACCCCCGGCCTGCTTGCGATCTATCAGGACACGACCGGTGAGGCCAAAGAAGAAGGGCTCGCATACGCGAAGGCCATCGGCTGCACCCGCGCGGGCGTCATCGAGACGACGTTCCGCGAAGAGACCGAGACCGACCTGTTCGGCGAGCAAGCAGTGTTGTGTGGCGGCGTCACCGAGATGGTCAAGGTCGGCTTCGAGACGCTGGTCGACGCGGGCTACAGCCCGGAGATGGCGTACTTCGAGTGCCTGAACGAACTCAAGCTCATCGTCGATCTGATGTACGAAGGCGGCCACATGGAGATGTGGAACTCCGTCTCCGACACCGCCGAGTACGGCGGTCTCACCCGCGGTGAGGAAGTCATCAACCGCGAGGGGATGGAGGAGATCCTCGAAGGCGTCCAGAATGGCGAGTTCGCCCGCGAGTGGATCACCGAGAACCAGGCCAACCGGCCGGCCTACAAGCAGTATCGCGACGCGGAACAGAACCACCAGATCGAGGAGGTCGGCGGTCGCCTGCGCGACCTGTTCGCCTGGGGCGACGACGCCGAGTAACACCATGACAGACGCAATGAAAGACGTCAGTCACACGAACCCCTACACCGACGAGTCGTTCGGTGAGACCGTCGTCTTCCGACGCGGTCAGACGGTCGCAGCGGATGGCGGTGAGCGAACCGACGGTTCGCGATCCTCGTTGGGCCGGAGGTCCGACGGCGGGCGTCGCGAGCGGAGCGAGAAACAGACGATGAAAGACGTGAGTCACACACCTCCGACGGGAGACGGCGCGATGCGCGTCTTCGAGCGGGGGACCGAAGGACGCGACGAGACAGTATGAGTTCGGGAACACTATACGACAAAGTTTGGGACAACCACAAGGTAACGACGCTGCCGAACGGACAGGATCAGCTGTTCGTCGGCCTGCACCTCATCCACGAGGTCACCAGTCCGCAGGCGTTCGGGATGATCCAGGAGCGCGACATGGAGGTCGCGCGCCCGGACCTGACGCTGGCGACGGTCGACCACATCGTTCCGACTGCCGACCAGTCGCGGCCGTACAGCGACGACGCGGCAGAAGAGATGATGGCGGAACTCGAAGACAACGTCCGCGAGTCCGGCATCGAGTTCCTCTCACCCGAGACCGGTGATCAGGGGATCGTCCACGTCGTCGGCCCGGAGCAGGGCCTGACCCAGCCTGGTAAGACGATCGTCTGCGGTGACAGCCACACCTCGACCCACGGCGCGTTCGGCGCGCTCGCCTTTGGGATCGGGACCAGCCAGATCCGCGACGTGCTGGCGACCCAGACCATCGCGATGGACAAACAGAAGGTCCGGAAGATCGAGGTCACCGGCGAACTCGCCGATGGCGTCGAAGCCAAGGACGTCATTCTGGAGATCATCCGTCGCCTGGGCACGGAGGGTGGCGTCGGCTACGTCTACGAGTACGCCGGCGAAGCCATCGAGAACCTGGGCATGGAAGGGCGGATGTCCATCTGCAACATGTCCATCGAGGGCGGCGCTCGCGCGGGCTACGTTAACCCCGACGAGACCACCTACGAGTGGCTCGAGGAGACGGACTACTTCCAGAACAACCCCGAGAAGTTCGACGAACTCAAGCCGTACTGGGAGTCCATCCGTTCCGACGAGGACGCCGAGTATGACGACGTCGTCACCATCGACGCCAGCGAACTGGAGCCGGTCGTCACCTGGGGAACCACGCCCGGTCAGGGCGTCGGCGTCACCGAGCCGATTCCGGCACCCGAGGAACTGCCGGAGGAAAAGCAAGAGACCGCCCGGCAGGCACAGGAACACATGCGCGTCGAACCCGGCGACACGATGGAGGGCTACGAGATCGACGTGGCCTTCCTGGGTTCGTGTACGAACGCACGACTGCCGGACCTGCGCCGTGCCGCGAAGATCGTCGAGGGCCGTCAGGTGCCAGATGACGTGCGCGCGTTCGTCGTCCCCGGCAGCCAGCGCGTCCAGAAAGCCGCCGAAGAAGAGGGGCTGAAGGACGTCTTCGAGGACGCCGGCTTCGACTGGCGAAACGCCGGCTGTTCGATGTGTCTGGGCATGAACGACGATCAGCTGGAGGGCGACGAGGCTTCTGCGTCGTCGTCGAACCGGAACTTCGTCGGCCGCCAGGGTTCGAAGGACGGTCGGACCGTCCTGATGAACCCGCAGATGGTCGCGGCTGCGGCCGTCACCGGCGAAGTCACTGACGTTCGCGAGATGGAGGAGGTGGTGTCCGTATGAGCGAAGAAGTGGAGATTCCGGAGGTCACCGAGGTCCACGGCAAGGGCGTTCCCATCCGCGGGAACGACATCGACACCGACCAGATCATTCCGGCGCGGTTCATGAAGGTCGTCACGTTCGACGGGCTGGGCGAGTTCTCCTTCTTCGACCAGCGCTTCGACGAGAACGACGAACCCAAGGACCACCCGATGAACGAGGAGCGCTTCCAGGACGCTTCGGTTATGGTCGTCAACTCCAACTTCGGCTGTGGCTCCTCGCGCGAGCATGCACCTCAGGCCCTGATGCGCTGGGGCATCGACGCGTTCATCGGCGAGTCCTTCGCCGAGATTTTCGCCGGCAACTGTCTGGCGCTCGGACTCCCGACCGTCACCACCGACTCGGAGACGGTCGAGGAAATCCAGGACTTCGTCGACGAGAACCCCGACGCCGAGATCGACATCGACGTCGCCGAGGAGACGGTGACGTACGACGGACAGACCGTCGACGTAACCGTCAACGAGGGCCAGCGCAAGGCGCTCGTCGAAGGCATCTGGGACACGACCGCGCTGATGAAGGCCAACCAGGACGCCATCGAGGAGACGGCCGAGAACCTGCCGTACCTCGACGGCTGAGGACGCCTCAGGGTTCGACTACGATCGGTTCTTTTCGCGTTTTCTACGTCTCCGACTCGACGTCACTGATCGCGTAGGCGAAAAAGAACAGCCCCTTGAGTCGGGCGTTCTCCACCGTGGTGGAACCCGTTCGGCGCCCCACATCTCTCCGTCAGCGATGGATTCTCATACGTCGAACACCCGCTCGGGGAAAGCGAGTAGGACGAAGCCGATGTGAAATCGATTGCCGAGAGGGACGGTCGGTACGTCGAAAAGAGAGATTGCAGCGGTGTCGTCGCTGCTGGTCAGTCGTCGGCGACGCTCACAGAGTCGGGGGTGCTCGGCGTCGACCCGAGCGGCGCGTCCCCGAGCGGGAGAACCTCGCGGTCGAAACTCCAGTTCGTCACTTCCGCGACGCTGACGTAGAACGCACCAGCGGCGGTGACGAGTCCGAGGTAGCCACCGTACCGAGTGAGCGACGGCATCCCGAACAGGTCACCGAAGGCGAGCAGGAAGAACGTCACCGAGAGAACGAGGAAAACGCTCCAGAGCGCCCAGTTGAGTTTGAACGTGCTGATCCACATACCGACGGTAAACACGCCCCAGACGAGAAGAACCATCCCGATCGCAGACGTGCCGACCGAGGGGAGCCACCCGTTGTGGGTCATCGTCACAAGCAGTCCGAACCAGATCCAGAACGCCCCGTAACTGGTGAAGGCTGTCAATCCGAAGGTATTCCCCTCCTGATATTCGAGCAGTCCGACGAGCAACTGCACGAACCCGCCAAAGACGAGTGCGAGCGGGATAAGCGCCATCTCGAGTTCGATACCGAAGATGCCGGCATTGACGAGGCTCAGTAACACGGTCGTGAGACTGAACGCCGCCAACCCCAGTGGACCCGGGTTGCCGGTGGTAGTATTCGCAGGCATCACCCTCACCATCGCAACCCAGTGATTAAAGATGATGATATTTCAGCCAGTGTGGTGACGGGTGACGTGACACAAAACCGCACGACTGCAGGCAGTTAGGTCGGCCGAAGTGGTCGTCAGTTTAAATGTAATATGTATGTTGTGTATGGAAAACGGGCGTATCGACACGCTCTTTTCGGCCCCCTACGCACCTTCGGCCATGACAGAGCAAATCGCGGTTATTCCCGGTGACGGCATCGGACACGAGGTCGTCCCGGCGACGCTCGACGTACTGGAGGCACTGGACATCGACTTCGAGTTCGTCGAAGGCGAGGCTGGCGACGCCGTTCTGGAGGAGCGCGGCGAGGCACTCCCCGACGAGACGTACGAACTGGCCGAGGAATCCGACGCGACGCTGTTCGGCGCGGCCGGCGAGACGGCTGCGGACGTCATCCTCCCGCTCCGAGAGGCAGTCGATTCCTTCGCGAACGTCCGTCCCGCACGGTCGTATCCGGGCATCGACGCGGTCAAACCCGAGACGGATCTCGTCTTCATTCGGGAAAACACCGAAGGCGTCTACGCGGGGATCGAGAGCCAGCTCTCGGACGACGTGACGACGCTGACGCGGCTCATCACGGACTCCGCGTCTCGACGCATCGCCGAGTACGGGTTCGAGTACGCAGCTGAGAACGGGTTCGACGACGTGACGGTCGCACACAAGGCCAACGTGATGCGAACCACGGACGGGCAGTTCCTCGAAGCTTGTTCGGCGGTCGCAGACGAGGGCGATTACGAGTACGACGAGGCGCTGATGGACGCGCTCGCGATGCACCTCATCATGCACCCGGAAGACTACGGCGTCGTCATCTGCCCGAACCTGGCGGGGGACATGCTGTCGGACCTCGCCGCCGGACTCGTGGGCGGACTGGGCCTGCTCCCGAGTGCGAACGTGGGTCCCGACAACGCGCTCTTCGAGCCTGTGCACGGGTCGGCGCCCGACATCGCGGGACAGGAGATCGCGAATCCCGCGGCCATGGTGCTCTCGGCCGCGATGATGCTCGAGCACCTCGGCTACGGTGACGACGCCGCGCGAGTCCGTTCGGCAGTCGAAGCAGTGATGGCGGAGGGGCCGCGGACACCTGATCTGGGCGGCGACGCGTCGACCCAGGACGTGGCAGACGCGATCGTCGACCAGCTATAGACCGTTCTACCGCTTTATTCTGTGCTGACCGACGCCGGGTAACTCGCCCCAGCGGACTTGTACAGAATTGTGGCGTCTGTCACCGACTGGAGTCGGTTGAGAAAAGACGTAGCGAGGGCCCACGGGAGACGGATCGGGCGCGATTATGCCCGCGTGACCAGTACCTCGCCGGATCCGCTCGCGGTGACCTCGAAGCCCGAGTGGGTGAACGAGACAGTCCCAGACTGCTGAGTCCCGTCGCCCGGCTGCCCGAAGAGCGCGTCCAGCGCGTCGGGGTCGATCGTCTCGAAGAGGGGATCGATGGCGCCGACGTCCAGTTGGTCCGTCGTCGTCGCGGTAGTGCGGCTCGCTGCTTTCCGGAGCGCCACGATCACTGCTTCGCTCAGTGATTCCCCGTCGGTTGCGGTGTGCGTGGTGATCTCGCGGTTCGTCTCTCCCTGTTGCTGAGTCAGATCGGTAGCCATTGAGTACTTCATACTCGTGGATATCGAGGGGAAATTGGTCGGGTTGGCCCACCAACCCTTTAATTGTGTCCGTCCTTTGCAACCGTGCTCCGGAGCAACGCCTCGTGTCCGCGCCTGAGCAGGGCGGAAAGTGCCTGACTCGAAATATCGAATTCGGCGGCGAGCTCTTCGGTCGAAATCTCGCGAGGGACCTCGTAATACCCCTGTTCGAGAGCGCGGAGGAGCACTTCCCGCTGTCTGTCAGTGAGGTCGTAGCCGGCCGTATCGCCGTCATCGCTCCGGTAGAGCCGGCGAAGCTCGAAGGAGAGGTCGTGGTCCTCGCACAGTTTCCGATACTCGACGAGGGCGTCTCGGTCGGGGATCTGCGCGCGATACTCGACGTGGTCGCCCTTCGCCAGGATTTCCAGGAACGTGATCCCCATGTCGATCGCGTCGACGTACGTCAGGCCCCGTTCGCCCACTTCGGAAAGCGTCACGCGAAAGAGACGCCGCTCCGAAATGTCCGAGAAGAATTCGTAGTCCGTGATGGACGGATCGGTCGGCAGTTCCTCCTCGAACCGCTGTAAGTCCGCTTCGCTTCCCCGGGCCCAGAAGATGAGTCGCGCGTTCTCCTCTGAGATCGGTTGTTCGTCCTCGACCTCCAGTTCGACGTCGGGGACTGAACGGCGTGTCGTTTCGAGGATCGGATTCGCCAGCGTGTACTCGACAATGTAACCCATCTGTATTGTTTGTTCGGCAGGAGACGGCTGGATCCGTTCTGGACTGACCGCTACTGTCTTCCCAGTTCGGTCGCAGCTACCAAAGCAGGTGTGACGTGCTGTTCCCCTCTTCGTTTTTCTTTCGGGTCCCCAGAATAAAACTCCCCGGCCCAATCGCTGCGGCGTACTCCCCACTAATTGCGACTCGATCATCCACCTCGCTGCCCGCGTCTCCGCTGGAACCGCACTTTGCCAGCCGGGTATCTTAAGGAGACGCCGAGCGTCGAATTATCTATGCCGACTGTGGACCTCGAAGCGGAGACGATCGAACGGTTGGACGACCTTCGAATCGACGACGAGAGCTACGACGAGGTAATTAACGAACTCATCAACATCTACCAGGCCGAGGAGCTCACCCTGTTCAGGGGCAGCGACGAAGATTACTGATCGGTCGAGCTCGCTGCTGTGCGGACTTCGTTCCACTTCCCACCGTCTTCGAGCTGTGCCTGTAGCTCCGCAGCGTACTCCTGTGCGAGTTGTTCGGCCGCTTCGAGTCGCTCGGGATCGACTTCTGAGTTCGCGTCCGGCCTCTGGTCACCGCCACCGAAGCCGAGTGCGTCTTTCAGACCGCCGAGTAGTCCGGAGCTGTCCCCGCTTCCGGGGTTTCCAGGACCGCCAGCAGCACCCATCGGGCCTGCCTGCTCGACGGCATCGAGTTCGGGCATGATCGAAGGCAGGTTGCTGGTATCGGCGACGAGGCGCGCCCGCTCTTCGTCCTCCGGATGTTCGATGTCGAATTCGACGGCAGTCATGACGAGTCCCCACTGTTGCCGGGAGAACTGTGAGTTCGTCACGCGGTCGGTGAACTGCTGATCGACAGTCATCCGGTCACCGACGATACGATCGGTCCACTGGTCACTCATACCATAGCGTAACGGCTCCCGGTGTATCAGCGTTTTCGAGAAAGCGTCCGTTTCGACTTCGGCGGACGATACGACGCGTGCCACCCCCAGTGGCGCGGGTCCCCACCCATGATGTGAATCGTCCGTCGGGGCAGTGCCCCATCGAAGCCGACGGCCGTATCTGCCTCGGTCCAGGTCCATCCCCCGACCAAGGCTGCACCTATCTGTAGCGGACTGTCTACAGTCATACTTCTCCCGGGCATGAACGGGGGTTTATAACAAATTGTCATTCGGAATCCGGTGCGGGTCGGAGTCGCCTCAGAACGCACCGGATTCGACCGTCACGTCTGCGTGGAGGTCCTGGCGGAGTGCGGCGTGTACGTGGCAGATGTCCTCGGCGTTGTCGAGCAGGTCGTCGATCTCGTCGTCGGATAACTCGGCTTCGACGAGCATGGTGAACGAAACGTCCGTCAAGTCGTCTTCGTCGTCGAGGTTTGCCTCGGCTTCGGTCTGGATCTGTCCGAGATCGTCGTAGTCGTTGCGCATCGCGCCGGCGCGGAACGCGAAGGTGAAACAGGAGGCGTAATCCGCGACCAGGACTTCGTTCGGCGACGGGGCCGTCCGGCCCTGTGCGTCGATGTCGAGCGCGTACTCGCCGAGGTGGTTCTCGGCGGTGAACGTCTCGTCGTTCGTGGTCGTGGTCTCGATGTCTGGCATCCCTCTGTACGAGGGTCTGCACGGAGCTAAACGATGGGCAAGCGGAAAACGGAGGCGGCTATCTCAGACTGTTCGGTGACCGACGCAAGTGGGACCACGAGAACGGGGGGGTCCTCGATGGCTACAGTTCGGAGAGGTCGACGGTCTCGTCGCCGTCGAGCACGTGCACGTCGGCGTCGCTCCCCGTGCCCGTGACTTCGCGTTCGAAGTCGTCGACGTCGATTTCGATGGGCGGGAACGTGTCGTAGTGCATAGGGAACGCGTGGTCGACGTCGAGCCAGTCGACGGCGATGGCGGCCTGCATCGGTCCCATGGTGAAGTGGTCGCCGACCGGCAGTGCGGCGGCGTCGGGTTCGAGGTACGGACCGATGACCTCACGCATCTCTGTCATCAGGCCGGTGTCGCCCGCGTGGTAGAAGGTCGTGGTCTCTTCGTCCGCGACCTGCGTCGGCACGGTGTCGCTGATGACGAAGCCAGCGGGCATGCCGGCGTCGTACTCGTAGCCGGTGTTGATCCCGTTCGTGTGATCGGCGCGGTGCATCGTCACGAACGCGTCGCCGCACTCGACGGTTCCGCCGAGGTTCATTCCGATGGTGTCGTCGGCGCCGTGTTCGTCCTCGATGAATCCGGTCAGCTCCGGCGTCCCGACGACCGTCGCGTCGGAAAACGCGCCGGCGTCTGCGATGTGGTCGGCGTGCCCGTGCGTCAACAGCAGGAAATCGGGCTCGTCGACGTCGCTGGCGTCGAGTGACGTGTGCGGATTATCGAAAAACGGGTCGATGAGCAGGTCTGTCTCCCCAACGGTGACGTGCCACGTCGAATGGCCGTGCCAAGTGAGCTCCATGACAGGTAGAGGTTCGAGTGTCGGCCACTTAATGGTGGAGGCAGAGGCAGACACGACCGCTGTGCCTCATCCGTTGATGAGCTGGTAGGCACCGCCGACCAGGACGGCGACGAGGCCGGCACCGAGCGTGAAGCCGCTGACTGATTCGTCTGTCGAAACGGTCGTCGTTTCGTGCCCGCCGCCGCCATCGCTTCCGTGAGCAGTCTCGTTTTCGGCCGTCTCGGCTGCACCGACCGCGACGCCCGTCGCCGCGAGACACGCCGTGAGCACGACGCCGAGCAGTAGGAGGCGACTTACGAGTCCGATTTCGTCCATGTTGAGACGGTAATACGTGGGCGCTTGTAAACGCTTATCAGTCGCCGCTGTGATTCGCGGGACATGAAGCGCGTTCGCTTTCGGGACTCAGCTGGGAACGTAAGGGGTGGCCGCTGGACCGTCGAGGACGGTGAAGAACTCGTGACAGCGGCGGCGGGCCCGTACGGACGCATCTCCTTCGGCGACGAGACGTTCTCGCCGGACGAGGTCGAAATCCTCCCGCCCTGTGAACCCACCAAGATCGTCTGCGTCGGACTCAACTACGCCGACCACGCCGACGAGCAGGGCAAAGACGTCCCAGATCGGCCGCTCCTGTTCCTCAAGCCGCCGAACACGGTGACGAGTCACGGCAAGCGCGTGACGCTCCCGAAGGACAAGGCACGGATCGACTTCGAGGCCGAACTCGGCGTCGTCATCGGCGAACAGGCCCGGAACGTGAAAGCCGAAAACGCAGAAGACGTCATCGCCGGCTACACCTGCGTGAACGACCTCTCCAACCGCGACGATCAAGAAGTCGAGCAAAACTGGGTCCGAGGCAAGGCGTTCGACGGCGCCGCACCCATCGGTCCGCTCGTCGCCACGCCGGAGCACCTCAAAGACGACGCGACGATCGAGAGCCGAGTCAACGGCGAAGTGAAACAGCAGTCCTCCATCGATCAGTTCATCTTCTCCGTCCCGGAACTCATCGAGGAGATCACGGAGTTCATGACGCTCGAACCCGGCGACGTCATCTCGACCGGCACGCCCGCGGGCGTCGGCCCGCTCGCCGACGGTGACGAAGTCGAGATCGAAATCGAAGGGGTCGGAACCCTGCGCCACACCGTCCACATTCCCTGACGGGAAACGATACGCCCAGAACACCGAGATTCGTGTTATTCTGGGGCCTCTCGTGAAATCACCACAGTCCTCTGGATGACAAGCCATAAGTTTAGGCTCGCCTAATCCATGATGTCATGGCGATGGCTCGTCGGACCGGGATCACGGCTGACGCAGGCGTGAGCCCTGAGCAATCGCAAACTTGCGACGCCGATCCCACCGGCAATAGTCGGGGGGAAGCCGACTGATGAGTCCCGACGAGTCCACTGCAGTCGACCGGACGCCGAGCGACCGCGCGGACGTCTGTGTCGTCGGTGCCGGTCCAGCCGGCGCCCTCGTCGCCCATCGGCTCGCCAGCCGCGGCTATGCAGTGGTCGTCCTGGAAGCGGGGCCGCGATTCGAGTTCGAGTCTCGTGATGAGCGGATGGAGCGGGCAATTCGACCGGGACACGACGAGCGGTCAGTGTGGGACATGGGCGGCGAACGCGACCGGTTTACGTCGAGTGGGTCGTGGTTCTACCCCCTCAATCACGCCCGCGTCAAGGGGGTCGGCGGGTCGACGTTGCACTGGCAGGGAATGGTGATGCGCCACCACGAATCGGATTTCGAGCGCCGAACTCGCGACGGCGTGGCGGCCGACTGGCCCATCGACTACGGTGACCTCCAGTCGTACTACGCTGACGCGGAGTCGGAACTGGGCGTCGCTGGCGCATCTGACAACCCGTTTGCACCGCCGCGGGAGGAACCGTATCCACTCCCCGCGTTCGAGCCGTCCTACAGCGACTCGCTGTTCGCCGAAGCCTGTGAACGACTTGGCGTGACCATGCACTCGGTGCCGAACGCGCGCAACTCGGAGGGCTACGACGGCCGCTCACCGTGCGTCGGCTACGGGACTTGCAAACCGGTCTGTCCCTCCGGCGCGAAGTACAGCGCCGACGTCCACGTCGAGAAAGCCGAGGCCGAAGGGGCGCGTGTCATCGACCGCGCGCCCGTTCAGCGACTCGTCACCGGCGACTCGGGCGAGCGCGTCGACGCCGCCGTCTACGCCACGCCCGACGGGACCGAACACCGCCAGGAGGCCCGCGAGTTCGTGCTCGCGTGTGGCGGCATCGAGACGCCGCGACTGCTCTTGCTCTCGGAGTCGTCCGACCATCCCGACGGCCTCGCGAACAGCAGCGGGGCGGTCGGCCGCTACTTCATGGAACACCTGTTCGCCGGTGCCGGCGGCGTGCTCGACCGCCGAACCCGTCAGAACCACGTCGGCTTCCTCACGAGCGAGTGCCACCAGTTCTACGAGAACCCGGGGCAGCCCACCAGCGGGACCGAGAGCGGCATCCCCGGTCGCGACGCGGACCTCGGACCCATCAAGCTCGAATTTCTCAACTACGCCGGGCCGTCACCGGTCGAGATGGCGCTCGACGCGACCGAGTGGGGCGACGATCTGCTCGGCCAGTTACAGGGTGCCTACGGGAACCACGTGGCGATGGGGGGACTTGTAGGGCAGCTCCCGCGGAAAGAAAACCGAATCACGCTGGACGCGTCGACGACGGACGATCACGGGAATCCCGTCCCGGAGATCCAGTGGTCGGTCGACGCCCGGACGAAACGAACCATCGAGCGCGCCAACGAGATACAGCGGGCCATCCTCACGGAACTCGGCGTCGAGGACGTGAGCGTCATCGGACCCGATGCGACCGGCCCGGCGTATCACCACATGGGAACGACCCGGATGGGCACTGATCCCGCAGGGAGCGTCGTGAACCCCCAGTTACGGACGCACGACGTGACGAACCTCTCGATCGCATCGAGCAGCGTGTTCGTCACGAGCGGGGCGATGAACCCGACGCTGACCATCGCAGCGCTCGCGCTGAAGTGTGCAGATCACGTGGCAGAGCGTCTATAAGGGTAAAAGGTGGAAGGCGGCCTGTCAGGCGTACGGAAGGCCGATGAGCAGCCCCGCGACGAGGAGCAGAGCGAGCGCGACGACCGTCGCACCGAGGAAGAACGGCCGGCTCTTCTCTGCCGGCGTTCGGACTTTCCGTTCGCGCAGTCCAGCGCTAATCTTCTTCGTCCCGACCTCGACGAGGCCGGCCATGATCAGCCACAGGGCGAGCATGGTGAGGACGAGGTGGCCTCTCGGCGGTTCGAGCAGCGTCTCGACCGTGTACAACTGGGCTGCGAGATGGCCACCGGTGAGGAACATGATCAGCGCGGACAGCCGCGAGAGGGTCAGGAGGCGACTCGTGATGTCGGCGAACGGGTCGGTGTCGATGTTGCCCGCCCGCGCGACCGGGATGACGCCGTAGGTCATGAAGATGACGGCGCCGGTCCAGATGGCGGCGAACAGCATATGGATCACGAACCCGATTGTCACGTCGATTGCCATACCAGAGTGCTGGTACCTCCGGGTCTTGAATGTGGTGAGTTTCGCTCGCGCGAATCGTCAGTATAAGCACGCTTAAGAGCCGTGGTCCGCTTTCCCCATCCATGGAACCACGGGACCTCTCCGCCCACAGCGTCTACCGTGCCGGCCGGGGGATCGAAGAGGTCGCCCGCGATCTCGGACTCGACCCTGACGACCTCGTGAAACTCTCTTCGAACGAGAACGTCCTCGGTCCGAGCCCCGCGGCGACCGCCGTCATCCGCGAGTACGCCGACAAGGTCCACATCTATCCGAAGAGCTCACACACGGACCTGATCGAGCGGCTCGCCGACGACTGGAACCTTACCCCCGAACAGGTCTGGCTGGCCAACGGCGGCGACGGCGTCCTCGACTGCCTCTGTCGGGCGATGCTCCGCCCGGACGAACGCATCCTCGCCCCGAAGCCCGGTTTCGCGTACTACGCGATGAGTTCGCGCTATCACCACGGCGGCGCCTCGGAGTACGACCTCGACAAGGACGACGACTTCGAGCAGACCGCCGCGAACGTCCTCGACGCGTACGACGGCGAGCGCATCGTCGTCGTCACCAGCCCACACAATCCGTCGGGTTCGGAGATGCCCCTCGACGAAGTCGAGACGCTCGCCGAGGAGACAGACGACCAGACGCTGGTGCTCGTCGACGAGGCGTACGGGGAGTTCTCCGAGTCGCCGAGCGCCGTCTCACTCGTTCGCGAGCGCGACGACGTCGCGGTCCTGCGGACGTTCTCGAAAGCGTACGGACTGGCCGGGATGCGCCTCGGGTACGGGCTCGTGCCCGAGGACTGGGCCGACGCGTACGCCCGCGTCCACACGCCGTTCGACACCGGCGAGCTCACCTGCCGGGCCGGACTCGCGGCGCTCGACGACGAGGAGCACTTAGAACAGACTCGCGCCATGGTGACGGACGCTCGCGAGTACCTTTACGAGAACCTCGACGCCCGAACCTGGAAGAGCGCCGGCAACTTCGTGCTCGCCGACGTCGGTGACGGGGAAGCCGTCACGGACGCCGCGCAGCGCGAGGGCATCATCGTCCGCGACTGCTCGTCGTTCGGTCTCCCGGAGTGCATCCGCATCACCTGCGGGACCCAATCGCAGATGGAACGAGCCGTCGCGGTCATAAACGAGGTGATGGACGGATGAGAGTCGCTGTGACGGGGACGCCCGGAACGGGAAAGACGACGGCGACCGACCTCGTCGAGTCGGACCTCGACGTGATTCACCTCAACGAGGTCATCAAATCGGAAGACCTGAGTTTGCGGGAGGACGCCGAGCGTGACACGCTCGTCGCGGACATGGACGCCGTCGAGGAGTGGCTCGGTGACCGGGACGGCGTCATCGTCGATTCGCACCTGGCACACCACCTGCCTGTCGACAAAGTCGTCGTGCTGCGCTGTCAGCCCGAGGAACTGGAAGGGCGACTCACCGAGCGCGGCGAGTCCGAGGCGAAGGCCGAGGAGAACGCCGAGAGCGAGGCGCTCGACATCGTGCTCTCGGAAGCCGTCGAAAATCACGGGCTGGAGGCAGTGTACGAGATCGACGCGACCGATCGGTCCCCCGAAGCCGTGGCGCGCGAGATCGAGCGCGTCCTCGCGGACGAGCGCGAACCGAGCGCCGGCGAAGTCTCGTTCATCGACTACCTATGACGCTGGACAGACTGCGCCCGCTGGCCGACAGAGTGCTCACCCCGTTCGTCAACGCCTCGGCACGCATCGGACTGACGCCCGACGCCGTCAGCGTCCTGGCGTTCGGACTGGCCGCTGCCGCAGGTGGTGCGTTCTATCTGGGGCCGACGGACAGACTCTGGTACGTGATAGGGGCGCTGCTCGTGTTCCTGAACGGCTGGCTCGACTTGCTGGACGGTGCGTTGGCCCGTCGTCTCGGGACCGACTCCAAGGCCGGCGACCTGCTCGATCACGTCCTCGACCGGTACGCGGACATCGTGATGCTCGTCGGGCTGGCGGCCGGTATCGACCGCTACCCGCTGGGTCTGGCGGCGATCACGGGCGTGCTGATGACGTCGTATCTCGGCACCCAGTCCCAGGCGGTCGGTCTCGACCGCGTGTACGGCGGGTTGCTCGGCCGCGCGGATCGCCTGGCGCTCATGGGCTTCGCTGGGCTCGCCGCCGCGGTTGTGACCGAACCAGTCTTCGAGTTGACCCTCGTCGGCTGGTTGCTGGCCGTGTTCGCGGTGGTCGGTCACTTCACTGCCCTCCAGCGGTTCGTCGGTGCGTTCCGCGCGCTCTCGTGAGGGCGGATCGGACCCGACCGCGTGTTGCTTGGCGTACGATTTATACGCGGTCGTAGTCAAGGAGTTGTATGGTCCAGTGTGAGATGTGCGGAGCCGAGACGTCCTCGCCGAACACGGTGAAGGTCGAAGGCGCAGAACTCGACGTGTGTGACGACTGTGCCGACTTCGGCACCGAAGTCCGGACCCAGCAGAGTTCGAGCTCGTCGACGAAGTACTCGACGAGCAGCTCCAGCGGGAGTTCGGGCGGGTCCGCGTCGAGTTCGTCGTCGAGTAGCGCAGGTTCAGGATCGCCGTCGAGCAGTTCGACCGGGAGTTCGAGCGGTGGCGGCGGTCGCCGCGACATGTTCGACGAGCTCGACGAGGTCGCCCAGGACTACGACGAGCGGATTCGCCAGGCCCGCGAAGCGGCCGGCCTCAGCCAGAAGGAGTTCGCCAACCAGCTCAACGAGAAAGCCAGCCTCATCCGGAAGCTCGAGCAGGGCGACACCCTCCCGAGCGACAAGGTCCAGCAGAAAGTCGAGAAGGCGCTCGACATCGACCTCACCGAGGCAGGCGCCAGCAGCGAGGACACCGACTGGAGTAGCGGGTCGTCCGGCGGAACGATGACGCTCGGCGACAAGGTACAGCGAAAGGACTGACGGGAGAGTCCCGTCAGATGTGTCTTTGGAGGTCCTCGAACTCGAGGTCCTCCGTGATGTCGTCGAGTTGCGCTTCGAGGGCTTCGATCTCGGATTCGAGTCGGTCGAAGCGGGCGCTCTCGGCGAGTTCTGCGGCACTCTTCTCGACTTTGAGGACGTTCCGCGTGAGTCGCTTCGAGGTGAGTTGCTGGTGTTTCTCGCTGTACGCGGAGAGCTTGAGCAGCCGTTCGACGACTTCGAGGAGGTCGTCGCGGGAGACGGGTTTGACGAGGTACTCGTCACAGCCCATGTCGATGATGTCGAAGCCGGGGTTGACTGCGGTGACCATGGCGACGCGGCAGTCGCACGCCCCGTCGTTGATGGTCGCCAGCACCTTGTCCCCCGAAACGTCTGGCATCCGTCGGTCGAGGAGTGCGACGTCGACGCTGACGGATTCGTCGTCGAGGAGCTCGATGGCCTCCTCGCCCCCGTAGGCGGTCACGACGTCGTAGTCTTCGGCGAGGTAATCCGTGTAGAGGTCAGCGAGATGCTGTTCGTCGTCGGCGACGAGTACTGTCGGCAGTTCCGATGACCTCGGGGACACGTTTATCAGCGAGGGATTTCTCACGACACTTAATAAATCAGCCGGATGACTCGACGGTTCGAACCCGTCTCGCAACCTATTTGGCCGCGCCGCTCCGTCTCCCGCTATGTTCGTCCTTGTCAACCTGAAAGCGTATCCCTGCGACCCCGTCGAGGTCGCAACGGCCGCACACGAGGTAAGTGAGTCGACTGGCGTTCGGATCGCCATCGCCCCGCAGGCGACCCAGCTGTCGGCCGTCGCCGAGACCGGCGTCGAGACCTGGGCACAGCACGTCAGCCCCGTCGAACACGGCAGCCACACCGGCTCGACGCTGGCCGAAGCAGCCGCCGACGCCGGCGCTGTCGGAACGTTGCTCAACCACTCGGAGAACCGCCTGAAGCTCGCCGACATCGACGCCAGCCTGACCGCGGCCGAGCGGACGGGACTGGAGACGATCGTCTGTGCGAACAATCCCGACCAGATCGGCGCTGCCGCAGCGCTCGGACCGGACGCGGTCGCCGTGGAACCCCCGGAACTCATCGGCACCGGCACGCCGGTCAGCAAGGCCGACCCGGACGTCGTCCGCGACGCAGTCGACGCGGCAGCGGCCGTCGACGACTCCGTCGACGTGCTCTGTGGCGCCGGCATCTCGACGGGCGAAGACCTGGACGCCGCCGGCGACCTCGGTGCGGAGGGCGTGCTCCTGGCCAGCGGCGTCGCGAAGGCAGAGGATCCGAAGGAAGCACTCGAAGACCTCGTCGAGCCGATCGCCTGAACGGGGCCAGCCGACGTTACCGTCGCGTAGTACCAGGAGACCGCGGAGAACCAGACCGTCTCGTCACCACGACATCGCGGCTTCGAACCGAATGTTCGTCGGTTGTTTCTGCCGACGCCACTGCTCGCTGGTGACGTACTGCACGTACTCGATCACGTCCAGCGCTGGCTCGTCCGACGTGCCTTTCACGCCGACGACCTCGCGAACGTAGACCTTCGCGTCGTCGGGCCACTGCTCGGTCGGGTCAACGACGTCCAGTCCCTGCTCGTCAGTTGCCGTCGCGTCGGCGACGTCGTGGAGATATCCTCGGTTCGGTCGGTCGTCTGCACTGGTGTTTTCGATCATGTGTTCAGTCTCGGAGTGGTTCTTCGGTCGCCTCGACGAGCGCGTCGAGTTCGCTGTCGTCGGCGTGGCCCGGATACTCCTCTTCGATTAGATCTCGAAGATGGTAGTCGTAGTGGCCGCGCCCGACGTGTTCGATGAAGCCGTGCGTTCTGAGCGTCCGGTTGTGTGCGTAGGCGTTCGTCCGGTCGCCGTCGCCACCGCCGGCGAAGTGGGCGTCGAGCGGTTTGGCCGGCCCTTCCTGCCGGTAGTACCGGAGCATCCGACGCGTCTTCTGGGGCATCGCCTCGATGGCCGAGCGGAGGTGCTCGACGAGTTCACTCCCGGCCTGCGGAAGTTCCTCGGCGCTCGTGACTACAGTGGCCGTGTCGTCCGTGTTCTCGATGATTTCCCCGTCGTCGTTGCCGAGTGCCGCCATCGCTGCCGCCACGTCTTCGTCGTTCGACTGTCCGTCGCCGTTCGTCGCTGCCGTCGACGCCGCACCGTCCGTCGCGACTGGTCCTTCGATGACGACGCCGTCGTCGACAGGCGTGTCCGGCACTGGACCGGCGTCGTCGACATCCGTGGTCGCTGGCTCTGACGCCTCCGTGGGTTCGTCAGTAGGCTCCTTCTCACCGTCTCCGGCGTCGGAATCAGCGCCTTCTCCGTCTTCCTCGGCTGCTGTCCCAGCGTCGTCGGTCTCGTCGGCTGTCGGGTCGGCAGCCTCAGCTACATCCGTTTCTGACGATTCGTCGACGGCTTCCTCGTCTGTTTCCGCGTTCGACGCTCCGGCGGCTGCGACAGCCGTGTCCGGTTCCGAGGCATCGGACTCCGCAGATTCCGACGCCTGAGACGATGACTCGTCTTTCTGATCGTGATCCGCCGTCGCTGCGTCGAGACTCTGCTGGGCGGGGTGGTCGCCAGGGCCCGCTTCCGCAGTGCCCTGCGCGTTCTGGTACTGGCGCTCTTTGCGCATCCGCCGTTGTTCCGTGCGGCCTGGATTGGCTCCTTTGACCGTGCCGACGAGCGCGTCGACGAACTGGTCGGCCATCCGGCTCATGTCCCGCGCGTCTTGCAACTCTTTCTCCAGCTCGGCGATGCGCGAGTTCTTCTTGTTCAGTTCCTCCCGGAGTTCGGCGATCTTGTCTTCCGTTTGCTGTTTCTCCTCGCTGATCTCCTGGAGTTCAGAGACGAGGTCGGAGTTGACCGACTTCAGGTCCGGCCGGTCGACGTCCTCCAGGCCGGGCGTCGCGCCGGCGTCGAACGTTTGCTTGCGGTGGAACTGGACGCGCCGGACCGACTCGGACCAGTCGGTCATCATGAACGCCTCGCCGTCGTTCAGATCCTCGACGGCGTCGGAGTACTCCGAGTCGAGGATGCGGCTGACCACTTTCGTGTCGTTGTTCCAGGTCAGCCGGTGCCAGACCAGCCAGTCACACTGGGTGATGAAGTCCTTCTTCACGTCGGCCGGTCGCTGACTGATGCCCACGATGCCGAGGCCGTGTTTGCGTCCACGCTTGCCGATCTTGATGAGCATCTTTCCGACCTCGCCGACGGAGCCTTTCTCGGGAATCCACTCGTGGCACTCCTCGACGAGCATCAGGAACGGCTGTTTGTGCTTTTTCTCCTTGGCGAACAGCTGTTTGGACACTTCCGTCAGCAGTTCTTCGGCTTCGTCCTCGTCTAAGAACGAGGACACGTCGAGAATGATGGGGACGTTCTGTTCGAGCGCGAGCGACGCGATCTTGCCGGCGTGCTCGACGGTGACCTGAATGTCGCACTCCTCGTCGGCGCCGACGTGGAGGATCTCGTACTCCTCTTTCAGGCCGTAGTACTCGCCGTCGATGTCGACGATGAGGATGCCGAAGCCGCTGTCGAGGAGTTTCTCGGCGACGACGCTCGCAGTGTTCGACTTGCCCGACCCGCTCTTGCCCGTGATGAAGCCGCGGCCGGTCAGTATCTCGACCACCGGCAGGTCGACGGACTGGTCGGGCTGGTCGCCCAGTGGCGGGCCATCACTCAACTCCGCGACCGTGATCGTCTTCTGGTCGTCTCCCATCGGTCACCGGATTCTAGAAGCTCCCCTTACATAATCGTCAGTCAGCCATACGTCAGACACCGGGCTTGTGCGTCCTGAAATCGGCCGAACCGCTATAGGGATGGACGCGAAACGTCTGGGGTATCCCCGGAGCGGACCGCCAGCACATGCGACGCTACGACACCATCGTCGAGGACGAAACCGTGTACATCGACACGAGCGACGGCCGGCTCGAGGTGGGGACGGTAGACCGGGTGATCGACGTCGTCGGCGGCCACGCCTGGACGATCGACTACTCCGAGTGGGACCACACGCAGTACGATGATCTGGACACCAGCGATCAGGGCCTCGTCGTCGACGTCGTCGACATGATGCGCGCGATGACCCACAGCGAGTCCTTCGTCGAGACGCTCCGGGCACATCCGGCCGAGTCACCGGCCGACACCGACGGCGCACTCTCACCGCGGCTCGGACTCTTCGTCGGGAAACTGCTGGAGAACCTCGAAAACGGACTCGACTGACCTACCCGAAATCGCCGAGCGACGTCTGTCCCGACGGGTCCTCGTCAGCCTCGTCGGTCGCCGTCTGACCCGGGGTAAACTCGTTCAACGAACGGTTCTCACGCGGCGTGGCCTCTCGCGCCGTGGCGTTCTCGAACCCGTCCAGACTCGCCTGCTCGTTGTCCGCGAACTCCAGGTTCGAGACGCGGACGCCCACCTTCCTGACGCGCTCCCCCTGAAATTCAGTCAACAGGTCCAGTGCGACCTCTTCGACCAGGTCCGGCTCTTCGATCGGTCCGGGGAGCGAATCCGCCCGCGTGTGGATGTCGAACGGCGGGGTCACCACTTTGATCCCGATCGTCTGATAGAGCGCGCCCTTTCGGGACGCTCGCTCGGCGACGTCGTCCGCCAGGGCTCGCACCCGGTCCGCCACCGCTTCGGGGTCGTCGGTGGCCGAGGTGAACGCCGACTCTCTGGAGAGGCTCTTGGGTTTGCCGACCGGCTCGACCGAGCGATCGTCCTCACCGCGGGCGTACTTCCAGATCTCCCGCCCTCGCTCGCCGAACGTCTCCGAAACCCGATCCGGGTCCGCCGCGGCGAGATCGCCGGCCGTTTCGATGTCCATCGACCGGAGTTCGCGGGCGGTGACGGGGCCGACGTTGTGGACCTCCTCGACGTCGAGGGGCGCGAGAAAGTCGCGCACCTCCCCGGGTTCGACGACGACCAGGCCGTCCGGTTTGTCGTGGTCGCTCGCGATCTTGGCCGCGCTCATCGTCGGTGCGACGCCGATGCTCGCCTCGACGCCGACTTCCTCGCGAATCCGCGCTTTGAGGTCCGAAGCGAACGACTCGACTTCGTCCCAGGCCACGGTTTCAGTGACGTCGAGGTACGCCTCGTCGATGCTGACCTCCCGAACGGTGTCGGCCGTGTCGTGGAGAATCTCCTTTACGTCTGCGGCGACGGACTGGTAGAAATCCATGTCGACCGGGCGGTAGAAACCGGCCTCGTCGACGTCGATCTCGGGATCGTCCGCTGCGGTGACTTTGCGAGGGAGCAGTTCGAGCGCTTTCGAGATCGCCATCGCGCTCTCGACGCCGAACTCGCGGGCTTCGTAGCTGGCAGTTGCGACCGCGCCGTGGGTCTCGCCGGCCTCGAATCCCATGCCGACGACCAGCGGTTCCCCTTCCAGGGCGGGCTCTTTCAGCCGTTCACAGGCTGCGTAGAAACAGTCCATGTCGACGTGACAGACCGTCTGCTCACGGTCACTCGGCTCGGTCCCCGGCAACCGCTCGTCCATGACCGCGGCTTCGGACCCCCACTACCTGAACGTTATCGTCCGCTGTCGAGCAACGCGCCCGGATTCATGATGCCTGCGGAGTCCAGCGACTCCTCCGGGAGAGACATGGGTGACCCGGCAGGAGAGAAAGCCATTAAGCACCCATCGTCAATTAGCTAATTGCAGGCGGTAAGCCCCCTTCCTCAAGGAGCAACGCAGGGGGCGAAGCGACCGAGTAGCGCAGTAGGGAGGGGATACACCGCCGTCATCGTCTCTCTCACACGT
>NZ_JBHUDJ010000013.1:0-78639 GCF_042678165.1 Halorientalis brevis | reverse complement strand
TTCCGGGTTCTCACGCTGGGCACGGGGGCCGGTTTTGCGTCGAATGAGTGTGCTTTGACACTCGGGACAGCGGTAGCGCCAGGGGTCCTGAAACGTCTCGCCCTGGGGGATTGAGCAGCCGCCGTCGGTGACGATCGGACAGCCGTGTTCATCCGGCGCTGTGAAGGCGAGTGGGTCGTCTTGGGTGTCGTCGGTGTTGTCCTGGTCGTCGTCGAATTTGTCACTGCAACAGCGCAGCGCGGTTGCCTTGGTAGGGTGTTCCCGGTGACAGAGGTCGCAGGTGTAGGACTCGCGGGTCATGCTGTGGCCTCCTGGCTGAGAAGGGTGTCGAGTGTCTGTGCGTGAGTGGTCAGGAGCGAGCGGCCCGCGTCGGTGAGTTCGTAGGTATTGGTGCGGGCGTCGAGTTCCTGTTTGGTGATGAGTTGTTGGGCGGCGAGTTCGTCGAGATTCGGGTAGAGTTTGGTGTGGGTGACCTCCTCGTCGCGGATGGATTGGCACTCGCGTTTGATCGCGAGGCCGTAGGGAGCGTTGTCGCTGGTTTCGAGGCGGGCGATCGCGAGGAGGCAGTCGCGCTGGAACCCACGGAGTTGGTGGTACTCGGCTGGTGGGCGTGTCATTGGTGCTCGCCTCCGGTTGCGGGGGTGTGGATGGGCATGGGCGGTGTCTGCTGAGGGGTGGTTGAGACTTGACCGTTGCAGGGGAGTTTCCGGATTTCCGGATTTCCGGAACCGATGGTATTCGTGATGTGCTGGGCGGTTTGCGAGCGAATCCGGGTTTCCGGGTTTCGGTGGTGGGTGTTTGTACGACTCTCTGTGTGGTTGGCGAGTGATGCGTCTGGTCGGTGGGAGGTTTCAAGCCCCCCGGTAGCATATGCGGGCATGGCTTCCTGCTGCTTCAGGAAGCCCACACGGTGGCTCGGTTGGGCGAGTCACCGTTTTTCTGAGATCGGATCAGAGTGGACTTCCTAGTGCTCCGATTTGTGCCGGACCACTTATTTGTTTTCACGTGTAGATTATTATCTTCGTATCCACTATTGACAACCCTGTGATGTTTTGCACGGCGAAATCAATGAACTGGATATGGGTAAGCCCGGGCCGAATCGTCGTGTCTCTGATCGTGAATTCCTGCGCGAAATGGCGATAGCTCCTGATCCAATCGTTACAGCTAATGAACTCTCTGAGCGTCTTGATTATTCACGAGCTGGTGTAAACAATATCTTAGATGAGATGGTTGAGAAGGGGTTTGTGATTGAAAGAGAAGTTGGATCACGAGCGAAGGTCTACTGGCTAACCCGCGAGGGACGAAAAAAAGCCGGGAAATTGGATTAGTTCTCTGGCATCCACCAACCTACCGCGCGGCTACCCGCTTCCTTCCGTCGTAGAATTCCTTTGCTGTGCAATTTCTTGAGACGGTAATTGATCGCCTGCCTGTCCGTTCCCAATGCTTCCGCGATCTCCGGTGCAGTGAGAAATGCATCATCCGAGGATTCGAACTGATTGATGATTTGCTCGGTCGACACTCGCGGTTTGCTGGTACTCATTACCGGCTAATTACTCAACACGAGACAAAGGTTTTATGGTAATTCTACACGTGTATACTATTACAGAGCGCGGGACTGCCTGCTGGTGATTTGATTCCTGGCAGGCCGGTGTAGGAGCACCGACCCGCACTCTGGGATAAAACCCATGACAGACTACGAAACTTCGAGTGAAAAGACTGTTGCACAGCGAGCCGGCGTCATCGGCTACGATCAACGCGGTCGCTGCCACCGCTGGGACCCCGTTCGAGCGACTCTCTACGTCACCATCGACGGCGAAGTCGTTCACACAGAGCAGTTGTCCCGCCCGGCCGTCCGGCACTGGATCGAGTACGTGCGCGACGAGAAGTGCGGCTGGATCGACGAGTGGTGGCAGTGCGACGATCTCGGTGAATCCAAGCAACGCCACCGTGCCGCGAAAGCGCAGGCCGCGGATATTCGCTACAATCTGGCTATCGAGGGCGGATCGCAGGTGGCTACGGCATGAGTTGTCGTGTTGAGGCACGCCATCGAGCACACAATGTAGTGAACGAGCTCGAATCCGTGCCCGCCGTGATCGGTGTCGACGTGGTGTCACCGAGCGTCGACCCGACCGATCGGTGGACCGTTGAGGTGACGCTGCGATCTGATGGGATTCCCGCAGTCGTGAACGGGATTCTCGGCGAGTATGGGTTGACGCTTCGGCACGCCGGGCCGCGGGGCGACTCATGGCACGGTGTGGCAGTGATCGAACAGTAAAGACCTCTTTTTCAGATACACATTCGGGTGACTCAAATTTGAATTGGATTATGAGTATTCATACATACTCCCCAGAATTTTCATATAGGAGTGACTTTGTCGTCAGATGGTTCATAAATATATCCGTCCATTAACAAATCATGGATAGCATTCTTGACTTCTCGTTCGGAGAAACCAGAGTCGATCGCAATGTTGTATATTCGAGATTTTGCTACACTATTCCCAACTCCAGACGAGAGCTGGTCGATTATATCCATGATGATCTCACTATCACTTTCTGCATCCATTTTAACCTCAACTGCTGAACCATCGATCTTTATCGACTGAGTCTCGACCTGCTCGTTGTAGATTTCTGTTATTGTCCCAACAGCAATCATTAGCGTCCGTTGCCCTTCCTGCAAACTGGGTGACTTCTTGGGATGATTAACCTCATTTCGTTTTTCCTTCAAATAGTACAAGTTCGATAGAACTGGTGGCAGTCCACTCAGTTGTTCCTGTAGTGATCCATCCTCTTTTTCATCAGAAATATGATAGCTAATCATCGCGTTTAGAATTGAACCCCATGATGCATCCAATTCTTCACCAGTTTCCTGTTCATGCCATTCCTGTAAGCAATATTCCACTGCACGGAGAGATAGCATAACTGAGGATATTGGGTTCCCAACAGCAATTGATCTACATGACTCTTTTAAATCATTCCGAGGCATGTCATCAAGCCATCCCCACACACGGTCAGAAAACAGGTTATCTGGAGAATCCAGTAATTTTTCTGCAGCTAGAATACCCGTGTCAGCCGCGGATATGCGATTCTCTTCGGCTAGTTCTTGTCTAAGCAGATTGAGCCAAGTTACAGATTTTCGTTCCAACTCATTTTTTAGTTTGAGATCAAGGCTATCGGACCGTTCATGTTTCTCTTCTATTTCTTTCTTTACTTGTGATACTCGACCAACCAGTTGTGAATTGATATTTGTAGTTTCGAGTGTTGTCTCTACTTTAGATAAAGTTCCCAAAATTTTCTTTTCGTCTTTCTCCCCTACCTCATGACCATTTTTGCTGGCAAATCGAAGATATTCAAGCATAGATCCCAACAATAGTGTGTCGTTCAGCGTGATTTGGGGGCCTTCTTTCGCTCCCCTATCAATGTTCGAAAACAGATGCTCTTTTGTCATTAGATATTATCTACACATAGCCTAACCCTCAAAATTGTTTGCCAAAGTGAATCAGGAAAGGGTAGCTGGAGAGTTCCTTGAATCCGTAAATGCTGATAGCCGTCTGTCTAAAAGCAGGTTACAACTGTGGCTACGTGGAATTTCTCAAGCGACTACTGTCGAATTACTAAAGAAAGCTATCAAGAGACATATCTACAAACACGATAAGGTCATCAAGCCCATAACCACGAGATTCATTGCCGTTGGGCAAATGTGGTCGATGTTCAACTTCTAGTTTCCCCTCTTGCTTAAGAATCTGGAAGGCATCGCGATAGTGTCCGACCTTGAAGACGTTTTGATCAAGTGTAGCTTTAAGGAGTTCTCGGAACGGTAGTTTTTCTCCCTTGTATTGCGAGTACAACTCCTCAGCAAACGACTCAATACGGTCAGCGAAATCATCTGTCTCACCAAATTCTGCGAACGACATCTGCTCATCTTCATATCCTGCGTGATCTGGTCCGAGATATGCAAACTCACCGTCCGCCCCCGCGTTGAACATCGTCTCTTTCATAACCTTCAGCCCTTGCCAATGGTTCGTAACGTGGATTAGGTAGTAGCAGATCTGCCGTTTGGACTCTTCGACCATCTCGAATGGCATAGTAAAATTCGCACCAGCATCGTGTTTCAATTGCTGCTGATAAATCGACGAAAACCGCTCAGCCCGCTCATCTTTCCCCATCTCGGAGGAGATGCGTTGTTTCCACTCTTTAGACCCCAATGCTGATGTAATGGCCTTCTGATGATTGGAGTCCTCCATCCACTGTGCCATCTTCCCGGCCATGAATGTTATAAGAAGTTCTAAACTCTGTTCCCGCAGTTGAAACAAGTCAGTAATCAACTCAAATGGGATGTTTCCATAGCCAAAGGGGTCGATGAATAGTAAAGATGGAGAAGGTTGTCCATAGGCGTACTCGTCAATAAACGACTCTGCCCAGTTCTCGAATTTGCCGTGAACGCACCGAGCCTCGATTCGGGAATCAACGCTCTTCTCTTTCTTCTGGACCGCCTCATCTAATTTTGCAAAATTATCAGGATCTGCCTCAATGAAGATACACTCAAACGAGTCTAATCGATTCTCGACGTATGCAGTATTTGAGAGTATCTTATCTGCCATATCCATCGCAATAAGCGGCGAACCCTGCGACCCATTCGGGTAAATCCCAGGACCAGCAAATCCATCAACAAATAGGAGATTAGGCTCAACCGTACTGATTTTCTTGATCCAGGGGTTCAAATACAGCTGCAGAATCCGGTGTTTCATCTCCGTTTGGCCTTTCTTCCGGAGCTTCTCCTCATCACTGTCGTCGTACATGTTATATAAAAATGATAGAAGCGTGTCTAGTTATACTGGCTTCGTCGTGCGGTGTTATAAGTTCAACGGATAGTTAGGTTTGCTAATTTAATTGGGTCTTCACAACTATGGCTGTAATCTACGAGGGTTCAGGTACTCGAATATCCGGGATATCTGGTGGCGACTTTTCGGGGGTTGTTCGATCCGCAAACTCCTCGGGTGACTGGCGATCACGCCACGACTGCAACCACGTTGCAGTATCTTCGTCAACGTGCTTGATTAGCTGCTTGTCCGGCCACAGATGAACGGGCAAATCCAAGTCTCGCCCAATCTCTTGCACCCACCGCAAATGATTCGTCGAGTACTCCACCCACCTCTCACGATCACGCAACGCATCCAAGCTATCGGCAAGTTCCGTTTGCCCGGCCTCCCGTGCCGCCTCTACAGTCATCTCGAAGTTCGCCCCACGCGGATTGATTGGCTCGTGGAAGATCACTGCCGGATCGCACTCACCTACTCGTTTTAGCTGGACTTCTAAATCCTCGTACTCCATCGTCGGGTAGGTCGGGCTCATACTCACGAACGTCTGGATGCCATGCTCGTTGAATTCCTTCAATCCCCGTAACCGATGATTGGGCGTCGGTGCGCTCGGCTCGATCGCCCCAACCTGGTCGGCATCCATGCACGGAATTGACGAGCCAATCGTCACATACTCCCCAGCCTCCTGAAAGACATCGAGATCCTGTAACGCCAAAATTGGGTTCCGCGTGAGTACACGCGTGTACTTCTCGTGGTTCGTCAGTGCTTCAACCACGTTCCGCGTGATCTCTCCGGCACGTCCGTCCATGTAGCAGTCAGTCGAGAACGAAACACCAACGACACCCTGTCCGCGGTCGGTTTCACGCCACTTCCACTTCCGATCAAGATGCCCATCTAACCGCTCCCCCAGTCCATCCCGATACAACACGTAGTTACCCCACTCTTTCTGGCCATTCTCTACATCCGCTTGTTCTTTGAGCATGTCCGGCCGCGTCCGGATGTTCGGCGTCGAGGGCACGTAACAGAACTTGCAGCCGTGCCGGCAGCCCGTCGCCACGTTCACCACGTAATCACAGAGATGCTTACTATTCAGCCCGGATTCGCTTAGTATTGCCTTCGTTGGATCTTCACCAGTGGTCAAATCATCGTGATTATCGGTCATATTTTCCCCCACTCCTTTGAACATCAATTTTAAATAATACTGAAGAGTGACATGGGTGAATCATACACGTCTGTTTATACTTGATCCCAATAAGTCATTGCAACCCACTGTCAAAGGTAACGATGAGATAAGAAAACAATTTTCTTGACTTGATCGTGACATTTGGTTATGTCAGGTTCTGACGCTTTGGAGTATGCTGAAAAAATGCTCAAAGAGCAGCATGCTTTCCAATATTTAATTCCAGGAGCGGCGTATCAGTTTGTGAGTTTCACTCAAGAAGAGAACTTGGTCTTCAGAATTAGCTATAATGATTTCTTGGGTTTCATGGTACCATCCTTCCCATATTGGTTTCTGGCATCGCTTTGTACCACAATAGTCGGACTGAGATTTGCTAGAAATATCTGGAAAGATCTTGAGAATCCTGACTCATTTCTCGGTAGATCATTACGATATCATAATCACGTCTTTAGAGGAATTGGTGGACTCTTGACTCTCCACGCATTATGGACATTTTATTCAAACGTTAGCAATTTTACTGGACATGAAATCTCGGTATCTATGGCTACAACCGCATTACTCTGGCATGCTGTGGTCCTCTTAGTCTCTCGTGGCTTTGGAGAGTATATCTGGTTCATATCTGTCTCAAAATTTAGTCAACTCTATGCCAGGCTTTTAGTATGAATCTCCTCAGATATTTGCCTCTAGTACTATCGCTCTGAAGTAATACCACTTTCACTCCGGCAGGCTCACTTCTTTTGGTATTGAGACTAGACATCAAACAAGAACGTCCCCCATGCAACTCACCTGGGACACAGAAGACAGCTGGTTCGATCGCACCTACGAACTTGAAACAGACGATGGCGACACCATCGAACAGTTCGATGGCCAACCCACGCTCGACAAGCTCCGGCAAGCCGAACGCCAATACGGAGAGCGCATCAACCTCTGGCAAGCGGGTCTCATCTGTTCGAACTGCCGCAGCGAAATCAATGGCCGCTTTGCCGCCGATCCAGCGAGCAGCCTCCTCTGCTGGGATTGCGCGATGGACAGCCAGGGCGACACGCAAAACGGCCTCCGGGTAAACACAGACCCGACCAAGGCTGTCATGAGCGAGTCCCAACTTCACACGAAGAGCCTCTGTGATCACGTCATCAACGTCGCCACCGGCTGCCGGCACGGCTGCAAGTTCTGCTACGTGCCAACCACCCCAGCCCTCGAACATCGCGAAGACATGCTCAACGAACAAGCCGACGTCGACGACGCCCAACAGGACTGGGGGAGCTATCTCCTCTATCGCGATGATCTTCCTGAACGACTCCACCAGGTCCTCGACGAACGCGACCCCAGCGAACGGAAACAAACCGACCGCGGTCGAGGCGTCGTCATGCTTTCTAGTGGGACCGATTGCTACCAGGACCGCCGTGCCGCACAGATCACTCGGGGTTGTGTCAAGGAACTCATCGCTCACGAGCTTCCCGTCCGAATTCTCACTCGGAGTCCTGCGGTCGTTCGCGATCTCGATTTGTTCAAACAAGCTGGCGATCTCATCACCGTTGGCTCGTCGATCGCCTCACTTGATACCGAACTCGTCAGCGCCATGGAACCGAACGCACCGCCACCGATGGCCCGCTGGGAGGCCCTCGACACCCTCCAGCAAGCCGATGTTCCGGTCTTTGTCTCGATGTCACCGACGTACCCCGGCATGGACAAGTACGAAATCGATAATCTCCTTGGTCACTTCTCGGCACTCGGAGCCGAGGTCGTCTTCCACGAGCCAATCAATCCCCGCGGCGCGAATTTCGAGCTGTGTCGTGCTGCTGCCAAAGACGCCGGCCGTGACGACATTGCCCGAACACTCGAAACCTTCGCGAATGATCATCAGGCCTGGGTCGAGTACGCACTGAAACAGATCAACCTTGTCCAACGACGTGCCACCCGCTACGACAATCTCAACGTCCACTCCTGGCCCGATGACCAACTTATCAAGGCGACGAGTGGCCAGCTCAATCAACAACTGCGTGCCATGCAACAGGCCGTCTCACCAGAACAGTTCGGGAGTCACTCACCAAAACCTGATAGCTCCCAAGCAGCGCTGACAGCCGAAACAGAATCCGTAGGACACCTGCTCTAACGACTGGTCTCCTCGACGGCAACGAGTCCACCGACGCGATTCGTTAACCAACGTGTGGGGAGAAATAGACTGGCTGTTGGTTAACGGTGTTCTGTTCCTGCTGATCGCACCTCTCTTTCCTCTTCGATCATAGGCCCACAATGATCTCAGTCAGCCACGTTACATTTCCACCTCAAATCATTGTAGCAAAAGCCGATAATTCCTCTCGGGCCTGAAAGACAAGAACAGATACAAGTCACATGGATATGACTACTGAGGTATATGACTGAAGTACAGAGCGCGGACAAACTCCGCGCCCGCATGCAGAATATCGATCCCTACGAATTCGAACATTTTGTCGCAGATCTCTGGGAAGATCGCGGCTGGACAACAGAGGTCTCTGCTGGGTCGAACGACATGGGTGTCGATATTGAGGCCCACAAAAGCGACGGGCTCGTGGATCAGAAACTCGCCATTCAGGCAAAGCGCTATGCTGATGGAAACAAGGTAGGCCGTCCAGAGATACAGCAGTACTATACGCTAAAAGAGCAGGACACCGAAGCGGATGCCGCCGTCGTCGTAACCACCTCATCTTTTGCGAGTACAGCTGAGGACTGGGCACGCGAACACAACGTCAAGCTTGTCGATGGCGAAGATCTAGTCGAACTCATCGACGAACACGATCGGCATGACCTCCTGGACGAATACGCGCCGGATATCACATCCGAAGCAGGTGGAAACATAGACCCCACCGACGCTGCAACAATCGATACCACCGTCGAACTACCGGAACCATTGCAGGACCAAGAGAATCGGAAGAAAGGTGCGCTCTTGTTGGCAGTTTCCGGTCTTGTAGTCTGGGCTAATCCGTGGAACAGTCCACTCCCGATGCCTGTCTTCGGAATGGCTCTTCTCGTAGGTTCGGTCGTCTTCTACGCGTACCTCGAAGAAGCCGTTGCAGCAGTAGTCGGCGAGTCACAGGTGCTTCAGCAATTCCGCAACGGGGCAGAACTCATGGAAAAGAACGGGACAGTGAAATACAAACCAGCTGATGAGCGGGACCAGGTCACCTTCGATGATTTCGATTCGCTGGCGATGCGTCGACGGCAGGGGAATGTCTACGGCGAATTGGACCAACAGTTCTCTGCTGGTGTCCCAAACGCCCCGAGTGGTAGTATTCCGACAAATGTAGCCTCAAAGGGTGAAGAGACGATTGCAGCCTATCGGTTCGCTGTCCACGGTGAAACACCAGAAGACATTGCGAGTGAGATGGGAATGTCTCAGCAGGACCTAGTTGCGTCGATGAATGATGTAGCCGGTGTGGAATTCGATTCGGAAAAAGCAGCAGCGTAGTTTAGTTGACTTCCTCCTCATCTCGAATCCGCCTTTTAGCACTGCCGTAGCGGGCTCTCAACGCAACACCCACGCATACCCCGCCGCGCCCGCCGCCACGCTCACTCACGCCCAGACACACGATCGTCTGTACGCGGGCCTGCCCGCCGACGTGGCCGCCCGCGCGGCACTCTGGCGCGTGCACATTGGCTTGTGCGCCCGGTTGCCCGCCCACCTGAGCACACACCCACGCCGACGCCGACGCACGCCCACTACCACGAACGGCCATCGACGCGATCATGCTGTGCGTTTGTTCTACCGCAGAAATCCCAACAGGCGGCCGAACAACGACTGTCCGTCGTCTTTTTCTTCCCCATCATCGACGATCGCTGCTGGACACTCGTGTTCGTACCGCCCTTCACACGCCGAACACACCTGCTGTCCACACGCGTTACACTCGACGATCTCGTCAGTTGCCTTCCCACAGGTCGGACACGAGAATACGTCTGTCTCACCGCTGTCGCGGTAGTCACCTTTGCTCTGGGGCGCTCGCGCTTGAGGTGACCGATTATCACGCTTCAAGGTTTCTTTCTCACGTACGCGCTCGATGCGCTTGCGATAGGTACTCCGCCGATCGGGCGTTTCTGGACCACCGCCAGCGAAATTCTCTGGGCTAGTGTCTGGGACAAACATCGGACAGTCGTGGTTTTCGGGCAATCGGTGTTCGCCACAGATCGATTGCTCGCAGTACGTACACTCGAAGGCGTGTTCGACATCCGCCCCACAGTGCGTACACTGGTCCATTGATGAAAATGTCTGAGAACGGCAACTTCAGTGTTGGTCATGACCTGCAGAGGAAGCATCCACGAATCTCAAAGCTCGGTATCATCACCACCAGGACCGAAGACTGATTGGTTCGTCCTCCAAGAGTACCAGACATATGCCAGAATGCGCTCGCTGTGGAGCCTTCACTAACAATCCCGGTGACGGTGAGTACCAGTACTGCGATGACTGCCATAATCGGTTCGACAAAATCCGCCAGAACGGCGTGATCGTCGAACAAATACCTGAATCCGGCGGTTACCAAGTGTACGTCACGGCTGATACAAACCGTCACGAGGGCGGAACTGAAGAATCACAGGCCGATGCCTTGGCACGTGGCAAGTACCTTACTGACGAGCTGAGTGCCGACGGCCTGTTCACCTACCAGTCCAGCGGCTCGCAGTGGCTACTCGAGGAGTATCTCCAAACACATCCAAAGATCCGTCGTGATGTCAGGGACCGGCTGAGCCGAGTGCCGGATCGTGCAGAGGATGGACTGCTTGATCGACTCCGAAGTCTGTTCTAAGGATACTTTGGTTATCGCGGATCATGAGGGAATGAGGCGGTCTTCTCATTCTGGGCGGTGTTGCTGAAGCACATCCTCTGTGTTGGTCACAATCTGGCGATAGTCAGACAGGATTTCTTTGAGTGCGTCTGTTGCTTGAGTCTCCCACTGATCATCGTTCACAGAGAATTCTGGAAATTGATTTCCCATCTGTTGTCTCACTTCTTCCTCAGTGAGCCCGTCTGCCTTGATTGCGTCATGGTCCAACTCTGCGAACCGGATCTGTTCATCAGCCGACTCCCGGAGTTGTCGGTTGAACGCATCAGCAGAATCAGATCCCTCAATAATTCGTGCGATTATGACTGCTTCTTGGATGTAACCTGATAAGAGACGTAACTGCTCGGTATGTGCTGTTGCAACCGTCGGTGGCGCAGTGTTTGCATGAACTCCCAACTCTTCAGCGTGGCCACTCAGGTCATCAACTACCCGAATAGGTTCTATTTCAGGCGACTCAAGATGAGTACTTAACCTGTGTTTTAGTCTCTGTGTAGCATCAAGTACTGAATTGAACCACTCCTTTTGCTCTTTCTTCCTACGTTGCTGTCTTTGTTTATTTAATTTGTATTTACTAACAGCTAGAGTAGCCAGTCCACCAAAGACAGCACTCAGGAAGAGGGGAAGAACATCGTCCATTGAACCGTATGATAGATATTCAATAATTGTGCCTACAAATGTCTTTGTGACTGTGGTTAGCTATTCGTACGAATAGGTGTAGTGTCCAAAACTTCTGTCACCGCCATTCAGATACACCCGCGCCGACGCACGTCCGCTGCTACGTACTCCCTCACTACCTGTCGAATGGCCGGTCGCAACTTCCAGAATAAGGGGAATGTACAACCAACGGTTACAGAAGCAAATAACTAATCAGTCGAACAGATAAGTTGAAATTTATACTGTCTCACGGAGATTCCTGTGTACTAACCAAATATTTACAAGACTATCAATTGGGGTGAATATCATATGGCGAATCGAGTTATTTCGGTATTTGGGACTTATGACTTTCTGGCAAAATCTATGCCAGGAATGACATTAGTGTTAGGAATCATCCCATTACTGCCATCGGGATTGTTTAAGGGAATGAGATTGTTAACAAACTTCTTGGTTTTTGTCTCGTTCCTTGTTTCGGTTCTGCTAGTTGGCACACTTCTAGGAGAAGTAGCTCATACTATCGGCCGTTTATTCGAGAAATTAGCAGCCTGGTTTGGCCGACGGTTACGGAATACATATGAACTGCTCATTGACTACCCAATTGGGCCTGTTGCAGATATCTGCAGAGATCATTTCAGGAGACTTGAGGTGTCTCTTCCAAACTCTCTGGGCTCACCAAACCCCAATCAGTTGAAATCAGAGGAGGGATCAGATTCTATACCCTTATTGATGAGAATCGTACAAACTTGGCTCTCGAATATTAGAGAATGGATGGAGAGAAGGATCAAGAATGTGGCGCACATCGCCCTCTCACATCGAAGATTGTTTTTGAACCATATTGAGCCCACGCTAAACTTGGATTCTGCCCGTGAGGTATCTGAAGCAGATATGGACTTCACACACCAGAATCTCGTCGAAGTTTGTCGGAAAGAATACAACATTCACAATATGGCAGACGCCTCCAAGGTATACTCAGTCGTTGTTGGGGAAGTTGCAGAAAATGGAGAAGATCGCCCATTTCGATATCAGGCTCGTTCAGCGTTCTGCCGTGGCATGTGGGTTGTTCTGATGGGTACCTCAATTGTCTATGGCGTCATCTTTTCGCTTCCCGTTTCGCTCTATCCCACAGCGTTGAGATATCCAACGATGTTCGCTCCGCTCTTAGATATCCATATTTATATCATAGCTATAATTCTTCTCATCTCTTCATTTATTTTTGCAATCGCATCTGGCGCATACAAAGAATATTATATTGAATATCTCATAACTGAGTTCTACCAACACCACAATATTGACATCGAACAACAGCAAAAATGAAGCCTGTACAATATACTTAAAAGATGGGGTTGATACCCTTGAATTCTCGTGTCGTCGCCCGTCTACTACGGAATGTCAACTCCGCATCAAAAGATTAATTACCCCCAAGTTTATTTGGAAGTCCGTGCTTTAGAAACCGTTATGAGTAGCACTGGAAGAATTGACGAAGGTCAGTCCGAGATGGGGGTCGATGAATTAGTTCAGTGCATTCTTTCGTATTTTGATCGTGTCTCAGTAAGCCGTTTACATAATCTAGCCTTTATAATCGAAGCCAAATATCACGCTGAACATGGAGAGAGAGCAACTGATGCCGATTATGAGGCATTCTTAGATGGTTGTTTTTCTGATGATATTGCTGATGAGGTAGAGAGTTTAAACGGTATTGAGACCTCAAACATTCGAATCGGCGGCGAGAATGTCGAAACCATACATGTCCAAGGGGACTTTGAGTGTGATGCGAAAGACCCTCTTGAGACAGTTATTAACAGCGTCTGTAGAGAGTTTGGGGAAGTCCCCCCGGAGGAGGTAAGCAGGAAGATTGACCAAATAGATCTGTATCGAGATACCCCCATGAAAGAACATATTGAGTTCAATTGAGTGGGCACAGAAATCGAAGTAGGGAGGGGTCTTTCTAGCGGTAACGTTGCCACTGCAAACTGTTTGGTTCGCAACATCCCGTGCAGTATAGCGTTGACGACGCTCACAAGAAGTTGAATTGGAGCCGAGAAAGTGGTTAATCCGATAGGCGTTTGACCTACGGACGGTCTACCGCAGTCAGGTGGTTGCCTACGAGGCCGATACCCACATACCTCGTCACGCCCACCACCATTCGCACCACGCCCAACATACGATCGCCTACCTGCGGTCCTGGCACCGACGTGGCTGCCGGCCTGACCACCCAACTCCACATAGAGACTACGCTGACACCCACTAACCCCGACAGACAGTATACTCCGTCCCCCACCCGTCTCCGTGCTTCTCAATCAGGTCGTACTGCTCCAACCTCTGCAAATACAGCCGCCGCGTCGGTTTCACCTTCGGCGTCTGCTCCTGCCGCTCATACTCTGCATAGAGATCAGCCGAGCCGATCCGCTCGGCGCCGGCGATGAGCTCGTACAACAGTCGCTTGTTTGAGCCCAGTTCGGAGATGCGTCGCTCCCGAATGTCGGCCGCCCCGTCGACGGTCTTACAGGCAGATGTCAGGAGAGAATATATTACAGCCGGGTATGTAATCAAGTCTAATACTATGTCTGAATTCCCAGAATTGGTCTCGTTTGTCAAGCAGGAAGCAGGGAATTATGCGCGTGCCGTTGGCAAGTTCGAAGGTATCGAGAGTGAACTCCAGTACTGTCGCGATGATCTCAACCCGGCAACCGTCACCAATCGCTTCGAGTTGATCCACGACAACATCTCTTGGTCGTGGTCGCCGCCAGAGGACGAGCTCGACGAACAACTCGGACAGAAACGCGCTAGCTTGCAAGTCCGTGAGAATGCAGTGATTCTCCACCTCCCAACTGGACACGACGAAGGCGTACTGATCGCGTTAGAGCCAGAAGCAGCGTCCAATCTCACGACGTTTATCGGGACTTGTTTGGAATATGTTCCCGAACCCGAATCGAATACATGAATAGACACACACAGTGAGCAGCCAATTCAATGGTAACATGGCGACCTAAACCCTCACAAAATACGCTCACAGCCCTTCTATCTCCGACAAACTGTATACCCAATCCCACGGCCGTCACCGTGCTTCTCGATCATGTCGTACTTCTCCAAACTCTGCAAATACAGCCGCCGCGTCGTCGGCGGTCGCGTTGACGACGTCGACGGTCAGCTGGTCGATGCCGTCTTGGACACAGTGCTGTGAGGCCTTCCGAGGCGCGTCGGTCGTCTGCCGAGCGTTCCCCGAGGCCAGCGACGCAATGTACTCCACGGCCTCGTCGGTGACGCGAGACGAGACCATGCCGTGTTCGACGCAGGGATGATTTGCTCGTCCGAGCGGTGGAGGCGATCTATCGCCGTGCTCTCGTGAACGCCATCACGAGTTAGGTCGCACCCAAAGCCTGCGTCCCGCGTGAGTTCAAACAGTGCCGACGCACAAGAGGCATGTGACATGCAGTTTGCATAGCTCCACAGGATGTCAGAGAACACCTCCCAAGGTGGTTGTTTCAGGACTGGTGAGGCCGGATCGCCTGTTCAGTAGACGTACGTATTGAGCATTCTTAGTACAGGTTTTCCCTGCTGACAAAGAGTTGACTTCTTGTAGAGGTCGTCATTCAGGGAAAGAGTGGGCGGGAGCTCGGGACAGTGACAATGCTTTCGTGGGCAGGCTGGAACGGGTGGGGTCATGCACCAGATGTCACCTGGCCCAGTGCCTGCCGACACCGACTACCCTTGTCGTGCTATGCATGATGCCAGTTGAATCTAACGTCGTCGTGTCGTACGACTCGCCACTGGCAGGAGTGTCTTCGGGTCATGCGGTGACTACACGGCCGCAGTACTCAGTGGACTTGCCACTCTGTCGGCGGGCTACGCGTACAACGCGGGCTGTGACTGTCACGGTGTTGTGTAGCGACTGTGAGATGCGTGTGTTACCTACCGCTGGCCGCAGGCACCAGCGGCGACCTCGTAATTAGAAATTCACGACATCCGCTTCATCCCATTTCGTTTTCCGTCCGCAGGAATCACATTCGGTTCGCTCCCATTCCCACGTCTTTGATTCGAAGGTCTGCTCACTAACGAAAACGCCCGTTGTCGTCGTGGTGCCACACACGGAACATTCAACCTCAATCTGTGGCATACCGGGCAACTGTGGTAAGGTCACAGATAAATACTGTGTATTCAGTGCCCTGTTCGACGAGTGGTGTGTCATTGCCAATCATGGCACTTATTGACCTCCGCATGTAACCCGCCACCCATGAGTTACGGCGATGACTCTCTGACCCGTCGCGTGAGTACCTTCGCAGAGCGCAGTGGCCAATCACTCCAGGTGACGCTTGCCCTCGTCTATTCCCGGCTTCGCATGCACCTCCAGAAGTGGCCGACGCGGTACCTTGAGATGCAGGCGCGGGTCTACGAGAAGTCGTCACCCTGGGAGGCCAGCCACAATTGAGATAGGAGCCGTTCTCGCCACGGGTGCTGTGACGCTATTCCTGACCAGAATTATTCAGACCGAGATTAGCGCCGCTATGTGAACCGTCTATATTGACCAGGCGAGCAGCAGATCCGGTGCTCAATATGCGTGCGTACTGAGCATGAGTAACTATCACTATGGTGTCCGCCCCACTCGGTATTGATCCGAGAAAGTTTAGAGAATTGCCTCATCCAGTGATAGAGGTGGTTTGTGTCGTCGAATTCTGAACTGACGGATTTTCGTCTAGTGCATACGTTGGGTATGTACTTTCATTCCCGACAACGAACGTGGCGAACACCCGGCTGGTCGGCGGTTGGTAGTCCTGACACTCGTACGGGTTCCGGTAGCTGCGATTGAGCCAGCGGACCGTCACATGCGTCCCGGTGGACAGATTCGACAAGAGGATGCTGTCGTACACTTCAATAGTCGAGTTCGGGTCGTAGTGGTCACTGAGTTCGGCAACGGTCATGTTCATCTCCGGTGTTTGTATGTAGAGCACGTCTGCGTCGATAGGCGGGCCAACGCTCGTGAGATTTACTCTGCCACCATCGTCGGTCGGCGTTGACGTGACGGTGAACGTTGCCCTTGGTCCCGTGACGTTAGCCGCCACACACGATCTCGAAGTAAAGAAAAGCCCATCAACGACGACAACACCACTCAGTAGAATCAAAAAGACACCGACGAGCACTGCTGCAGTCTTCCAAGGAGTGGTACGAAACCGCGTCCAACTATTACCTGTAGGCTCCTTAGACATCAATTGAATTTTACATACAACTCTATTGATAAATATATTCCCTGTACTGATCGAAATTGAGTAGAGAACTAGCTGCTCGAACTGCTCAGTATACGTGCTTATTGGTCAGTAGTTGTGGAAGATTACTCCGCTGTTCGCTCAACCCAGAAACCATGAACAAGTCCAGCCAGTGCAATTACGACACCGAATGTCAGTGCGCCGTGCCACTCATAGGGCATGAAGCCAACCCACAATACCCAGACGATAGCAAACAATTCGAGAAGAATAGCTTCGTTTGTTGTCACAGAAGACCCATTATCTAATCAAAACTGAGTCAGTTTCGATATGTAGTTCGTCTGTACTGAGCGAATCGGTGGGAGCGAAGAACAGCAAAGTGAACCGTTGTAATGACACCCTCTAGCTCCAGCTAAACTCGAACGCTTCGGCCTCTAACCTTGCGAGCGTGTACCTGGCGATCATTGTCTTGCCCGCGCCGCTCGGCCCGTAGCTCGTGACGTTCGCGGCAGGCCGGCCGTCCGTGACTGGAGGGCGCACCAGACAGTTGCTCGAGCTTGCCATCGCGGTGAACCAGATCCTATGTGAGTGGCAAGCGTCACAGGTGTTGTGACGCGGGGTGGAACTGACAGAAGCGTTCGCGTGTTACGAACACGCTCACTACTTCTGAAAAGAAAGGGGGCTGCTGAGTCCTGCAGCTAGAAACCAACAGGCGTCAGCGGCTAGAGGGCACGTCTAGCCGCCTCCATCTTCGCTAGTTTTCAGTCAGCGCTAGATTACCATCCACTCGTCACGGGGGTTAGCCACTTGCCCCCGTCACAACGGGTGTGACGCCACCTGTGAGGGCTTTAGTCTCTCCATCCTCTAGGAGATCCATTCCGATGTAGCGTTTCTCCAAGAGGCCTTCAGCTGTCTCGCGGGCCATGCAGAGAATTTGTTTCCGTTGCTGGCGTCGACCGACCTGCCTCGACTTCATTTCAACGTCTCTCCCACCGACCTCCTGCATCTTCTCCCAAACTCGCCGTATTGTCTCCCGATGTGGTGACTTGCCGAGAATCGCAGTGAGAGCGTTCTCAACGTTGTCACGCGTGAAGAATATCCCGCTGCCGTCCGACCGTTTTGTCGCAAATTCCCGCCAGCGCTTCCAGACTACGATCGCACGGTAGGTGTTGTCCTTGTTATTCTCGACGTACATCTCCTTGATCTTCGACTGCCGGCAGTTCGCGAAGAAATCGAGCGGCGACGTCGACGGCTCGACTCCCTGGGGGAGCTGCTCGGCGTCCTCCTGCTGGTCGGGATCGGCGGCGGCTTGCTCGGCCTTTGCGACCGCGCTCCGCGCGATGTCGCGGGTTTTCTCTTCGCTCTCCTCGACATCGTCGACCCGCTGCTGAAACTCGTTGTGGCGGGCGGTGAGGTCCTGAATCGTCTCCTGTTGCTCCTCGATTGTCTCCTGTTGGTCCTGGACGACGTCTTCCAGGTCGCGACGGCGCTTGCGCTCGTCAGCGAGGTCGTCGAGAACGAGATCTAGGAGTTCTCGGGTCGCAGGATCTGCGATGTCGTCGACGAGCTCACGCATCTCGTCGATGTCCTGATCTTCGCGAGCGCCGTCGCGACCGCCGACTGATTCAAATCCAAGGGCATCGGCGACGTCCTTTTCATCGGGCTGTTCGGTGTCGATCTGTGCAGGGTCTTTCCCAATCTGTGCCTGCTGTTTGTCTGTGGACATGATTTCAGGGGTGCTTCGGCTGCATCGAGACGGTTAGCGAACCGTGCCAACCCCGATCGATAGAGCAGTCGCTATCGAACGGGGAACACATTTATTATGGGCGACAAGGAACAGGGGAGTGTCCAATTCTGCCCCCGTTCCTTGTCACCCCATGCGGATGGGGTTATTTTTTAGGTCATATGAGAGAGGCGTGTCGCCAGTCTTCCGTATAAATCTATCGGATATGACAACTTTCGTACCTATAGAGCAGTGAGGTTTAGGCCAACCAAAAGAATCAGAAACTAGCCATAGATGATCTATACCCTGCGATTTTAGCACTGCACCGTTTAAAGCGCATTTTTTCTTTATCGTTATATTGGATAATGTATCACTCTGGAATATATTGGTCGACGAAATATCCTATAATAAATCAGTCTGCAATTATTTTTCTGTCACTCTATCGTAAGAATTTGGCCGGGAACAGTCGTCTAGGCGCACTGATTGATAAACCGTGTCAACACCGGCACTAACCAACAGACTGCGACCGACCAACACAATGTTGGTAGTTTCTGGTTCTATCTCCGTGGCCCACAATCGTTCAGAAAAGGTGTTCCGCATACGCGTCGATTTCTGGCAAAATTGCCATACACTTAACCCACCTCAGTGAGAAGTGAAGATTGCATAGTGTCGGTCGGGGTTGCCATTCGTGCAACCTCTTATTCATCCCGCAGATCTTCTACGTGAGCTCGTAGCTCTTCGATCTCCCGCTGATGGCCAAGACAGAGTGACATCAGGATGGCTTCGCGCGGGTTGTGTGGATTGAGGTAGCCGGCCGCATCGGCGTGAGCGTGCGCGTGCTCCAGGAGGTCGTCGAACACCTGCTGATCCTCGTAGACAAGTCCTCGACGAAACTGCTGGTACTCGTCGACGAACTGGTTGACCTGGTCACGGAACGTCGGGTTGGTTTTTCCCATACTGTGCCGTCGACGTGGATGTCACGTATGCGTTGCAGGGGGATTTCCGGATTTCCGGATTTCCGGGTTTCCCAACTGGATGATTTGGCTCGAAGCAATTGGTGGCCGTCTGCCGGTTTACTTTCGGCACGTAGGGGGTGAAGCACAGCCATCGCGACCGTCTAGAGAAAACACGTTCGTCGGGCGAAAAGTGCCACGTGGCAGATGGCTTGCGGTCGTCATGCGGACTATCACGAGCGCCCCTATCGCCGGAAAACTATCACCTACCCCTCACGGGTGCAGCTTTGTTGTTGGGCTTTAGGACGGTGTTTTCGTCCGCATTTCGGAGTTTGAACGCTTTGATTTTCAATCTATCGACGGTAATCGTTTTCACTCGAAACAGGGTGTGTTGAAGAACAGTCTCGGATCTAGGCGAACTGTCCGAGGTCCGTCTGGCCCACTGTCGCGGCGGTTTCCGACGTTGTCTCGTTCTCGTCGACGTGCTCCCGTGCCCACTGCCGCGCCTTAGGGAGGGTCAATCAAGGCCTCGTCCGGCGTCTTGACAATCCCGGATATCTCGTGGTCGTGAGCGTTCATCACCACAACTTGCAACGATTAGAGGACAACCGTGTGTAATAGCAGATAGCTACTTGTCGCCCCGTCACCCGAACGGGAAGGGGACATCACCTCCGTTATCTTCCAAGTACTCGACAGCGGCATCCGCACTCGTTAAGTGGATATTCTTCCGGTGTCCACCGCCGTAGCCTTCGATTGGCGACTCAGGATCGGTCAGCATCTCGTCAATCAGGTCCTCAGCCCGGCCTTGTGCGTGGGTCGGAACCGAGTACCCGACAACGGTCGTCACCTGTTGTTTCTTATCGCCGATGACGCGCTTCCGTAGCATTTTCTCCACGATTCGATTCCGTATTTCTTGATCTTCCATCCCTATTGTTACCTATGGGTTACACCTAGTTATAGTTGTTTACTGTAGGTAGCACCAATGGTAATAGCACGTAACGCTTTTGTATACAGAGCGTTAACAGGAAAGTACAATGAGCGAAGTGGAATCCACCGAGGCATACGCTGACGACACGCCGCTAGTCGAGCTTTTCGGAGAGAACGCACGCACACGAATCCTCGCCGCTATCGTCGGCAACCGGAAGCGTGAACTTTCGGTGAGCGAACTGGCCCGAGAGGCAGGCGTTGCGAGAAAAACGGTGTACGATCACATTGACGAGTTGGTCGAGATCGACGCCGTCGAGGCACGCGAAGGTGGGCAGGGAAACCGCTACACGCTCGCAGATACTGAGTTGGGTGAACTGCTGTACAAAACTGAGGGGATCGCACTGCGGAACCTGCTGGAAGCAGAAAATAAGCTATAGTCGGTTTCCATTTTTACTCGAAACGCGGTGTCGTCGAAGCTAGGTACGCGATGGCTGCTGATCTGTTATAGATGGCACTCGTGGTCCAACTCGTCCTAGGAGGGTGTCATACAACGGTTCACATAGCTGTTCTTCGCTCCCCCGATTCGCTCAGTGCAGAAGCGAAATCTCACAGTCTTCTCCGGAACTGATATCACTGAACGGGGCTCAAGAGAGTTTTTTACGACCTATTTCGCTGATTTCAGCACTTCTGTAACCTGCGTCCCCGATTCCAACTTGAGTATTTGTCTCTACCCAACCGGCCGTTTTCAGAATGTATAGATTTAGGTCTATCTTCGTTTCAGATGCACTGAAGTCGTCAAGGAGTTGATCACGCTCGACCGCCGCACGACTCGGGTTCTCGAGATAGTAGTTGTAGAGATAGTCTACGAGTTCTTCTTGGAGGTCCTCATCAACAGGAACATCGTCGCGTATTTCGTCAACTCGTTCAATGCCCTCATGCGAAAGCAGGTCGCTATTTTTCGTCGGACGTGGATGCACGTAGCGGTCTTTGAAGAGTTGCCACACATCATGTGCTTCCTGGCTGTCTACGTTCAGTGTGTTTTCAATCTCTTGAATCGCGTGTCCGGCGCTAATGTAAAATGTGTGGGGCTGCGGGTCAATGAACTCGTCGTAGAAGTGTTCTAGAACCTCATCAAGTTGCTGCTGACGATTAGTCGGGGACATCAGAAGAAACTAACATTTCGAGTGATATAATTCTGGTGAGTAATGTCGGTTCCAATGTTGTGACTGAGTTTCCCCATGAATATTACTCCCCCTCAAGTGATAGACTTAATCTAAATCAATTGAATGAGCTATCTACTCAGTAGGCACGTCTACTGAGCAGGCAATCCATCCTCACCAGACCTGAACTCAACCACCTTGCAAACTGTTCTATGACACCCTGCGTCCTAGACGTAATCGTAATGCCGAATGCTAACCAATAGTCAGGCACAGTTTTGAGTATCGTTGGTTAGGAGCTCTCGTCGTACGGACCAGCGCTACGGTCCCGAGACTTCCCATGATTTTGAAGATCGTCGGTCCGGCGCTGGTCCGTTTGATAGTACGTCAAAGAGCGCACTAAAACCTCGCGGTTACTGCAGCTCCTCTAGGACCTCCTCCTGGATGTCGACTTGGCCGACATCGTCGACGAGACGAAACGCCAACACTCCATCCGTCGCGAAGACTGCAAGCCTCTGCTCCTCGTCAATGAGCTCCTCGTTCGTGCCGCCGAAGGCTGCCTCGATGTCCTCTCGCGGGAAGGTAATACGTCGGCGATCGGACCGAACGCGCCGAGCGTGGAGGTCCGAGCGGCCATCGATCGACTCCGAGATGCCCCTCGCGATCAACGTCGCCTCGTCCTCGAGGGCGCGATATCGGATCGACGGGAACTCGTCGAGAGCCGCTGCCTGGGTTGCGGGGGCGCTCGACCATGCGAGCGTCCCATCAGAGTCGAATTCATGCGGTTCGATCACGTCGACAAGCTCTAACTGTCGGGTCTGCTGTTGTGGGGTCATGGTGTGCGTGTGGTGTCGGATGGTGTTTGGTCGTCTGGTCTCGATTGGTGGTGGTGTGATCTCGGGTCCACCGGAAGGCCCGCACGGGAATCGAACCCGCGTAATGCCAATCGGGCGGATGCGTCGAAAACGCCGGAATTTTCGGCTTCTTTAGCTATCGGCTACCTCCTGAGCCGCCTCGATCTCGTCGGTCATCCAATCCATTTGATTGCCGTTCCCGCCCCGGGCTTGTTCGATCTCCTGGAAGGGGAACGAGACCGACAGGTCAGCCGTGTGCGGGAGTCGATCGAAGACACCCCGCGTCTCCAACGGATTGCGGTAAGTCGTCCCCAAGAGGATCTCGAGGTCGACGTCCTGGGGGTCCACGCCGCCGGCGACCTGCTTGATCCAGGCGGTCAGTCCCTCGTAGACGTCAAGCGCCCACAAGTCGAGCAGGGTGTCGACGTTGTCGCCGTTGGGGAGTCGTACATCGGATTGCACGGGCACGCCGCGCAGGTCGTCGACCGTCCTGTCATAGTCCGCGACCGGCTCTTCGGGAGACAGCACGCCGAACTTCGCGGAGATGATGCAGTACTCGTCGGCTACCGCCTTGCCGTAGCGGTCCTTCACGGTCCAGTACCCGCTACTGTAACGCTCTCGCGCTGGCATCAGGCCGTCCGCGTCGTCCTTCGACTGGGAGCAGCCCACGGCCGCCAACGTCGCCGGCTCCGCGTCCCGGTAGTCCTCGATCGCCCGCTGCGCCTGCCGGCAGTAGCTCAGGGAGTAGCGCCCCAGGCCGTCGCGGGTGCAGCGGCCCTTATAGACCTCGGTCATGGCGTCCAGGGCGTCGGCGAGGTTGTCGCAGTGGGTGGCCATGTGGGCTGGCATCAAGTCGGGGACGCTGGTATCGTCGAGAACGTCTGCCAGCAGGTCGTAGAGCGGGCGGTCCTCGGAGTCGACAGTGTGGCTCTCGGTCTCGCCGAACCGTTCGCGCTCGACCGTGACGGGCTGCTGCCGGGAGCTCATTGTTCCTCCCGTAGAACGGGGGCGACCCCGTGGACGTCGTGCCCCCGCTCCGTCAGCAGCTCGTACATCTCGTTGGCGATCTCCCGTGTCTCCTCGTCGTCGACGTCGAGACCGAGGACCCGAAAGGCGAGGTCAGCCATATCAGGCACCCTCCCCGGCTCGGATCGTGCGGCGTTCGACCCGAAGATCCTCCTCGCTGTCGTCGTCCAGGATCTCCGCGAAGTCGCCCAACTCCTTGAAGCCGATTCGCGCCGCGAAATGGGCTTGGCCGTCGATAACGACGATGTCACCTACGCTCATGCTCCGCATCTCCCCGCCGTGGTAGCTGAGTTCTTCGTCGATGCGACCGCCCTGCATCCGGTGATAGATATGTTCCCGGAGGTTCTGCGTCTCGGGATCGACCTCGATCTTCGCGACCGTCGCAACCTCGTAGGCGGACGTGATCGTTGCGGCGTCGACGGCGTCCGGGTCGGCGAAACACCGAATGTCGCAGGCAATCTCGAACCCTTCGGGGTTGTTCTTGCTGTCGTACGTCGTGTATAGGACTTCGATCGTTCGCTTCATGGGAAGTCTCGGGAGCTTTCGCCCCACACCTACACAACATGCAGGATTACTATTAAAACCATCGGTATGTCCCACGGTGTGTGACAACTACTGCACAATATATCTGCGTATAGACTGTCCGAAATTGAATTAACACTGCGTTGATGTCATGTTAGCATGAGCGTTCTCCAAGGGATTGTTCGGTTCGCCTCGAGGAATCCGGGGAGTACCGCGCAAATCCTTTTCAGCGCGGTTCTGGCCTGCGCCACTATCGCCTACACTTTTGGGGTCTTTAGACAGGTTTCTGAGATGAGGACAGACAGGCTGACAAGGAACAAACCGCTTGTGACACCCACTATAGACACCAAGTACGCGGTGAATCACTTTTTCGCCATCGAGAATACGGGTGAAGGTGTAGCATACGATGTCGAAGCCGAGTGGTGGTGTGATGAGGGTGACAAACAGACGTGGAAGATACCACTTCTCTCACCTGGGGAACGACGCACGTTTCCGCTCCCGTTCGGTGGAGAGGATGGAACGATAACAACGAGCGGGCAGATCGAGGATGCGGCAGGAAGGGATGCCGTTATCGAGTTCAGGGTTCGGTATTCGGACTCGCTCGGAAACCGGTACACGCCGGAGAAGAACTCTGATGAGGCAACTGCGTCCATTGGCGTGCTGGACACGATTCAGACGCGTGAGGATGCGGAGGAGTACGTGGATGAGAGTCCCGTCAAGGCCATCGCGGACGAGATGGAAGAAGTGACGAAACGGCTGGAACGAATTGAGAGGAGCATAGAGATGGAGTATTTGGAGGGGAATGCAAAGCAGGAAATTCGTGACCGGCTTACGGAACTTGTTCGGGAAGAGGGCGTGCTGACGTTTGGTGAGCTGGTGGATTCACTTAGCCTGGATAAAACGGTGGTGGCGGGGATGGTGTACGAATTGCGAGGTTCCGGCCAGGTGGACTTCGACGAAACGGATGGTTTTCCGTTCAAGGATTCTGATGTAGAGATTGAGTACGTAGATAATGGATAGTAGATTGTGGGTTGTGACCTACACACTCCTTTAATAGCTCACCCCCAACGCGATAGATCGCTCCGGCCGTCGCTAATCTCGTCGTCGTCGCACCACGTGGTCAACTCGTAGGCCAGCATGAGGGCCTGAGCAGCCGCAAATTGAGCCCGGACGGTCGACGACTTATCTCCCTCCGGAAGTAGCACCCGTTTCTGCGACCAGCGTTTGTCTGGTAGCTTATTGTTTTTCGGGGCATTCTCCGGCGTCGACGTGTCGAGTGAATCGACGAGCGGCCGCTGCGGATCGTCAACGATCGACTCTCGGATCGCCCCGATTACGGACGGGTCCGTTCCCATCCCGAGCGCGTGAACGTGGACGTCCGGGCCGACGATCTCCCGAACGCGCCGGAGAACGTCAGCCTGGAGTTCCCCGCGTTCTCGGCTAAGAGCGCCTACTGCCACCCCTCCGATGTTACACGGGCTGTCCCGCTTGATGTCCTTGGCGAGTCTTTCAAGCGTGTATTTCGAGGGGTCGGCACCGACCGGAACGAGGATTTCTGCCTCGCACGGGTGGCGCTTGTAACGCTCGGCGAAAAACTGCATCTCGTTTAGCGGGTAGCTCTGCCCGTCGAGAGCCCAGTAGTCCTTAGAGACGACGTAGTCGGCGTCAAAGTCGTGGGCGGCGTCGAGAATCTCCTCTATCGGATAGTGAGGGTCCTGGAAGACAGAGTCAATAATCAGCGTCTCACAGGCGTCTCGGACACTCGGGCGGGCCTCACGGGCCGACTGCATCCGGTAGGGCCAACCGTACCGGGGATTGATCCCCGAAACGAACACGTCGACCGGACACTCGCGAGCGATGAGCTCGCGCTCGGCGATCTCGCGAGCGTAGTAGGCGGGAACGTCGACAGTCGCGGGCTCGGTCGCCTCATGGTCACCCTCGACGTCGTCGACGTCGCCGGCAGTCGTCCCAACGGCGTCGGCACTCATTGTCCGAACTCCATTAGACCGGCCTGTTCGCCGGATTCCGCCCCCTTCGCGGCGCACAGGTCAGCGTCCGCCATGTCCTCGCAGCCAGCTTGTCGGCAGGCCTTGCAGAGGGTCCGGCAGAACGGGGAAGGGAACGTCTCGCCGCAGCACTCGCAGGTCTGCTCCGACATCGTTAGACCTCCACCATGGCGGTCTGATAGTCGTCGTCCTGTTTGTGCCCCGCGCTGGCTGCCCGCAGAACGGCGTTCTGCAGGTCGCTGTCTAGCCCCTCGCGGAACTGGTTGACTGCCCGGATCGTCTCGAAAAACCAGTCCCAGTAGTCGCGTGCGTCCTCTCCACGGGCCGGAAGTGGCTGGTCCCCCTCGATCATCAGAACCACTCGCCGGAAGTGCTTACAACCCGTCTCCGGCGGGTTCTCCTGCATATCCGGGCAGGTGCAGGTGCGCTCTGCCAAATCGACCTCGTATTCTGATCCGCTCGACGAAAACACGCGGTAGATGCCCGTGGCCTCGCCCTTCTCGAAGGGTCCGCCCCCGATTTTGTGCCGACGAGCGGGGAACGTTTCGGGGACGACGAGCATGGGCTCCGTCCGCGCCCGGTAGGTCCGGCGCTCCGCCGAATCCAGGTCAAACCGCTGGCTGATGTATTTAAGCGTCCATCCGAACTCCCCTTTGAGAGTAAGGGGGTCCTCGGGTTCCTGAGTAGTGCTTTCTGCGATCATGGGAAGTCTCGGGTCTTTCAACCCTTACCTGCATATTGTGCAGGCCTAGTCATAAAGCTATCGGAAACCGATAGAAAGCGGTCGAAAAGAGTGGTGAACTGCGGGCAGTCCTCAGTCGTCGGCTGCTTCGATAATCTTCGCTGCCGTGTTACTGATCGTCTTCATCCGCTCCGTAATTTCTTCGGGCTCGTTGCCCGCCCAGGCTGCCAGATAGAATTTTGAGCCGGACGTGTCGAGTCCAAAGTACCGCCCGACAACGTAGGCCACAGCTTCGGCCTCAATCTCCCGCTCGGGCCGTTCGGGGTTGTCCCATCCCGTGTGTAGGACAGCGTGCGCGATCTCGTGGGCCAAGTCGCCGGCTGCAGCGGCAGGGTCACGGTCCTGAATTTCTATCTCCGGTGGGTCCTCTGACGTCCGGGCGATGGCCTTCGCGTCTCGGTCCCACTCGTCGACATCGACGACCTCAACCGGAAAGCCGATCTCGCGGGCGGCGTCCTGCAGGGCAGTCAGGACGTCCTCCCCCTGACCGGCCTCGACCGCTTCCGCGTCAGTGTCCGGACTCTCGGGCAGGGGCTTGCCTTCGGTCTGGGAGACGTCGAACACCGGGGCCGGCGAAAACCCGGTCAGAATCTCGCCTTTCGTCCACTCGTTCGGGTCTTCGCTGTCCCACTGCTCAGGTGCGTCCGGGGCGAGCGGACAATTCAGGTCCTCGTTGTCCTCGTGGTAGTTAGGCGCGTTCCCGCAATGGGGACACTTCTTCGCGGTAATCGTGTTGGGCCGCCAAATCCAGATCGCCGATTCTCCCTCTTTGACGGATCGGTCAAACTCGTTTTGCCACGTCCAGAACCCGGCGACCATAGAGGCGTCCGGCTTCTGCATATGGATGAGGGCCGTGTTTCGGGGGCTGTAGTCGTGTAACTTGGCCTGTGCGTCCAACCACTGCCGGAACACTTCGGCCCCCCTCGCGTCTTCCGTCGCCTCCTGGAGTTCACTGATCCACTCCTCAAGGCTATCCTCCATGTCGTCGCTGCGGGTCGACTTATCCGAGAAGTCGACAGACTGCGGGACATCTCGCGTGTCGTTGGGGGCCGTCTCGAACTCGGAAAGTGTGGCATTTCGTGCTTTCATGGGAAGTCTCGGGCTTTCACCCAATACCTGCACATTATGCAGGATAAGTAATAAAACCACCGGAATACGGTAAGGTTTCCACTCTGGGGGCCATCTGGTACGTCTCGTGAGGGGGTGGCTAACCGCCAAAACCCTGTCAAAAGAGAGTGTTTGTTGGTTAGATTTTTAGCAGGATGCCATGCCAAAGAACAGCCAAACGTCGCCGTGTTTCCCCTCTAATCCCTTCCTGGCGCGGTAGTTCTTGGCCTCTTTCGTGCCGGACACGTTTATCGCGCCGGCAGGTCCCCACTTGTCATCAACCCGCTCGTCCCGCGCTGTGAGCAACTGACCGGCGTATTTGCGCTTCTGCTTGCCCTTATGCTCGGACTTGGGAATCACCGTGAAACCGTGTTTCTCGGCAATTGTCCCCGTGTAGCCACCGTGTCCGTGCATATACTCTGCGTGCTCCTGCGCGGCCTGGAAGGCCTGCTTTGCCGTCTCACCGAAACCGTAGGTGAAGAACGAAGCGGCACCCATTTTACCACGCCTCCTGGACATCGAGGCTCTCAATGGTGCCGACTGTTTCTCCGTTGGCGTGCGGGTTCGTAACCCGTGCCTCACCGTCCTCGCCCGGCCAAAGGTCGAACATATCGTCGGAGATCGCCACCCGGACGGTGTCCCCGGCGTACGGATAGGCCACGCGTGCGTCAATCTCCTGCCCGTTATCGAGCGTCACGTAGACGCGGTCGAGGTCGTCCAGATTCTTGATTTGCTCTCCGACTGTTGCTGTCTCCGTGTTTCCGTTCATGGGAAGTCTCGGGGGCTTTCGCCCCATACCTGCACATTATGCAGGACATATCATAAAACCACCGATTCGCAGGAATGGGACGGATAGTCCGCCTAGGCAGAATATTGCTAACCAACAGAAACGGTTTAGAAGAGTGTATGTTGGTTAGCTTACAGTGGGGTCCAGGTCGTCCGGGCGTCGGGGGACGCTCGGAGATATCTAGCCGCCACTTCCGGGGCGTTGCTCGGTATCGGTTCGATACCGGCCTCGAAGGCGACCCCCTTCACATCCATCATATCGGGTCGGTGAAATGCTATTTTAGCATGTTGTCGGGCGACTGGTCCGGCACGGACCTGGATCTCCCGCAACACTTCTTGTTCAAACTCCTGTTTCAGACCGGTGATAGTGGGACAGTAGACAGTCATAGTCGGGTGGGGGCTATCGGGTGTCGGTTAGCCGGACGGTCACAATGTCCTCGCTGCCTGGTCGCTGGCCCGTCTCACTAACGATTGACCATTCAATATTCCGTGCCCGGAGAACTGGCGAAAGCGACTGCCGAACGAGACGTGCGGGAGCGTGGCATCGTCCCGTTATTCCGCTAGCGTCAATTTCGATGTGATAATCCCGGACGTATCCTGTTCGCTTTAGCATCCGCGAAAGACACTCTTTCCGGCATTTTTGGAGTCTGCTAACTTCATCTTCTATGCAACTTGGCGACGTTCGTTCACTAACGCTCATGGGAAGTCTCGGGGCTTTCGCCCCCTACATTCACAATATGCAGGATAGGGCATAAAACCACCGAATATCCATATTTCGGTAACTATAAGTGTTGACCTTCACAATGTGTAGGTACGGAAGGAAACTTCCGAGACTTCCCATGAGTTCGACTGATTCCCCTTCGACGGCAGAATCGTTCGATGCCCGAACCCGCCGCGCTCTCACCGAGTGTATGACCGTGTTGGAGGATGGACCGGACCTCTACACCGTCGTCTCGGAAAGTGGCAAAGAGTACAACGTCGACCTGAGAGAAAAGCGCTGCACGTGTCTGGACCACAAGCACCGAGAAGTCTCCTGCAAACACATTCGACGTGCTGCGTTTGCATCCGGCGCTAAACCGATTCCAGCGGGACTGAATGACTCTGTGGACCCGCTACTCGGAGACCAAATTGACGACAGTCCTCAGGTTCCCGCAACTGACGGAGGTGTTGCGGTGGATGTCTCTGGTGAATCCGACAACGAGGAATGCGAGGACTGTGCTGAACTCGCTGACGGATGGTCGTGTTCGGAATGTTATATAATGGGTAACGGGAGCATCCCGGAGTAGTCGACAGATACCCCGCGTTACGTGCGAGTGCTTCCGCGGGCCTTCTCGGTTAGATCCAGGTGCTTTTCCGCCAACGGACCTGCCCGCCAAAGCGTTGATCGAGGCTTGTCTCTCGACAGAAAGTTTCCGTCCTCAAGCGATTGGCACACGTCTTACACTACGCTTGGGCTGGCATCGACGTCTTCGATGACATCGCTTCTCTTGAACTTCCCGTAGTTCCTGTGCAGTGTCGCTATTCGGAGCGTGACCTCCTCTCGATTACTTATGTTGATCGGCCTGATGACCGCATCTGGTATAAAAGGTCGTCTGGTGTGTGTTTTCTACGTTCGGAACGCCGGTTGATGGGAGCGCTTGTCTATAGCCAGAACTGTTTCCTGACCGTCGGATAGACTGTTGTACCGATATGCCAACCGGTTATAATGCCGACACCGATAGGTCCTAGGATAAGGACCGGGTTGAGGTCACCCCACTGCGTTCGGTAGTTGGGGTTGATCGTCAATAGCACAGCTGTAATTGTCAGAATAACGGAGTCAACGAACAGAAGCGGCTGTGTTAGATCGTCTCCGTATTCGCGTTCCCATCCATCTTTCAGTGATCCACTGACCACTCCCAAGAGAGCGGCCAGCGCGACTAATTTCGCAATAGTCTGTAACATTGCACTCCCCGTACCTACTTACTCCTTAAAAGGATTCGTCGCGTATGGCGGCCGTCTATGGAGGTTACGTCCGGGGTTGCCGGGTTGGCTACGTCTGGTGGAGGGTCGGCCGGTCTAGACAGCTCGGCTTCCCACCACTCCTCGATCGGTGGGCTTCCAGGTGAGCTCGAGATCTCGGTGACCCACTGTGACTCGATCGCGGAGAGGTCGACGTCGAAACTCGATCGAGGTCCGGAATAGTGACTCTCGCTGGAGGTCCACACTGCTGTAGCACACTCGAGGTCGGTTCGTCGAGACACACCGGAGGTCCGGGGTAACTCAGCCACCCCTGACAGCCCACGCTGCGGTGTCGGTTCGTGGAGAGGCGGTGTCGGTTTGAAGAAGGTGTCGTCGGTTCGTGGAGAAGCGGTGTCGGGCAGTGAGAGCCACACGCCGCTGTCCCACCATCGAAGAAGAGCTGACCCCCAGCAGATCTAGACCTGGGGATACCCCACGGGGAGAAACACCTGTGTTGCAGAGTTCGTCGACGGACTGGAAGCCTCACGGCGCTGCTCACCCGGAAGCCAGTGGGATCTCTAGTGATGATCCTCCTTAGAGAACTTTCACTTCGATATCGGTGTGTGCTTGCTCGGAAGCCCCACGGGGAGACACACCTGGAAATCAGGCCGGCCTGTTTCTGCCGGTGACCCTCCCACGGAGAGACACCAGTATCAGTCGGCACTGTCGCCCCATGCTAGGAAGCCATCCAGTCTGAGTGATCGGACACTCGAGCTCGTCGACGGAGTCGGCACCCCCAGGGAGACACCACTGTTTCCAGTGATAGCACCGGGGACACTTCCCACGGAGAGACACACCAGAACGCCGCTATATAGACAGTGGGCCTGTCGGTCATCGAGACACTCCTGTCATATAGGTGGGCGGCGCCGCCGCTGCTGCATTGCTATCGATCATCCAGGGTCGACACTAGCCTGACACCCCACACTCACCTGAATACTGATATATCAATGCTCCTGTACCTCGCCTCTCCACTGGCCCCAGCCAGTGGGCCTCTCAGTCGGTCGAAGCACACGCCACTTTCACCGGAAACACACTGTCGGACCTCAGCCGGGCTTCGCTCTACTGGACCTCGATCATGGAGACACCCTAAACCTCGATCGTCGAGAAACACTGGACCTCGAGCCTATCTCTACTGAGGGACCTCTCAGAATTTCGATACAGTCTCTTCTCGGCCTGCCTCGGCCTGGAGGGGTATCCACCTGCCATAGCTAAACTGGGGGTCAAATCTGTCTATTAGAGACGCGGTGCTGTTTGCACCGGCTATATTCGGCTAATCCATCCTGATAATTACCCCGGATAGATACAAGAAGAGTATTATTTGTCTGGCTGTAGCCAGCTATATTTAGCTGGTACATTATTCTGATATTTCAACCTCTCAGCAGTGTTCTTTCAGCTATTCTCTCGGATGCCATTATTATCATATCTATTAGACACTATCTACTCGGCCTTTCTCGGTCTGGAGGGGTTGTCATCCTGTCTAAGTTGAACTGGGGTTAATTCTCCCTTCTAGAGACGCGGCGCGGTAGATGTCGATTAAAGTCGGCTAATTACCTGACTTAATTAATCCGGATACAATTAGCGCAGATTCTATTGGCCTGATCATAGCCGGACAATCTTATATTGGTAAAGGTATTTGATAGTACTATGAGCCAGTCTGAGCAGTTAGATGTTGACTTGGATGTTATCAGCAAAGAGATGCTTCATGCCCTAGAACAGCATGATGGAGCCGCTAACACCAGTGAAATACGGAAATTCCTCGGGATCGATAGTCGAACTAAGATCAATTATCGGATCAATGAATATCTGGTCCCGCAGGGATTGGTAAGCACCCATCAGCCAGACCCAGAACCAGGGAATATTCCCGCCAAGGAACTCTCGATAACTGAGAAGGGGGAACAGGCTCTCGACCAGATTGCTCGGGAAGCTGAAATCAACCGAGACGTTGCTGAGCGGATCGCTCGATTAGAGGAACAGGTGCAGTCGCTTCGCGATGAGAACCAGGACCTCAGAGAGCAGATGGCGGATACCGGGACACAGCAGTCTTCGTCGACGGACGCTTCTCAATCGGAGATCGATGACCTCCAGTCACAAGTCGCCAATCTCGCGATGGAACTAGAGGACCTCAAAGATGATCCGCTGTTCCAGAGCAATATCCGATCAGAGCTAGACGCTGTCCGGACTGGAACACTCGCGATGCGGGACTATCTATTCGACAATGGTGCAGAGGACGATATCGTGGAGTTGACAGGGAAATACGCGGAGAAGATCGAGAAGATCGACAAAAGCTAACGTCGACTCACGTCACGTTGAGAATGGCCCAAACAAGTTCTCGGAATCCTCTGACTCAGTTTCCCCGTTGCTTGCGTTGTTGCTCTGTGTATCTTCCATTCTAGCGCTAGAATCTCTCACAGGCTGTGAGTCGGTTGTCTGGTGGGCGCTTTCTTGTTCGTGACCATCGGCCTCGGCCACGCCAGATCTACCTGTCTCGTCCCACAGCGGCCACTCCTGGCCCTGCTCATAGAGCATCGGCTCGGAGTACTGCTCGTTGTCATCGTCGGGGAATACCACGAACACGAAGTCGTCTGGGGTTGGCATCCGTGGGAACTCGTTTTCAGGGATGAACGGCGCATAGAGATCTTGCCACTCCTGTCGGAGCTCGTCGAGAGACCCATAGGGACCGTGCTGCTCGCTCCCCTCTTGAACTATCCACTCGTCGTCATCATTCTTCGTTCGATATGCCTGAACTTCGGTCGGAGACGGGTTGTCAACCGCCTCCGGGCCACTAAAGCGGGCTGCTTCGTAGCCGTCCTTGGCCGTCGCGACGACATCACCCTCGTCTTCGTGCCAGGAAAGCGGATTACGGCCACTTGTGTTCGGTCGGACGGCATAGGTTTCCTCGTCCAGTTGGAACTTCGAGGTCTTGTTGTAGAAGGTCCGCCGGCCCTTTTCGTCGACGTCGTTCGCACATGTCACGGTATCGTAGTCAATCTCGCTGCCGTCGACGTCGTAGATGATTTTCTCACCCCGCTGGGGCCAGTAGGTCAGTCCCTTCCCATCGGCCGTGGCGTCCTTACAGGTGAAGACACAGAGACGGTCACTCTCGATGGCTTTCCGGAGATTCGTGAGAGTCTGCATCGGCTTCTTGATCGTCGAGGTCTCCGCCTCGATAGCGATATGGCGACCCTCGCTGAGTTCGTACAGCCGCGGATACTGCTCTTTCAACTCTGCTTCTAAGTCGTGGACCTCTTGGACTGAATCAGCGTCGTTGAGTGGGTCAATCGGTAGATCGGCCACACCGTCAGGGAGTTCTTCCCCCTCCTGTGTCGGTAGTCGGGTAAGCGCACCGAGACGAGTGAATGCACGGAATGATTCCTTCAAGATGTATCGGTGGTCGTCGCCACCGCCGGACGCTGATGAGCCGGTGTCAGCACTGAATACTCGAGTGCGACCTTCTGATGTCAGACCGACCACAGCCTCCCCGGATCGGCGGGACCGCTTGACCACTTCCAGTTCCTCGAAGACATTACTCAGCTGAGACTGATAGCCCGTTGAGCCGAATCGCTTCTCGATCTCCTCCTCTGCTCGCGATGCCTCAACTAGCGTCTCCTCGTCTTCGTCCTGAACCTGGGCGGCGTAGATGCCTTCGAGAATAGTGTCGGTCGGGAGATCCTCGACGGAAACGTCACCTTCACTATCGAGGGCCGCCGCATCGGGGTCGAACTCAGCGCCAGGGGCTGCTGCCGGGTCGACTGCTTCGACGTAGTCGCCATACTTGAGCTCACGCTGGATCTCCTCGTCGGAAAGAGGTTGGGCACCCCACTCGTTAAGCGAGTCTCGGACGACATCCTTTGCGTCCTCTTCCGATCGGAGCGGCGGGTACGGCGCGAATGTCTTGAGATTGACCGGCTCGGACTCACGCCCGCCTTCCAGGGGAATCTTCGTCCACGTCCGGTAGAAGTCCGTGTCCATCAAGTCGCCGGCATTGTACCCCTCGAATCGTTCCATCAACAGACGAGCGTCGTCGCTCCCAGGGGTTCGCATCGCCAGGATCGTGTTGCAGTTGTTCTCCATCGCCCGCATCACGCCCTCGTGGTCTTTTTCGATCTGGAACGGGTACTGTGTCCCGAGGGTAACCGAGAGCCACATCGAGCGCGCCCGCACCAGCATGTCCTCGACGGCGAGATTATCGTTGGCGACCTTTTCGAACTCGTCCACCTGCAAGAAGTACGCCTTCGTGTCCCGCTCTGGGTCCCGATCCTGGCGCTTTTTCGCACTCCAGAGGTTCCGCAGCACGGTCAGTGTAATCATCTGGTGAACGTCCTCGGAGTCGACCGGAATACGGACCAGTAGAATACGATCGTTGTCGACGATATCGTCCCAGTCGATCGTCGATTCTCGACGAGCGATGATCTTCCGGACCACCGCATTCTCGACCCACGACTTGATACGCTTGGTGAGTGGCCGCAGGTCGTCGTCTTCCATCTCCGCGATCTCGTACAGGAACTCTTTGAGATAGGGGTCGTCGACCTGCTCGGCGAACTCGGCACGGCGCTCAGCGTTAAGCAGCACGAAGTACATGTCGATGACACTGTACTTCTCTGAAGCATCTCGCTCTGGGTTCAGCGAGACTTCTGCATTGTGCCGAAGCATCGCCCGACCCATCGACTCGGTAACCGCCTGCATGTTGATCCCCCAGTACTCGTCGTTGTCGAAAATCGCAACCAGATTTTCCAAGCGGCTCTCAATCTCCTTCTCGCGACGAGTCTCATCCTCGATCGCCGGCATGTCCAGCATGTTGATGCCGATGACCTTCTCGTACTCCGTCGACCCTGGCTCGATGAGAATGACGTCGTCCAACCGGTGCTTCGGTAGCATCTGCAAAAGCTCGAGCGTGTCACCGCTGGCCTTCGGGTCGATATTGCAGAACCCGTGGCCGGCGTAGGCGTGCTGGATAGCCTTGTTCTGCATTTGGGTGGTCTTCCCGGCACCGGTGGTCCCGCTGATCCACATGTGCCGACGGAGGGCCGTGAAATCAATCGGCCCCTCACGCCACCCGTTCCTGGCGCTGTCGTCGTAGCCAACCCAGATAGGACGGTCGGGCTTCTTGCTGGCTCGCTCGAACATCCGGCGCACTTTTTGGCCCGCAACCGGGCCATGCTCAGCGGTTTCGGTGAGAACCTCGTGTTGTCCAGCCCGTTCCCGATCCTCGATAGTCATGTCATAAGAGTCGCCCATAAGCGACTCCCAGTCCGGATCTGGCTTCGCCTCAGTGTGCTGTTCTTCATGGACTGGCTCTTCGATTTCAACCTTCTCGCCCTGCTCCTCGTCGTCGTCACTGCTTCCAATTCCAAACACGTTCACCACTCCTGCTCGTCGTCACTCGCCCACGCATCGGCCGTCGTACTTGCTTCGTCCTTCTCAGCTTCGGCAGCAATCTGGGAGCCAGTCTGAGTGGTCTTCCACGGAATCTGCGGGACCTCGATCTCGCCGTTCGGAATGTGAGCGATACCAGCGACCTCGTCGATCGAGAGAATCATGTCGCGATCAATCCACCGCCGCTCGATCATATCGGCTAACAGCCCCTCGATTTCCGTCGGCTTGACTGGGTGATGATCGAGCCCCTGTTCGCTCGTTGCGTTGTAGTACTTCGCGAACATGCTGGCCACCCCACGGGCCCGCTCGCGAGCTTCTCGGGGGTCTGGTGACGCGGACAGCACACGAGCGTTAACGTGGAACCCCTGTTCGCCACGCTGCTGCTCGACGATCTTGGCGGCCTCCTTATCCTTGCTGCTGCTCTCGCGTTCTTCGAGCTCCCGAAGCCCGGCCCAAAACTTCCAGTCAGAGAATCCAACGACCTCGCCGCTGCGCAGCCCCTCGGCGACGTCACCGACAGACTCGCCGTCCGGACCGTTACTGGTCCAGTCCTTTGCGGCTGGTTTGAATACGACCTGGACGACGACCACCGAGTCGTCAAGCGTCAGCATCTCGCCCATGATGTCACTGTACGGGTCACCGTGATCGAACCCCTCTGCGTTGTGATGACGGATCGGAAGGAACGTGTGGCGCTCTAAATCGAGATACGAGCCCGCAATGTGATCTCGGGGCCGGAGGTCCGGGAATGCCTCACCAGATTGGAGAGGAATCACCTCAGAGTTCGTGTACGTGTTGGTAGTCCGGCGCTGGAACCGATCGCTCGCACGCTCGTTGGCCGCGTACATCCGAAAGGAGAACTGCCCCCGGTTGAACCAGATCTCAAAGGCATGGGCGTCACTCGTGTTTTCTCCCCCACGAATCCGGACGTCGTGGAGTGCTTGAAGTAGGTTTGCACCGCTCTCGATACCGTCGTTGTCCTTGTAGGGGTTGATTTCGAGGAGTTCACCGGGCATACTCGAAATCGGAACGCTATGTGAGGTTTCGAGTGGGACTGTTCGGTACTCCTTAGCCTCACGGTCGCTGTCGCTCAGCCATGTCTCGATTGGCTCTAAAGGGTTCAAACTCATACACACGCATTATATCCTAGAATATTTACTAATTTCTCCTTTCATAAATCTTCAAAAAATAGAATCAATTTTGAAGACAGCTGTAGTCCATAAGCTAACCAACAGCCAGCATTGTTTTGGAGAGTATGTTGGTTAGCCACTTCGGCCAGAACAGTCCACAAACTGATTTGTGACAAACACTTATGTAGATGTAGAATAATTTACTGTATGTCGGGATGCATCCCGACCGCACCAAACCTGCCTACCAGTCGTTACCAGCAGTCTGGTGTCTGTTCAGTAGTTCCCGCTGGCTTGGCCACCCCAAACCAGCGGTATAGGGGGAGGGGCCATCACCACCCTTTCGAGATCAGACGCGTATTATAATCTACAGAGATACCTTACGCCAGATCACCAGCCTGCCGTCTGGGGTTTAGTTTTTAAGGGAAAAGACAAACTGAGTTCTCGGACTGCTGACTTACGGCAGGTGTTAGAGGTGGCTGCTGATGATCGGTTTCGGGAGACCCGATCACCACTGATGTTCGTCCAGTTTCGTTATCGAGGTCGACGTCTGGATGATCAAGAACGTCAAGATTGATTGTTCTAACACCTATTCAGATGCTTCAAGAGTGAACGTGAAGTAGATGTAACCACCCACCCACCCCACTACTTCCGCTGTTAGTTGAAGAAAACAGCAACACCCCCATGTGAGGGGGTGTCTTGTTATACGGTAGAAAACAGCTTACGGATATCGTTTACTGCAGTACTATATAAACATATTCTAGGCTTCTAGACAAATAAGGCGCTATGGCTAAACGCTAGTATAGCAGCTTTCAAATCTAACAGCGGAACCAGTGGGGTGAGGGTTACTTCTATTCAAACACAACTTCTCTGTAACAGCGGAACTAGTGGGGTCAGGGGTATTTAAACAGACGGGAACAACGGAAGCAGCGGAAGTAATGGTTAAGGCACTCCTCCTTCAAACCACTCGTGAATGGCTGACATCTCATTCACGCCAACCAATTCTATTTTCGAACGGCGAGAAGCACTTTTGGAAGAGTGGACACCTGAAGAACTTGTCGGTCGTGATGAGGAACTCCAGCAATATCACGCTGCGTTACAGCCAGTCATCAACAACGAAACGCCATCAAATATTTTCCTCTACGGCAAAAGCGGTGTCGGCAAAACTGCTGCTACACGATATCTCTTGCAAGCACTCGAACGAGATGCGAAAGCAGTTGATCAACTCGACCTCTACACGGTTGAGATCAACTGCGATGGACTCAACTCTAGCTACCAAGCTGCAGTTTCTCTAGTGAACGAACTTCGCGATCCAACTAATCAGATCTCGAACACCGGATATCCACAGGCATCTGTCTATCAGTTTCTATTCGATGAGTTAGACCGTGTTGGTGGGACGATCCTTATTGTTCTCGACGAGGTCGATCACATCGAAGACGATTCACTGCTCTACAAACTTCCGCGTGCCCGGTCAAACGGTGATGTAACCGACGCAAAGCTTGGTGTGATCGGTATCTCGAACGATCTGGATTTTCGAAATCAGTTGTCGTCTAAGGTCCGATCTAGCCTTTGTGAGAAAGAAGTCTCGTTTTCAGCGTATAATGCCCAAGAACTACAACTCGTGTTGCAGCAACGTGAAGCAGTTGCATTCAAAGATGGGGTTCTCGATGACGGTGTCGTCGAAATGTGTGCTGCGTATGGGGCCAAAGACTCTGGTGACGCTCGCCAAGCGCTTGACCTTCTGCTCGAGGCTGGCGATCTTGCTCGGGAGCAAAACGCGGACGTAGTGACTGAATTGCATGTCCAAAATGCTCGCAATCGTCTTCAGAAAGACCAGGTGATTGAGGGCATCAAGAATTACTCAAATCACGGCCAACTCGTTCTCTATGCACTTACGGTCCTTGCTGAACGGAATGAAACGCCGGCTCGGACTCGAGATATCCTCGCCGCGTACGAACAAATGGCAGAACAAGAGGGGATGAGTCCGGTTTCGGAACGGTCTGTTCGCGACTATCTCGGCGAGTTAGAACAATTAGGGATTATCTCTGCTACTGAGTACAACCAGGGCAAAGGCGGCGGAAAGTACAAAGAACACGAGCTCGCACAGTCTATCTCATCAGTTAAAACTGGACTGTCGGAGCTTCTGGATTCCAGTCCCTAACCCCACCGCTTCCGTTGTTAGCGATATATATTCTCAGAAATTGTTTCTCTGTCAGTAGAGTATTCTTGAGCTACTAACCAACATATTGTCTCATTCGATAACTACTGTTGGTTAGCGATTGAGACGTTTGTGTCTTTTTCGTGTCAAACGGATACAAAACAAAGGAACGGGTGTCACATTGGGGGCTACCACGGGTTTTCGGTTGGTTTGTATCTCGTTGTGACGAGACTGTTTCGCGGAATTGCATGAACGTGCAGAGGAGAGAGCAATCAAAATATAGATATACTAATAGCTGACCGGATAGGCAGCAGCCTGGATGCTCACTACGCGTGCTTATCGATTGGTTTCGGAATTATTGAAAACCAAGTTCGAGAAGAGGTTACCAACAAACACTCCAACTGATATTACGATAGTGAGTTGGACATACGTTGCTGTACCAAATACAATCTGTTCAGCCATACTCATTATAAAAGTTCGATTCAATTAAAGTTCCTCACCAGAATCCTTCCAAGATAGCTGCACGATAAGTTCCTGTACTGTAGTGATCAGTTCAAGATTTCGTGGGATGTTTTCTATGACACGCTGGTTGATCGCAATCTCCCTATAGGGCAGCGTTTGTCCGGGGAAATTCTGTATCACTGGTGATCGCTTTGCAGGAGTTGCTGGTTACCACCGCCGACACCGCTCTTCAACAGCGATACCAACAGCTACCGATACCACGAACAAACGAGAACAGGCGTCGAAGGTACCTGTTCTGTGGGCGGCGTCTGGTTGGGTTGGGTGTCTTCTTAGAGATGTTAGCCCCTTCTCAGGGGTGGCAGTGACCTGGGGAGGCTCCTATCCGGTGAGCTCGGTCGTCCCCGGAGCGTCGTCGTGGCTCGTTCCCTCGCCAGGGATCTCGGCGTCCGTTGGGACGACTAACCGGCGCTCTTTGTACTTGAGGCCGTCCTTGCGTCGGTCACGCTTCTCGATGTAGACTCTGTTCTTCGCGAGTTGCTGAATCCGTTCAAGAGCCTTCCCGGCGAGTTTCTTCGCGTTCTCGTAGGTCATGTCCTCGTCCGGGCGCTGGTGGTTGGCTTTGATCCAGACACGAAGGTCGGAGGCGTCGATGTACTCACTCACTGAGCGACAGCCAGCCGACCACAGTGAGGACTTTGAGTTCTTGCCCCGCTCGGCCCACGCCTTCGCTGCGAGGTAGTCGGCGCGGCGGCTGGTGGCGTTTGCGAGCATTTCTTCATCCATCCGGGCGAGTTGCTGGATCGGGAGCAAGTCGGCCGTCGCGAGCGCGCTCGTTCCGGAGCGTTCCAGCGGGTCTTCTGCGTTGGGCAGCCGGACCCATGTATCGCCGTCCTCACCTTCGAACCGTTCGAGTCGATCACCGTCGACGTCTAGGAGTTCGACGTGCTCGGTGACGGTCTCGAACTGCAGGTGGGCACCCTTCTCTAATTCGCGTGACTGCAACTCGGCGACGGCGTCGGTGAGCGTGCTGTCGGTGAGGTGTTCATCGAGGTCCTGTTCGGACACTTTCGCGTTGATGATCCGGCCGAGTGGAACTTTCACACCATTCGTTGATTCGAGCGTTACGTCTTGGAGGTCGTCGCTGTCCCAAGTGAGTGTAGCCTGCTTGTCGAGGCGTGTTTCCAACTCCGCGACGCGTTCGCGGAGTCGCCGGTTCTCTTCACGCACCGCGTCCGTGTCGTCGGTGCGCTGTTCTAGCTCACTGACGCGAGACTCGAGAGCCTCGATGCGATCACAGAGCGTATCGACGAGGTTGGTGACCACCTCGGTTTCTTCCTGTTCCAACGCGGTCGCGATTGAGTCGCGGTCGATTTGTGTACTGTTCGTGTCGGTGGATCGTGTTGTGTCTGTCATAGGTTTGATGGTGGAGAAAATGGTTCGCTGGCGGGACGACTTCGTGAGACGGCCAGTGAAGAGACACACACGCCGCTAGACGGCAGCAGCTAGCCGGCCGCTGTGCGAAGCGCGTGCGTGGCATCGTCAGCTACCGCTCACTGACGAAGTGATTGAGCGCACATGAACCACAGAGGGTCAGCGTCTCGCCGTCGATCTCGCGCTCTTTGGCGTCGTCGGCGATCTCGCCGCAATCCTCGCAGCGCTGGGAGCCAGTGTAGTAAGACTCGCTCATAGGCTCCCTCCGGGGACTGGTCGGGCAACCCACTGATCTCCGCTGCCAGTCAGTGATCGTTCGATCGATATGGGGTGCTTCTCTCGCTTCCCCAGTGCATCGACTGCTGCTGCAGCATCCTCTTGGTCACAGTCAAGGTAGCCCGTGAGATCAGCGGTTGAGAAGGACCAACTGCCTCGCCCGGATCGACGTGTCTTGATCGTCAACAGGTCAACGAGATCGTCGACCAGTTGATCCTCAATCTTGGTGTCTCGCGCTTCGACTTCTGGTCCTCCGTCTGTCGCTCGCAGCCTATCAGTAGCGACGGCTTGGACGGGGCTGTAGGGATTGCAGGTCGCACAGAGAGTTTTTCGATGCCCTCCAACGACGACCGGGGATAATCCAGGTCCACGGGCGCCACACTCGTCACACGTCACTATCCATCACCTCCTGCCGGAACGAGTGCGCGATCGATGACGGCCGCCAGGACATCACCATGACAGAGTGGTTCCGGCTCGCCAGCGTAGGGACAGTCACACCCCAGGCGTGCGCCTTTGAGGCCGCCGAGGTGGTTACGAAGGGCTGGTCGGGCTTCGAGCTCGTTGAACAGCGTCCGTGGAAACATCGCGACGGCCTGGCGGTGCTCGACGTCGAGGTCCGCGTATGGATTGCCTAGCCAGCCTGGATCTCTGGGCTCGGTCGTCAGCAGGTGGCCGACGGTGTCCTCGTCACGATAGACGCTGATATCCACGTCGTGGGGATCGCTCGTGGGTACGACCGTCGTCTGCGGGGTCATCGCCTATCACCGTCCGTTTCCTCGTAGAGTGACTCGAAGGACGCAACATGTGTCGCGAGTAATTGCTCTCCGTCGGCCGTGAGTTCGTAGCGGTTGGACTTGCCTTCGATGTCGCGCTTGACGATCAGGTCTTGGTCAACGAGCTCACCCAGCGCCGGGTAGAGCGATCCATTACTAATCGATTTGTCTCGCAATCGCTTGAGACCCCTCCCGATCTCCATGCCGGAGAGACAGTCTTGGCTTGCGTCCAACCGCCGGATGGTCTGCAGGATATCCCGCTGGATTGCGGACAGTCGATGCCATCGTGTCACCGGGTTTTCGGTCATGCGCCATACCCTCCGAGTAGTCGACACATGACGACCATCATCGCTCAGCTGACCCCCTACCTCGTGCTTCGTAGTTCAGAGTTGAGTCGACCCCGGCAACTGCGCCGTGAGCGAGCTGACGGGTGGTCGCACAGTGGGGACAACGATGGACTTGTCCGTCCTGATCCCCCAGCACACGCCCAAATTTGGGATTGACCTTTGAGCCACAGCCGTTGCAGACTGTTTTCTCGGGATCGTCTTCGTCGATGGGGCTCCAGTTTCGGGCACTGGCCGTCCGTGCCTCCTTCTTTGCTGGCAATTCGTCTGAGTCATCGGGGGTTTCAAGTCCCCTTGCGTGGATAGATGGCATGCTTCCGTACCGTATCTACGGGAGCCACGCGGACCCGAGGGCCTAGCTCGGGGTCCGCATTTTCGTGCGATGGACCCGAACCGTGAGTGGCGGGTCCGCGATTAACTCCCTATCTGAATTATCCCATAGCCATGTGATAAAGCTTAGCCATGCTCTAAAGCATACGCTTGCTAAAATAATTTCTCATTGATATCTTTTTATCAGTGAGTTCTGAAGACCAACTGTGCCTGGTCGTCCGCCCAAAGTTTCCGATGAAGATATTCTCAAAGTGTTCAAAGAGCGAGACGACCGTGTCCTCTGGACTGCTGAAGTTGCTGAGGAACTTCCGATCCGTCAGGATAGTTTATCGACCCGGTTGAACGAACTGGAAGAGAAAGGGCTTCTAGCAAATAAGAAGCGTCATAAGATGGCAGTCTGGTGGATTACAGAGAAGGGAGAAAAGGTGCTCGCCGGCGAGATCGACCCCGAAGAATTGAACGAATAGCTAACCAACACACGCCCCATGGGTCTGTTTGTGTTGGTTAGTCTGGTTGCCGATCGATGAACCAAGCGTCACCGGTTGCGATCAATCCACTGGCAAAACAAGTCAAAATCCTCAGCACCGGCCTGCTCAGCGATATTCCTGAGCGTGCCAGTGTCGATTCGGTCGTGGCGCGGCACGCTCACTGTGCGTATTTCGGTGTCCTCGTGGTCCTCGGGCGGGTACCACTTCAGAATCATGTGACTTCCGTTGGTTCGGACCCACTCGAAGCCGCCCACGTTGAGCAGCACCTTCACGACGTCGTCACCTGAAAAGTCGCGTGTGACCATTCGGCGTTACTGGAGGACGTCGGGGAGCTCACCCGAAGTGTTGTCGTCGGGGTCGACACCTAGCTCTCGAAGTTCACTGTCAGTCGGCGGCTCTCCTGCGCCGTAGTAGCCAGCCACCGCTTCGTCGAGGTTTTTGAGGGCGTCTTGGCGGGTCGGTCCCTGTGATGCTACGCCGGTTTCTTCGTCCCGGGCGACCCATAGCTCGCCGGATTCACCGAGGGTGAGCGTGATTTCGACCGGCGGGGTGTAGTCGCCGTCACCGCTGTCGTCAGCGTCGGTGCTCATAGTATGGGTATGGACTGGTTGATAAATAAGTCCTCGGCACACCCCCGGCCTGAAACCGCCAGCGCGGATTTAGTTGAAGAGGGACTAGTTGAGGTGGACAAAGAAGAGGGGTCCCATCCTTTCTATAGCATCTCTGAGAAAGGGGAGAAAAGGTGCTCGCCGGCGAGATCGACCCAGATGAACTGAACAAGTAGCTAACCAACACACTATCCAATTCACTCCTATTGTTGGTTAGTTACGGTTAGAGGCAGCACACTTGTTGGTGCATCACACCAACGGAAGGACTTATCTTATGTTGGTCCCAAACACCAACATAGGTAGTATAGATGGGGTCGGTCATCTACGAGGACTCAGACACGTTCGCCGACGGCTCCCGGTATGAGATGGTTGCGACCGATATCCCCCCAAGCGACGATTACCCGGAAGGGGTCAAATACCGATTCCAGTATATGGCCGAAGATGGTCGAACCCTCCTACGGTTCGATAACTTCCCCGATCACCCGAATGTCGACCGCCACCACTACCACACGCCTGACGGCGTCTACGATGATATCGAGTACACCGGCCTGAAAGATCACGTTCGGAAGTTCTATGACGAAATGGATGTCCGCCGCCAAAGGTGACTAATCATGTCAGAGGAACCTAACTCCAATACGCGCGACGAGAACAGCACCGATACCGACCAAGGCGAGATCATGATAGACGAGGCCGAAGCTGAAGCAGACTTCCTTGACGATCGTGAACCCGAGGACTACCCATCGGTACTTCGCATTACCTCTGAGTCCGAGGAGACACACCGCCAGAATGCACTGGATCGACTTGACCGGTGGGAAGCCGGCGAGGAAGTACCGCACGTCATCAATTTCCAAAACCCAAGTGATCTCCGAGCCTTGCTTACTGACCGGCGTGTTGAGCTCTTACGAAGCATCATGCGAGAACGGCCAGACAGCATTCGCCAGCTAGCTGAGCGGCTTGTACGCGATGTCAAGACAGTTCACGATGATCTCCAGGTTCTCGCCGACTACGATATCGTCCACTTTGAGCAAGCTGGGCGGGCGAAGCGTCCGTTTGTCCCCTACGACACTATCGAGGTCAGTCTTCAGATCACGACGCCAAACTCGGCTGATGATATCGCTCCGGCGTGAAACCGCGGTACCTACTCCGTACCCCACGTGGAGCGCGGCATAGAAACCTTTCCACAGAATTCGGAGTCAATCAATACAGACTGTCAAAGTATCAGAAAGTACACCTGGACACAAATCCACTATTCGTGTGACGATGGATAGAAACGAATTGGTCCAAGTCCTTACGCTCTGGTTCGTAGTTATGATTTTTATTGTGACAACCCCCGGAACTGACAACCCGATATTCAGTGCAATCGAAATCGGCTCAATTTTGCTAATGTATCTCCTTCCGTTGTGGATCATCATAGAACTCATCTCGGACTTCGTTGGGGACCAGTGAATCAACGGCAGTAGTGTTGAATTTGCAGACACAGTGAGCATCTCTACTTACTGGCTGTGAATGATCTCATGACACGCTACACGGAACAGATACCGAGGGGAGTCACTCAAACTCACATATAACCGGCATGTGATCACTGGCATCGATCCAGTCCGTGTAGTCCCCGACTGAAAACGAGGCGACCGAATCAAGGATCTCCCCTCCGGCAAAGATATAGTCAATATGGTATTCTTTGTCCTGTGATTTGTGCATATAAAAGGTGGCATCCTCCTCATTTCCGAACGCTGTGTCTGTGACTGTGTGATAGGCACTATGCAGTTCATGACTCTGCAGGATATCGACTGTCTCTGCAAAATTGCCGCAGAGAGGGCTCTTTGGTGACTCGTCCCAGATGACATTCCAGTTAAAGTCTCCGAGAACGACTGTCTGTGAATCAATCCAGTCCTGGTAGTCCTGAAGTGACCTGTATACTTGCCCGATATACCGATTTGCAGGCTGCTGTTTGTCGTTCATCGCCCAGATTCCCAGGAGGTCAATCGCTGTGTCGGTCGTCACGGGGATGCTGTATCGGCCACCGTCTCCGTCGACGAAAGCCGAATCGAGCGTAATTCCGTTACGCGCGAAGATGCCTAGTCCCTTGTGCTCGTTTTCACCGATCCAGCGCCAATCAGAAAAGTCACTCCAGTCACCGTTGGATTGAGGGCTTTCACACTCTGCGATGACGAGGATGTCTGGGTCATGCTGCAGGAGCTGTTCTTTCTTCTTTCTGAAGGCCATGTTGCAATTCCAGGTGACTAACGTGGGCATAGTGCTCTTGTTACAACTCCCATTCGCCAATACTGACGAATTTTAGATGGGTTGTTGAATGGAGGAGGATCGCAACGCCAACAGCGACAAGGACAGCTCCGAGAACCGTTCCGACCAGAAGGCCGATCCAGGTACCGGCTGATGCCCGTGGCAGTGAAGCTGGGTATGTTGCCATGTGCCAGATCGAATCGCCGAGGAATACCCCGCCGCCGCCAAGCAATACAACCCCGAGCAGGCGACTCGGAGTTGGCGTCGTGGGTTGGCTTGTGGATTGCATCACAATCTTCTCCGTCTACTAGATCTGCGTTTTCTATCAATCATGTACTGAAACAGGAACTGTGTAGGCTCGTTCATATGGACGTATGAATATGAGAGAGGACCTGATGGAATCCAGTCACGGGATGGGGCTACCGTCTATCGCCTGGCACGATCTGCGCTGGTTGATCAGTTCCCGTGACAACAGCTGATATCAGGGGAGTAGAAGAAAGTGTTTGGCTACTTTTCATATCCTGGGAATACGACTGCCATTGACATAGAGGCGAGACATTTCAGCAGAATGAGTGTTTCTGTAGACACCCCTTCCTAAAAGCTATAGATCGCAATTTCGCTCGAGCCGCACGCTGGACACGTGTCATCCGCGTCATCGACTGCATATCCACACTGACGACATTCTGTGTACAGGTCGTCAGTACGTCCCCATGCGATGAAGGTCATTGTTAGGTAGTGATATCCCGCTCACAAAGCTGTTTCTCTGACTTCACTGTTCTGTGATGACTGTAGATCGCTCACAACTAGTCCCCGACACAGCCGTCACCTGATCAATCACGTCTTGAATGATGATTGTCGCCTCATCAGTGTCATCGATGGTTGGTGGAAGTTCAAAGACCGTGAGTTCCACTGTGGCCGTGCTGGTTATCTCGCCGTCGACTGCCGCAACTCGGAGCACTGCTCCGCGGAATATTGCGATGAGCCGCTCGTTGTCGACATCAAGATACTCGATACCGGCTGCTTCGAAAGCCGAGGGTATGTTTACATCATCAGACAGCGTATACCGAGCCGAAACATCCTCGAATTCGGCCATTGGTGAGTGTCGTACCTGAACCGACTTAGCATCTGAGGTGCCAGACGGTGGGGCTGGTTCCGACACTCGCACACCACTGACAAGAGTAACAACACACCGAATTTCGAGTGATAACCGTGGTATAACCGGTTGTTCCCCGACGTTCATGGACGCTAAAGCCGCTCCCTTTTGCATGTGGCAATATAAAACAGGCAGCCTTGAACGCATTGGAGGCTGTGGGTATCGACCGCGAACGTGTCACAAGTGTCGACCGCGACAAGGTCGAGGAGGCGCTGGAGGTAACTGAACTCTCTGAATCGGATCTATACGAGATTGAGACGATCGAGTACGTCCGCAAGGCCGATGTCAACGGGACACTAAAGAGACGCGTCTGCAGGGACTAAAAGATCGTCTCACCGTCAGCGACGAAGATGAGAGGGATGTCCAGTAACTGCAAGTCAAAATCGAGGAATTAGAAGAGCAAATTGAAGAACTGACTTCGTTTAAGCCGGGTCGTGCCTATCATTCTGAACCGACTGGTGACTGAATCTATTAAGACCTTGAGTGCGCAATCTCGACGTAACAGAAAGCATATATAAACTAAGTCAGAAATCGTACTCCATGTACGACCTGACAGGCTTCCAGCGCGATCTCCTATACGTAATTGGTGGTCTCGAAGAGCCCCATGGACTCGCACTCAAAGAGGCAATTCAGGAGTACTACAAAAAGGAGATCCACCACGGTCGATTGTATCCGAACCTCGATACACTTGTTGAGAAAGGGCTCGTTGAGAAAGGGAAGAAAGACAAGCGCACGAACGTCTATAAATTGACCAGTCGAGGTCGACGCGAACTCGAAGCACGGCGCGAGTGGGAACAGCAGTACCTTGAGGAATTGTGAATTAGTGATAAAAGCCGCTAACCTCTAGAAAATGCGTTTTGAAGTGTTTCTTTTGAATTGCTGACCGCATCCTTTGCCGTCATGGCGTATAGTGAAAGGCAGAACGAAAGCATTGCACAGCCTGATAGATAGACCGATATTAGCTTAATTTCTGTCAGCAACGGCTGATCGAACACGAAGATATCAATTATTGCGAATACAGGAACAACTCCGATCGAAAGTTTCCGTAGCTTATGGAGTGTTCCATTAAGATTGGCTGGCCGACTACGATTTGCCCACACTTCGTCGATCCAAGTGAACGTTCGAATTATAAGGAAAACGAACATTGGCATTCCGAAGAGCAACAGGACGGTGGCTTCAATGAGATCCCCGTTGGCTGCCGTCTCCATAGCCACATCAAGGTTTGTGACAGCCAATGCTAGCCAAACCAGGATGAGCAGGTAGCCACCGATTGGTGGATGCACTGGCCTATCGTTATCAAGTACGTACAAGATGTGTCCTTTGAGCATTGTTATCTCCTGGATTCCTCCTCACTGTCCGAATTCGATAGTGATCCGATCGACCCGACAGTCCGGTTACTTTGGTTGCGACTGTAGGTCTGACGAGCCATTGAGGTCTGGCTACCGTTCTTCTCTGAACTACTGTCGGAGCCACTATTGCTTTCGTCCCCCATCAGAATCGACCGTTGGTTATCGGCTACCGCCATGGAACGTGGATCATATTCCTCTTTGAGTTCCTGCTGTCGTGCCTTGATCCGACGGTTGATTTTGTTCATCCGTTTACTGGTTCCTTGAGCTGCACGCTTCCCACCGCTGAGGGGAAGTTTTCCGGCTTCGGTCACTGTTCCCCCCACTGCAGATAACGCATCTTTGCCCATTCCCTTGGCCGTGCTTTCGTCTCTGTAGTAGTTCTTGGCAGCAGATTCAACGAGGCGATTTCCGGCCCCTTTGACTCCACTAACGGCACCCTGTTTTGTTTTACTGGCTGCAGTCCGACCTGCACGGCCGAGATTTTCTGCTCGTTGACGCCGACGTCTGCGACGTGACATCGATGGTGAAAAATCCACGCCGCCTGGATGTGACAGTTGTTTTCGTCCTGACTGCATACTACTATTCTGGCCCCCACCACTGCCACGATTACTGCCTGCCTGCCGAAACGACCCGACTTGTCGGCGATCACTGCCACCTGAACCCGACATCCCACCAGATCGCTGTTCACTATGGGTTGCACCACTCGCTACTGCCCTTCCAGTGCGACTCCCTGTTTGCACTGCATTAGATACCTGTGAGGAGTATTTGAAGATATATCGTGGCGCGTAGGCTGCACCCCCGAACATGACCAGACCCATGATTGAACTTTCAAGTCCTCCAGTATTTGTGATTAACTCTGTCCCAATCCGTAATAATAATGCAACAGGGATTGTCATAAACGTCAATGGTACGAACTTTGCCATCTGACTTTTTGCCCATCCCTGGACGGAGTCAATGGGGACTACCCATAGAAGGAGCAACACTGGCATGAACAGCATGTAGGCGTAGATGGCCATTTCACGCAATTTGTAGATCAGTATCACAGTGAAAAGAACGCCAACTCCGAGTGTGTACACAATTACTGCTGCGAAGATGGCACTCCCTGTCGTAGTGATCCATCCTTCTAGTGTCCCAGACATGTTCTCTGCAGCAGGGTTCAGTAGATAGTCGGCCAGTGCATCGTTGAATTTCAGGAACCACCCACCGAACCACCACCAAGAATACGCAAATGGAAAGACGAAGATTGCTCGCCGGAGAGCGATCTTCTGTTGTTTCGTGTTGAATATATTGAAGAACATTGCGAGGCCGAGAACCAAGCCAAATAGTGGCGCCACCAAGAGCTGGATATCCTGATAAATTCCCCCGTAGAACGTTTTCCACGCACCATTTGTCGGCGCCCCAAATGTGTAGATATTATTTGGATATGGTGTGTTTGTTAGTAGTCCAAATGCAGTCTGGATGACCGGCTCGAAGATTGATTCACTAATCTCGTTTTTGATCGACGTGAAGACGCCTTCGAGTGCTTTCTCAACACCATTCAGGATCGCTTTTTTGATGCCCATTGTTTGCCGTTCTGTGGCTTATTCAGTCGGGCTTGTGAGTGTTAAATACTTTTTAAAATCGCTATTAAAATTAATTCTAAAATCTGAAGCGAAGTGGTGGAACTGTCACTTAACTGGCTCCCAGGAGTTTACGGCCCAATCTGAACAGCCGTACACAACACTGAACCGTTCTGGTTCACCAGAGAGTGTGTATTCTACTTTGATCTCTTTTGTATATCCCGATGCTGTATTGAATTGCATTGTTGCCACTCGCTTTTCGCCAGAGCAACCACCTTTACTCAGATCGCCTTCGGTCAGCGAATGTGTTTGGAGTGCATCATGCGATAGTCGCAGCGTGGCTTCTTGCCCGGGGCTCAGATGACCAACCGCTTTTGAATCAACGAATGCAGTTGGAGAGCTGAAGAGGTCCTTCCGTTCGGGGTTGGGAACATCCCCAGACACACCAAGTTCGGTGTTCGTCATGTCCAGTCTAAAGTCGCCTGTATTTGTGACATCTAATTCGAAGGTTTGTGAAGGGTGGTCCTCTGGTGCGTAGATCCGAACATCTTGGATAGAAATAGATCGATCCAGCTCAACGGATTGGCGTTCAACTTCCGTCCCGTCCGTTGTGGCGACGAGATCGTAGGCTCCGGAGGGAAGGTCTTCGGAGAGTGCAAACTCCACAGCTGACCCGGCACCCAGGGATTTGCGCTGTTTCTTGACTCCGTTGCTGTCGTAGAGCCCGATTTTATCAACGTCAGTATCTTCCGAAATAGTCACCCGAAGTTTTGCGTTCCACTCACCAGCGACACTCTCCACATTCGCAAAGACACTGCTGTCGTTGCTGTCGTTCGATGATTGATTACTGTTTGTCTCATTCCCTGATTCTCCTGGGGTATTTTGACTGCAGCCGGCCAGGGTAGCCGCAGCGGTCACTCCAAGGCTCATCAACATCGATCGGCGGGTGGGTATTCTTGACATGTGTGAAATCTCTAATTTTCTAGTGGAAACTTTTGTGATTTGGGCTAACCAACATTTTGCCGATACAGTGAATCTGTTGGTTAGCTATTCATTATCGCTGTCCGAATGGCACACAGATATCCAATCACCAATCATGGTGTGAATACAAATTGGAATAACAAAGGGAATCCATAAACAATTTCTGATAAACTCAGATCGGTAAACAGGACTCTGCCGGCCGATGGCAAAGACAATCTTCTTCTGGGATGTTGTTAAGCCACTCTCAAGAACCAGTCTCTTTACACGATGTCATAGCTACACTGCTAATTTCGTAGCATGTCGTAGTCGAAGCCTGTTCCACGCATCCGTTTTGATATCTGCCAGGCTTCATCTGCGATTGACTGTACTTGGTCAGGTTCCGGTTCGTCTATCCCACGGATCTCGTCGTGTAGTCCATCGAGACGTTGGTTCCCACCGGAATGGGACGCCTCACTCTGAAGATTTTCTATTGCTTCAGTAATGTTCTCGGCAATTCGCACGACATTCCGTTCATCGATCTCTGGGAGATTCAGGAGTGTCTCCTGTGCTGAGGTCAGTCGTGATGGCATATTGGCATTCCGAATTCTAAATACAAAAGACTATTCTAGATTTCATTGTGTGTGAAGTTGTGTCTAGTTTCTTCTTCACAAACATTCGCTCTGCAGTGCGAATCATTTCTTCCAGTTCACGTCTCTTTTCGGTGGTCAAGACAACAAAGATCGATGTTCTGTATCAGTATTGACCACAATTGTTGTACGAGAGCAGAGTTCGAGAACGAGCGTTTTCTTGAGACTCTCTCAAAGACCGGTCCCAATACTACGGAATCTTTCTCGTTTCGGAACACACCTGATGACAACTACACTAAGATCAACTTGGATCTGTGTCATGACTCCTGTGAAGTGACTGTCTGTTCACAAGTCGTCAGACAGGTATCTGACGGGGATATAAGTCTACTGGCCAAGCGCTTCCACGTGGAGTGCCCCCGATCTGCTGTGAAGGCTCCACACCACCCATCCTGTGGCACTCCCCCCTACGTCAATCAAACCGAATGTAGCAGAGCATTTACCACCGATGGCTTAGTGTGACGAAGGGTAGAGATGCGACGTCTAGACCAGAAGGAAATCGATGAGTTACTTGTTCGGCGAGGAATCGGCGTCCTTGCAATGGTTGATGACAGGCAACCATATGCCATCCCGATCTCATTCGGCTATGATTCTTCTCAGATGGTGTTTCCAATGCAATGGGGCGGTGGATACAATAGCCGAAAAGATCAGGCAATCAATTCAAACCCTAATGTGTGCCTGACTGTTTATGAACAGGATAGTAATGATAAAACAACCTGGCGGAGTGTCGTCACCACTGGCGAAATCTACGAAATTGATGAAGATACGGAAGAGCAAGCATACGCGAGCTTAGCTGCAAATGCAGAGTTTCCGCCCGACTTTGGTGTCTGGGGAATTCCGTTTGAGGATGTTGAATTCCGTCTCTTCGGATTAGCCACCGAGAACTGCACCGGCCGTGAATTTTCGACAGAATACGAAGGTTGGAACTAAGGAAGGCACTTTGCTCTGCCTGCCTAGTACCGGCCTTGTTTAGCTGGGAGGCTCGAAAAACAACCCTTGTTCGTGCTCTCTCCTCAATATACCTTAGACGGGCTCCGAGCACGTTCCCTCACGACTGTAGCGATCGTACCGACCCCTGGAATAAATCATATTTAACTAGATTCATTCTGGCAATATTTTCGAATCTATTAAACACCCAACGTATGAGTGTCAACGTATGGCTATCGAGAAGACAGCACCCTCCAGCGGCGAAGACTTGTCACAGACTATCTTCGGTGGAAAACAAATGTCCGAAGATGAACTACGCGAGACCCTGAAGAACAATCTCCGCAGTATTATGGACTCGACGGGGGCTGCGATGCGGATCGTCGACACGGACTTCAACGTCATTCTCGAAAACGAGCAGATGAAAGAGATGGGTGGTGTGGAAGCTGAGGGCAGTGACACGCTGCAGTGTTTCGACCAGTTCTGCAACCCAGAGGTGTGTGGGACCGGCAATTGTACGCTGAAACAGATCGTCGATGAGGGGAAAGACGAGATTCGCGTCGAAGTTGAGAAGGAAAGTTACGATGGCCGCGTAATCCCGACAGAGTTGGTCGTGAAACCGATCCACGACGCCGATGGGAACGTTGTGGCGATCAGCGAAACCTTCCACGACATTACCACACGACGGGAGGCCACTGGCGGGATCAAAAACGCCGTCGACGATCTGAAAGTTTCTGCACAGCACGTAGCGGAAAACTCTGAAGACATCAGTGCCCAGGCCACAAACCAACTCGAATCCATCGGTGAAGTGGCGAGCGAAGTCTCTTCACTGAGTGCAACCGTCGAAGAGATCGCTGCCACCGCCGACGAAGTCCAGCAGATCAGTGAACAGGCGAGAACGAAAGCTGAAGCTGGGGAAGAGGAAGCCGCCGAGACCATCGACATCATGGATCAAGTCGAAACAGCCTCCGATGAGGTGATGAGTGACGTCGAAGAGCTTCAAGCAAGTATCCAGCAGATCGATGAACTCGTCGACGTCATCAACGACATTGCCGACCAGACCAATCTTCTCGCGCTGAATGCGTCGATCGAGGCTGCCCGTGCAGGACAGGCCGGGGAAGGGTTCGCCGTCGTCGCCGACGAAGTGAAATCACTCGCGGAAGAATCACAGGAGCGCGCGGGGGAGATCGAATCGATCGTTGGCGATATTCGAGAAAACACTGACGAAACCGTTCAAAGTCTCGAAGAAACAAATGAGGTGGTTCAGGATGGCGTCGAACGCGTTCACAGCTCAAGCGAAACCTTCCAGGACATCGCCGAAGTGGTCGAAGAAGCGTCCGATGGCGTTGACGAGGTCGCCAAAGCCACTGACGATCAAGCTGCCAGCGCTGAAGAGATCGCGGCGATGGTCGACGAGACGGCCGACGGCTTCGAGCAGGTCGCTGAAGAAGCCCAGAAGATTGCCTCTGCCAACGAGGAGCAAACAGCCCAAATCGAAGAAATCAGCCGCGATGTTGACGCCCTGAACGAACTCGATATCCAATCAGAACTGTAGCGGTTCGCTCATTCGCGCTGGATTGGTTTTCCACTAAGTCTCCAAGTTTGTCTACGAAGATTTCTGTAACAGTCAAAAATGAAATTATGGCATAATAACTGGCGAATCTTACAGATTTCGCATATCCTTTCGGACCCGTTGTCGCGATTGGGGCAGTTACCACACGTCAGTGATCGCGTGACTTCGGTCTGCGCACAACAAGGTAGTCACTGAGACTTTCGATACACTTTGCAGGGACGCACAGGTGGCCATTCTCTGTCGTCTCGAAGCCGGATATCTCAGGTTTTGCTGGCTCGACTAGCACGTATTCCAGTGCTCCTGTTTGATGATCCATCGTGACGTTGTAGATCGTGCCAAGTTCTTCACCGTCCGATCCGAGGACCGCTGTGTTGGAGAGCGTGCCTGCGAGGACCTTACGCATATCCGCAACTGGATATCGCCCCTTCAAAAAATGAATGGAAACTCAGCTAGTTCCAATTACTGTGAGTATTCTCTCAAAATGAATGTTGCTGGGTTGCCGGGTCGTTTAGCTATCGTTGGAGTAACCCATCGCAATTAGTTCTGCAAGCACATCATCTGGATTTTTGAGAGCTGCACGATATGCCGCTTCTCGGATATCGAATTTCGGGATATCCCGGTCGAGTTCTGTTTCTAAATCTGATTTCAGTTCCCGTTCTCCAGAGGCAACATCATCATGAACGAAAAACGTGAGCCGTTCATCACGCTCGAATTGGACTGATTTGTCTTTTATTGCGCGCCGCACGATGTACGGCCGACCGTCTGACTCTGTGGAGACATCGTTGTCTGTTCCGATCGTAGGCTCTTCTGGCTCTGACTCGGATGGCTGTTTGTCCTCTACCACAGCATCTTCCTGGCCCTCTTCTGTAGACTCTTGGTTGTCGTCATCATCTGCCCACAGATCATCACCGGAACCTGATTTTAGGCCTGTCATGCTCTAACCCCCGTTTCTTCTTGGGAAAGTTCGCCTGGCTCTGGAGGGTTTGGTGCCGTGAGTCCGCCTTCGCTTTCTAGATGACGTGCTAACTTGTCGAATTTCGCTATCGTTTCCAGTTCGTAGTCTCGCTGTCTGTCGCGATGTTCTTGTACATACCTGAACGCACTGCACTTCTTTTTCCAGCATCCTTCAAGCAGCGAAGTGCGATCACGCATCGTCACTGGGACGTCGAATCCCTGTGCTTCAATCTCGCTGACAATTTCTTCCTGGTCTGTTGTTCCCTTGAATCGATTGGGGACTGCTGCCAAGACGCCAATATTGATCTCCAGTTGCTCTTCGAGGTTGCTGACCAGATCATTGAGACCATCAACTGATGCTTGGCCTTTGCCAGACGGCTCAACTGGGAGCACTAAATTCCGGGTTGCATCGAGCGCATTGTATAAGTGCGGACCTGAGCTCGCAGGTGGATCGACAATTAGAACATCGTATTGCTTGTGGATCTCTGCTTCACGTAGAACTCGCTGCAACTGTGTCCACATCGGGAAAGACTCACCAAAATCGCTACGAGCTTCCCTCTCCTTCCGAAGGGTCTCTCCAAGGTCCTCTAGCCGATTGTGTTCTGGAATAATGTCAACTCCCTGTTCGGCAGTCTGTATGAGGTCTGTGAAATCACCTATTCCTCGACCGACAAGGTGGTGAACAAGTGTGTCTATCTCACTGTCTGCTCTGTTCTGATCGACATCTAACAGGTGACTGAGGTCACCATCTTGGGGATCAAGCGGGACCACCAATACGTCAAGACCAGCTCGTGCATGAGCCACGGCCAAGTTTGCTGAGAGAGTTGTCTTCCCAACTCCACCAGCTTCACTGTAAACAGCGTATGATAGCATTCTACTAACCCCTTTGTTTGTTACCAATATAAAATTGTGTCAGACGTAACATCCACAACACACAACTATTGAAAACAACCATCTGAATCAAGTGGTTGAAGCAGGTGTTTGTAGTATCTATTTGTAACGAGCGTTTGTAACACTCATTTGAAACAGAAGGCTGAAACAACTAATTGCAGTTAATATATGTAACAAATAATTCTATCGATGACTTGCAGCTATTGTTTATATCAAGCGTGTTTAATTGGTGTTTGTAACGGATGTTTGCAACCACTGATTGTACTATTTATTTATGACGAGTGGTTGTACGAGTATTTTGTAGCTACTAACCCACAGACGAGTTTTATCCATCACTCGGGGTTTCAGGTGCTACATACTGACTTTTGATCTTCCCACCCTCCCGCCACTGAAGGTAATAATAACCTCGTCCATCGATCTGCTTGGTCGTGAGAGTCCCCTTCGAGCCTTCGATGTCGGCGTTCTCTCGGGCCTCGTCGATCTGTTCAGCCCACTCGTCCTCGTCCCACTCCTCGGGCACGTCCTCGTCGACGGCTTGCTCCTCGAGCTCATGTTCGGCTTGGGCCTCGCGATGATCGGCCAGCGCTGCGGCGTACTCGGCGAGATCTCGGAGCGTCTGGGCGTCCTGTTTCTGCGCTCCTTCCCGGAGGTACTTCGGCAGGGATGACGGCGCATCCGGCTCGACAGGCTCGTCGCTCATGTCTTGGTTGTTCTCCTCGACAGCGGTCAAGTCTGTCGGGTCGACTGTGTCCCCCGACTCCACGGCATCGACAGTCCCAACCTCAACGGTTTCTGCATCCGGGCCAGCGGAGAACTCAGCCTGGATTGCCGACCATTGGTCATGTGCATCGCGATGGGATTGGATCGTAAGCATTCCCTCTTGACTGTCGTGCTCGACGTCGTGCGCGAAGATACGCAGGTTTACGTTGTCAGCCGGCGTGTCCCACGCCCCAGTCCCGATGTCGGTGACTATTCCCTGGTAGACGTTCCCCCCGGCCGAGACAGCGATCACGTCGGTTCCGTCGACGTCGGATAGCAGGTCTGGCCGCTCCGAATACTCGAGCCGGTCAACAATCGCCTCTGGCCGGTTTCCCTCTAGAATCTCCTCGACGTCCTCCGGATCATTGTCCAGGAGGAACTCGGCCAGCGTATCGACGACGTCCTCCTCTGCCGTCGTGTCGATCACCGCCCGGTAGTCACTGTTCGTCGCGATGATCTCGACGCCGGCGTCGACCTCGTGCGTTCGGACCCGCTCAATCCGACCGAACCCCTCGTGGAACTGCTCACCGTCGTCACTCCTGTATCGCCAGCCGTTCGCATCGATCGGCAGCCCCTCTGCCGTCAGCATATCGGGGTCCGAAAGCCGTGTGAGTTCGAAGTCGGGAGTCACGACCAGGGTGTCGTCGCCGCGCCGTTCGATCAACCAGTGTTTTTCCCCGTCTATCCACACTGGATCGACGTTTGGACCCTCGGGGTAGTCCTCGTCAAGAACGGTTCGCAGGTCGTCTGCATCGTTGTGGACGCCACACAAGAGATTCCCGTGCCCGCTCGTGACACATCTGTACTCGTCGCCGTACTGCCCGTCCTCGACAACTGCTATGCAATCGGCGTTCGCGAACAGGTGGTGGTCCCTGTCGTGTTCTGGATGGTCGGCGACGTCCTCGGCGTATAGCAAGAGCCGTCGTGGGTCCCACGTCTCTCCTCCAACCTCGATGGGTTCGAGCGCGGTCAGCCGGCGCCACAGTGGTCTCACCCTCGGTGCGATCGTCGCGAGCGCGTACGCGATCTCACCTTGGATGTCGCATTTCTCGACGAGGTCGTCCCGCAGGTCCTCGTTGGGGCCGGACTCAAACTCGTCGACGCGTCGGACTGACCGGGCCTTCTCGTGAGTGCCACACAGCGGCGCGTCTCCATTCCCACACTGTGTACCGGTCGATCCGACAATCGCGAGACAACCGTCTGGGTCGTAGTGGATGTCTGCTTCCTGCGCCATGACTTACTAACCAACATACACCAATTTCGTATAATTTTGTTGGTTAGTCGTCTCGTGAGTGTACCCACCACACCCATCCCTTCTGCTTGCCTGGTTTCCGTCCTTGAATGGTGCTTTCCGGGTCCTGACTGTAGCTTCTGAGTGTGTCCCGGACAGTTCGAGCAGTCACCTCTTTATCGACGTCGGCGCAGATCTCCTGGGTGTCAGCGACCGGGTATGCGGACGATGTGATGCTCTCGATAGCGTCGAGTAGGTCATCTTCGGAGAGTTTCGGATTGCGTCCGCGGCCCATCTAACTCGGCTGTTTCTGTCCTCAGGGCTTGTTTTATTCGGTGCAAAGAAACAATCGGTCTCTATGGCGAAATTTCTTCTATGCACAGAAAGAAAGAAGTGCCGTTGAACTGACTGTAAAAATATGGTTACAGAACCAATAGATACGGACCCTTCTGTAGATAGAGCATCCTTACCGCCGTTTTACGCAGAGAGTGAAGAACCATCACACGACATTCAATTCTACATCGGGTGTCTCTCTGCTGGAAAGACCATAACGGCTCAAACCCACTATAAACGTCTTGCCGAACGGAATCCAGATAGGCCACTGCTCGTTGTAGACCCCCTTGGAATTTGGGAGTTTGTGGACGACCTTCCCGAAAATTGCTCCCGATATGCACCGGATGAGCGTCTGATAGATCCAATCGCAGCCGACGATGAATATATCGAATCAATCGGTGTGGCGGCGAAAGAAGCCCTCTCTGAATGGTCTGAGCAGGGAGAGGAGGCAGAACTGTTTATCGACGATGCCTATCTAGTCTTGGATGCGTTAGACCTGAATGCCGAGCTCGGTTCAATAGGCGACAAGACGCTTCGTCTCATTTCCTCTGACTACAGTATATTGCGAGAGGAGTTGGAGGTAGAGCCCGCGCAGATCCACATTCACCGTATCGAAGATAGAGAAGAAATCTGCCATCTACCGCTGTCGGAAGCGGAAATCACATATGTCCTTAATGTCACGACAGGCGACCATTTAGCGCCTGCAGGTGTTCTCACCCTCGATCACAGTGGAGAGACTACCTGGGCTCGGTGCGTTCTCACTGACGAAGAAGCTAACCTGCTATTGGATTGATGACGAAACAAAAAGCCATACAGCTAAAAAAGAAGCGTAGGATAGCTGTCTCGGTTGGTTTCGTCTCACTGTTGCTCGCGACCGTCTTGTTGATTTTGCCAACCTACTTCCAATCACAAGGGTTCCTTGGGAGCGGGTTGCTTGCTGTTACAGTGATTGCTCTCATTCTTCATATCCTGTACACACGATTGCTGTCTTACCCAATCTGATGTTGAAAAATGAATGTACGGTGGCCGATCCGGTTTTCCTAAATTGATGTTACAGCCCCGCTACCTCTAGAATATTGATAGTACCATTTTCGAATAAGCTCCGAGATTCTGTATAGCGACATGCGATTTATTCCCACCAGTCATATTCTGGCCGGTATCGTTTGTTGTGTGGTTGTCTGTCCTCGACACTGACGCAACACAAATTGTTTGTGAGTTGTCTGGAATTGGCTACTACCCGAAATCGGCATTCTCAGAACAGCCATCTCAAACAGCGAGCCTTCTTCTCTTGTGAGACGACGGTCGATTCCGTCAGGACAGTGTTTTCGACGAAAATCCTTGGGCCAACCACTGCGAAATCGGACCCACAGATCGACACCGCCCCAAAGGTCGACAGCTATTCTGGGTGTGATCACGAGCTCCGAGATACTATTGCACTATGAGAAACCGGCCGGAACGGGAAGAACTGGATATCAATCCCAGTATCTGCCACGAAACAACCCGCCGAAATCAGTGAGATCGCGTTGACGTACTGCAGAACAACAGCTTGTTCATGAGTACCTCAGAAGCCTATACGACTGACTGCGACGAATATGTTGACAGTTTCAGCCGAACCTGTGTAAGATTGAAGCACTCCTGGTAAACTCTATTTCGCTATAGGCAAGTCATTTAACCGAATAGTTGAGACTGGATCTCTTAATGCATATGGTGTGAGCTATCTAAGGATCATCAAGCGTTGCTAAATCTATTTGAGCTCAGTCGAGATGTTCTACTTGCTAGCGCTGTTGGCTGTTACCGTTGATCTCGCGTTATGATGGCTGAGTGAGAGCGTATAGAGTTCCGTTGGTTGTTTGTGCAAACACTTGCTCGTCACCGGCACCTAGGAGAAATGTCTCACTGGAAATCGTCGTCTGAGCTTGCTCAAATGAAGAGAGTCTATCGACCCACGTGACCTGTCCGGCATCTGTTCCGACAATGAACCTGTCCAAGGTCGAAGTTGTTTGTGTTACGGGCGTCTCAAAGCGTCTCTCATAGCGTTCCGTACCGTTCTGAAGTGAGAGCTCATATAATGTCCCAAAAGTACCAGAAGGTGCTTGCGCTGTCGACTCTGCAACTAAAAGGGATGATTCAGTTTTGTGGACCCCTTGAACTCGGGCATCCATTCCAAATGACGATCGCCACTGGAGCTGGCCAGTTGTCCGATCAAGTGCGGCGACGTTACCGTCTGCTCCAACATATACATGGGTATCGACAGGAAGAGGGCCGACAGTTGTTGACGGCCAGTCCTCCGGCTGCCACGCCCACAGAAGTGTTCCGTTACTGGGTGAGAGTGCGACGACGCCTCCTTGGTTACCGAAGTAGACCGCCGTATCATCAGATGCAAGTTGGTCGTCTGGTGCGGCAATCACGGTGAAGTCGATTCCATCGATCGACGACTGCTCCCAGCGAAGTGTTCCATCACTCGTCTCAAGGGCTGCAAGGGAGCCGTTCGCCGCGTAGAGGGTCTCATCCGAAACAGTGAGCGCTGAAGCGAGGTTATTCACGGCCTGTGTCCACAATTGCTCACCACTCGATGCATCGAACGCGTAGATCTGTGCTTGTGCACCACGGGGGCCGCCTCTCTCGCCGGCGTAGATGCGTCCATCTGAAGCAGTGAGGCCAGTTATTCGTTCTAGATCAATATCCCACTGTCGTGTCCCGTCTGTTGCATCAAAAACCGCGAGCTGGCTATTCCCAGATTGACTGCTATGATACCCACCAACTGCAAGCCATCCGTTCGTTACACAGGGTGGGGACAGTGATGTTGGTTCAGGAACTGATGCGGTCCATTGCGTCCCATCTGGCGATTGTGAAAGAATTGTCCCCGAGCAGCCAGCGAGGACACCTGCCAAGAGCGTACCACTAGTGGCGAGGAACGAACGGCGGGAGGGCATACAGAAATCCACCCACCCGAATCATATAGACATTCTGTAAGCTATATCTAGAACCCACTCTGTTACATCCTCACTCTACATCTAACGATTAGCTGCACCAGTCCTGTTTCGCGACTGAGGAATCCAATAGAGCTACTGAAACCACTATAAAGGTCAGTTAGACGGACTCTTGGGCATGTCCGGGCTATCTATTCGTAGTGGTCGCGACTCGCGAGTCTCGATGCAGTGTCTTTCGACGAATCGCACACCACCAGCACGTCGAGTGGCCCACATATGACTCGACGCCGCTGTACGATCGAACCTCGCTCGCCGGGTTAGAATCGGACGTTCGAGTCGTCTCGAGTGCCTGGTTTACGCACCCTGATCATAACTCACTCGAACAGTTGGTCTGCTCGATTCCTCTGGCCTACTTCCGCTTCGAGGCCCACGACTGCTATGGAAGTTCGACACGCTACGAGATGGATACCCTCTTTCGCGTGTTCGTGCTGAAAGAACTCCACGGATGGAAGCACGAAACATCTCTCGTCGAGTACCTCGATGGCCAACCCGGATTCTGCGGACGCCTAGAGTTTGGGATGGTGCCCGATCAATCGACACTGTGGCGCAGTTGGAACGAGCGCTTCACGCGAGATCTCCGCGAGACGGTCCAGAAAGCAGCTCGAACGATCCTCATCAAAGCGCAGAACGCCGATGTCACCGTCCCCCGCGAACCAGAGCAGATCCTCCCGGCTCGTTGCGATGACGTGGACGAATCGGTTCCAGACGACCGAGCCATTCTGGACAATGCCGATAGAGTCACCGAGCACGTCAGCCGTGTCGTGTTCCCTGCGTTCTCGCTCAATCGTGGCGAAGGCTCTAAGGTCCACGAGCACGCTTTCTGGGACCTACAGACGTATCTCGGACTGCGCGAGCGGCTGGCTGCAAACGAGGGTGCTCGCAGTTTCGTCCACGAGTCAACGCGGGAGCGGACACCACTCGGACACGCCCACCGCGACCACATTCGTGATCTCTCTATCGAGCAGATTCGAGCGATGTACCGGCAGGCGATTCGACGACTCATTGATGAGGTCGCAGAGACGGAGAAGTTCTTCCGGGCAGGGATCGTCGCTATCGACATCACCGAGGCTGCTCCCTTCACCGGCGACCGGACCGGCCACGAGGACGAGATCATTGGGACGAAAGAACAGACCGACGAGTACGCCTATCAGTGGGCGACCGTCCAGCTGGTCGGGAACGCTGTCCCACTCGTCTTCGATGCCCGCCCGGTACGGAAAGGCGAGTCACGACTAGAAATCGTCGAGGACTTGCTGGATTCGGCTGAAGAGCTCGTTCACGTCGATAACGTACTGATGGACCGGGAGTTCGATAGCCAGCACGTCCTGGAAATGATTAGTCAGCGCGGGCACTCCTACGTCGTTCCGAAGCGGATGCAGACCAGCGAGAAAGCCCAGGCCAAGCGATTGCTCCAGCGCGATCAAGGCCGATATGAAACTGACCGGAAGCTCCACCTCGGCAAGAACGAGTGGCACGAGACGACGCTATCTACCGACGGAAAGAGGACTCCGAGCACGACGATCACCGGCAGTATTCGGTGTTCATGACGAATGGGGGGAGCGGACACCTTACGGAGTACGGCTACAGGTGGGAGATCGAGAGTGGGTACAGGTCGATCAAACGGTTCATGGCGGCGACAACGTCGAAGAATTTTGAGCTGCGATCCTTCTACTTCGCGTTTGCGTGTCTGCTGTACTCGATCTGGCGAGCTGTCGATCTCCTCGTCCAAGCCGAATTGACTGGCGAGTATGAGCACTCACCGGTGATTACAGCGGACAACACGCTGACGCTGCTGAAGAAGGAAACTGGAATCGGGTAGAGAGACACTCTGTCTGGGTTAGCGCGCCGTCTGAGTGGCTACACTATTGGACGTCTGAAAAATTTGCCCATACGGTTGAAGGTTTGACAAGAATGGCCGCTTGGAGAGTAATCTGGAGCAGTTTCCGCTGACCGAATCGGTCAAATTCGCGCATCACAGGCCCGCTAAATCCACTGTAGTCTCAACTTCAGCTACGTAGCCGACGGTTCGGGCCTGTTTCATAACCAGAAACCCGGCTTGGGGATATAATAACTGAACGACTCATTGACCCGTATGGACTGGGCCTTTCGAATCCGGAAAGACGTCCCACCATGGGTGATGAAACTCGTACTGATCGCTGCCATCCTACTGATTGCCGGTCTGCAGTATCTCAATGTTCTGTAATCACTGACAACTCGTCACATTGGGTGTCCTGAGTACCTAACTCCTGAGTCGTCCCGCCAAAAGCGATAGTCGAGTTGCGCAACCAGTCGACGACCGCCACGCTATAACAGCTCATTCCTTGCGGGGCTGGGTCCCTTTGCAACAACCTGTGTTTACTGAGAATGCCGGCCACGACGGTTGACTTCCCGTCGGACGTTACCATGACTTGTTTGCCCACTGGCTACTGCGGATGTTTCGAATAACCTGAACACGCGATAGCTGTGTGCTGTTGGCCTGGGTCAGTGTCTGATTCGAGACCTACTTTGGGAACAGCGTAGAATACAGGCTCGATCGACGTTCCGTCAACGGACGACAGCAGTGCCCCCGAACTGATCGCCTATGCGTTTGTTCCCGTCAGAGAGGTAGATCCCGACGATGCCAACAAGATACCAAATGGGTAGGAAGTCAACAAGTCGAAACACGTTCCGGACTATCGACGAGCGCAGCGAAAGGGGCGAACCATCATCTTCGACAGCTCTGATTCCCACGAGGTACTTTCCGAGGGTCTTCCCGAACCGCCACTCGAGCAGCGTGTGATATCCAATCCCGAATGCGAGCCACAGCCCGAAAGCCGCCGTTCCGGCTGACCCACTGAGAGTTGCGTCCGCACCGTTTACTGTCGTTTCGAGCTGGCCAGTCGCAACCGCGACAGAAAGCGTCGCGACAATGAACAGCCCAAACCAGACGAACGAGTCGATCACGATCGATACACCACGGATACCGACTCCACATCGCTGTGGACCTCCTATGTCCGTCATAGTCGATCGTTGACGGGCAATAGATAAAGCTCAGACGACGTGTTTCTTGGCGAGAAACACTATTCGAACTGATTCATACTGGCTGAGTCGACACATTTTATGACTGTGGACTGTGGCCTCCCAGTTGAGAAGCGCGGCCAGATCGCACCCCTGCTATTCACCCTCCACTATGCCCTTCCTCAACCGGCGTCGATTCATCGAGCTCGGTACGACAGCCACAGCAGCTGCACTCGCGGGTTGCTGGAGAACAAACCAGACCCCATCGTACACGGAGTGGATTCCGGCGACCGCTGGGTCGACGCTCACTGGCTATATCGATCTTACCGTCTCGGCAAAGACCTCAAAGATTGATCCTGTTCTCCCACTGATTTTACCATCTAGCGATGACACGACTTCCGCACAATTCACACCCAATCTGTCTGGCCTTGATGAAATAGATGACCCGTTGTTGAAGCTACCGCTGAAAACCGGCGGACAGGTGATCGCCACCTCCGCCCTCTCACTGGTGGTTTCAGGGCTGGGCTATCTCATTGATTTACAAACGCCATCAGAAGGGGTCACGGAGTTGCTTATCGCTAACCAGACGACTATTGGGACCGGCGAGATAGATGTGGCCAGAGCCGACAAATCGCTACGAAACGGCAGGGAAGGGGCCTTTGGCGAAATTAACCACGAGACCGTCAGTGAAACAGGCGAGTTCACGATATACGAACCGTCGACAGACGTTGACGCCGCCGTTGCACTCAGTGACTCGGGGGTGATCGTAGCCGATACTCGATCGAAAGTCCGGACAGCCATCGAAACGTGGCGTGGCAACCGCAATCGCGCCGTCGACGACAACGATACCTACGAGTGGTTATCGAACACTGTTGGGTCAGGTGATCTCCTGGTTGGCTGGGACGGCCCTGTTCAACTCGCTGATTACTACTGGGAAAGTGAAGACCCCAGTCTCGTGACCGACATCGTGACACAGCAAGTCGACGTATTCTCATCGTTGACGTTCGCTCCGGAAAGCCGAAAGATCAGAACAGATCTCGCACTCCAAAGCGATGACGTTGAGCGAATGTCACGGGCCCAACTCAAAGCCCAATTCGGAATGTCGAAAAAGCAGGGTTCACTCTCTATCAACGGAAACCGTTTGTCAGTGACAACCACGCTCTCGGAAGACGACCTTGACGTTGATGTCGTTCAGTCAGCGGAAACGACAGCGGAGCCAACGGTGCAGAGCAGTAACAACCAACCCGAGAAGATATCCGAGGCGATCCCAGACAACGCAATCGAATTTTCGCATAGAGCAGAGCAGGATCTTGTCCGCGTCAACTTCGTCAAAGAGTTTGACGCTGACAAAGTGACTATACGAGCATTAGAGAGTGGCAGCGAAACGTCGACGACGACTCCAAGGAGCGTTTCGTACCTTACAGTGTATGCCGCTTCTGGCGGTGACGAAGTTGTGGTCACTGCAACCATAGATGGTGTTTCCGGTGAGATTGCCCGAGAGGACGTCCCGTAAACAGCCCTCACTAATGGACTTCTGTGCGAATAGCAGATGCAGCGACAAGGATAATTCCGCGATATGTACTTGGCCACAACTGCCGAGACTACCGATCGACGATGGCGACGCCGTGCCACAGTCCTGTTTGAAACCCCATGTGCTCGGTGTCCTCGTCGAGCAGGAGCATACGTTTCTATTCCTCAAGGGCCCATCTGAAACTACTGTCAAGCTTCGGGGCTTGCTGCCCGTGGATGCTTCAACCCATCAAGGGTCCGTTTGTAACTGTCTGTTGGGGTTAGGGGGTGTCTGGGGTTCTCTATGTGGATTGGGTTCGCGTTGAGTGGGGTCTGGCTATCTCGTTCAGCCTGGATTCACGTGGATGCGAGTGGCGTTTTTCGCGGGTCTTGGCGGGCTGCCAGTGTTGGGGGTGGCTGGGGTCGTCTACCAACGTGAATGGATGGTCGCTGCCAGTGCGTGTGGGCTCCTCTTGGTGGGCTTCTGGCAGGCCGTCCTCTGGATGTACATCCTCCCCGTGGTGGGGGTACTTGTAATCGCTAGTGCCGTGGTTGCGAGCCAAGAGCCGACGAATACACTCCCCTCTGGTAGGTCACAATCCCTCCCAGAACGTCAGGTGTGTCGTGAGCAGGACAATCTGTTCGCACACACAGTGTGCAGCCAGTTGCTGTTGTTCTGTGTCAATCGCCTCCGTGGACAGTACGAAATCTTCGTCTGGGTGATTTCCAAACGTTCTTGAACAGTAGAGTCAAGTGTTTTCGCTTGTGTATCTCGCGCAAGCAACTGATGGAACTTCCCGACCAACTTCACTGTCTGTTTTCTGCCACTGTCGAGCAACGAGATGGATCGTACGTCGTTGAGGTACCAGAGCAAGAAGTTCGCCTCGGTGACCTTCAGCACGGCGAGACGTGCCGTGTGGCTGTGTTTTCCTCGCCGTCGGACGGTGAGAGTGAGGATACTGACGCTGAACCAAAGCGTGAACGTGAGCCGTCGGGGCCACCAGTTACCGAAGGTGAACAACGCACTGTCGAAATCGAAGAGCTTGGCGACCAGGGCGACGGGCTCGCTCGTGTTGACCAGGGCTTTGTCGTCATCGTCCCCGAGACCAAACGGGGCGAACGGGTTATTGTTGAAATTACGGACGTCCGGGAGACAGTCGCGTTTGCCGACGTGATCGGGCGTGCTAGTCGCTCGGTCTGATTCGGGGGGTTGTGGCTTGTTGTGTGGACGGCTGTGGTCTCGGGACTGTTGTGTGTTCTACTCGATCTGGACAACAGAGAGGGGTTTGTTTCAATCCCATGGTGGGTATTGCTGAAACTCTGACCGTCTTCGTCGAGCACGGCGACGCCACGATCGCTTCAATCCCTCATGGGTTCTGCTGAAACCACTGCAGCCGACGAACTCGACCCGGAGGACCGCGAGCTTCAACCCATCAAGGGTCCGTCTGAAACCATGGCCGATTCACCGGCCTTACCTGGGTCTATACACCGATCTCACTTCATCATTTTCGTCGACCGCCAATACCCCCTGCACCCCCTGGGGGTCGATGAAAAACTCACATCACTGATGCAAGCACCGTGCCACCGGCGTGACCCAATATGAGGAAGCGCCAGCTCGGCGCGGGACGCGATCGCGTCGACGGCCACGATCATGAGTCGCGACTCACATGCAGTCACGTCACTGTAGGAGGGGAGTGCCGTAGGATGGGTGGGGTTGGAGCCTTCACAGCAGATCGGGGGGCACTCCACGTGGATGATCTCGGTCAGAAGGCTTAATACCCCGTCAGATGTCCGTCTGACGGCTTGTGGGTTGGCTTCACGATTTGGGCTGGCCGTGTGGGTGGTCGAAGCCAATCTCGGTGTGGCTGTCGACGGGAGTGAGCCGATGCAAACGATCCAGCGGCGCGTTACAGGGAAGGGAGAGAAGAGGTTCAACGCTCAGTATAACGCGCTCACTCACCAGTTGTCGACTGCGCGAATGCATCTCTCAGGAGAACTCCGCCAGCGCCGACAGCAAGTAATCCACCGAGAAATTGGAGCACGGTCGACACAGAAACGCCAGAGGCACTGGTTCCTGAAACTGCAAGACAAAGAGATAATCCAACAATCATCGTGTACAATGCAGCCCGGTTCATGATCGATCATCTTGCTCATTGGAATTTAAAAACAAAGGTCTGACCAGTACATGACCTTGCACGGTATTCTACAATCATATCTAATTCAACACTTCGCAAGCCGGGTTATGACGTAGTAAATTTCTGTGGATGCTTCTATGACACGCTGGTGGAAAATCGACGAGCAGGCCCGACTCAGTTCTCGAATAGTGATGATGGTGGCGACGGATCCGCAACAGATACAGTTTCGATATCTTCTTCAGACGGAGGGCCACAAGCGGAAATTGTGTGGCCTCCAACAAGAACGCGGTAACAACCGCAGTTCTCCTCTGTGTGGTCCTTTCGTTAACGGGATGTACAGCGCTCTTCGGGGAGCCTGCCACGATCCGCTGTTCATCGGAAACCAGGTCTGACGGTGAGGCTGTGATTAGTGGGTTTACAGCGACCGGCCATGATGAATCAGTGTATCTCGTTGTCCCGGCCATCCCTGAGCAACTCGACCGATTCAATGTGAGCCGCATCGCCGTCTATGATCGAAGCGGTGATCTTGAGTACGATATCCCCGTTCGAGAAGACAGCTTCTCGATGAACAAAATGGAAGTTTCCCAGGTTAGTGACGGGGAGATTCCATTCGTCGTCAACATCGGTGAGGCCCCACAGCACAGCTGGTATCGAGTCGTGGTTTACAACGGAAGCGGTGGAACAGTCCAGACGACTACCGGCGGGTTCAATTGTTACAGCGATAAATCGCTGTCACCGTAGGCTCTCGGTGCCCTTTCCTCCGAATATTGGTGCTTATTTTTCTAACTACAGTGGTGGTGATTGTCTTGAGAAGGAGTCAGGGGCTGTGTTTGGGACTGCACGACTGTTGTCGGAGTGGTAAGGGGTACGGACCACTAACCAACAGACGCCCTCATTCACACCGTTTTATTGGTTAGCAAATTTGCTGTAGAGGTATTGGCCGCTGATGGATGTGATCGTACTCTATTGGGTGCTAACCACTTTCAACACGGCAGGCTATGGTTTAAGTTCGCTACCAAATTTGGTTCTTATAGATGCCGTGGATGGCTATCCACGATGGCGACAAGAAACCGCCACGCCAGGTTCCAGAACAGACCAAAGTGACGTGTCCGACATGTGAAAGCGAAATGGTCGTACGTAAGCGATCATCGGATGGTCGGGCCAGACACTTCATGCACATCGGGAACAGTGGCGGTGGTGGCGGTACTGCTGGCGGTGGTGGAGCGTGTTCCTCGGTTGCTGAATCTGACAAGCATGCGAAGTGGAAATCACTTGCGGCGGATCAGCTTGAACATGTCTTTGCTGGTCAAATCGACCACTGCGAAATGGAGTATCGACTCGATGCACCGCGAACCGAGAAACAACGCCGGGACGCCGACGCTGCGATTGTGTTTGAATCGCCGGATCAGCAACTTGGGAAGGGTGTTATAATAGAGGTCCAACACAAAAACGAGTCAAAAGACAAGCGTGGGACGGCTCAGGACTACTACGCTCAAGGATTTGCCACAGTCTGGGCAACTGAAGCAGATTTTGCTGCGGATCGCTGTCGGCTCACAGAAGCTGATATTAGAAAACGCGCCCGTGACGCGGTTTGGCCATGGGCTGTTCCAGAGCGTGTTGCGTGGCCTGAGTACGAGTTTTGTATCGACGATCCCCTGGCGAAGATCGGCCTACGTGACTTCGTGGAAGTTGACGACGAGCCAGTGGGTCAAGTTCCAGCGACGCTACCCCCTGATTGGAATGACGATGTTGCCTTGTGGCTCTGGCGGTCACGAACGTGGAAATCATTGTTCGATGAGTCTGAAGATTACACGGATATCTGGCCATATGCGAAGGTGCCAGCGACATTACCACCAGAGTGGTATGACGAGCAGGCCGGCCGACTGTGGCGTGAGACTGACTGGCTTAAGATAGTCCACGGAACTGGTGAGGGGCGCCATGACGGGAAAGAGAGAATTCGAGCGCAATCATATATTGACAGGGTTAGAGGTGATGGCGCAGCCCAGGTTGAGATCGATTTCGCGCCTTTGATTGGGGAAGATCAGTGGCGATTGTGGTGGCGTGCAGGTCGAGGCTTGCAGCGTGAAAGAGATGTTTCTGTTGAGCGGCCACAGACTCCATTTGACGACGTGCAATGCCACGAGTGTGGTCATTATATGCCTGCAGCGAACGCGGATCGACGGTGTCAGAACTGTGATGAGCTATACGACTGGCTGTGGAATATAGAGACGGGCCGTATTTCGGAGTCGGCAGTGCCAGCTGAGATTTCGTTGATAGACCTGTAGCAATGGATTGGTTCCTGTAGTTGGGTAGGGACAGAGTAGCGGCGACGGAAGCTACTAACCGCCAAAGTTATGTCAGCGTGACAGATAGTTGGCAAGCAAAAATAGCAACCTGAAAGCGAGTATGGACGAGTGGGGGATGGATTGCTTAACCCCCAATGGAACACTCTCGTATCTATCCAATGGCAACTATTTTCATTAACTCCTGACTGACATCAGTTAGAACGAATGGCATCGCCTACTTCGGTTCCTGTTAGCCTTCTTGTTATTTTGCTTCTATTAGCGCCGGGTCTTGTAGGATTACAACTTCTCTTTCGATTTGGCCAGCGCAACCCATCACCAAGTCGGACTCAGTGGATTACCTGGAGTACGTTTGTCAGTCTGCTTTCTCTTAGCATACTCTATTTTACGTCTGGTCTGTACCTCACTCACACAAACGAGCTTGCTACAACTCTGGTGGACAGATTAGGGCTGGTGGACATCAATACGCTCACGGGTCTGGGACTTGCTGATATCGTAATATTATATATGACACATTTGATGCTGACACTGGGGGGCGGTGTAGCAATGGGGAAATTATACGATAGCTGGAATGATGACCCCCTTGACCGGAGAGAACCGTGGCACTACGCCTTTGACGAAGGCACATTTGACGGTGAGAGCCTCGACGTATATCTGGAAGATGGGACTATTCTCCGTGGTGAGTTCATCAAAAAAGCATGGGACGCTGATCAGCGCGATCTCTATCTAGAAGAGCCATACGAAGTCGTCGAGGAAGCCGACGGTGAGGATGAATCAGACCTCGGCCGCAGTCTCTTGATTCAAGATTCAGCCATTTCTCATGTAGTGTTCACAAAGGAAGACCCTGACTCAGAGCGAACAGAAGCCGTTGATGTGTCCGATGAAACAATGGAACAGATGGAAAACCAGCTCCGAGATATTCTAAATGAAAACATCGACGAATTCGAGAATGAGGACACCACAGATCAGTCAAAGGATGAAGGGATAGACGGTGAGTAGCTTGACCTAGATCTCGTCAGCTAGGTCTAGTTCGCTCTCACTTGTGTACTCTGGGAATTTTTTATATACATATCGTAGGAGCCGGTCAAGTGGTACATTGTTATTGCTTTGCTTGATCTGCTGTGCAGCATCAAGTATTGAATCGATGTCTCGCTCCTCGTCTTGTCTCAGGTTTTGAATAGCTCGTCGACCTTTGTTAGTTAGGCTGTAGATGTATTCTTCGTTCCCTTTTTGCGTCGTTCTGATATCGCGCTGTAGATAGCCCTTTGTTTCCAGTGTCTTTAGTGCGCCCGCCAGTGTTGGCGAAAAGGGACCATATTTGTCAGCCTTGAATTCATGCCGTTCTCCAATGTCGCCCTCTTTCTGCGTGAGAAACGCGAGCTTTTGGAACCGCGTTGCACCCTCAATCTGACGGCTTCTATCCGCGTAGAGGAGTGCGAGCGGAAGTAAGACATCGGCCATGGCTGTAAGGTCCGTGGTTCACGATAAGATTATATGGCCAACGGGTAAGGCTTGTGGCTTCATCATCAACTGTGGAGTCAATTTACGCGTACATTCTGGATCCGATCTCTCACCGCAGACCAAGACAACTGCACAGGATGGACGCCCTCACTGCCAATGGTGACTGAAAGTGTGGTAACAACACACCCCTCCCAGTGGCACTGCTCCTGTTGTCCACCGAAGGGATGGAGAGCGTTTCTGTCTGGTTGCGGGACCTCATAGCTAACAGGAGTTGTTTCGTGGAATATAGTTGTTAGAGCAGGTTCTCTACGGATTCTGGCTCTGTTGTGAGCGCTGCTTGGGAGCTATCAGGTGTCGCCGAGTAACTGCCGAACCGCTCTGGTGAGACGGCCTGTTGCATGGCACGCAGTTGTTGCTGGAACTGGCCACTTGTGGCGTTAATCAGTTGGTCGTCGGGCCAGGAGTGGACGTCGAGATTGTCGTAGCGGGTGGCCCGTCGTTGGACAAGGTAGATCTGTTTCAGTTTGTTCTTTTGATACAACTTAGGCTCATGCCGTCACCCTGTGAGCAGCAGCGTGAATTGGTTCAGGCATATAATTTATAAATGCCCGAGTTATAACAATACATTGAGGAATGCTTTATGCAATCTGGACAAATTGCAAATACACACAATAGAAAATGTTACGGTTATATATCATATGAAGATAATGAAGGCCCAGTATACTTCCATTTTGAGGATTATGAGGAAGAAATCCCTGAAATTGGACAGGATGTCACTTTTGAAGTGGATAAAACAGACTGGGGAATGAGAGCATATAATATCGAGGATTCACAGTAACAGGTTTATCGTCCTTCATATAACCTGTCGCTCAAAGCACGGGGGAGTTCTTTAGCAGTTTTCTCAGCTATTTTATTTATGTCGTATTCGACCCTATGAATCTTGGCACTCAATTCGTTTAAATTGATTGTAGCATAGGACGCTCTGGGATCTTTGTCTCTTGGTTGGCCTACACTGCCTGGGTTGACAATGAGAGTATTATTTACCTTTTTGACGAACGGCCTATGAGTGTGGCCAAGTACAATTACGTCTGGAGGTAGATCAAAGTAGAACTCAAGAAATAGTTCATCGATATCTCTTTCATAGATATATTCTGACAATGGATTCTTGGGAGACCCATGGACAATTAGAAGGTCGCGATCGTTTACGAATTTTCTAATCTGGGTCGGAAGTGATGATAAATAATCCATATTATCATTAAATAAATTACGACGATTCCAATCAATCGCCCTTTTTGCGTGAATAGAGAAACTGGATGGCGTAGAATTTACTACTGCCGCATCATGATTCCCCTTTACAGAACAGATTTTTTCTTTACGTATTCGAGCAATAACCTCATTTGGTTGGGCGTAGTAGCCGACAAGATCACCTGCACAATACGTATCTGAAACTTTATTTATATTTGGTTGGTTTAAAACCTGATTAAGAGCAACCCAATTTGAGTGAATGTCTGATATTGCTCCAATTTTCATTATGGCATTACGCGCTTGATAACGTTCATGTCTCGTTTTGACAAAGTAAGATCAAAGGCAGTCATCCAATCTTGGTAGATATCCGACTGTATGTTCTCTCTCGGACCCACCGCTTCTTCGACATCTGAATAAACCTCGGCAGCATTCCTAAGATTCTGCTTTACTAAATCTACTCGCTCGTCTAAGGTCAGGCCAGTATATTCTTTGGCGATCTGGTGACATGACCAGATATAATGATCCCAAGAATCATTTTTATACGTCCATTCTGCATCCTCTGGTTCCCCATTGAATAATTCTTGCTCAAAGGGAGATGTTGGGTTCTTAATTCTTAGCTTATCAAGAGAGAATCCGTTGCTGTATAATGCTTGAAGATCCTGTTCAACCTGCATCTCCTCCATTAATGGATCTGAATAATACCAGTACACACCTGCAGACCCTCCACCGTTGTCTTGTGGTATCCAACGGTCTGTGTCAAATGCCCGAGTGTTCTTATAATGGCCTGAGGCAAACGCATTAATTCCAAGACCAAATGCTAAATGAGCTATCTGATCAGAATGGCCAAGAATAATGTCATACCAATTGTACCGGAGGTTTTTAAGAAGATCAAGATATGACTTCACCTGTTCCATGCCAAATAAGGGATTTCGCCGGTAACGCGGATACTGTACTGATACATAGAATCCAGCAAGATCTATTTTGGTAATGTAGTCTAATAGTTTTGTCCGCTGTTCGTCATCCTTTATACTAGCTCCATCCACTGGGAGTGAAGCAAATACCTGAGAGTCCGGGTCATTATCTTCGACAACCTTCAGGAAGGTCTTGGTTAACAATTGCCATCGATATAATTTTGAATCTGAAAATGTGTCCAAGAAACGTGCAGGAGCAATATACGCGTCAACATCAATTTCATTTTGAACTTCCCAAATCTTCTCACAGAGCTCACGCCGATTTTGTGGGTTTGTGACCACAACTGTTTCAAAGTCATTACCACCGCTGTCTTGGAAATATGGATAGGTATCTGAAGCTGGACGTTCAGTCCGCGGAATATAATACTGTGGATCGAAAAGAACGATCCCATCTTGTCGGTTTACGTCTCTTCCCAGAGATTTTGTATCCCCATATTCGTAGTCTGAAGGGCTCATTATTACCCCATCTGCATAGTCGCCCTCCATTGCCCGCTTCACTAGCGTCTGCCCCGAATATCCGAACTGAATCAAGTAGGTTGGCTCATCAAATAGCATAAGAGGTACCTCCTATGATGTGGTTTAGGTCAGTTTGCGCGATATTAACTGTTCTATGACGACGATGCAGATTGGTGCTAATCATTTGCTCATAAAAGTTATCTAATTCTTCGAGTTCTTCGGAAAGGTCCACATAGTCTGTCAAATTTCTATGAGCACCTTTTTCTATTGCATCCTGAATAGTGAACTCCTCAATGTCAAATGGATGTATGCCAGTTACACATTCAAAAAACACAATCCCGAGTGAGAAGAAATCCGTACGAACATTTTGTATTTCCTTATTATTCGCCAGCATTTCTGGAGAGGAATATTCTACCGTTCCAGGAGATCGTGCCCAGTCAGTTGGAGTTAAATCAGAACCCTCTAATGCCCTCACAACTCCGACATCTAAAAGTCTAATTTGCCCGTCTGGCTCTACCATGATATTTTCCGGCTTTATATCCCGGTGAACATACTCTTTGTCTTCGAATTCCCCTAAGACTTGTAATATCGTACTTAATACCTGAATGCCTAATTCAATACTGGGTCCATTTTCCTCTAAATGATCACGTAGAGTTTTTCCAGGGACGAACTCTTCTACTAAAACAAGCACTTCCTGATTCGATATCTTATCAGGAAAATGCATTTTTAGATCTACGAGTATATCTGAGTCGATGTCGTTCATCACTTCAACTTCTAATTCTGCACGTTTTACGTGCTGCAATTCTTCAAGCACCACTGTTTTCACAATTACTTCGTCTCCTTCAAACTCTCCAACAAAGACATCTTTCTGACCACCAAAGGCGATTTTTTCTTCAATATTAAATCGGGGTAACTCCTGTTGAGCATCCGTTAGCGAAATACGATCTCGCATATGCAAGAATCGTCACACGGCTATAACTTATACCCCTAGGGTATTTGAAGGTAATAGCGTTGTTTCATTTAGACGCCACACGTTGAGTTCAGAATACGGAGATTGTTTTTCAGGCTCATAATGGTGCTCAAAATCACCTTCCTTTGATATTGATATCAATCCTACTTCGTGTTTCTTGAAAAGACTCAGGTCTTTAAGTGCACGATGTATATTTGATTCATCAAGAACGACATATTGATATTCGGAATATGCTCTACCCTGTAACGCCTGACGAAAAGCACGCTGCCATTTTCCGAGTTTTAGTTCAATTGCTATTGAGGTTGTAATATGCCGTCTCAAATACGGTTTTGTTCTAATTCGTCCATTATCTTCTATTACGAAATTATGATCAATTAACCAATCCAGATCATTAGATATCTTCCGCGGTTCTCGACTTATCTGTTCAATAAAGTTATCACGTTGTATGTACCCGTCTTTTTTATGAAGCCGGAGAAATATTTTAAGACGTTTTTTATTTTCAATGGGTATGTCGACACCCAATTCGCGTACTCGCCTACGTTTATATGCGTCTGACACATAGCTAAGAACGATATCAGTTCTCCCACCACTGTAAGAAAATTCTTCTCTTCTATGGACATCTTTGTGGGTGAGTTTATCGGTCAAGATTGGTAATGCCACTTTCCGCAATTCCTCTTCAGACTCAAACATATACTTATATTTGATTATTACTTAGCCACCAAAAGGCCCTTTCTATTGAACCAATCCATGCCATGTCTAGACATGGCTATTTAATGAAACAAATCATTTTTGATTGTCTTGTCTAGTGACCCGTGGATATATTTCATGGTCTCAATCCCCTCTAATATCATCCTCATACACAGATATAATAGTGATGCCCCAAATACCCAGTCTCCACGCTGATCGTGGGTTGTCGTATAGACAATGCATCTGGGTGATCCCCCTTTAAAAATTGCCGAGACTTTACATATTGACCACAGCTACCCCGTGCCACGAGTCGTCCCGCGGCCCGGCGTGCCGAAGCGTCAACCCGTATTCACCGAGAATACCGTTCACCACGGCGGGAAGGCCGTCAGTCCGTAACGTCAGCTCCACCGTCCACCGATCGGTCGGATCTACGCTTGGTGAGACTACGTCGACGCCGATCACGGCGGGCACCGACTCCAGCTCGTTGACCACATTGTGCGCCCGATGACGCGACTCAACACGGCAGCTCATGCCGAGGCCTCCTGCGGTGCGCTCTCGACAGCCAGATTGTACCGAATATCCGCAGCTTGCGCTTTCGCGGCACGGTGGCGTTGTTTCGATTCACCAAGATCTTCGCACTGCCACCACTCGTCGATCCAGCCGCACTTCTCGTCGCGCACGTACTCAATCCAGTGACGGACAGCTGGGCGGGACAATTGTTCAGTGTGAACGACCTCGCCGTCGATGGTGACGTACAAGGTAGCCCGAACGGGGTCCCAGCGGTGGCACCGACCGCGGTTGTCGTAGCCGATGACGCCGGCTCGCTGTGCAACAGACTTTTCTCTCGAAGTTCCGTAGTGAGTCATGCGTTAGCTTCCTTGGAAGCTTGGCTCGCCTGCTCCAACAGGTGGGCCAATCATTCATTCCGTGATTCTGGCCCGTAGAGCCCCGCTTCCTACTCATATCTACATATCGCCAGCACCATAAAACCTTTTGCTATAGCCAAAGATAATAACCGTATGGCCCAGGGGAAGAGAACAGTTTCCGATGAAGAGATTATCCAACAGATGAAGCAATCGTCAGATCCAGCTTTCACAACGAGTGAGATCGCCGAAATGGTTGGTATGACGCCTGCAGGGATGCGTGGGCGGTTAGAATCGCTCAAAGAGTCTGGTCAGGTATCCAAGAAAAAGCCTAGCACTCGAACGGTGATATGGTGGACAGAAACCGATCACCCATCGGCTGTCTCAGTCGCATAATACCGGAGTCCTTCGTCCGTTATCCAGTACATCACAGTCCGCTTCCCTGGCTTCTTTTTATCCAAATAGCCGGATTCTACGAGCTTGTTCATCTGATAGCGAGCGCCTTCAGTCGTTACGTCCAATGACTCGGCGATTTCTGATGGGACGAATGCCGGATCTGAAGATATGATGAACTCCCGGAGTATGCTAATTGGGTCAATCTCTGGATCAGGACCACGCGCCACATCTGTGCGTTGAGTCCATTGGCAATGAAATTGCCCACCGATTTCTTTTTGCTATAGCCAAAAGTTAAGTGCCGTGCAAATTATACTCGGAGATAGGCCATCACGTGGCAGCTTGTAGAAGTTAGTGCGACGGTCCGCTCCACCGGACCGCCGCGTGAGGCCTCCAGTAGCGGAAGCCATGCCCGCATATGCTACCGGGGGGCTTGAAACCTCCCACCGACCAGACGCATCACTCGCCAACCACACAGAGAGGCGAACCAACACCCACCACCGAAACCCGGAAACCCGGATTCGCTCGCAAACCACCCAGCACATCACGAATACCATCGGTTCCGGAAATCCGGAAATCCGGAAACTCCCCTGCACCGGTCAAGTCTCAACCACCCCTCAGCAGACACCGCCCATGCCCATCCACACCCCCGCAACCGGAGGCGAGCACCAATGACGCGCCCACCAACTGAGTACCACCAACTCCGTGGGTTCCAGCGCGATTGCCTCCTCGCGATCGCCCGCCTCGAAACCCGCGACAACTCCCCTTACGGCCTCGCGATTAAACGCGAGTGCCAATCCATCCGCGACGAGGAGGTCACCCACACCAAACTCTACCCGAACCTGGACGAACTCGCCGCCCAACAACTCATCACCAAACAGGAACTCGACGCCCGCACCAATACCTACACCCTCACCGACGCGGGCCGCTCGCTCCTCACTACTCACGCACAGTCACTCGACACCATTCTCACCCAGGAGGCGACAGCATGACCCGCGAGTCCTACACCTGCGATCTCTGTCACCGAGAACACCCCACCAAAGCAAACGCACTCCGCTGTTGCAGTGACAAATTCGACGACGACCAAGACACCCACGACAAACCCGCCTTCACAGCGCCGGACGAACACGGGTGTCCAATCGTCACCGACGGCGGCTGCTCAATCCCCCAGGGCGAGACCTTCCAGGACCCCTGGCGGTACCGCTGTCCAGAGTGTCAAAGCACACTCATTCGACGCAAAACCGGCCCCCGTGCCCAGCGTGAGAACCCGGAA
>NZ_JBHUDJ010000012.1:0-57653 GCF_042678165.1 Halorientalis brevis | reverse complement strand
TTACAACATCACGCAGGCAGTGAAACAGTAAAATCACGCTACGTCTGGCGATTCACCACGGCCAATTAAATCATAATCGGTCGTAGTTACCTGTGGACCAGGTCACCCACGATCCACCGCCCCACCCTCCGCTCGGTGCTCGGTTCGCTGCGCGCGCAGCCACAACCGTGGTTCAAACAACTCTGTTTTTCTGGTAATGTACAGCAATTTCGTGGTTCAGGAGAACTTTTGTGTAGCGAATAGTGGCCAGCTCGAGGCTTGCATGTAAGGAGAAGGTTTCCAGATGTGACCAAGGGATACTACTATTCACGAGGTGTCTCATTGACACGTATGGGAGCAAGTGATTGGGCGGGGCGAATGGTCGATAAGCTTGTCGATGAGTTCGGGGTTAGCAAGGAGAGGGCTGTACAAATACCAGACCGAGTCCGAAAAGTTGTGGCGAATCCGGAATTCAAAGCCCTAGAGGAAGATGATCTTGTTAGCGAGCAGTTTATGCATTCTTTTATAAATAATCTGTTAGAATTGCTGAAAGAGCAAGAGGAGGAAACCATCGAAGCTCGGTGGAACAAGCTTGTGAAAGATCGTGGCCTCTATGCAATCATCGGTGACGATATCTTACTCTATGACCCAAGCACCTCCCGGTTTGCTGAAGATCGAGAGTTAATTGCAGACGATGGTCGATCCCTGACGACTCAAGAGGCAATGTACGCTGCGTGGAAGAATGGGATCGAAATCAGCGAAGTCCCCGATGGTATTCAGTTAGGAGATACGGTCTATCGCCGTCAAGAGGGACCGACCTTAGACCAGTTTAATTCCAACCAATTGTCGGATTTTGACCAACCTCTTGATCAATCCCGATTAGATGTTGATGCTGAACTCCATGCACTCGCTGATGTCGAGTTTCCTGAGAAGGCTCCCAGGAACGAATTTGTGAAGGCTATTGCTGCGGCCCGACGATATATCACTGATACCGGCGGTGCGACCATGGACGAGATCGTTCAGACACTCGAACCTGAGCATAACTATCCAATTGGAGCCAATGGCGTACATGCGCGGGCCAAAGGATTTGTCCCGGATTTTCGGACGTGGTGGTGCGAGCAGGTCAAAAAAGGGCTGGAAGCACTGCCGGATATCAAAGCACCCCTATCTGAAGGTGGGCAGTGGCGTCCAGAAGATGCATACGAGGGGGGCTTCGAATCGGAAGACCTGGTTACCGATATCCTCGAGGAGTGGTATCTTTTCGAGGTCAGTTTCCACGAAGCAGAGCAAGAGCGAGAATTAGTTGCCTTCCACGACGAAATCACCCGACCCTCGGCTAAGCCCCTCCACGGACCTCCCGTATTCCGTTTTCAAAGCCTCACCACTGGAAAACGGTACAAAATCAAACGCCCAGATCTAACTGCGCTGGAGCCACTCACCCTTGAGCAATTATTTAACTCTTCGCAGGACGACGAGATTGAGTCGTTGGACGCCCTCGCAGACGAGCACTCAAATCGGGTTAGAATGGACGATGTCGACGCCACGCTTGACGCCTTACGGACGCAGTCTATCGACCCCACCGCTGGACTTGCGTTCCTGTCGACACTACTTCAAGAGGGTCACGAGGGGAAGGAAACGATTATCACCGAACTGTCGACGCTGCTCGGTGATCGCCCGGAGCTCCTCACCAATGAGGACGTATCGTTGGCTGCGACAACCTGCCTTGCCGATATTTCAGAAACAGCCCCAGAACAGGCACTCGATACGGTGCCGCTCCTCGAGACGGTGGCTAACTCTGGGTCTGAAGAAACGCGAGATATGGCAATCTATGCCCTCTCGAATATCTCGGCGGAATACCCCGAAGAACTCCTGCCGATGCTCGACATCCTGCTTGATAGCATAGCAGCCGGGAACACGACTCTCCGAACAAATGCATTGTCAGCAGTTGGGCATATTACAAAATCCTATCCTGACACAGCAACCACTGTTGTGGCCTCCCTTGTTGAGTGTCTCGATAGTGCTGAACCAAAGGTTCGAGCAAACGCGGCGGGCCTCCTCGGTGACATCGCACAGTTCCATCCCGACATCGTTGTCGACTATGCGTCCGTTATCGCGGGATGTCTGACAGCCGACGATGACCAAACGCGGATCAATGCGTCAATCGCACTCCTACGGGCTGGGGAAGCGAACCCGGAGACTATTCGAGCTGAATCTGAGCACCTAGCAGCGGCGCTTGATGATTCGCGGGCAGCCGTCCGTGCGAACGCATGTACGCTGATTGGGAACACGGAAGCCCCGGTTTCTATGACCCGTCTCAAACGGATCGCAGAGGATGACCCGGATGAAGAAGTCCGTGAAAAAGCTGAGTGGGCAGCCACCCGGATCGAATAATGGTTTAAATAACACACTTTGCTGAATACATACTCCTCTGTATAGGTATTGGCGGAAGTTACAGTAGTTCGATACAATGAATTGAGAAGCTAGAACTTCGATACCCAATCCGTTGTAACGCCAGACAACTACGGTGGCCCAATAGTAGAAATCAGAGTGCCCAAACAAGTGAAAAAGCCGCAAACGATCCGTACCCATACCCATCACGCTGGATTTCGGAGTAAGTCACAGGCGTTGTGACGTGGGGCACGAGCGCCAGGCCCATTCGCGTGTGTCGACCACGCTCACTGCTCCTAGAACGAAAGGGGGCCGTACAGTCCTGCAGCTACACATTAGCAGGCAATAGCTAGCCTGCGGAGCGGGGCCAACAGCACCAACTGGGATTGCTGGTCGACTTGATTGACCTATGCCGGGTTCGTCACGGGGTCATCCCGTCACCCCCGTCACAACGGGCGTGACGCCACCGGTCCGTGTTTTCCCGGCCGTCGCCTCCAGTAGATCCAATCCGAGATACCGGCTGTCCAGCAACCCCTCCGCGGTGTCCATGTCCATCGTCAGCAGTTCCTTGGGCTCTTGGCTCCGCCCGACCTGCCGGCGTTTCACCCGGACGTCCTCCCCGCCAAGATCCTGCAACTGATCCCACACGCGATGGATCGTCTGCCGGTGGGGCGACTCCCCCAGGTGCGCCGTCAGCGCAGTTTCCAAATGATCTCGCGTGAAGAAGATGCCGCTGCCGTCGGTCCGCCGCTGGGCGAACTCCGGCCAGCGCTTGGCGACGCAGATCGCCCAATAGGTGTTCGACCGGTTGGACTGCTCGACGAACAGCTCCTTGATCTTCGACTGTCGGCAGTTCGCGAAGAAATCCAGCGGCGACGAGGACGGCTCGACGCCCTGGGGCAGGGTTTCGGCGTCCTCCTGCGTGTCGGTGTCGGCGATGGCCTGCTCGGCTTTGGCGCTGGCACTCCGGGCGATGTCTCTGGTCTTCTCGCTGTCGGCCTCGAGCTCGTCGACGCGGTCCTCCAGCGTGTTGATCCGGCTGACCTGGTCGGTGATCGTCTGCTGTTGCTTCTCGATGGTTTGCTTTTGGGCCTCGACGGTCTCGCGGAGTTGCCGGCACTCGGCGAGGAGTTGCTTGGTAAGGGTGGCCTGGTCGCTTGTGTGGCCATCAGTCTCGTCAAGACTGGAGCTGTCTCGTGTACTGACGGAAGCGGAAGGGGCAGTCATGCTGCCTCCGAGCCGGCAAGCTTGATTCTCCTATGCGATCGGCAGTTCGTGGAGAGCGAGAAAATATTCCTAACCAACAGAGTCGAGAGATACAGGCCGTTGTTGGTTAACGAGATCCAGTCGGTGTGCAATGCTGGCTGTCGGTGAGAGGGTTCAAGCCCCTCGGTGTGATAGATGATCATGGCTTCTGCCTAATTCAGGAGCCTCATGCGGTGGCCTGGTGGTGACAGGTCGTCGCACCGCGGTTCTTCGGTATGATTTGCTACTGTGAAGTTCCGGTATTATCCGACGTACCGTCCCAAGCACTTAGTGGTTTGCAAGCTACTAAGCAAATGAGTGCGCCAGAATGCAAAATTGCACATTATTCAGCGGCTTTGACAGATTCGGTGGTGATATATCGCGCGTTCCCAATCCTGACGACATGGGAAAAGAGGACAGGAAACGGCTCATACTCAAAGTCCTCGCAGACGGAGGATTTGCTCTCCCTCCTGTCGTTATTTTTCGGAACGCGAAACTTCGAGGTGCTACCTTCGAACGGCGATCAGTCAATAACTATCTCACTGAACTGACTGAGGAAGGGTTAGTTCAGAAGATAGACGCCGAAGCCCTTGATGAGGGAGAAATCAAAGAAGTAGACCTGAGTGACGAGGGATATTTCATCGCAACTGACGACGGTATTGACGTTGCGTACGACCGGGACTAGTCAGGTATTCGCGCAACTTTGCACGATACCGGGCAAGCACTAAGTGGTTGCAGACCTAACTATTAGTTACGCAAACCCGGCGCTTTTGGGTGATTTCACCGGATGAATGAGAATCGCCCACCGTGGTCACAACACGGCGGGCCGGGTTTGCGTAGGAACCATCCCATGCAAACCAACGCTGAGAGCTACGACACTTCGAGAGAAAAATCTGTTGCACAGCGCGCCGGCGTCATCGGCTACGATCAACGCGGTCGCTGTCACCGCTGGGACCCCGTGCGAGCCACGCTGTACGTCACCGTCGACGGCGACGTCGTCCACACAGAGGAACTCGCCCGGCCGGCCGTCCAGCACTGGATCGACTACGTTCGCGAGGAGAAATGCGGCTGGATCGACGAGTGGTGGAACACGAAGATGCCAGCGCACGACCGACACCAAGACGCGAAAGCCCAGGCGGCGGACATTCGCTACAACCTGGCCAAGAACGTCGCGCAGGAGGCCACGGCATGAGCTGCCGCGTCGAAGCCCGCCACCGCGCCCACAACGCCGTGAACGAACTGGAGGCCATCCCTGCCGTGGTCGGCGTCGACGTGGTGGCACCGAGCGTCGACCCGACCGACCGCTGGACCGTGGAAGTGACGCTCCGCACTGACGGCATTCCCCCGGTCGTCAGCGGGATCTTCGGAGAACACAGCTTGACGCTCAGTCACGCTGGGCCGCGCGGCGACTGGTGGCACGGGCTCGCCGTCGTCGACCGGTAGTCACCCTCGTCACCCGTTTTTTTGCAGGGGCAAGATTCCATCGCGGACTGGTTCTCCCGACGGCATGGTCGAAATCTACCCACAACCGGTGAAACGCTAACCAGCGACCGGTGTACACAACCGGTGTAGAGCAAGCTGTGGTCACACACAGATACTACACCGAGACTGCGATGCTGATCTACGATGGCTGCAGATACGGGCAATACTCGTATCCAGAACTGCCACAACAGACAGGTCTGAACCACGGACCACGGACCGGTACCGACCACACTACTGCATACTGTTGCCCACTGCCCAGCCGCCAGGAGGGAGCGAGGTCTCGACTTACGCGAGGGCCGTGGGACCGGCCCGAGCGCCGAGCGACCGTCGGAGGGACGACGGCCCGGGAGGACCGCCCTCTTGCTGCGGGGCGGTCGCGGTGTACCGTTTGGTGATCGTTCTCGCTGCAGACGATCGCCACGGATCGCCCGGAAATCGCTCGCTTCGATGGCGACAAAGAGATCGTCATCTATCACGACAATTCCGCGCGCGATCGCGATCTGTCCTTCCGGACTGAAGCCGCCGCCAGTGACGACGCCGATCCTGAATCACTGTCACGAACGGATCGGGTCCAACTCGTCGCCCGGGAAGTCGCGAACAACTACTTCACAGAGAAGGACTTTCAGAACCATACTGGTCGGCCGGACATCATCGCCCTCGAGATCATCTCGCCGGATGGCAGCTACGAGTATCTCATCACGGAGGTCAAGAACAGCTCGCGCACCAAGACGATCAGACAGGGGATCAAAGAGACGCTAGAGTACGTGGCGTTCCTCCGGATGGACGACGAGTTCGTCTTCACCGACGAGTCCGGGAGCGTCTTCGGTGACGGCTGGAACGGCCTGCTCGTCGTCCAGGACGTAGAGCAGGAGACGGCGTCGTTCGCTGACCAGGCCGAGAGCGAACTCACAATCTTGCAGGCAGGGGAGGTCGACGACAAGCTCCAGCGGGTGCTTGAGCAAATTATCTGATCCTGTCTTTTGATCTGCGTCACTCTGTCTCGTTCTTAGCCTGCCGCACCGTCTCGTCCTCCCGAGTAACACGGTCGAACACTTCCAGATACGTGATGCGCTCTCTGACCACTGTGACATCGAGACCGAGTTCGTCTGCCACAGTCTCGATCGATTTCGGTTCATCGAGCACCTGGAAGACCTCCAGTCCGCGATAGTATCGGGTCGCCAGTTCTTCGACTCGATCGCCAATCGGCATCGTCACGCCATAGCGCTCTTCGAGGTCGAGTAGTGCCTCGTTTGCAAACGTCGCGAACTGATCGTCGCCAAGCTGTTCGATCTGCACCTCCAGTTCAGTCCCGACAACATCGTAGTCAAGCCCAGTTTCCACGAGGACACTCATGTCTTCGATATCGTCGTCACGGCCGGCAATCAGCTTGAACAGGAAGATGTCCTCGGTACTGACTAGGCGAACGGTCAGCGAATCAGTCGTGAGGAACGGCTCACTACGGTTAACCATCCCCTCAGTCAACACGAGCTTGTTTGCAACCTGCTGAGTCAACTGCCCCGCGCACGGTGGCGCGGGGCTTGTCAGTGAACTCGGCCTCTGCCGACCGTGGTTAGTCGGACGGGACAAACCCCCGATTCGGCGTCACCGTTCCTGACTTCAGGGCGAGTTGACTGTCGCCCGTCCGCCGCGACGACTGTAGGCCGCGACGGACGTACCGCCACCCAACGTTTTTCGCCCCAACGTAGTCCGCGTTCGCCGTCGCACCACACTTCTCGCACTCAAACTTTGCCTGCCTGACGCGGTTCCCTTCGCTCGTGTGTCCACACTCGGGACACCGCCGACTCGTGTTCTCCGGATCGACGTACTCCGCACAAATGCCCTCCTCTTCCGCCTTGTACTCCACGAGGTCAACGAGCTGGCGGTGCGCCCACTGGTGGAACTCCTTCACTGGGGGCGCACGTTCCCTGATGTGTTTCAGGTTCTCGAACGCGATGTACTCGCAGTCGTGTGTCAACGCTTCCTCGATGATGTCGTTGGCCACCCGATGTAGGACATCTCGAACGTATCGGGATTCCCTGCCACTCATCTGCTGGATGGTGCGGTGGGCGGACTGCGTACCGGTCTGTTGGAGACTGCTGCGAATCCGCTCGAACTCCCGGTGTCGATGTCTGAGTTCTCTGCCGGACGCGAAGTACGCCGTTGAGGTGGTGGCGATGTTGACGATGCCGAGATCGACGCCGAGAACTGTCCTGTCCTCGTCGTCGCCCTGTTGTACGACCTGTTTCTCGGGCTTCGGTTTGCGGAACCCAAGGTGCAGGTAGTAGTCTCCACCGTGTCGGGTGAGCGTGGATTCAGTGAGTTCCCAGTCCTCATCGTTGAGGTACTGGTATTGATAGCCGTCTTTGTCGTCCGGTAACGCGAGGTCACACCGAATACGGTCATCGACTGTTGCGAGTGAGACCGTCCCGTCGTCGAATAGAGTCATCGTCCGGGTGTCGTATTTCACCGTTTCGGCGGTGAACTCCGGCCGTGAGGTCTTGTACTCCTCGTCCAGTTCTTCGAGTTCTTCGACGCCAGAAAGGGCGGCTGCGGCTTGGTGGGTGGCGAGGATCGCGTGCTGACTCCCGAGACGCGTCTCCTCCTGTACCTCGTCATAGGCGAGGTCTTGGAGGTACGTTTTCCGCGTTTCACCGTGTTCCCATCCGATCTGGCTGCTGATGTTGCAGGCAGTTTGCCACTCGTTGATGGTGGTATCGAGCAGCTGCTTCTGCTCGTCGGTGAGGGTGGGGCGAGTGATTGCGGTGCGCCTCAGGTAGTCGTCCGCCACAAGTTTCAATAGGTGATAGAGGTACTTAATGGATCGTGGTTATTGGCAGCGAGTGTCGGCTTCAACCCCGCCCACGGTGGGGCGGGGAATCCGCCTCGCTACCTAGTTTGAAGATGTCAATGCGACATCCGTCGTCGTTTTCGACGCAGCTCGTCGCTCCGAGAGCACGGTAGTCAGGATCCAATGATTGGACTTCTGTATAGCTGAGCTCCATCAGTACAGCCCAGAGCTGAGCGTACGCGTCACCGTCAGCGACCACGAGATCGATATCCTTCGTTGCACCCTTCAGATCGCGCAGGGACATCGCACCGCCCCCAATCAGGTAGACCGTGAGCGGATCGGCGAGCTCATCGGCAAGTTGCTGGAACTCGGCCTCGACGTACGCACGCCCAAATGTTGGTCTCATTCTGCGAGAGTCACCTCGTAGTCAGCCGCCAAGTCCTCGAATTCGGCCCACTCGGGAAGCCGCTTGTCCTCGACGTCTCCGTCATTCTGTAAATATCGCAGCAGAGTATCGATTTCGTCTGCCAGGCCGTATTTCGACGCTGCGTCTCGGAGGGTCTCCTCGTCTATGTCGACGTGGCTGAGGAGGAGCAGACAGTACGAGCGATGGCGGGTATCATCGTCGATCAACAGTGTGTGACAGCACAACTCCGCTGGCTCAACGGCGTCGAGATGCTCCGAGTAGAAGTAGTACCGCTTGCTGGTCACGAGAAACTGGAGGTCGTAGGCAGCGAACCGGGCCAGCCCAGTCTCGTGAAACGCGTCAGCATCGACCGTCGTCTCGGTCTGGGCGAGAAACTCGTCGTATCCCTCCCAGAGAATCGTCCCTCGCGACGTGACTGCGTCGAGGCGCTGGCGATGCCGATGATGTGCGAGCTCGCGGGCGAACGCATGGAGTCGCTGGAAATCCTTGGTGAATCGGTAGCGGCCATCGTCTGCACTCACGAGTCCGCGGTCCCGAAGACGCTTCAGGACGCGGTTGACGGTGTTTCGGTAGTTGTCGCTCGCAGCCGAAATCTCGGCGACTGTGCGTGGCTGGTCGAGATAGTAGAGTATCTCGAGGGTCTTTCCGGTTAGCAGGTCCGGAAAATCGATGTGTGAATACTCGCGGACGAGATCCTGGTACACTTCCACAGCGCGAGCATCAGACGGAATGACTCGCTTTCGACGGCCATCCCGCTCAGTGTAGCAGAGCCCCTTTTCTGCAAGGGTCGAAACCGCACGGGAGACGTAGCTCTCACTGTGGTCGAGTTTCTCCGAAAGCTCGGAGATCGTATCACCACGCTCACCGGTGGCGAGGACTTCGAGTTCGATTCTCCCGAGCACGTTGTAACACTATACGAAACTCATTTATAAATTGGTTTCGGGTAGTGTTACAAGCTTGGTGTGGTGCGTATGGGCTGGTTCTGTTGGTGGTGTCATTCTAGAAATCACCAGCGGGACGCCCTCCGAATAGTAAAATCGTGATTAGTAAAATCGTGATTTAGATACCCGAGCGTATGAATACACCATCAGAGAGCTGACCAACGGCGAGCTCACACATTGCAAACGGGCCACGTCGGTGGTTCAGTGGACGCCACCAAGCGGCACTGATCGCGAGGACGTGTACTGTTGCTTCTGTCGGTCCGGGTTTTCCGATGACCTGCAGCAGGCGGCCGCTGACCGTGCGGACGTGTCCCTGTTTACGCCAGAAGACATCGTACCCGCGATTCACCCATAATGTGCCATTGATACATGAGTTCTACGACACATTGTCACGCTTCGGACACCGTCCACACACCGAAGTCTACTATCATTTGCGACAGCCGATAGTGCAAACCGCCCACCCGCCGGGAGGGAGCGCGATCTCGACTTGCGCGAGGGCCGTGGGACCGGCCCGAGCGCCGCACGACCGTCAGAGGGACGACCGCCCGGGAGGACCGTCCTCCTACTGCGGTACGGCAGAGTGGAGGTAGCCGTCATTTGTCATCGACATGGTGCCTGAAATTGACGCTGCTCACTGTGCCTGCCCACTTTTTACTCCCTCGGGTGTCCTCGCTTCGCTGCGGGCACCGCTCAGTCGCAAAACCTGGACTAAAACCCCCGGACGACTCACTCACTTCGTTCGCTCGCGTCCGGTGAACCACCTCGCTCGCGGTGCTCGCTCGGTGGATGCTTCCCTGGTCACTGCACAGCCTGCACTGATCATCGAGACATGCCAAGCTGATCGCCTATCGCAGTTCGTCGACGAGGGCAGCGACAGCGTCGTCGACGAGTCCGACCTCTACCCGGCCTTGCCAGAAGTCGATATCCTCGTGGTCGATTGATTGCACGCCCCACGGACGATCCGACTCTCTTCCGGCGTTCCACCACGCAGCCAACTCGCTGCTGGAATCTCGATCAGCCCGTCCATCCAGGATTTTGACGTCAACGTCAGCGCGATGTACTGCTCACCGTGGAACGGTCTCCCATCGTGATTCGAGAGTATGAGCCACGGGCGAGCGGCGGCGTCACCTTTGAACGGGTCGTCACCGTAAACGACGTCGCCCCGCTGGAAGAGTGGCGTGTTCTCGTCGGTCACCGGTCGTTCTCCACGCTCGGATGTGGCTCGCTGGGGGCGTGTTCGCGCCACGCCTCTTTGTCTTCATCACCGAACTGTTCGTTGAAGAGGGCTGTCGCTCGCTCGTACCCGCTGTATCCGTCGAGTCGCTCCGTGTCGTCAGTCACGGCCCAGTACGTTGCCTTGTGGTCGACCAGATCACGGTCCTTCAGCCGCGAGAGCGCAGTACTGACCGCGCCCTCGTCGACGCCGATCTGGGATGCGATTTCGCGCGCCTTGAACGCCCGATCATCGTGGGCAGCGAGAAATCCGAGTACCTGATCGGGGACCGATAGGGCTTCGAGTTCTTCCTCGCTCGTGTTCTCGAAGGTGTCTCGGTCGATAGACATCGGTGGATGGAGATACGCCGCTTACTGTAAAGAGTGTTAGGGCTGAAATCGATGAAAATACTGAACGGAGTGAGACATCCCACACCGATGCCCAGCGCCCAGCCGCCGGGAGGGAGCGCGATCTCGATTTGCGCGAGGGCCGTGGGACCGGCCCGAGCGCCGCGCGACCGTCAGAGGGACGACCGTCCGGGAGGACCGCCCCTCCTGCTGCGGTGCGGGGGCCACGCGGGAGCGAGTCCCTGAGCACTGTGGACGGAACCTGGCGAGCGAGCGGTCGCTGCGTACTCTCCCTGACGACCACTATTCGAAAATTGCCCAGTGGCCCACACCGCCAGCAAACCGACACCCCCAGCAGTGGCCCACAAAGACACCACCCGTACACGAAGCCCAGCCGAACGACAGGGGTAGATATTTCACTCTACCATCAGTAGCGACGAGCAGCAGCCCAGTGCGATGACACACAGCTATTCTCGCCGCCAAGTCCTCACAGTGGCTGGCCTCGCTACCACGGCGGGCCTCGCGGGGTGTAACCTGGAGACAGAACCGGCGACTGAGACAGACGAGACACCACGACACACCGCAGTTCGAGACTCGGCGGTGTATCTCGGGCCACACATTACGGCCGATCTCCCACCCTATGTCACGGTTGTCGAGAGTGCGACGGCGGCCGATGTCGCGATTCTCGCAAACGACACCCCCATCACAGGGGAGAGCGTAGTGGGCTGGTTGGTCGAAGGGATTCCAACCGGCGTCTATGGTGAACCTGCGATCTCCCGACTGCTGGAATTACTTCGAGACGGAGATGTCACGGAGCACTTCGACGGCGACTACTTGTCGGCCGGACGAGGAGCCCACGACATCGCTGTATTTGTTCCAGCTGGCGAGGAGATGAGTTCATACACGGGTCGCATTGAGGGCCGAGAGCCGTCCCTAGTCAACGTTCTTGATCGGGTACTTGCGTGGATTGCCTCCAATGACTCCGCACAGTAGTCTCGTACGGACCACTGCCCACAGGACACGAGGGCCGGCAGACCGGTGAGACACGACGGCACAAACCCCGATCGCCCGGAACACACTGGGTTTCGAGTGAAACCCTGGCCGACGCACAACACCCGGTCACCATGCAGGAGCCCTCTCTCCGAGAGGGTGTCGGAGGTGTGGTGGTAAATGTAATTCTACCATTATTTATGCGAGTTCGATGGCACTCTGGACAGCTGGTGACCGATACAGACCCGTCGCCCGTGTGCGGTTCCGAAGGGCATATTCATACCGACACGTACTGCCAATTATGAGTCATAAAAACAGTATTTCCAAGACAGCTGCAGTAGCAACGAAGTACTTCGTCGTCTGGATCGTCGTTGCTGCGGCTCTTGCACTCGGTGCCCCATCGACATTTGTCCCGATCCTCGAGTACGTCAATCCGCTGCTCGGGCTCGTGATGCTTGGCATGGGGCTGACCCTCCAACCCGAAGACATCCAGCGCCTCGTCGACCGCCCCATCGACGTGGGGATTGGTGCAGTCACCCAGTGGCTTGTGATGCCGCTGGCTGCATATGTCCTGTATCTCCTGTTGGATCTCCCAGATGCCATCGGCGTCGGGTTGATCCTCGTTGGAGCGGCCCCCGGTGGGACCGCGTCGAACGTGATGACCTACCTCGGCCGCGGGGACGTCGCACTCTCGGTCGCCATTACGACGGTGACGACGCTGGCTGCGCCCATCGTGATGCCAGCGTGGACGCTGTTCATCCTGGGGGAGAGCATTGATGTGACGTTCGCCCAGATGTTTACGAGCATCGTCCAGATCGTTATCATCCCCGTCGTACTCGGGTTTACACTGCGCTTCATCCTGGATCGGTATGCGCCTCGCGTCGCGGAGATCGGCGTCGACATCTTCCCGGTCGTCAGTGTCGCCGCGATCGTCGCGATCGTTGCGGGTGTCGTCGGCGCTAACGTCGAGAATATCCTCACTGCCGGCATCTTCGTGCTGCTTGCCGTTGTGCTCCACAACGGCCTCGGCCTGAGCGTCGGCTACGGGGTCGGCGCTGCGACTGGGATGCCCGAGGACCGAAAACGCACGAACGCGTTCGAGGTCGGCCTCCAGAACAGTGGCCTTGCCGTCGCCCTCGCCGCGTCGCTGTTTGAACCCGCGGCTGCCCTCATTCCGGCGCTGTTCAGCGTCTGGCACAACGTCAGCGGTCCGGCACTGGCAAATTACTTCACGTGGCGCGACACGCAAACAGCGGAGCGAGGGGAGCAGTCCACTCTGGAATAACGAGCGTGATTGGGCTCACCGCCCACTCGCCGGGAGAGCACGGACTCGCCGCCCGCGCGGGCCGTGGGACCGCTCGCCTGTTTCGAAGCGGTCGCATTGGCGTTGGCAACAAGTGAAAGGTACTGCCCTCGGGCGGCTCCATGGCAGACGAGACGAGGATGCACCCGGTACCTGCCTCGTGCGCACGGTACGTGCGAGCAGCATCGAAGCCAGTGATCACGCAGGAGGACCCACGAAGCGTCGCTCGGCCTGGGAACTCACTCGCCGTCGTCGTGATGAACAGCGGGTGACGCTCCTGGCCCCGCGTCGATTTCACGAGCGAACTGATCGAAGAAGCGCTCCATAAACGCCCATCGGGACTCGCCAAGGCGGCGGCCCGGTTCAGTGTACAACGCGTCGAGCCGCTCGCGGGTCCACTCGCGGACGAGGTCAATGTCCGGCAGTTCGGGACTCGGGCCGTCGAGTGTGGACGCGTCATCGATCACGGCATACTGCTCCCCGGTGCGCCCTGAGCGCTCACCGACGATACAGGCGAGGCGAACGAGCCCGACAGCCCCCGCCGCGTCGAGCTTATCAGCGTCGAAGAGTAATTTCGCCTCGAGTGTCTCTGGCTCGGGCGAACTCGCCCGGATGCTGTGGGCCCGCAGACAGTGCTCGATAGCCGTGATCCGGTCGGGTGCCACCGCTTCAGCCTGCAGGAGGGTCGTGGCTTCGGTGGCCGCCCACGCGTCGTGGTTTTCGATCTCGCCGACGCGTTCGAGTGGCCGGCCAATATCGTGGAACCACGCAGCGCCAGCCAGCACCTCCCGGTCGACACTGTCGGGATGCTGGGCCGCCAGTTGCAGGGCCACGTCACGCACTCGTTTCGCGTGGAAGATATCGTGTGCGGGGAAGGCATCCTCGTAGTACGGACGCGAGAGCTCGCGGGCAAGGGAACCGACGGTGGAGGGCATTGCTGCCAGAGAGTTCTCGCAGGACGCTTAGTGGTTATGAAGTTCACACAGCGACCTCAAAGCAGGGGTGACGACTGGAGCTGTGAACCGACCGGGAGACACTCACTGACGACACCTACTCTCTGCAGCAGCCGATTTGTGCCAGGGACTGATTCCGGGAGCCACGAGCAGGTGGGGAACTGGACGTCTCGTCCGGCGCTGGTTCGAACCCGTCACGACAGCTCCAGGAGCAGCTCGCCTGCGCACGACGCTGATGAGCAGTTGCGTCTCTACACCAGCCAGACCAGCACCACACGACTGCCCTCCGCCCAGCCACCGACCGAGCGTGGGCTCGACGTGCGCGCGGGCCGTGGGACCGGCCCGGCTCGAGCGCCGCGCGACCGTCGGAGGGACTGGGGACCGTCGTCTTGCTGCGGGGGGACAGGACATCACCTGTCAGTGGCACAGATCATGACGTGCGAACCAACGCTGTCCACTGCATGTGCACACTGTTTTTCTGCTCATGAGTAGATAGATAGAATATGGATAGCGAGACGAACACGAACCGAGCAGGCGGGAAATACGTCTTGGCTCTCCTCGGCTCACTGTTCGTTGCTACCGTTGTAACCCTGCCCTTCGAAGGAGATCCCGAACCTGGGAGCCTCCCACGGTTGGTCTGGGTTATCGTATTCTTTGCAGTATTCACGCTCTTCTTTCTGTGGGATTCAGGGGACGTGGGACGCTGACTCACGATTGGCGTGTACTACAAGATAGGACGCTGTCTACGAGCGGATCCAGGATCGCGAGACGCCAACGCACGTCTACACCGGTCGAATGAGTTGACGAAAGTGTCAGTTTAGAATATAATATGTCGAGGGACGCAGCCATCGAAACCCGGATGGAGTGGATGCGATCCGAAAACCGATTCGCCGTATTCGTCGCACTCCTCGGAGTGACCGCCTTTATCTTCGGCTACGAGGCGTGGCAGGCGTTTGCCGGGGCGCCGTTCGAGAGCCATCTCTGGCGGTCGTCATCTGTTGCAACCTCGGCCTGATGGGACTCCTTGCGGCAAAAGACGAGGAAGACAGGGGACCTGTCCCGGTCAGTTCAGAGGGCAGAGTAAGCACATTCCGTGATCGATTTTGGACTTCTGAGAACTGCCGTAGTGTCCGAGCCGCCCGGTTTATTATTCTATTCCTGAAAGACTCGCAAAGAGACATGGAGGTTGTCGAGACAGCGACCGCCCGCATTCCCAAGCTCGGACTTGGGACCTGGCAGAACACCGGGGAAGCGTGTACGCAGACTGTCCAAACCGCGTTGGACGCAGGGTATCGGCATATCGATACCGCGCAACACTACGAGAATGAGCGTGCAGTCGGGCGCGGGCTCGCACAAGCCGACGTAGACAGAGAGGAGGTCTTCCTCACAACCAAGGTCTGGCGCTCAAATCTCCAGTATCAAGACGTCATTGCATCCGTCACGGATAGTCTCGATAGATTACAGGTCGAGTACGTCGATCTCCTGTTGATCCACTGGCCGCACCCCCGAGTACCGATCGAAGAGACCCTCGACGCGATGGCCGAACTATGCGACCGAGGGCTGGTGAGACAGATCGGCGTGAGCAATTTTACGCTTCCACAGCTGCAAACGGCACAGGAAACCGCTGCAGTGCCCATCGTCGCGAACCAAGTCCTCTATCATCCCTACACGGACCAGTCCACTCTGCAACAGTACTGCGCCCGCCACGACATCACCCTCATTGCCTACAGTCCACTGGCCCGGGGAGACGTGCTGTCCGATGCTGTCCTCGAACGAATCGGCGAGCGGTACGACAAGCGTCCAGCCCACGTTGCCCTCCGCTGGCTCGTCCAACAGGACGGCGTCGTGGCGATTCCGAAGGCGAGTACGCCGGATCACCTGCACCAGAATCTCGACGTCTTCGATTTTGCATTGACTGCGGAGGAAATGACGCGAATCAGTGCTCGGTCCGGACCCCTTCGCGTGCGCCTTCGGAAGCGCCTCCCTGCTCTTATGCGTCATCTCCCGATTTGACTGCCGAGCGTAGCGGTCACGTTCGAGGACACTCCACTCACCAGCGAGCAGCGAGTGACGACTCGGCCACTGCTCCGACCTTCGCGTCCAGCTGTTCGGCGCTCACGCTTAGGCTCCAGCAACAGTGCACACCGTTAGGGCAGAGCAAACGGCACTCACACCTCGACGGCGAACCGCACGACGTAGGGAAAGGTCCCATCACGCGCTGCTGCCGTTGAGTAGCCGACGTCGTTCTCGATGCGATAGCGCCCCGGGGAGAGGCTGGGATCATCCACGGTAAACGTCCGTGCGACCGTTCCGTCTGGCTCGATCGACGTTTGGAGCGCGATCGAGTTGACCGCAGTGACCTCACCGTCCTCAGTGTGCACGTGCGATGAGTCCTCGTACGCCGGCGACCAGAGGAGCCCACTGTCCGCCGTCGACTTCGCGGGCTGATACCGGAGCACGCCGAACGGTTTCGGAGCCCCGCTGGAGATGTCGAGCTCACTGTCCGCTGTGTTCCGGAGCGTCAATCGGATTCGCGCCCCGTCGGCGTCGAGCGTCGCATCTTCGACCGTGGCATCGATCTCGAGCGGCTGGGGACCGGCTTGCTCGACGTACGTCGTGTAAAACCGCCCGCCGACGTAGACGTACTTGTGCTCTCGTAACTGTGCTAGCAGTCCATCGGGTGGGGACTCGAACGCGTACAACCCGCTCTTCGCGGCGGCGGACCGAACCACGTCTTGGACCGCCGGGGACGCAGCGGAAAGACGCCACACGGACCCGCCTGCGAGGTCCGACAACGAGGCCACAGTTGCGTCGACGCTGTAGGGTGAGCCTGGGTCGTTCCGCGTCGTCGAGAGTGCGAGCACGTCGCCGTGATACTCGACGGCGTCGTACGTGGACAGGAACGAGTCGAGTGTTGGCCAGACGTAGGGCAGAGTTTCACCGCCCTGCTGGGCACTGCGCAGCAGGCCGGACATGACAACGCCATCATGCGTCACGGCCTGTTCGTACGCCTCGTATGAGGCGATCTCGCCCGTCACGTCGTCCCGCGAAACAGGCGTCGCAGTAATGGTCGTCGTCGGCATCGTGGCTGTCAGCCGGTAGTACTGGTCCTCCTGACTGACGTAGGTAGTTTCGGCGACGAATTGCAGAAGCCACTCCGGCGGTGACCGAGTGGTATACGTCTCGTCGATCGCCGACGTGACGACGGACTGCTCGCGATCACTGAACGACTCGACAGCGGGCACGTCGCCGCGCGGTGACTCCCCCAGGTCGTTGAGCCGGATCGCATGCGTGTAGGAGCGAACGTCCGTGATCGACAGGCGGGGGGACGCGGAAGCCGTCGACGGCTCGCTCGACGTCGTCTTGGTGCTGGGCTCGGCAGGCCCCGACTGCGAGCGGTCGAGACAGCCAGTGAACAGGACGGTACCTGTGCCAAGAGCGCGAACGACTGTTCGGCGTTGCATGGACGAACCAGTCATTCCAGCAGGAAAACAACTTGTGGTGACTCAAGGACGTGTTTAACCATCCAGCGGCGCCATCACGTACTACTGAGGCGGGCTGGCCACGATTCCAGAACGCCACCGCTCAGTTCGCAACGGTATCGAAGCAGATGCTACAGGGCTTGTCCCGAGGTGACTTCCGTCAGCGCAGCTTCGGCGGCGTTCACAGACGGATACCACCGTGACTGGTGGTGCCTGCTCCGTGCCCGCAGTCATGAGTGCCAGCTACCGCCAGCCCCGCCACAGCAGGCGAGCCTGCATCACGGCGTGGCATCGAGTACCCTGTTGCCCACGCCCAGCCGCCGAAAAAGTGCGGTCTCGACTTGTGCGAGGGCTGTGAGACCGCCCTCTTGCTGCGGGGCGGCAGGGTACGGGTGGCCGTCAGTTGTCATGGACATAGTGCCTGGCACTCGAACCGCCGCTGCATATCCAGCACCAATAACCACCGTGGAGAGGAAGTTCCCGCCCGATAGGAAACGGTTCAGAATCCGCGCTCCGCAAACGCTGCCTGTGCCTGTTCGTATGCTGTCTCACCATTACTCGTGTAGAGCGGCTGGAGGTTCACCCGACGCCTGTAGGTGGTTTCCCCGTCGATGTAAGTGATAATGAGCCGTGGGCGTGTCAGTCCTTTCATGCCAGCCGTCGCAGAGACCTTCTCGATTGTGTCAAGCTGAATCCGATCTGGCGATCGGAATCCGCGCGCGTAATTCATCACCCAGAACATTGCTATCGACCCAACAACGACAGCTAAGAAGAAGAAATCACCACCGCGGACTGCGCTGACAACCCACCCCAGTCCGATTGGAAATGCAAGTATGTACCCGACAAAGATTCCGTTGTGCCACCAGGTCCCGCGCTGCCAGAATTCTTGATAGAGGGACTGAATGTAGCCGGAAAACGACTCCTCAAAGTGTATAGAATCCTCAGTGAACCGTGCTGTGCCGCGCTTTGTCGGAAAGGACTCAATGGAGGGCATACGACGAACTCCTTGATATCGGAGTTGCCACCAATCGGTAAAAATGTTCGACCGCTGTTTCATAGGCTCAACCGCTTCTGTCGGCACGTTTCTTCGCTGAGGTCACGCTCTATCCCGCACCCAGTTTCTGACGGAGTGTGGGTAGATCCGTGATCTGTGTCGGTATTTGAACTACCTATACTGACCGGGCGGGTAGCAGATTCGGTGCTCGATGCGCGTGCTGATTGAGTAAGCAAGAGTTGGGAAAAAGGCCTATGGAACGGTTGTACGTCTACAACGGCGCTCTTTCAGTAATCGGGCTTTCGCTTGGGTTCCCAGCGGTGCGATCGCTCATTGCTGGCGACCATAGTATTCCGGTACTGCTTATGACAATCGGTGGGGGTGGGATGATTGTCAGTGCTGGCTACGAATCACTGCGAACCGATCCTGATGAGTTTGAAATCTCCACTGCCACCCTCTTTGCGTTCGTCGGTGCCGCCTGTCTGAGTCTGCTTGGAACTGTTCTCTCTGCAGTGCCTGGTATATGAGTGACCTGTAGGAACTGCCGGGCAGATTCGTGGAGGTCATCGCGGCGCTCGTTGGGAACGACAAGTTTGACGGGCGCGGTACGCCTGACCTCCATATTTCAGATGTGTGCCCGACGGTTCTTACGTATTCGAGAGTCGAGCGGTCGTAGTATGTCGGTTGCGTCGTACTGTGTCGGTTTCTGCTCACGGGCCACAGGACGGTTCGCATGGTCAGAGGGAGCTTCGATCCCTCGCGATCCTCTCCGGCCTACTCGCTCCCTTCGCTACGCTTCGGTCGCTCCTTGAGGCCGGAGGCTCCACCTCGAAAATGCTGAATGGACTCCCTCGGGGTTTCTGAGACAGAAGTCCCGCACCCTCTCTTTTCCCCGGTGTCCGATTAAGTGAGAGTACGATGGATCAGCCGAGGACCGATGGGACAGTAAGCGGATCCACTATCGCAGACGGTGTTCGCCCTCTCACGGAGGCACAGACGTATAAGAACCTGCTGTACCTCGTGCTCACGTTTCCGCTCGGACTGGCGTACTTCGTGATCGTAGTCGTGGGTTTTGCTCTGGGCCTGGGACTGTCGGTACTACTCGTCGGACTAGGAATTTTGCTTGCGACTGGTATCGGACTGCGAGTCATCGCATCATTCGAGCGGCGACTGGCGAATACCCTTCTTGGCACGGAGATCACCGCACCAACGGACGTCGAGCAGACAACCGATGGACTCATCGAGACCGTCACAGCGTACTTCGAGGCCTCCTCAACATGGCGGGGGCTTGGATTCGTGTTGCTCAAGTTCTGGCTCGGCATTCTCTCACTGATCCTGTTGATCACCTTTCTGGGGACCGCCATCGAACTCACCCTGCTACCGCTGTTCACGGACGGTGTGTTAAATGTCCAAGTGGTCGGCTGGCGGGTCGCCCACAGTTTCCAGACTCCGACTCAACGTTTGCTGGCAGTCCCAGGTGGTGTAGTTCTCGGGATCGTCGCGGTACATATTCTGAACGCGTACGCCAGAACCAACGCCTCGATTGCAGTGTCACTGTTGGGTCCGACACGGGCGCCGGCCAATGCGGACCGCAGCCGAAAACAGTCCGAGTAAGTTGGAGCCCACCTAATGCGAAATCAAGAACAATCCTCGCTTTGAGTCGCTCAGCAGTGAGACCACAAGCGTAGTGAACTGTCGTTTCCTCGTCCGCATCGGTTCAGGGAACGATTTAACGACATGAACGCGATACTTCCACCGTGATGTCGATCGATCGCCTATCCATCGTGCGGGGCTTATCGACCGTGAGTGTCCTGGCGTTTCTTGGTACGTTAGGGTACTTTCTGATGCAACTGGGATACTCACGGACACGCGTGATATTTTTCGCAGGTCTCGGAGGGTTGGCAGTATTGGGGGAAGCCGGAGTCATCTTTCAACGAGAACTAGTGGCGGTTGTCGGGGTGTGTGGCCTCCTTGTGATTGGTTTCTGGCAGGCCGTCCTCTGGGTATACATCTTTCCCGTTGTAACTGTCCTCCTCGTCGCCACCATCGTCATTGCGAAGGAGAATCCGACACCCACACTGGCCGCAGAGTAGTCAGTACGCTAGTTGCCACCAGGCCTCGGAGTACGCCAGACTCAGCTCTCCTGCAGAGACTCGACGAGAGAGTTTCTTTCACCGTCCCGCTGCTGAGAGGGCATCGTGGCCAGCTTCTCCATCCTTTCAAAGCAGCAGGTATGGAGCTAACTGGATCGCAACTCCCGGTACCGCGGCCAGTGCTGCCTGCCACCACGATACGTCTCGAACAACCCTCACTCCAACCGTCCACAGCCCACCAGCCCACAGGGTCGCACCGTAATCCAGATAGTGTGTTGCTCTCACCAGCTGCGTCTGTTGGACGGCACGGATGAATTCAGAACTCGCAGCAACGGTGGTCGGCGTTGGCGTCGCCTGAATACTCACGATCATTGCGAGGAGCCAGAGTACGCCCGAGAAAAGAGGCGGAACGAACCCCCAGCCCACGATCCACAATGTCGTGCGGAGGTCCCCGGAGTCGGAAAACGGAGCCGTTAGCAGGTACGCACCGATCGTTGCAACAATCCAATAAACCAGTGCACTGGCAAAGCTAGCCAGTGAGGATCCGACTGCAGAGACAGCGACACTTGCAGTCTCCCCACCAACAACGTACGATAGTGTCAGACTGTTATCTGACTCGAGGACAATGGCTGAGGTGAGTGATAGCTGTGCTATCAACGGAACACAACCCGCTGCCAGAAGAATCAGCAGTACGAAGAGGCGGTCTGGCTCCCCCACCTGCCCCCGAAAGAATTGACGAGGATTCGTTAGGAGAGATCGATACGGCACGACTGAACGTGTTTGGGCAAGGCAATTAAATATTCCTGGTTACGCCGGAAATGATTTGTGACTTACAATTATAGGATCATGCGACGCACGCCTCGCTAGCAGTCTCTTTGGCACCTCCTGAAAAAGGATTACATATTACACATACAATATTTTCGCGTCGTTACTGACACAGAAGTTGTGCATTTGGTTTATATATGATTCCTGCAATAGAACGACTGTGTTCGACAACACCGGTCGAACGGTAGCTCAAATGTTCACCACTTGGCATGAGCGATGACGCAGAGTTCGACGACATCGCTGATATCCTCGCTGATGAGTACGCTCGTTCGATTCTCCGGGCAACGAGCGTTAAACCACTCGCCGCCGAGGAAATTACAGAGAAGTATGATATGTCGAAACCAACCATCTACAGACGGCTTGAGCGTTTATGTGAATTAGATTTGGTTGAGACTCGACAACGCGTGGACTTGGATGGACACCACGCCAAGGAATACTACGCCACGCTCTCCAGTGTTACGATCGATCTCGAGAACGGACACTTTGCCCTCACTGTTGAGCGCACAGAGACGGATGCCGCTGACCGCCTCACCAAACTATTCGAGGAACTCTAATGATCGTCAGTCCACTCCAAACTGCATCAACCAGCGGGACCAACACTGTAGCTAGTGTTGTGCTATTTTTGGGATTACTTGTCGCGGTTATCATTTCTGCTATCATTCTACTGAGAGGGATTCAGGGTTTTCGGCGGGCCCACAATCCGGCGTTACTCGGGTTATCCATCGGCATTGCATTCACTAGCGGCCTTCCAATTGTCATGAACACCTCCCTCTCGACTTTCACGGTATTAGATAACAGGCTCATCACGATAGTCACAAATGGACTCCGCCTCCTCGGATTAGGGATAATCCTCTACGTGATTGACCCGTCTCGAGGTGATCACGGATGACGAGTCTGATTACGTCGCTCTCGATTATTTCACACCTGGCAACAATCGTTGTTGGGACATACGTTGCGTATCAGAGCTATCGCGGGTACCGGCGCAACGACAGTCGCCCAATGTTGACACTCGCACTCGGGCTCGTGCTCATGATTCCGATCGCCTCGATCATCGATCTTGTCTTACTCGACCTGCGGATTCTCACTGCACTACAGTCCGAGTTGGTCATTCAAACGGTCAGTATCAGTGGCCTCATAGTGATTTTTTACGGCCTGATTCAGACATGACTGCCGCCGCACTGCAAACGCCGATTGGCTTTCCCTCGCTACCACTGTCATACTGTTCCGACCACCTGTGACTCGTTGCGGAATCTCAGGCTGTGTGCCTGTGGGATGTCACAGGTCGCCGACCTTGAATTTTCGATAGCCAATGCCGAGTGAACACACACAGTAGATACTGAGGACGAAAATCCCCATCCACCAATCGACGTAGAATGGCGTGCCAGCTGCCCGGTACCGGTTCGCGCGCTCGATATCGAATCCAAGCTGAAGCAGGCGCTAATAAGCCTCGCTAGGCTGGAAGAGGCGATAGAGGAACGCCCAGTCGGGCAGGTTCAGTAGAACCTGAGCTTGACCCCGGTGGAGGAACAGCAGCGTTGCGGTGTGGATGTCGTTGTAGAGGTTGACTAAAACCACGTACGCTGTGAGTGCGCCGAGCGTCAGCCGCCGATCGTTCGTCGTCACGAGAGGTGGCGAGACGGAGCGAACGGACTGGCAGGTAACACGGCGGCCAACGACTGCACACATTCGACTACGAGCGATATCGGCTGTCCCTGGACCGGACGTCGTCGTCTCGAACGGCACTCGAAAATGGGCGTACAACCGGGATAACGGCACTGTCCGACCTGCTGTTCAGTTAGGGGCGCCTATTCTTTAAGTATCACAAACTAGTCCGTTTTTGACGTTTTCCAACAACAGCGGGATAATACATTTGAATTACAAATCGAAGAGATACCGTAACTTATAATTCTGTCCTGAGCAGGAATCTCTCATGTCACGGGAGACATCGGAGATGGTTCCCCAATGTGACCATCCCTTCCAACGGTGCAGTGTCACTCCCGCATGGTCCCCGTGACTGGAAGCGCCGATCCCGATTATGTCGGGATCGGCTTCCACCCATCCTGCCTTCCATGACGCCAACCTTCTAGATCTGAAGATCACTGGGGTCTTTTATTAATGGACCGACGGAACTCCTCGCGTATGTCTCCAGAGTCAGGACTCTCGATCGGGAGTACGGGGAGTGACTCGGCTCGTGGTGTGCTGTTGATGATCAGCATCGGTCTCGCCCTCGCTGGGTACGGCGGATACGACTATGTACAGCAATCCGACGCCATCTCGAACGCAGTGACGGTCAACGCAACGGTTACTGAGACTGGCGTCGACACCGTCTCACAGCGCCGCGGTGGGGTCGAGTACAAACCGACAGTCACGTTCACCTATCGGTACGAGGGTGAATCGTACACGGGAACGAAGGTGTATCCAGCCTCTGTCACACCAAACTACGAGACGAAATCGAAGGCCCAGGCCGTCCTGGACGACTACGAGATCAACGAGACGGTGACTGCGTACGTCTCCCGGTCTTCGCCTGGAAACGCGTTCCTCAAAGAGAAGACGTCAAATGCACCATTGAAATTCGCAGGCATCGGTCTCCTGATCGTTCTTCTTAGTAGCGCGAAGTTCATTCGGTCGGGGTGATGGCTGTCTCCATCAGAGATTGGACAACGACAGCCAGAGAGTGGTGTTCGAGCTCGGTGTGTCTTAGAAGACCCTCGAGCTACCCGTCGTGAGGCCCGAGACTGATGCCAGATCCGAACACCCCCACGGACGCGGACAGCACCACGTCTCGGGGAGATCACGGCGACCGGGGCACTGACGCACTCGGGTCTCGTCCACCCAGTCGCCGCCGTCTTCTGGAACCGGACGGAGAGTCGACACGAGCCCTGCTCCAAGAGCGATTCCAATTCTCATCCCTGTGCTGGTGTCACGGTCAGCTTCCTGAATCATTCCCCTGGATTCTGGACTCATCTCATGTATACTCCGTTAGAGAGGTGCGATCCCCAAGTAACAGAGCAGGAGTCCAACGGATGCTGTGGCCGCGAGAACGACGATAGAGAGGAAGTCAGTGACGCCGTCGTTCTGTTTGTGCGTCATGAGAGTGTAGTTGGACTCGCCACGGTGGATGACGTACCACCCTGACCCGAGATCACTCGTGTCCGTCGGATAGTCGAAATGCGAGACAGTCTCGTCTTCGGTGTCGACAACGTATTCGCCACGCTCGATCGTGTTCGCCACGACACGCTGTCCGTGGGCTGAAAGACTCGTATATCGGATGTGCCCCTCGCGGGTTTCGTTAAACGTGGTATCCCCCTCGCTTTGCAGTGTATGGACATACGTGGTCGCCCCACCTTGTTGCCATCCTGCCACAGCGATCAGGAGGAAAAACAGTCCGCCCGCCACGAAGCCCCAATTTCGATCCGTTCCCATTAATCCCAGAACAAAGACAAGGAAGTATATGTTTTCTGCATACCATGTTGTGCGGCTCTCAAGGGAGAGAAGAGCAGCCAGCCACCGGTGGTTTCATACCGGTTCTGATGACTCCTCACCAACACTGGCGGTCACCCATCGGGCATCCACGTTGGCCGTGTCACCGTTGCAGTACCCAACGCAGAGAGGTCATAGCGCGTCTGGCGCGTGAATTCTTCGTTGCCTCTCGTGACGTTGTATGCGGCGATGAATCCCTCTCTGGCAACAGTAACGTGCCCCGTTGCAGTGTTCGACGGGACTGAGTCAGGGTGTTGAATACCAGTCACGGTATATCTGACAGCCGTCGTCCCTTCGACGCTGACAGTGTCAGTCGCGGTCAGTTCGAGGTTCCGGAGTGGTCGTTCCAGCCCTGCCACCGTGGCTACATCGGCTGCCGTCCAGTTCTCATCAGGGCTGCGACGCAGCTCTCCCGTCGTCCGATCATACTCGAAGACACCCGCAGCACTGTAGTATGCATGGACGTCGTTATTGAATCGCGTGTCGACAAAGCGTAGCGAGCCGGTCCCAGCCTCGGTATCTAGCGTTCTGACTACCGTCCGATTCGCGTCCTCGTCGGTAATGACCAGCCGACTCTCCCGGGAAACATTTGCGACCGTCTCATCGTGCGTTTCCAGCGCGGCCGAGAAGTCCGTAATCCCCGCTTGTGACCACCCTGCTGGGTACGAAAACTCCGCTACCGTCGGCTGTTGTGTGGCCGTCTGTTGGCCCACGACAGGTAGACCCGAACAGCCAGTCAACAGCACTGCAACCGTGAGCAATACTGCCGGGCGAGAGGCTCGCGGGAGCGCAACCATATCAATGAGCCATCCCACAGACCGGTGAACATTACGTTTCAGAGCAAGCAGTCCGCTCTCGTATGAGTCTGTATTGAGCGATTCACTGCCGCACTGCTCCGTAGAAACCGGGTGGCCGATGCGCCACCGTCCGCCTCACAGCAGCCTTAAAAAGAGGCGAACGCATACGACCCAACTCGCTTCTCGTCTCCGTGTCAACGATTCAATTGTCATGCGCCTAGTGCTCTCGACGCCCGGCAGGCAGTGGGGTACTGTCGAATGGAGGCGGTTGCAGTGAGCCGCGACACGCTCGGAAGGGAGGGAGACGGGTAACGATGCCCAGTTCGACGCCATGGGGACGCGACGCCGACCAGGAGGTGACCTGCATCGCCTGCGGCGAGACGCTCGCCCGCGAAGACGCTCGGGAGTACGACAAACACGGCGACCGCTGGAACCGCGAGGACAAGACGTTCGAATACCTCTGTAAGCCCTGCGACCGTGCGTGCTGCCACCAGCCCCGCGACGGCCTCGAGGCGACGCTCGTGGCGGCCGACGCCGGCCGTACCGACCGCAAGACGTTCCTCAGACGGTTCTGCGAGTTGACGACCGACGACACAGAACCGAACTGGCCGGAATCGTAGCAGGTGCCGCGGGCATCCGGGCAGCCACGCGGTGGGGGACCGTTCGGGCAGTTCAGCGTGTCTGTGAACAGAGTGGGAGTGGCGAGGTCGCCATCAGCAGGCGGCAGGGCCACTTACTGGGCCGCGAGTGCTGGATAGGAAAGCTGGAGTTCACCGGCGAGCGTGTAATCACTGCTGAAGGCAGTTCCACCCGACAGGTCGATAGTTGCGTGGATCGTGAGGTCTGTCGCCGTGTCTGTTCCCGGGATGACGATGAGATCGAGGGTGCTGATCGTCTCGTCCGCGAGGTCGTCTAGGTCGGTGATCTCGACGACCGTCCCAAGTTCCCGAGCGGGTGTATAGAGGGAGACCGATGGCGGCGGTGAGCTGTCTCCCTGAACTGGAGAGACGACAGCGACCTCCGCAGGCGAGTCAGTTGCGATTGCTGGCATCCAGAGTCGCAATTTGATCGACGTCACAACCGTTCCGTCCTGATAGAGATACGAGCGCATACCCCCGCCTTCTCGTGAGTGACGAGTGTTCCGACACCTGTCGGAACCGAGGAGCGAACAGGCGGGGGTTGAGCGGACACTCCGTGGGAGAAAACCACCGAACTGTGGCCGGACTGGATGACCAACCGAATATTTTTGTTGTGGCCCGACGTACCTGAAACTGCTACGGAATCGGTGAGACGCCGGCCCCCAACAGACAAGGGGCGGTGACGAACGCGGTCTGTTCGTCACACGGCAATGACATCGATCCGATGGGGCCTGCGTGACCGGGCCACAGCCCTATAGCGAGGGAGAAAACGAGAGTTTCGCCGGTATGCTGCCGGTTCCCTCTGAGTGCGGGTTGGAACCGGAATGCCGTAGTCTAACACGGTAGTCATCCGGTGGCCGGATGCCACGGCCTTCAGGTCGTGGAGGAGGTCACGCCAGATTTCCGTCGAGAGCCGGATGTGGTCGGCGTCAACGCTCCCATCGACACCGACATGGCCCACTTCCTCCTCGTTCGCCAGAAATGTGAGCGTCTTCCGTCCAGGGGAGTCAGTGCTCACAGTCGGCTCTGAAAGGGTCTGCTGCCCAGCAGGCGTGCGACAGCCTGCTGTGACCGTGACGCCAGCAGTAGAGACTGCCGTGAGATACGTCCGCCGGTTCATATCAAATCCGAACAGGCCCACTCGGAAAGGTGTAGCCAATGCTCAAACAGCCACTTGTGTCTCACTCGTGCTCGTGTCACCGGCTCCCGGGTACGTCAACAACCCGTCGAGAGACAACGGGGTCGCAACGAGGACGACCGCAGCAGGGACGACCACCCAAACGGGGGCGCTGTCGCTATCCACCAGCGTTCGAGCCACGACAGAGATCCGCTGTGGGAGAATGCAGACCGAGCGAGGAGAGTGAGCCGATCGGCCGTCTCGGACAGTAGAGTCAAGTGCGCTACGGCACGTAACGTCCAAGAGAGACATCAGATGGAGATACCGGACACGCTTCGCAGTCTGTTTACTGCCCAGGTCGAACAACGAGACGGCTCGTACGTTATCGAGGTACCAGACAGAGAAGTTCAGCTCGGCGAGATTGCACAGCACGAGACATACAGGATTGCAGTGTTGCCGTCGCCATCGAACGACGAAGAGACGGCGACGGAGACGGAGACAGAGACGAAGACGGAGACACAGCCATCCCGAGACCGCGCGTCACAACGGCCACCGGTCGAAGAAGGTGAGATCCGCCGGGTCGAAATCGAGGATCTGGGGGAGCAAGGCGACGGGATTACCCGAGTCGAGCGTGGGTACGTCGTCATCGTACCCGATACTGACCAGGGGGAGCGCGTCGCAGTCGAGATTAGCGACGTCCGCGAGAACGTCGCCTTTGCCGAGGTGACCGAGCGGCTGAGTTACTACGACTGATCCCCTCCTGACCGTCCACGGGACGAGGCAATGACCCGTCCTGCACAGTGACACTCACTCTTCGGCGGGCCGGCTGCAGTTGCCAGCTCCACCCGCGTACACAGGAACAGAAGACGGGACAAGGCGAGATAGTACGCTAGCGAGCGTCGAGTGCTGAGATGGAGCTCTGCGTCCTCCGGTGGCGGATTGGCGATGGGGTACGTAGTACGTTCGAGAAAGTCGTTATCTCTCAGTGGGAGACAGCAGCTCGACAGTAAACACTGCCCCGGTCGGCTCGTTGTCCTCCACCCAGACCTCTCCCCCATAGTTCTCGACGAGCGTCTTGACGAGATACAAGCCGATGCCAGTCCCCTCGCTTTCGAGTCCCATCTCTCCTTTCCCGAAGATGTCGTCTTTCCGGGACTCGGGGACACCCGGTCCGTTATCCGCGATGTGGACGACGACTGTCCCGGATTGCTCTGTCGCCGACACGACGATCTCTGGGACCTCCTTGTCGTTGTGCTGAACGGCGTTTTTCAGGAGGTTCCGGAACACCGACGAGAGCATACTGTCGGCCAAAATATGGGTATCTGGAATCTGCCCCTCGACCGTGAGCGCCACGTCGTCGTTCGCTGTCCGGATCTCGTCGAGTTGCGCCTCCAGGACGGGTTTGAGGCGAAGCGACTCCTGTTTCTCCCCCGTCTGGAGCATTACCTCCGCGAGATCACGCGCAGCCTTGGTCAGTTCGACTGCTGTGTCCACACTCGAGAGGATCCGCCCGATGTACTCCTGTTGGGTCTCGTCGACGTGCGCTTTGAGGGCTTCAGTGTACCCAGTGATGACCTGGAGATCGTTGCGGATGTCGTGTCGGACCATCTGATCGAGCACTTCGAGGTTGTTCCGCTGTTCTTTGACGGAGAGTTCTCGTTGCTTGCGGTCGGTAATGTCCTGGAACGTGCCACGAGCGCCGAGTAAGTCGCCGTCCTTGTACCAGGGCTCTCCAAGCGCTCGTACCCAGCGCGTTTCCCCGTCAGTCCGCGTTATTCGCAACTCCAAATCGTATGGCTCACCCTCGGTCGTCAGGCGCTCGTGCGCAGTTCGGATCGTATCCTGGTCTTGCGGGTGGTAGAACTCGATTGCGTCTTCGATACTGACGTCAGTATCGGGATCGACCCCGTGAATGTTGTAGACCTGGTCGGTCCAGCGCAACGTCTCGGTTCGGAGATCGATCTCCCAGCTACCGATCTCGGCGACTGTTTGGGTCTGTTTGAGGAACTCACGGTTGCGTTCGAGTTCCTGTTCGCGCTCCTTCCGATCGCTGATATCTCGCCCAACGCCTGCGAAGCCGACCACATTGCCCTCCGAGTCATACAATGGCGAGCCTGTGAACTCGTACGGGACTGATTTGCCAGCTGCTGTTAAATACCGGGTGTCGAGTTGCACTTCCTGTTCGTTCTCAACGACGTGAGCGATTTCGTCGATGACCCGGTCACGATCCGCTTCGACGACGAAGTCCCAGGGCTGCATCGACTGGAGCTCAGAGGGGCTGTATCCAGTTACTTCCTCCACCCGATCGTTATAGAATAGCAAGTTGCCGTCCAAGTCGTACACGTAGAAGATATCCTGCACAGCATTCAGGAGTTCTGTAAGAAATCCCTTGTGTTCATCTTGTAATAATGCAAGATCTTGTTTGACAGACGGCATTTTCAGTCCCTAGCTACTACGTTTAGTTATAATTTTCTTTCATCCTTGCAGACTCGCAGCCAGGCATTCGAGGAGTAACTCAGTGAGGATGTTAGCTATTGGATTGATGAGATTACTTCCGGGCTCGACAAGACCGTCACCAGGGTTCCCCTCCCTGCCGGTTGGAGCTGTTACGGTGTTGCACAGGTCCTGTATTCTCCCTCCGCCCTGGTCGATTGGGAGTCGTCCGGGGGCCCTGACAGGGGGACCGTCCACCGAACGCATCAGCCGACAGGTGACGGATCACGAGTGATGGTCGTCGACGTGGTCGGACAACTGGCCCGTGAGATCGAGGATGCGTCGCGTCCAGTTCTCGAGCGTGGACGGGGTGTCCGCGTCGCTGGCGGTGGCGTCGGCCACCACGTCGAAAAACCGCAGCAGGCCCTGGTACAGATCCATGCCAACTAGCCCAGCTTCGTTCCCTGCCTCGACGAGTGCACGCGGCTCGGACGGGACGTCGTCGCGTTCCGCCTGGAGTCCCGCCCGAAGGTACGCTTCCCAGAACGCAGCGAGGTGGGCCGCCGCTGTCGTCGCGTCACCGTCGCCCAGAGCCTCGTCGACCGTCTCGAGCAGTTGCCCGAACGCCTCGACGTCGGTTAGCGAGAGGTCGTCGTGTGGCGTCGTTGCAATGCGCTCGGCGAGGTGGGTGTGCTCGTGCCTACCTGCCTCCCGCTCGGACAGTGGCCAGTCCGTGTCGTCAGTGCCGTGTCTCATTGCCGCGAGGATTGCGGGGCTGGGCGCTTCAACGACGTGGTCCGCAGTCCACTCCCGGCTGAAGAGTCTGCGCCGCGAGAGTGGGGTCAGAGAGTGGTCCGTGCGTAGGGAGATCACGATAGTCACGGTGGCGTCTGCAGCAGTGAACCGCTATCTCGGACCGTCTGTCGCAGCTTCTGTGGTCGTGGTGTTTTCTTTAGACTCTGTGAGCCTGCTGGAATGGGTTCCGAAACACGTTTCGAGCACCTGCGTCCGCGAGACTTTCAGAACAGCTGGCAGCCTCCCAGAGCGATGGGTTCCATATTTCTCCAGAGAGCATCAGGCAGTCGGCAGTCGAATGGTGACGACGCTGCCGCGAGGGTCGTTGTCTTCGAACGCCACCGTGCCGTCGGACTGCTGGACGATGAGCGTCACCAACCAGAGACCGAGACCGCTGCCGTGATACAACGGATCGATGTCCGACTGTTTCGTCAACACCTGGCGTTCCATCTCCGGGATTCCCGGACCGTCGTCAGTGATGCTGATTTCGACCATGCCGTCCGCGCGTTCCACAGCAACCGACACCGTTGGGGTCGACTGATCCGAGTGGAGCACGGCATTTTCGAGAATTTCCCCAATAGCTCGAGAGATCGGGGCGACCACGCGGACCGAACACTGCGCAGAAACCGACAGCGAAATATCGGCGTCCGGGTGCCGTTCGCGGGCAGTCGAGACGATCGTTCTCACGATCTCGGCCAGATCGATCGTCTCCACGGACTGTGATTCGGTGAGGAAGTTCATGATGGCTCGCTCCTTGCTCACGGTCTTGAGGAGATCGTCGCTCGTTGCGACGATCTGTCGTGCGTTCGCGGCGGTGTCCCCAGACTCCGACTCTCGGATGACCGTTGCGTACCCCTCGATGACGTTCATCGCATTGCGGAGGTTGTGCCGGAGAACCCGATCGATGACTTGCAACTGCTGGATCCGGTTTTCACGGTCAGTGATGTCCCTGATGAGCCCGATGTAGCCGACGACGTCCCCGTCAGCGTCGCGAAGGTAGAAGATGGTAACTTCGACGGGGAAGCACTGACCGGATTTCTTCTGGCAGGTTGTCGTCCGGGTGAATCGCTGGTCACCTTCGTGCTTCTCGATCGCCGTCCCCATCCGCTCGAACGCCACGTCGTCCTCGTAGAGGTCTCTAGTCGACTGCCCTTCGATCTCTGCGAGGTCGTAGCCAAAGAGGTCCGTGAACGCCGGATTGACGTCGGTGATCCGACGGTCGGTATCGGTCATCAGGATGCCGTCCCGGATGCTGTTGAACAGCGACTCGTAGCGGTCCAGGAGTTCCTGCTCCTGTTTCTTGCGCTCGGAGATATCCATGTGGACGGCGACGTAGTTCTGGATCGTCCCCTCCTCGTCGGTAATGGGCGCGATGGTCTGGTTGACGACGAACTGCTCGCCGTCTTTCCGCTCGTTGACGATTTCGCTCTCCCAGACCGTTCCGGCAGTGATCGTCGCCCACAGATCCTCGTAGAACGCTTCGTCGTGCTCGCCGGATTTGAGTATGCTCGGCCGGTTGCCGCGCACTTCCTCGAGCGAGTACCCCGTGACCTCCTCGAACGCCGGATTGGCGTACTGGATCACGCCGTCCCGATCGGTGATGACGACCGAGTGCCCCGAGTGTTCGACCGCTTCCTTGAACTTTCGCGCCTCGGCTTCCCGCGCCGCCAGCGTCCGGTAGAGCGTCTTCTGTGGCTCCGTGATCCCGGTTTGCACGACCGCGAAGTAGATCAACGAAAACGAGCCGAACTTGAAGAGATGACCGACCACGTTCGAGAGCCCGTACACGTCGACGTAGAACGTGAAAGCGAGTTCCGACCCCGTACTCAAGAGTATCGAAACGACGAGCAGCCGATAGACGTACGGCTCGAAGCTCTCTCGCTGCTTGTACAGGAGCACTAGCGCGACGACGAGCAGTGCGACGATGAGATACTCGCTGCCGATCTTGAACTGCGTCAGACCGCTACCCTCGACGTACGCTCGTGGAAAGACGTCGAACACGAATATCGAGGAGAGACCGAGCGCGGTGACGACAGTGTATCCGACCCCGACGCCCGGCACGAGCCGGTTACACAACTGTCCGAGGGAGGAGTCGTCGTCACTCGAAACCAGCCCGGCCACGCCCGCCCCGACGAGCGTGAAGGCTTCGAGATAGCGGCCGAGAATCCAGAGTTGCGTCGGGAGGTCGGCTCCGTATCCAGGAAACACGCCCATCCCCTTGTAGGCGAGCGTGTGTAACAAGTCGATCCCACCGATGAACAGATACGCGACGCCGAGCACCGACAGGAACGTGCTCTCGAGTTCCGCCCGAGCGTTCCAGGCGACGATAAACACCGCGAACGCGATGAGAATGCTGAACAGTTCCACGAGACTGTGAAAGAGGAGATAGTTCTGCAGCTGGATCAGAAAGAGCGCGACACACCCCACAGCGGCCAATAACAGGCGAGAAGTGTACGTGGAGTAGCCACCGTCGAGATCCATCTAGTGATTTTGAACAGTCATCCGACGAAATTCTTACTGTTTGCGTCTCGGTCGTCATCAGTTAACGGTGAGATTGCCCGATCCATGCGTCGCGGACGGAATCGGCCCTCTCGTACGGTGGACGGCGTCGCTTGGCGGTGTGATCACATGCTTACAGAGTCGTGGACGTGTCCTGGCTCGCGCCGCCACAATCCGATGGGATAGACTGGACGCTCGTCCGATTGGTATCCCCCAGCCATTGCCCCATAATATAATTCATCCAACACTACATTTTCACACGATGAGAATGCTCGGTACGCTTTCTTTCACTGGCAACTGATATTCTCTCGTCGCGGGACGTATCCCCATGCTCCCTTCCCCCCTAAGGCGTGGCGTCCCGTGATGGCGGGGCTCGACTCCCGCATCCATGACCTTTTTGAGCAAGTCCATGCGTTGAAAGCCGAGTGTGATCGGCTGACTGTGACGGATGACCGAGACAAGACGTCAATGGTGAGTCGGTGTTTCTCACACAGTAACTCTGGGTAACACTAAACCGAACCGAGTGACAACGCTCTCATATGCGAGGGCACTCACGGGAATGGTTACCAACCAACCGATCCACCGCAGGTGGCCGAACGCGGTCACCGCTGCATAGCTAGAAAGCATCGCTGCAGATACCCGGTCCGCCTCCGCCGACGGTGGTGTCTCGCTCACAGGTCGGCCGACTGCCCTCCCGAGGAATACGATCGATGACAAACCAGAGTAACGCCGCGATCCCACTCGACATGCACCCCGATCCGGTGCTCGCGTACGCCAGCGAGGACGGGACTGCCTACATCACGGCGACGAACGACGCGTTCGAGACTGCGTTCGACGACAACTCGACCGAGGAACCCGTCGCGAGCGTCTTCGAGCAGTTCGGCGTCGTCGAATCGACCGGCGACGAGGAGCCAGCAACGCAGCTCGTTCGCGGCGACGACGTCGGTATCTATCTCGACGGGGTCGGCGAGCACGGGGCGTACGTCGCACGCATCGTTGCGACCGGAGACGGGACTGGCTACCTCGTGTTCACCGCCCTAGACGAGTATCCGGCTGTGGCGGAGACTGCAGGCGTCGGAGACATCGCGAGCGTCCTCAGCCACGATCTCCGGAATCCGCTCGACGTCGCGAAGGCCCACCTCCGGGCTGCACGGGAGACAGGTGAGACCGAGCACTTCGACGCGGTTGCCAGTGCACACGACCGGATGAGTCAGCGCATCCGTGACGTACTCGTGCTCGCGCGCGGTGACAGCGTCGTCGAGCCCGCTGAAGACGTCTCGATCCGGGACGCCGCCGAGGACGCGTGGCAGTCCGTCGAGACCACCCACGCGACGCTCGACGTCCAGGAGCCGCTTCCGACGACCACTGCCGACCCGGATCGCGTCCGAAGACTGTTCGAGAACGTCTTTCGGAACAGCGTCGAACACGGCTCCGCAGCAACCCTATCATCGTCGGAACACGACAGTGAGGCCACCGCCGCTGACTCGCCGATCACGGTCACGGTCGGTGCGCTGGAGAACGGCTTCTACGTCGCCGATGATGGAAAAGGCGTCCCGCCCGACGACCACGACGTCGTCTTCGACCCCGGATATTCCACGGCAGACGGGGGAACTGGGCTCGGGCTCGCGATCGTCGAGCGGATCGTGGCGGCACACGACTGGGACGTAACGCTCACGGCCGCTCACGACGGGGGTGCGCGCTTCGAGATCAGATTTTGAGAGGAAAAAAGTGGACAACCCAGTAACAGAACCGACAAACCGATATCGAAGGGTACGGCTGCTAGCAGGTATGGACGATCGGCTCCAGCGCGCACCCGTCGGCGTTCTCGAAGTCTCGCCCGAGGGGACTGTCACCGCCATCAACGACGTTGCTCGCGGGCTGATCGACGTCACAGCCGACCCGTCTGGCGTCCCGATAGCCGAGGTGTTTCCGCGGTCTGTCGAGGATACGCTCCTCGGTGCGTTCGAGGGGGAGGACGTGTGTGCGGTGGAGTTCGAGGAGTACTACCCCGATCTGGAACTGTGGCTCGCCGTCTCGGTTGTCCCGACCGACACCGACGTCGTCGTCTACCTCCAGGACGTGACGCGGCGACAGCGGTACGAACAATCGGTCGAACGGCTCCGGACAGAGCGGAAACGGATCACGCTCATCGACGAAGTGCTCTCGAAGGTGCTGGCGGCGCTCGTCGACGCCTCCACGCGGGAGGAAATTGCGGAGACCATCTGTCGCGAACTCGGTGACACGGCACTCTACGAGTTCGCCTGGGTCGGCGAACGCGAGATCGGGAGTGACGACCTCACCATCCGCGCTGCGGCGGGCGATACCGGTGAGACCTTTGCTGCTGTCCGCGACGCGCTCACGGGGCCAGCACCGACGCCGGAAGAGCGGGCCGTCGAGAGCGGACAGCTCCAGGCTGCCGATCCGCTCGCGGACGACGCGGCGGTGCCCGAGCGCGTTCGCATGGCGGGCTTTGCTGATGGCGTCCAATCGGCGCTGGCGATTCCACTCGTGTACGGCGCGAACGTCTACGGCGTCGTCGGCGTCTACGCGGACGGCACGGACGCGTTCTCCGACCGGGAGCGCAGGAGTTTCGAGACGCTCGGCGAAGTCGCCGGGTTCGCGGTCACCGCTGCCCGAAACCGCAACCTGCTGCTCTCCGACAGCGTGACGGAAGTCACCTTCAGCGTCGGAGCCGACTCGGTCATGGCCTCGCTCAGTGGCGCACTCGACACCGAGTACACGCTCGACGGGATGGTCCCGCGCGGGGACGAGACGCTCCTCTGCTATACCGTGATCGAGGGCGCAGCGTTCGACGAGATCGCCGCTGTCGCCAGCGACATGGAGTGCATCGGTGACGTCCGAGCCATCGGCGACTCGCAGTCCGATCCCACCGTCGAACTCGAGATCCAGGGGTCGACACCGCTGCTCGCAGTCTCGTCGCTCGGCGGCACGGTACGGCGGGCGCGGTTCGACGACGGGACTGGCCAGATCGTCGTGGATCTCCCACCGGAGTCGGACGTGCATCGAATGAGCGACGCAGTCAGCCGCACCTACGACGCTGACGTCGTCGCCAAACGTGAACGGGAGCGGTCGGTGACGACCGCTCGCGAATTCCGTGACGAGTTGGACGAGCGACTGACGGAGCGCCAGCGCGTCGTGCTTCGGACCGCGTACCTCGCGGACTACTTCGAGTCCCCGCGGGGCAGCACCGCAGAAGAAGTCGCAACCTCCCTCGACATCACCGGCTCGACGCTGCTGCACCATCTCCGCGCCAGTCAGCGAAAGCTCCTCGACGCGTACTTCCAGGACCAGTAGCGGCGACTGAATCGCTCGTGAGCGGTTAGAGTTCTTCGCGGCCGATCTGGTCGAACTGATCGATGAGAGCGTCGTCAGCGAGCAGCCGCCGGGCGCGTCGTTCGAGCCGCGCGGCGTGGTCGGCGAGCTCGCTGTAGCCATCGTGGTCCTGCACCGCGTCCGGACCCATTTCGGCTTCTAACACGGCGCGTTTGGATTCGGTGCTGAAGTACGCTCCGAGCGTCTCGTAGGCGAGGACCTGACGCTGGTGGTCGATAGCGGCACGCACGTCTTCGCGGTCGACCGGCTTACAGAGGTAGTCGTCGAAGGGCATCTCCAGCACGTCGAAGCCGGGGTCCACTGCTGTAACCATGATAACGCGGCCATAATACCCCCGATCGTCGAGTTCAGCCAGCACGTCGTCGCCCGACATCCCCGGCATATGGCGGTCTAACAGAACGACGTCGATGTCAGCGTCGTCGATTATCGAGAGGGCGTCAGTACCGCTGTAGGCCGTCTCCACGTCACAGAAGCCCCGGATTCGGAGCGCGTACGCGTCCGCCACTTCCCGCTCGTCGTCGACGACGAGCGCACGCAGGTCCGCTGACGCATCGGTGTCTGACATCTGTCCAGGTGACTCACGTTTGATTCGTAGCTGAATCCCTATAACTGGTGGCTTCTCGGCGAGACCACGTCTGCACTCCTAGAGTCCCGTGACCGAAGCGATCGGGATAGCTAGCATCGGCATCCAGGACGGAAGGGGGCTTTCGAACGACTATGTCCGCCCACCTCGAGGCACCCGAGGCGACGCGTTCGAACGAACCGATGCAGAACGACGGTCCCGCTGGGGCCGAACTCCTCGATCTCTTCGGCGACGAGTACACCCGGCGTGTCTTCGAAGCCGTCGCCGAACAGCCACGAGGAGGTCGTGCAGTCGCTGAAGTCGCCAACGTATCGCGGGCGACCGCCTACCGGCGGCTCAACGATCTCCGTGATGCCGGGCTCGTGCGAACCGAGATGGCCCTCTGCGAGGACGGCCACCATCGCGAGCAATACGAGGCCGTCGCCGAGTCGCTCTCGGTGTCGTTCGAAGACGGACAGATCGAGGCGATGGTCAGTGTCGACGACTGACGCGAGTCGTCGCCCATCGACCCGCCGGCCTCCGAGGTCACCCATCCTTTTGAGAGCGAAGCGTAAACTGTCACGCACCTGAATCCCTCAGCACCGACGTGGGCCCTGCCAGTCATGTCAGAGAAACCGGCCGGAAACACGGAGCCATGATCGTCGCGACCTCACCAGCCGCGCTCGCAGCCAGTCTGGTGGCACTCGCGACCAGTGGCGTCTTCCTGGCGACGATGGTTCGCTACCGGGACGACCCGACGACGCGGCCCTTGATCGGAGTGGCGGTCACGCTCCTCGTCGGGGCCGTCGTCCACGTCGGCGTCGTGGACCTCGCACCGATCCGCGAGCTACTGGGAATCCAGTGGCAGCCCACGGCTTTGGTCGGTGGCCCGTGGTTGCTTCTCGCGTTCGACCTCCAGGCAGTCGTCAGCGGGTTCTGGTTCCTGTTCGCACTCCAGTACACGGGGCGAGACAGACGGACGTCCCCGATCGCTCTGTCCGCAGTCGGCGTCCTTCTCGTCTGCCTCGTCGCCCCGACCGTCGCACTCACGGTTCTCGGATCCGTGGTCGCCACTCCGACTGGGACGTTCAACGCGCTCCTCGGGAGTACGATCGTGCTCGCCGAGTCGCTCGCGTTAATCGGCGTCTTCTTCGTCCTCGCGACGACCCTCCGGCACAAGGCGTTTCCTGCCGGACAGACTGCAGTCCTGACTGCTGCAGTCGGCGCCGTCCTGACCCTCCCGTTCGCAGCCACCACGCTCCAGGCCCCGATGACGACGCCCGTTGCTGTGACAGTGTCAAGCCTGCTTTTCACAGCCGCCGTCCGCCGGTACCGCCTCTTCGAGAGGCTCCCAGTCGCGTCGGTTATCGGTCGAGACCGCGTCAGCAACGAGATGGCTGACGGCGTCGTCATGGTCGGTCGAGACGGCCGGATTCGCGACCTCAATCTCGAAGCCGAACGCCTCCTGGCCGTCAGTCACGCCGACGCAGTGGGTGCGCCACTCGAAACCGTCGCGCCGGCCGTCCCACAGCCAGCCGTCGCGGCGACCGAACCGACCGACGTCCGCCTCGATTCGGGCCGGATTGCCGCCATCAGCGCAGAGACGGTCACCGACGACCACGGTCGGGAACTCGGCGCCTTGCTCGTCTGTCGGGACGTCACCGAAGCGCGGCAACGGGAACGCAGACTCGGTGTCCTCACGCAGTTGCTCGTCGGGGCGCTCCAGGCGGAGATGACCGATGTTGCACACCGTGCAGACGCGGTCGCCAATGGCGAAGAGAGTCCGGAACACAGTGGGCAGGACATCCACGAAACGGCGACGGACGTGGCGACGTTGGTCGCTCGCGTGCGCGAGATCGAGCAGGCGCTGGCCGCGCACCCGAACACGAGTACGTCGGCCGATCTGGAAGCGGTCCTGTCCGAGCTGCGGGAGGCAACGGCTGTCGACGTCGTGACGACGCCAGCGCAGGTATCGCCGGTGGTGGGAGGTGACACGGATCTCCTGACGGCCACACTTCACACACTGACCACAGCCGCGGGGACACCGGACGAGCCGGCCACCCTGCGAGTCGAGGATCGGAACGACGCGGTGACAGTGACGCTCTCCCCGTTTGCTCCTGGGCCCGACGGGACAGTTGCCGACGTGTCACTCCGGATCGCCCGTCTCGCAACTGAACAGACCGAGTGGAGCGTTCGACAGCCCACCGACGCTGGGGACCCGTCAGTCATCGTGCGCCTCCCCACGGCTACCCGTCGCTCGGGCGGCCCGCAACCGCCGGAGGAACAGGCATGACGACGGCCCTCCTCGGCGTCGAACTGGTTGTGACTGTGGTGTTCGTGGGGCTGTCTGTCGTGGCAGTCCAGAATCGGGATCGGCCCGGTGCACTCAGTGCCGGGCTGCTCTGGCTCGTGTTCGCGCTGCTCACCTGTCTGCTCGCCGCCAGTCGTGCGGCGATCCTGTCTCGGCAAACAGTCGTGGCTGCGCTCGTCATCGGCTGGCTGGTACTCGTTCCGCTGTGGGCCGGGTTCGTCTTCGAGTACACCGGTCTCGGGCCAGCTGTGACCCGTCGGTGGCTTGGCCTCGGCACCGGGTACGTGATCGTCACCGGAGCGACGACGGAATTTGCAGGTGCGCTCGACGGCCTCGTCGCGCAGTTGCTTCGCGTTGGGTCCTCGCTCCTCCAGACCGGACTCGTCGGCGTCGGACTGTTCGGCGTGTTCCTGCTCGTGCAATCCGCGGTCACGTACGACGACCTTCCGAACGCACAGGCGAGCGTCCTCTCGCTCAGCGGGACCGGCGTCTCACTGTTGCTGTTCTCCCTGGGCACCGTCGACCCGGCGGAGCCGACGACGCTCCCGCCAGTCGTCACGGGCTTCCTCGGCGTCATCGCCGGCGGATTCGCCGTCGGCGTGTTCCGGTATCGCCTCTTCAGTGACACTCCCGGAACGGGACCACTCGCACGACGGTCTGTGCTCGAGGCGATGAGCGAATCGGTCGTCGTCGTCGATCGCGAGGACCGTCTCGTTGACGCAAACGAGGCTGCCGAAGCGACGCTCGGAATCGATCCCACCCGTGACGCAGGCCGCCCGATAGCGGCGATTCTCGGACTGTCCCTCGATGGCATCGACACTGGGACGACGACGGTTCCGACGCCCGATGGACGGCGTCAGTTCGACGTGAGTGAGTCCCTGCTGACGAACCAGCACCACGAGACGGTCGGAACGTCGTATCTCCTGCAGGACGTCACCGACGAGCAGACCCAAAAACAACGCCTCGAAGTGTTCAACAGGGTCCTGCGACACAACCTTCGGAACAACTTGGACGCGGTTCGCGGATTCGCTGAAGTCCTGTCCGACGGCTCACTCGACGATCCGACTGACGTCGCTTCTCGCATCCAGCGAACCGCCACCGACCTGGCTGAGATCGGTGAGACGGTCGAGCGGGCCGACCGGGTCATGACCCAGGACACCCTCACGCTCCAGCAGGTCGATCTCGAAACCCTGTGTGACGCGGTGGCCGCTGCTATCAGGGAGCGCTACGACTGTCAGATCACGGTTGTGACAACCGCCACCGACCCTCTCGTTCGGACTGACCGTGCGGTCCTCCGGATGCCGCTCTTCGAGGTGGTCGAGAACGCCGTGGAACACAGCGACGCGGACGTCCCGACAGTGACGATCGAGATCTCGCGGGCCGGTGACAGCGGGCAGATCGCCGTGCGTGACGACGGTCCCGGCATTCCGGACCGCGAGCAGGCCGTCTTGCTGGACGGTGAAGAAACGCCACTCCGACACGGGAAGGGTGTCGGACTGTGGTTCGTCTCGTGGGCCATCACGCGTCTCGGCGGCGACCTCTCGTTCGAGGACGTCGCTGACGCCGGGAGCGAGGTCCGTCTCACCGTCCCCGATCGCGCTGAAGGGACCGACGATGACAGCAAGTGAGCAGTTTCTGGGTCCGAAACTCGCAGTACCCCCTTAAGTGCCGGACCAGTGAACACGTCGTTCGATGTCGCCCATTCCCTCACTTTCCCTCCAAACGTGGGAGCGGTCGGCGAAGGACGCCCGCACACGGCGCAGAACGTTGGTGTTCTGTCTCGCCGGCGGTCTCCTCGTGCCGACGTACTTCCTCGGGATCGCCGACGTCTCGCATTTCGCGTGGGACTTCCGCGCCTACTACACCGCCGCTCAGGCTGCGCTGCACGGCGACCCCTTCATCGGACTGTCTCCTGGCCTCCCCGGAGTGTCGTACGTGTATCCCCCAGTCTCCATTACGCTGTTTCTGCCGCACACAGCGGCAGGAAGCTGGCAGCGTGCCTTCGCGGTGCAGACGATCCTGAACGTCGTGTGTGCCCTCTTCCTCGCTGGACTCACTGTCTGGACGATCGAGCGCCACAGCGGTCGGCTACCGCCAGTCGATCGCGTTCTCGTCACCGGCTTCTGTCTCGGGACTGCCCCCATCATGGCTATCTTCGGACAGGGACAACTGGACGTGTTGATCGCAGTCGCACTCGCCGGGGCGTTCCTGGCCGTCGAACGCGGTCGCCAGGTGCTCGCTGGCGTCGCCCTCGCGGGCGCGGCGTTGATCAAGGTCTTTCCGGTCGTCCTCGGCCTCTGGCTCGTCTGGCGCCGGGCCTGGCGCGCGCTCGTCGCCGCCGTCCTGACGGGCGTGAGCGGCCTCGTGCTGGGTGCGTTGCTGTTCGGCCTCGACGCCTACCGCCGATACCTCGACGTCCTGGCTGGCCGCAGTCGGCTCGCCGAGTTTGCCGGGACGGTCTCGCCAAACTTCTTTGCGATGTCGCTGTATCGCCCGTTCTCCCAGTTGCTCCCGAATCTCGATCCGTCCCTGTACGCACCGCTGTCACTGCTCGCGCTCGCACCCACGGTGATACTCGTCGCTCCTCGCAGGCGGCGTTTCACCGATCGATTGACGACGTACCTCGTTGCGCTCACGGCGATGTTACTCGTCTCGCCTGCTTCGAACGCGCTGTACGTGGTGTACGTGTACTTCCCGCTGCTCTGTCTGCTGTACGTCGGTGTCCCAAGTCGCGGCCACTCCTTGCTGCTGTTCGGGACCGTTCTGATTACGTTCCCCGTGCAGCCTGCACAGGTCAGCGCAGTCCTGTCACTGGGAGCCGTTCCGGTCCCGATCGCCAGTGCCGTCGTCGCTGCCGTCCGAGTCGTACTGACGGTGGTCTCGCTGCCACTCGGTGGACTCCTCGCCATCCTCGTGTGGTGTACCCTCCGGGCGACGGGGAGTCGGAAAGCGACGGCCGCCAAGCGCCACCCTGCGAAATCGGACTGAGACACCGGTTTCTGGTGTGAGCGGCGCTTCCTGCCAGGAGATCCCGTGACAGCACTGTGTCCCGTCAGCGATCGCGTACCCCGTCGGATCACGATCCAAGCCGGTGGATTTTAAAAATCCTGGCACTCAGTATACAATAAATCGCATCACACGTTCGGTGCGAGTGCCCGCCGTCCCCCACCATGTCCCCTCACACCCGCCGTCGATTCCTCGCGCTCGGTGCCGCAACGACAGTTGGCGCTCTCGCAGGCTGTTGGGGCACGACGGAGACGGCCACGTATGCCGACTGGCTCCCGGCGACGGACGACCCGATGCTGACCGCGTACATCGACCTGACGTTCTCGCAGAAGACGTCGAAGATCGATCCGTTGCTGCCCTTGATTCTCCCGTCCAGCGACGACTCGAACCCGCCCGGAATCGCCCCGGACCTCTCGGCGCTCGATCGTATCGACGAACCCCTGCTCAAACTCCCGCTTCAAACCGGTGGACAGGTCATCGGCGTCTCGGCCATCTCGTTCGCCGCGTCCGGCCTCACCTATCTCATCGATGCCGCACAGCCGACGCAGGGAGTGACGGAGTTGTTCAGAGTGAACGACACTGTCGTCGGCACCGGTGACATCGACGTGACCAAGGCCGACGAGTCGCTTCGCGCTGGCGGCACGGACTTCCTCGGGGAGATCAGATTCGAGGTCGTGACTGACGGTGACGAGTACACGCTCTACGAGCCGAAACCGGATGTCTCACAGTTCGTTGCCGTCAGCGAATCGTCCGTGGTGCTGTCCGAGTCACGGACGAACGTCGAGACGGTCATCGATACCGGGCAGGGCGATCACGATCGAGCCGTCGAGCAGCAAAACACCGTCGAGTGGTTGGTCGACACTGCTGGCACAGGCGATGTCGTGGTCGGCTGGCTCGGGCCAGCGGATCTCGACGGGTACTACTGGCGAAGCAGTGACGCCGACCCACCAACAGCGGTCGTCTCACAACGCGACGACGTGTGCTCGTCGGTGACGTTTTCCCCCGAGGACAAACGGATCACGGCCGACCTCGCGCTCCGAAGTGACACCGTCAGTCAGTCGACCACGGGCCGCCTGAAGACGCAACTCGGGATTGCGGGGGCAGACGCCTCGCTGTCCACCGACGGCGATCGACTGTCTGCAACGAGTACGTACGCCGACAGTGACCTCGATATCGACTTCGTCAGACAGACTGCCACCCCGGAGGAGACCACAGCGCCCGAGCGACCCCCGGGGTCTCGCTCGAAACCGGATGCGATTCCCGACAACGCCTTCGAGTTCTCCTACAAGGAGGAGAAAGGCACCGTTCGGGTCAATTTCGTGAAAGCGGTCGAGGCGGACGAAGTGACGGTTCGCGCAGTCAACTCCGGCAGCGAGACGTCGACGACGACACCGGGAGTCGTCTCGTATCTGACGGTGTATCTCGCGTCCGACGGCGACGAAGTCGTCGTGACAGTGACCGTCGACGGCGTCTCGACTGAGGTCGCCCGGAAACAGTTTGCGTGACGGCTGCCCCCAAGAAGGTATCGACGAGCGCCGACTGAATCGACTGGTCGGTAACTCAGGGAGTCGCGCGCACCGGAAACGTGATGGTCGCGCTATAACTCGAAATCGGGTGTGTGCGCTCACTGCCGGGTGTGCATCCGAGAGACGGTTTCGGCGTCCCACATCAGCCGGTGTTCCTTGTACGAGCCGGTCCCTTTGCCGCCGTGGTTCGAGCGGTTTTCCGTCACTTCAAGGAACGCGAGTTCTTTGAGCAGCTGTCGAATCCGGTCTTTCGTGAGCGAATCCGTCCCCTCTTTCTCACACACTCGTTCGTACGCGTCGATGATCTGGGTGGTTCTGAACCACTCCTGGTCGTTGTTCTGTCTCGTCAGGGCAGCCAGGCCACTGAGAACGTGCCTGGTGTGGCTCGGGAGCCCGGAGACGAGATCTCGGAGGCGTTCGGCTTCGGCCGAGGCCCGAACCTCGAGCAGGTGGTCTTCTTTGACCATCTCCGCGCCGTTGTTCTTGGCGTAGTCACCGGCGTATCGGAGGAGGCGCATCGCTTTCCGGGCGTCACCGTGTTCTTTCGCACCGAGCGCCGCTGCGCGTGGAATGACGGCGTCCCCCAGTTTGCCGTCTTTGAACGCGTCCTTCCGATTGTCCAGGATTTCCCGCAGTTGGGTCGCGTCGTACGGATCGAAGATGTACTCGTTGTGACCGAACGAACTCTTCGTTCGTTCGCTCATCTGGTCACGGTAGTTGATCTTGTTCGAGATGGCGATCACGCCGATCGGCGTTTCGACGCTGCCGGTCTCGCCCGCACGCGAGAGGATCATCAGGAGGTCGTCGTTTTTCAAGCGGTCGATCTCGTCGAGCGTGAAGATCGCAGCGTCGTAAAATTCGTCGAGGACGTCCCACACGCGATTGAAATACTCGTTTTCGGAGATCCCACGCTCGGGGAACGAGATGCTGCTCTCGGAGGGGTTGATCTGCTGGCCGAGTTGCTGCAGGGCATCGGCGTTGCCCTTTGCCTGTGAGCAGTTCGCGTACGCGACCGCGAGATCGTTTTCGCGTCGCTCTGCTTCCTGTTCACTCCGTTTCATCACGTGTTTCGCGACGAGCGACTTTCCGGACCCGGTTTTCCCGTAGATCATCACCGAGTTGGGGGGAGCACCGGAGACGGCCGGGCCGATCTCGTTGGCGATCATCTTGATCTGATCGTCACGGCCAACGATCCGGTCCTCGGTCGGGAGGTGGTCGATCGTAACGAGTTCCCGCCGCTCGAAGATAGGATCACCGCCGGTGAGCTCGACGGAATCGAAAAGCGGGTCTGGCTCGGTGTCCAGCCCGTCTTGGGGGGCCATACGTACACCTGTTCGTGCATCACATAAAAGAATTGGGACCGGGTTTCGAGTTATGTTCATTTCTAGAGCGCTTGAAAGACGGAAATATACACAGTTAGGGTTAACTCGAAATGGTGTACACACCCCCCTGATTTCGAGTTATATCGCCTCTATCGTTCGTTAATCGCAGATGAGGTGTTACTCAGAATATACTCTCGCCGGGGGAGAAGCGGCGACGGACACACCTGATTTCGAGTTATATCTGGGTTCGTATCCGGTGGGAGAGCGACGAACACACCCAGTTTCGAGTTATAGGGTGACGAGTCGTGTTGGCGCCCCGACGGTCACACACCTGGTTTCGAGTTATATTTCGACGGTTCGTTTCGGAAGATCTCGAGGGCACACACCCAGTTTCGAGTTATACACTGGCAGTACGAGTGAGGACTGGATATCGAAACACACCCGGTTTCGAGTTTTACTCACGACAGGGCGTGTAGCGTCGTCGGGAAGCGACGGCGATCAGCAGTCATCGAAACCCTGCGAACCGAGGGGTCCGGAATCAGTCGGAGTGACATCCCTGTGCGGAGGGAGATGGATGTGTGATCACACATATACAACGCGGTTATCGGGATCTGGTCGAGGAGGGAAATCGTCGCGAGCTGGCTGATTGTTTCCAGACCCTAGGTGCGACAGTCGACGATGGGCTGAAAGCCACTGGTGAATCAGGACGGGAGACTGACAGGATCTGTCGGATCGGGGTCTCGAAAGGTGGCAAGAAATGTTGTGGCTGACGAGAGTCAAGCGGAATCACCACAGGAAAGGGGGGACACACACCTAGTTTCGAGTTATAGGGTTTCGAGAGGGGGTCCCCCCGCTGTGGGCTGTGCTTTCCTTACTAGAGGCTGTTTCTCTCTCTTTCTTTTCTTCTTTCTAGTTCTTCTAGCTCTTCTTCTAGTACTACTAGACTAGCTAGACTAGTGGCAACACACCTAGTTTCGAGTTATAGTTTGCTGGTTTCCGAACGAAACAGCCATTCTCACAGCACAGAGAGATTCTCCCCACCTCCGCAGCGGCTATAACTCGAAACTAGGTGTGTGTGTCCCTGTTCTTTCTCTCACCCACCTAACACACGGCATCGTCGTTACTCTGTCTCGATGTGTTCGTCTAGTATCGTGACGATGACTGATACAAAATCGGCTGTATAGCGGTCTTTCCCGCATAAAAGGCCAGTTTTGCTACTGGCGTTCGGTAGCCGCCTCAGACCTCCCTAGAACCACTCACTTCGATAGCTCCCCGTGATGTTTCGGCGTTCGACGGGACACGTTCGGTTAACGGCTTAACCAACACCTCCGTTTGGCTGCTGTGTGTTGGTTAAGCGATGCTCGTCTGCCCTGACCACCTTCCGTCGATCGGTGGTGATTCTGACTCCGACGTCGAAGGGACTCCACTCTGGTCGGAGTTGCACACTTCTCACTCCGACGAACGCGACACCCCATTCGACGATCTTGCCCCATCTTCACACCTCTCGAGGACTCAAAACACGGGCACGAAGGCATACTCCCAAAATGGACACGAGATGTAGTAACACGCCCCAGTGCGGGCGGCAGTATACAAATATATCGCGGTCGTGTCCGAACGGAGCAATATGGAGAAAGCATCCATCGACGACGTGGAACCGAACGCGTTCGGCCGAGACGTCGACTGTCGTGGACTTTCAGAACCGCTGGGAACGACCGACTTCTCGATCAACTACTTCCGGCTGGAACCCGGCGAGGGGTTCTCCAACGCGATGCACACCCATCTGGACCAAGAAGAGGTGTTCGTCGTCGTCGAGGGCGAAGCCACGTTCACGACGATGGACGACGAGGTCGTCGTCGGCGAGGGTGAGGCGATCCGGTTCGCGCCCGGGGAATACCAGACTGGGGCGAACGAAACCGACGAGCCAGTGGTTGCCTACGCTATGGGTGCCCCGCGTGACAGCGAAGACGTTCGCGTGCCACAGGACTGTCCGGACTGCGGGAACGACAACATGCGAGCGGTGCCGGGTGACGACGGGTTCACACTCGTCTGCCCCGAATGCGGAACAGAACTCGACGCCGAGTAGTCTCTCATTCTCGATCGCCAGCACTCCCGAGTCCCGAGGACACGAGACGCAGTTCCGGGATCCTTTCGGGGTTTCTCGCTTGCGTGGGCAACCGTGGAGGGCCACGACTACTCGACAGACAGCGGGTTTCCTGTTGGATTCGCTCGGCAACGTCGCGAATGCTTCTCATCAGCTCCGAACCACTGCTGAATCGGGAGTCGAGCAGCACGAATACACCCGTACGACCACATCAGTAGTGACCGACAGGTTCAATTAATTCTGTGTCTTACGATGCGACACGATGATGCTGCCAACCCATGCGCTGGGCGGAATGGCACTCGGGCTCGTCGTGGGTGCCGTCGTGCCGGAGTTCGCTGGTATTGCCCTCGTGGCGGGGTTGTTCGGCGGAATCCTCCCGGATCTCGATATGTACGCTGGGCACCGCCAAACCCTCCATTTCCCAGTGTACTACTCCGTGCTCGCTCTCGGTGCCCTGGTGCCTGCACTGCTGGTCCCGTCTCCCGCTACGGTCGGGAGTGCCGTGTTCCTTCTTGGTGCAGCCACGCACAGCCTCGCTGACGTCTTCGGTGGCGGGCTGGAACTGCGCCCCTGGGAAGGGACGTCGGACCGCGCGGTGTACGATCACTACCGCAGCCAGTGGATCGCCCCCCGCCGCTGGGTCGGCTACGATGGCTCTCCGGGCGATCTCGTCCTGTCGATGGCGCTGGCCGGCCCGCTGTTACTCAGAGTTGACGGCGTGTTCCGCGACGCCGTCGTCGCGAGCGTGGCCGTGGGCGTGCTGTACACCGCTGTTCGACGGTTCCTGCCCGACCTCGCCGAGGTCCTCTTCGGCACTCTCCTCCCGGTTCTTCCACGCCGTCTGCACGAACGAGTGCCGGACCGGTACCTGCAATCCCACTCGCGATGACTCTGGCAGGCACCAACATCGAGCGGTAGCCGGATTCCGTTGCCGCTCCGTTCCCGCCGCGATGCACTGCCGCGGAGCAAGCCCAAGAGTCATGCCGATGCGGTTTCGACTCCCTGACAACAACCGTTACCACCGATGGCCTGGATACTGACAGCGGTCCTCACAGCGCTTCTCGGCGCGCTGGCGTGCACGTTGCTCGTCGCGCTGCACCGCCGAGACGTCTCTGCGTCCGTGAACGCGCTGGTCTCTCTGGTCCTCGCCCTGCTCTCGCTCTCGCTTGCGACCGGCTCACTGTCGCCGTTGCGGGGGCCGTTCCTCACGCCAGAACTCCCAGTGTGGGTCACTGCCGCCGGGCTCCTGCATTCGGTGGGGATGTTAGGCCCCTACGACTCGTGCTGGTGGTGGGATCACCTCACCCACACCGTCTCTGCCACGATCGTCGCAGCACTGGTGTACGCTGGACTCATCGTCGCCGTCAGCACCGGGACGACGCGGGCGCTCTCCCCAGCCGCGATCGCCGGGGCGACGATCATCTACACGTTCGTCATCGGCGTCTTCTGGGAACTCGTCGAACTGGTCGCACGAGCCGTGGGCGAGCGCTACGACATCGAACCGATGCTCGTTCACTATGGGTGGCGGGACACCGCGTTCGACCTCGCGTTCGATCTCGTCGGGGCGATCATCGTCGTGGCCCTGGACGTGCGGATGTTCGTCGAGCTCGCGGCGCTCGCTCCGGAGGTAACGCAGGTCCTTCTCGGCGTGACTGGAACCGTGATCACGGTGGGTTCGGTACTGATGGGCGTGAGCCTCGGAGTGACGTCGTCGCTGAACTGAGTTGGACGAGCCGGCCCAGGGCGGCGCCACGACCGACGCGCTTCTGGCCGAACGATCGCTGGCAGCGTCCGCACTGACCGCGTGGCAGTGACCGCTCTGATCGTCGACAGCGACCGCATTGATCGCGTGACAGCGACCGCACTGGAAGTGGCAACTGCGAGCGGCACACGTGGATTCCGCTAGCCCAACGGTTATCTTTCGCTCCCTCTGAACCCGGGTATGGATCTCTCTGTCGTCGACCTCTCTCCAGTTCCCGACGACGGTACCGCACGTGACGCGTACGCCAACACAGTCGAAACGGCACGCCAAGCCGAACGGCTCGGCTACTCCCGGTTCTGGGTGGCCGAACATCACGGCATGGCGGACACCATCGCCGGAACCACGCCCGAGGTCCTGCTCGGCCACCTCGCGGGGAAGACCGACTCGATCCGGCTGGGGTCTGGAGCCGTGTTGCTCAACCACTACAGCCCGTTCAAGGTCGCTGAACAGTTCGGCGCGCTCGACGCGCTTGCCCCGGGGCGTATGGATGTGGGTCTCGGGCGGGCGAACGGCTCGCCGGCCGCGGATCGCGCCCTCGGGACGGAACGGCGGGTCCAGAACCCCGACGCGGACCACGAAGAGAAGATCGAGGCCGTCGTCACGCACCTGTACGACGACTATCCCGCGGAGCATCCGTACAGCGACCTCACGCTCCCACGCTCGGATCAGGCGACGCCCGAGCCGTGGGTGCTGGGATCGAGTCCGTCGAGCGCGGCGATCGCTGGCGAACTCGGCCTCCCGTACTGCTTTGCGGCGTTCATCCGCCCGCAGCTCGCCACCCGCTCGTTCGAGACGTACCGCGAGCAGTTCCAGCCGTCGCGGCTGGCCGGCGGCGTCGACGAACCGGAGGGAATCGTCGCGGTGAACGCGATCTGTGCCGAGACGGACGCCGACGCTGCGCGGCTCCGCGCCGTGGCCGAGGCGACGTACAAACGCATGCAGCGAGGCGAAATCGGCACGCGACCGTCCATCGACGCGGCCATCGACGAACTGGGTGGCGTGCCCGATCCGACTCCCGAAACCCTCGACGCCGACGAGTGGCCCCGTGCGATCTCCGGCAGCCCGGAGACGCTCGCCGGACTCTTCGAGCAGCTCACGGAGCGCGTCGGCGTCGACGAGGTGATGATCCAGCACATCGCCCCCGACCACGACGACGCGCTGCGCTCACACGAACTGCTGGCCGACGGCGTCGGCCTCACGCCGCGCTGACGGACCCACGCGACGCCGACGAGACGAGCGGTCGGTCTCGCGTCAGTGGCGGGGCGGGAGTCGATCGCACGCCGTGACAACCAGGCCGTTCCCGCGTTCGAGAATTATACTACGGGAGTGAAGGCGGTCCGACGCTGACGATACGGACGATTGGTCGAAACTCCCGATGCGTACTGGCACAGTCATCCTCGTCGGTGTGTTCGCCGTGAGCGCGTTTCTCGTTCCGTTCGCGATCGGTCCGAGCGGGACGACGCCGGACCCGGTGCGGTTCGGCGAAACCATCCAGACGGGCCTGTCGAGCGAGACCGTGCGGGTCGCACAGGCGAAGGGACACACGATTCCGAAGGTCCAGGTGTTCTACGCCCAGTCCGAGTTCGTCGTCGGCTACTACGGCGTCTCGTCGTTCGCGCGGTCGGCGAATCGAGACGGACGGACCCAGCGGTTCGGGCCGCCGGTCGCGATCTACGTGTCCGCGTTCCCGGACGCCAGTCCCCGCTTGACGTCCGACGGGTTCGTCAACGCGTCCATCGACACCCGGGCGACGTGGGTTCGCGCGACCGCGGCCCAGTACGCAGTCGTCCCCACGCCAACGAGCACGGCCGTCGTCCCCTTTACCGACGCGACCGCGGCCCGGTCGTTCGCCGCTCGGCACGACGGGCAGGTCCGTTCGTGGCAGGCGGTACGCGACGAGTTCGACGAGCGGGCGGCTGTGGATCGTCCCGAGTGGCCGACGCGCCGGAGCGAGCGCGCGAACGAGACCGTCGCAGCGGTCAGGCCGCTCCTCGATCGGCCAGTGTCGACCGTCGTCGGGCGGGACGCCCCGACGATTCAGGCGGCCATCCGCGACGCGCCCCCGAACACGACGGTTCGCGTGCCGCCCGGCCGGTACGAGGAGCAAGTTCGCATCGCGAAGCCTATCACGCTCCAGGGGGCGGGTCGAGGGACGCATCTCGCGGGCGAGGGCAACGGCACGGTCGTCACGGTCGCGTCGTCGGACGCCGCCGTCGCCGACCTCCGGATTTCCGGGGTCGGGACGACCCGCATCAACCTGAGCGACGACTCCGACCGGACGCGCGAGTGGGACAGCAAGGTCGAGCAGACGTACGGCCGCGGTGACGCCGGCGTCGCGGTGCTCGGCGGGACGCGAACGCTCGTCCAGTCGGTCACCGTCGAGACGCCGTCCAACGGCCTGCTCTATCGCAACAGTTCGCGAGCCGTCGCCAGCGACGTCACCGTCCGCGGGAACCCCACGCCGAACCAGGGGTACATGGGCGTAATGGCGATGGGGTCGCCGGTCGTGGTCCAGCATTCGACGTTCCGCGGCGGGCTCGACGGCGTCTACGCCCATCGGTCGGACGGCATGGTCGTCCGCGACTCCGCGATGTCGAACGTCCGGTTCGGCGTCCACGTCATGTTCACCTCAGAGACGCTTCTGGCGGACAACACCGTCCGGGACGCCCAGACCGGGCTCGTGATCATGACGCGTCCTACGGGGAACGCCCTGGTCGGCAACGACGTGCGCGCCAGTCGCCACGGGATCGTCACGGCCGGCACGCGGTCGTACGTCGCCGACAACGTCCTCGTCGACAACGGCGTCGGGCTCACGATCGGCTCGCGCACCTCGCGGTACGTCGGCAACGTCGTCGCCGGCAACGACCTGGGCGTGCGCGCCGAGAACTACGTCGCCTCGAACCGAGTGGTCGGCAACGATTTCGTCGACAATCGAGAACAGGTGCACGCGACGGCCGGGATGGCACGCGTGTGGTCGACGCCCGGGCGCGGGAACTACTGGGACGGTGCGATCTCCGTCGGCTCGAACCAGTCGATGCGGCCGTACGCCCCGCTCGACCCCGTCGATGCGACCTTGCGTGAACCGGGGCGGCTCACGCTGGCGCACTCGCCGATTCACATCGGCCGGCGGCTGCTCCAGCAGCTCGTGCCCGGGATGCGAGCACAGGGCATCGTCGACCGGCACCCGGCGACGACCCCGCTGAACCCGGTGCGCCTCGGCCAGGCAGGTTACGCCGATGCGAGACAGGAGGATTCTCATTCATGACTGCGACCGACGACACCCGACGGCGAGCAGCGGAATCGACACCCGTAGTGACTGTCACGGACCTCGAACACGGCTACGACGGGCTGTGCGTGCTCGACGGCGTCTCCCTGTCGGTCCCCACGGACGCAGTGACGGCACTGGTCGGGCCGAACGGTAGCGGCAAATCGACGCTGTTGCGGCTCGTCACCGGCGTCCAGGCGCCACAGTCCGGGACGATCACGCTTCCGGACGCGGACGCACCGCGGACTGTCGGCTACCTCCCGCAGTCGCTCCGTCCCCGTGACGGCTTCACCGTTCGACAAACCGTCGAGACGTACGCGGCGCTCGTCGACGGCGGGCCGGGGACGGACGACGTGCTGTCGACGGTCGGGCTCGACGAGGTCACCGACGAGCGGGTCGACGCACTGTCCGGGGGGATGCGCCGGCTGCTCGGCGTCGCCATCGCGCTCGTCGGCGATCCGCCGGTGCTCGTCCTGGACGAACCGACGAGCGGGCTTGACCCTGCGATGACCGCCAGAGTGTTCGACGTGCTGTCCGACCTGGCCGCCGCTGGCCGGGGTGTGCTGGTCGCCTCACACGATCTCGACGCCGTCGGCACCAACGCCGACCGGGTCGTCCTCCTCGACCAGGGGACGGTCCAGGCACAGGGGCCGGCTGCGACAGTTCTCGCTGATCTGGACGTGCGATCGCTGAGCGACGCGTTCGAGACGACAGTGGCCGACGATGCAGGCGTCACCGTTCGCCACGGGGTGTGAGTTCGATGGCACAGCATCCGCTGACGCGACTGCAGGCACTCGCCCGGCGCGAGATTGCGACGGTGGTGTCGACGCGCGCGTTCGGCCTGTTCGTCGTCTCGCTCGCGGGACTCCTGGCGGGACTGGTCTGGGTGAGCGGGGCCGCCGCCAGTGGGTATCTGCCGACGGCCGTCGACCTCCTGCCAGCGCTCGAACTGCTCGTGCCGCTCCTTTCCTTTACCGTCGGCTATCGCGCGTTGCTCGACGACCGCCGGCGCGGCGAACTCGCCGTGCTCTCGACGTTTCCCGTCTCGCGGGCGACGGTCGTCGCGAGCGTCCTGGTCGGCCGTGGGATCGCGCTAGCGGTCGGCATCGTCGCGGCGCTGCTCCCGACGATGGCGCTGGTGTGGGTCCTCGGCGAGCCGACGACGCTCCTCGTGGCCACCCACAGCAGTACCGACTCCGTGGTCCTGTTCATGCGGTTGCTCTCGGCGACGACCCTCTTCGGACTGGCCGCGCTGTCGGTGGCCATCGCCGTGTCGGCCGTCGCGAGCGGCACGCGCCACGCTGCAGGAGCCCTCGTGGGACTCTGGATCGCACTGACGGCAGTCGTCGACCTTGGCCTCGTCGAGGCGCTCGGCGCTGACCTCGTCGGAACGCAGGGCGTGCTGGCGCTGCTGGCTCTCTCGCCGAGCGGCGCGTACCGCGGACTGGTGTTACAGACCGTCGTCGACGTCGCCACGGGCGGTACCCTGCAGGCGGCCGCGCCGCTCGCGAGCGTCGCCGGACTCCTCGCCTGGATCGGCGGCGGCTTCGCCGTCGCGACGCGGTCGGTCTGGCAGGAGTGATGGGTTTCGAGAGGTGTACTACGGGGTTTTCGTAGCTCTCGCTCGAAGCGCACGCTAATGCACCGACGCACGTATCTCACGGCGGCCGCGACGGCAGGCGTCATCGGGACCGCTGGCTGTCTCGGCTCGGTTCTCGGCGACGGCGGGAACGGACAGACGATCCTCGAGGAACCGGAGGGCCGACAGTTCAGTAGTTCCGACCTCCCGTACCCCGCGTACGGCCAGCAACTGCCCGAGGTGACGCTGCGCGCACCGCTGGCGGAGCGCGACGTCACGACGACCGAGTTCGACGACCGAAACGTGGTGATGACGTTCTTCTACAGTAACTGTAACACGGTCTGTCCGATTCTCATCTCCTCGCTCAAGCGAGTCCAGGATTTCGCATCGGAGAACGGGTTCGCCGACGACGTCGCGTTCCTGGCGGTCACGTTCGACCCGCAACGCGACGACGCCGAGCGACTGCGACAGTACGCGGACACGATGAACGTCGACCGCGACGCGGGGAACTGGTACTTCCTCCGGCCCGACGGTCGCGATCGGGCGAAAGACGTGGTGCAGGGAACTTACGGCGTGACCTTCGAGCGAACCCAGCAGTCCAGCGCGGAGGAATACATGTTCAACCATCTCGGCCTCGTCGTGCTGGCGAACGAGCAGGGCGTCGTCGAGCGCGCTTACACCGGTGACGGTCCGAAATCGAAGCAGTTGCAGGCTGATCTCGAAACCCTTCGCGCCGAGCAGAGCTAGCTCCCGTCACTGCACCCGATCGACTTGCACAGCCCGGCCGTCGTCTGCGTCCGGTATGCTATCCGACCGTCGACCCAGTCGCTTGCAATCGCCCTGGCAGTGTGTACCACGGCCAGCGCACCGAAGTCGTTCTGGCATCCGAGTCGCCGATAGCAATCGGTTGTGAAGCAACAAAAAGGTGTGACACAACAACGAAAATCAGTGGTGGTGTATTTTACACGTCGAACGACGACTGTTTGCTGATGAGTCGATCAGGGAGAGATCGGGAAGTCTCTGACCACGAACTCCTCGTTGCCGGGAGAGACGTCCCAGAGCCCGTGTTCACGGCGACTGAAGTCGGCGAACGGGTCGGGATGAGTCAACAGGGCGTCGACAAGCGGCTCCGAGAACTCGCAGAAGATGGCCTCATCAACACTGCGATGAAAGGTGCATCGCGCGTGTGGTGGCTCTCGTACCGTGGCAGGCAGTTTATCGACGAGGAGTAGCCGGCAACCTGCCACAGAACTGGCGACGATGGCTCTCTCGGCTCGATTTTCCCAGCGCCCCGGAGACAGTTATTCGAACACTCACCGTTAGGGGGTCCGAACGGCTCCCCAGGCCGGGGAGACTACGGCGGTGATTCGATGCTGTATAACGGACCCGGAGTGTTGATATTTCCACTGCACGCTCACGTCAAATGTGGAAGGTACCAAATACAACTTTCATTCGTTGTTGTTTAACTATCAAACTGTGGCAATACCGAAAAGGGAGGGAGCGACGGGACTACTACCTTCGAATCCGACGGTGCCGCGAACAGAATCGTCAGACGGTGGAACAGACGGCGGTTCTGGCACACGTGTTCGCCCCATTCAGGGGAGAGAACCCGTTACCCTTGCGTTCGGTACGGAGACTTAGGCGCCAGTTTCGTTCACAGAGCGGTGCGGCTGGCGGTGGAGACCAGCGGCGACCAAACAGAGCACTCCGAGCGCTCCCCCGACGATACTCAATACGACGATTGCGGTCTTGATGGCTCCTGTGGCCCCGACGATCGGCCGCAACCGATGGATCGCGGCGCCGAGGAGCACTGGCGTGAACGTCGATCCGACGCGACCGAGTGACGAGCCGAGGCTCACGAGACTGCCGCGGAACGTCTCCGAGATGCTCGTGATGACGCTTCTGTACAGCGAAAGCGTCGTTCCGAACCCGAAGCCGACGAGCACGCTGCCGAGGAGGACCACGGGGAACGACGGTGCGAACCCCACGAACGAGAGGCCGACGCCCATTCCGAGCGTCGCGCCGAAGAGCGGCTGGAACCGAGTGCTGAAGTAAGCGGTCATGCGACCGCTTTGAGTCGCTGCGGCCGCGTGTGCCAGACTCGCTGCCGCGACTAACAGCCCGGCTTGCCTGGGCGAGCCATCGAGGACGCGCACGATGACCAGCGAGTTGTAGGTCAAAAACGCCGTGTAAAACGCGTTCGGGAGCGCTCGCGCGATCAACAGTGCCGTGATGCGAGCGTCGAGATAGGCGACGAGGTCGCGAACGGTCGGCCGGTCGGCGACTTCCTTCGACACCCCTCGCTCTCGTGGCTCGTCGAGAAACAGGAGCAACACGACTGCGATGGGGATCGAGATCCCGTAGAAGAAAAACGGGAGCTGCCACGCGACCGCCACCAGCACGCCGGCCACGAGGGGAAAGACCATCATCGTCACCCCGGACGTGGCAAACCGGATGCCCTGTGCCGTCGCCTCAGCGCTGTCTCTGAAGAGATCGCCGGTACTGGTGACGATAACTGGCGTCAACCCGGCGAACCCGATCCCCTGGACGAACCGGAGCGCCAGTGCGACGCGGAACTCCGTCGTCAATCCGACGGCCGCACCGGCCCCGCCGAACACCAGCAATCCAGCCACTAACACCGGTTTCCGACCGTAGCGGTCCGCGAGGGTCCCGACGAGCGGGATCGAAACGATGCTCGGTGCGGAAAAGGCGGTGATGAGCAACCCGATCTCCGCACCGGAGACGGCGAAGGGCCCTGTGAGCGTGTTCAACAGCGGCGAGATGAGCGCCACGCCGAGCGGCGGTGTGAGATTCGTCAGCAAGAGCAACTGGAAACTCCTGTCGCGGAGGACGGCAGCGTCTCTCCCGAAGAGGGCGGCGAGTGAACCCACAGTAGGGTGGTATATTTCACTACTCGTATATAAGCCGTCGGACTCCCACCTTTTTCGGTGAGTGGGTCGCAGAGCGACCCGAACCGAAAAAATCTGTTCCCGCGAGCTTGCGAGCGGGAGCTCGGAAGAGCTTGCTCTTCCGATGGACCAAAAAGGCGCGGCCTCGCGTTACTCGGCCGCGTGAACTGGGCTTGCTCCGCTCGCACGGATGCTAGAAAAACGAAAGAAAATTGCCGAGTTTAGACGTCTGGCACGTCGCCGCCGAACTCTTCGATCAGCGCCGGCACCACGTCGAAGAGGTCGTCTTCGATGCCGTAGTCCGCGAGGTCGTAGATCGGCGCGTTCGGGTCCGTGTTGATCGCCACGATCGTGTCAGCACCCTTCATGCCAGCGACGTGCTGGACGGCGCCGGAGATGCCGATCGCGATGTAGACATCCGGCGTGACGACCTTCCCGGACTGGCCGACCTGGCGGTTCGCCGGCAGCCAGCCGTTGTCGACGATCGGACGCGACGAGGACAGCGTCGCGTCGGTCGCTTCGACGAGCGCCTCGATCAGCGGGAGGTTCTCTTCCTCTTCGATCCCGCGACCGATGGAGACGAGGAACTCCGCTTCGGCGATGTCCACGTCGCCGCCGGCGACTTCCTCGAAGCCGGTGACGGTCGACTTGATCGCGCTCTCGTCGATGTCGGCGTCGAACGCCGAGACGTCGGCGTCGCCCGTGCCTTCGGCCTGGGGCCACTCGGCTGGGCGGACGGTGACGGCT
>NZ_JBHUDJ010000011.1:0-130391 GCF_042678165.1 Halorientalis brevis | reverse complement strand
GCCGAACCCGACACCGACACGATCGAAGAGAACCAGGACGGTACCTACACGGTCACCAGCGTCGAGATGAACCCCGACGCGTATGACAGCTACCGGTTCACTGGTTCGATCACCGACTACAGCGTCACCGAGGGCTACGCCGTCACGGTCAGCGTCGACGGGACGGAAACGACCTTCGAGGAGCTGACCGGGGAGAACAGTGGTTCCTCCGACGGCTCGGACGACTCGTCCGACGGCAAGAAGCTCACCCTCCACGCGAGCCCGGACAACCCCGACACCTACTGTGACGTCTCGTTCACGGTGGACGGCGAGGTCGAGTACGGCGACGAGGCCGAACCCGACACCGACACGATCGAAGAGAACCAGGACGGTACCTACACGGTCACCAGCGTCAGGATGAACCCCGACGCATATGACAGCTACCACTTCAGCGGGACCATCACCGACTACAGCGTCACTGATGGGTACGACGTCACGGTCAGCGTCGACGGGACGGAAACGACCTTCGAGGAGCTGACCGGGGAGAACAGTGGTTCCTCCGACGACTCGGATAGTTCCGGCGACGACTCGGACGGCTCCGGTGATGACGACGCCGGAGGCTCCGACGGGAGTGCCCAGCAACAGCGGACCCTCATCATCGACGGAACCGGTGACAGCGAGGAGACGGCCAAGTACCAGTTCTCCGTGACGGGGACCCTCGAGCGTGACGAACAGCGCACGACGGTCACCGACGGTGGACTCCCCTGGGACAAGGTCCGCGACTACGTGACCGACAGCCGCGCAGTGGGTCTCGTCGGCAACGGACAGGACGCGTATCGATTCACCGGCGGCCTCCAGTCGGTGGAGATCGACGGTGAGGCCGACGTCAAAATCCTGGAGGGATGAGATGAGCGAGTCAGAGTCAGTCGACTGGGGGAAGCTCCCTGCCGATCCGGATCTGGACGACCTCGGGTACGACCCGCTCGAACTCGAGATCACCGAATCGACCGCGGACGGTGGCCACTACGTCATCCTGCCGCACGACGAGTCGTTCCTCCGGGAAGAGGCGTTCATCGTCGCCGACTCCGCCTCTGTCGTCGACCTCGGCGACCGGGTCTGATTCCGAGCAACCGTCTTCGGCAGATCCCTCTCTCGACCGCGCGATGACGTTGCGGATCCGCGTAGTCGTCTCGATTTTTTGGATAACGGTTCTCAGCGGCCTGGTAAGCATCTAAAAACAAAGGCCGTCGGGGAAGCACCACGCCACAGACGGGCTACTGGGTGACACGACCGTGCTAACCGCGCTGAAACGGTGCTCCGGCGTTGTATCGCAAGTCGTGCACCACTCGTGGCCCACTCGGAGTCGATTCCGCAACTATGAGTTACCAGGACTACCTCGACCGGAAGAAACTCATTCTGACCGTGGCGACGACAGGCGGCGTGCACGGGAAGGACGTCAATCCCAACCTCCCCGAACAACCGTACGAGATCGCACGGCAGGTGCGCGAGTGCGAGAAACTCGGGGCCGCTATCGTCCACGTCCACGGTCGTGACGAACACGGCGAGAACGACCCAGAGCGTCTTCAGGCAGTCAACGACGCCATCCGCGAGGAGTGTGACGACATCATCATCCAGAACACGACCGGCGGCCAGAGCCCCTACGAGAACCGCATCGCGGGCATCCGGACCGATCCCGCCCCGGAGATGGCCTCGCTCGACATGGGCCCGTTCAACCGCGGGCAGCACATCATCACCGAACACACTCGCCACAACATCGAATCGCTCGCCCAGGAGATGAACGAGAAGGGGATCAAACCGGAGATGGAGGTGTTCAACAACGGCCACCTCAACGAGGTGTATCGGCTCATCGAGAAGGACATCCTCGATCCGCCGTACTACATCAACCTCATCTTCGGTCCCGGAACCTTCACCATCCCGAGCCCGGAGAACCTCATCAACATGGTGAACAACCTCCCCGACGAGAGCCTCTTCAACATTCTCGCGACGGGGCAACATCAGTTGCCGCTGACGACGATGGGGGCGATCATGGGCGGCCACGTCCGCGTCGGCATGGAGGACAACCTCTACTTCAAGCGGGGTGAGCAAGTCGAAAGCAACGCACAGCTCGTCGAACGGTCGGTAGACGTCATCCACAGGCTGGGTCGCGAACTCGCGACGCCCGACGAAGCGCGAGCGATCCTCGGTATCGACCGATAAGTTTCTCCGATTTCTCGATATTTGACCTCCGAGCGCCCCTCAGACGCCAGTTTTCGCGTGTTGGATTAGTACCCTGTTACTGAACTACGGGCTAAATAACATTGGGTGCATCTGCGCAGGAAGGGAGTATGACGTGCCCATACCTGGAGTATCGTCACAGTGATGGTGACGTGGACTTCGACCACGAACGCCCCCTCTGTACTGTACAAGAGGAGTTCGTCTCGCCGATGAAAGCGGACATCTGCAACGACCGCTTCGAGTTCGAACACGAGTGTGACTGTGAGGTATTCAAATCACACGTTGAAGAGGCGATGCCGGAATCAGCAGCCGACGATGACTGACAGAGCTGTTCCCAACGCTCATCTTCTGGCCGGGTAGAAACAGCGTATCGAGACGAGAGTCGCATAACGCGCGCATACCTTTGTCTGCAGCCCCTGACTCCGGCAACTATGAAGGCGGTTATTCTCGCAGCCGGCCAAGGAACGCGCCTCCGTCCACTGACCGAAGACAAGCCCAAGGGGATGGTTGAGGTCGACGGGAAACCGATCCTCACCCACTGTTTCGAGAAGATGGCGCAACTCGACGCCGACGAACTCATCGTCGTCGTGGGATATCGCAAAGAAGACATCATCAGTTACTACGGGGACGCGTTCCGCGGCATTCCGATCACGTACGCCCACCAGCGCGAACAGAACGGGCTCGCCCACGCCCTGTTGACCGTCGAAGAGGAGATCGACGACGACTTCATGCTGATGATGGGCGACAACATCTTCCGCGCCAACCTCCAGGACGTGGTCCGGAGACAGCAGGAAGACCGCGCCGACGCCGCCTTCCTCGTCGAAGAGGTACCCCACGAGGAGGCATCGCGGTACGGCGTCTGCGACACCAACGATTACGGCGAGATCGTCGAAGTGGTCGAGAAACCCGACGAGCCGCCGAGCAACCTCGTGATGACCGGCTTCTACACGTTCACGCCGGCCATCTTCCACGCCTGTCACCTCGTCCAGCCGTCGGATCGCGGCGAGTACGAGATCACGGACGCCGTGAACCTCCTCCTCCAGAGCGGACGCACCATCGACGCGATCGCCCTCGAAGGCTGGCGGCTGGACATCGGCTATCCCGAGGATCGGGACGAAGCAGAGGAACGCCTCCAGGACGCTGCTGCTGAGACGCCCTCGGCCCAATGAGTTCCCCCGACGTCGCGCTCCGCGAGACGGCCACCGAGACGGACCCGGTCGTCACCCACGAGGCGAAAGGGGAGACGTACACGCTTCGGCGATATCGCCCCGAGGACAGGCAGCCCTTCTTCGACCTGCACGACGCGATCGGCATGATCCCCCACGACGGGGGAACGGAGTGGTTCGACTGGAAGTTCGTCGACAACCCGTATCTGGCACACACTCCACTTTTCGTGGCCGAACGCGAGGACACGGGTGAAATCGTCGGCGTCCGGCCGTTCATGGCCTTTCGCCTGCGCGCCGGCCCGCGAACGGCCATCGGTCTCCAGACCGCCGACACCGGCGTCCACCCGGACCATCGGAGTCGGGGGCTGTTCTCCCGGATGAACGAGCTCGCGTTCGAGTACTATCGCCAGCGAGAACCGGAGGTCATGTTCAGCATCCCGAACGACCTCTCTCGGCCCGGCTACCTCAAGGGAGGTGCGAAAACCGTCAGTCCGATCCGATCACACTTCCGGATCGAGTCCCCGTCGCAGTTCATCGACCAGAAACTCGGTTCGTGGGTGCCGAGTCAGACCGGCTCGGTGTTGGACGGACTCGCGAGCGGGTACCTCGGCTTCCGCGACCGTCGGCACAACGGCGATTCCTCGAAGCGGATCACCGTCGACCGACACGCGACGATCCCCAGCGAGACGCTGGCAGCCCTCGGCACGAGCCATGTTCCGAGCGAGATCCACGCCGTCCGGGACCGGCGGTTCTACGACTGGCGCTTCGAGAACCCCAACTGGGAGTACGACGCCTTCGTCGCGAATCGCGACGGCGACCCGTTCGCGGCGATGGTCGCAGGGACGCGCGAGCACGGCGGCCGTGTGCTGACGCGGATCGTCGACGCGGTTCCGCTCTCAGGCGAGGATCGACTCCCAGGGTTCGCTGCGATCCTCTCACGGCTCCTCGAGGTCCACCGCGACAGCGACGTGTTCGCGTTCGCGGGGACGGGCGTCCCGTCGAAGCTACTTCGGCAGTTCGGCTTCCAACCCAACGACGAGCTCCCGCTGTCACCCGTGTCGAATCAGACGATCCTCATCACCATGCCGCTGCAGCGAACGAACACCGAGAACGAGTGGATGATCGAAGGCAGAGACGTCACCGATCCGACAAACTGGCAGTTGCCGTTCTGTGAGCAGAACACCGCGTGAATCGACCGGTCAAAGGGTCTCAGGTCCCTTCGACCGGACTCGTTTTGGATTCCGTCGCCTGTGCGCGCGTCTCCGCGGCGACTTCGGCCATCGTCTTCACCGACAGCGACGTCCGGCCCCGTCGCCTATCGAGATAGTTGAATATCTCGCGGAGTCGGTCCACGTCTCGCTGTTCCGTGATGCTGTTGGGGTGCAGCCACATGTGGAAGACGCCGTCTCGCTCCCTCGCGGCGTCGATTCCGAGTTTCGCTTGCTTGACCATCGGATCGCCGAACACCGGTTCGACGAGGTCCCGCGCCTGCCCCTCGAAGCTGAACAGGTGGAGCGAGGCGGGGATGTTGACGAGGCCGAACGAATCGACGGTGGGTTCGACGAGCGGTGGCGGCCGCCGAACGAGCGTCGCCTGTGCGAGTTTCCCGACCGGGCCGTCCCACACGTCGTTTCGCTTCGTCGCGGGGTTGACGCCGCGGTAACACTCGATGCCGTACGCCGCCAGCGCATCGAGGTGGCCGACGTTGTTCCGCGGGAAGACGAACGACTGCATCTCGATCCCGCGTTCCCGAGCGAGTTCGATCCCGGCAGCGACCTCGGATCTGGCCATCTCCCGCGTCGTCTCGCTGTCTCCGAACTCGACGTGTGAAAAGGTGTGTGACCCGATGTCGTGGTTTGCGGTGGCATCCTGGAGCGCCTCGACGAGCCCGTCCCCGTACCGGAGGGAAGCCGGCATGGCGTCGTCGCCGCGCTCGTGGTCGAACCACCCGGGTGGCGTGGGATGGGTCGCGTGGCAGTTGTCGCAATCGTCCAGGAGCAGATGGCCGACGACCGCCCAGGTCGCATCGATCCGATAGGTGTCACAGAGGGAGACCAGCGTCTGCCATCCCTGCCGAGCGTTCGCGAGTCGATCGGCAGGTGGATCTTTCTGGTCGTGGAATCCCCAGCCGAGTTCGGCGTCGACCGAAAGCACGACAGTACCCATATCACTGGCGACGGTCGGCGCGTCACTTTGTTACCCGCTGGACTGCCCGAGTAATCCCATCTTACCTATCGTGTGGCCGCTCTCGGTCGGTGCGCCGTCGAAGTACCCCGGGGTTTCGCACATCGAACTCCTACCAAGGTTCAGAGAATCCATAACAAAGGCGCAAACGCCGCTACTAGCGAACTGACGCGGGAGCGGTTCACGAGAGCGCCACCGAACGCTCGTACTGGACGCCCCGGTGATCCTCCCGTGTCGAGCCCAACGCAGGAAGATGCCGCACACAGATGGTGATTCAACGTGATCGAAGCACGCATCGGTGACGATTGTGATATCGCGCGGTCGGTACAGATAGTCTCGCCCGACGGGGACAGCGCTCCCCCGCGGATCGGAGACGGTGCGACGATCAGATCGGGGTCGATCATCTACCCCGACGTCGAGATCGGCACCGATCTCACGACCGGACACAACGCGATCATCCGCGAGCATTCCACGCTCGGCGACGACGTGATCGTCGGTACGAACACGGTCATCGACGGGACCTGTGACGTCGGGTCCCGCGTGAGCATGCAGACCGGTGTGTACGTTCCGCCCGAGACCACCATCGCTGACGGCGTCTTCCTCGGCCCTCATGCGGTCCTCACGAACGACCCCTATCCCCTCCGGACCGACGTCGGTCTCGTCGGTCCGACTCTCGAATCGAACGCCTCCATCGGAGCCAACGCCACGGTCCTCCCAGACGTGACCGTGGGCGAACGGGCATTCGTCGCTGCCGGTGCTGTCGTCACCGAAGACGTGCCACCGGAAACGCTGGCCGCTGGTGTCCCCGCTGAACACCATCCGCTCCCCGATCAGCTACACGGAGCAAACGAGCTCTGAGTGGCAGCCGGCAGCGCGACCTCCCTGCACCCCAGCCGACCGGGCTATCTCGTCACTGACGCATCCTGGGTGACCGCAGCCTGGTCGGCTGCCGCCTCCCGAATGGCCTCCATGAGCCGGATCGTCCACCCCGCCTCTTCCAGCGGGACGGGTCGTTCGCCTCGGCCCTCCAACGCGAGTGCATCTGCCTCGAACTGATAGTAGTGTGAGTTCATCTCGGTCTTCACGTCCCACTCGTCGGACCGCTTGTCCCTGACGAACGCTCTGAGATTGTCCACGTTCCCCAGCAATCGATCAGCGGCACGTTTGACGTTGCTGAGAGCGCGATTGATCGCCGAGGCCTGATAGTCGCGGTCGAGCCTGACCAGCGTCTGGGAGACGAGATCAGCGATCAGCACGCCGTCGTCTCCGTGGACGTGAACGCCCTTGTCCGGCACGTCGCCGGGCAACAGCGTCGTGCTACAGAGCACGTCTGAGTCGCTGACGTACTGCACCTTCGTGCCGTCGTACGTGAACGGCCGGTCGTACTCCCTGACGAGATGCGTGCTGACCTGGACGTCGTCGAGGTCGCGCGGGTAGCCGCCGACGCGCAGGAGGAGGTACAGCGGGTGCGGAATGCCTTCCTCGAACTCACCGCCCGGCAACTGGAAGGCCCACTCGCCGCGGCGCACGTCGTCCGGATAGGTCTGCCCGGCGTACCGGACTTCGACGGATCGAACGTCGCCGACGGCCCCGTCCTCGATCGCCGCCGTGAGCTTCCGCATCGCCGGGTCGAAGTCGTGATTGTGGACGACCGAGACCGGAACGTCGTGTTTCTCTGCGGTCGCTTTCAGTCGCTCGTACTCCTCGACGGTCTCCGTGACGGGCTTCTGGATGAGCACCGGCACGCCGGCCTCGATGGCCATCGTCGCCAGGTCGAGATGCGTCGCGACCGGCGTACAGATGTGCACCCAGTCGAGGTTCGCGTCGTCCAACAGCTCCTGCATGTCGGTGTAGTTCGCGATGCCGTACTCGGAAGCGACGGACCGAGCGCGGTCGGCGTCGACGTCACAGATCCCGACGAGATCAGTGTACGGACAGTCTGAGAGTCCATCGAGATGACGACCTGAAATAGTTCCTCCGCCGACAACGGCAGTTCTGAGCGCCATAGTACGCGTTCGCGGATGGAATGCCCATTGTTATGGTCGTCCCAGGCGGAATAACGTGCTGTTAATCAGATGCCAGCAACGGCCGATTTCGGGCCAGAGCGTGCGCCTCCTAGTCGTTCGCCGCCCGCGAACGAGGGCTATCCACTGGGGCCTCGGTTTCCGGTGCTGCATCGGAACGCAGTATCAATTCGAGCATCAGCGACGTCACGTCACGCTTGTCGTCGATGAGGGCCTGTCGCTTCCGTTCCCAGTCCGCATCGACCTGACCGGTGACGATCGCTCGCGTTTGTGCGAGTGCGTCCCGCTCGTCCGGGTACGAAAACAGGAGTCCACGGCGATCGAGTTCGACGAAGTTGTTCATGTCGTGCGTCCCGACCTTGGAGTTGACGCGGATCGACGGCGTGCCGAGCAACGTCGCCTCCGTGCACATCGTCTGGGAGTCGCCGAGATACAGGTCACTGAAGTACAGGAGATCGTGGATGAGGTGCGGCGGGACCGACAGCTGGTACTCGCGGAACTCGGACGGGAGTTCAGACTCGCTCGTGATGTACACGGTCCCGTGGTCGTCGAGGAAGGAGACGATGTCCCGTTTGCCCTGCCGCGACCAGCCCTCGTTACCCACGTCGTGGTACGCGTCCCAGCTGGCGAACCGGAGGACGAAGTACGGCTCGTCGACCGCCACCCCGGCCGCAGCGAGCCGCTCGGCGTCGGGCTCGAAGCGGTTCGGATGCAGGTAGGCGAGTTCGTGAAAGCCGGCAGTCACAGTGCGAGCCGGCGAGAACGGAAGCTCGAAATTCGGGGGAATACAGGCCACGTCGACGAACGGGAGCGTCATCCCGTAGTTCAGGGTCCGCATCAGCTTCGACGGAACGACCGTGTCGGTAAACACCACGTTGGGACAGCCGAGCACCGTCGAGACGTGTGCTGCAGCGGGGCTCAGCCGGCTCACGATCACGTCCGGCTCGAACTCCCGCGCTACACTGAGCAGTCGCCATTCCCGGCCCAGGAGCTCGGTCACGAGGGAGACTGCCCCGTCGCCCGCCGTGGAGAGCAGTTCGTGATCGATGCCGTAGGCGTCGAGGAGGTCGGTGGTGATCTCCTTCTCGCGTGACGTCACGAGCGTGTCGTGCCCGCGGTCCTCCAGTTCCGTGATCGCGTGTCTGAACAGGTGGACCTGGGCAGGATGGTTGACGTCGAAGATGACGCGTTTGTGCTCGTCCATTACTCCTGCCCCACATTCGACCGTCGATCGCGTACCAGATGGTCTGCGACCCACGCAGTGTCAGTCGAGAACGGTGTCATCCCTGCAGAGAGGCAGGCCGTTCGCGGACCTTTGTTACCCACTCGTGTTCCGAGTAAGCGGAACATATCTACCGGTCTCCGTTCGACCCTATTCCGACACGTTACGACCCCAAGATAACTAACATGACATATCTCGCCGATAGGTAGAGAATAACAAGGTTTAGCGCACCGACATCGCGGGACGAAGCAACGCGTCCCCAGTCCGACTCGGGGGCGATATGCTGCCAGTCCGCACGGCAATGCTATCTATCCGCATCCAACCGCCCAATCCACCGAGTGTATGACTGTGACAGAGATACTGATCGACGACGGCCAACCGACGGAATCGCTTCTGCCCATGACTTCACGGACGCACGCGTATCACACGAGGAAGCAGCGACCCAGGCACCGTCCACAACGGAGGGAACGACGGTGACCTCGTGGGGGCTCGATTTCACGTACACCACGTATCGTGACCTGCTCGAAGCCGGACTGACAGCGGGATACGAGTTTCTCACTGTCGAACAGTACCTGCGACGCAAGCCCGTTGACGCGGAGTCACTCGCGCACACGGCCAGTGACGGGGTCAGCGGACGCCCGAAGGCCGACGGCGGTGACGGACTCCCGGAGAAGTTCGTCATTCTTCGCCACGACATCGACCGCAAACCCGAGAACGCCCTGGCCATGGCTCGCCTGGAAGCCGAACACGGCATCAGCGGCACCTACTACGTGCGGACCATCGGCAAGACGTTCAAACCGGCCCTCATCAGACGCATCGAGGCCCTGGGCCACGAGGTCGGGTACCACTTCGAGGATCTCGACCGCGCGGACGGCGATCAGGAGGCCGCCCTGTCGTCGTTCCGGACGGAACTCGACAAACTTCGAACGATCGTCGACGTCGACACGGTTTGCATGCACGGCAATCCCTTGACCCCATACGACAACCGCGACCTGTTGAAGGAGGCCGACTTCGCGGATTTCGACCTCCTCGGAGAGGCCTATCTGTCGGCGGATTTCACCGACCTCACGTACTTTTCCGACACCGGGCGAACCTGGCGGGACGGACCGCTCAAGGTCAAAGACCACACGATGGGCGAGGGGGAGAAAGACGTGCAGGTCGACACCACGTTCGAACTCATCGGGCTCTTGCTCACCGAGGAGGTCGACCACCCGTACGTCCTGGTCCACCCGAATCGATGGGCCGGAAGCTACCCCGAGTTCGTGAGCGAGCACGCGAAAGATACGGCGGTCAACGTCGTCAAGCGGGGACTGAATTTGCTAACATGAGTTCGTCTCGGTCCCTCCGTGTCCTCTTCGACGTGAGCCAGCCGTCGCACGTACATCTGTTCAAACACGCGATCACAGAACTCGAGCGAGACGGTCACGAAGTGACCGTCACCTCGCGGAAGAAGGGCATCACCACCGATCTCCTCGACGCCTCCGGGATCAGTCATCGCCCGATCTCGAAACAGCGGCGGTCCAGGCTGTTCCCGATCCCGGAGTGGGCGATCCGCGAGTACAAACTCGTCCAGCTCGCTCGCCGGTTCGAGCCAGACGTCGTCGTGAGCCACTTCACCCCCTGTGCGGTCCACGCGGCACATCTCTCCGGTGCACGCAGCCTCATCTTCAACGACGACGAGGTCGCGACCGAAGTCGCGGGGCGGGTGACGAACCCGTTCACGACGTACGTCTACACGCCACGGGCGTTCAGCGTGGACCTCGGGCCGAAACACCGCCGGTACGACGGCTATCACGAACTGGCGTACCTCCACCCGGACCGTTTCGATCCCAGTACGGAGATCCTCGAGTCGAACGGCGTCGACCCCGCGAGCAAGTTCTTCGTCCTCCGGTTCGACTCCTGGGAAGGCCACTACGACGTCGGCGGCGCTGGCTTCAGCGCGCCGGCGAAACGGGAACTCGTCTCGTTTCTCAGCGACCACGGAGACGTCTACCTCTCCGCGACGTGTACGCCCCCCGACGACGTCGACGCGACGGAGTTCCCCGTCCCGCCGGAGCACGTCCACCACCTCCTGGCCTTTGCCGACCTGTACGTCGGGGACTCACAGAAGATGGCCGTCGAAGCGGGCCTGCTCGGCACGCCGAGCGTCCGGTCGAAGTTGTTCGCCACGGCGGACGCGATCAGCCACGTCGAGGAACTCGAATCCAGATACAGCCTCGTCCTGTCGTTCGACACCGAGGACGAGGCAGTGATCAACGCCAAGAACCTCGCCGTCGACCCGATGGCCACCGAACGGTGGGCAGAACGCCGTGACCAGCTACTCGCAGACACGATCGACGTCACCGCGTTCATCGTCGACGCGATCCGCCAGCAGGGGCCCCGGCAGGAGGAACCCGCCAAACACCTGCAGAACGGAGGCCAGTCCTATGAGTTGGCGTGAGGGGTCCGTCGCTGCGGACCACACCTTCGCCTGTTGTCTCACCCACGACGTGGACAGACCGTACAAGACCTACCAGGCGGCGTACAACCTCCTCACCGAGCGGGACCCGTCGCAGCTTCTGGATTTCCTCCCGAATCGGAACGCCTACTGGACGTTCGAGGAGATCCTGGAGCTCGAGTCCGACCTCGACGTGCGGTCCACGTGGTACTTCCTGGACGAACAGCACATCATCCGTGACCGGCCCGTCCGAGACGTGTTCAATCCGAGAGCCTGGCAGCTGTACGCCGGCCGGTACTCGCTCTCCGATCCACGAATCCAGCAGCTCATCACTCGGCTCGACGAGAACGGCTGGGAGGTCGAACTGCACGGGTCGTACGAGTCCTATCGCGACGCCGACCTCCTCGAATCGGAGAAAGAGACGCTGGAATCGATCCTCGACCACGAGGTCACGGGCGTCCGCCAGCACTACCTGAACCTCGACTGGCCGACGACGTGGATCAAACAGCGGGAAGCGGGATTCCTGTACGACGCGACGCCGGGCTCGGTCACGACGAGCGGATTCAAACACGGGTACGAACCGCTCCGGCCCTTCGACGACGAGTTCGTCGTCTTCCCGGTGACGATCATGGACACGACGCTCCCGGACCCGGCCGCGGATTGGGACGCTACCTGGAACCAGTGCGAAGAGTTGCTGCTCGAAGCACGCAACAACAACGCCGTGATGTCGCTGCTCTGGCACCCGCGCTACTTCAGCGACGACCATCCGGGATTCACGCGGCTGTACCGGCGTCTGATCGAACGCGCCCGCGAACTCGGTGCCTGGGTCGGACCGGTCGGCGAACTGTACCGGAGTCTGAACCATACCGGTCCCCAAATGGCGACCTCGCGCATCCGTGAGTCGTAAGCTGGAGATAACAATGACCAAAACGATCGTTTTTGCGGCAGACAATCGATGCGAGTCGAACGCATAGATCTCGACGAGTGGACAGAGGCGCTTCCGGACGAGGGCTTCGAGGTGTTCCATACGCCGACAGCCCTGTCGGTCCTCGCTGACCACGTCGACGGCGATCTGCGGCTGTTCGCCGGGTACAAGGGGCACCATCCGGTCGCTCTCATGCCCGTCGTCGTCGACGAGGGGATGTTCCGCACGCTCGTGTTCTCGCCGCCGCCGGGCCGGAACATCCCGCGACTGGGGCCTGTCCTGATGCCGAACAGTCCGAAGCGTCGCAAACAGGAGAAGGTCAACCAGCGGTTCACCGAAGCCGTCCTCGAAGCGGTCGAGGCGGACACGCCGCTGGAACTGTTCCGGATGGTCTGTAACACGACCTACGCGGACCCGCGACCCTTCCGCTGGCAGGACTTCGACCTGGCCACCAAGTTCACGTACGTGCTCGATCTGGACGACCGCGATGCCGACGCGGTGCTCGAGTCCTTCAGCAAGAGCCTCCGCCGCGACATTCGAGACGCCGAAGACCTCGACGTTTCGATCCAGCGGGAAGGAGTCGACGCAGCACGGGCCGTCTACGACCAGACGCGAGACCGCTATCGGGAGCAGGGCCGCGGGTTCTCGCTCCCGCGCGACTACGTCGAGGACCTCGTCTCGGAGCTCCAGGCGGTCGATCGCGCTCGCGTCTACACCGCCCGCGGCCGGAACGGGGAGTTGTTGACCGGCGTCACCGTCCTGTACTCGAACGACGCGGGCTACTACTGGCAGGGCGGGACGCGCACCGTCCACGATGGCGTCAGCGTCAACAGCCTCCTCCACTGGCGCATCATCGAGGACATCATCGAGGATCCACCGCGCGAGTCGGTGCGCAGTTACGACCTGATGGGCGCGAACACGGAGCGGCTCTGTCGGTACAAGAGCAAATTCGGCGCGGACCTCGTGCCGTACTACGGAATCGAATCGAGCGGCCGAACGATGTCCCTCGCGAAGAAAACATATCAGGCCTTAGTCCGGTGACACTGAGTACTCCCGATCAGGACGGCGTCCGTACAGACACCCAGACGTCCCTCCGCGTGCTCAACCTGGTGACGAACGTCGATTCGACGTTCTACAACCAGCAGATCGAAACGCTCGAAGCACAGGGGGTCAGCACGGAGACGCTTCCGGTTCCGGGCGAGAACAAGAGCGAATCCACCGAGAAAAACGAGACCGCGACGCGGTCCGTGTGGGACTACGCCCGGTATCTCCCCGCCGTTATGAGCGAGGCCTCCTCGTCGTACGACCTGCTCCACGCGAACTACGGCCTGACGGCGCCGGCGGCGCTCGTCCAGCGGAAACTCCCCGTCGTCCTCTCGCTGTGGGGGTCAGACCTCATGGGCGAGTACGGCTGGATGACGAAACGCTGTGTCCCCTTCGCCGACGCCGTCATCGTGATGTCCGAACGGATGGCGGCAGAGCTCGACCGCGACTGTTACGTGATCCCACACGGGTTGAAGCTCGACCAGTTCCAGCCCCAACCCCAACGCGAGGCACAGACCGAACTCGGGTGGCCACCGGACGTCAAGCACGTCGTCTTTCCGTACCCGCCGAAACGCACCGTCAAGAACTTCCCGCGAGCGAAGCGGGTGTTCCAGACGGCAGCGGAGCGATTCGACGGCCCCGTCGAATTACACACCATCACCGGTGTCGACCACTCGGACATGCCGACCTACCTGAACGCGGCCGACGTGATGCTGCTGACCTCTCACCGAGAGGGGTCACCGAACACCGTAAAGGAGGCGCTCGCGTGCAATCTCCCGGTCGTCGCCACAGACGTCGGGGACGTCCCCGAACGCCTCGACGGCGTCACCCACTCGACGGTCGGTCAGACCGACCGGGAACTCGTGGACGGGCTGGTGGCCGCACTCGAAGCCGACGAGCGATCGAACGGCAGAGAACACGTCCAAGACCTCACCATCGAACGAATGGGAGAGCGCATTCGCGGCGTGTATCGAGACGTGCTCGCAGAGACGTAACCGACACAGCTGACCTGCACCAGTCGCAGAAAAGCCATGTACAACGCTCAAACGACCCAGCGATACGGTGACACCGACCCGCAGACAGCCGGAACGTGATATGATCTGTACCCAACGTCGAGCCACTGTTCACGACAGTTCCACCGGACGGTCGTCGGACGTACTGGAGGGACCACGAGATGTCGGAGTATAGTCCAGCCTGGCACCAGCGGGTGTTGCTCGCCGCCGGATTCCTCGCCTTCGCGATCGGTGTCCTCAGTGCGTGGGCCGCCCCCGGCCGTCACTACGAACTCGACATTTACGCGGCCACGCCGAACGCCTTCTGGCTCGGCGTCGGCATGGCGGTTCTCATCGGCCTGTTCGTCGCCTATCACGGGGCAGTCACCCGCCGCATCAGACTCGCAGCGCTCGCGCTCCTCGGACTGTCCGTGTTCGCCATTCTCGGGCTCCCCATCGTCAGAAACTACTACTTCTACGGTCCGGGTGACTCCCTGAGTCACCTCGGATGGGCCAGACTGATCGACGACGGCAGTCTCAGCCCGTTCAACATCATGTATCCAGGCATCCACACGACCTCCGTGTTCGTCAAGTCGGTCCTGGACGTCGAGTTGACGCGGGCCATGCAGTACGTGGTCCTCATCTTTACCGCCGTCTTCGTCGTTTTCGTCCCGCTGTGCGTTCGGGAGTTGACCGACTCACGCTGGGCGGTCGTCACGGGGTTCGTCGCCGCTCTCCTCTTGCTCCCCATCAACAACGTCAGCGTCTTTCACCTCCCGTATCCGACCGCACAGGCGATCTTCTTCATCCCGCTCATGCTGTATCTCGCCATCAAGTACGTCACGCTCCCGGACGACTCGTTCCCGCGTTCAGTGACGTCCGTCGGCGCCCTCCTGGCGCTCACGTCCCTCACCATCGTCGTGCTCCACCCCCAACAGGCCAGCAGCGTGCTGCTGCTGTTCGGCGGGATCGTCGCGGTCCAGTTCCTCTATCGCCTGTTCAAGCGGGACCATCCGGTCAGTAACCAGCGGCCGTTCTACTTTCAGTTCGCGTTCGTCTTCCTGGCGTTTCTCGCCTGGACTATGCGGTTCGACCGATCAGGGTCCGCAGTGCAATCGTTCGTCAACGGATTGATCGGCGGAACGGAAGCCGTCGGCGACGAGGTGACCGGCCGGACGACGTCGCTCGCGATCCTCGGCGGCAGCATCGAAGAGCTGTTCGTGAAGATATTCCTCGTCGCGTTCATCTTCTCGGTGATCGCCGGCTTCGTCGCGTTGCTGGCGGTGCTCGGCCGCCTCGACGACGACCCGGTCCAGGGGACGACGCTCCGCTACCTCTCGTTCGGTCTGGGTTTCCTCGGCGTCACGTTCCTCCTCTTTTTCGCCGCGAGCGTCTCCGTGTATCCGTTTCGGTATCTGGGCGCGATCATGGTCGTCGTGACCGTCCTCGCGATCGTCGGCGTCCTGGAGGGGATTCCTTTCAGCATCCCGTGGGGGTCGTGGCGGGCGGTGCAGACAGTCGCAGTCGTCGTGTTCGGTATTTTCCTGGCGATGCAGGCCGCGCACGTCCACGAATCGCCCTACATCTACCGGAGTTCCGACCAGGTCACCAAGATGACCATGACCGGGTACGCCAACACCTTCGATTCCCGCGATTCCGAGGTCTGGTTCACGGGTATCGACGGCGGCCCCAAACGGTACATCGACGCGATCTACGGCACGTCGAGAGAGGACAAACGGACCCCGAGCGGTGCGGTCTTCGAAGGGTACGAGGAATCCATCCCGCCATCGGTGTGGGGGAACAACATGACCCAACACTACGATCGGGACAGGTACGTCCCGGTGACGGCCCAGGATCGACAAACCCAGGTCGCCCTGTACGACGGGTTCGAGTACTCCACGAAGGGGTTCCGGGGGCTCAGAACCACCCCGGGCATCCACCGCGTCCGGTCGAACGGTGACTTCAGGTTGTACTACATCGACGAACAAGAATGAGCCTCAGTGAGCGCATCTCACGAGGCGTCAAAGCGTTCCTCGGGGCGCGCCTCATCTACGTCGCGTCTAACGCGGTGCTGTTGTTCCTGTTGACCCGGTACCTCCTGGATCCCGGCGATTACGGACTGTTGTACTTCGCCATCTCGGTCCTCAGTATCGGCTCCATGTTCGGGACGCTCGGCCTCCCGAAAGCGACGGGGCGATACATCGCCGAGTACTCGGCCAGCGACGAGATGCAGATTCCCCACATCATCCGCATCTCGCTCGCCATCCTGGTGGCGCTGACTATCGTCGTCGGCGTCGTGATCGTCCTGATCCACACCCAACTCGCCGATCTACTCGGGAACCCGGCCGTCGCCCCGCTGCTCCTCATCGGGGGCGGCTACGTGGCCGCCCGAGCGCTGTTCACGTATCTCACGAACGTGTTCCAGGGGTTCAACCGCGTCGAGTACAGCGCAGTCATCAGCGCAGTCAACGGCGGGGGTCGCGTGCTGTTCGCGGTGCTGTTCGTCGTCCTCGGGTTCGGTGCTGCCGGTGCGCTCGCGGGCTATCTCACGGGGTATCTCGTCGCCGCAGCCGTCGGGTTCTACGTCCTCAAGAACAACGTCCTGATCGGATACGATCGCGCGACCGAGCGCGCTGCGGGACTCAAGCGACGGATTCTCGAATACAGCATTCCGACCGCTGCGACGCGCGTCAGCGTCATCCTCGACAGTCGCGTGGACAAGGTCATCATCGGCGCGCTCATCGGCCCGGTGGCCGTGGGCTACTACACGTTGGCGGCCCAGATCGCGGACTTCTGTATCGCGCCGGCGACCTCGCTGGGGTTTACTATCTCGCCGGCCATCGGCGAACAGAGCGCCGGCGACGACGCCGACCGCGCAGCCACCCTCTACGAGCGGTCGATGGAGAACATCCTGTTGCTCTACCTGCCGGCCGCCGTCGGCCTGCTCCTCGTGGCTGAACCCGCAGTACGCATCATCTTCGGCACCGACTATCTCGGTGCCGTCCCGGTGTTGCAACTGTTCAGCGTCTTCATCATCGTCCGGGCGATCCACAAGATCACCGGCAACGGGTTGGACTACCTCGGTCTCGCCAGGATTCGGGCAATCGCGCGGGGGACGACCGCCATCGGGAACGTCGTGTTGAACTTCGCGCTCATCCCCCCGTTCGGCGTCGTCGGCGCTGCCATCGCGACGCTCGTGACCTACTCGACGTACACCGCCGTGAACGTCTACTACATCCACCGCGAACTGGACCTCCGAGTCGACTACCTGCTCAGACAATGTGGCCGCATCAGCGTCATTGCCCTCGTGATGGGCGGAACTGTGAGCCTCGTCATCCCTCACGTTAGCGGCTTCCTGAGCCTCTTCGGGGCAGTCCTGACGGGGATCGTCGTCTGGGGAATCCTCTCGATCGCGAGCGGACTCCTCGACCTGGCAGAGGTCCGGAGCTTCCTCGCCTAGAAGTATCACAAAAGCGGTCCATAACAAAACCCGCGGGGATTTCTTGCGGTGACAGACAGCATGACATCGATAGCGTTCTTCGGGAGTCATCCGCTCGGGCTGGCCTGTCTCGAACGCCTCGCCGACGCCGACGAGATCGAGACCGAACTCGTCGTCACCTATCCACGGGATCACGACGCCTGGTGGGAAGGGTCCGTCCACGATCGTGCGCTGGAACTCGGCTATCCCATCGCAACGCTCGACGAGGAAGAGCGCGTCCTCGACCTGGACCTCGACTACATCCTCAGCGTCTACTACCCGAACATCCTCGGGCCGGATCTGCTCGACCACCCGGAGGACGGCGCTCTCAACCTCCACCAGGCGGAACTGCCGCGCTACCGGGGCAGCAACGTCTTCAGCCACTCCATCATGAACGCCAGAGACGACGAACACTGGCGACACGGCACGACCCTTCACTTCATGGAACCGAAGGTCGACGCCGGCGACATCGTCGACCGCAAGTTCGTCCCCATCACCGAATCCGACACCGCCCGGTCGCTGTACGAGCGAACCAGAGCCGCCTCGATACAGCTCTTCGAAGAGATGCTCCCCGCCATCGCGACTGGACACGTCACCGACATGGCGACGCCCCAGGAGGAGTACGACGGAAAGCGATACTTCTACACCAAGGAGAGTCTGGACGGTGAGAAAGAGATTCCCATCGACGAGTTCCGCGGCGCGGACACGGAGACGGAACTGGCCATCTACGACAAGATCCGCGCGCTCGATTTCCCACCGCACGAACCAGCCTGGACCTATCTCGACGGGCGCAAAGTGTACCTCACGGCCTCCGACTACGACGGCTGACGCGAGAGTTGCATATTTCTGACTGTATACAGAGCATTATTTTGTATACACACAAGAAAAGCGCCCGATCAGCCTTACAACACAGAACGGTACTGACTACGACGTTCTCGTCGTCAGGGAGTTCGTCGGTGAAAGCGAGAGTACTTCGTCGCTCTCGTCCGAGTGCTTGGCTCGTTCGAGGATTTCGACTGTCTGGGCACCGATAGTGCCGCTCGCCAGCGGGTCCCGGTTCGCGGCAGTGGCGTCGATGAACGACTGGATTTCGGCCTTGAGCGGTTCCCGTTCGGGCATCTCGTGGACAGTGGGCCCGTCGTTACGGAGTTCGAGTTGCCCGTCGCCGAGATCCGCGACGCTCGTCTCGTACAGTTCGATCTCCGTGTCGCTCGGGTAGTCCACGTACGCGGCCGCGTCCGTGCCGATGACCGCGAGGTCGCGCCGTTTGCCGAAGACGGGGATCTGCCACGACGAGTGGATGACGCCTCTGGTATCACCGTATTCGAGTTCCACGGTCGCCGTCTCGTCGATGCCGTCGCGCAGGTGCGAATCCCGATTACAGTAGACTCGCGTCGGCTGCCGGTCCAGGAGGTAGTTGTAGATGTCCACGTCGTGGACGGCGAGCGAGTAGAGGACGCCGGTCGTCTCACGCGGAACTTCGAACGCGAACCGCGCGGTGTGCAGGTACTTGATCTCGCCGAGTTTGCCGTCGTCGATCCACTGCTTCAGTTCCGTGAGCGCTGGATGGTACCGGAAGATGTGGCCCACGCCGAGCGTCCGGTCGTACTCCTCGGCAGTCTCGACGATGTTCCACGCCGCGTCTGCGTCCAGCGCGAGCGGTTTCTCGACGAGTAGGTCCGTCCCCGACGCGAGGAGGTCGGTCGCAATCTGCTCGTGGGTCGTCGACGGCGTCGCGAGCGACGCGGCGTCGACGTCCACGTCCCGGTAGTCCGTGCAGTAGTCGAGGTCGAACCGCTCGGCGAGTTCGACCGCCCGTTCCCGATCGACGTCACAGACGACGACGTCGTCGAGAACGCCGTCCGCTGCGAGTTCGGACGCGACGCGAACGTGGTTTTTGCCCCAGTAGCCCGTCCCGACGATACCGTAGTTCATTCTTCGTAGTGCCGTTCGATCGCGGCGCAGACCCTGTCGATCTCCTCATCGGTGATCCGCGGATGCATCGGGAGCGAGAGGATGCGGTCGGTCAACGTCTCGGTGCGAGTCAAACTTGGAATCGTGTCGAGGTGGCGCCGAATCGCCGGGTGCTGGTGGACCGGAGTCTCGTAGTGGATGCCCGTTTCGATGCCGTCCGCTTCGAGCGTTTCCTGCAGGTCGTCGCGGTCGGCCACGTGGACGACGTACAGGTGATAGACGTGTTCCACGTCTGAGCGCTCGTTGGGGGCTTTGACGCTACTCACGTCCGAGAGGCGGTCGTTGTATCGCCTGGCCGCGTCTCGGCGCTGTTGGTTCCAGTCGTCGATGTGCTCCAGTTGCTCGAACCCGACGGCTGCGTGGAGTTCGCTGAGCCGGTGGTTCAGCCCGAGTCGGACGTGTTCACCGGTGTCGTCGCGTCCGTGGTTGCGCATCGCGCGGGCCTCCGCTGCGAGGTCGTCGTCGTCGGTGACCAGCATCCCGCCGTCGCCGGCGACGGTCATGTTCTTCGAGGGGTAGAAGCTGAAACACCCGGCGTCGCCGAAACTCCCCACGGGATCGCCTCGATACGTCGCCCCGTGGGCCTGGCAGCAGTCCTCGACCAGCGTGAGACCGTGCTTCCGGGCCACGTTCGCGATCGAGTGCATCTCGGCCGGGTGACCGTAGATGTGAACCGGAACGACGGCCTGGGGATTGTCGGCGTCGGCGACTTTCTCCTCCAGGTCCAGCGCGCCCATCGTGTACGTGACCGGGTCGATGTCGACGAACACGGGGTTCGCCCCGAGTTCGACCACGGGGCTGACCGACGCGAAGAACGTGTGCGCCGGGACCAGGACGTCGTCCCCGGGTCCGATTCCCGCGGCTTTGAGCGCGAGGTAGATGGCGTCGGTTCCGCTCGCCACGCCGACGGCGTGGTCAGTCTCACAGAAGTCGGCGAAGGCCGACTCGAACTGTTCGACCATCGGGCCCTTGACGTACCGTTCGCTCCGGAGTACGTCGGTTACCCGATCAACGATAGATTCGTCGACGTAAATATCGGTGAAAGCGACGGGTTCGCTCATACAACCTCGGTTCGAGCAATCACAGTTTGTTATGCCTAGAATACGTGCGCTACGGCGAGAGAAGGGAGAATCTAGCTCCCGCAGAAACGAATGATACTGGGACCGAGACACGATTGAGTATTCGGGGATTACTACATTCAGACCCTCTCCCGCCGGTTCTACCGTACGGATAACTTTACTTGCCGTTCTGGAACAGCCACTCGCGCCCCGGAGCGCCGGTCCGCCCCCAATTCGGCAACCGGGGTGCCTGCCTCTACTATGCAATCGACCCTCACGGACCGGACCGTCCTCGTCACTGGCGGGGCCGGCTTCATCGGGAGTCACATCGTCGAGTCGCTCGCCACGAACAACCAGGTTCGAGTCCTCGATGACTTCTCGAACGGGAGTCGCATGAACCTCCCCACCGACGTGGAGGTCATCGAAGGAGACGTTCGCGACGACGGCACGCTGAGCAGGGCCATGCAGGACGTCGAGTTCGTGTTCCACCACGCCGCCATGGTCAGCGTCGAGGAATCCGTCACGAAGCCGCGAGCCTGCCAGGAGATAAACACCGCCGGGACGCTTTCAGTACTCGATCACGCCCGGATGGAAGACGCTCGCGTCATCGTCCCCTCGTCCGCTGCGATCTACGGGACACCCGACGAGATCCCGATTACGGAGACCGCCCGAAAGCGGCCGACGTCCCCCTACGGAATCTCGAAACTCGCCACCGATCACCACGTCCAGCGGTTCGACGAACTGTACGACCTCCCGACCGTCGTCCTTCGATACTTCAACGTCTACGGTCCCCGGCAGGGTCACGGCGATTATAGCGGCGTCATCAGCATCTTCCTCGAGCAGGCCCACGACGGCGGCCCGATCACGGTCGAGGGTGACGGAACGCAGACGAGGGATTTCGTCCACGTCGACGACGTGGTCCGGGCAAATCTGCTCGCCGCCACGACTGAACACACCGGCGATGCCTACAACATCGGCACCGGCGAGACGATCTCGATCCGCGAACTGGCTGAACTGATTCGCGACGTGACTGGGTCGACGGCCGAGATCGTCCATCGAGACCGGCGAGCGGGCGATATTCCCGAAAGCTGTGCGGACGTCAGCAAGGCGCGCCGCCGATTGGGCTACGAGCCGTCAGTGGCCCTCCGTGAGGGGCTCACTTCGATCGCAGACTCGACGGCAGTGCTGTGAGCCGTCCGTTTACGCGCCCATCTCGATTCGTTCGTACTGCTGATCCACAGCGGCCGCGTCGGTTTCGAGCAACGCGACGACGAGATTGGGCGTGTACTCGCTCAGATACTCGATGAGGTCGGCGATCCGCTCGGCGTCGATCGCCTCCAGCGAATCGAGCAGCATGAACGGGACCGACTCGTACACGTCGTGTGCGAGATACCCCGCGAGCGCGAACACGAGTCCGGCGACCTCGCGTTCGCTCTCGCTCAAGTGCTCGATCCTGTCCTCGTAGGCCGCGCCGTCGGTGCTGCCCCGAACCACGTGTAGATCGAACACGTGTTCCGTCTCCGTTCGGCGCCCCCCGCTCTCTCGTTCCCGCCGTTCGATCCAGATCCGTTCGATGTTGTCGTAATCGAGCAAGGAGAGGACGGCAGCCATCTCCTCGTTGAATATGTCGACCACGTCGGCTTCCAGTCGGTCGATTTTCGTCCGCTGTTCGGTCAGTTCCGCTGCGACCGATTCGCGTCGGTCTTCGAGGTCCGAACGGCGGTCGATCTCCGCCTCGATCCGCTCGATCTCCGCCTCGACGTCGGCGAGGTCGTCCTGCAACGACTCCAGTTCGAACTCGGCTTCGTTTACCTCGCGGTGACGCTCCAGCACGTCGTCGTACTGCTCGGACTCCCGTTGCTGGACGGCCGCTTCGAGTTCTTCGATCGTTGCTTCGAGCGACTCGATCTCGCTTTCGAGCGTCGCGACGGCCTCCTGTCGCTGCTCGATTTCGTCGTCGACGTCGTCGAGTCGACGTTGGAGGCGCTCCCGCTCGGCTCGTTCGTCTTCGAGGTCTCGTTTCTCGGCCTGCAACTCGTCGATGTCTGCCTGACAGTCCCGACGCACGGTGACTTTCTCCTGTCGGAGCGTGCGAAGGGTTTCCAGCGTGTTCGTGATGCTCGACTGCGCTACCTCGGAGCCACAGGTCCAGCACACAACGTCCCCGTCGTCTGCCAGCAGTTGGTCAGTGACTGACTCGCCCTCGCCGTCGGCGTCGAGTGCGTCCAGCACCGCGTCCGACTCGCCGTCGACGACCGATTCGTTGAACTGGATCACCTGTCCGAGTTGGGTAATCGTGGCATCGAGCGACTGTTTGTGTTCGCGGACGCGGTCCAATTCAGCGTCGAGTTGGTCGATCCTGTCGGCGATGCCGTCGGGGACGTCGTCGAGGTCTGCTTCGAGGTCCGTTCGCTCTTCCCGCAAGGACTCGATGCTGGCCCGTTCGGTCGAGAGCCGCGTTTGCTTCCCTTCCAGATCGGTCCTGGCAGTTTCGAGTTCGGTGAGTTTCGCGTCCAGTTGCTCCTGTTTCTCCTTCGAATCTTCGAGCGACGCGTCGAGCGCGTCGAGCGCGGATCGCTTCTGTTCGAGCGTCGCCTCCTGGTCAGCGATGTCCGATTCGATGTTCGTCCGCCGTTCCTCCAATCCGGGGAGTTCCTCCTCGAGATCAGCGAGCTCTGCGAGTTCGTCGTCGAGTCGTCGTTTTTCGGCTTCCAGGCGTTCGATCTCGGCTCGGATCGCGTCCGTGTCCACCGGTCGCATGATGAGTTCCCTGAGGTCCGCGCCGCGTCGGACGGCCTGTCTGGCCTCGTTCGATTCGAGGAGAAACGCGAAGAGGTCCGCGAGCTCCGCGTCGTCGAGATACGGATCGCCACTGGTCCGAATTCGTCCGTCCTCGCGCACGAGCGTCCGCGTGTACGTCTCACCGTCGAGCGAGAGCGTGACCTCACCCTGCTCCGCGTCGGATTTGAGCGAGACGTTGTCGCTTCCCACCGCCGCCATCAGCGATTGCAACAAAGAGGTTCGGTTCGTCGCGTTCTTTCCAGTCAGCACCGTTACTCCGGGCGCAAACGAGAGCGATTCTTCCTCGATTCCGCCGACGTTCTCGACGGCGACAGCCACGTTACTCGTCGTCCCGACCGAGTTCATGTCCGGAAACAAGAGGCTACTGGCCTATAGTCTTATGTTACAGTTCACGAACGCCAACTATAGCTAGCACTTAGGAACGAGTCGCATCGATCGGCTATAGTTTTACATCAGTATAGTTGTAAAGCGGTTCAGGATGCAGACGGGTTGGTCCCACGATCTAAACAGCGACTACTCACGCGCGGACGAAGACTGGCACGAACAGCCGCCTTCGGCCAGGAGTTCACCGACGTCGTACTGTCTACTGCAGTCCGCACAGAGAACAGAGACGTCGACGAGAACGTCGAAGTCGCCGATTTCGAGGGCGTCCGCTCCGCGAAGTCGCTCGAGCGCGTCAGTCGTCACGACTTCCGTCCGGTGCTGTAGTGCCCGGATTCGGTCGCGGTCAGCGCGCCTGCGTTCGGCAGGGTCCGCCCGCGTGTCGTCGCGCGTCACGTCGAGGCAGTCGGTGAGATGTGTATGGATCGTCTGATGGGACACGAACTGGGTCTCGACGTCTTCGAGCGGGACACCTTCCGACTCCAGTTGCCGCCGCGTCTGGGTCTTGATCCCCGTACTCACGTCGTCGTCGGTCAGGAGCCGATAGAAGTTCGCAACTTCACCATCGAGTCGCGATGCGCCAGCGCGGTCGAGCGCCGCAGCGAGGATGCGTTGGTTGTAGACGGTAGCGAGCTCTCGAAGACTCGTCCTGTCGTTCCCGTCGCCCTGCCATCGCCGAACCAGCTCTTCGTTCAGCGAGGGCAGGTCGTACTCGTCGAGGCCGCGTCCTACCTTACAGTCACAGCGGGCACCGCCAGACTCACCGGACGACTCGTCACCAGTCACAGTAATGCCAACAAACTGTTCCATCAAAACGATTCCGGAGTTAGCAACCCAGCGGCCGCCATTCAGGTGTCTCGCACGCGCTACTCTCGTCGTCAGAGACGGTTCGCCCGTATCGTCGCGAGCAGCGCTGGGAGTCTCCGAACCCGCGATTCGGTGGTAATTACTCGGGGAAATCATCCGGAAAACCGGCAGTACAGGCGGAAAGGACTGATGTATCAAGGTCGCAGTAGTCCGGCATCGCTCCGAGCCAGTTAGAGAACAACAATATGGTATTCACTCACAGACATACTATCACTGGTTGAGAACGTGTTTTTGGAGGGCCGTCCCTCGAAAATACCGAGTACGAATCTGTTACCTGTGAACTAAGACCAGTATTACTAAGCCATCTTGGCTGTAAATACGTGGCGTATGCAAGGACGGCTGACAGATAGTGAGTGGCAACGGATCACTGAATTCGCGCAGACGCCGATGCACGAGCGGACGCCGGACCAGTTGGTTCCTGAGGAAAGTGAAGAGAGCGACGACACTCGGGCAGGGGAATAAGTCCACGACACCACCGCGGTCTCTCGGTACGTCGGGTGGGGCGACAGGAAATTAGAGAGTTACACCATGTTTTCGGCCTCGATTTTCTGCCAGACCTGACTCCCCTTCTCGGTGACTCCATAGACTCGCCCTTTTCGGCGATCTTCGGAGACGAGTAGTTCGACGAGATCGCGATCCCGCAGCCCCTGAAGGGCACGCGAGATGTGAGCGATTCCGAGGTCGGCGTCGTTGGCGATTCTCGAGGGTGTCGCTGGCCCGTCCGCGAGACGTCTCAGGACCGCGATTCGATACTGTGAACTGATAACGAAACTGACGTCGTCCCAGTCTGAGTTCATTGCATTGGGATACTGTACGTTGTGGCCCCGGCAGGCCGTGGCGAGTTCCTTCGCGAGCTCATCCCCGTCATAACCATCGATAGTCAACCAGTGCCGCGACCACCCCCAAGATACCCCACTGGGCATCCGACCACGACATCGAATTCCGGGAGGGTGGGTGTTCTCGGCTGACTTGCCATCTATTCGTCGTCACCCCCAATAATTTTGTCCCCCTTATTGCACACTCGGCGACAAATTCTCAACGCACCACGCAGTTGAACTCGGATACTCGTCGAAACGATTGTCCAGTTATGGGTTTCATATAGAGTGTCTAGTTTCCTCATATGTGTCGTCTCAGTGCCCTCTGGCTCCCCCAGCGGATAATCATGCGTATCGAACAAGTAAGGTCTGACAAAAGTCAAAACAGTGGTATAGTCGAGTTATAACAAAGCACCCCCCCGACCACGTGCCTATCGAGCATGAGCGTGGAATTCGGAGAAGCAATCGACGAGAGCCCAGACGAGACCACAACACGATGCCAGAACTGTGGCAGCTACGTCACTAGCGCGTTTGCCAGAGTGTTCGGGAACAACCAGGACCACGTGTACGCGTGCCTGGAGTGCTCCACCATGCGCGCGTTGCGCACTGGAAGCGGCGTCGTACACGAATAGGGCACCGCCGATCTGATCGACACCCGCTGTACTTATTCTTGCGTGGCCGACATCCGGTTAGTTCGCAGTGTCGTTTGCAGCCTCATCCTGACAGTCGCCTCTCCACGGCCGCCCCACTGCCGCCACGGTCGCTAGCCACCTCGATCCTGCAGCTCTCCTGGCACCTGTCTGCGCTGTGAGCGCCAGTAGAGATAGTGCGCACTCGCCGAGATGGCGAACCCAGTCGTGATGACGACGCCGACGACGACGGCGGGAATCGTCGCGAAGATCCACACGTCGAGCCAGACGAGCGCCAACATGATCGCGCTGACGACAGCGAGCGCCAGGTAGAACTGTTGCCACGGGATCGGACTGCTCGACTCGGTGAGATAATCGTCGATCCGATGGACGCGATCGGTCAGTTCGACGAGTCCACTTTGCTGGTCGTAATCGACGATACCGACGGAGTCCAACTTCGGGATATGTGTTTGGTAGAGTGAAACATACACTCGTTTCCGTTCCTGGTCAGACAGTTCTTCGACTGTCGTCTCGTTTTCCCAGGCAGCGACGTGTTCTGCGAGGTCGTTAAGTGCGACTGGCTCACCGGTTTTCCTCAGATAGTACAGGACGTAGCGACGCCGCGGACTACTGAGGATATCGAAAACGAGATCCTGAGTCAGTTCGTCCTGTTCCTGTACCATCAAGGAGCAATCCCCTGTCAGTCGTGATCTCGACTGCACGCCACTGGATATTCGTTCATGAGGTTCGACTTGACGTACACGGACATCCCCGCCTTTTTCCTTTGTTACAACGTCCTTTCATACGGTAACCTACGGATACATACCCGAAATATCGCAGCTCAGTCCTGTCTTCCGGGTATTCTGTAGTAATATTTTCATCAATTATCATATTTGGCGAAGAGTCTGTTACCGGCTGGTGCCACATCGGTCACGTGGTAAGTGACGGCCAGAGAAGCAGACTCCTATCCGACGCCAAGGGTCCGCATAACAAAGGAATCAGTCCGCCAGGATTCGGCCGTGTCAGCACCATCTACGCTGACGCTTTCGAATCATGAGGTCCCCAGGATTGATCACCGGCGGGCAGCGTATCGACTCCGGCCAGCAGTTTCATGGCGTATCGACACTGCCAGAGACGTTCCGAGCGGCTGATAGTCAAATCTCACCCTTAGCCGAGAGGCCCGAATTTGGAGGCGGGCTACGCAGCGTAAGGGAGGACGAACATGGCAACTGAAAACGAACAAGTCCAGTCCGTTTCGATCGCGGATCCAGAACTCGACAGCCGCGAGTCCGGCAGGGTCGCCGAGATCATCGAATCCGGCCGCCTCGCGTCCGGTGAAACCGTCACGAACTTCGAGCGCACCTTTGCCGACTTCTGTGGGACGGACCGCGCCGTCGCGACGAGCAACGGAACCACAGCCCTCCACGCGGCCCTCCGCGCGCTCGGTATCGGCGACGGTGATAGGGTCATCACGACCCCGCTCTCGTTCGTCGCCTCCGCGAACGCGATCAGGTTGTGTGGTGCAGAGCCAGTGTTCGCCGATATCGACCCCGAAACCTACAACCTCGACCCCCACGCCGTCGAAGCGACCATCCGCGATTTGGACGGCAACGTCGACGGGATACTCGCCGTTCATCTCTACGGATTGCCAGCGGCGATGAACCACCTCCAGGAGATCGCAAACGAACACGATCTCGTCCTCGTCGAAGACGCCGCACAGGCACACGGTGCACGCCACAGCGGCCGCCACGTGGGCTCGATCGGCGACGCCGGGTGTTTCAGCTTCTATCCGACGAAAAACATGACGACGGGCGAGGGAGGCGCCGTCGTCACCGACCGCGACGACGTCGCAGAGCGCGTCGCACAGTTCATCAACCACGGGCGAGACGGGTCACATCACCACGTCGAAGTCGGCCACAACTTCCGGATGACGAACGTCGCGGCCGCGATCGGTCTGGTCCAGTTAGAGAAGTTACCCAGTTTCAACCGGGCCCGGCGCGCGAACGCAGCCAAGCTCACGGACCTTCTCGAAGACACGGCCGTCATTCCCCCGGTCGAGCCGACGGAGCGGCGACACGTCTACCACCAGTACACGATCCGGACGCAGAACCGCGACGAGCTACAGGAGGCGCTCTCGGCTGCTGGCATCGATACGGGCGTCTACTATCCGACGCCGATTCACGAACAGCCGGCCTACGCGGACGTCGACACCGCCGCCCCAGTCGCAGAGCGTGCCACGGACGAAGTGCTGTCGCTGCCCGTCCACCCGAACTGCACCGACAGCGACCTCGAAGCGATCGCGCGAATCATCACTCGCCACACGAACCATGACTGAGCAGAAAATCAATGCGGGCGTTATCGGCGTCGGGAAGATGGGGCAACATCACGCGCGCGTGTACAAGGAGATTCCCGGCGTGCGACTCACCGGCATTGCCGACGCGGACGACGACCGCGCGACGCAGATCGCGACGAAGTACGGCACCGTTCCCCGAGACAGAGACGAGGTCATCGACCGATGTGACGTCGTGTCGATCGCCGTACCGACCCGGTATCACCACGAGGTAGCGAGCGAGGCGATCGACGCCGGCGTTCACGTCCTCATCGAGAAACCGTTCGTGCGAGACCTCCAGGAAGGCCGCGATCTCGTCAACAAGGCGCGCGAGCAGGACGTCCGTCTCCAGGTCGGCCACATCGAGCGCTTCAATCCGGCCGTGCAGGCAGTGACCGACATCGTCACGGATCTCGACGTGATCGCCGTCGACGTTCGCCGACTCGGGCCGCCGGTCGACCGGGACTCGAAGGACGGCGTCGTGTTGGACCTGATGATCCACGACATCGACGTTCTCACCGCGATCATGGGCAGTGACATCTCGGACGTGACGGCGATGAGCACTCGCGACGGGAACCACGTGACCGCACAGGTCGAGTTCGCGAACGGCGTCGTGGGCAACCTCACGGCCAGTCGTGTCACGCAAGAGAAAATCCGTGATCTAGCCGTCACAGCGGAGGACTGTCGCGTCAACGTGGACTACGAAAACCAGACCGTTCAGATCCATCGCCACTCCGTCCCCGAGTATTACGAGAGCGACGGCGACCTCCGATATCGCCACGAAAGCATCATCGAACGGCCGACGATCGAGAACGGCGAACCGCTCCGCGAGGAGTTAGAAGCGTTCGTCACTGCCGTCCGAGAGGGCACAGAGCCGCCAGTGTCTGGGGAGGACGGTCTCGCTGCGCTCCAGATCGCCCGCCAGATCCAAGAACGGACCATAACTGACGACCCCGTCGTCAGGAGATGAGGTATGCACACACGAACAAGCGATCGATATTCGTTATACGAGAGTTCACTCGAGAGTACAGACCAGCGATCAGCACTGCGTAACGGTGACGTTCCGGTCGCCGTGTACGGCCTCGGCAAGATGGGGCTGCCACTCGCTGCCGTGTTCGCGGAGGTGACCGGGAACACGACCGGCGCTGACATCGATCCGTCGGTCGTCGAATCGGTCAACAGCGGTACCTGTCCCGTCGACGGCGAGCCGGGTCTTCCGGAGGCGATCGAAACGACCGTCGAGGACGGGTCCCTCTCCGCAGTCAGTGATCCCACTGCCGCAGCCACGGACGCAGCGATCCACGTCATTATCGTCCCGACGTTAGTCGAAGACGGAACACCGGACCTGGCGACGCTCCGTGCGGTCGCCGAGTCGATCGGCCGGGGGCTATCTCCGGGTGATCTCGTCTGCGTGGAATCGACGGTCCCGCCTCGGACCTGTCGGGACGTCGTCGTCCCGGTTTTAGAGCGGGAGAGTGAGCTGGAACTCGGGGAGTTCGGCGTCGCGTTCTGCCCGGAACGAACGTCGAGCGGACGTGCCCTCAAGGATATCCGCGGGGCGTACCCGAAAGTCGTCGGCGGCGTCGACGACGAGAGTACGCGTGCAGCAAGTGTGCTCTACGACGAGGTCTCGAACAACGAGATTCACGCCGTCGCCGACGCGACGACTGCTGAGTGTGTCAAGGTGTTCGAAGGCGTGTACAGGGACGTCAACATCGCTCTGGCGAACGAACTCGCGACGATGGCCGACGAACTCGGGACGGACGTTATCGAAGCGATCGAAACGGCGAACACTCAGCCGTACTGCGATATTCACCGCCCCGGTCCCGGGGTCGGCGGTCACTGCATCCCGTACTATCCCTACTTCCTGATCGAACCGTTCGAGACCGAGACGCCGCTGCTCCGCACCGCCCGGGACGTGAACGATTCGATGCCCGCGTTCACTGTCCGAAAGCTTCGGGAAGCGCTCGCCGAGAACGGACGCACCGTCGACGACGCCTCCGTCGTCGTCCTCGGCGTCGCGTATCGCCCCGGTGTCGAAGAAACACGCGAATCGCCCGGGCTTGCGATCGCCGAACTGCTCGACGAACGAGGGATCGACGTCGCGGCCGTCGATCCCATCGTGGAGCTAGAGCAGTACCCCGTGGCGGAGATCGCCCTCGACGAACTGCCGGAGCACGATTTCGATGCAGTTGTTCTGGCCACTGATCACGATGAGTTCGAGTCGCTCCCGTGGAGCGCGTTCGAAGACGTCGTCGTCGTCGATGGACGTGATGCGCTCTCGGACCGAGTAGACGGTCACCCGGTGTACACGATCGGCGTTGGCGACCCGGTATCAGACGATAGTAATTACAGTTCTTGATACTACACTGCCAACTGATTTGAGACCATAGCTTTCGGGGGCCCGTACGGAAAGGCTATAGCGGTGACAACGGACCTCTACCGTGTCGTATGACACCATCACCCACACAAACTTCGTAAAAGAGCAACGCGATCCGTGAGAGTGCTATCGAAATCGAAAAAAATAGTCTCAGTTCGAGCCGATTAGGCAGAAAAACCTACTTAATCGGAACTATACTGTCGATACTTCCAATCGTGTTTTAGACGACAAATAACAATTAAGTGCCTGCCAATGGACGAAGTAGATGCAGCGAAGAAATCCAACCGTTCCCACGAGATGGAACTCATAGGGGAAGACCAACCCTGAATAAAGGAGCGAATGCGAACTCGTTCCACAGATACAACACGGAAAGTGGGTGGGGAATCGTGCGTAAAAACGAGAGATGGGTGATAAGTGCATGAGCACGAAAGAAACGGGGTCAAACGGACCTTCCACACAGTCGATTGAGGAACCGGAAGCAGACAATAATGCCGACGATGACATCGAAGCAGCGGAGTCGTCAGCGGAGACGCAGCTTTCCCTCGACCTAATTTTCGAAGTGCTGAAAAATCGACGCCGACGAGAAGTCATACGATATCTCAGAGAACACGAACAACAGGTCACGCTTAGTGATCTGGCAGAGCACATTGCTGCCCTCGAGAACGATACGGACATCGCGTCGATCACGTCTAGCCAGCGCAAACGCGTGTACGTCGGTCTGTATCAGTGTCACCTCCCGAAGATGGCAGACATGGAGATCGTCGAGTTCAATCAGAACCGTGGTATCGTCGACCTCGGTCCGAACGCGCCACAGCTCTACGAGTACCTCGATAACGACGACGCTGGCGGCCGGAAGTGGTACAAGTACTACATCGGTATCAGTGCCTTCGGAGTCGGCCTCTTCCTCCTGACGGTCGTGTTCGGTCAGCCTGCACTGCTACAAACTGCAGCACTCGGCGGCCTCTGTGTCGCCATTGCGGCGGCTTCCGTTCTCCAGACCGTCTCAGAGCGCGATACCAACGAGTAAGCCGATCTATCTCGTTTGAAGGTATCGTTTAGCTGTAACTCCGCTAATCGTTTGTGAGCGAGTTAGAAGAAGCACAAGCTGGGTCTGAACCAGACAATCGTTCGAGAGCTGGCATCGAATAGAGCACGTGTTACGCGGTCGTTCGGACGTCACACACGAGGTTATACGCGGAGCAGGCGCAATACCACGGCCTTCAGGCCGTGGATACGCGCCGTCACTCAGTGACACGCTCTACCGATACCGGCAGGGCCGGATATTCCACGCCAAGCACAGCCTTTAATAGTCTCTACTCCATAACTGGTTATGAACACAGTACGATGCTGGAGACAACCCGCACCTACGTCGCACGCATCACGAACCACCAACAGGTTCGTGACGACCTCGACCAGTGCGGGTTCTCTGCCTCGAAACTGTGGAACGTCGGACGCTACTACATCCAAGGTCGGTGGGACGAAGAAGGTGAGATACCTGACGAAGCCGAACTGAAATCGGAGTTGAAAGCCCACGAACGTTACAGTGACCTGCATTCTCAGTCAAGTCAGCGAGTTCTCGAAGAACTTGCTGAGGCGTTCACCGGCTGGTACAATTCCGACGACGGTAACAATCCACCGGGCTACCGGAAACGTGGCGACCGACACCCGCGCTCTACCGTGACGTGGAAACAGAAAGGCATCAAGCACGACGCTAAACACGGCCACCTCCGACTCTCGAAAGGATTCAACCTGAAAGAGAGTCGGTCTGACTTCATCCTCGCGGAGTACGAAACTTGTCCCGACGTACAGGTGGAGAACATCCAGCAGGTGCGTGCCGTCTACAACGGCGACCGCTGGGAACTGCACCTCGTCTGCAAGAAACAGATTCCCGTCGAGGACGCCCCCGGCGACAACACGGCGGGAATCGACCTCGGTATCAGCAACTACCTCGCTATCGACTACGAGGACGGCCCCTCGGAGTTGTATCCGGGGAACACGCTGAAAGAAGACAAGCACTACTTCACCCGCGACGAGTACCAAACCGAAGGCGAGAACGGGCCATCGAAACGGGCGTTGAAGGCTCGACAGAAACTCTCTCGACGCAAAGACCACTTACTCCACACCCTCTCGAAACACATCGTTGAGCGGTGTGTCGAAGAAGGTGTGGAGAAGATAGCGGTTGGCGACCTGAGCGACATCCGCGAAGACGAGAACGGTGACTCGCGGAACTGGGGTGCGTCGGGGAACAAGAAACTCCACGGATGGGAGTTCGACCGCTTCACGAATCTGCTCGAATACAAGGCCGAGGAACACGGTATCCTCGTTGACCGTGTGGACGAGGAGAATACGAGCAAGACGTGTTCGTGTTGCGGGCAAATTCGAGAGGCTAACCGCGTGGAGCGTGGCCTGTACGTCTGTTCGTCGTGCGAGACGACGATGAACGCTGACGTGAACGGTGCGGTAAACATCCGCCGAAAGATAACTCAGAGTCCTCCAACAGAGGATATGAGTAACGGCTGGTTGGCACAGCCCGGAGTCTTCCTGTTCGACCGCGAAAGCGGGACGTTCAATACGAGAGAACAGGGAGCCTGCAAACCCTAATATCCCAACGCTCGGGATTCCTCCGCCTTCAGGCGGAGGAGGATGTCAATCGACGCTGGAAGATGTCCTACCGTTCAGCGTATAAATCAACGAAACACTCGGTATCGGCCGAGATCCAGCTCGACATGCGTTCGATAGCGTTCGAGTCGGGATGATAGATCGTACATTGATTGGGCCGCTCGTCGTACTCGACGACGACGGAAACGAGTTCGTAGTTCTCTGCACCTGTGCCGAGTTGTTCTTCAGACGAGATCGTTTCCTTCATGCGTGGTCCCCCAGATGCGTTTTCCCGATATCGGAAGGGAGTGAAGTTGGTCTCCCTCCCACAGGATACCGACAGTAGCGTTGTTAAATTAGTTATGTGCTCGGTAACGAGGTGTCTGCTCTGTTAACATGTAATTGGAGTTTTTTCTCGGCTGTCCGCGGAGGCGTAGTTGCATCAGCTGAGTTGGCTGAGCAGCAGTACTGAGTTATTGAGCGTCGCGATCGAGTAGACGATGATGAGTGGAAGGTAGCTAATGAAATAGAGGTGACGACGCTCGAGGGAACACTCGTCGAGTGTGGAGAGCCAGGAACCGACCACCTCGACGACGATGACGACCATGAGCACACCGGTGATGCTCGCCCCGATCAGTCCGGCAATGCCGATCTCGCGGTATATCCAGGCACCAATGGGATTCTTTTCGGTCACGCCGTCCACGAGTGTCAGTCCAACGATCGTCGTGAGCAGGTCCGTCATCTTCGTGAGGACGAGCAGTGCGAGCCCAACAGTCCATTCCGAGGTGACGGTGTTCGCTTCGAACCCCCAGTGTAGGTCTCGTTGCGCCATGGCTCAGTGGCGAGGGAGACGGAGAGTGCTACCAATCGGGTGCGCCGGACAGTTCTCGGGGATGGATTTCACCATACCCAGTACTCCCACGGACTCCCAGATTGTTAGTCGGGGCATGGAGCCCCACACGCTGTCGATCGATGGTGACTCTAATTACAGACCTGACAGTGATGCTCTCAGCGATGGCGTCACTACACAGGCGTCGTCTCCGCCTCTCGTCGCCAAAAAAGTGGTTCCGATGTCGGATCAGCAGCTCAGGTCGGGATCGCTGCTTTGTCCTGCAGGTACTGGTTTTCCCATTCGCGCCGATCTTGGAGCTCTCGGAGCCCGCGATCGGTCAGTCGGTAGACGTTCGTTCTCCGATCCTTTTTCCCTTTCTTTATCAATCCTTTCTTGACCAATTCGTCGAGATTCGGATACAAACGGCCGTGGTGGATTTCCGATTCGTAGTATGTTTCCAACTCGTCCTTGATAGCGAGTCCGTGTGGATCATCCAATCCCGCCACCAGGTACATGATGTCTCGTTGGAAACCAGTCAGGTCGAACATGGGTCCATAGGTTCGTTATGAATTTTCGTCTATAGTTATACAGTGGCTACCGCCAGGAATCAGCAGTAAAGATGGTATATCAAGCAACTAAGTATATTATCATAGGATCATCTTGCAACCAAACTGAACCACGACGCAAATACTGTGCAGCTTGAAAGATTCCGATTTTGTTCAGTGATCCAGAAGATGCTAGCTCATCGCCGCAGGTGATAGTAGCTCGCGCCACGGTTGAATCGGGAGAGATTCTTAGTGATAGATGATTATCGATACCAAGACACCGTGTTTCCGGTGAAATAGTATATAAAAGATGGGCCGAGAGACACACACCGGGTTTCCGGTGAAACGGGTGGAAGAGAGAGGAGGGGTGCACATGAAACGGGGGTCGAAGGATGCGATCGAGGTGTTAGAAAGGGTAGTCACAGTTCAAGGAGTTAGCAGCGAATGGAGTCGAAGTTCAGATATCGTCGGGAAGCAGGCGAGTGCGTGGAGATGTCCTCTGAAAGTACCGCATCGAATACGGACTACGAGCTGCTACAGAGATTCTATTTCGGGAAGGAAGAAAGAGCATCTTAGTTGCCGAGCTTTCGGTTGGAGGTCCGAATCTCCATGCGATCTTATCGCATTGTTTATTTAGCGATCCATTTAATGGACTTTTAGCTAGTATAGTATAAATAGTTAACTGACTATGCAATATTTAGTCAGAGATAGATTCCGGGAAATGACTAGATGATACAGACAGTCTGTACTGATAGAATAATCTCCCAGTCCCGGATCCTCCAAAAGCTGTAGCTACCAGTATAGGCATTTCTCAGTGCTGTACGGACAGTCATCCTTCATCTGGGTGTTGCACTCTCCTCGGCTATCCTCATCGTCTGTTGCCCCCTCACCCCCTCTCGTAACCAATTTCACCGGAAATCCGGTGTGTGTGTCTGTCGAATTACCGTGGTCTATCGGCGTTTGTAATTCCTGCTCCCTCGTCTCGCGTCTCTTCTAACTCTTCTTCCCTCCACAGACTACCCAGTGGTCTACAGGCTGGCCGGGGCTTGTCCCATCGGTACTTCACACACGATCCCCTCCTTGGAACGGATTTCACCGGAAACCCGGTGTGTGTCTCTCTCGTCTCTGTCCTACTCTCCCTCTCCATCTCTTCGATCGGTTTCACCGGAAACCCGGTGTGTGTCTGCCGAATGACTTCGTGGGTTCGAACTTCTCTAACCTCGCTCGTGTTAACCAACAAATGGCGATTCCAATGAAATGTTGGTTAATCGTGTCCGTCTCCGGTATTCCGCGTCAATTGTCGACTCTCAGAACAGCCCACGTTTCATTCTGCCGTAGATATTGGTGCGTCTCACTGGCGTTCACGTCGAGCTGGCTGGCAGATGCCGGCCGTGTTATTTTACGACCTATTCACTAACGCTTTGGTGTAATGTTTGGGTTCGATCGAGAAACCACGCTCGACCTGGTTGTGAACGCCGTCCCGCTCGTAATCATCCTCTTTTTCATGATCATGTTCGCAGTCATCCAGGAATGGCCCTTCGACGCGTTCCTGTTCGTCGTCTCACAAGGACTTCTCTTGGTACCGTTCGTTCTCTTGGCGCTACTGACGTACGTTGCCGGTCGCGTCATCTCTCGCGACCAAGCCTAAATACGAAACAGTTCTCTCTCTACCCTTCTCGGTTCTCGAATCCGACCCTCTTTTTTTCAGTGGCGTTGCTGGAGATCCGAACGAACTGCTGTACGACATTGCGTGTGTAATCGCATCGGAGAGAGGAGTAAACTTCAATCGACTAGATTTCCGAGATGGCTCGATTGACTCCTGTTCATCTGGGTATTGTCCAGCGTATTGGGACCATGCTCACGCCGTTCCAGTCCTCGTTTCATGTGCAGGCATCATTGCCTTATCTTGGCAGTGGTGAACTGGTATCCAGACCGGAATTCGGTCATTTCGGTACCTTCCAGTATGCAACCTCAGATAAACCCGTCGCGGGCTCAAAGGCAGTGGGAACGACACACGCAGACGGTTTCTGACAATCAATTGATCGTCGTCTCGAACCGACAACCGTACAGACACACTGAGACGGAATCCGGTATCGAAGTCGAACGACCGACCGGTGGACTAACTGAGGGGCTCGATCCTGCCATGCGTGAATTGGGCGGAACGTGGGTCGCATGGGGGGATGGCGACGCTGACGATGCTGTCGTCGATTCGAACGATCGCGTGTTGGTCCCGCCAGAGGAGGACGCCTATACGCTGAGGCGAATCTGGCTCTCGGACGAGGACGTCGACCGATATTACTACGGATTGAGCAATCGAGTGCTCTGGCCCCTTTGTCACTCGTTCCCCGGCAAGATCGAATACAGGGGAAGTGACTGGGACCGATACAAACAGATAAACGAGGAGTTTGCGAATGCAGTGATCGCGGAGGCGTCCGACGACCCGGTCGTCTGGTTCCACGATTACCATCTCGCGCTCGCGCCCTCGCTCGTCAGGGCACAACTCGATACGCAGGCGACGCTACAGCATTTCTGGCATATCCCCTGGCCGGTGTGGGACGTGTATCGTGTCGTGCCGAACAGTCACACGTTGCTTCGCGGACTGCTCGGAAACGACCGCATTGGTTTCCACGTTCACAGGTATTGTCAGAACTTCCTGTCCTGCGTCGACGCTGCGATCCCGGAGGCGAACGTCGATTGGGAACGCCAGTGCATTCGGTACCAGGGGCGGGCCATCACCGTCGAGTCGATCCCGATGGGTGTTCCCGTCGAGGACATCCAGGCGGAAGTCACGTCCGAGGACGCTCGCGCGCAAGCAGCGGAATTCGAGGCCGACCACGCTATTCCTGACGAAGCACGGGTCGCGATCGGCGTCGATCGACTCGACTATACGAAGGGGATTCCGGAACGACTCGATGCACTGGCACACTTCTTCGATGCAAATCCCGAGTGGCGTGGGAAACTCACCTACGTGCAAAACGCAAGTGAGAGCCGATCGCGGATCCCCGCGTATCGGGAGGTCCAGGAAACGGTCACGGACGCGGTCTCGGAAATCAACGAGCAGTACGGCACCGACGACTGGACGCCCGTCGTGTACACGACGAAACGCCTCTCCCGCCAGAAACTGCTCGGCTTGTACAACGAGGCAGACGTGGCGATCGTGAGCCCAATTAGAGACGGGCTCAATCTCGTCGCCCAGGAGTTCATCGCCGCGCAGACGTCGAACGACGCGGCACTCCTCCTGAGTAGCAACGCCGGTGCCCACGATTTGCTAGGTCAACACGCGCTCACGATCGATCCCCACGATACCCGGCAGTTCAGCTCGACGATCGAAACAGCGCTCTGCATGTCCCCCCACGATCGGCGTCAGCGAATGGGTGATCTGCGCGGGATCGTGGCCCAAAACGACTTGCAGCAGTGGGTCGACAGCCAGCTAGACGTTTTACGCGCGTCCCGTCAAGTCCGTCCCGAGTGATGCATCCATCGACACCGATGCTCGTGTCGGAAGCGAAACCGACGCTTCGCGCACGCCTCGAACAGAGTGACGGGTTGTTGCTGTGCCTCGATTTCGATGGCACACTCGCTCCGATCGCAGACTCGCCGACGACGCCGACGATCACCCCGGCGAACGAACGTGCACTCCAGACGCTCCGCGCCCGAACGCAGGTACGACTTGCAATTATCAGCGGACGCGAACTTTCGGATCTCGTTTCTCGCGTGGGAATCCCTCAGATTGCGTATGCAGGCAATCACGGGCTCGAACTTGCTGACGGGCACGGCGTCACCGTGCATCCAGTTGCCGAACGACAGGCACCATCGATTCAGCGTGCAGCGACGATACTCGAAACGCGAACTGCGTCGATCCCGGGTGCGACCGTAGAGAACAAAGGACTGTCTCTGACACTCCACTATCGGCAAGTGCCACCAGCCAGGGTACCCGACGTAGAGCGCGCCGTCGAGTCGCTGGTGCACGGTCCCCCCGGGCAGTCAGGTGACGGAGTCATGGGCCAGTTCCGGATCGTTCCCGGCAAACAATCGATCGAGATCAGACCCGCGGTCGACTGGGACAAGGGAAAGGCAGTCACGGAACTCCAGCGCAGAGTTCCCGACGACTGGCTGACGGCTTACGTCGGTGACGATACGACTGACGAGGACGCGTTCGAGGTTCTCGGCCCGGGCGATCTCGACGTCTTCGTCGGCACTGACGAGACCACGGCGACGTATCGGATTCCAGCGCAACGGGAGGTGGCGTCCTTTTTGCGATGGATGGGACGCATTCAAGAGACGCGGGTCACCGGTACACGAAATCGGACGAGTCGCACCCGTCGATGAAATCGTCGATGTCGACCACTGTTCCGGTGTCGGCGGACTCGTAGATCGCCTCCGTGAGCGCCGTCACTTCGAGGCCGATCTCGGCGGGGACGGCGGGGTCCACCTCGCCTTCGATCGAACCGATGAAATTCTCGAGTTTTCGTTCGTTGAGCGTATCGAAATTGAACTCGCTCGGAATCTCCGCCCGGTACGTGACCTCGTCGCTCTCGTGGATGTGGAGGACGTCGTTGACGTACGCTATCGATCCCTCTGTCCCCCAGATGAAGTACCCCTCTGTTGGGATGACGTCGTCACCGTCGCCGGTGATGCTGACCGACGACAGGAAGCTCTGGTCGCCACGCTCCATCTCGATGGTCACTGCGCTGTTGACGTCCAGCGACGGTTTGTCGTATTCGACCTGCGCAGTCACCGTCTTCGGGACGCTGTCTGTGAGCCAGATGAGCGCTTCGAGGAGGTGCGAGCCGGTATCGTACAGTTGACCGCCGCCGGAGAAGTCGGGGTCCACGCGCCAGGTGTTCTGGTGGTTCTCGATCCATTCCTGGGAGATGAAGCAGTTGACTGACCGAACGTCACCGATCGCACCGCGTTCGATCTGATACCGCATCTGTTCGAAGGCCGGATGGAAGTGTCGCTGATAGCCGACCTGGACGTCGAGGTCCCGTTCCGTTGCCACTTCGATGATATCGACGGCCTGCTGGACCTCGGTGACCATCGGCTTCTCGATCAGGAGATGGAGATTCCGTTCGAGACACGCAATGGCCTGGTCGTAGTGGAGCGTGTGCGGTGTCACGATAGTCATCGCGTCGAGTTCGGACGCGTGGTCGTCGAGTAGTGCTCTGTAGTTCTGGTAGGCTGGCGCGTTGAACTCCCGCTCGAACAGTTCTCGTGCATCGGCTGCGACGTCGGCGGCCGCGACGATCGTCACGTCTTCGAGTTCACTGTACGTCTTCGCTTGCAGATAGCCGAGACCCCCAACTCCGATAACACCGATACGCAGGCCCATGGGTAAGCAGAGGGACTGACGGAAAAATGTCTATCGGATTCGCAGGTCTTCTGTCGGCACAGCCCCCAAATCTCGTAAGTGCTAGAACGTCGAAACGGGGGTAGCACATGCCAATCTGCCCAGGGTGTGAAAGAGAGGTCTCACACGACGAACTCAACGTCCACGTACAGCACTGTCCGTATCTCAACGGCGGGAACGACGTCGCGATGGCCGCGATCGAGCAACTCGACCGTCGCCTCTCCACAGTCGAGCAGAGTTTGCAACTCCGGATCCGACAACTCGAAACCGAGCTGGAGCCGCCAGTGACCGGACCACGTCGGGCATCGAGTCGGTCCAGGGAGCAGAACAACAAACCGTAACCGACCTGCCACGAAGCATTACCCGATCGGCGGTGAAGAACGGTCATGGACACCGGTGTTCTTTCGGTTCCATTAGCGTCACAATCGCGGACAGATGCTCTCGAGTACCTCGCCTCTCTCGGCGTCGACGCGGTCGAACTGGGCTGTGGTGGCCATCCTGGCGACGAGCACCTCCCCACAGGGGACTACCTCGACGACGAGACTGCCCAATCGGAACTGCGGTCGGAACTCGACGAACACGGGCTGTACGTGAGTGCACTGGCGACGCACAACAATCCGCTCCATCCCGACGAGGATCGGGCGGCACGGGCAGATACCGAACTCCGGGACGCGATCCGTCTCGCTGGGCAACTTGACGTCGGGACGGTCACGTGTTTTTCGGGACTTCCAGGCGGTGCGTCCGACGACGTGACGCCGAACTGGATCACGGCACCGTGGCCGCCGGAACACGCGGAGGCGCTCCAGTACCAGTGGGAGCGCGCGATCGATTACTGGACGGACCTCGCGACGTTTGCGAAGTCACACGACGTACACGTCGCGATCGAGATGCATCCGAACATGCTCGTGTACGAACCGCACGGGCTGCTCAGGTTACGGCGGGCGACGAACGAGCATCTCGGGGCGAATTTCGACCCCTCGCACCTCTACTGGCAAAACATCGACCCCGTCGCAGCGATTCGATACCTCGGGGCGGCCGATGCGATTCACCACGTCCACGCGAAGGACACGGAACTCTACGACACGAACGTGCGAACGCGGGGCGTGCTCGATACGACGCCCTACGACGACGAATCAGAGCGGTCCTGGTTGTTCCGAACCGTCGGCTACGGCCACGGTGAGCAACACTGGAAACGGGTGGTCAGCGCGCTGCGCATCGTCGGATACGACGGGGCGCTGAGCATCGAACACGAGGATTCGCTCATGAGTTCGAAGGAAGGGCTCGAGAAAGCGGTCGAACTCCTCCAGCGGTGCGTGCTGGAGACGCAACCTGAGGAACCGCACTGGGTCGATTCATGACGCTTCGAGTCGGATTCCTCGGGTATCGCTTCATGGGGAAAGCACACGCGAACGCACTGGCCCGGTTGCCGATGTTTTTCCCGGACGCTCCGGAGGTGACTCGGGCAGTGCTGGTCGGACGTGACGAAGAGGCCCTCGCGGCTGCTGCCGATAGACTCGGCTTCGAGAAGACGACGACGGACTGGGAGGCTGCACTCGACGAGATCGACGTGTTCTACAACCTGGCACCGAACTATCTCCACCCGGAGCCGACGATCGCGGCGCTGGAACGCGACGTCAACGTTCTCTGCGAGAAACCGCTCGCTCACGATCTGGATGCAGCGGAACGGATGGTCGAGGCAGCGACCGAGAGCGATGCGATCGCCGGGATCGCCTTCAATTATCGGTTCCTGCCGGCGATCCGGATGGCGAAAGCAGTCGTCGAATCGGGCGAGATCGGCGACGTGAGGCAGTTTCGAGGACGCTATCTTCAGGACTGGCTCGTCGACCCGGACGCTCCGTGGTCGTGGCGGCTGGACGAGGACCTGGCGGGAAGCGGGGCGCTCGGCGATCTCGGGGCGCACACGATCGACCTGGCCAGGTATCTGGTCGGGGACGTCGAGCGAGTCAGCGGGCAGTTGCGTACCTTCGTCGAGGAACGACCGGAGCCGGACGGCGACGAGGCGCGCGAAGTCACGGTTGACGACGCGTACACTGCCCAACTCGCGTTCGAGAACGGTGCGATGGGGACCGTCGAAGGCTCCAGGGTCGCGCCCGGACACAAGAACGACCAGACGATTCGCGTTCACGGAACGGCGGGCAGTCTGCAGTTCTCGCTGGAACGGCCGAACGAACTCGCCGTCAAGGAACCCGAGCAGCGAGGGTACGAGACGAGGTTGGTGACCGACGAAACCGACCCGTACGTCGACCACTGGTGGCCACCGGGACACGTGCTGGGGTGGGAACACGCGATCATCAACGAGAACTTCGAGTTCTTGCGGGCCATCGACCGCGGGGAGCCCTACCAGCCGAATTTCGAGGCGGGTGTGGCAGTGCAGCGGGTTCTCGATGCGACCGTGCGGAGTGACGAGGCGACAAAGTGGATGCCGCTGTAGGCACTTCCCGTCTGTCGCGGCTGAAAACCCCGTGAGGGGTTGCAAGGACGGTTTGACTCCGAAGGTACGTCGGTGCGTACTATTTCGTCTCGGTGGACTGTCGTGGGTGTTGCCGGTCACCGTCCGACGTCGTAGTCGGTTTCGGCGTCGCCCGTGGCGCAGGTCCGGCCGTTGCACCGACCTCCACAGTTCGGGATAGTTCGCGCATCGACTGCTCGATCGCTCCTCGATACGAGTCGCACATCGTTTTCGCGACCTCGATGTACGGTCGCTGGAGCTCCTTCTCCAGCGCGACTGTCTTGTTCGTCATCAGACCGATGGTGCGCTGCGTCTCGACTGCTTGCTGCAGCGGAAACGTGACCAGTCGATCGAACCCACCCCAATCAGTGCTGTCCGGTTCATCTGGTGAACGCATCGAGTATCTACCTACTGTCGTGGCGATATGGTAGCGACGTGGCTCCCAGCGAGTTGCTGTCACGGATGACCACCACATCACCCATTGGCACGTAACCGACTGTAATAGATAAACCAGTGTGACCGTTCAGCCGAGTCACAACTGACTACTGGACAGGTCGACCCGGAGTAGCGTCCGGTTGATATCCGAATACGTAATTCCTGACGTGTCTTTTCCGTCGTGAGAGGGTGCAACGCAAAATCTGAACGATGTGGAGTCGGTGACCCGAGATAACGACCTGATTAACTATGCGACTTCGGGGGACTGGTTCGCCATGGCCGTTTTCGACTCGCTCATCGTGTTCGTAGTGAGCCTGCTCATCGGTGCAGTCGGCATCTACGTCGGCGCGAGGGTCGTCACCGACACGGACGATTACAGTTATGCACTTATAACTGCGTTAATCGGAGCCGTCGTCTGGGCGCTCGTTTCCTTGTTCCTGGGCTGGATACCGCTTCTCGGCCCACTGGCGACGCTCGTCGCGTACGTCGGTGTCATCAACTATCGATATCCTGGCGGGTGGGTGAACGCGACAGCCATCGCGTTGATCGCTTGGGTCGCGTCCGTGCTCGTCGTTGTCCTCCTCGGTATCCTCGGTGTCGCGGGCTTCGAGGCGACAGGCGTTCCCGGCGTGTAATCATACGGTATTCGTCATGCCGGTCGTGTACTGGGCCTATACCTAACTATCGACACGAGGGAGTTCGCTGTGGGCGTGTTCGCGTCCGAATCCTACTATGTCAGACCAGTATCCACAGCAGGGAGGCCAGCAGACGCAGTGGACAGGACAGCAGGGAACGACGATGGGCCAGTCCGGGATGACCGGCCAGCAGGGCGGATTGCGACTGCAGGACGTCCAGTCTCCCCAGGAAGCCGCGGCGATGAACGCCATCACGCGTGCCATCGAAATCTGTGAATGGTGCGCAGACCAGTGCGTCGCCGAAGGCAACGCCAACATGGCGGAGTGCATTCGGCTCTGTGAGGACGTCTCCGAGATCGGCGAGGCGAGTCAGGTTCTCCTCTCTCGAAAATCGAACTACAGTACTCCGATCCTCCAGACGCTTAACCAGGCGATGCAGGCGTGCGCACAGGAGTGTAGCCGTCACAATCAGGGCCACTGTCAGGACTGCGCCTCAGTACTCGGCCAGTCGCTCAACGCGATTCAGCAGCTCACCGGATCGAAGCGGCAGGGAATGCAACAAGGTGGCATGACTCAGGGACGCATGCAGTCTGGTTCCCAGACGGGATATTAGATCATCGAACTCTACGCGTCGCCTGTCAGCAACACACCGGAGTTGTCGAGTTCATTCGATCGGAACGGCCGGTCTCTCACCGACAGACTCCATTTTTACTGTCATTTTTCGTTCGCTGTCCGATGACCGCAGGCCGGAACTGTTCGAATCCGAATTGATCAAGGCTTTATATTTGGTCTCTTCTTTGGCCCTTCCGCAACCCGGTCGTTGGTAACTGGCAACGTCGATTTGACATATAGGAAATCAAACTACACGTTACGTGAGCCAAACCTCCGCAAGCCTTGGGTTCCGTTCGAGCGAGTTGCGGAAACTGACGAGTAGCCCACCCTTAGCCGTACAAACGGACGAAACGGTTAATGGGATACTCATTGAGCGGCTCGATAGGGATCAGTCATCTGGTCCCGTGGCGTGACGGAAACCGTCCGTCATCCCAATCTCGCCACATGTCGAACGATCGTGGGAGCGGTTGCCGGAACCGACGGTCCGGATTGCCACGAACAGACATGTCGGAACTGACCCGGAAGTCAACGATCACACTCTCACAACTATGAGCTACCAAGGAAACCAGAACCAAGGCCAGCAGCGACAGCAAACACAGCAAACCGGTCAGCAAGGGCAGATGCAGGGCGGATTCTCGGGCAAACAGATTCGTGGTGCCGACCAGGGTGCAGCCGATCAGCGTCACAGTCAGCAGTTCCGCGAGGACAAGGCTATCCAGGCCGAACTACAGCCTCGCGATCCACAGACTGGGCAGTTCGTTCAGGAGCCACAGCAGCACGAGCAGTGGCGAGAACAGCAGGAACGACAGGTCCACCAGCAGATCGGGCTGCCGACACAGCAGCCGACGCAGGGCCAGCAGCAGGGACAACAGCTGTCGCCCGAACAGATCTCCCAGCAGCTACCGGCGCAGTATGGACAGCCCCAGCACCCACACCAGATGCCACAGCGGGACCCGCAGACTGGGCAGTTCATCGGTAGCCAGCAGGGGCAGCAGGCTCAGCAACAGCCTCAGACCCAGCAGATGGGGCAGCAGCCGCAGACACAACAGATTCCCCAGACCCAGCAGCCTCAGCAACAGCCCCAGCAGATGGCCCAGCAGCCCCAGCAACAGCAGCCTCAGCAACAGCCCCAGCAGCAGGCCCAGCAGCCCCAGCAACAGCAGCCACAGATCGGACTGCAACAGCAGCAGCCACAGCAGCAGGCCCAGCAGCCACAGCAGCAGGCCCAGCAGCCACAGCAGCAGGCCCAGCAGCCACAGCAGCAGGCCCAGCAGCCACAGCAGCAGACGCAGCAGACCCAACAGCAGCCACAGCAGTCACAGGGCGGCCTGCAGCTCCAGCAGCGTCCGCAGGAAGAGCAGAGCCGGCAGTCCCAGCAGCGGTAACTGGGGAGCACGCAGTGGAGCGGCCTGAATTCTGATCCGCTCCATTCGCGTCAGCGGATTGTCTCAACGCGCTCGCATTTTTCGCAGGAGGAAACAATCAGTCCACGGAGACACGGGTGTGGCGTCGAACGACTGGTTCACTTCGGTTCGGTTTCGAGACGCAGCCGACCGAATCCACTGAACTGTTCGGCGTCGTACTGCTCCAGATCGGCGAGCGCCGGGGTGTCGATGACGGACCCGTCGACGTCGAACCGAGATCCGTGACAGGGGCAGTCCCAGGATTTCTCTGCGTCGTTCCAGTTGACGACGCAGTTGAGGTGCGTACAGACGGCCGAGACCGCGTGTATCTCACCGTCGTCGTCACGGTAGAGCCCGACCGGACCGTCACTGGAGTCGACTACCGTTGCGTCCCCTCGGGTCAACTGGTCGGCTGCCTCTGGACGCCGCGTCTGGAGATAGTCCTCGAAGAGGTGGCGAGCCGATTTGGTGTTGTGGGAGACGAACTCTCGGAGCGAACCGTCGATCGTGAGGCGCGAGGGGCGATACACCTGTTCCCAAGGTGACCCCCGGTCGAGGATGCTGTCGGCGATGAGCCTGCCAGCGGCGATCCCGTTCGTCATTCCCCAGCCGCCGAATCCAGTGGCGACGTACGCGTTCTCCCCGAAGGGTTTGTGTACGCCGACGAACGGGACGCCGTCGATGGAGACGAAGTCCTGCGTGGACCAGCGATACTCGACCGACTCCACGTCGAACCGCTCGCGAGCCGCCCGTTCGACCCTTCGGTAGCGCTCGTTCGTGTCGCCGCCGTGGCCCGTGCGGTGGTTCTGTCCGCCGACGAGCACAGTCGACTCGTCACCAGCTGGTTCCGGCCGAACGGACACGTACGGACTACCTGGTCTGTAGTACATCTTTTTGGGGGTGGGGTCATCGATGGTTACTGCGACCACGTACGACCGCTTGGGATACATGCGGGAGAAAAAGAGCCACTTGTCGACGATCGGGAAGTGCGTCGCGATGACGACGTTCTCGGCGCGGAGCGAGCCCGTGTCAGTCTCGACCGAGAACTGCGACTGGCCCTCGACGTCGAGGGCTTTCGTCTGTTCGTAGATCCTGCCGCCACCTTCGTCGACGATCGCGGCCAACGCCAGCAGGAACTTTCGCGGGTGAAAGTGGGCCTGGTCGTCGAACTGGACGGCGGCTTCGACGTCGAGCGGCCGGTCCGTCGATTCGACGTAGGTCGCAGGCAGGCCAAGCCGCCGAGCCGCTCGGACTTCGTCCCGCACGCGGTCAGTTTGCTGTCGGTCCGACACGTACGTCACGGCCGGCACGCGCTCGAAGTCACAGTCGACGTCGTGTCGCTCGACGATCGTCTCGACTTCGTCGATCGCCTGTTCGTTCGCCCTGGCATATTGGTGCGCCCGTTCCTCTCCCAGTTGGTGCCTGAGGTCGCTGTATCGCAGTCCGTGTAGCGAGGTCAGCTTGGCAGTGGTGTGGCCGGTCGTCCCCGTCACGAGACGGTTTCGTTCGACCACGGCGACTTCCTGTCCTGCTCGCGTCAGGTGATAGGCCGCCGTGAGGCCGACGATGCCACCGCCCAGTACGACCGTTTCGGCGGTCTCGGTGCCGTCGAGTTCGTCGTACGACGTCTCGTCCGTCGTGTCCAGCCAGATCGACGTGTGCTTCCCGGACGCAGCGTCCTCGGTCTCGGATGGGTTCGAATTCATCGGAAGTCACCGTGGCCCTGGCAGGGGTGACAATCACATGGACGTTGTCGGCGAAAAGTCCGGGGCTGGCTGATGCAGGCTCTCTTCGGGGAGTCCCAGGTTCTTGTTCGCGCAGCGACCCATCCAGAGGGCTAAGTGGCTGCCACTGCTACGTCACTGTGTGAGAGGTTCGCATCCTCTCTCGATGTGAACTCTGATGTCACTGGCGCTTCGTCGACGAGCCGACTCCGTCGTCTCGATCGTCGGGACGATCATTCGGGAGTTTCGCAACCGAGACATCCCGTTCATGGCGGGGAGCATCGCTTACTACGCGTTTCTGTCGCTGTTTCCGCTGCTCATGCTCGTCTTTCTGATCGTCTCGTTCGTCGGCGACGAGCGGCTGGCGGCGTTCGTCACCGACGCGACGGAGGCGTATCTGACGCCGGCTGCACAGTCGGTCTTACTCGACACCATCAAAGAAGCCAGTGGCCGCTTCCAACTTTCCATCATCGCCGTTCTCACGCTCCTCTGGGGGATCACGAGCGTCTTCAGAGGACTCGACACGGCGTTTTCGAAGCTCTACGGGACGGGTAGACACGAGGGCTTTATCGAGAAAACGATCGATGGGCTCATCGTCATCGGCGGAATCTCCGTCGCCACGTTCGCGATGTTCCTCGCCGGGACCGTCTACGCGCTCTTTCCGGCACTGCCGTTCATGAACGTCCTCAATCTCCTGTTACTGACAGTCGCGTTGGCTATCGCCTTTCTCCCGATCTACTACGTCTTTCCGGACGTGGAGGTCTCGCTCCAGGAGGTCATTCCCGGAGCCGTCGTCGCTGCCGTCGGATGGACGATCCTTCAGTTGCTCTTTCAGGTGTACGCCTCGTACAGTTCGACGGCGGAGCTGTATGGCGTTCTCGGCGGCATCCTGCTGTTGATCACGTGGCTGTACTTCGGGGCGCTCGTCCTGCTGGTCGGGGCTGCGACGAACGTCGTCCTGTCCACCCGTTCACCACCGGAGACGATCGACGAGCAGGAACCCATCTCTGAGGAGATCCGGCGGCAGTAGCTGAGGGTCGCGCGCTCAGTACTGGGTCTGCTCGTCTTCGTCGATGTGCTGTTCGCCGATCTCACTCTGACGCTGGTGAGCGATTCGCTGCTGTTCCTGCCTGTGCCCTTGCTCGGTTTCGCGGGGCTGGGTGTGCTCTCTCTTCCGCAAATCCGAGAGTTCGCTCCCCTGCTGTTGCTGGGGATGCTGTCGTTGCTGCTGTGGCTGTTGCTGCTGGCTTCGGTGTTGGGTCTGTTGTGACGGCTGCTCCTGGTGGGGCTGTCCCTGATGGCTCTGTCGAAATCCCTGCTGGTGCTGCTGGTTCTGTTGCTGTGCCTGTGGCTGCTGTCCCCGTTGTTGGCTCGCGTGGTGTTGCGGGCGCTGACGCTGTTGCTGATGCTGCTGTGGCTGCTGATGCTGTTGTGAGCGCTGCTGATGCTGTCCCTGGTTGGACTGCTGGTGCTGCCCGAACTGCGTCCCCTGTGCGCTCTGCTGTTTACCGGACTGCAACCCGGGGTGCTGTTGGCCGGGGTGCCCCTGTTGTTGCTGGGCCTGCTGTCCGTGGTCGAACTCATCTCGCTGCTGGCCTCCCTCGAATTGGTCGAATCGTTCCTGGCCGTAGCCCTGCGAGATCTGTTGCCGTCCACGCTGCTCGTGTCGTTGCTGGGCTTGCTGGTGGGACTGTTGGCTCTCCTGTTGCTGTCCCTGGTGAGACTGCTGGTGGTGTTGCTGTCGCGGCGGTCGGTGCTGGTTGTGCTGTTGCCCTCGCTGCTGGTGCTGCTGTGACCGTTCGTCTGACCGCCGTGCTGATCGAGTAAAATCGTTCATGATGTGCAAGCGGGCCGTCAGCTACGCGCGTGACGTGTCAGTGTCACCGAGGCCCGTGCACAACGCAACTCGCCGGGACCGCATTGTTACAGGGTACTTATGAAAGAGGGGGCGAGAACACCCGTTTCTGGCGTTGTCTAAGGTGGACTTACATCTTCTCGCCGTCAGGACAGGGAGCCGCTGGAGGCCATCCCGTCGTGGAGGTTCGATTCGAGGAGTACCTGGTGTCCGCGGCGCAGTCGTTCCGAGACGGCTTGGTGGGAGACGCCGAGGCGATCAGACAGTTCGACGAGCGTCGTCCCGCGGGGGACGCTGTAGTAATCGGAATTGAGCGCTTCGGTCAGGGCCTCGTACTGCGCTGCGGAGAGTCTGGTGCCGCCGTGTTGCACGACGTTTTCGAGGTCGTGGACCCGATTGATGTCGACGCTGGTCCCGTACGCCTGACAGAAGTCGTAGAACGCCGACATCGTGTCTTTGTCCGGGAACAGGATTCTGAGTTCCCACGCCCGAGATTGAATCTGCGCGTCGAGTAGCGTTCCCTGCTTCTCGACGAGCATCGAGAGGAACACGCGGACCTGTGAATCCCACCTGATCTGGTACAGGACGCGCCCATCGTCCTGTACGAGCCTGGTCACCTCGTTCGTGGACGGGTCGGCTTCCAGCGCCGCATCGAGGTCTTCAGTGTCCGGTGCCGACGCCCAGAGGAACGGAAGCAGACAGTCGTTCCGAGGCACTACGACGTGTACCGCCTCCATCGACGCGTCCGGTACGTCTCCGAAGGCCTCAGACAGTGCAAACTCGGCCGTCGGGATTCGTGCGTCCACAATCGTGCCCATGTCGTTGGCATGGAAAACAACGGGTATTACTATTTGCTGGCTATGGCAGGTAACGCCGCAGTACCTGATTTTGCCGATTGAATTGACATGGAACCGACACTGAGGAATTTCCGCCGCTGAGTCTCCTCGAACCCGTCCACGACGTGACCGAACTATAACAGAAAAAATCCGACCCAAACTGCGTCGCGTCGTCCTGGCAATAGCAGGCCAGGGGGTCTCTCGACCGGTCGTATGGCCACTATACGAATCCAAGCAAAAAGAAGTCCGACGGGACTGGATTGCAGTTCGACCAGCGGCAATCACGGCCGAAGTGGCCTGCAAATCGGGGCCTCGTTAGTCGTCCTCATCGGTGGTGGATTCCACGTCGACAGTCGAACCGCCATCGGCCTGTCGGGAGCTGCTGGGTTCGGGCGTCGCGGAGGAGGCCTGCCCCATCCACCGGTCGATGTTGTTCGACACGTAGGTGTGACCGCCCCAGCCGACTGCGATTCCCAGACCGAGGGCCAACGCTGCGGCCAGTCCCCACGCTGTCGCTCGCGCGAAGAGGTACAGGATGCTCACGTCGATGCCCATCGTGTCCAGTCCGATGACGATGGCCGTGAAATACAGGAACATGCGCGTTCCGGCCGCGAACCAGTTCGTGTAGGACGTCTGGGTCGCAGCGCGCGTCTCCATGATCGCGTCACCGATGAAGTCTGCCACGACGAATCCGAGGACGATGACGGCCAGTCCCGCGATGAACGCCGGGAGATAGGACACCGCGGTCTGTATCCATTCCGAGAGTAGCGTGATGGCGAGCACGTCTGCAGCCGCCAGAATCGCCAGGGCGTACACGAACCACTTGGCGATCTTCCCGAACGTCGCCGAGACAGCACGCTCGGTTCCGCCCATAATTCCGCCAAGCGGCGTGTCCATCACGAACCTGTCAAGCTCGACGCGATCGGTCACGCTTTTCACGAGCTTTCCGATCGCGACGCCGAGAATCCACCCGATCAGCAGGACGACGAGTGCACCGACCAATCGAGGCAAGAACGCGATGATGTTACTGATGGTTTCCTCGAGGAAGTCCGGAACCTGTACTTGTAGCACGACTGCCGATTCGAACGCTGCCATTATCACGTACCTCGGGGTGTCTTCGAGTCCGAGGCGTATCAGCGCGGAGCCTGCATCCCAAAGGCGATGAAGTGTGACATCCGCCAACTCGCCACTGCAGTCGAGGAGCAGGCCTTCTTCGCCCGTTTCCTTCCCAACTGGGCTGGGTGTGCCGTCGAGGCGACCAACTTGTCGTCAATGGCTTGAATAGGCCAGCCACGCATTTAATCAACTGTTTCCCGTACGGCACCTGCTATGGCTAGCCACAGCGAATCCGAGAGTCAAATCACGACAGATCGCCAGACGATCGAATCGTGGGCGGAAGACGCCAACGTCGTTCCGGCCCGACGGAAAGGCGAAGAGAGACCGTCAAACCTCGTCCTCGTCGAGGAATCAAACGTCGGTGGGATGCACGAAACGGTGTCCTGGGACGAGTTCTTCTCGACGATGGAAGACCAGAATATGGTCGTTGTCGCCCACGAGGGCGACCGATTCGAGGTTCTCGATCACGACGAGGCGATGGGCCGGGCGACCGTCGAGAGTGACGAACTGAAACAGGCCTTGGTCGAAGGTGAAGTGGTGACCAGCACGATCACGGAAACGACGGTGATAGAACGCACTGTCGTGGAGGAAGCCGAGATCGAGAGTCAGATCGCGGACCGAGACCAGGTCGAGTCGTCGATCCAGAACGCCGAACTCCTCACGCGAGACGTCGAAAGCTGTGACGTCACGGATAGAGGGGCTGAAAGGCACGAATCGATCGAGTACGAGCAATTCGAACCCGGCACGACGCTCACTGACGAGTTCGACGTCGAGGTGATCGTCAACGAGTCCTGGGATCTGACACGAGAGGTACTTGAACGGCTGACTATCGAAAGCCAGATCGTCGACACCGAAGCCACCGAGACCGACACAGTGGAAGCCGACGAGATCGAGAGCACGATCGATATCGAGGGTGTGCAACAGACGATCCTCGAGAGCGAACTCATCGATACGGAGGCGACGACGTCGGAAGTCATCGAGAGCGGCTCCATCCACACCGAATTCGGAGAGGGTGACGTATTCGAGACCGAGCTGATGGAACGGAAGACGATCGAGGAGGAACTCTCCCTTCAGAAGGAGTTCTCCGGCACCATCACGGACGGTGAGACCGTGTCGGCCGAAACCATCTCCCGCGAGACGATCGAGAGTGCCATCGTCGACGAAGAAGGGGCGACCCTCGGGATGGAGGAGGCGACGACCCGTGAGGAAGCAGTGGTGGAAGAAGAGACGGAAATGGGGGACACTGGGGCGGAGGAAGGACGGCTCGTTCCGACGCAAGACGAGGAAGGCAAGTCAGTCGTGGACGCGACCGGTGAAGAAGTCGGACTGGTCGTCGAAGTCGAGAACGAGACGATGTTCGTCGACCCGCATCCGTCGATCACTGACAAAATAAAGACTGCACTCGATTGGGGTGGCCACAACGAGGACGCCTACCCCGTGACGGCCAGTCAAGTGTCACAGATCACCGACGATACGGTCGAACTGGAAGTCGAAGGAGAGACACGAGACTAGCCTCTCCTCTCCTCTTGGTATCGAACAGTCTTCGTCTGGATGCCAATTCGTGTCGCTTCACGGAGGGCTAGCGAACATTCTTGAGGGTGGTCGTGGACCTTGTGACCGGACTCACAATCCATGAGCCAGATGTACAACCAGAACCAGTCTCAGCAGCAACAGCCACGACAGACGGGAGCGACACAGCAGCAGACAACAGCGCAAGGCGGACAGCCTGCAGCGCAACAGTTTCCGACGAGGAGCTATCTGTCACAGAACGTCAGAACGGCGAGTATCCAGCGATTGAATCGGTGTCTCGCTGACTCGATCGTCCTCCAGTCGCAGGCGAAGTACGCTCACTGGAACGTGAAGGGACTGCACTTTTTCCCGCTCCACGAACTGTTCGACGAGATCGCGGAGGAGTTCGAGGATCACATCGACGAGATCGCAGAGCGAATCACGTCGCTCGGTGGTCAGGCCATCGGCAGCACGTACACGGCTGCCTCGACGTCTAACATCCCACCGCTCTCGACGTCGGCAGTGACGGGCGTCGAGTTCATCGAAATGCTTGCGGATCGGATCGCGATGCACGACGCGAATCTCAGTCAGGACATTCAGGCGGCGACCCAGTCCGGCGACGTGGATACGGCGGACCTGCTCAACGAAATCTCCCGTGAGGTCGGTGAAAAGCGATGGTTCCTCGAGGCACACCTCCAGGGACCGACGGTGCAGAACGAACCCGTGCAGGGGCGATCGCAGACGACACAGACTTCTCAGCGATAGTCCAGCTCGCTGGCGCGAGAAAAGAAAAATGACCGGAGTCGAATCCTCCGGTGACCCGTTTTTTCGGTGACTTCGGGCGGTATTTACGACGATTCCTGCTGTCCAGGGGTAACTGGCACTTGGCGCTGTGAATCCGCCTTCTGCTGTGAACTGGCCTCAGCCGTCTGTGCCTGCGTCGGTTCGCCCTCCTGATAGGGCTCGATAGCTAATTGTGGGGGTTGCTGGGCCTGCTGTGGTGGCTGTTGAATCTGCTGTGGTCGTGGCTGCTGAACCTGTTGTGGGGGCTGCTGCACCTGCTGGGACTGTGGCTGTTGTGGTGGCTGCTGTTGGATTCCGCTCTGTGGCTGTGGTTGCTGCTGGAACTGTTGGCCCTGTGGCTGGTGCGTCTGCTGGGGTTGCGCCGGCGGTTGGATGGATGCTGCCTGGGGCTGCTGCTGATATTGCTGCGATGGCTGCTGTTGCATTCCGCCGGCCGCCTGGCCGGTCTGAGCACCTAAATCCTGGCCCATCTGCTGGAACTCCTCCCGCATCTGTTGCCCAGTCTGTTGGAACTGCTGTTGCATCTCTCGGCCCTGGGATTGGGCGACTTCCATCTCGGTTTCGGCCATCTGTTCCGTGTTCTTGACGACGGAATCGAGGGTCTGCAGGTAACTGTCGACGGTGTCCTTGGTGAGCTCGATCCCCTGGCGCTGGGCGCGGCTCTGGGCTTCGAGACCGTTGACGAAGAGTTGTGCTGCGTTGCGCTGAACCTGCAGGCTCTGTTCGAGCGGGATCTGAAAGGCCTGCTGTAAGGCCCGCTGCCCGTTCGCCATCATCGATTGTTGGCCTGTGTTCCGCTGTTCGAGGTCTGTAGACTGACTCATTGTTGGATAGTTTCGAGTTCGGAGAGCGTGTGCGGCAACTGCTTCCACGACACGCTACCAGTGTAGATTTCGTGAACTGTTCCAGTAGTGTGAAAGGACACTACTCGTTCCCGGTCTCGGTCGACTGCACTACCAAGCGTTTCGTCCTCTGGCCAGGATATAAACAGTCGATATCGTTTATCGGGATAGGCTTGGACACTGGGCGGCGACGTTCAAGTAAGCCCCTTCTGTCAATATTTCCGCGTTCAGTGTGGCTCGCGTTACTTCTCGCTGGGTGCGTATTCGGGAGCCGAGCACACGATTTTACGAGAAGAAATCAGACAAGCAAGCCGCGTGCTGACTCGCAGAGACAGCCGATCCGCATTTAGCCTTGATACTGAGTAACTGATTGTTGAGGGGGAGAGATAACGATTTGCCCGTTGCTGTGGATGGCGACCTGGCAACCCAGGATCGTCAGATTGAGCGAGCCGTTGGTCCGCGGCGTCCCGTCGGGTTTGGGCTTGAACAGTTTGTCCATGGCGTCCGGATCCACGTAGTCGTTGAGCGTGAACCCGGTGTCGGTCACGTCGATCCCGGTGACGTCAGAGATTGCGTGTGCGAGCGTCGTCGTCAACTCCGCCGTCCCGCCGAACTCGTGGTGGACCACGTACGGCTGCTGCTGTTTCGGAGGGGCCTGTTGTGGCACTGTATTGAGTTCTGTATTTGATACGTTACGGTTCATCATTTGTGACGTGCTTCCGTTATAGTACGGTTACCAAAAGGTTTTCTGCTGTTACGAAATCTGACAGGATATGGACTAGCCTCGCTCGAGAAGCCTGTTTCATCCGCTGTTCCGCTCTACCTCGGCGAGTAGAGTGTGGTTACTGAGTAGTAGTCACAGTTTTCCACTCCCGATTTCTGACGAATGATTACAGATACGATGCGTCCCATCTGGTTGCTTTCCGTTTGTTCCCACAGTTGTTGCATTCGATACGGCCCATCGCGTCCATCGCGGTGTCCACCGACTCGCAGTTCCCACAGTAGAACCCGTACCGTTCTTCCAGTGCTTCGCTACTGAACACTGTGTAGAATGGTCCTTTCGCACCACGTTCAGCGTCGCTAAAACTCACGAACAGTTCTCGGTCGTTCGGCTCAGTGATCGTTTCGACGACTTCCTCCGCCGGATATCCGCCGAGTGGTTTCTCGTAAATCTGCTCATCGTAGTTGGTCTCCCCGATTGTAACCTCGCGGGTGGCCACGTGGTCGAACCCGTGCTCTTCGTAAAACGCCCCTCCGTCCTCGTTCTGGGCGAGGACCTTGCCGCGGAGTACCTCTGCGCCTTGATCTTCGATCCGATCCTGGAACTGGCCGAGCAGTTGCGTGCCGGTGTGCTCCCCGCGGAAGTGTGGCGACACGTGGAGCCAGTCTAACTCACCTGCTGGTGGATCTTCTTGCAGGAGCGCTCCTTGCACGAACCCGACGAGGTCGTCGTCCTCGTAAGCGAGTAGAAAGACCTCGTTCTCGTCGTCGAGAAGGGAACTCAACTGGGGCGCCGAATACCACTCTTCCACGATGTCGACGATGGCGTCCTCGTCGATGAAGTGTCCGTACGATTCACTGAGCGACGCTCTCGCGACGGTCGCGATCTCTTCGGCGTCCGTGCTTGCCGCGCTTTGAACCTCCATATCACCAGTTCGACGCACACGCCCTAAAGTCCCGACGCCAGTACTGCGTACCTTTATCGACGTCCGCGTTGACTGTGTTGAAAGGCTATGTCCGACGATTCTCCTGAACACGACTCGTCAGACGGGGCGCGGATGGAACTCGAACCAGACGCACTGCACGAACGTGAGAACGGGTACTTTCTCGACTGTCCGGAGTGTGGCTCGCCGGTCTCACTGATCCAGGTCATCGAGGAAGGTCGATGTACTGGCTATCTCGACGCGGACGTCACAGAAGTCGAAGGGGACGACGAGCAGCTGCAAGATCCCGCGTGTACAGCTGTTCTCTCGCTTGACCTGGTCTGGGGGTCCTGAGAGTTTACGATAGCCGGTCGGTGCCGTCTCTCCTTTTGCCGAGACACTCTCAGAGATCGCTCTCTACACGTACTTCGTCACTCGTCACTTCGACCACTGAATTGTCGGCGAGTGGATGCGTTTCGTCGCGTTTTGTTTCGTCGCTCCAGCCGAGTTTCGACATGATGGTATCCGTGACGCTCGGGTCTGGGTCGACGTAGGCGGTGCCGTGCTCGACGTTGACGATGCGGCCCAGTGTGTCGTTTTCGCGGACGACTGGCTTCCCTTCGTCTTCTTGGGTAATCTCGGTAGCCATGCTGTAGTGACTCTCACGCCACCGGTCCAATACTTGTTGCCTGCAGGTGCAAGAGGCGCGCTCCCAATAGACTGGTGACAGGAACGTCCCTGATCTGGAGACAGTCGCGCTCTGCTTTACGCCAGTACTGCTGTAAGAAGAAATAGGGAACCGAACGCCTCGGCGCCAGCGCGGTTATCGCCGACTCTGGGCGCTGATGACTTCTAGTGCGTCCGCCTGCTGGTTGCCGAGGAATACGAGCAGATCGTCAAGAGTGACGATCCCCTGCAGTGTCCCATCTTCGTCGACGATCGGTAGTCGACGGATCTTCGCGTCTTTGAGCTGTTCGAGAGCGTCGAAGACTGTCATCTCCGTCGATCCGGTGATGAGGTCGCCGGTGAGCAACTCCTCGACGTTCTTTTCGGCGATCGCGGGGCGCCCTTCCAGCGAGAGGGCTATCTTTCGGTCGGTGACCAGGTCGATCGGCGTCTTGCCGTCGTCGTCCAGAATGACGACGGAGCCGACGTTGTTCTCGGCCATGCTGCTCACCACCGTCCGAATGGGCGTATCACGCTGTGCTGTCACGACGTCGGTGACGATGAGGTCCTCGACTTTCGCTGGCTCGAAGGTCTGGCGTGCCATCCCGACCTGAGGTTGCTGCTGCTGGGGTTGGGTTCCCTGCTGCATCGCCTGGGGTTGGGGCGTCGTCATCCCTTGTGGGACACCTGGCGACGGCTGTCCAGTCGGGGGCTGCTGATTCGGCTGTGGCTGTTGGCCAGTCGGTCCCTGTGGTGTCGTTATTGTCTGCTGCATACCACCGGGTTGGCCTTGCTGTGACTGGGGCTGTTGAGGTTGTCCCTGCTGTTGTGGCTGGGTCTGTGGTGGTCCAGTCTGTCCCTGTGGTTGTTGCCACTGTTGTTGCTGTTGTGACGGTGGCTGCTGTGGCACCTGTGTTGGTTGCTGTCGTTGCTGTGGCTGTGACTGAATACCTCGTGATTGCTGTGAACCGGTTCCGCTGGGCTGTCGCTCCCGGGGCGCGTTTGGGTTATCTCCCTGGTAGTTCATTATACCCGTCGGCCGGCGCGTGACGCGCTCGACCAACCGCCTAATGGTACCACGAACCTGCTGATAAAACCTGATGCCCGTCCATCACACGACAGGAACGTCAGTCACCGACGGCGTGATGATTACCCCGCTTTTTCGTTATGAACCTATGTCTTTTGGGTCAACCCTCATGCTATCACAGGGAGTATCTCACTCAAGATGCCCACCTGCCCAGGTTGTCAACACCAGGTATCTCATCTGAAATTACCTGTACACACCCGGTTCTGTGAGGCGGTCCACGGCAAATCGTCGTGTAACGCGTCCGTAGTGGAAAGCTTCGACGCGCGTCTCAACAGGATGGAACGTCAGCTAGAGGGCCGCATTGCCGCTCTCGAAGCCGAACTCGAAGCGTCCGGTCCGCGAAGTTCACGACTTCGCTCGGCAGATATCCAGTAACGGTCCTCCGTTCGCTGTTTTATCCGGGTTTGTTTAGCCGTAGTGCTGTTTCTTCAACCCCTGGTGCTTACTCTCGACCCGCCTGTTCACGGATAGGAGGGCCACACGGTCTTACTGTTTGATTACCCTTATTCTCCTGGTTCACTCTGTATAGCGATATTTAGTTTATGGCCAATGGTCATAATATCCTACCATCGGGGTGTTGTGTGGTTGTCTGGACTGGACAACGACGAACCAAAAATGGTTGGATAAATTACCTATATCCCGAGATCACTGATATTCGCACTCTCAGATTCACCTTCAGAGTTAGTTTGCGAGTTTCACGAAAACCGATTCGGACCCTCATTCGAGGAGGAACGAATCTGCACTTTCGGCTGTGACGCGGCACTGTTGGACCGACGTGTAGATCGAGCTCAGGCCAGTACCTCGAAGCTCATGCCGACGATTATTGCGAGGATGAACACGAGCACCATTCCGACGATGATGTAGAAATGGATGCTTCGCTCATCAGTGCCTTCAGTGGGTTCATCGTGCCTGCTCATACAGAATCTTGGTCGGTCGAGACGTAACAGTTCTGTTTCAGAAAGGGTGGCCGCGCGTACGATACACGGTGGCTCTGGTCCTCTCCGATGTGTCAGGGCTACGCTCGTGCGTAACCACATCGCATGCAGTTACGGTTGACAGTGACTAGTGACATTGGGGCTCTACTGTGTCGGGCCATCGGCCAATATCGTTTTCCGGATATACTGATCAGGCCACCTACACCTTCTAGCTGATCAGTGTTGACCGTGAGAGTTATCGCATAGTTGTATCGTCCAAATTTAATGAATAGTATTCCGTATCAGTATAACCGGTCATGTTGGTGTTGAATTATTACTAGTAGATGTGGCTAGGTAGTATTGCGAGAATGTGTTACCATACAGTACTAGCAGCAAGTCTGTCTCTACAGTAATATTGGTCAATAACACTGGTCAGTATTACTGCTCAGTAGTTTCAGTCAGTATTATTAACAACATTGGTCAGAATGTCTGACGAGAATTTATGTGTGGTGTTTGTATTAGTTCGAACTGAATGATATCGTACGCGTTGTGGAGCGAGGCGGGCGGTGTCGGGAAGACGGCGCTGGCCGTCAACCTCGCGGCGGCCCATCAGCGCCACGGGCAACAGACGCTCTTGATCGACCTCGATCCCCAGAACGGCGGTGCGAGCCACCATCTCGGCGTCGACGACGAGCGGTCCGACCCCGACGTCGATAACATCGTGCGCCACCTCATCGATCGACCGAAGGGCGATTTCGAGGACCTCGTCCGAGAAACGAGCCACGGCATCCACGTCGTCCCGAGCCACAACATGCTGGACAGTCTGGAGACGAACCTCCAGCGCGCCCAGGAGATGGAACAGGACATGGGCGGCCGCTTCGTCAAGGAACTCCAGCTGCGCCGCGTCCTGCAGGACGCCGGGGTCACCGACGAGTACGACGTGCTCGTCATCGACCCGCCGGCGACGGGTGGCCAGCACGTCTACAACGCCGTTTCGGCGACCTCGAACGTCGTCATCCCGCTCGAACTGTCGCCGAAAGGCGAACAGTCGCTCCGTGGCCTCGAAGACACGGTCTCGAATCTCGAAGCCGAAGTCGACGCGGAAGTCGGCGTGGTTGCCGTCGTCCCGAACAAGGTCCGCCGAACGCGCGTCCGTGCGAAGTACGAGGAAGCCCTGGAGACGGTGTCCTATCCCGTCTCGCCGGTGCAGATTCCGGTTCGAGAGGCGATGCTGAACGGGGCGTGGGACGCACAGACGACCGCGTACGAGTTCGTCGCTGAGAACGACCGCGCCGATCGCGAACGCGAGACGCTCGAGGCGTTCGATACGCTCGCTCGGTTCATCTCCAGTCAGTTCGACGTCGAGCTGACGCCCGAGGACGTCGCCGAGGCGGAACGCGAGGTGATCGCATGAAATCGGGCGCCTCCGATCCGTTCGCCGACGACGAACCGACGCAGTCCGACGCGGAATCGGCGGAGTCCATTGACGAGGACGAAGCGGAGCCCGCAGAAACGGACACCGAACCGCCGGACTCGACGGCGACTCCCGAGCCAACGACCGAGTCGACTACAGACGAGCAGGACAGTAGTGTCACCGGGCTCAGCCGCGACGAACTCCCGTTCATCCTCCGTCGCGAGAAGGTCAAAGACGAGCGGCCGGAAGTCCACCAGCTGTTCGTCCAGGCCGACACACACGAACGGGCCGTCGAGGCCGAGCGTGACCTCGAAGCGATGCTGGACGTGGATCTCTCCCGGACCGACGCACGGGAAGCGATCTACCTCGCGGGAATGGCGAACTTGGAGGAAGCAGCCGACGTGCTTCGTCGCTGGGGCTACGACATGTAATCGGTACCGACGTCGCTCGTTGCCCATCCGCTTGCTCGTGTTCGACGTGTCGAATGACGCAAAGCAATTTATCTACCCCCCTATACAATCAAACTAACATGAGCGGATCTGGGAACCCTGATGACGTCCTCACCCGGGGTGAGATGCTAGAGCGGATCTCCGACGCGGTCGTCGTTCTCGACTCTGACTTCCAGTGTCTCTCCTGTAACGAGCAGGCCGAACAGCTACTCGACAAGGATCGCGACGACGTCGTCGGGCGCCACGTCTGGACCGTCTTTCCCGACATGGTCGGCACCGAGGCGCAACGAAAGATCGAGGCGACGATGGAGACGAACCAGCGCGAAACGTGCGAACGCTACGACGACGACGTCGACCGCTGGTTCGAGGTCCGCGTCTATCCCGACGACGACGGCGTTTCTCTCTTCTTCACGGACATTACCGAGCGCAAAGAGCGCGAACAGGAGGTCGACCGGTACGAGCGAATCCTCGGCCACCTCCCAGTCGCCATCGAGCGGGCGACCACCGGTGACGACGACGAGTTCACCCACGTGACGGAGGGGCTCGTCGAGTTGTTCGAGGCGGCGTCGACGGACGCACTCATGAATCGCGCCCCGAGCGACTTCTATGCGAACCCGGGGGAACGTGACGCGCTCGTCGAGTCGCTCCAGGCGACGGGACACGTCGAAGACCGGCCGGTCGAGTTCGAGACCGTCAGCGGCGACACAATCGAGGGAACTGTCACTGCGAGCCGCGAAGAGATCGGTGGCGACGACTACTTCGTGACGCTCTTCGAGGACAGCTCCGAGCAGTCGGGGCACACGCAGGGACTCGCCCGCGCGGACGCGATGTTCCAGAACGCACAGGAGGCGATCTTCTACATCGACGTGGGCGAGAACGCCGAACGATTCGAGTTCGATCGACTGAATCCAGCGTTCGAGGACCAGACCGGGCTGGCCGCCGACGAGATCCGCGGCGAGACGCCGCAGGACGTGTTCGGAGACGACGCGGGCGAGCGACTCTGTTCGTACTACCGCGACTGCGTCGCGCAGCGCGAACCCGTCGACTACGAGGTCGAACTTCCGGTTCCGACGGACGGATCGTACTGGCAAACCCGGATCGCACCCGTGATCGTCGACGACGAGGTCGTCCAACTGGTCGGCTCCGCGCGTGACGTCACGGAGCAGCGAGCGCACGAACAGGATCTCGCACGCTATCGGACGTTCGTGGACATCGCTTCCGAGTTCGTCGCGACGATCGACGCCGAGAAGACAGTCGAGTACGCGAGTCCCGCGGTCGCACAGATCGCTGGGCACGATCCGGCCGACCTGGTCGGCACGAACCTCCTCGATCACGTCCACCCCGACGACCGAGACGAACTGGAAACCGAGATCGGGCGGTTGCTCGGGAACCCCGCCGAGACGGTCACCCAACAGTACCGGTTCAAACAGGCCGACGGCTCGTGGGCCTGGGTCGAGTCGACGGCAGTGAACCGACTGGACGATTCGCCCATCGAGGGCCTCGTCTTCGCCACGCGCGACGTGACCGAGCAGACCGAACGCACGGAGACGCTGCGCCAGACCCAACAGCGGTTCGACCTCGCCGTCGAAGGCGCGAACATCAGCACCTGGGACTGGGACCGGGACGCCGAGGAGATCGTCTTCAACGACCAGTGGACCAACATGGTCGGACTGGCGAGCGAGGTCCCGGAGTTCGACTTCGACATCTGGGAGGACGTGATCCACCCCGACGACGTGGCCGAGGCCCGGAAGGCACTGGAGGCCCACCTCGACGGCGAGACCGAGCGCTACGACCAGGAAGTCCGGATGCGAACCGAGGAGGGCGACTGGCAGTGGGTCCGTACCGTCGGGAAAGTCATCGACCGGGACGAACACGGGAACGCAACGCGCGCGCTCGGCCTCCACATCGACATCGACGACCGGAAACACGTCCAGCAGGGCCTCTCGGAGACGACGAATACCCTCGAAGCGGTCATCAAAGCCTCGCCGAACGCCATCGTTATCGTGGACTCGGCGGGCGAGGTCGTTCTGTGGAACCAGGGCGCGGAACGGCTCTTCGGCTGGAAGAAAGACGAAGTGCTCGGCAAGCCCGTGCCGTTCCTCCCCGAGAACAAGCCCTCGAAGTTCGAACCGGTCATCGGCCAACTCAACAGCGGCGAAACCATCCAGACCGTCAAGACGAAGCGCCAGACCAAATCCGGCGAACTCCGGAAGGTGCGCCTCTCGTCGACGCGCATCGACGGGAACGACGGACTCGTCGGCTACCTCGGCATCTTCCAGGACCTGTCGTCCTCGACGAACTGAACCCGCGTCGACTGATTTTTGCCAGCGACCGTGCTGAGTATTGCGACCCTGGAGCGCCGCGTCCAGCGCTGTTCGGTTTCGGAAGGCGTTTATTAACTCGGTGTAACAACCCGGTAATGAAACGGCGACAATTTTTGCAGCGGGCTGGCGCCGGCGTCGCGTCGGCGACGATTCTCGCGGGCTGTACTGCAGCCCCCGTCGAGCAGGGGACGACGACTGGCACCCCGACCGGACCGCCGAGCGGGACGCTCACCGTCGCGACGTACTCCTCGTTCACCGGGGGGGATGCCGCGGGGACGTGGCTGAAATCCACCTTCGAAACCGAGTATCCGAAGGTGACGGTGGAGTTCACGACCCCCGAAAACGGGTTCAACCAGTTCATCCAGCGCAAAAAGCAGGGCGCCCCTCTCGGTGCGGACGTGTACGTCGGCCTGAACACCGGCGAACTCGTGCGCGCCGACGAGCAGCTCGACGACCAACTCTTCCGAGTCGTCGAAGACGACCTGGAGCGCAGCGACTCCGTGAAAGATAGCTTGCAGATCGATCCCGACGGCCGAGCGCTTCCCTACGACACCGGGTACATCTCGCTCGTCTACGACGAGGACGCGGTCCGGAACCCCGGTTCGTTCGACGCCTTGCTGGAGCCGCGATACCAGAGCGACCTCATCACCCAGAACGCCCAGCAGTCTGACCCCGGACGAGCCTTCCTCCTCTGGTCGATCCACGAGAAAGGCCCGGGCGGCTATCTCGACTACTGGTCGAACCTGCTGGACAACGGCGTGCGCGTCCTCTCCGACTGGGAACCCGCCTACCAGGCGTACACCAACGGGGAAGCGCCGATGGTCGTCTCCTACTCGACTGACCAGGTGTACTACCACGGCCCCGACGTCGACATGTCGAAACATCAGGTCGGGTTCCTCAACGACCAGGGCTACGCGAACCCGGAGGCGATGGCCGTCTTCGACGACGCGCAGAACCCGCGGCTCGGCCGGCTGTTCATGGACTTCGTGCTTTCCGAGCGAGCGCAGGCCGAAATCGCGGTCCGGAACGTCCAGTTCCCGGCCGTCGAGGGCGTCACGCCCAGCGAGGAGTTCTCGGAGTACGCGCTGGAGCCGCCGAACCCCGTGACCTTCGGGTACGACGAACTCGCTGGCAACGTCGATGCCTGGATCGACGACTGGGCGCGGCTGGTCGCGAGCAACTGATGACCTGGCGGCGGTGGGCGGAACGGCTCGCCATCCCACTGGGACTCGTCCTGACAGTCGCGGTGCTGTCGATCGTGTTCTACTATCCGGTGGGCAGCGTCTTCGTCGAGGCGATCTGGAGCGACGGCCGTCCGACGCTCGCCCCGCTGGTCGACGTGCTGACCGACCCGTTCTATCACGACCTGTTCGGCTTCACGGCCTATCAGGCGCTGCTCTCGACTGTCGCGAGCGTCGCCCTGGGGTTGCCGGGCGCGTATCTGCTGGCCAGATACGAGTTCACCGGGCGGCGAACGCTGCGCTCCCTGACGATGCTGCCGTTCGTCCTCCCGTCGATCATGGTCGCCGTGGGCTTTCTCGCCATGTTCGGCCAGCACGGCTTCCTCAACGACGTGCTCGGAGCGCTCGGACTCGGATCGGTGAACCTCCTGTTCTCGCTGGAGATCATCGTGCTCGCCCACGCGTTCTACAACGCGCCGCTGGTGACGCGGCTGGTCACGGCCGCCTGGGAGTCGGTGGACGTCCGTCGCGTCGAGACGGCCAGAGCGATGGGTGCTTCGCCGGCGCGGGCATTTCGGGACGTCGTCCTCCCGCAGTTGTTGCCGTCGCTCCTGACCGCCGCCTTGCTCACCTTCGTGTTCACGTTCATGTCGTTCCCGATCGTCCTCGCGCTCGGAGGCCTTCGGCTGGCGACCGTCGAGGTGTGGATCTTCGCGCGCGTTCAGGACCTCGCACTCGCCGAGGCGGCGACGCTGGCCACCATCGAGACGGTATTTTCGCTCCTGCTGATGTACGTCTATCTCCGATACGAGGCCAGACAGGCGGCCGGGACGAGCGGCGGGCGGCCGCTCGGCAGACGTCAACTACTGGTCGGCCGAGAAACACTCGCGGACCCACGCCGGGTCGCCCTGCTTGCCTACGGTGCGCTCGCACTCGTGGTGTTCGTCGGACCGCTCCTCAGCCTGCTCGTCGAGAGCCTGACCGGACCGAACGGGAGTTTCACCACGGCGTACTACGAGTTCCTGGTGTCTCGGCAGACGGCCGCGGCGTCGGGCACGACCAGGCCGCTGCCGGCGATCACTAACTCGCTTTTGTTCGGCGTCGGGACCCTCCTGGTGGCCGTCCCGATGGGCATCGTCGTGTCCGTCGTCGCCACTCGCGACGTGGTCGGAAGTCGCGCAGCCGAAGCGATCCTGACGGCACCGATCGCCGTCAGCGGCGTCGTCGTCGGCCTGGGACTTCTGCAGACGCTCGTGTTCGGTACGGTCCTGTTCGGCTATCGGATCACCGTGCTCGGTCCGGTCGCGATCGTCCTCGCGCACGCGGTGGCGGCGTATCCGTTCGTCACCCGGAACGTGACGCCCGCGCTCGGGAGTCTGGACGCTCGACTCGTCGACGCGGCCCGGTCCCTCGGCGCGACGCGCGTTCGGGCGCTGCTGGACGTCGAACTCCCGCTCGTCGGTGCAGCGCTGACCGCCGGGGCGGCCTTCGCCTTCGCAATCAGCGTCGGCGAGTTCGACTCGACGGTGCTGCTGGCGAGCAACGTCGACAGTTACACCATGCCCGTGGCACTGGAACGATACATCGCCAACCGCTCACTCGGGCCGAGCCTCGGCCCCGCGACCGCGATGGGGACAGTCCTGCTCGCCATTACAGCGGCCAGCTTCGTCGTGATCGACCGCCTCGGCGGTCGGTGGGAACTGTGACCGGCACAGATCGCGCTGGACGCGACGCGTCCGCCGAGCCGGGCGTCGAACTCGACGGGCTCACAGTAGAGTTCGACGGCGTGACGGCGATCGACGACGTGTCGCTCTCGGTCGCCGAGGGCGAGTTCTTCACGTTCGTCGGTCCCTCCGGCTGCGGGAAGACGACGACCCTGCGGAGCATCGGCGGGTTCGAGACGCCGGCGGCGGGAACGATCCGCATCGGCGGCCGGTCCGTCGCGGGCGTCCCGCCCGAAGACCGCGAGGTGGGCATCGTCTTCCAGAACTACGCGCTGTTCCCGAACATGAGCGTCCGGGAGAACGTCGGGTACGGACTGCGGTTCCGCGACCCGCCAGGCGGGCACTCGACGGCCGAACGCGTCGACGAACTGCTCGAGCTGGTCGACATGGCGGGCATGGGCGACCGCGATCCGACCGAACTCTCCGGGGGGCAACAGCAGCGGATCGCGCTGGCGCGGGCGCTGGCGCCTGGCCCCGAAGTCCTCCTGCTGGACGAACCACTCTCCGCGCTGGACGCGCGGCTTCGCGAGCGCCTGCGCGTGACGATTCGCGACATCCAGCAGGACCTGGGCATCACCACCGTCTACGTCACCCACGACCAGGCAGAGGCGCTCGCGATCTCCGACCGCGTCGCGGTGATGAACGACGGTCGACTCGAACAGGTCGCGCCGCCCGAGCGGATCTACCGGGAGCCGGCCTCGCGGTTCGTCGCGGAGTTCGTCGGCGACAACAACCTCTTCGATGGGACCGTGACGCCCGGAACCCCACCGAGCGCTGCGGTCGACGGCCAGTCGTTCCCGCTGCCCGACGCCGACGCTGTGCAGGCCGACGAGCCCGTGACGCTCTCGGTCCGCCCGGAGGCCATCGCGCTCGGTTCTGGCGACGCGACGCTCTCGGCGACCGTCGAGAACGTCGAGTTCCTCGGCGACGCGTACCGCCTGCACTGTGACTGGCAGGACCGCTCGATCCTCGTGAAAACCGACCAGCGTCCCGAGCCGGGAGCGACGGTGCAACTCGGCATCGACAGGGCGGACGTCCACCGACTTTGATCGCGGCTTCGGAGGCGTTTTTTGACAGCGCTCGAAGGAAAGTCCAATGAGTGATCTCGGGAAGGTCGACCGGTCCTTTTTCGACGACGTCATCGCACCGCGGCTCGGCGTCGACCGTGACGACGTCGCGCTCGGGCCGCGCCACGGCGTCGACTTCGGCGTCCTCGACGTGGGCGACCAGCTCCTCGTGACCGCGACCGATCCGCTCTCGATCCTCCCGGACCTGGGGCTCGACCGCGCGGCCCGATTCGCGCTGAACGTCTTTCTCACCGACGTGGCCGTCTCGGGAATCGCGCCGACCCACTGTTCCCTGACGCTGACCGTTCCCCCGTCGATGACAGACGACGAGATCGCGACGATCTGGCGGGGACTGAGCGACCACGCGAGCGATCTCGGCGTCGCAATCGTCGCCAATCACGTCAGCCGGGCCGCCGGCGTCGAGTCGTCGTGGGTCGGCGGGGCGACGGCGTTCGGCGTCGGCGATCGGACCGACCTGGTCAGACCGGACGGCGCCCGACCCGGCGATGCGATCGTCGTCTCGACGGGGCCGGGTGCCGAGGTCGCCGGCCTCGTTTCGACGCTCTACCCCGACGAACTCCCCCTCCCGGCGGAGACGATCGCGACGGCCCAGGCGCGTGTCGACGACATCGAGGGCGTTCGTGACGCGGCAGCTGCCCACGACGCCGGCCGGGTGACCGCGATGCACGACGCCACTGAGGGCGGGCTCCACGGTGGATTGGTCGAGATGGCCTCGGGGGCGGGCGTCCGCTTCGACGTCGACAGCGACGCCGTCCCCGTCCGAGACGGCGTCCGGCCGGTGTGCGACGCGCTCGGCGTCGACCCCTGGCGGGTCACGAGTTGCGGGACGCTCCTGAGTACCGTCGATCCTGCTGACGCCGACGCCGTGGTCGCGGCGCTCGAAGCACGAGGGACGCCCGCCGCCGTCGTTGGCACTGTCAGTGAGGGGCGTGGCGTCTACGTCGACGGCGACGAGGTCACGGCCCCGGAGACGGACCCGTCCTGGGCCGCGATCCAGGCGCTCACCGACGAGTAAGCGGGTTTCATGTCGCTCCCGGACGGACGACGACACAGGTGGGCACCACTGACATCGAACGCACGGCACCGTCTGCGACGCGTCGGACTGACGGCTGTGGGACTTCTCGCTGGCGTCGGAATCGCTTACGCGACCAAGCAGAAGCGCCAGTTCGGGAGAGAGATCGACCGCTACGTCGAATCGCTGCTTTCGGACGCCGAGCGCAGCGGCGACGCGGTCGTGACCGACGCGGACTGGGAGGACGTGCCGGCGCCCGTGCAGCGATACTTCGAGACTGTCCTCGACGACGGGCAGTCACACGTCCGGTCGGTCCGACTCCGGCAACACGGCGAGTTTCGCCTCGGCGGACCCGACGCGTCCTGGCGGTCACTCGAAGCGACGCAACACGTCACTACCGCGCCGCCTGGATTCGTCTGGGACGCCACGATCGACGTGCTGCCGATGCTCCCGGTCCGCGTGATCGACAGGTACAGTCACGGAGACGGGACGCTGGACGCGCGACTCCGTTCCGCTGTCTCCGTCGCCGATGCGGGTCCGAGCCCAGACATGAATGCCGGGGAACTGGTCCGGTACCTCGCCGAAGCGGTCTGGTACCCGACCGCGCTGTTGCCCGCGAACGGCGTCGAGTGGAACGGGATCGACGAGCGGTCTGCCATGGCGACGCTCGAACACGAAGGCGCGAGCGCGTCCGTCGTCTTCCACTTCGACGAGAACGACGAGATTTCGAGTGTGACGACCGAGCGCTACCGGCAGGAAGACGATTCCTACGCGCCGTGGACTGGGTACTTCCGTGACTACGAACGGCGGAACGGAATGCGAGTGCCGACTGCTGCGTCCGTCGAATGGAATCTCCCGGACGGCGACCTCCAGTACTGGCGCGCCAACATCGACGAGATCGTCGTCGGACCCGAGACCGCGAGATAGGCGACGGCCGTGGACGGGCCTCCCTCACGCCGAGCCGCTATATCGCTCCCCGCAAGCCTAAGGTATTACGACGAGTATTACCGGACATGAGCAAGTCGACGCGGGTCACGGAGAAGGGGCAAGCGACCATCCCGAAGGAACTCCGCGAGAAGTACGATCTGGAACCCGGCGACGAGGTCGTCTGGATGGACACTGAAGAGGGCATCGTCGTGAAGAAACGCACGCGCACCGGTGGCCGCGGCCTGCTCGTCCCCGACGAGATCTCGACGGAAAAACGCGAGGAAGTCGCGGACGAACTCAGCCAGCGGGTTCGCGACCGCCGCGATCGCAACTACGAGGAGAACTGACGTGGCGACGTACACGGCCGACGCGGTTTCGCTCCTCGTCTACCTCGTCGACGCGCTCCCGGAGCGAGCCGATCAAGTGTTCGCCGAAGCCGAAGCTGGGGAAACAGTCGTCCAGGCGCCGAGTACTGCCCTCGCCGAAGTTCTGTACTCGGTCTCCCGGGACAAAAACGTCCGCGGGATCACGCTCTCGGGCACGCCGGAGGACGCCCGGCAGGCGCTGGTTGGGAACGGCCCGATCTCAGTTGCGCCGGTGGATGACGACGGCTTGATCGAATACGCACAACTCGTGGACGAGTTCAGCATCCACGACGGGTTGATCGTCGCCAGTCACCGCGCCGAGAACACGGACGCGATCATCACGAGCGACGGAATCATCCGTGATGCAGGCTTCGAGACTGTTTGGGGGTAAAGTCGAGCGCACTACTGGAACCGTGACAGCGCTTTGGAACGCTACCGCGCGTCCTCGAATTCGTCGTAGTCGTCGATGTCGGACGCCTGCATGAACTCCCAGACGTTCGTCGGTTCGACGGACTCTGGGTCGGTTCGTGCACGATTCGACCCATTCATATAATTTAAACGTCAATTAATCCGATGTCATCGTGTAAACGGATGGTTGGCGAACGATACGACGGTGCGTGCGGAGATCAACGGGAATACCTATTCCGTGGCTGGCCGTGCCAGCGCGTATGAAGGACATCGTTCGGGCGAACTTCGACGCCAGCGTCGATGCCTACGATGCCTACGAACGACGAACTGGCCGATTCACCGCTCTGGCGCGCTTGCTGGCTGCTGAAATGGATTCCCGCGGCGGCTCCCTCGATGCAGTCCTCGATGCGGGAGCCGGGACGGGCGTGAGTACGCGCGTGTTCGCCGAGGAGTCCACGCGGACGGTCGCGCTCGACATCAGCCGCGAGATGCTGCGCGAGATCGAGTCGGCACCGCGCGTCGAGGGCGATTTCGACCACCTGCCGTTCGCCGATCGGTCGTTCGACGGCGTCGCGTTCACTGCCTCCCTTTTTCTGGTTCCCGACCCCGCAGTTGCAATCCGTGAGGCCGCGCGCCTCCTCCAACCAGGGGGTGTCGTCGGCGCCGTCGCACCGCTCGGCTGGGTCACTGGCGACGGTACGGACGTCTTCGCCGACCTCGAACGAGACTCGCGCTCGCCGACCGGTGCGGAGGAGGTCGAGGCCGCCCTCGAAAGCGAGTTCGCCGTCACCACGGGAACCTGGCGGTTCGCGACGACCGCCGACGACCTGCGGCTCTTCCACTCCATCCCGGCGATGGCCGCGCGCCTCTATCCGAAGCTCTCGGCCGAAGAACGCGTCGAAAAAGCCCGCGACCTCCTCAATTCCCTCGAAGGTACCTTCGAGCAGCGATGGCGATGGATCGTCGGCGTCACCGAATAGATCCCGGCGTGAATCGGTTCGCCTGCAGTGACTCGGAATCGTTACTCTGCGTGCTCGCGTTTCAGCGAGAGAGCAGTTCGATCGAACTCACAGACGAGCGGCTCGTCTTCATCGTTCACCTTGAACACCTCGACGTGCATCGTGACGATCCCGCGTTCGCCGTCGCTGGTCTCTCGTTTGTCCGTCACCGTCGACTGGACGCGGATCGTGTCCCCGTGGAAGACGGGATTCGGATGCTCGACGTTGTCGTACGAGAGGTTCGCGACGATGGTCCCGTCGGTCGTGTCCGGGATGGTCAGCCCGACGGCCAGACTCATCGTGTAGAGCCCGTTGACCAGCCGCTCGCCGAACTGCGTGTCGGCCGCGAACTCGGCGTCCAGGTGGAGCGGCTGCTGGTTCATCGTCATGTCGCAGAACTGCTGGTTGTCGCTCTCGCTGATCGTCCGGCGCTTGTCGTGTTCGATGGTCTCGCCGACCTCGAAGTCCTCGTAGTAGCGTCCTGTCATTGTTGCCCTCGTGTGTATTAGATGATCGTCCCGTGTTTCTTGTCCGGGATGTCCTTCTCGACGGTCTCGTAGAACGCGAAGCGGTTGGTGAGTTCTTCCCGAAGGCTGCTCGGGGGCACGATCTCGTCGACGACGACCTCGCTGGCCATTCGGTGGATGTCGATGTCCTCGCGGTACTCCTCGCGGAGTTCCTGCTCTTTTTGCTTGCGTTCTTCTTCGTCCTCGATCTCGGAGAGCTTCCGAGCGTAGACGGCGTTGATTGCCGCTTCCGGGCCCATGATGGCGATCTCCCCGCTCGGCAGCCCGATGGTCGATTCGGGGTCGTACGCCGGGCCGGACATCGCGTAGATACCCGCGCCGTAGGCCTTCCTGACGACGACCGACTGTTTGGGGACCGTCGCCGAGGAGGTCGCGTAGATCATCTTCTTGCCCTGTTCGAGGATCCCTTCCTTCTCGACGGACGATCCGGCCATGAAGCCCGGCGTGTCACAGAGGTACAGCAGCGGGACGTTGTAGGCGTCGCAGGTCCAGATGAACTGGGCTGCTTTCTCTGCGGCGTCAGGGAAGATGGCGCCGGCGCGGTGGTTGGGCTGGTTGGCGACGATCCCGACGGGGCGTCCGTCGATCCGAGCGAACGAAGTGATGATCTCCTTGCCGTACTCCGGTCGCAGTTCGAGCGTGGAGCCGGCGTCGACCACCCGGTCGATCACGTCGAACATGTCGTAACCCTTGTTCGGTTCCTGCGGGACGATCGAGTCGATCCCCTCCGGCGAGAACTGCGGTGCTTTGCCGCTGGTCTGTGGCGGCTTCTCGTCGGAGTTGTCGGGGAGGTAGCCGATGAGCTGGGCGACGAGTTCTCGGGCGTGTTCCTCGTCGTCGGCGACGAGGTCAGCGCTCCCGGAGTACTGGGAGTGGACGTCCGGGCCACCGAGATCGTCGAGGCTGATCTCCTCGCCGGTGACCATCTCGACCATTCGCGGGCTGGCGATGGCCATCGCGCTCATGTCCCGGACCATGACGGTGAAGTCGGCGAACATCGGGGTGTACGCCGCGCCGGCGATACACGGCCCGTACAGCACGCAGATCTGCGGAACGCGTCCCGAGAGCATCGAGTGGTTGTAGTAGTACTTCCCGATCCCTTCGCGGTTGGCGAAGAAGCCGGTCTGCTGGTCGATGCGGCCGCCCGAGGAATCCATCAGGTAGAGGACCGGCCGGCCGGTCTTCAGCGCGCGCTGCTGCATCCGGAGGAACTTCTCGACGCCCTTCGCGGCCATGCTCCCGCGCTTGACCGTGTAGTCGTTGGCCATGAAGTGCAGATCGCGGCCCTCGAACTCTGCAGCGCCCGTGATGAGGCCGTCAGCCGGCAACTGATCGTCGTCGTCGAACGCCGCGAACTTGCCGTCCTCGAACAGGAAGTCGTTGCCGTCGCCGGACTCCGTCCGGCTGCCCGCCGAGGTTCCCTCGGAGTTGAACCACAGGTCGATCCGGTCGCGGACGAACAGCTTCCCGTCCTCGGGCAGTTGCTCCTTGTACTTCTCCGGGCCGCCCTCGAGGATCTCCTCGATTTCGTCCAGCAGCGCTTCCTCGCGCTCGGTCGGGCCGAGGTCCTCGTCCAGCGCTGTCTCGGCCGACTGCTGTGCGCTCGCCTCGCCGTCGTACGACGCGCTGCCGACCTCTTCGCCGCTGTCGACGACGAGGATCACGTCGTCCCGAAAGTGTTCGGCCAGCGCCTCGGCGATCGCCTGCGCCTCCGATTCCGTCGTCTCGTCTGATACTCTGATTCGCATGTGTGTTCACTCCAGCGTAACGAGGGTGTCACCCATATCGACGGAGTCGCCCGCTGCGATCGGGACGGCGTCGACTGTCCCGCTGGTGGATGCCACCACGTCGTTTTCCATCTTCATCGCCTCCAGCACGCAGACGACGTCGCCCTGTGCGACCTCGTCGCCCTCCTCGACCTCGACTGAGAGGATCGTTCCCTGCATCTCGGCGGTGATCGCGCCCGCAGCGGCGACGTTGGGGTTCCCGCTGCCGGACGACCCACCGGCACTCCCGTCGGACGTGGCACCGCCGTTCGGTGCCCGCGGGAGCCCGTCTTCGATGACGACGTCGAAGCGTTTGCCGTCGACTTCGACGGCGATTTCGTCCGTCGAGGTCTGGTCGCCGTCAGCACTCGCTGCCTCGCTGCCCCATCGATCGACGGCTCTGTCGAGTTCGTCGTCGTCGAGTTCCTGGTCGAGGTACTTCGTGGTGTGCTCGCCGGCCACGAAGGTCTCGTCGTCGAGCATCAGCCGGTGGAAGGGGATCGTCGTGTGCACGCCCTCGACGTCGAAGTGGTCGAGCGCTCGCTTCGAGCGTGCCAGACAATGCTCGCGGTCCTCTCCGGTGACGATGAGCTTCGCGATCATCGAGTCGTAGTCGCCCCCGATCTCGTCGCCCTGGGCGACTGCGTGATCGAGGCGGACGCCGATGCTCGTCGGTGGCTTGTAGGTTTCCAGCGGCCCCGGCGTGGGCGCGAAGTCGTTCGCCGGGTCCTCCGCGTTGATGCGGTACTCGATCGAGTGCCCGTCGATCTCGACGTCGTCCTGGCTGAAGGCGAGTTCCTCGCCGGCGGCGACGCGCAACTGCCAGCGGACGATGTCGATGCCCGTCACTTCCTCGCTGACGGTGTGCTCGACCTGAATCCGGGTGTTGACCTCCATGAAGTAGAACTCCCCGTCCTCCACGAGGAACTCGACGGTCCCGGCGTTCGTGTAGCCGGCTTCTCTGACGCCCTGTCGGGCAGCTTCGCCGATCTCCGCGCGGAGGTCGGCGTCGAGCGCCGGACTGGGGGCCTCTTCGATGACCTTCTGGTGGCGGCGCTGCAGCGAGCAGTCGCGCTCGCCCAGGTGACGGACGTTCCTGTGTTCGTCGGCGAGCACCTGCACCTCGATGTGTTTCGGGGCTTCGAGGTACTTCTCGACGTACACCGAGTCGTTGCCGAAGTAGGCTTCGCCCTCGCGCTGGGCGCTTTCCAGGGCGTCCTCGACTTCGGCTTCGCTACGGACGATCTTCATGCCGCGGCCGCCACCGCCACCCTCGGCTTTGATGGCGATGGGGTAGCCGAACTCCTCGCCGAGATCGCGCACTTGGTCCGGATCGTCGACCGGCTCGGTCGTGCCGGGGACGACCGGGACGCCCGCTTCCTGCATGACGGTCCGGGCCTTCGTCTTCTCGCCGAGCGTTTCCATCGCGTCGCTGGGCGGACCGACCCAGGTGACGTCGTCGGTTGCCTCGACTTTCCGGGCGAACTCGGCGTTCTCAGCCAGGAAGCCGTAGCCGGGATGGATCGCGTCTGTACCGGCGCGCTCTGCGACGTCGATGATCTCCTCCTGGTCGAGATACGAGTCGCTCGCCGGTGCCGGGCCGACGTTGTACGCCTCGTCGGCGTAGTCGACGTGGCCCGCGTTGCGGTCGGCGTCGCTGTAGACGGCGACCGTCTCGATGCCCAGTTCCTCACACGCTGCCATGACGCGGACGGCGATTTCGCCGCGATTGGCGACGAGTACCTTCTCGAACATTAGTAGGACTTGGGGAAGCCGAGTTGCTGGCTGATGTGGTTGTACGCCATCTGCTGGGAGACCGGAGCCAGCCGCGTGAGGTTGATTTCGCGCCACCAGCGCTCGACGTCGTACTCCGTGGCGTAGCCCCAGCCGCCGAACGCCTGCATCGACTGCTTGACCGCCTCGATGCCGGCGCTGACGGCCGTCGCCTTCGCGACGTTGGTCTCGTAGCCACACTCCTCGCCCTGATCGTAGAGCCAGGCCGCCTTCTCGCGCATCAGCGCCGCCGTCTCCATCCGCGCGTACGCCTGCGTGATGGGGAACGAGACGGCCTGATGGGAGCCGATCGGCGCGTCGAACACCTCGCGGTCGTTGGCGTACTGGATGGCCGTGTCGGCGGCCAGTTTCCCGATGCCGGTGCCGGCGGCGGCGAACCCGATGCGTTCGGGGTTCAGCATGTCGACGAGTGCCCACCAGCCGTCGTCTTCCTCACCGAGAAGGTTCTCTGCGGGCACGCGGACGTCCTCGAGGAAGACCTCGCAGGACTTCGAGTAGTTGATGCCGTGCTTGGAGATCGGCGCGACGTCGATCCCGGGGTCGTCCATGTCGACGATGAACAGGCTGATGCCGTCGGTGCCGCGGTCGACCTCCTCGCGGGGAGTCGTGCGCGTGACGATGATCATGTTGTCCGCGCGGTCGGAGAAGGTGATCCACGCCTTCTGCCCGTTGAGGACGTATTCGTCGCCCTCTTTCTCGGCGCGGGTCGCGACGTTCAGCGTGTTCGTCCCGGCCTCCGGCTCGGTGATGCCGATGGAGAAGTTCCGCTCGCCGTTGGCGATGTCCGGGAGGTATTTCTCTTTCTGTGCCTCGGTTCCGTTCTCGCGGATGCCGACGGCGGCCATGCCGGCGGTCAGCACCAGGTACCAGGTGCCGGCCATGCCGCAGCCCTCGGCACAGAGCGTCTCCATCGCCAGCCCCATCTCCTGCATGCCCATGCCGGCCCCCTCGTACTCCTCGGGGACCAACAGGCCGTGGAAGCCAGCCTCCGCGAGTTCGTCCCAGAACCCCTGAGCGAACTCCTCGTTTTCCTCTTTCTCGCGCCAGTACTCCGGTCCGAACTCGGCCGCCACGTCCTCGGCGGTCGACCGAATCATCGAACGTTCCTGTGTGGATTCGAAATTCATTGATTGTCTCGATCGGTGGGTTGCTCGCGTCACAGCCCCGTCCCGGTGAGTCGTTAGGACGCGGCCTCTGCCTCTTCCTCTGCTTCGTCCTGGAGTTCGGTCCGGCGAATCTTGCCCGTGACGGTCTTGGGGAGCTCGTCACGGAACTCGATTTCGCGCGGGTACTCGTGTGCCGATAGCTCCTCTTTCACGTGATTCTTGATGGCTTCCGTGAGCTCCTCGGACGGGGTCGCTCCCTCGCTCGGGACGACGTACGCCTTGACGATGTTGCCGCGTTCGGAGTGTGGCTTGGGGACGACGGCCGACTCGGCGACGGCCTCGTGTTCGCCCAGCGAACTCTCGACCTCGAACGGCCCGATCCGGTAGCCCGACGAGAGGATGACGTCGTCCGCCCGGCCCTCGAACCAGAAGTAGCCGTCCTCGTCTTTGTGCGCGAGGTCGCCCGAGAGGTACCACTCGCCGCTCGGCCCGTCGACGAAGCACTTCTCGGTCTTCGCGGGCTTGTTCCAGTACTCGGCGAAGAAACACGGGTAGTCGCCGCGCTCGGCGATCTCGCCGGTCTCGCCCGGCGGGAGCACCTCACCCGTGTCTGGATCGACGATGTCGGCCTCGATGCCGGGGAGCGGTTTCCCCATCGAGCCGGGACGCAGCTCCATCGTCGGGTAGTTGTTGATGATCATGTTGCCGGTCTCGGTCTGGCCGTACGTGTCGAGGATGGTGACCCCGAGTTCCTCCTTGCCCCACTCGACGACGCCGGCGCTGAGGGGTTCGCCGATCGAGAGCGCGTGGCGCAGATCGAGGTCGACGCCCTCGAGGACCTCCGCTTTCTCCCGGAGCATCCGGTAGGCGGTCGGGACCGAGAACAGGACGTTGATGGGGTACTCGTCGAGCAGGTCGGCCCACTCCTCGGGGTCGAACTCGCCCTCGTAGGTGAACAGCGACGCGCCCCAGAACCAGGCACCCAGCGTGTTGATCGCACCCGTCAGCCACCCCAGGTCGCCGGTGCTCCAGTAGAGGTCGCCGGGCTGGAGGTCGACGGTGTACTTCTGTGTCGCCGCGACGCCGGCGATCCAGCGCTGCTTGTGGAGGACGCCTTTCGCGAGTCCGGTCGTCCCCGACGTGTAGTACAGGAGCGCGTCGTCCTCGCCGCCAGTCTCGGCGACCTCGTACTCTTTGCTCGCATCGTCGAGCGCAGTGTTGAAGACGACGTCGTCGGCGGGTGCCCCGCTCCCGCGGTCGACCGTGATGACGTGTTCGACCGACGGCGCGTCGTCGAGCGCGTCTTCGACGGTGTCGCGGTTGTCGGTCGTGGTGACGACGACCTTCGCGTCACAGTCGTCGAGCCGGTAGGAGATGCCGTCGGGGCCGAATCGCTCGTTGACGCTCCCCCACACTGCGCCGCGTTTGAGCGTTCCGACGAGGGCGACGTAGTGTTCCGGAATCCGCGGCATGTACGAGAACACGCGGTCGCCCTGCTCGACCCCCAGGGCTTCGAGCACGTTGGCGAACTGGCTCGACCGATCGGCCAGTTCCCAGAACGTCATGGTCGTGAGCTCTCCGTCGGTGCCGACCTGGTAGAGCGCGACCTTTCCCCGGTCAGTCGCGTGTCGGTCGACGACTTCGTGTCCGATGTTCAGCTCCTCCGGTGCGTCCCAGTCAGCGTCCGCGTAGATGTCGTCCCACGAAAACCGCTCCCTCTCCGCTTCGTAATCCGCCAGATTGTGGCTAGTCACCATACACCACTCCGGATACTAGTTCCCTACATAACAGTATTGGTTAATTGCATTAGCAAAAACAACGAACTAAATATGTGTAGGGTACCTACAACGGAAATCATATGCGCGATGTAATGCGTAAACGATTCCGTTTTCGTAATATAATATATTATATATTTATTGAGTATCACTCACCGTCGATTCTGTGGTCCGAGACGGCGCTTACTGCTCGTTTCCGCGTTGTTGTCCGACGCGGTCGGTCCACATCGCACGTGCGACGTCTCGGATGGCTCGCGGGAACGACTCTTCGAACGTGACGCGTGGGGCGATGTACGTGTCCTCCCAGCGCGGGTCCCAGGCGGCGTTGACGTACAGTCGCGACCCGGTTTCACCGTCCTGACGGTACCTGGGGCGCTTTGCCGCCGGTGCGTCCGGTTCGCTGAACGTCCAGTCGCGGGCCGGGTGGGCCTTCACCCAGATGTCCCCGAGGACGCGGCCGAAATCGTGCGGCGGCACGTCTTCGTCGACGACGACGACCGTGTCGAACAGCGACGAGAACGAAAAGAGGATGTTCGCCAGTTGCCACTCGAACCCGGCGTAGAGGACGTCGCTGGCCACGAAACAGATGCCGAGTTCGGTCTCCGCCGGCAACAGCACCCACTCCACGGGCGAGATTCCCCAGTAGTTGTTGACGCGGTGGAAGAGCGTCGCCGCCGTCGTCAGGCCTGTGAGCTGCAGATCGCCGGCCAGCGGCCGGCCGACGGGCGAAAACGGGACGATCGGATCGTCGGTCGCGACGACGCGTTCGACCGAGAGCGCCAGTGCCGTGCTGTCGACGACGTGTTCCCACGCTTCGCGGCGGTCGGATCGGAAGTCGGGCTGTCGATCGGCGACTGTCGTCTCGACGACCACCTCCGTCGCACTCGGGACGAGCCCCCCGTTCGTCGGTACCAGTGGAACGTCGCCCGCCACGCCACAGGACTGCACTGGCGTGTCGACCTGCTCGGTGACGGCGAGCAGGTAGGCGGCCGTGATCGCGGCCGGTGGGACGCCGAGGGCGATAGAAATCGTCTCGTCGTCGCCCAGTAGCGACGCCAACGCAGTCGGCACGCGAACGCGCAGCTTGTCACCGCTCACGACGGAGCCGTGAATCGGCGCCCAGTGTGACCCGTCACTCGTCGAGACGGACGCGACGCCCAGCGTCAGGCCCGGCCACGTCTCGTCAGCACCGCGTGGGAACTGCAGGTCCTGCACGTCGGCGTCGGTCTGGGACGCTGCCTGGCCCGTGTAGGTCGGCTCTCGTGGTCCGCCGAGCGGTCCGAGCCCGACGATGGTCTCCAGTAGGTCGACGAACGACGCGTCTGGGTCCAATCCGACCCCGAGCGAGAGCCGCGACCACGGTTGGGCGTCACGCCGCTGCATCTGATCCGGCCCGCTGAACGCGCCGCTGACGAGGTCGACGCCGCCGTCCCGCGCGAACTGGAGCGCCGGGCCGCTCGCGCGGAGCCCCTCGGCTGCGATGACGTCGATCGGAACGTCGTCGTGCTCGTCGACCGATACCAGGTCACCGTCGCGGTCCAGTCCGCGGACGTACTGTGCGAACGGAATCATTCGAACTCACCGTCCCGTTCGTCGAGCAGGTCGAATCGGTCCGCAGCCACTCCCGCGTCGACGAGTACCTCCTGGGCGCGTTTGCGGAGGTCGGGCGGATCGCCGTCGTCGCTCTCGTCGCCAGTCGTCGCGTCGATGTACGCTTTCGACGTCTTGGCTTTCGACGTGCCGACGTCGGCACTCCCCTTCTCGTCCGGCGTCTGGTAGATGTTGAGCGGGACTTTCGGCATGTGCTCGACGCCGAACTGGTGGAAGTCCGCGTCCGGGTCGGCGTCCAGGGCAATCGCCGTCAGCACCGCTCGCGGGTCGAGCGGGTCGACGTCGGGGTCGACGAAGACGAAGAAATCGATGTGGAGCATCCCCCACGTGGTGAAGATGAAGTTTGCGAGCTCGTGGAGGTAGCCGGGGTAGGGCTGATCCGTCGCGATGACCCAGACGGTTCGGGACGTGAAGCGCCACGGGACCGCCAGCTCGACGTCGAACCCCGCTGCCCTGAGCCCCAGCGTCGCGTCCGGACCTGCGGCCGCGAGCTGGAGCGTGCTGCTCGAATTCTGGCCGTACCCGACGCCAGTCCCCTCGACGCAGAAGGGTATCCGTGGCTCGCGCCTGTGGGTGATCGCGTCGACTTCGAACACCGGCATGGAGCGCCGTGGCCCGTTCATGTACCCGAAGTAATCGCCGAACGGCCCCTCGTCGAGTCGGTCGTTCGGACGCACGTGTCCTTCGATGACGACCTCCGCCGTCGCTGGGACGTGCAGCCCGCTGGTCTCGCACTCGACGAGTTCGACCGGGTCGTCCTTGAGCCCGCCCGCGAAGGCGGCTTCACTCCGGCCGGTCGGGATCCACATGTCCGCGCTGCACTCGACGGCCGGTTCGGCCCCGACGACGACTGCGACCGGCATCGGTTCGTCCCGCGGCTCGTACTCGTAGTAGTAGAGGTTCGGCACCTGCTCGCCCGCCAACAACAGGAGGCTGGCCTGCGCGTCGTCGTGGATCATCATCCGATGACTCGACCAGCTTCCCCACTGCGCGTCGGGGTCCGGTGCGACGACGGTGTGGAGGTTCGAGTAGCGCCCGCCGTCGCCCTGATGGATGTACGGCCACGGGAACGACAACAGATCGACGTCCGCTCCCGTTCGCACGACCGCCTTGCAGGGTGCGCGATCTCGGTTCACGACCCGGGGCTCCTGCGGGGCCCTGAGCCGGTCGATGACGCCGTCGTAGTAGGCGCGACCGGACAGGCCCGCAGGGAGTCCGATCGCCTGGGCTAACTGGTCCCAGGGACGAGATTGTGGGCCTCGATACGGGTCGCCGACCAGTGTGGTCTCGACTTCTGAGCCCGTGACCGACTCGAACACGGGGATCGGGCCGTCGTTCAGGTTGGCCAGCATCGTGATCGCGCTCGCTTCGAGGTCCCACGACATCGACTCCTCGAAGGCGACGCTCGATCCCGTGGCGTCGAGCAGGTCGAGATACGCACGAAACGAGTCGACAGTCATGCTCACTCCTGGTCGGCGAGGGCGCGGCGGAGCGGATCTGCCTCGAACTCGGTCCGAATCTCTTCGTAGCGCTCGAGCAGGGCCGGCCGCTCCGCAGCGAGGTACTCGAAGGCGATCTCTCTGACGGCGTCCGCTGTCGAGTTGTACTCGCCGGACTCGACGAGATACCGCAGGATGACCTTCAGATCGTCTGATCGCGTGTTGACGATGTTGGACGTCGTCTCCTGTTCGGTCGCGAGCCGACGAAGGAGGTCCTCGTTGATTCCCGCAGCGTCGATCTCGTCGAGTAGTTCGACGTACCACTCCTTACTGACGCTCTCGTGTGGGCCAGCCACGACCGTCAGCGGTTGCGGGTCGGTGAGTTCGTCGGGGTCGCGTGCGACACGCACGCGCGCCTCGAAGATCCGCTTCGTCCGGGCGTCCGTGATCTGGAGCGTCGTTTCCGTGTGCGCGTCGTCAGGCAGATGTTCATCTGCTGTGATGTAGTGGTTCGACATGACGTGCCCTCGCCGTTCACGCAGGTACTGCCTGGGATTCTCACAGGCCAATGGCATATGTGTACCGTGTACGCGGGAGGAAGACTGGCTGCCGATCGTTCCACGACGCATATCTGCGTAATAATTAGTCTGCTAATAAATCATGGTGTATGCCCGGCAGTAGCTACACCGTGGAATAGCGAGCATACACTATCGTCGCCGGAACGAACCGGCGAACTGTGGTTCCGATGCCGACTGCGACTCTGGCCTAACTGGGTCCACCGATCTGGCACTTCCGGTCACCGACCACTCCTCGGACGAGGTCGTCGGGGGCGACCTAGAAGGGGTGGCCGAGACACCTTTTGTTGCGTTCGAATCGTCCTCGGATCGGAACTGCGACGCTCGGCGATCGGCGTCCCCTCGGTAGCCGGCTGGTAGCCGTCTCGCAATCAATCGAGAACAGAGCGGCTTCTACCTCACAGGTCGTCCATTACAAAGGAATTACGTATCCCTTTCAGACGATGAATGTACCGAGGGAAGACTGTTGCGGTCGTTATCCCGGCCTACAACGAGGAGGGGCTCGTTGGGGCTGTTATCGACTCGATTCCAGCGTACGTCGATCGGGTGTACGTCGTCGACGACTGTTCGACTGACAGCACCTGGAAAGAGATCAACGACCGTGTCGAGGGTGTCGACGAACAGCGACTGACGGCGAAGACTGACGGTGGTCGCTTGACCTCACGCGTCGTCCCGATCCGACACGAGACGAATCAAGGCGTGGGGGCCGCGATCAAGACTGGCTACCAGCGAGCACTCACCGACGGCATGGACGTCACGGCCGTCATCAACGGCGACGGCCAGATGGACCCCGACATTCTCGACCGATTCATCGAGCCCATCGTCGAAGGCAACGCGGAGTATACCAAGGGAAACCGACTTCGATCGAGCGAACTCCGGTCGGAGATGTCTACCTGGCGGTTCACCGGCAACGCCATCCTCACGTTCCTCACCAAGATTTCCAGTGGCTACTGGAAGATGACCGATCCCCAGAATGGGTACACAGCGATCTCCCTCGAAGCGCTGGAGGCGATCGATCTTGACTCCCTGTACGACCGCTACGGCTTCCTCAACGATCTCCTCGTCTCGCTGAACGCACACGGCTATCGCGTCGCCGACATCCCCATGAAGGCCGTCTACGGTGACGAGGAAAGCGGCATCCGCTACTCGTCGTTCGTCCCCGGACTCAGTCTCCTGCTGTTCCAAGACTTCCTCTGGCGACTGAAGTACAAGTACTTCGTCACTGACTTTCATCCGCTCGTTCTCTTTTACGTCCTCGGTACACTCGGCACCCTCCTCGGCGTCGGCTACGGTATCTGGGGAGTCGTCGTCGACTCCTCACTGATCGCAGGTGGACTCGCGCTTCTCATCGTCCTTTTCAGCACGACCCTGGTCCTGTTCGCGATGGTCTTCGATATGCAACACAACGAACACCTCGAGTATAAAGTATCGTTCTAGAAAGAGAGTCTCGCTTAGCGGACCGATCGTTACGAGGTCAGTTTCTCAGCTGAGTTGTTGGATTCGACCGACAGGCGCTCCGACTCCAGAGCCGAGACGATCTGTTCTGCTGCGCTCCCGTCTCCGTACGGATTCGGTTTCGCTGCCACGTCGAAGGACCGATCGAGGTTTCGACTGATGGCGTCGGGGTCCGTACCGACGAGGACGTTCCAGCCGCAGGTGACTGTCGCTAACCACGCCGTCCGCTCTCGAAGCGTGACACAGGGCGTATCGAGGTAGAACGCCTCTTTCTGGACGCGACCGGCGTCCGTCGCCACTCGTTCTGCGCCGTCGAGCAGTCGAATGTAATCGAGATAGCCGACCCGATCGATCCGGTTCACACCCTCCGGGAGATCGCTTGCCAATCCGTATCGCTCGAGAGCCTCGTCGAGTCGTGGATGCGACGGCAGGAGAACCGGCCGTGGCGCAGCGCCGAGCCCTTCGACGATCGAACGCAGCCGGTCCCCGTCGTTGATGCTGCTGGCCCTGTGGAGTGCCGCGAGGATGTACTCGTCATCTTCGCGACCGAGCGTGGAGACGATTCCCGACTGCGAGCGTGCCTGCTCCCGGACGATGCGCAAGGCGTCGTACATCACGTCGCCCGTATCGTACACGCCGTCGGTGATCCCCTCGTCTGCGAGGAAGTGTTTGGCCCGTTCGGATGGCACGAACAAGAGGCCCGAACAGTGGTCAGCGAGGACGCGGTTGATCTCGTCGGGCTGGCTCCGATCATCGTCTCGAAGTCCCGCCTCGATGTGTGCGACCAGCACGTCTCGTTTGGCACCGACGAGTGCGCCAGCGAGTGTGGCGTTCGTGTCACCGTAGACGAGGACGACGTCTGGTGCGTGGGTTTCCACGAGATCGTCCAGCGACGAGAGCAACGACGCCGTCTGTTCAGCGTCCGAACGCGACTCGAGACCGAGGGTGACGTCCGGTTCTGGAACGGAGAGCACGTCGAAGAACGATTCGCCCATCTCCTGGGTGTAGTTCTCGCCCGTGTAGACGACGACTTCGTCGTGGTCGTCACGAAGGGCCTGTGACACGGGGAACGACTCGAGCAACTGCGACCGGGCGCCGACGATCGTGAGTACCTTCATTTCGTTCCCACCGTCCCCCCACGTACGTGCGATCCGTTCTGAATATCGATATCTCCTGGCGTCCGTGTTCCCCATGACGAAGCGAAATGACCTATCATATTTTTCACCTTCACGTGCCCGCTGGAACGGTGACGTCCAACCGTCTTTGTTATGTATTCTATAAATCGTGTTCAGGTGTCAGTAGGGGCAATGGCAATACATCGATAGAGAAGCCGTGTAAGCCGATAATTCGATCGAATAGTGTTCCTAACGTCCGCTCCTAGACAGCAACGCGACTCGAGAATCCTCCGTGCGCTGTGACGGGGTGAGTCGAGAGTGGCGGTATAGTGTCGGGATGCGTTATTCGGGTTCCATCCCGAGTGTCTGTGTTCGTCAGACTTCTCAACGGCAGAGAATGACTGTCGGGGTGATTGGCTACTCCTGGACGCTCTCGGAGGCTGAAGACTCGTTTCCGGAGGAATCGGTGACTGTGAGCTGTACGGAGAAGCGCTGTCCGTCGACGTCCTCGATCGCGAAGTAGTCGACGCCGTACGCCACGTCGCCTGAGATACTGGTCTCTGCCGAATCGACGACAGTGCCGCTGTCATTCACTACTTCAACAGTGGCGCTCGCGAGGTCGCCGTCGGGGTCGGACACGTCCCACTCGACGACGATATTGGCGTCGGGGTTCGGTGAGTCGACTTCGACGACTTCGTACCGGTCGATCGTCGGTGCAGATTCGAACTGTCCCAGATCGAGCGGCTCTCCGTCGACGAGGATCGGAGCGTCGCCGGTGACGCTGGCGTCGGTGACTTCCCCCGAGAACAGGTAGCCGTCGATGCCGCCGTTGACGAAGCCGGTGGCAGTCGAGCCGTCGATCTGGTCGCCCTCGCCGAGAGAGCCCACGTCGGGGTTCTCGGCGAGGCCGCCACTGACGGTGAACTCGTAGTCCGTTCGTTCGGCGTCCGTCCCGTCGACGGTCAGCGTTCGGTTCAAACCCAGCGTCTCTGGGTCGACTTCCTCTCCGTCGAGCAGAACGGTTGCATTTCCGTCGACGGTGGCGTCAGTGATCTCACCGGAGAACAGGTAGCCGTCGATGCCACCGTTGACGAAGCCGGTGGCAGTCGAGCCGTCGATCTGATCGCCTTCGCCGAGAGAGCCCACGTCGGGGTTTTCGGCAATCTCGCCGCTGACGGTGAACTGATAGTCCGTCCGGTCGGCGTTCGTCCCATCGAACGTAAGCGTTCGGTCCAGGTCTGGTGTCCCGAAGTCGACTTCCTCGCCGTCGACCAGGATCGTAGCGTTTCCGTCGACGGTTGCGTCGGTGATTTCGCCGGAGAACAGATAGCCGTCGACGCCGCCGTTGACGAAGCCTGTCGCGGTCGCCCCGTCGATCTGGTCGCCTTCGCCGAGAGAGCCCACGTCCGGATTCTCGGCAATCTCGCCGCTGACGGTGAACTCGTAGTCCGTCCGGTCGGCGTTCGTTCCGTCGATGGTGAGCGTTCGGTCCAGGTCGGGTGTCCCGTCGCCACCGTTCGATTCAGAGAATTCCGGCGGGTCCGGCATCTCCCGCTCTCCACGCGCAGCCATCTCCGGTGAGAGCGGGACGCCACCGCCCCCGATGACGTCGGCGGTCGGTTCGTTGCCGAGGTTCGTGAAGTTCACTTCCGCGTTGCTCGTCGACTCCCGCAGACTCGGCGCGTCCGGGTTCACGTCGCAGTCGACCACCTCCAACACCGCTCTGGAGCCCCCGGATCGGCCCGGAATATACCGGGCTTCGAACACCCCGTCCGGGTTGACGTCATCGGGCGAGACGTAAAACGAGGAGTTCTCGACGCGTTGGTCCGGGTAGTGTAGCCCCCAGATGCCACGCGCGTTGCGGTTGTCGGTCGTGCCGGTGTAGACGCCGCGTTCGCCGTTCGGGTCGTTGACGATGCCGACGCAGTTCCGGACGTCCGAGTCGGTAGAGCCGATGCGGAACTGACTGACGGTGTTATCGCGATGATAGGCGTTTTCGATCGTTACCGTGCCGCCGTTCCCACTGTCTTTCCCCATTGCGCTCGCGTAGGCGCCGTTGTTTCCGTATCCTTCGATGTAGGTGTTTCTGATTTTCATCTGTCCGCCGTGGGCGGCGCGAATGTAGATCCCGCCGAGTTCGGTCGACGGCTGTCCGTCGCGTTCTTTCCCGTTGGCCCAGACGTTTTCGATCACGCCTTGGCTCCCTTCCGGAGCCGAAACCTGGAACTGGAACCGGTTGCTGCCGCTGCCGGCTTGCCCCACGCCGACGAACCCGACGTTTCTGACTTCCCAGTTGCGACTGTTCCGCGACCGGATCGTCAAGCAAGCGCCGTCGGCGCTCTGGTCGACCAGGACGTTCGACAACTCCTCGCCGTCGGAGAGGTCGTACACTTCCTTTCCCGTGACCGTCCAGACTTCGTAATCGCTCTCCTGAGTGACCTCAACTTCGCCACTGGCGATACCGGCGGAACTCGTAACTCCAACCGTGGTTGTTGCCGCTGCGATCCCTGTCGCTTTCAACAATGATCGGCGATCCATGGATCGTGAGGATCCATCTCCCTGCCTGTTGTTATTCGAACAGTAGTCACTCTTTTCGGCACAGAAACGTGTTATAGATACTCCTTTATTTCTGGTACAATACTCCTTCTCAGGGGCTTGCGCTGAGAGGACGTTCCCGACTCCACCTGTCTCCCTGGTGATTTCGTGCTCCGTCTCAGTAACTATGGAGAACTTACCACGTATCTATCGAAACTTCTCCAGATTTGCTCATGGGGGCTCGTATTCAAATCTCTGCTCTCATGACCGTTGACGAATAGTAGTTAACGTGTATCGGTGTGGCAACTAAAACGCGTCATGCTGATCGTGAGTTGCGAGAACACGGGACGCGTGGTGCCCGTGACCGCTGTTCACTCCTGGATACTCTCGGAGGTTGCGGACTCGGTTCCGAAGGCATCGGTGACGGTGAGCCGAACGGTGAAGCGCTGGTCGTCGACGTCCTCGATGGCGAAGTAGTCGACGTCGTACGCCTCGGTGCCAGCGACGCTCGTCGTCGACTCAGCGACGACGGACCCGTTCTCGTCGACGATTTCGACGGTGACGGTCGCGAGGTCGCCGTCGGCGTCGGTGACGCCCCATTCGACGACGATGTTGGCGTCGGGATTCGGTGAGCCGACCTCGACGACGTCGTACCGTACGATCGCCGGCGCAGACTCGAACTGTCCCAGATCGAGCGGCTGCTCGTCGACCAGGATCGTGGCGTTTCCGTCGACGGTGGCGTCGGTGATCTCGCCGGAGAACAGATAGCTGTCGACGCCGCCGTTGACGAAGCCGGTGGCAGTCGAGCCGTCGATCTGATCACCGCTACCGAGGCCCCCGACGTCGGGATTTTCGGCGAGGTCGCCGCTGACGGTGAACTCGTAGTCCGTCCACCCGGCGTCACTGCCGTCGATGGTGAGCGTCCGATCCGAAGTGATCCCGTCGGGGTCGACCGCCTGGCCGTCGACGAGGACCGTGGCGTTTCCGTCGACGGTGGCGTCGGTGACCTCACCGGCGAACCTGTAGCCGTCGACGCCACCGTTGACGAAGCCGCTCACAGTCGAGCCGTCGATCTGGTCGTCGCCGTCGAACGAGCCGACGTCAGCGTTGTTTTCGACAGTACCAGAGACGGTAAACTCGTATTCGGTCCAGTCAGCGTCGCTGCCGTCGATCGTGAGCGTTCGATCGAGGGTCGACGTGTCGGTGCTACCGTCGCTTCCACCGTCGGAAGCGGAGAGCTCCGGTGGGTTCGGCATCTCCCGCTCACCCCGGGCGGCCATCTCTGGCGAGGTGGGAACACCGCCGCCCCCGATGACGTCGACCGTTGGACTGTTCTCGATGCTCTCGAGATTCACGTTCGCATTGCTCGTCGAACCCGTCAGTGTTGGTGCATCCGCGTTGGCGTCACAATCAACTACGTCGACCTCGGCTTCGGGGCCGTGGGACCGTCCGGAGATGTAACGTGCTTCGAACACGCCGTCCGGATTGACGTCGTCGGGTGAGACGTAAAACGAGCAATTTTCGACGCGCTGGTTCCGGTAGTGTTTGCCCCAGATACCGCGCGCGTTGCGATTATTGGTCGTGCCGGGGTAGACGCCACGTTCGCCGTTCGGGTCGTTGATGATCCCGACGCAGTTCCGGACGTACGAGTCGGGGGAACCGATGCGGAACTGACTGACGGTGTTGTCCCGGTGGAAACTGTTCTCGATCGCCACCGAGCCGTCGCTTCCGCCGTCCTTTCCGACGGCGCTCGCGTAGACGGCGTTGTTTCCGAAGCCCTCGATATAGGTGTGTTTGACGTCGATGTGTCCTGCGTGCGACGAGCGGACGTAGACGCCACCGAGTTCGGTCGACGGCTGCCCGTCTCGCGCTTTCCCGTTGGCCCAGATGTTCTCGATCAGTCCGTGTCCGCCGGCCGGTACCGAGACCTGAAACTGGAACCGATTGCTGCCGTCACCGACCTGTCCGACGCCGACGAAGCCGACGTTGCTGACTTCCCAGCCGGTTTTGTTCCGCGACCGGATCGTCAGGCAGGCGCCGTCGGCAGTCTGGTCGATGAGGACGTTCGACAACTGCTCGCCGTCAGACAGGTCGTACACTTCCTTTCCCGTGACGGTCCAGACCTCGTAGTCGCTCTCCTGCGTGACCTCGACTGCCGCGCTTGCGAGGCCGATGGAACTGACCGCGCCGACGGAACTTACTGCCGCAGCAGCACCAGTCGCTTTTAATATCGATCGTCGATCGATGTCGCTTTTCGATCTCGTCTCGCGTCTGGAGTCGGCAGAACTGCAGGAAGTCTCGGTGGAATCGTCCGCTACAGCGTCGGTCTCTTCCTCGGGCTGCTCACCTCTATGCGAGTTCGGGCGGTTAGAGGGTTCCTTCTCTGGCGTAGTATCGTCCTTCTCTGGTTCCATATCGTGTTAGGAAAATCCTACTTACAAGAGACATCTTCCTACTTTACTATGTTTAGTTACCAGTTAATAAAAATATAAATCAACTATCGCGCGACTAATTATTACCACGCATTCGGTGGCAAGTCTGGCGAACGAGGTACCGCTTTCAGTTATCGGTCGGGACAAAGTCTGAACGTATTGCTCTGAGAGCCACAGCGGACCGGCTACAGTGGCCAGCGACGGACGGATTAGGTCGAGTCAGTGACGTACTGACGAATGAGTGGCACGTCGATTCCGATTCGGTTTTCGACGAACTCTATCAGTATCTCGTCCTCCGGTTGGAGACAGCCCGTTACCGTAACGACGGCAATTGCAGCGAGTTCGGCGACTGCGACGAATACCACGAGCGGGACGAGCGTCAGCGAGATCTGCGAATCGAGTACGAGAGCGGGCGGGAACAGACAAACAGGGAGAACCACCACGGTTCGGCGGGTCCACCGCGAAAACGGCGAGACGCCGAACTGACGGCTGAGAAATGCGAACACCGCAACGTTGAGGCCGATGAACGAGACTGCTGACGCGACGGCCGCACCGGTGGACCCGTAGCGCGGGATGAGAAACAGGTTCAGGCCGATGTTGAGGACGAACGCGAAAGAGTTCGTAACTAACAGGTAGGTCGTGTGTCCGAACGCCGATAAGGTTTCGCGGCTCCGTCCGAAGGTGGCTCGGGTGAAAAACCCGAGCGCGAGGATCGAGAGCGCAGTCGAGGCCGGCGTGTACTCGGCCCCGAACGTCACGGCGATCACGTCCCGAGAGAACACGACCATCGTGAGAAATCCGGGAAACGTTACAATGTATATCCACTTCGTCGTGACTTTGTAGATCGCATCGACCTCTTCCCGTTTGTTCTCGGCGTCGAGACGCGACGCCATCGGGAGATACATGAATCCGAACGAGGAGAGAACGAGGACGAGCGCGCTCGCGAGCGGAAATGCGGCGTTGTAGAGCCCCACCTGGTAGGACGTGTCGAAGTACCCCAGCATGAGGGTATCAGTACGAGTCAGCAGCCGCGAGAGCAGCGTCGAGATGACGAGTGGTATCGAAAAGGTAAGCATCTCGCGCACGTGCGTTCTCACCTCTCCCACGAGCGGAATCAACCGGTTGAGTAAGACGTGCACGGCAACGAACGTCGTCACAGCGGCGATCAGATAGGCGTATCCTGCGGCGAGGATGCCGAACCCGGCCCACAGAAAGACGACGAGCGCGGCGATCCTGAGCCCGGGATAGAGTAGATCACGCGTGTACGTCCGATAGAGCGTGTTCTCGAACCCCCGTATCGCACCGATACCGACCTGCATCCCGATGACGAACGGAATCGCTACCGCGAACAGGAACAGCAATCCCGTCGAGTCAGCCTGTTCGAAGAGCAGTCCGACGACTGTCTCGGTCTCGACGGCGAGTCCGATCGCGACGACACTGCCGATCACTCCAGCGATGAGAATCCCTGTTACCCAGGCACCACGAATGTCACGAGCGTCATCGTATCTGGAGATGTATCGGGGGACTCCCTGGCGTAAGCCGACGAGTGCTACAGTGGTCGAGATCATCACCACCGCGAGACCGATGCTGACTTCGCCGTATGCCTGGGGCGTCAGCATCTGGGCAATGATGATCCGTTCGCCCAGCTTCGAGACCGAAAAGAGCAGTTGGCCGACCAGAATGAGCGAGGCGCTCGACAGGAGCGTCGAGATGTTGTCCTCGTCGATCGACATCAGAGATACCCGAGATCCTCGAGGCGAGCTTCGACCTGGTCATCGTCGTCGGTCGTCACCGTTCCCGTCCCGTACTGGAGGTCGGCATACGGACGCGTCTCGTGTGACGTGGTGAGGAGGGAGGGCGGTATCGACCCGGTCATCCGTTCAGGAACTGGGCATCCAGCGAGTGCCAGTACCATCGGCGCAACGTCGGTCAACGATAGCTGTTCAGTGTCACTCTGGGCGGCGAACGCGGGACCAGCACCGATAAATACGCCGTCGGATTTGTGGTTGTGCTTGTCGATCGAAATGAACTGCTTGCCCAGGAGGTTCGTTGCGACAATGTGGTTCATCCCTGCCGGTTGGAACAACACGTCACACGCCTCTCCAGCGTACGGACCGTCGTAGACCTCCTCGCGGCGCTTCACCCACTCGAACGCCGGTTCGCCGTTCGGTGTCCGCACCCCAGAGAGCGTCTCGATCACGTCGTCGCGGACGGATTCGTACTGCTCGGGCGGTACGACGCCGTCTGGCTCACGTCCCTCGACGTTAATACGAACGCCGAGTTCCGGGCCGCTCCGACAGTACGCCCGGGAATCGGACCAATCTACGTGGCGAGCGAGCGCGTCAGTGTGCGCGGGGAGGAGACGGCGGAGCGATTCACCGACGCCGACCCGTTGAGCAATCGTGTAAACGTCTCCCGGCTGGATGCCGACGCTCCCGAGGGCGGTCGCGAGCCCCGACATCGCGCGGGTGGCGACTGCGGACGACTCCTCCTCGCCGTCGGTATCGTTTGCAAGTCGGTGCTTACTGTCGCCGAACATCGGGGTTTCGCCGTCGTAGGTCTCTTCGACGAAGCCGGCTTCCCGAAGTATTTCGTTGATATAGATGTTGTACCCGCGCGTGGGACCGATACCGTGGTCTGAGCAGACGATCACGTTCGCGTCTTCGTCCACCGTCTCGAGTATCGTTCCGAGGAACGAATCGGCCGCTTCGTAGACGCGGCGGAACGCCGTCCGGTCGTCGAACTGGTGAAATACGGTGTCGGTCTTCTGGACCTGCAGGATCGCAACGTCCGGTTCTCGCGTCTGCAGCAGCGTTCGGGCGGCACGCCGTCGGAGATCGATCAGGTCGACGTAGCTGCGGAGCATCTCGTCGTCGGGACTCCCCGTCTCGTCAGTCGCGTAAATTCGGTACGTCTCACCCAGAGCGTCGGTCAGTTCGGATCGGATCTCGCGGGGGTACCCGACCGCATCTTCTGGCGCCAGATACCCTGGCACGATCGCGCCGTCGATCGCGTCTGCCGGATGCGTGACCGGCATGTTGAGGACGACTGCCGACACTCCTTCGTCAGTCAGATAGTCCCATATCGCCGGGGCCCGAACGTCCTTCCGGGAGATGAGATCGGCTTCGTTCGGATACCCGTTCTCGAAGTCGAAAAACGAGTACACCCCGTGGTGGCTCGGGTCGACTCCGGTGTACAGTGACGGCCAGGCGCTCCCGGTCCACGGGGGAAACGTCGATCGGAGCGACGCCGAGGCACCTCGTTCCCGGAGCGAATCGAAGTTCGGGAGATCGAACGTCTCGAGGTATTTCCGTGACAATGCATCGAACCCGAGGACGACTGTCTGTGTCGAGCACCGACTCATACTTGTTCGTCTGCCGGTCGTGCTGGACCGAACTGCTGGGGACGATTGTCAGACATTGCCAGTTGCTGCGTAGTTGTTGCCCGATCCCTGCCTTTGTTATAGAGATCATTACCTCTCAGCCACGAGCGACCCGTCCTCCGGACGAATCGCTACGAGATCTATCGCCCTGCAGTTGTCCCGGTGTACTGCGTGTTCTGTCCGTCACCGCTGATCGTTTGGAACGAAACTGGGCAGCCAAGAGAAGAGATGCTCGCCTCAGTTGTCCCAGACTTCAAGGTCGCCGACTGACGTTCCGAGCTGTTCGAGCACGAGGTATTTGCTCCCGCTCGACCCGTTGCTTTCGTCGACGACGGTCGAACCGAGGCCGCCACTCGCGTTGCTCTGCTTTCGCCAGAGAAAGTTCATCCCCGCGTTCGGACCGATGTACCAGGATTCCGCGTAGCCGTCCCCGTCTGCGTCGGAGTACTTCGCGTAATCCCAGTTCGTTCCCCATTCGTAGAGTTCGTTCCGCGCTCCCTTGTTCGCGTACCAGAGCCAGTCCGATTCGGGGCCGGGTTGCGTAACGAGATAGAACTTGTTTCCGTTGACCATGTTCTTCTTCGCACCGGTACTGTCGTTCGTTTCGACGAACCGGGTCGCGTTCACGGCGTAGCCCTTGATGATGTTGCTGTTGACGTGACCGCCCCTGGTCGTGCTACCGCCTTCACGGTGAAGATACGCGAAGCGCCGTCCACCTGTACAGTTGTGCGCAATGAAACAGAAGTAGACGTTTCGGTTGTGTTTCGTCGCGTCGTAGTTGTTCGACTGCCGTTCTCTCGCGCCGTGAAGCTCGATACACGTACCCTGTCCGGGAGTCATCTCAGACCAGCCGCCGAAGACTGTCCAGAGCGGCACCGATCGGTTCGTTCCGAAGCTCTCGTCGAACTGCTTGGGAAAGACGTGGAAAATCGACGACGAATACCCGTTCAAATGCGACGTCCGTACATACGGGTTGTAAATCTGACTCTGCGTGTGGAGCTCGAAGACGTTCACGTCCTTCTGGGGTTTGATCTGTGCCCCGGTACAGTCGAGGGAGACGCCCGGCGGGACCTCGATCGAGTTCGTGATTTCGTATGTTTCGCCGGCCGCGAGGCGGACGTAGCCGACCGGGCCGCTCGCTGCATCGGTGAGGGTTTGCTGGAGTTCGCCGGGTCGAGCGAGATGGGTGCCGTTGCCTGATTGGGTCTTCGATTGCGCGATGTTGAGCGTCCCGTCCTCGATCGTCGCGTCGAGTCCCGGTCCGATGTCGATGCTCGAGATGGTAGTCGACTCGCCGTTCGGTCCGACGGCGTCGAGTCCGGCGTCAACGGAGACTTGCTTCCCCGAGAGATCGAGAGAAAGGTTCTCCCTGAAATTGAGCGTGCCAACGTTGTCCCTGACCTTTGATTCGCCGTTCGTTATCCGCAGATTCGACGGCGAACCGTCAGTGAGCGACGAGGCGTCAGAAAACTGCGTTCCCGCAATGCCGGCCATGCCAGCGATACCCAGCGCCCCGAGTAGATTCCGCCGCGTCGTCGAATCTGTCAGCGCTGCTCTGAGTTCTTCACGGACGATTTTCCGAACTTCTGTCTCGGAGACTTCGTCTTTTCCGTTAGATTTGTCTGACATAGTATATCTTTTGGCGGCATAGAAGCACGGCTAACTCTTTGTTAGTGGCCGTTTACAACCGTTCCCAGCGACTACAGACGGTGTCTATCCCGGTTTATGAATACACTGCGACTGTCTTAGATCACATATTGCAGTTACAAATCACGTAACTAGATTTACGTAGGTTCGTACCGATCTGTCGGCAGAAATCCACATTTCGAACCCCCTGGTTGTGCACCACAGTGAGAGTAAAAACTGTGTAACAAAATAGCAGAGCAGTCGAATATGAGACAACAGGTTGTAACTGAGATTTATGAGAGTGAGTCGGATATCCAGTCGGGTGCTGCTTCTCATCGGGTTCGGTGCGCTTTCGATTGCGGCGGTAGTCGCGCACCGAGCTCCAGCAACGGGATACGAACTCTCGCTGTACAGCGCGACACCGACCCTGGTGTGGCTCTGTCTTGCCGTGGCCTTCTTCACTTCGCTCGTCAGTAGCGTCACCACTTCGTCACGCTATCTACGGGGTTCCGCGCTCGTCCTGGGCGGTGCGACGACGTTCACTGTCGTTGCCTTACCGGTTCTCCGCGGCTACTACTTCTATGGGTCAGCCGATCCGATGACGCACCTCGGCTGGGCGAAAGACATCTCGTCCGGCGTCCTCGACCCCGCGAACCTCTTCTATCCCGGCTTGCACACGGCGGCGGTCATCCTCCACGAAACGCTCGGCTATTCCCTTCGTCTCGGCATTCTCGTGGCCATTCTCTGTTTCACAGCGATCTTTCTCGTTTTCGTCCCGCTGTGTGTGCGGTACGTCACCGGTAGCGAGAGAGCGACTGTCGTCGCTGCCTTCAGTACGTTCCTCTTGCTCCCGATCAACAATATCAGTATGTTCCTCCGAGCGCATCCGTTCTCTCAAACGCTCTTCTTTTCGGCACTCGTGTTCTATCTGCTGTTCAAGTTCCTGACTGAAGAGACGACTGGGAGCAAGCTGACTCCGATCGCGGTGATTCTGGGGGTTGCATCGGTCGCAACCGTCATCTACCATCCGCAACTGTCGGTCCACCTTCTCGCGGTGTTCGCGTCGGTCACGGTGCTTCAGTATCTCTACAGACTTCGTGGGACGGATCATGCGATCACGTCACACCGGTCGATGCTCGCTCATACGCTGCTGTTAGCTGGCGCAGTCGTCGCCTGGATCACCGGTCGGCCGGCCTTTCGCGCCCAGATCGAGTCGATTTCCCTCGCCGCTCAGGGGTATCTACGTGGAAACCCACCGACACCAGGGGGACGCGTCGCGAGTCAGGGGACGTCGATCACTGCGATCGGCGGGAGTTTACCGGAGATGTACCTGAAGCTCTTTCTGCCCACGACTGTGTTCGCGGTACTCGCAGGGGTCGCGGTTCTCGCGAGCTACACCTCCTGGATCAATTTCCGGAGCGAGCACGATGCCGTTGTCCGGTACTTCGTGCTGAGTGTTCTCGGCGTGTTACCGCTCTTCGTCCTCTATTTCGCCGGCAGCATCGCCGAGATGTATTTCCGCACCTTCGGGTTCATCGTCCTGTTGCTGCTTATAGCCGGAGCGGTATCGCTCTTTAACGTCTTCGAGGGCGTTGCAGACAGATACGGGTCGACGACGTTCGCGCTCGGTTTCGTCGTCCTGTTCGCTGTTCTGACACCTGTCTCACTGGCGACGGCGTACCAATCACCGTACATATACAAGGCGAACCAACACGTCACAGAAAGCCAGTTTTCCGGCTACGAAGCCACGTTCGAGTACGGCGCTGACGGCATCGACGTGACTTCGCTCCGTCAGTCTGCAACCCGCTACAGCGACGGCGTGGAAGGGTACCAAAACAGCGGGAGATACGATCGCTCTATTTCGGGGACGAACTTAACGCAGTTAGATGCGGCCGCAGAGAAGCCGATGTACGTCGTGTTGTCGACGTACGACGTGCAACGGGAGGTGAACGCGTATCGGGAACTGCGATACTCCCGAGCAGAATTGAACGCGGTCGAGAACCAGCGTGGCGTCGATCGAGTGCTCACGAACGGCGATCTCCGCCTCTACCTCGTCGGTGGAAACGAAACGCAGACTGGACAACAGTGAGAGTACACGTCGCCGCTAACGATCGGATTCTCGCGACCAGCGGTCGGCAACTGTTCAGTGGCCGCGATCCGGACAGCCTGTCCAGGTGCGGCGGAATCCCTCGCGATCTGGCGACAGAGGGGGTGAAAAACACGCTCGTGACTGCCCGACCGTGGAAATCTCTCCTCGAAGGAATCGTCGGTCAGTTCCCGACGGTGAACGTCTGGTCGGTGACCGAAGCCGATCTGATCGCCACCCTCGGACGGTACGTCTATCGATCGCCAGACGGGGGACGAACGTGGAGACAGACCCTGGAACTGCCGCCGTCATCGGGGCAGATGGGTGTGCTTCCCTCGGCCGTCGCGGTCGCGGACGGGACGGTGTATCTCGGAGAGTATCCGCTCGACAGCGACGCGTCTCCGCGGCTGTTAGCGTCGACCGACTGCGGTGCCACGTGGACGACTGCCCACCGGTTTCCCGACGTGAGACACGTCCACTCCGTGCAAGTTGATCCGTACGACGACGGGCTCTGGCTCACGACTGGTGACGTCGATCGCGCGTGTCGGCTCTACCGCTATCGTCCGCAGGACGGACAGCTCCGAGTTGTCGGCGGCGGAAGCCAATCGTGGCGGGCCGTCGAGTTGGCTATCACAGCGGATGCGATTCTCTGGGGGATGGACTGCGTGTATTCGGATGTCAACCGCGTCTACCGGCTGCCACGCAGCGAGCTCGGCACGTCGTCGCCGACGCCCGAAGTAGTGCATACGTTGCCGTCGTCGGTGTTCTACGCCGCAGTCCTCTCCGTCGACGACGAATGGGTCGCCTTTTCGACGGCCATCGAAACTGGTGGTGATAGCACTGCGCCGGACGCTGGCGGCGGCAGTACTGACGACGAGGCGGTCGTCGTCGCGAGTTCGTCGGCGTCGAATTACAGCGAGTGGTACGAGCTGAAACGATACCGGAAACGGCGCTGTCTTTCCGACTCCCAGACGCTCGGTGAGTTCCTCCCGAACGCGAACGCGTACGTCTTCCTCCACGCCTCGCCGGAGCGTGGGTTCGTTCTCAACCCCTGCAACACACGGCGTGACGACGGGCAGATCGTTCAGATCCCGCCGGAGAGATTCTTGACCATTTACGAGAGGTATCCCAGGTCCTGAAGCTGTGATTCGAGCCCGGACGCGATTTCTTCGTCGTCTTCGCTGCGGTCGGTCGTCGCCGCCCTGGCATCGACCGCCTTCTCCCGTTTAGAGAGACGGGTCTGGAGCGTTCGAAGGCGGTCAGTGTCGACGGCAGACGCTCGCTGTGCCGTTTCAGTCTCACCGTTTCCGTCGAGGACGTATTCGCGGCCGTCTTCACATCTCGCGAGAGCGAGATCGGTGGCATTCAGCGAACGCCAGCGCGTGATCGACGTCGATTCACTGGCCGTGTGCGGTAGAAAGTCCTCGGTCAGTGCGTAGCCAGTCTCCGTCGTGAGCGCGTCCTCGTCCATGGTTTCCATCGCAGCATGGAGGTTCGTCAGTTCGACCGGATCAGTGACGCGTTTGCCCTCTGTCTGGCCAGGCCATTTCACAACGAGTGGGACGTTGACGTTGATGTTTCTGAGGTAGTGCGGCGGCGTCTCGTTGCGATCGAACTCGCCGAGCGTCTTCCCGTGGTCGGCACAGATTACGAGGAGGGTCTCGTCGAGCGTGCCCTGCTCACGCAGCGTTGCGAGAAGCCGTTCCAGTTGCCCGTCCTGGTAGCGAATGCTCGCGTCGTAGAACTCGTGAACTCGCTGCTGTTCACGGCCGTCCAGTTCGCGTTGCCCCATGACGTAGGCGAGTAGCTTCGTATTGAGGACCCGTTTGGACACCGCATTTGGCGGTTGCAGCCCGAGCCGTTCGAAACCGCTGTCAGGTGGGTAGTACGGGCTGTGCGCCTCCATCAGGTTGAGGAACGTGAACGTCGGTGCACGCTCGTTCTCACGAATCCACGATTGCGCGCGGGAAACCAGATTCTCCGTGAAGAACCGTCGTTTTACCAGCACGAGCGGCTGCTGGATCGCGCGTCCGAGCAGTGAGTGACACCTGTCATAGGCGAGGTCGCGCGTTCTGTCCGGCTCTCCGCTGGAAACCTCGAGATCCCACTCGACGAACCGGTCGAACCCGCGATTGAGATCCGAAAGTTGCCCGACCCAGGGATTGTTCGAATACCCAGCAGTTCGGTATCCGTCCTCGCTGAACGTTTCGGCGATCGTCTCGTGTTCTGCCGGAAGCGAGAGCGACGAATCAGTGAACCCGTTCGTAATCCCGTGCTCGCTGGGATACAGTCCCGTAAACATCGAGCAGTGGGACGGCAGCGTCCACGGTGCGGGCACGTATGCGTTCTCGTAGACCGTCGCCCGCTCGGCGAGCGTATCTAGTGCTGGCGTCGTTTGGCGATCGTAGCCGTACGTCGACACGTGATCTTTCCGGAGCGAATCGAGGACGACGAACAATACGTCCGGCATCTCGTCCATGGCCAGCCATGTCAGGCGATCAAGCTTTGTTATATCCGAACTACTGGCCGCCAGTTTGCTAGTTTGATTCCGTCGTCAGCCAGCAAGTTGGCGGCGATAGATCGCGAGCAGTTCGTCGACGGTCTGCGTCCAAGTGTACCGGTCCTCGATCCGTCGGCGGTTCTCACGTGCCATCTCGGCGAGTTGCTCCGGCGAGGCCAGTAGCGATTCGAGCGCGTCTGCAAGCTTCTCTTCACTACCGGGTGGCACGAGGACGCCAGCGTCGTCATCGATTACCTCGGGGATCGAACCAACGGGCGTCGACACGATCGCGTTTCCGGCGGCCATTCCTTCGAGTATCGCAATCGGAAGCCCCTCAGCGTAGGTCGGAAGCACGAACACTGACCCACCGCGCAGCAGGTCTCGCTTCTCTGATTCCGAGACGTACCCGTGGTAGGTAACGGACTCGGCGTCCGCCGCGAGTTGTTCGACGCGGCCAGACAATGGGCCGTCGCCAGCGATATCCACTGCCACCGAGTCGTCGGTCCGCGCGACCAAGTGATCGATGGCGTCGACGAGTTCGGTGACGCCCTTGCGTTCGATGAGATTCGAGATGAAGACGATTCGAGGCGGATCGGCGTCGAACGCCGCCCGATACTCCGATACGTCGACGGCGTTCGGCAGGACCGTAATTTTCGACTGCTCGACGCGGTCTGTCAGGACGCGCTGCCAGTAGTTGGACAAGACGATGACCTCGTCCGTGGCGGCGAACACGGCTGACTGAAACAGTGCGAGGGGATACGATGCGGTCTCGACGAACTCGTCGAACGACGACCCGTGCACGTGGAGGATGACGGGGACGTTCCAGACGTATTTCGCATAGAGGACGTAAAACGACGAGCGGACGAACGAGAACTGATGGGACGTGTGGACGTGGACGATCTCGGGTGGTCGTCGCCACGGGAACCGGAGCATCGCTACGAATCCGAGAACGAGACCCCGAAGGAACCACAGGACACCGCTCCCGGACGGCGGCATTCCCATTCCGTAGGTCGAAACCGAGATCCGGTCTTCCAGCCGCGACGCCTGGTTGTCGACGTACTGATTGACGCCGCCACCGCCGAACGTTCCCACGATCAGTAACTCCACGTCCTCGTTGAGAGCGCGCTCCTCGTCGCGGTCGTGTACACGATGGCTGGACGGCGACGCAGTCGATCCACTCCTCGCTGACGTCTGTGAGCTGTCGGTAGTAGACATCGAAACTAGTTTTCTCCAAGCCCCTCACGTCACTCGGGCCACCACTCAGCTACACAACCAGTTCGTTTTGTTATGGCGTATCTACGGCCAGGACGGAGACGCACGCCGTCAGTTTCGGACCGTCGGCGAGGAACGACCACTCCGTTCCTGAGGACTACGTCGAGCGCGTGACGTTCACCCACAGATAGGTGTGGCGATAGGAATTCTGTATCGTGGGCGTCGTCGGTGGCGAGCCGGCATAGAGGAGATACGTGAGCCGGAGATCGTCGCCGGCCATTCGTGGCGTGACCGTATGCGAATCGTAGACGGATTCGTTCGGATCGAGGGTGTATTCGAGTGTCTCGATGGACTGCCGTTCCTGGACGGTTAGTTCCCCGTCCGTCTTTTCGACGCGCTGGAGTTGAACGACGACGGTGTACGTCGTTCGCTTTCCCTCCTTGTTGACGACGTTCGCGACGAGAGAGCGCGGTTCGCCGGTGTCCATCGTCTGCGGATACCCAGCGGTTGTGTAGTCGTCGCTCTCGTTCGTCGTCAGCAACTGGAACTGCGTGTAGGATTCCCCCGAAGTCGGCGTGACTAGGCCGAGGCCGAGGCTCGTAAACGCCAGAACGATCCCCAGTGCAAGGACGACGTTCAGGATCGCATCGAGCGCAGACGGAGCACGTACGGTTGCAGTTCGCACTTCATTCAGCCACTGGTCAACGGGGAGCCGAAAACGCTCACTGGGACCGACCGACAATCGCCGTACGGCTGCACTGAGCGTGAGAACAACGACGGTCACGGTGAGTATCTGGATGATCTCCGTTCCATCCAGTGGCAACCCCACGACCGAAAGGCCGATCCCGAACAACGGGAGGAGCGCGATACTCAGCCCGAACGAAAGCGCAACCCGTTCCACGAGGCCGAGACCGTGAGTGGTTCCCCTTCCCGCATTATTACCGAACGGAATGATACCTGCTGGAACCGATTCGTTCTTTTTCGGGAAGAGGGCAGCGACCAGCGCATATCCGGGAAAGAACAGCAGGATCGGCATGCCGACGACTGTTCGTATCGGACGAGCAGTTGCGTCCTGCAGTAAGAGGGCGTCACCGAGAGCGAGATAGATGAGGAGGAGTACCAGATCCGTCGGTACTGCCCGCACTGAGTCGCGGACTGTCTCCCACCAGTGACCATCAGATAATGTGGTCATGCTTTCTGATCACGCTGTCTCGACCGCTGCACCCACGTATAACGAATCCTCATTGTGTCTCGACGTTCCCCCGATCAGTTTCGTGATCGGGTTGAGTTGTCATTGTTATATCCTGTTTACGCTGATCCGAGAGCCATCTTCGGCTCCCTGCTCAGACAGTTCTGTGTGAACGATCGAGACTCACTCTCGTCGAAACGAGTCGGACGTACCCCTGAAAGGACATAGCAACGGAGTATGAATTCTCTACTGATGATTTCGACACGACCTAACAAAGTATCGATACCTGTTAGCAACCCGTATGCGATACGTGATCCTGACCAATACGCCTGCGCACGTACATCTGTATAAATTTGCGATCCGGCGGCTCCAGGCCGACGGGCACGACGTGAAAGTTCTCGCCAGGGATTACGGTTGCACTGTCGAACTGGCGGAGGCGTTCGATCTGCCGTACACGATCTACGGGAGCTGTGACACGAACAAAGCGTCACTCGTCACGAACCTCCCGTCTCACTACCTGAACATTATCAAGGAAACGCTGCGCTACGATCCCGACCTGATTTTCGGGATGGGAGCATACGCGGCGCACGCGGGGGCTGTGTCTAGAACGCCGACGATTTTGGTGCTCGACTCCGAGCCGACGCAGGTAGACCATCTCGTCTCGAAGCCGTTTGCAGACGCGATGCTGACACCGGATTCGTTCCGCCGCGTTCTCGGACCGAACCACTACGCGTTCCCCGGATTCAAAGAGTGTGCGTATCTCCATCCCGAGATCTTCGAGCGAGACGACGACATCCGGTCTGCCCTGAGGATCGGCTCGGAGCCGTTCGTTTTGCTCCGGTTCAACGCTTTCGGCTCCCACCACGACGTCTCCAAAGGAGGGTTCACGTCAGCGCAACGCCGACAGTTAATTCGCGATCTTGCCGACCACGCGACGGTATTCGTTTCAGACGAGGGGAACGAATGTCCCCTCGAAAACCTCCCCGCACGCCCGTTCAATCTGCCACCTGAACGCCTTCACGACGCGTTAGCGGAAGCCTCGCTGTTAGTCGCGGACACGCAAACGATGGTGACGGAAGCCGCACTGCTGGGGACGCCCGCCATTCGGTCGAACTCGTTCGTCGGCGACGACGACATGGGTAATTTCATCGAACTCGCGCGTCGAGGCCTCGTCGATAACCTCGCGACGTTCTCGAACGTGCGCTCCCGTGCACTGGAGATTCTTCAGCAGGACGGCGTACAGAAGCAGTACCAGCAACGACGCCAGCGTCTCTTCGAGGAGAAGGTGAACCTCACGGACGTCCTCGTCGAGGTGGCCACGAATCACGAGCAGTTAGAGCGAGTGAGCGCTCTCTCCCGGGACTGGGAGCGCCCGGACCCGGGTCAGGAATCAGAGACAGCGGTGGAACCGGAAAAACTGTCGCCGTAGAGCAGTCACGAAATCGATTCGATGTACTCCCCCTGCGTGTCGCGCACTACGCCCCGGTGACTGAGAAACTCCTCGTAGAACTCTCCCGGCGACCCGATCCATGCCCCACGATCTCGTGCTTCCGTTATCAATCGCTCGTAGAGGCGGCGGTAGCCCGGGAACTCGCGCGTGTTGAAATATCGAGGATGAAACAGGCAGGTCATCACTGCCGATTCGCTGCTGGCGGTATCTAACAGCGTCTTGCAGTCAGTCCACGCCGTCTGAAACTCTGATTCGGGGTCCGGAAGGTGCTGATCCATCAGCGTCAGCGGAAAGACGACGAAGTCGTCGCCGAACGGTCGAAAGACGTCGTATCCGGACCCGAATCCGGGCTTTCTGGCCGACCCAAAGCTCGCGTCGTACTTGAGTCCGAGGTCCCGGTAGTGTTGCCACGTCTCCGGTGCCTCGAACCGAAGATAATGCTGCCGACCGCCCCGGATGTTTTTGCCCAGAACCTCTTCGATCCGGGTTTTCTCTTCCGCTAGTCGCGTCCGATCCGTTGCCGTGTGATACGACCCGTGTAACCCGACTTCCCAGCCGCCGTCGTCGAGTCGCTGGATCAGCTCAGCGACGTCGGACTCTCTGACGTCGTAACGACCGAACTCCTGTGTCAGCGCGGAAACGTCGACGAGGTCACAGACCGGGAACGAATCGAGGCTGGGCTGATTGAGGAAGTAAAACGCCGATCGAACCCCGAGCTTCTCTTCGAGCGCCATGATCTCCTCGAACTGCCAGTAGGGGTTGCACTGGTCCCGCAGCGCGCGAAGATGGCGGGGGTCACGCTCACGGAGTGTATAGAAAAGCGCGTGGTACGCCGTCTTGAAGGGCTTGTCCACGTCGTGGGTCAGACACAGCGCGAACTCGTATTCGGTTCCGGAAAGCGTAGTCATGTCGTGACTCCTTCGGAGACGTTCCGCTGTGGAGCGTCGGTGACAGACTCGAGTGCTGCGACGATACGTGCGGCAGCGTTGCCATCACCGTACGGCGTGTCGTCTGTCGACGACTCGAACTCCCGCGTCAGTGCGCGGTGAATCGCAGTCGGGTCCGTTCCGACGAGTTCGTTTCGGCCACAGGCGACAGTCTCCCTCCACTCCGTCTCGTCGCGCAGCGTCACACAGGGTGTGTCCAGATAGAACGCCTCTTTCTGGACGCCACCGGAGTCCGTCGCGACGCGTTCCGCACCGTCGAGTAACCTGACGAAGTCCAGATACCCAACTGGATCGATCACGTCGACGTTGCTCGGCAGTGCCCGGTCGAGACCCTCGCTTTCGAGCGCGTCGACAGTCCTCGGATGTGCAGGGAACACGACCGGAGACGGTGCGTTGCTGAGGCCTGTGAGGATCGATTCGAGACGGTCCGGGTTGTCCGTGTTGGCCGCTCGATGCACGGTCGCGAGGACGTACTTTCCGTCGGTGTGACCCAGCTCGTCGACGATCGAAGAGCAGTCCCGGGCGCGCTCACGAACCGCGAGCAGCGAGTCGTACATCACGTCGCCGGTGTCGTAGACGCCCCGGGTGATGCCTTCGTTCGCGAGCGTCTCGACGGCCCGCTCTGACGGCACGAACAGCAGGTCGGAGCAGTGATCTGTGAGCACGCGATTCGTTTCCTCCGGCATCGACCGGTTGTAACTCCGAAGCCCGGCCTCGACGTGAGCGACGACGACGTCGCGTTTGGAACCGACGAGCGCACCGGCTAACGTCGAGTTCGTATCGCCGTAGACCAGAACGACGTCCGGCGCGCACTTCGAGACGACGTCGTCGATACCTTCGAGCATCGCTGCGGTCTGCTTTGCGTGTGAGTGCGACCCGACACCGAGGTTCACGTCCGGTTCAGGGATCGGCAGCTCCTCGAAGAACACGTCGCTCATCTCGTCGTCGTAGTGCTGGCCGGTGTGGATCAACACCTCCTCGTGGTCGTCTCGAAGCGCGTTCGAGACGGGGAACGCCTTCACGAACTGTGGGCGAGCACCGACAACTGATGCGATTTTCATCGTTTCGCTCCGTCGGTGAAAGCGGCATCGTAACCGCCGTTAATGGTGAGACTCCGTTCCCTCGCCGGTAGTGCAGGTATCTCCTTCATGGGTACCGCCGTCGGGTAACTGTTCCAATTCTCGGAAGGATTCACCATTGTTATGGCTCACTTGCCGAATCGGACACGTTTCCTAGGTACAATATACAGCCCGACCATGTGATACGTGGACAGCCGCCGTAATTTTCGGCGGAGAATAGAGGTCCTACCAGATACTAAAAGACGGATAGGTGTCGTCGTTGCCCCCGTGAGGCCGAACGGGCGTAAATTTAGCTCTGTGCCGAATGTGGGGTATCCTACTGAAAACAGGATTATGTTCCAACTGTGATGGGTGAGTGTGGATGAAATCGCCGTTGCTCACCCAGCGAGCCGTCACAGTTCCCGCGTCGCGATCCGACGTCGCAATCGTTCCCGCGGTCAATCCAGCGCGCTGCCACGGAAGCAGCGAAACGGAATCCGAACTGGGACACCACGGCCACCGTTTCTATCGATTCGAACGGTTCCCGGTGCTAGAAATCCGGATACGAACCAACGTTCAATTCCGGGGTGACCACTCGATCGTTCAGGCCGGTGTCACCAACCCCACGGAACGAACCACCAGCGGGCGGACCGGAGACAGCAGAGGAGTGAGCCAGATGATTGCAGACCGTCGTGTAGTAGGAGAATTATAACAATATCCGAACCAGTCGAGGGATTTCGTAAGCCGTGGCCATCACGACGAGGTCGATGGCCTCGCGTCTATTACAACCATGAGAGGAGTAGAGATCAGTTCGGAGACGGCCGATGAGCGTGTCGAGACGACGATCGAGGACTATCGGGTCGTCGATCTGTTTCTGCAAACACTGTCGTACGCACGCGACCGTGACTACACTGGCTGGGACTACGGCGACGGAATGAGCAGTCGGATCCTCCAAGCCCTCCCGGTCGACAACAAGTGGCTCAACCTCGTGTTTCAGGAGACCAGTAAGCGATGCCCGGTGAACGTCAGACCGCTGTTGCTCGTCGAACAACGGCGGAATTTCAAAGGAACCGCACTGTTCTCGATGGCGAACCTCACCGCTTCGGAGTTAGGGTTCACTCAGGCTCGCCACGCCCCGAACCAATCGCCCGTCGATTACGCCGCAGAAGCCGACGAGCTCGCCGCCTGGCTCGTCGAGCACCAGTGTTCAGGATACGGTGGTTTCTGCGGCGGTCACCGCCATCCCATTCAGCATCTCGACGGCCGCGGCCAGCCGTCCGATCCGGACGTCGTCTCGACGTCGTACGCCACCAAAGCCCTCCTCCGAGCGGGCGCCCTGGACGAAGCGTATCCCGACATCGCCCGGAGCGCTACCGAGTTCGTCGACGGCCATCTCAACTATCGGCAGGTGGAGGGCGACCGCGGCGCCAAGGTCAACTATCACCTCAATCACTCTGAAGAGTACTACACGATCAACGCCGGCGCACTCTGCGCGCGTCTCTTCGTCGATCTCTACGCCCAGTTCGGTGACGACGCGTATCGAACGCGAGCGCGCGAACTACTCGACCACATCGCAGACCTGCAAGCGGACATCGGGGGCTGGACGTATCGCCATCCGCCGGACGCCTCGCACCTCTCGATGGACAACCACCACAACGGGTTCGTCATCGAGAGCTTCCAGCGGTACCACGCTGTCACTGACGAGGAGCGGTACGCGGACACGCTCGACACGGCACTCCACTTCTACCGACACGAACTGTTCGAGCCCAACGGCGCACCGAACTTCGACGAGCAGAACGCGTATCCCCGTGATATTCACGCCAGTACACAGGGCGTCCTGGTGTTCACCTACGCCGGGGATCTCCAGTTCGCGCGTCAGATACTGCAGTGGGTGTTCGACAACCTCCACGCTGGCGACGGGCAATTCTACTACCGCAAAGAGCGGTTCTACACGCGTCGGGTTACGCTGATGCGCTGGTGTCAGGCCTGGATGGCATACGCGATGGGCGAGTATCTCAAAGCCCTCAAACAGCAGTGACGTCGGCACAGAACGCTCGAAAGACCCCTATAACAATGAGAGCAGATTCTGACTCATCAACAAACGAGTCGATGACATGAGCATCGAAGTTCGTGAGGTAACCGACGACGATTTAGAGCAGTGGAACCGGTACGTCGACCAATCGCCGCAGGCGGATCTGTTCCACCGCCGTGAGGCACTCGAGGCGCAAGCGGACGAGATGGGATGTCAGGTCTACCACCTGGTGGGCTTCAAGGGGCAGGAACCCGTCGGGATCTTTCCGGTGTTCGAGATTCAAAAAGGGCCACTGACGACCGCGTTCTCGCCGCCACCGGACTTGCGCGTCCCGTACCAGGGCCCGGCGCTGTTGAACATGGGAAAGTTGAAACAGCGGAAAGCGGAGCGACGCCACCAGTCGTTTCTGGAAGAGTGTTTCGACTGGGTCGACGACGAACTTCACCCGCGATACATTCACGTCAGGCTTAACGGCAATTATCCGGATCTTCGTCCCATGCAATGGGAGGGATTCGACGCGAAGCCGGCATACACGTATCTCGTCGACCTGACACCGGACGACGACGATCTCCTCATGTCGTTCAGTAGTGACGCTCGAAGCAACATCCGTGACGGCAGGGATGCAGCAGACGTCTCCATCGAGGTCGGGGATCGTGACGCCGTGCTCGCCATCCTCGAACGCGTCCGCGAACGGTACGAGAACCAGGGGATCGCGTTCCATCTCTCGGATTCGTTCGTGACCGATCTGTACGAGCGACTGCCTGAGGGAGCAGTACGACCGTACGTCTGTCGCGTCGCCGGCGAGTTCGTCGGCGGCATCCTCGCATACGAGCACGGTGACACGATCCATCGATGGCAGGGCGGTGTCAAAACTGACGCAGACGTTGCCATCTCGATCAACGACAACCTCGATTGGGCAGTGATGGAAGACGCAAAATCCCGGGGCATCACGACGTACGACCTCGTCGGTGCCGAAAATCCGCGGATCAACAAGTACAAGGCGAAATTCAATCCCGATCTCCAGGAGTACTACACGCTCGAACACGGGTCCACGGCGATAAACATCGCCGCCCACTTTTACAAACAGCTTCGCTCGTCGACGGTCCTCGGCTCCAAGTAACGTCAGTCAACTCTTCGTGAGCGAGCCGGAGAACATTCGATACGCCGTTTTCGCCGTCGTCATCCCGACCCCCGAGGACTCGGCGACGTAGTACTCGGTTAGCTCGCCGCAGAACTTCGCCTTGTACTCACAGAGTCGCTCGGTGTTCGCCCCAACCAGATCGTATCCAGTGATCGATTCGAAGTCCGGATCAGTCAGGACATCGTCGAGGATCTGGCGGTGAACGAGGGTGTTGACGCTGATCCCATCGTACGAGTGTCTCGCTCCTCCCAGCCAGAAGTACGCGTGGTCGTTCGAGTAGAGGACCACGATGCCGCCTAGATACGCGCCCTCGTCGTCCCGGGCGACGTACGCTCGGAACCGGTCATCGAGCGCGTCGACGAGGTCTTCGACGAAGCGACGGTGTACGGGCGGCGTTTTGTCCTGTTCGAGGTATCGCTCGGCGACGTCCTCGTGAATTCTGACCGCGCCGCTTCGGCCCTCGTCGCTGATGGTGACGTCAAGCTCCGGAAAGCGCCGCATTTTGTTCCGCAGGCTCTTGCTGAAGCCTTTCATGAGTTCCGCTAAACTCGATGCGTCGTCGACGTCGACGACGTACGTGAATTTCGGATCCACGTCGAGTCCGTTCCACGACAGCGGACGGGGGTCCCCGTAGTCCAGTGGACTCAGTATTCGGACGAGCGTCGTCGACGAACTCGCCCCGACGTCTTCGAGCACGCCCTCGACCAGTGCCTGATTGATTTGTTCTCGCTTCCGCAGTTTCGGACTGTTCGGCATCAGCACTGGTCCGAGTCGCGGGATACTGAGCCCCGGTGGCGGTGAGAGAACAGCGCGACCGACGCGGCGCTCCTCGACGAAAACGGGGAGTAAGCCGACAGTTTCCTGGCCTTTCTTGGCGGCGTACAACCGACGCTCGGCGTCGAGATGGTCAGTGACGACCGAAAGTGCCGCCGGCAGATGAAACACCTCGAACCCCGATTTCGGAAGTTCCGTCCCCCACTCCTCCAAACCAATCTGTTCGACCCTCATGACTAATGCTATCGCATTTTACGGAGACACCAACTTTGTTACATGGTCGCTATGGTATATACTAGCTCACAATCGAAAGTTCAGCGATTCAAACGGTTAGCCCGCGGTACAGACGCAGTGATAACTGGAGTCCACGACGCCGACGGGTCGTCCGATCGGCAAGGGAGCGACGAGCCAGGTGTTCTGTTCTTCAGTGAGACGCGGAACGCCGGAACGCGAAGTGGTCTGGCAGTTATTTGGCACCTCGCACGTCGAGTCGTGACGGAAGCTATCAACCGGGGAATCGCACGCTATCAACCGGTATTCGAATAACTTTATTTTTGAGTGATAGTGTGGTTTTCAACATCCATAATTAGAGTAACACATATTCATATGGAAACCAGAGGAACGCGTAATGCGAATCAAAGACAAGCCTGCGACGCCGACGCCGAGTCGGCTTCTCGGCCTGTTGTTGCTCGTCGGAGGCGGGGTGTTTATCGGTGACTTCTTCTGGGCCATCGCGACCTACTCCCCCTCGATAACGGCTGCACCAGTCGCTGTCTGGGCAACGCTCGTCACCGGTATGTTGGCGGGATCGGTTCTGGTCGGCGTCGGCGTCGCAGCGATGCTTCACTCAGCCGACCACATCGAGATCGGGAGTCAGGTCGACTGGAACACGTAAACTACCCTCCCCTACTTCACTCGGGGGCAATGGCCCCGCTCGCTCGTTGAGGGTTCCGTCAGACGAGGTCTGACGACGTGCAGGCTGTCGCCTGCACCAGGGCTTTCGCGTGGACTCCCGTTCTACGCCTCGGATGAGGCGGGAAGGTCGTACTCTCCACTCACGTTCAACGTCCCGCGATTCAAGCGCACGTCTACGGGTGTGCCTCCGTCGTCTGCGTTTTGCCGACGGCGGAGAGACTGTAGGCCGATGTTTTTTCGCCGTCGAAAAGTCACGCAGTGACTTTGCTGCCCGCCGGATGTAATCCGGCGACCGCGTTGTAGTCGGCGTGGTTCTGGTAGCCACAATCCAGACACTCGTAGTCCTCGTCGGCAACGTACTTCGTCGGCGGTGTGTCGGGATTATCAGAGAGAATGTAGTCATACTTGATTCGTCCATCCGGTGTCGATAGCGAAACGTGGTCACGGTGGAACGTGACACTTCGCTTGTCGTAGATGGCGGTATCGGCCGTGAACGTCGGACGGGACGTATCTTGGTCGTTTTTGAGGCGTTCGACGCCGCTCTTGATGGCTTCGACGGCCTGATGAATCCCTTTCTGGACGAGATTCGCGGTCAACTCCGTGTCCTCGCGTAGCTGATCGTACAGCGCATCTTCGGCCTTGGCCTTCGATGTGACGTGGTAGCCGTCGTCGATTGGTTAAGCTAAAAGACGATAGTGATGAGCCAATCATCAATCTTGGCATAGTTGGATTTAAGGTTTAGACGCATCTAATCCCACGTAAGATGTTGAGCGACGTGATGGAGGATTATCTCAAGTCGATCTATCAGCTTCAGCGAGAACACGGTGCTCCCGTCCAGACGTCTCGTATCGCGGAGTATCTGGACGTGACGTCACCGACCGTCACCAGTATGATGGAGAAACTCGAAGAGCGAGGACTGGTCACGCGTGAGAAGTACAAGGGCGTCGAGCTAACCAAGGAAGGGCAAACGGTCGCCATCGAGATCATTCGGCATCACCGACTGCTGGAATCGTTCCTCGTCGAGCAACTCGACTACGAGTGGACCGACGTCCACGAGGAAGCGGACGTCCTGGAACATCACATCAGCGAGGAGTTCGAAGAGCGGATCGCCGAGACGTTAGAGAACCCCACGGTCGATCCGCACGGGGACCCGATTCCCGAAGAGACGCTGGAGCCACCGGGTAACGACGATGCACGACCCCTGTCGGAGTTCGCTGTCGGTGATACCGTCATCGTCGCCCGCGTCCGGGATCGAAACGAGGAGGAACTGAACTACCTGGCAAAGGCGGGGATCGTCCCCGGTCGAGCACTCGAAATTCGGGAGATCGCTCCGATCGGGATGGTCACGATCACGCACGACGGTGGCGACCAACATCTCCCCGACGACGTCGCCGAAACGATTCGCGCGAGGCCGATCGACGTCGACGAACGAGACGAACCTGAGGTGTCCCACTTGTGAGCGGGTTCGTGGAGATCATGCTGATCGCATTGACGGCACAGCTCGCCGTGCTGCCGGGCGAGAAGGTTCAGTTCCTCATCTCCGGGCTCTCGACGCACTACAATCCGATCGTCGTCGTCTCAGCGGCAGGCGCTGCGTTTGCGGGCTGGACAGCGGTCGAAATCTGGTTCGGACAGGCGATCAAAGGTGCTCTCCCACCAGTCGTTCTCGACGCGATCACGGCGGGGATGTTCCTGCTCTTCGCGTTCCTGCTGTTCCGGTCGGCACCGGATCCCGGCGAAGAGACGCTCAACACCGATGGGTCTGGCATCGCAGCCGTCGAAGATCAACGCCTCCCCGTCGTCGGCGAGGTTCCCGACTACTTCGGAGGCTTCCTGCCGATCTTCAGCATGATGGCCGCAGGGGAGTTCGGAGACAAGACGCAACTCGTGACGATCAGTCTCGCCCTCCAGTACGGCGCCCATCCGGCGATCTGGGTCGGCGAGATGCTCGCGATTATCCCGGTGAGCATCGTAAACGCCGTGTTCTTCTACAAGTTCTCACACAAGTTCGAGCTGCGGAAAGCCCACTTCTTCGGCGCCGGTCTCTTCGCGTTTTTCGCATTTGATACTCTGCTCAGTATCTTCGTCGGCGTCTCGATCTGGGAGACGCTCGTCGGTATCGTAAGCAGCACGATACTCGGCGTACTCTGAAGACTTAGTTTCTGTCGCTTTTACAACCGTCAGTACGTCTATCCAGCGTTTTCCAACTCACGCCACGTCTTCTGACGTCTGGACGGCGCCATAGCCAAGCGCCATGAGGGCGAGGAGCAGAAACCCGGTGACGCCGATCAGATTCCGATCCACAGACAGCGCAACTGCCGTCCCGATCAGAAGGAAGATCATCAGTCCCACGTACACGGGTTCCGGAAGCGTCCTCAGAACGGCCACGGATCGGTCACTCACCATCACTCTTTCAATTCTGATAACAACCTCACTCCATTTGTTTGCTGTCAAAAGTTCCCGACAGTTCGAGAACGAACAAAACGCAATCGCAGATCACAGGGACAGGTAGGACCGAAGGCGGTGCAGCGATCTCATGAGGGCGGAAAACGCCGACCTGTTCACTCGACTGTTTCGGTGAGGACCTTCTTGACGACGTGCGGGTCTTCGAGCAGCTGATGTTCTGTGTAGCTCCCTTCTGCGCTGCCGCCGCTGTGCCGAGACTGTTCCAGAATGTCGAGAAAAGCGTGTTCCTTCAGGAGGTCCCGAACGCGCCGGAGGGAGAGCGGATCCGCCCCTTCCTGGCGGCAGATCTGTTGATAGACGTCGAACACCTTGGTCGTACGGAACGCTTCCTGCTGTGACTCATCGAGGGAGAGAACCGTCAGTGCCTGCAACACGTACCGAGAGTGGGGCGTCGATCCGCGAATCAGTTCGCGGAACCGGTCCGTTTCGGCGCGTTCTCGTGCTTGAATCACGAACTCCTCGCGAACGGTACCCATGTCGTTAGACTGGGCGATCTCACCCGCGTAGCGCAGAATGTCGATAGCTTTCCGTGCGTCGCCGTGCTCTTTCGCCGCCAGCGCCGCCGCACGGGGGATGACAGACTCTTCGAGAACGCCGTCCCGGAACGCGTCGCTGCGAGCCTCCATGATAGACCGCAGCTGCGTCGCGTCGTACGGCGGGAAGACGAACTCGCGTTCACAGAGGCTCGACTTGACGCGTTCGTCCATCCGATCTTTGTACTTGATCTTGTTACTGATCCCGATGACGCCGATCTTGCAGTCCTCGATCTTGCCGGCCTCGCCGGCCCGAGAGAGCTGCATGAGAATGTCGTCGCCGTCCAGTTTGTCGATCTCGTCTAAGATGATAAGGGCGACGTCGAGGCGCGAGTCGAGAATCGACCAGAGCCGCTTGTAGTATGTCGCCGTGCTGATGCCGCGGTCGGGGATCTTGATGTCCGTAATCGAACGATCGTTGAGGGCGCTGGCGATGGTCTGGACGGCCTGCGTTTCGGTCGAGTCCTGTGCACAGTCGACGTAGGCGAACCCTGCTGTGACGCCTTCCTCGTCGGCCGTCGTGATGAGTCGCTGTGACACGTACTTCGCGCAAAGAGATTTCCCCGTCCCGGTCTTTCCGTAGATGAGAATATTGCTCGGACTCTGTCCAAAAATCGCGGGATTCACGGCGTTCGCTAACTGGCTGATCTCCTCATCCCGTCCGACGATACGCCCCTCGTCCGGAAGATGATTGATCTCCAGAAGTTCCTTGTTCGCGAAGATTGGGTCCTCTCGAATGAAAAGATCGTCCGATTCGGACATCCTAGTTCAGACCACATTTCCGGTGGAACTGACTTTACTTTTTCCCCGAAAGCCGCGCAGTACGTTTCCAGTGTAATCTGGCAGGTAACCGCTTCGCAGTTGTCTTTAACGGCATCTTCGATTCATCGGAAATTATATTCTTAGTCCGATAAGCATCGGCGAAAATTCACGATCTCGGTTCATCGGAAACGAGGTCCCGGCTCTATCCGTATTCTACTGCGCCCGCTCGACGTTCCCGACAGTAGAGCGGGCATGCCTCCTCGGAAAGGCACGTTCATTGTTGGCTCGAATCTGTTTCGCATCCCGTAGCCAACGTATCTCCAACACCTATATAATATCATTAATCAATCATAGAGACACCACGTTTCTAGTGAAAACCGACATTACATAGCTTAATTCGTCTGATGTCACGGTTCTTTCAGGCATTTTATTTATATATTATTCCATACTATTTCCCCGGTGGTATAGTGCGTTTTACCTGAATTGAGGCGCTAAGGCCCCTTCCTCAACGAGCGACCGAAGGGAGCGAGTAGGGAGGGGATACAGCGGCCCCAGAACGCGTAGCGTTCTGGTGTGCGAACGAGACGCAAGCGTCCCGTCAACGCCGCACGAATATCAAACACGTCCGACGCTCGGCCCACAGGCCTACACAATCGCAACCCATATTTGTGTAGTTTGTGTATATTGTGATGTGGCAACGCGCAAGAACATCTCTATCCGCGACGACCAAGCCGAGTGGGTCGAGGAGAACCACCTCAACCTCTCGTCGTTCGTCCAAGAGAAACTTGACGAACTCATCGAAGAACGCCCGTAGATGAACTACAACTACAGGTATCGGCTCCGACCATCCGACGCCCACCGCGAACAGTTAGCGTGGACTGTCGATACCTGTAGACAGGTCTACAACCACTTCCTCCACCGTCTCAACCGGAACGACGACACCTCGGCATACTCCGAGCAGAAACTCCTGCCGAGCCTCAAGAAGTGGTGGAACGACCTGAAAAGCGTTCACTCGAAGGTTCTTCAGAAAGTCGTTCAGCGGTTGTACGACAACCTCTCGACGCTCCGGGGTCGCAAGGAGAACGGCTACCACGTCGGGACACTCAAGTGGAAAGCGCCGGACGAGTACCGCAGTTTCACCTACAGTCAATCCGGCTTCAAGCTCAAGAACACGAGCGGTCGAACAAAACTTTGGCTCTCGAAACTCGGAGAGATTCCGCTCACTTTCCACCGCGAACTTCCCGACGACGCCGAGATCAAGACCGTCACAGTCAAACAAGAACCCACCGGGACGTGGTTCGCCGTCCTCGGCGTCGAAACCCCGGACGACCCACCGGAGAAACCGGAGAATCCCGAGAAGTGCGTCGGAATCGACGTGGGGATTTGCAAGTATGCCCACGATACCGACGGAACTGCCGTCGAATCACTTGACCTGTCCGACGAGCGAGAGCGGTTAGAACGCGCACAGCGTGACCTCTCGCGGAAGGAACACGGTTCCGCGAATTGGGAAGAACAGCGGAAGGTCGTGGCCGAGCGCCATGCTGACCTCAAGCGAAAGCGGCGAGACTTCCTCCACAAGTTATCGTACCACTACGCCCGCGAATACGACCTCGTGGCGGTCGAAGACTTGGACGCGAAAGGCTTGGTCGAACTGCCGGGGAACTCTCGGGACCGGGCAGGCGCGGCGTGGGGGACGTTCCTTCGGATGCTCAAATACAAGTGTGAGCGAGAGGGGACGCACTTCGTCGCCGTCGAACCGGCGGGAACGACGAAGGAATGCGCGTCCTGCGGCGTTTCGACGGACAAGCCGTTGTGGGTCCGTAAACACTCTTGTCCGGCGTGCGGGTTTGAGGCGGATAGAGACGCGAACGCGGCGTGGAACATTCTTTCTCGCGGTGTCAAAAAGCGGTTAGGAGCGGGACGCTCCGAATCAACGCCTGTGGAGACTGCGCTCCCTGTGGATACGTCCGTATCTGCAAAGCGCGTCGTGGAAACAGGAAGCCCCATCCTCAAGCGCGAGGGCGTCAGCCCGAGCGGTAGGGTGGAGTAGTTCACCGGAAACGAGGTGTGTGTTTTCTCTTAGTACGTGACTATCAGAAGGGATACGACTGGTGGGAATTTCGACCTCTACGAGCGGATTCACTCACTAAACACCCTATAATAGACCTCGTGCACACGATTACACCGGAAACGTGGTGTGTTACAAGGCTCTTACTCTCCGCTTCGTCAGATCGCTTGGGCAAACAGCGGTGGCATGGGGAAGTCGAACTCAGTCCGGGTCGTGGCCCCACACGAGCTCGTCAACCAAGTCCGCGGGACTGCCAGTCGCTTTTGCCGTGTCGCTCTCTCGGGAGGAAAGCAACGGCACTACTGGCACACCGATATTGTCGACGTCTGTGTATCGTGATCGAGTCATACGGATCTGCCGCCAAGTCGCCGACGGCAGTATAGTTAATTATTGTTCATTAATATTAGTATAGGGCCACTAGTGGCAGACGGCAATTCGTTTTAACCAACAGAACGGTCGCAGGGATCAGCGTTGGTTAACACGTCGACAGTCGAGAGCCAGTTCGGATTCTAAACGCTCACGGGCTATCTGCGCCCTTCTACCGAGATGTCAAAGGGGAATAGGAAGTGGATAACAATACTGGTAGCAATCTTGCATGATGATGGGCCCTGACGGGAACAGCCGAAAGGGCCTCGCGCACAGTTGCGTGACGTGTCACAAGCCCCGGAACGGGAGCCCGACACCGTTCCACAACGGGGGAGCCCTGCCGGACCCGAACCACAAATCCTCTGGTTCCCCGCTGCCTTCACCTCACGCGCCGGCACGTGGTCTCCACGTGCCTTTTCACACGCTCCTATCCAGCGAGCCACTGCGACGCGACGAGACCAGCTGGTCTCGTACCCGCAGCGACGGAGCGTCACGTCCAGTACGTCATCGCGTGATCGAACAATGCTACTGACTCACAGCCGACAACGTGTCGTCACACCCATGTTATCGGGCGTCACGACTGAAGTAACGAGTTCCTAGCCTCAGTATGGACGTATACTGCATCGTACACGACTGTTTCGAGTTACACACGCCAGCAGTAAGTATAGTATACTCGGGCAAGAGAACACGTGTTGAATAATACGACCCCGTCGGAGCGGAATTAACCAGTTACATCCGGTACAAACAGTCTACTGCAGTTAAGACCGGTGGGCGTCCCATATCTCATAGCCCTGGTGAAAGGTGGCCAGGGACGGGTGAACAATGAAACGCAGTTCAAATCAATCGAATGAGTGGTGGGAAGAGAAGACGAGCATGCTTCACGCAGGGCACTCTCCCCGAGTGAAGGTGTTTCTTCGTTCCCTTGCGCCTCCGATGGGGACGTGCCAACAGCAAAACGAGGCCCTAGAGCAGCTCCAGTCGTTCGAGCGGCAGGGCCTCCTCGATTCTGTAGACGTCACCGTCTGGGGAAAGTCAATTTGTCCCGATAGCGCGGCCGCACAGACTGAGCCCGGCACGCGAATTCTCGATTACGTCGACGAATTCACGGCCTGGGGTGCCAGAACGGGATCGAGCACCGAGCTTCCCTTCGAAGAGCAGCGCGTCTCCTCTTCGATCCTGGACGAACAGTACCAAAAAATCGTCCTCCCACAGGTCTGTTTCGGCGTGTACACCAGCGATCAACTCGAGCTTGTGCTACCGTGTGAGATCGACGGGGAAAGCTACGGCGTCGAGGATTTCATTCGCATCGTCGAGCAGCAGAGTCCTGTCGAACGGGAAATTGGGACTTCGGCCTGAGCCCTTCCTCACAGGTCGCACGCGACCACTCACGAACACGGCACGGTGAGATCTGCACGGACCTATAGAACAAACCCTGTTTGCAGGCATCTGGTCCTCACAGTACGCATACGACCGAGAAACCCGCGTATTTCGGGGAAGGGACGATAACGCGTCTATAACAAAGGCCAGCACGAGCAAGCGTTCGCTTGCTCGAATGTCCCGCTATAGAGACGCCAGTGACACGGTTCCCTCCAGCCAGGTCCAATGAGTACGCAAGCGGACTCCAACTGGCAGCAAGTGCGTAGTTACCTCAAGACATTTCCCCTCGATCTCGTTGTCATCGTCGGGTTCGTCGGTCTCCTCACGTCGAGCGTCGCGCTCGTCCCCGATGATCCCTTCTGGCGCTTCCTCTTTGGTGGCGTCCTGCTCGTCTTCGTCCCCGGGTACGCGTTGCTGGCAGCCGTCTTCCCCGGCGACGGGCCACAGAGCCGAGAGCGTCGGATAACGAACCTCGACGGAGTGACGGTGAACGACGGGATCACGCTCAGCGAGCGCCTCGCCCTCGCATTTGGAATCAGCGTGGCGCTCATCCCGTTGTTTGCGCTCGGACTCGCTGCGGTCGGGGTTACGTTGACGCCGTCGACGGTCATCGGCGTCCTCTCGGTGTTTACCGTCGGCTGTGTCGTGGTCGCGCTGTTTCGCCGCCTTCGACTCCCCGTCTCGGATCGATTCAGCCTCCCGCTCGACGAGTGGGCAAACGACACCCGGACGTTCCTGTTCGGGGGCAGTGCTATAGATAGCCTCGTCAACATCGTGCTCGTGCTCAGCATCCTGGTCGGAGTCAGTGCCGCCGCCTACGCGATGTCCGTCCCCCAACCCGACGCGGAGTTCACCAGCTTCGCACTGATGACCCGCTCTGAGAGCGGCGGATACGTGAGCTCTGGCTATCCCACGAACTTCACACAGGGTGAGCCAGAGGAACTCGTCGTGAGCGTCACAAACAATCGACAGGAGGCGACGGCGTACACGGTCGTCGCCGAACTCCAGCAGGTTCGAACGAACGACGAAAAACGGTTACAGGTCCTCTCACAGCGCGAACAGCGGCGGTTTCCCCTCGACCTCGAGCCGAACGAGAGCTGGCAGCAACCCCACGACATCACTCCGGAACGGGCCGGAACGAACCTCCGCCTCGTCTACTTCCTGTACCGCGGTGAGGCTCCGGTCGAAGCGAGTGCGGCGACCGCCGACAAACGACTCCAGTTGTGGATCAACGTCTCGACGCGGGTTCAGCAGAACAACACGGCGCCCAATACGACGGTCCCCAACACGACAGCGCCCAACACGACGACCCCCAGCACGACCGGCAGAGTCGGTCAATAAGGAATCGAGCCACTCGCCGCTACTCTCGGAGCATCCGTCCGACGGTCACGAGGCCGAGCATCAGGACGACGCCAGTCCCCAGCAGAATGAGTGCCCACTGGAAGGAACTGTCTGAATCGGACTCGCCGTCGCCAGCCGTCACCGTCCCGCTGTCTTCCGCAGGCGTCGACTCCCAGTTCGGCCCTCGGTCGACGGTGACCGTGGTCGTGCGATTGTTCACGCCGAGTCGATACTCTCCCGGTGCGTCGAATCGCTGCGTGAACTGCACCGTCCGAGTTGCTCCTGGAGCGAGTTTTACCTGATCAACGGTGACGACGTCCCCGAACGCACGGAACTGAACGCTGCCGGTCCCGCCTGCAGTCCCGGCGTTCGTCACCGTCGCGTCGACGGTGACCGTCTCGCCCGTTTCGACCCGGTTGCGGTCCACTGACAGGGCCGTCACCGAGATGTCGGGCGTCGGTTCAGTGACGGTGAGCTCCGTCACGTACTCACCGACCTCGACGTCCGTCTCCCCTACTTCCCGGAACTGAACCGGCACCGTCACGGTCCGCTGTGTGCCGGCCGCGACGGACACCGTCGGACTCGCGATCGTGCGGTCGTTTGCGGTCACGTTGAACGTCTCCGTTCCGTCCCGACTCCCGCTGTTCTCCAGGGTCAGTTCCAGGCGTGACGTCCGATTCGAGAGGGGCGGCGGATTCTGCGGTCTGACGTCGACGACACTGATCTCGGGATGGCGAAGTCCGACCGCGACGAGTCCGGGGTCGGCGATCGAGGTCCGAACGATCATCTCGTTGCCGCTTTGCCGGCCCGGCGTCGCATCGACCGTTCGCCACTCCCCGCCGCGATACACGGACACAACGACGTCGTCTTGTCCCGCGTTGGCCTCCCGGAGATAATCGGTCTCGACGTCGAAGCGGTACGTGATGCCGAAATCGTTCGAGCTCGCAGTCGAGCCGACGGTACTGTACAGCAGGGGCGTATCGAACGCGGCGGGCGGGCTCGCTGCATCGGCTGCCGAGAGCGATTCGAGCGTGCTATCCACGGTGACGTTCAGGTCGAACCGGGACGCCCCGCCACGCGAGACCACGTCGAACGAGCGCAGATCGGTGTCGTCATCTGCGTCACCGACTGCACTCGGCGGTTCGACGGTCGTCGACCGGCCGTTCCTGGCGTTCCGGACGGCCACACTGAAACTGTTCGAACCAGTTCGCGAGACGGTCGCTGACATCGACGAGGGCGCCGGCCCTTGCCCGGTACCGTTGGGTGGGAGTTCCTGCGGGAGCTGTCGAGCAGCGCTCGGGACGGTCACGCCGCTCAGCGACGGCTGGTGACACGGCTGCGACATCTCCCCGTCGATACATCCGCTCTGTCGTGTGACACGGTCGATCGTGGCGTCGGCCGTCGGTTGCCCCTGCACGCCGACGGCGGCAGTAACGACGGTGACGACGATCGCCACGAGAACAGTCACGTGAAGTCGTTCGCCGGACATGATATAACAGTCGCGCGTCTGCTATCGACGGAACGGAACCGACCCGCTTTGTTATCCCCAGAGAAATCAGGTAGTAGCCCGCTACCACCGGTGCAGGGTCAGGTCAGCCCGCGATCGCCCCGCGGAGTCGCCTGCTGAACGCGCTGAACCCCGGTTTGCCGTCCCAGACCCAGAGCCACAGCGCAACGACGAGCAGCCCGAGTTCGCCACTCAGGTACATCATGCCACGTGGCGTCCCCAGGAAGCCGAGGAAATCGCCGAACAGACGAGTAATCTTCCCGAGTGCATCGGACTCGACGTACCCCTCACGCGGAACGAACGGGTAGAACAAGAACCCGTACGCAGGACGGTCACCGAACAGGACTGGATAGACCACGTCACCAGGAAGGTGCAGGAGATAGCCGACGCCCAGTGCGACGCCCAGGTCAGTTCGGCGATACCGTCGCGCCATCCAGACACCCAGCGTGACGAACGGGAGCGCAAACACCAGTGAGTGAGCGAGTGAGCGACCGCTCGGGAGCAACTGCAGCCACCAGGCGAGCGGTTTGTCGATGAGGTCCGGCAGTTGTGATCCGACGAGCAATGCGATGACCGGGCCAGCGCTGGGCGTCTCACCGGTCGTCACCCGAGTCACGACCGAGTAGCCGATGTACGCGACGGCAGCGTGTTCCCACGGCCACATCAGCGATCCCCCGTTCCCTGATCCATGCGTGGTCTCGGTCGTGGACGCAGTATAGTTAGTGCCCACCTAGCGACAGGAATACGCAGACAGTCGACCGTTCGTCGCTCTCAGGCCGGGGTGTGGAAGAAGCTCATCGCGTAGTACAGCGGCCGTTCGTAGACGTCCGGGTCTTTGTGGAACATGATGTGAGAGCCGATCTGTGCGTTGTTGAAGTGTGCGTACCGTGGCCCCTGCAGGATTCGGACGAGGAGTCGCGGATCGATGTCCATCCGGACGTACTCTTCGGCCGACTCGTACTCGTCGACGCCCACGAACTCGAAGCCGTCTCCCTGCATCGAAATCTTTGCGAACTCGTCGTCCACCAGTTGCAGGTACACGGTGGTCTCGGACTCGTAACCGAGATCCTGACGTTTCACCTCGAAGTGTTCGTAGGCCTCGGGAATCAGTTCCCGGAACGTCTCCCGGTCGGGCATCGGATCCGACTCGAACGTGAAGTCCCGATCGGCCAGGACGGTCTCGATGTACTCCGCTTTCTCCTGTTCGTCGATCGGGGTGTACGGCGCCGACTGTCGCTCGGCGTCGAGGTCGAAGTGCTCCTCGCTGTTTAGGAGGACACACACCGAGGAATCTGGCACCGCATCGCTCCGTTCGAAGTAGTCTTTGGCCTCGTCGCGGCGGGCCACGGCGAGGTACTCGTTCAGGTCAGCGTTGTCTCCGGCAAGGACGTAGCTCCCCGCAAAGGGCATGTAGTAGTCCGGTTCCAGCACGTCGATGAACGACTCGGCGTCCTGGAGCATCTCGACGGCCACGTCCGCTTTGGCTTCTAGCTTCTCCGCGTGCGTGTAATCCGCCATGCACTGCGGGTAGAAGTTCGCCGCCCCGTACTGCATGAGGAGCATATCGATCTCACCGTACCTGTCGTTGATTTCGCCACAGGCGCCGGCGGACATCGGCCACCGGCAGTCGTTCGCGTTGACGAGGACCGAATCGCCGTCGTCGAAGACGCCCATCGAGTCGATCTGGGTCGAGCCGTCCGTTCTGCCGCCGCTCTCTGACTCCATCCACCACGAACAGCCGAAGTACTTCCCGCATTTCTCTGGGTTACAGTTGTCCGCGCCGAGGACGTTGAGGTGGAGGTCACCGCCGAGGTGGACCCGCTCGTTGTGGGGAAGTTCCTTCACGTCGAACCCGTGTGCCTCGACGTTGTGCCGAAGGAAGTCCGACTGGTAGTCGTGGATCAGCACGGGGATGTCGTCGTCGAGCCGTTCCAGCGTGTCCCCGTGGCAGTGGTCGGGGTGAATGTGCGAGATGTAGATGTAGTCGACGTCGTTGTAGTCCGACGGTTCGAATTCGAGTGGCGGATAGTGGGCCCAGGCACCGTAGAAGGCACCGTCGAGCAACCACGGGTCGCACAGGACGCTCATATCACCGTCTTCGACGACTACACTGGAGGACTTGAGATGGCGGAGTCGCATACCTGGAACGTCTGTGTATCCCCTCCTTTGTTATGGCCAGAGCAGCAGTATAAGGCCCGAATACGGTGTAATCTGGAAGGCAATTTGGCTCGGCTTGTTTCGGTCAGCAAATGAACACCTCACCGACTTTATGAGCTCGATACCGGTTTTCAGGAGTTTTCTAACCCGGACGCGGAAAAGTTGTAATTAACAATAGCTGCTGGCAGCGGCGTATTAGGGGAGACATTCATGTACCGGAATCGATCATTGGATGACCAAATATGCGGGACTGAGGCCCGCAGCGCCTGAATATGTACAGGAATCACTCGGTTGGCGTCGTCATTCCCGCCTACAACGAGGAGGGATTCGTGGGCGACGTTATAGAGACGGTTCCGGCGTACGTAGACCGCGTTTACGTCATCGACGACGGATCGACTGACGGAACGTGGGACGAGATTCAAACAGCTTCGGACCGCGTCAACGGCGACGAGCAGACCGGCGCCAGTCGACGTCCGGATTTCGACCGCCGGGTCGTCCCCATCAAACACGAGCGCAACCGGGGCGTGGGCGGCGCGATCAAGACGGGGTATCAGCACGCCCAAAACGATCGCATCAACGTGACGGCGGTCATGGGCGGTGACGGGCAGATGCGGCCGTCTGCACTCTCCAATTTTCTCGATCCGATCGTGGAGGGGCGAGCGGACTACACGAAGGGGAATCGGCTCATCGAAACCGAGACGCGGGCAGGCATGCCGCAGTTCCGAAAAGTCGGCAACTACATCCTCTCTGGACTGACGAAAATCGCAAGCGGGTACTGGGGTATCGGCGACCCCCAAAACGGATACACGGCCATCTCGCTGGAAGCGCTCGACACGATCGAGTTCGACGAGATGTACGAGTTCTATGGCTACTGTAACGACATCCTCGTCAAACTCAACGTCCACGACCTCCAGGTCGAGGACGTCCCCCGGAAGTGTAACTACGCCGACGAGGAGAGTCACATCGACTACAAGACCTACATCCCCCGCGTGTCGGGGATGCTCCTTCGGAACTTCGTGTGGCGGCTCCGCGAGCAGTACCTCCGCGGGAGCTTCCATCCGGCAGCACTCTGCTACACGATCGGGATGACGACGGGCGTCGTCGGGACGATCCTCGCGAGCGTCGAGGCCGTCACGAACGGCAGTCGGTCCCGTGGCGTCGGCAACGCGATCAAGACGTCAGTTGTCGGCGGAATCGTGTTCGTCCTCGGGACGCTGTTCGAGCGAAAGCGCCACGAGTCGCTCGCGACCGCCAGCGATCCGGAGTCGGAACTCGCACAGGAAACCGAGACAGAGCACCCAGTGGTACGGGAAGCCACCGACTCGGCACAGCCTGCCGAACCCACGGAAAACGGCGCAGAAATGCCAGTCACGCAGGACGGACAATCGGAGCGCAGCTAACACACCGCCACGTCGACGACGTATCACGTGCGCGGCAGTCGTAGCTGGTGCTTAGCCGAACTTCGCGTTTCATAACAAAACCATCTCGGGAACTGATACTGATGTGGCTCGGTCATCTCGGCCCTCCAAGACGCAGTCGCGGCGGCGACTGCTCCGGGCCCTCACCGTCGGCGCGATCGGTAGTTTAGCCGGCTGTTCGTTTTTCGACGGCCAACCGACGCCGACGCCGTCACCGACGCCACGGCGGTCAGTCGGTCGCACGCCAGCGCAGGGGCAGCGAACGCGGGACGTCCCGTCCACACTCACTCAACAGTACGAGACCGTCCACAACGTCGTGCAGCTCGGGGCGGACCATACTGGGACGCACTCGGTGAGCAGCGTCCTGGACGCCGAGATCGACGACCAGACGGCGCTGTACTTCCCCAGAGGAGAGTACCGACTGGAGAGCGGGATGACTGCAGGCGGGTTCCGCAACGTCGCGCTGGTGGGGGACAGGGCACTCGTTCGCCCGCCACAGGGGTTTACGGGGTCGTTGTTCGAGTTCGGAACCGACGCCGACGCGGCAGGGCTCCGGTTCGAGGGGATCGATTTCGACCTGACGGCCGCGAACACCGGTGCACGGCCGATCCACGCGGCGATTCAGGACGGATTGTTAGTCCGCGACGTCACCGTCTACGGTCGCCAGGACGTCGACCACGACAGCATGCGGTTCGACGTGACGAGCGCGTCGGGGTCGGGCCGAGTGGAAGCGCTTCGGCTGCCAGACGGCAGTGTCACCACTTATCCCAACACTGGCATCTACGTCGGCGAGAAATCCGTCGGCTCGCTCACGTTCGCGGACTGCCACGTCGTCGGATTCCCGGACAACGGACTCTACGCCTCACCGGCCCCAGGGAAGGTCACCGTCGAAGGCGGCGTCTACGCCAACAACGGCATCGCGAGCGTTCGAGTCAGCGGCGGCAGCCGCATCAACGACGCGCGCATCATCTGTGACTCCACGCGGTCGGGGCTCGAAAACATGCGCGGCATCAGGCTCCGCGAAGGAACCGACGTGGTCGTGGACGGCTGCACGGTCGAGATGCGGGCGGTAACCGAAAGCGACGCCGGGATCACCATGGCCGAGTGGTTAGAGGGCGCCACGATCCGCAACACGGTCGTGCAGACGGACGCAAACGACGTCCCCGGAATCCTGGCCAAACGCCCGAACAGACGGCTCAGAGCCGACCGGTCGACGAACGCCGGAATCACGCTGGAAGACGTTCGAGTGCTCGGCCGTGCCGCAAACGAGAGCGCGATCTCCATCGACAACCGTCACGGATGCCGGCTCGACCGCGTCTGTATCGACCAGCGCGGATCGGACCGAGACGGAATCACGCTCAAGAACGCCACGAACGGCGTTCTCACCGAGACGGTCATCGACGTCACGGGGGAGCCCCTCGTGCTTGACGACGCGCGGGCGAAACGGCGGCAGGTCCGAATCGGCAGTTTCGGACGCCGCTGTCACTCGGGCGACTGATAGAGAGTATCGTAGCCAGCCGGAGTCACAGCCACCTCCGGCTGGCCGACTGGTATCGATTCGACACAGGAGAATCTGTGAATGTCTGCGATAATCCCTGTGAGCTACCGAAGCCGACGGTAGAGTTTCGAGAGCAGGTCCATCGTCCGCGTGCTTCTGACGAGGCTCTGGAAGGTCACCAGTTCGGGGTCGAACTTCGACTTGTAGCGTGAGATGCCGCGGTGGTTGGCACCGACGAGGTCGTAGCGGGTGCAGCCGCGCTCGGCGGCACGGCGCATGACGTGCCAGTCCAGCAGTTCTGTGACCGGCAGGTCCGGCTCCGGTTTCGCACCGCCCTGCCAGCGATACACCGTGTCCCCGTACTCCAGGGCGATCATCCCGCCGACAAAGCGGTCGCCCTGGTGGACGACGTACGGCCTGACGACGCCGTCGGGCAGTCGCTCGGACAGGTCCGTCACGAACGAATCCGTGACGCGGTACGATTTCCCCTGCTCCCGGTGGCGAGCGCGGAGGTGGTTGAGTATCGTGGCGATCGCATCGGAGTCCTCCGAAACGTGGAGCTCCGGCGTTTCGGTCCGAATGTTTCGTCGCGCGTCCCTGCTGAACCGATCTAACAGGGACGACGCGTCCGGCGTCAGATCCACCACGTAGGAGTACTGGGGCGTGGCCTCAAAGTCCCGCCACAGGAACGGCCGATGGTCCCCGAGCCGCGCAGCCGTCCGAACGAGGACGTAGCTCGGGGCGAATCGGTCCTGGAGACACGAGAGGACAGCGCCGATGAAATCCTGCCGCCGCCGCTCGTGTCCCACGGTATCAGTTCCGTCCCAGTCGAAGACGACGGGTCCCAGATAGCGTATTTTCAGATTCGGCGCCGGAGAGAACAGCGCCGTCAGCGGGCCGACCGACTTCTCGAAGACGGGAAACAGACCGAGCGGACGGTCGTCGGCGAACCCGACGAACGAGTGGAACGTCGTTCCGGTGTGATCGGCGAGAGTTTCGAGGAACTCGTAGCGATGAAAGGGCGTCGCCTGGGCGGCGTTCGCGGCCAGGTCGTTCCACTGCCGGCCCGACACAGTCGAGGTGATGCGGAGATGGTACGGGCGGTCAGACGTCTTCGAGGTAGCCAAGGTTTGCGAGGTGCTGTTCGACCGCGTCGCTCTCGTCGGCGCTGATTTCTCGTGCATCGAACTCTGGGTAGGACTGACTGTCGAGCGATTCGACGAGGGGAAGCGGGCGGCCGTCCATGCGGTCGCTCGGCGCGACCGCGAACGTGGACAGCACCGTCGGGGCGACGTCGAACAGTTGCGGCTGTTGGGCACCGTCCATCGCTGCGGGATCGATATCGGCGCCCGTCGCCACCATGATTCCCATCCGCTTGTGGTTCCAGGGTTCGGAGGGGGCAGCGAACTGGTCACCGAGCAACGCACCGGAGAGGAACGTGTCGAAGCTGTCCGGAACGACGACGATGTCCGGGGCCTGATCGGCGTATGGGCCCTCGTAGACCGCCTCGCGGGGATGCACCGCCTCGAACACTGGACTGCCGTCCGGCGTCGTGAGTTCCGTGAGCGACGAGATCAGCGATTCGCGAACTGACTCGTACTCGTCCTCCGGAACCGTCCCGTTCGGATCGCGCCCGGCGACGTTGAGTTTGATTCCGAGTTCGATCCGGGACCGCATGTACGCAGCCGAGTTCTCGAAGTCGACCTGTTCCGTCCCCGCCCTGATCGCGTCCGTCGGCATCACGTCCGCAACGACGTCGGCGAGCCCGACAGCGCTGAGAACGCGCTCGATGCGTTGGCTCGTGAGGCCGACTTTCGCCGCGCCAGCGACGGCGCGTTCGAGGAGTTGCTGGTCGGGTTTCCCCCCGTCTTCACCTTCTCTGAGCTTGTTCCGGGCGATCGAATCCCAGGAGGGCATCCCTTCACCGCCTCTCTTGGTCGCGACGTAGCCCGCTTCACGCAGGTACTCGTTGACCCTGAACTCGTAGCCGTCGTACTCGCCCATCCCGTGATCGCTGACGATGACGACGTTTCGTGGGTCGCACGCGTCGAGCACGGCGCTGATCTCGTCGTCGACCGCGCTGTAGACGCGTTCGACGGCCTCCCAGTCGTCCGGTCGTTCGTGAAACACGGTGTCCGTCAGCTGGAACTGCAGGAAACCGAAGTCAGGGTCGTGTTCCGCGACGAGGTTCCGGAAGACCGTCCCCCGGGACCGGACGACGTCCTCGTAGGCGTCGAGATGAGCCTCCCGTGACACGTCGCTGGTCTTCGGCGGGTATATCTGATAGTCCTCGACCGACGAGAGGGCGTCGTCGGGGTGACACTCCGGGTCCTCGGGTGCGACGTATCCCGGAACGACGGCGCCGTCGACTTCCCGCGGCGGATGGGTCACGGGGACGTTGACGACGACGCTTTCGTGCCCGTGCTGGTCGAGGAGTTCCCAGATCGCGTACTCCTTGACGTCGGTCCGATCGACGACGTCCCAGTCGTACCCGTCGAACGTGAGAAAACCGAACACCCCGTGCTTGCCCGGGTTGACACCTGTATAGAGCGAAGGCCACGCACTCGGCGTCCAGGGCGGAAGTTGGGACTCGAGTTCGCCGACGTAGCCCTCGCTCATGAGCCGGTCGATGGTTGGAATCGCCGCAGCGTTCGAGAGCCGATTCAGCACCGGCAGACATGCAGCATCCAGACCGAGAAGGACTGTTTGCAGCGAAGACGAACGACCCGATGACATCACTTGTCATTGTCGAATCTGACGTTTTGTTACGAGCAACTTTCCGCCACGATAGTAACTCATAGTATCTGATATTCGCCGCGCAGGCTATCGTTACATTCGGCCCGTGAGCGACGACAGACCGGGAACGATGAGCGGATACGTGCCGTAAGGGCCACCTACCGTCCGAATCCACGATTCCGCACTCACGATACAAGAACGACGTAACTAGAACGGCACTGTCTTGACGACTAAGCCTGACCCGCTGGCCCCATAATGGTCAGAATGTTTATCACTTTACTATCTCCCTAATCCGATATGGCACGTCGCCAGGATGGAGGAAGCAGTGGGAAAGACAACCTTATGGACAGACGATCGCTGCTGCAGGCGATCGGTGGCGCGGCAGCGACTGTCGGACTCGGCAGCGCCGTCACCGGTTTCAGCACGCAGCGGGTGCGGGCCGCAGAAACCGTCGTCGATCTGGGCGAAAAAGGCCTCAAATCGGGCGACGACATCGACCCGTACCTCGAGGAGCACTTCGTCTCCGGCAACGAGGTCCACATTCCCGCAGGTGAGTACAACTTCTCGAGCGACGAGGCACTCGGTGGGGACAAGAGCAACTGTGCGCTCGTCGGTTCGCCGAAAGGCGTCGTTCTGCACCGACCGGACGACCCCGAAGAGACGGTGCGACCGAGCCTCGCCGCCGAAGAGGGGACGGTTCGCGTCGAGAACATCACCATCAAGGGCAAACACGGTCAGGAGCAGTCGCGCTGGCGGATGGAGGCCCAAGAGGGTGCGACGATCGAAGTCGTGAACGTCAACTTCCCCGACGGCACCGTCGAAGCGTCGGACTCGACGGGGATCTACGCGGGCGGGGAGCACGCGGGGCTGCTGTGGGTGAAGAGCTGTTACTTCTCGAACTTCGGGAACGTCGCGCTCTACGTCTCCGACCCGTACTCGGAGGGCAACGGCCAGGTCATCGTCGAAGACTGTAACTTCGTCAACACCGGCATGTCTTCGCTCCGGTTCGCTTCGGACGACAGCATCTGTCGGCGCTGTTACTTCGAGGCCACCGAGAAAGGCCCCGAAGGGAACACCGGGTGGAACCAGCGCGGCATCAAGATCGACGACCCCGGCGAGAACGTCCTCTTCGAGGACATCGACATGTACTGGACCGACGTGGCCACCTACCCGATCCAGTTCGACGACAAGGGCGAGGGCGGCGCCGGCGTCATGCGCAACGTGCGCATCTACAACGACAGCGACAACGCGACGTTCAAGAAACAATGGGACGGCATCGCAGAGAACTGGGACGGCGAGAACATCCACCTGACCGGTGGTGCCGACCACAACGCGCCAGAGAGCTTCGAGACGGTCACCGGCAGCGAGGCCAAGAAGCCAAAGCGAGAGTACGAAATCTGGACGCCCATCGAGGGCGCGGCCAGCCCGGACGAGTCGACGAACAAGTGAGATCGCGGCAGTACGCCGTCGTCGATAGCCCGGCACGGCCTCCACCCGAGACCGGTCGCTGACGCGAAGTTGGCATAAATTGCCCCGGACTCGATCCAGGGACATCTGTTTCTTCGACGCACTGAGACGGTGCGCGTTCAACGCGGGTCTCGCAGGACGACTCGACAGGACCATCCCTGAGAGCGTGAGGCGAACGAAATCTGGAGTAAGACACACTTACTCACCCGTCTGCGCCTTCCGATAGCAATCCGCAACTATCTGCAGACTACTGATGCACTGTCTTGTAAAGTAACCCTGACTGTTCGGCATCCGACTGGTCAGAATGTTTATCGGTTTAGTGTATCCCTAATCCGACATGGCACGTCGCCAGGATGAAGGAAATCGCGGGAAGGACAGTCTTATCGACAGACGATCGCTGCTGCAGGCGGTTGGCGGAACGGCAGCAGCCGTTACGCTCGGTAGCACGATCACGAGCGTCGGGGCACAGGTGAGTGGTGCGGACAACGTCGTCGACCTCGGAGAACAAGGTCTCACGTCGGGCGACGACATCGACCCGTACCTCGAGGAGCACTTCGTCTCCGGCAACGAGGTCCACATTCCCGCAGGTGAGTACAACACCTCGGGCGACGGACTGGGTGGGGACAAGAGCAACTGTGCGCTCGTCGGTTCGCCAAAAGGCGTCGTCCTGAACCGACCGGACGACCCCGAAGAGACGGTGCGACCGACGCTGTTCGCCGAAGAGGGAACGGTTCGCGTCGAGAACATCACCATCAAGGGCAAACACGGCGAGGAACAGTCGCGCTGGCGGATGGGCGCAGCCGAAGACGCCAAAGTGGAAGTCGTGAACGTCAACCTGCCCGACGGCACCGTCGACGGCTCCGACTCGACGGGGATCTACGCGGGAACCGACCACGCAGGCCTGCTCTGGGTCAAGAGCTGTTACTTCTCGAACTTCGGGAACGTCGCACTCTACGTCTCCGACCCGTACTCGGAGGGCAACGGCCAGGTCATCGTCGAAGACTGCGCGTTCGTCAACACCGGCATGTCTTCGCTGCGCTTCGCATCCGACGACAGCATCTGTCGAGGGTGTTACTTCGAGGCCACGGAGCGGGCCCCCGCCGGAAATACCGGGTGGAACCAGCGCGGCATCAAGATCGACGACCCCGGCGAGAACGTCCTCTTCGAGGACATCGACATGTACTGGACCGACGCGGGTACGCGACCGATCCAGTTCGACGACAAGGGCGAGGGCAGCGCCGGTGTCATGCGCAACATGCGCATCTACAACAGCGGTGATCGTGAAACGTTCGTCCAGGACTGGGACGGAGTCGGCGAGAACTGGGACGGCGAGAACATCCACCTGACGGGCGACGCGGACCACAATGCCCCCGAGAGCTTCGAGACGGTCACCGGCAGCGAGGCCGAGAAACCCAACCGGGAGTATTCGATCTGGACGCCCCAGGACGGTGCAGTCGGTCCGGACGGCCCGACCGACGGCGCGGACTCGGGCGGCTCCACAATCGACGGCAAGAAGCTCACCCTCCACGCGAGCCCGGACAACCCCGACACCTACTGTGACGTCTC
>NZ_JBHUDJ010000010.1:0-54154 GCF_042678165.1 Halorientalis brevis | reverse complement strand
GTACTCGACGGTGTGGATGGCGTCGACGCCCTCGCGGTTGACCTCGTCGGCGTACGTATCGACGTCGCCGCTGATGACGGCGAGGTGCAGGTCGCCGCCGGTCTCGTCGGCCAGTTCTCGGCCGGCAGAGATCATCTCGAGACTTACGTCGCGCAGTTCGCCACGGCGGTGTTCCGTAACTGCCAGAACGTCGCTCATGCGTCAACGACCCCCTTGTCCCGCAGGAATTCAGCAAGCTGTGCGGCCTCCTCCTCGGGGTCGCCGCTCCAGATGGTGGCGTCGCCCTCGGATTCGGGCTCGTACATCGACGTCTGGGCCAGCGGACTCTCGACGACGTCGGCGTCCAGACCGAGATCCTCCAGCGTCTGGACGTCCAGCGGCTTCTGCTGAGCCTGGCGGATGCCGCGCAGGCTCGCGTAGCGGGGCTCGTTGATCCCCGACTGGATCGTCAGCACAGCGGGGGTTTCGATGTCGGTGAGTTCTTCGACGCCGCCTTCGAGTTCGCGGTGGACGCTCGCGACGCCCCCGTCGATGTCGAGCTCGAGGTCGTTGACGACCGCGCCCCACTCGTAGCCGATCTTCTCGGCCAGCGCGACGCCCGTCGCACCGTTGGCCTCGTCACCGGACTGGACGCCCGAGAGGACGAGGTCGGGCTCCTCTTCTTCGACGACCGCAGCCAGCAGGTCGGCTTTGGAGTCGGTGTCGAGGTACTCGGCGCTCTCGATGGAGTCGTCCCAGACGCGCACGGCACGGTCGGCGCCCTTCGCGAGGGCCATCCGGATGGTCTCCTCGGACCGTTCCGGGCCGATCGTGGCGGTGACGACTTCCACGTCGTCGTTTTCCTCGCTGATCTGGACGGCTTCCTCGACGGCGTAGTCGTCCCACTCGTTGAGGTCGTATTCGAGATACTGCTCGGCGATGTCGTCGCCCGAAATCTCGAACTCGTCTTCGACTTCCGCCACCTCCTTTACCGTGACAAGAATCTTCATACTCACCTGAGACTCTCGATTGATCCCGGTTAAACGTTTCCGAATGGCCACCCGTTAGCGTTCCTTAAATATCAGTGGAAATTAATATATTCTAACCCATCCAGGCGGCCCGTCGCCAGTCGTCAACGAGTGGTAAATTCCACCGTGAAACGTGCAAATATTGGCACACGGCACAGGGATCGGCAGCTCCGACGACATTGGTTGTTAGCTCTACGCAGTGAGTTCACAACACATTTCGCATAGAAAGTCATTTAGGACATGAATGTTAATGCCGTTTCTATGCGTGGTAATCGCAAAACAACGGGTATAGCCAGACGGTCATTCCTCAAGCGATCGGTCGGGACGGCTGGAATGGTCGGAACGGGCGCCCTCGCGGGCTGTTTCGGTGACTCGGGTGGCGCGAGCGAGACGGCGCCTGGCTCTGACGGCGAGATGATCATGAAGACGGCGTCGGAGACGACGGCGGCCTACTCGATGAGCCAGGTCATCTCCTCGGCCGTCAGCCAGAACTCGGACGTGAAAGTCGACGCGCGACCGAGTCAGGGAACGAACCGCAACGTGTCCGAGGTCGTGCAGGGCAAGACGGAGATCGCCTACGTCCAGAACTGGACCGCGAACAAGATCCGTCAGGGCGAGAAACCGTTCGGCGATCTCGCGTACCAGCCGAACCAGGTGTTCCACCTGTACGATCTGGCGTGGTTCCTGGCGACCGCGAACGACGGCTGGACGAGCGTGACCGACATCACGGCGGACTCGAACGTCTCGCCGACCCCAAGAGGTGCGGGGACGGCGGAGATGCTCGAATACGCGCTCGATTTCGCGGTCGACGACTACAACCGAACGAGCGTCAGTTACGGCGACCAGGCCGGCGCGATGAGCGAGGGTCGGCTGGACGTCGGGGCCGCGACGTACGTCAACCTCTCCATCGAGCCGGGATGGCTCCAACAAATGAAAAGCACCGTCGATCTCCGGGTGCTTAACTGGCCCGAGGAGATCGTCTCGGAGCTCGAAGACGATCCGGCGATCGTCGTCTCGGACATCGACATGAGTCAGTTCGACGATTACGGGTACACGCCGGAGACGCTGAGCACCCCGACGCTGGCGTACAACTTCATCGTTCGCGAAGATCACGACTACGACACGCTGAAGTCGTTCCTCGAGACGCTGTGGGAACAGCGCAAGGGCCTCCAAGAGCAGACCGGACTCCTCGCACCGATGGCGAACGGCGACTCGTGGGTGAAACACGCCTACACTGGGATTCCGTTCCACCCCGCTGCGGCTGACTTCTACGAGGAGAAGGGCCTCTGGTCCGACGAGTTCGAGCGCGGAACAGCACAGTAGAGCGGCTTCCCTCACAATTCAGTCATGACCGAAACACCCGACGATTCAGCAACGTCACCACGTGGGCTGCGTACTGCCTTTTTCGAGCGCTCCGTCCCGGAGATGTTGCTGTTACCCTTCGTGTCGCTCTTCGCGGTCGCGCTCACCGGATACACCGTCTACTACGCCTGGGCCCGACCGTTCACACAGATCATCCACGGAATGGTGTTCTTCCATTTCGGCCTCTCACTGTACTACCTCTATCTCGCGTACGAACACGTCGCGAAGGGGACGTCGGTGGTTGACGGCCCGCTCGTCAGCAGATTCGGCGACTCCGTCCAGCGCCTCTACGTGCGACTCGACGCAGTGGTGTGTCTCGCGGCGACGCTCGTGTCGGCCGGCGCTGGGTACTACTTCGTGACCGGGTACGACCGGCTGACCGGGAACGCCATCCTGATGGGTTATTCGAACACGGACCTCACGCTGGGGCTCGTCGTCGTCGTGCTGGCGATCGACGCGACGCGACGAGCCTACGGCTGGTCCATCGCGCTGGTCGGCGTCGGGTCGGTCCTCTACGCGCTGTTCGGCTCGGCGTTCCCCGGCTTCCTCCAGCACACTGGCCTGAGCCTGCGAGACGTGACGCTCTACGGTGCGGCCCAGCTCGAACGCTCCGGCGTCTACGGGTTCATCACCCAGGCCGGGGCGAAGTACGTGGCTATCTTCATCATGTTCGCCGGCCTGGCCAGAGCGTACGGCATCCTGGACGTCATCCTCGATCTGAGCCAACGCCTCGGCAAGCGCCTCCGCAGCGGGATCGTCCACGTGGCCGTCATCTCCTCGATGGCAATGGGATCGATCACCGGGAGCGCCGCGGCCAACGCCGCGACGACCGGGAGTTTCACCATCCCGATGATGCAGCGCCAGGGCGTCCGCGAGGACTTCACGGCTGCCATCGAAGCCGTCGCCTCCAGCGGCGGTCAGATCATGCCGCCCGTCATGGGCGTCGCCGCGTTCCTGATGGCGGACTTCATCGGCGCGCCGTACGTCCGCATCATCCAGGCCGGCCTCATCCCCGCGCTCCTGTTTTACTTCAGCGTCGGCGTCGCCGTCCAGTTCGCCGTGCTTCGGTACGGCTGGACCAGCGACGAGGGCGAGGACACCGGCGGCATCCTCGAAGTCCTGTTCAGCAAGCACGCGCTCGTGATCGTCTCGTACTTCGCCCTCGCCGTGGGGGCGTTCTACGCGAGTCGCCGGGTCGCAGACCTGCCGCTCGCGCTGTCGGGCGTCGCGACGCTCGGCGCGCTCCTTGCCGGGCGGTACGTTCACGGCGCGATTGCCACCTCAATGAGCGGTGGGCTGACGGAGCTCGTCGACGCCGTCGAGGGGTTCTTCCAGGCCCGATACTTCCTCGTCCCGATGGCAGTGCTGGTCTACGCGCTGGCGGTGATGCAGCTGTCAGCGCTGGCGACCGGGCTGTACACTGTCCTGACGCTGATCGCCGTGATGTACGTTCGCGACGTGACGCTGCTGGTCATCGGTGACGAACCGGCCGACGACTGGGTCACGGGGGCCGACGACGGAGCCCCGACGAACTCGACCGTCAGTGCGGTCGTGAACCAGCTGTTCGCGACGACGGTGAAGACCCTGCGCGGGTTCATGAAGGGCGCCCTCGACATGGCGCCGCTGGTCGGCGTGCTGGCCGCGATGGGCGTCATCATCAAGATGCTCACCCAGACCGGGCTGTCCGGGAAAATCAGTCTCCGGATGGTCGCGCTGGCGGGCGGCGTCCTGCTGATCGCGCTGATCCTGGCGATGCTGACCAGCATCCTGTTCGGCCTCGGGATGCCGACGCCGGCCGCCTACGTACTTGTGGCGGCGCTGCTGACGGCGCCGCTGCAGGAACTCGGCGTCGCAGAGATCACGGCCCACCTGTTCGTGTTCTACTTCGCGATGCTCTCGGCGATCACGCCACCGGTCGCCGTCGGGGTCGCCGTCGCCTCGCGCATCGCGGACAGCGGCTTCCTCACCTCGGCGAAACAGGCGCTCCGCATCGGGATCGCGGGCTTTCTCATCCCGTTCTCGCTCGTCGTGAACGACAGCCTCGTCACGTGGACCGTGACCGGAACGCCCGTGGCCGCGTTCTGCGTGTTCGTCGGCGTCATCGCGCTGACCGCCGTCACCATCGGCTTCGACGGCCGACACGTCCTCGGGATTCCCCACCGCGTCGTCTACCTCGTTCTCGCGCTCGGGGCGCTGTACGGTCCGGCACTGTCAGGCTACGTCGGACCGAGCACCGCAACGATGCTTCAGGTCGCGACCGCGACGATCGCTCTCGTCGGCCTGGCGCTCGCCCAGCTCGACCGGCTCCCCAGCGCAGTCACGCCTGCGACAGAACTGCGTAACCGGTAACCCCCACCTCCTTCGGGACCGCGTTTCTGATCGCTCTCCTTCGCTGACTGAACCGCCCGCGTTCTGCTGACGCCACGGGGAAGGCTCACAATCGAGAAGGCTTTTGTATCGAGGTGGCAAGGCTAGCACACTGTCATGACGAATCTGGTTGCGGAAGTGGCGGATACGGTATCGTCGACGCCCGACTCCGTGGCGATTTCCTTCGACGGAAACGAGCAGACCTACGAGACGTTCTGGGAGCGCACCGGACAGTTCGCGGCCGCGCTCAACGAGCAGGGAATCGGTGAAGACGATCGCATCGCCATCTACCTCCCGAACCTGCCGCAGTTCGTGACCGCGTTCTACGGGGCGCTCCGGACGGGGAGCATCGTCGTTCCGATGAACCCGCAGTACAAGGCCCGCGAGATCAGCCACCTCCTCGCCGACAGCGGCGCGAAAGCCGTCGTCACCCTCTCTGCGAACGCCGAGGCGGTCGCCGAGGTCAAGCCGGAGACCGACGTCGAGACCGTCGTCAGCGTCGGCGAACCGGTCGAGAGCGCGACCGACTTCGAGGCGTTCCTCGCCGACGAGACGGTCCCCGTCGTCGACCGCGCCGACGACGACGTGGCCGTCCAGCCCTACACCTCCGGGACGACCGGCAAGCCGAAGGGCGTCCTCCTGTCGCATCACAACCTCGCGTCGAACACCCGAGCGAACATGACGCTGCCCGAACCGTCGATCGGCCCCGACGACGACCTCGTCGGGACGCTGCCGCTGTTCCACATCTACGGGATGTCGGCCGTGATGAACGCCGCCGTGTTCACGGGCGCGACTTACTACCCCGTGGCCGAGTGGGACCCGCAGACAGTGTTCGACCTCATCGAGACCGAGGCGATCACCGTGATGTACGGCGTCCCGGCCATGTTCAACGACATGATCAACCAGCCCGACGCGGACGCGCGCGACCTCTCGTCGCTCCGGTTCGTCAACTCCGGCGGCTCCAGCCTCCCGATGGAGGTCCTCGAGCGGTTCGAGGACCTGTTCGAGACGCAGTTGTTCGAGGGGTACGGGCTGACCGAGACGAGTCCGGTCACGCACGCGAACCGGCCCGGTGCACGTCGCAAGGGGAGCATCGGCCAGCCGGTCGAGAACGTCGACGCCAAGATCGTCGATCAGGACTTCGAGGAGATGCCCAGAGTCGAGGAAGGCCCCGTCGACGAGTCGGACGTCGACCTCGACGAAATCGTCGGCGAACTCGTGGTGGCCGGTCCGAACGTGATGCAGGGCTACTACGGACTCCCGGCGGCCAACGAGTCCGCTTTCACCGAGGCCGAGGGTAAACGCTGGTTCCACACGGAAGATCTGGGCTACTGGGACGAGGAGGACTTCGTCTACGTCGTCGACCGTGAGAAACACATGATCGTCACGGGCGGCTACAACGTTTACCCGCGGGAAGTCGAGGAACTCCTCTACGAACACGACGCGGTCGCCGACGCGGCCGTCGTCGGCATCGACGACGACCGTCGCGGCGAGACGGTCAAGGCCCTTATCGTCCCCGCACCTGGGTACGAACCTGGGGACGACGTGACCGCAGACGAGATCAAACAGTACGCGCTCGACAACCTCGCGGAGTACAAACACCCGCGGATCGTCGAGTTCCGCGACGAACTGCCGCGCACTACCACCGGCAAAGTCCAGAAGTACGAACTGCGGAAGGACGGCTAACGGCGCGGCCTGGGGTTTCCATCTTGTTACTGGTTGGGGACATAATCTAACGGCAGTTCAGAATATCAGAATATATTTTACATGCCACGCGTAACTTCCCCACATGGCGTTCCAGCTATCGGACGAGCACCGCGCAATCCGGCAGGCCGTCCGTGAGTTCGGCGAGAACGAGATCAAACCAGTCGCGAAGGAACACGACCAGGAGGGATCCTACCCGATCGAGCTCCGCAAGAAGGCCGCGGAGTTCGACTTCGTCGCCCCGCACATTCCGCTCGAATACGACGGCGCGGGCATGAACCTGCTCGAGGCGGTCCTCGTCACGGAGGAACTCTGGCGCGCCGACCCCGGCATCGGGAGCGCCGTCGGCTCGGCCGGCTTCGGGACGAACATGATCATCAAGTACGGCGACGAGTGGATGAAAGAGGAGTGGCTCCCCAAGATCGCCAACGGGGAGGCCGCCTCCTACTCCGCCATCTCGGAACCGGCCCACGGGTCGAACGTGGCCGGCATCGAGACCCGCGCGGAGAAGGACGGCGACGGCTACGTCCTCAACGGCAACAAGATGTGGATCACGAACGGCACGGTCGCCGACGTGGGCGTCATGATGGCCAAAACCTCGCCCGACGAGGGCCACCGCGGCATCACCGCGTTCCTGGTGCCGACCGATCTGGACGGCTTCAAAACCGAGAAGATCGACAACAAACTCGGCATTCGCGCCTCCGACCTCGCGGAAGTCATCGTCGACGACGTCCGCGTCCCCGCGGAGAACGTCATCGGCGAGGTCGACGAGGGGTTCTACCAGCTGATGGACTTCTTCGCCTCCGGTCGCACTCGCGTCGCGTCCCAGGCCGTCGGGGCCGCCCAGGCGGCGCTCGACGCCGCGCTCGACTACGCCGGCGAGCGCGAGCAGTTCGGCCAGAAGATCGGCGAGCTCCAGGCGATCGAACACAAACTCGCCGAGATGGCCACGAACGTCGAGGCCGCTCGCTCGCTGACCTATCGCGCTGCCTCCCAGGTCGAGAACGGTGACGACGACCTCGCGGCCAAGTTCGCCAGCATGGCGAAGCTATTCGCCGGCGAGCACGCCGTCGACGTGGCCGACGAGGCCATCCAGGTGCACGGCGGCGCCGGCTACGTCTCCGACCACCCCGTCGAGCGCTACTACCGGGACGCTCGCATCACGAAGATCTACGAGGGCACCAGCGAGATTCAGAAGAATATTATCGCCGACCGCCTCCTGTAACGACGACGGGACGTCACTTCTCGTAGGACAAGTCGTGTCCGTCCCGCTTTTCGCGCGCCGAAACCCAGCGAGCCGCCGGCTCAGGGAATCCGGAACTCGATGGCGATGCCCTGCCCGTAGCCGATACACATCGTCGAGAGTCCGCGGTCCGCGTCGCGGCGGTGCAGTTCGTGGATGAGCGTCACGGGCAGGCGGGCGCCCGAAGCCCCGAGCGGATGGCCGATGGCGATGGCACCGCCGTTGACGTTGAACACGTCGTCGTCGATGCCGAGTTCGCGCTGGCAGTACAGCGTCTGGCTAGCGAAGGCCTCGTTCAACTCGACCAGATCGTAGTCGTCGATGGTCGTGCCGGTGCGGTCCATGAGGCCGCGGACCGCCGGCACCGGGCCGATACCCATGATCTCGGGGTCGACGCCGGCGACGTCGTGAGCGCCGACTTCGGCCATGATCTCCAGATCGTGCTCGTCGGCGAACCGCCGAGACGTGAGCATCACGGCGGCCGCGCCGTCGGAGATCTGCGAGGCGTTGCCCGGAGTGACCGTGCCGTCGTCTTTGAACACCGTGGGCAACTCGGCTAATTTCTCTGTCGTGGTGTCCGGGCGCAGGCCCTCGTCTTCGGTGACCACTTCCTCGCCGGTGTCGATGGGGAGGATCTCCTCGCCGAAGCGCCCCGCTTCCGTGGCCGCGACGGCGCGCTGCTGGGAGCGAGCGCCGTACTCGTCCTGTGCCTCGCGGCTCACGTCGAATCGCTCGGCGACGGCCTCGGCGGTCATGCCCATCTGGAGCGCGTCGGTGTCGTACTGCTCGCGGATGCCGGGGTAGGAGTCGATGCCCTTCTCGCGCTGGACGCGCGACATGTTCTCGACGCCGCCGGCGACGATGCACTCGCGCTGGCCCGCCCGGATGGCGTCCGAGGCGGCGGCGATGGCCTGTGCCGACGAGCCACAGAGCCGGTCGATGGTGGTCGCGGGCACGCTCTCTCCGAGGTCCGAGAGGAGCGCGATGACCCGCGCCAGGTTGTTCCCCTGCTCTTTGACCTGCTTCGCACAGCCCCACTGCAGGTCGTCGACGTCCGCGCCCGTCAGGCCGGTCTCGGCGAGCAGTTCGTTCACGAGGGGAACCGAGAGGTCTTCGCTCCGCACGTCCGCGTAGACGCCGCCTTGCTTGCCCTGTGGGGTCCGACGGGCAGCGACGACGACTGGATCAGTGTCTGCGGTCATTTATTCGAATGCGGGGATGCCGGTGAGGTCGTGGCCGATGATGAGCGAGTGGATGTCGTGGGTCCCCTCGTAGGTGTAGACGGTTTCGAGGTTCGTCACGTGACGCATCGGCGAGTAGTCGGCCGTGATGCCGTTGCCGCCGAGCATCTCGCGGGCGACGCGGGACTGCTCGCGAGCCATCCGGACGTTGTTGCGCTTGGCCATCGACACCTGCTCGGGGCGGAGGTCACCGCGCTCTTTGAGCGTGGCCAGCCGGTGGGCGAGCAACTGGGCGTTCGTGATCTGGGTGGCCATCTCCGCGAGCTTCTCCTGCTGGAGCTGGAAGCCGCCGATGGGCTTGCCGAACTGCTCGCGATCGGTCGCGTAGTCGCGGGCCGTCTCGAAACAGTCCATCGCGGCGCCGACGGCGCCCCAGGCGATGCCGTAGCGCGCCTGCGTGAGACAGGACAGCGGGCCTTTCATGCCCTCCACGTCCGGGAGGACGTTGTCTTCGGGGACGTGGACGTCGTTGAGCCCGATCTCGCCGGTGATCGACGCCCGCAGCGAGAGCTTCTCGTCGATCTTGTTCGTGGTGACGCCGTCCCGATCCGTCTCGACGAGGAACCCGCGCACCGGAGTCCCGTCGCTCGACCGGTCTTTGGCCCAGACGACTGCCACGTCGCTGATGGGGGAGTTCGTGATCCAGGTCTTCGCGCCGTTCAGGACGTAGCCGTCACCGTCGCGTTCGGCGTGGGTCTCCATCGCGGAGGGGTTCGAGCCGTGTTCCGGTTCGGTCAGCCCGAAACAGCCGACGGCCTCGCCGGCGCCGAGTTTCGGGAGCCACTCGTCTTTCTGCGCGTCCGACCCGAAGGCGTGGATCGGGTACATCACGAGCGCGCCCTGGACGGAGGCCATCGAGCGCAGTCCCGAGTCGCCGGCTTCCAGTTCCTGCATCAGGAGGCCGTAGGCCGTCTCGCTCAGGTTCGGCAGGCCGTACCCCTCCAGGTTGGGCGCGTAAAAGCCCAGCTCGCCCATCTCCGGGATGAGGTCTTTCGGGAACGTGCCGTCGATCCAGTGCTGGCCGACGTCCGGCTTGACCTGTTCTTCGACGAACTCGCGGGCGGTGTCACGCACCATGCGCTCTTCTTCAGTCAGTTCACTCTCCAGGTCGACGTAGTCGAGCATATCGTCCAGGTCGGAGGCGATGACATTAATAGTTCGGTCCGGCGTCGAACGGGAGCCCCGCCGGGCACTCGCCTTCAGTCGAGGGGCCTGAACTTGGCACCGTAGCGGACGATGCCTTCCTGTTCGTAGATGCGGCGAACGACGGCTTCGACGCGCGTCCCGCGTTCGACCGACGACGGCTCACAGTCGGTCAGCATCCCCGGGACGCGTGCGCCCTCGTCCAGTTCGACGACGGCGACGGCGACGTCTCCTTCCTGGGTGCTGTAGTCGGCGAACTCGGGCGGCATGCCGCCCTGGAGGACCGTTCGGGCGACGACCGTGCCCGTTCCCTCGGGCTCGACGGTCTCGAAGTCGGCCGTGGAGTTGCACGCCGGACAGGCGCCTTCCGCGGGGAAGGTGTGTGCGCCACAGTCCGGACACCGCCCGAGGACGAGGCGGTAGCGCCCGTCGAGATTGCGCCACCACGACGGCACGCTGAGGTACGCCCCCATCAGTCGTCACCTCCCGTGGCGACGACGTGGCCACGCTTGCGCGCGTACTCGGCGTAAGAGACGTCGGCTGTCTCGCGGTCCCAGGTCGCGTCGAGCGTGCCGGTCACGCGGCCGGCCACCGCGCTGGCGCCGTCGCCGTACGCGACGAGCGTGACCTCGTCTCTGTCGTCGGCCCACGCGGCCAGGAGTCCGAAGAACGGGCTGGCTGCACCGGTATCACCGAGGTCGCTCGCGGTCTGGTAGACGTCGACGTCACCGTCGAGCCGACGAGCGATGCGGTAGGGTCGCTTGCCGTCGGGGGCCGTCGGCGCGACCGCGGTCGGCGCCTCGTCCAGCGCTTCGACCGCGCCGGCGACGACGGTCCCGTACGCCTCGCGCTCGTACGCGGTCGCGTCGTACGTGTTCACGGCCGCCTCTCCTCGCTCGCGGAAGCGCGTCCCGGGGAACTCCTCGGTGTAGGTCGCCGTCTCCACGATCTCGACGGGGCCGTCCTCGGCCAGGAGGAAGGCGACGGCGCCTGCACCGGCCGCGTGGTCGACGGCGTCGTCCGGTTCCCCGCGCGGTGCGTCTGCGGCGACCACGAGCGTCGGCCCCGCCGGCACGGACGTGCCCCAGCGAAGCGCCCTGCCGCCGGCACCGGTCGATTGCGTNNNNCGGCCGTCTCGACGCCGTGATCGAGCCCCAGTATCTCCGCGACGGTCGCCGCCACGTCGCCCTCGTCGACGGGCGGCGTAGTCGACGCGAACGCGAGCCCGATGACCTCGTCACGGTCGTGATCCGATCCGGCCAGCGCGTCCGTCGCTGCTTCGACGGCCATCGTCACGGCGTCCTCGTCGGCCGCAGGGACGGCCTTTCGCTCGACGCCGGGCGCGTCGAACGAGTCCCAGGCCTCGACGAACGCGTCGGCGTCGATGCGGAACCGCGGCGTGTACGCGCCCGCGCTCTCGATGGCGTCGGTCACGCCCATCCCTCCTCGAAGACGTGGACGGTGACTGCACCGCCCGAGCCACCCACGTTGTGTGCGAGGCCGCGACCCAGGCCAGCGACCTGGCGGTCGCCCGCTTCACCGCGGAGTTGCTTGAACACCTCGACGGCCTGCCCGCCGCCGGTCGCGCCGATGGGGTGCCCTTTCGATTTCAGCCCGCCAGAGAGGTTCACCGGAATGTCGCCGTCCGGTTCCGTCGCCCCGCTTTCGATGAACGGACCGGCTTCGCCCTTCTCGCAGAAGCCCAGGTCCTCGTAGGCCATCAGCTCCGCGATCGAGAAGCAGTCGTGGACCTCCGCGAAGTCGACGTCGGCGGGGTCGATCCCCGCCTCGTCGTAGGCCTGCTCGGCGGCGTCCGTGGTCGCGGGAATCCCGGTCAGGGTGGGCCGCTGGAACAGGCCGACCCGTGAACTGGCCTGGCCGGCGCCGGCGACGCGGATGGGCGTGTCGGTCAGTTCCTCGGCCGCCTCTCGACTGGCGAGGATGGCGACGCTCGCGCCGTCGGAGGTCGGACAGCAGTCGTAGAGGTTGAGCGGCTCGGCGACGCTCGGCGCGTTCATCGCGTCGTCGAGCGAGCACTCGAACCCGAGGTGTGCGTGGGGGTTGTTCGCACCGTTGGCGTGATTCTTCGCCGCGACCCGCGAGAGGTGTTCGCGGGTCGTCCCGTGGTCGGCCATGTGGGCGTCGGCCATCTGCGCGTAGACGCCGGCGAAGGTGGTCCCGGCCATCCGCTCCCACTCGGTCTCGCCGCTGACGCCGAGCCAGTAGCGCGTCTGATCGCCGCTCATGTCAGTCATCACCTCGAATCCGCCGGCGATGGCGACGTCTGCTGCGCCGGCCCGGATGGCGAGCGTGGCCTGGCGAAGCGCCGTCCCGCTCGCCGCGCAGGCATTCTCGACGCGGGTGCACGACGCCCCGTCGAGGCCGACGTATTCGGTGACGGCCGGGCCGCTCAGGCCGAGCTGGCGCCCGCCCACGCCGAGCGTTCCGACGTACGCCTCGTCGACGGCAGCCCTGTCGAACTCCCCGTCGACGGAGGCGACGGCGTCCTCGAACGCCGTCGCGAACAGCGATCGATACGATTCGTGCGGGAACGCCCCGTAGTCCGTCTGGGCCGCGCCCACGAGATACGCGTCTCGCATACGGACGTATTGCGGAACGGACGGTTTACCGTTTTCTCTTTGCCCCACCGTCACACACTGCAGTGAGAAACGCTTTTGCCCGCACTCTCTGAGTGTGCCAGTATGCAGGTCGCAGTACTCGGAGCCGGTAGTATGGGCCACGGAATCGCACAGGTGTCGGCGATGGCCGGACACGACGTCGTCCTCCGCGACGTCGAGGCCGACTTCGTCGCCGACGGGATCGCCGGGATCGAGGAGAACCTCGCCGAGGGCGTCGAACGGGACAAGGTGACCGAGTCCGAGATGGACGCGACGCTCGACCGCATCTCCGGGACCACCGAACTCGCCGAGGCCGTCGCGGACGCCGACCTCGTCGTCGAGGCCGTCCCGGAGGACATGGACCTCAAACAGGAGGTCTTCGCGGACGTCGAGGCCGCGGCGCCCGACGACACCATCGTCGCCTCGAACACCTCCTCGCTCTCCGTGACCGAGATGGCGTCCGCGCTGGAGCGTCCGGAGCGCGCCGTCGGCTTGCATTTCTTCAATCCGCCCCACATCATGGACTTAGTCGAGATCGTCGTCGCCGAGCAGACCAGCGACGAGACGGAGACGCGGGCGATCGAGTACGTCCGGGGAATCGACAAGGAGGACGTGGTCGTCCGAGACAGCGCCGGCTTCGCGACCTCGCGGCTGGGGCTCGCCCTCGGTCTGGAGGCGATTCGCATGGTCGAACAGGGCGTCGCCAGTCCGGCGGACATCGACGCGGCCATGCGGAAGGGGTACGGCTACCCGATGGGCCCCATCGAACTCGGCGATCACGTCGGGCTCGACGTCCGCCTCCACATCGCCGAGCACCTGCGCGAGGAACTCGGCGAGCGGTTCAAACCGCCACAGGCGCTCCGCCGGAAGGTCCGCGCGGGCAACCTCGGCAAGAAGTCCGGCGAGGGGTTCTACGTCTGGGAGGACGGCGAGAAAGTCGGCATGAGCGGCGAGTGGGGGGCCGACGATGAGTGAGTCGCTCGCCGCGCAGTCCTACGATCTGCTCTCCGTGACCGTCGGTGATCACGCCGACCGCGTGGCCACGATCGCCATCGAACGCCCGGACGCTCGGAACGCACTGAACGAGCAGGTCCGGACGGAACTGAAAGACGCCTTCGCGACGGCAGCGGCCGACGACGCCGTTCGCGTGCTCGTCCTCACGGGCGGCGACGGCTCCGGCGCGTTCGTCGCCGGCGCGGACGTGACGGAGTTCCGCGAGCGCGACCTCGTCGAGCAGCGGGAGGCGAGCGAGATGCCGCGCATCTACGAGACCGCCGACGAGCTGTCGATCCCCGTCATCGCTCGCATCAACGGCCACGCGCTGGGTGGCGGGTGCGAACTCGCACAGGCCTGTGACGTTCGCATCGCACAGGAAGGCGCCAAACTCGGCCAGCCGGAGATCAACCTCGGATTGATCCCCGGTGGCGGCGGGACACAGCGGCTGCCCCGCCTCGTCGGCGAGGGGCAGGCGATGCGCCTCATCCTCTCCGGCGAACTCGTCGACGCCACCGAAGCGGCCGAGATCGGACTCGTCGACGAGGTCTGCGAGGCAGACGCCATCGACGAGCGCGTCTACGACCTGGCGGGGGCGATGGCCGAGAAGAGCCCCGTCGCGCTCGAACTGGCCAAATCCGCCGTCCGCGAGAGTTCGCGCATGGGCCTGGACGCCGGTCTCGAGTACGAGTCCGAACTGTTCGTGCAGTTGTTCGCCACAGACGACAAGGACGAAGGCATCGAGGCCTTCCTCGACGGGCGCGACCCCGAGTTTTCGGGCGAGTGAGCGTCGACGGACCTGCCGTTCCCTTTCCGTAGCGTCGGTGCCCCGCTGGGTCTCCTCGGACGAACTGGCCTGTTCAGCGATAATTTGAGAAATTTTATGATTACTGGTGGGCACGATAGGGACAGCATGGCACTACAGACCGATGCCGACCGGCTAGCGCCAGCAGACGAGAGCCGGGCGGCGGCGTTCTGGCGGACCGCGTTCGAGTCGCTCGTCGAAGCGTTTCCGGAAGCAGCGTTCGTCGTCGACACGGACGGCGTCGTCACCCAGTGGAACGACGCGGTGTCGCGACTCCACGGCATGCGCGCTGAGGAAGCCGTCGGCACGAAAGCGTACGACGTCTTCGAGACGAAGGGCGAGTCGGAGACCCTGGCCGAACGCGTCGCCAGGACCGGCGAGGCCGTCCGCGAGAGCAAGATCCGTTCGTCCGACAAGAGCGACGGCAAATCCTCTCACGCGCGGGCTCTCGCCGTCCCGATTACGAACGCGGACGGCGAGACCGTCGGCGCACTGGAGGTTCTCACGGACGTGACCGAGATCATCGAGCAACAGGAATCGCTGCAGTCTCTCCAAACGGAGCTGTCAGAGAGCGTCCGAGGGGCAATGGACGATCTCCGCGGGGCTGCCGAGGAGATTTCGGACGAATCGCGACACATCAGCGACCTCACCCAGGACCAGGCGGCCGACCTCTCGGAGGTCCAACACGAGGTGTCGGATTTCAGCGCGACCGTCGAAGAGATCGCCTCCAGCGCCGAGGAGGTGAGCAGTCAGAGCGAGGAGACCAAAGACCTCGCCACCGAGTCCGTCGAGACTGCGGAGGAGACGATCGACCGCGTCGACGAACTGGCCGACGGCTCGGAGGCGTTAGCCGAGGACGCCCAGCACCTCCGCGAACGCATCGACGAGATCGACGGGATCGTGGACGTGATCGACGACATCGCCGAACAGACCAACATCCTCGCGCTCAACGCCAACATCGAGGCGGCCAGGGCAGACGGCGACAGCGACGGGTTCGCCGTGGTCGCAAACGAGATCAAAGACCTCGCCGACGAATCCCAAACTCGCGCGAAAGAAATCGAGCGGATCGTCGACGAGGTTCGCGAGATGGCCGTCAACACTACTGAGAACGTCGACGAAACCCACGAGACGATCCAGCGAACGGCCGAGGATCTCGAACGCGTCGTCGAGAACCAACAGTCGATTCTCGCGTCGGTGACCGAAACCGACCGCGGCCTCACGGAGATCGCCAATGCGACGGACAATCAGGCTGCGAGCGCTGAGGAGATCGCCAGCATGATCGACGCCATCGCCGACAGTGCGGCGGCGGTAGCGACGGCCATCGAGGACGTCACGACCGCCAACCACGAACAGAGCCAGAAGATCGAAGCCATCCTCGACGACGTCGACCGGATCGAACGAGAGATGGCCACGATCACGGAGCGATAGCCCGCTGCCCGAACCATCGTCGTCCGGCAGGGAGTGACCCCTGCTGCAACAAGTCCGTTTCGCATTAGTAAACATCTAGGTCGGTTGTACGCGCCATCAGGTAACGGTTGCCACGACACGCGTTGACTATGGTAAACTCTCTCGTGGGACAGAACCGGTCTTCTTTCCATCGAGCGTGTATTTTCGCGACATGGCGCGCCGAGTGGGCAGGCGCGATACCGCGGCTACCGTCTGGGTTCGGGCCACGGTTCACGCACGACCGTTTCGCATTAGTGAATCTTTTTAGGGTGGGGAAGTCACTGTCACGCAATGAGCAACCCATCCACTGGCGACGACGGCGCGAACGTCGATGGACGGACGCTGAAGAGCCTGGAGCGATCGTTCGCTATCATCGCTGAACTGAAATCGCGCGACGGCGCGGGCGTCACGGAACTGGCGAACGTGACGGGCCTCTCGAAGAGTTCCGTCCACAAACACCTGGCGACGCTTCGCGCCGGCGACTTCGTCAGGAAAGACGGTGACGTCTACCGTCTCGGACTCCGATTTCTGGACATCGGTGGCCACGTGCGCAACCAGATCGAGGGCAACACGCTCATCCGGGAAAAGCTCCGGGACCTCGCCGAGGAGTCCGGCGAGACGGCACAGTTCACCGTCACGGAGCACGGCCAGGCCGTCGTGCTGTATCGCGAAACCGGCAGCCACGGCGTCTTCTCGAAGGGCCGCGTCGGAAAGCGGTTCGACATGCACCTCACAGCGGCTGGCAAAGCAATGCTGGCCCAGATGCCGGAAGACCAGGTCCGGCGCCTCGTCGAAACCGACGGTCTCACAGCCGCGACCGAGAACACGATCACCAGCGAAGCAGAACTCTTTGCCGAACTCGAAGCCATCCGTGAGCAAGGATTCGCAGTCAACGAGAGTGAAAGCACGAAAGGCCTTCGTGCAGTGGCCGTGCCGATCATGGACCCGAACGACGACGTTCTCGGCGCGTTTGCCGTCGCCGGCCCTGCCCATCGACTCAAAGACGACCGCCTGACAAACGAGATTCCAGACCTCATTCATCGGAGCGTGAACGAACTGGAACTCAATCTCGCTCACTCCTGATCCCCACGCCTCGATTCTCCCGGTCGTACTACTGGAGCCAGCTTTCACCCGTTCGTCCAGCCCGATTCTCGCTTGCACTGATGCCGAATTATAATTCTCCACGTCTAATCGTATTTAATAAATAAACATAAAATACTACTCGAGATAGTGTGTGGAACGTTAGTCATACTCGGAAATTAGTGGCCGTGTGGGTATAATATGCGACTGTTCTGCTGTTCGCTAATACCGAACGGCCGGGCTGGCACCTTCGTGACGTAGCACTGTCAGCCTCTCGCGTTCCATTGCAGGTGTGAGTCGTCGGATCAGCCCTCGGTGCTGTGCGTAAGCCGCTGTGAGAAAGCGAGCGCCGTCTCAGATTTCAGTGATGCGCTCGTAATCGCTGGACAGCGCGGCAGCGTCTTCGGGGAGCAGCGCAACGAGGAGGTAGCCGGTGTAGTCGGCGAGGTACTCGACGAGCGTCGCGATCCGGGCGGAGTCGATGGCCTCCAGGGAGTCCAGGAGGATGAACGGAACGTCGTCGTACACTTCGTGGGCGAGGTAGCCTGCGAGTGCGAAGACGAGTCCCGTCACCTCGCGTTCGCTCTCCGAGAGGTGGTCGACCGTGTCCTCGTACGCGGCCCCCGATTCGGACGTCCGAATGACGTGCAGTTCGAAGACGGTCTTCGTCACTTTGCGGCGTCCCTCGCGCACCTCGCGTTCGACGCGTTCGATCCAGATGCGGTCGAGGTTCGCGTAGTCGAGCATCTCGAGGACGGTGTCCATGTGCTCGTTGAACTCCTCGACGGCGTTGGCTTCGATTCGCTCGATCTTCGTCCGGAGATCCTCGATCTCGGCTTTGACGTCGTCGAGTTCGGCCTCGAGCTCGCTCTGTTCGGCGATCCGGTCTTCGATGTCCGCGATGTCGCCCTCGACGCGTTCGAGGTCGTTCTCGAGCTTGCCGAGTTCGTATTCGAGCTGGTTCGCCTCCTTGTGGAGGTCCAGAACCGCACTGTAATCCTCGTTCTCGAGTTCGTCGACCTCCGCTTCGACGGTTTCGATTTCCTCGGTCAACTCCTCACGCTGTGTCTTGAGGCGCTCGATGGTTTCCTCTCCACGTTCGATCTCGGTCTCGATCTCGGTCAGGCGTCGTTCGACGCGTTCGCGTTCGCGCTGGGACTGTTTCAACTCGCGCTTTCGGTCGTTCAACTCCGAAATCTGGGTGTCGAGGTCGCCCACGTCGCTGATCTTCGTTTGGCTCACCTGCCGTAACTGATCGAGGGTGGCTTCGATCTGCTCGTTTTTGACCTCACTCCCACACGTCCAGCACGTCACCTCGTCGTCGGGGAGTAACTGGTCCGTGAGGTCACCCGAGGAGTCTTCGAGCAGGCCCTGGAACGCGGTCGAGTCCGCGTCGTCCAGCATGTCCTCGTTGAAGCCGATGACGCTCTGGAGTTGGTTCACCTCCGATTCGAGCGCCTGTTTGCGTTCGCGAAGCCGGCTGATTTCAGACTCGATTTCGTTTATCTCACCGACTGGTGCCTCGGGTAACTCGTCGAGTTCGTCCGCCAGTTCGCGTCGTTCCCCTTTGACGGCCTCGAGACTTTCGCGCTCGGTATCGAGGTCGTACCGCACGTCGTCCAGCGAGGATCGCTTCGAGCGGAGTTCGTCGAGTTTGTCTTCGAGTTCGGCCTTTTCTTCGCGAGTCTCTTCGACGTCGGCGTCTGCGTCCTCGAGTTCCGCTTCCTTCGCTTCGAGCTCCGCTCGCTTCTCCTCGATTTCGGTTTCCAACTGCGTCCGCTTTTCTTCCAGCCCCGGCAGTTGCCCTTTGACTTCGTCGATCTCCTCGAGTTCGCGTTTGAGCGATTCTCGCTCCTCCACGAGTCGGTCGATCTCAGTCTGGATCGCCGCGGTGTCGACCGGGCGCATGATGAGTTCGTGCAGGTCGTCGCTGGCAGCGACCGCTCGTCGGGCTTCGTTGGACTCCAGTAAAAAGGCGAACAGATCGGCGAGCGTCGGATCGTCGAGGTAGGGGTCTCCATCGGTGACGACGCCACCCGCACGGCGACTCAACTGCCGCGTATACGTCTCGTCGCCGAGGGTGAGTTCGACGGACGCTTCGTCGGCATCGCCTTTCATCGCGACGTTTTCGCTGCCGAGCGCCGCCATAATCGCCTGGAGGAAGGACGTTCGATTGGTTGCGTTCCGCCCGACGAGGATCGTGGTGCCCGGCGAAAACTCGACGGACGTGTCCTGTATCCCGCCGATGTTCTCCGCCTGTATTCTGGCCTTCGAAGAACTAGTTTGATGTTGTGACATAGGTCCACTATCGATTCTTTCAGTGATAAAATTTTACATCAGGTGGTGGCCTCGCCGCCCGGGTCGTGTGGTGACTCCCTACAGACTTCTGAGCAAAGACGAACGTCTAAGATAGCAATCTTAGATCTGGGGTCGCGGTCACTCCTGATCCGAACACTCACAGCCCCGATCGGTGAGAACCTCGAAAAAGTTCTTGTGCGTCCCGCAGTCCGTGCAGTGGACGCTGATCTCGACGAAGATATCGTACGAGCCCAGGGTGATCGCACCTGCCTGCCGGAGGCTATCGAGCGTGGTTTCCGACACGGCGATCAGTCGGCTCCGGAGTCGGTTGATCGTCTGGCGAGCGTTGTCGAGACGATCTTCGGGTTCGGTCTCCTTTGCTACCTCTCGCCCTTTCGTGAGGTACGTGTGGACCGCCTGGTGGGTGACGAAGTCCTGTTCGAGCTGCTCGACGTCGATGCCGTCGCGTTCCAACTCCTTCCGGACCCGTGTCTGCTCTGCCCGACTCACGTCGTCATCAGTGAGGACCTGGTACAGGTTTTCGACGTCGCCACTCACCTCCCGTCGATCCGTGTCGGCGATCGCCGAGCGCACTACCTCCTCGTTGAAATACGTCGCGAGCTCGCGTAAGCTGTGTGAGTCTCTGCCGTCGCCGAGCCAACGTGCCTCCAACTCACTCCCCATGCCGTCGAGTGAATAGCGCTCGATGACTTTCCCGACCTTGTACCTCGGCGCGTCGCGTTCCTCCGATGAATCAGTCATTAGCGCATCCGTTCGCTGAGGGGACACTAAAATGTACCTCGACGCGTCTCTGCCTCTGGCATTACAATCCTATGGCTGTAATAGCGATGGTCGACACCCACGGGAGAACAACATCGGCGTGGGTCTGAGCGGCGACCGAATTCCATTACACGCCTATTGCTGTAACGGGAATGCGGGGAGCACGGAGCGTTCGCAGTGCTGCGTTCTTACCGAATATGAACGGTGAGGTGCCGGTCCGTCGATGGCGCTTCGTATCCAATCGCTTACCGACCAACGCGAACGACGACAGGCGCCCTATTCCAAGTGAAGTGACGTACTCTGAATTATAAGTAAAATTATGGTTCAAACAAATAGTACTTGATATGAACTTATTTATTTATACCCCTCTCGACGAGGATTATTCTCCGCTGATATAATACGATTTAAATATCTGGAAATAATCGTGATAAGTGGAATACAGCGCACTCAATACCGATTATATCCCTTGTTATTATAGAATTGATGTACTGTCGAATCAAGGTTCGTCTATCTATAACACTACCTATCAAATTTGTAGCTATAACAGCAAAAAATGATAGGGAAGAAATACTATTGTGGTGCGGGTATTGGAAATATATCCTGGAAACATCACGATAAGGTTGCGGCAGTTGGGTGAGTACCTGTCGATCTGACGGGGTTCTTCGAGACTCACCTCATCGACAGACTCGACGTGGCTATCCGAGGGGTCAACGAACGGCTCGATCGACGGACTGTTGACAGTGACTCCGGTCGAGATGACGGCAGCCAAGCGAGAACGAGACACTGCAGGTGCGACGTGATTCCCGGAGCGGTCGCGTACTATTCCGGTTGCTCGAAGGCGACGAATCGCTCACCGTCGGCTGATCCGACGGCGAGTCGCACCGTCTGTCCGATTTCGACGGCGTCGGGATCGACGCCGCGGAGGTGGCCTGTGAGGGTGACGGGTCCGAAGTCCGCGATGGCGGTGACGTACGGACTGTCGTCGCTGAACCGTGGCGCGGGGACGGAGACCACGGTGTACGTTTCGATTTCGCCACTCTCTGAGAGCGGCGTTTTCGAGAGGTCACGACTGTGACACTCCGGACAGAGCTGTTGTGGCGGGATCGACCCGTGGCTCTCCGGACAGACGAGGTAGTACGGGTCGCCGGCCTCGATCGCGTCGAGGAACGCCGAGAACGCGCCGTCGCTGGCGTCAGTCATGCCACCACCTCCGCAGTGGCGAGTTGGCTGACTCCGAACCGGCGGTGATACGTCGTCATTGAACCACCTCGAGGACGTGCACGGTGGCACTGGCGACGGTGCCGCCTGCGTTCTGGGCGACCCCGACGGTCGGCGAATCGAGCGCGTCCGCTCGGGGATGGCTGCCCGAAAGCAGCGTCGCGACGGCGGCGACCTGTGCCGTGCCCGTCGCGCCGACCGGATGCCCTTTGGCCTTCAGGCCGCCCGAGAGGTTGACCGGCAGTCGCCCGTCCCGCGTCGTCTCGCCGCGACGGGCCGCGCCGATCGCCTCGCCCTCCTCGTAAAGGTCGAGCGCTTCCAGGGCGAGCACTTCCGCGATCGTGAAGCAGTCGTGGACCTCGGCGACGTCGACGTCGTCGGGTACCACGTCGGCATCGGCGTACGCTTCCTGTGCCGCGGCGCGGGTCGCGGGCGTCTTCGCGTAGGATTCGCGGTCCTGGAGCGCCATGCGGTCGCTGCCCTGGCCGCTGCCGGTGATCGCGACCGGGGCGTCGAGGCCGTGGTCCTCGGCGTAGGTGTCAGTCGTCACCACCACCGCGCTCGCGCCGTCGCTGATCGGGCAGGCGTCGTAGAGGCCGAGCGGGTCGGCGACGGCCGGCGCTTCGGCGACGTCGTCGACGGTGATCTCGGTCTGCAGGTGGGCGTGATCGTTGGCCAGCGCGTTCTCGTGGTTCTTGACGGCGACGTGGGCGAGATCGGTCTCGTCGCCCCCGTACCGCTCGAAGTAGGCGCGCGCCATAAGCGCGTACGCCGCCGGGAAAGTCACCCCAGGGCGGACTTCGTAGAGGTCGTCGGCCGCGACGGCCAGCCCCGCGGTCGCACCGGCGGTTCCCATGTTCGTCATGCGTTCCATGCCGCCGGCGAGGACCACGTCGGCCTCGCCGTTCCTGACGACGCGGACCGCGTCGCGGATCGCAAGACCGCTCGACGCGCACGCGCCTTCGATCCGCCTGGCGGGCGCCGTCGTGCCGAAGGCCTCGCTCATCAGGGGCCCCTGGTGGCCCTGGTTTTCGGACAGCGTCCCGACGAAGTTGCCGTAGAAGACCTCGTCGACGTCGTCCGGCGAAAGCCCCGCGTCGTCGAGTGCTGCGAGCCCGGCCTCCCCGAAGAGGTCCCGGCCCGGCCGATCGGGGTGTTCACCGAACGGCGTCATCCCTGTGCCAGCAATGCGTGCTCGTGACATGTGTGCTCTCGTGTCTTCCTCTTGTCGCGTTCAGTCGTCGCCGAACTGTACCGTCTCGTCGACGACCAGGACCTCACCAGCGTCGTCGTCGAGGAAGTTTTTCGTGTCCGCCTGGACCCGTTGGCCGGCCTCGCTCGCGAACACGTCGCCGACGCTCGCGTCCGCGTCGAGGTACAGCTCCGCGATCCCGTCGTAGGCGGCCTTGTCCGGGTCGGCGGGGATCGACGTCGCGTACTTCCTGACGCCGGGGAGGGCTTCCGCCAGCGGCGCGTGTTCGGTCAGCCAGTAGTCCACGAACTCCTCGTGGCTCAGCCCGTCCTGTCGGACGAGGAGATTGACAAGTTTCCGCATGGGTACAGGTCACTCGTTCACGACCTTTGTTCTATCGATCCCCGGGCCGTTTCGGCACACTTAGGTTGCACGTGGCAAGAGATTCCTGTGATGACCTTTCAGCTAGAGTCGATCGACCGCGTCGGGGTCGTCGGCGCGGGCACGATGGGTAGTGGAATCGCACAGGTCACCGCCATGGCGGGCTACGATGTCGTGATGCGCGACATCGAACAGTCGTTCGTCGAGAGCGGGTTCGAGACCATCAGCGACAGCCTCGACAGCCTCCTCGACAGCGACAAACTGACCGACGAGGAAGCGACGGCGACCCGAGAGCGCATTACGGGCACGACCGACCTCGAGGACCTGGCGGATTGTGACCTCGTCGTCGAGGCCGCCGTCGAGGACGTCGACGTCAAACAGGACATTTTCGCTGACCTGGACGAGGTCACCGGCGACGAGGCCGTGCTCGCGACCAACACCAGCACGCTCTCGATCACGACCATCGCCAGCGCGACCGAGCGCCCCGAACAGGTCGTCGGCATCCACTTCATGAACCCGGTCCCGGTCATGAAGGGCGTCGAGATCGTCGTCGGCGAGAAGACCGACGCCGACGTGGTCGCACTGGCACACGACTTCTCCGAGGACCTCGGCAAGGAGACCTGGGAGTCCGACGACAAGCCCGGGTTCGTCACCAACCGCGTGCTGATGCCCTGGATCAACGAGGGCATCCGCGCGTTCGACGAGGGCGTCGCCTCCAAGGAAGACCTCGACAAGGGCATGACGCTCGGGACGAACGTCCCGATGGGGCCGCTGACGCTCGCCGACCACATCGGACTGGACGTCTGTCTCCACGCGACGGAGACCCTCCACGAGGAACTGGGCGACCGATACAAGCCCGCGTACCTGCTCAAGCGAAAAGTCGAGGCCGGCGACCTCGGGAAGAAGACGGGGAACGGCTTCTACGAGTACGAGTAGCTCAGTCCTTCAGGTGGCGCGCGATGACTTTTTTCTGAATCTCTGAGGTGCCCTCGTAGATCGTGGTGATCTTGGCGTCGCGGTAGTAGCGCTCGACGTCGAAGTCCTTGGTGTAGCCGTAGCCGCCGTGGACCTGGACGGCCTCGTTGGCCACGTCGACGGCGGTCTCGCTGGCGAAGTACTTGGCCATGCTCGCGGACTTTGGGTGAACGTCGCCCTCGTTTTTGCGCGCGGCGTCGCGCGTGAGCAGGCGCGCGGCCTGCACGTCCGTCTGCATGTCGGCGAGTTTGTGGGCGATGGCCTGCTTCTCGATGATCGGCTCGCCGAACTGCTCGCGTTCGTTGGCGTACGCGACGGCGTCGTCCAGCGCGGCCTGTGCCACGCCGACGGCCTGACTGGCGATGGCGATGCGGCCGCCGGTCAGGATGGAGAACGCGGCCTTGAGACCGGCACCGACCTCGGTCAGGCGGTTCTCGGCGGGGATGCGCGCGTCGTCGAAGACGAGCGTCGTCGTGTCGCTGGCGCGCAGCCCGAGCTTGTCCTCTTTCTTGCCGACTTCGAGCCCGTCGATGTCCTTGGGCACGAGGAACTGTGTGACCGTGTTGGGGTCGTCCTTGTCGGTCTTGGCGAAGAGGATGACGACGCCGGAGCGTTTCCCGTTGGTGATCCACTGTTTCGTGCCGTTGATGACGTACTCGTCGCCCTCTTTGCGGGCTTCGGTGGTCATCTCGGCGGGGTTCGATCCGGCGTGCGGCTCGGAGAGTGCGAACGCCCCGACGGGCCGCCCGTCGACCATCTCCGAGAGCCACTCGTCCTGTTGGTCGTCCGTGCCGAACTGCCGGATACACGACGTCGCCAGTCCGTGGACCGACAGTGCCGTCGCGACGGCCAGGTGGCCACGGGCCAGTTCCTCGTTGACGATGCTGTAGGTGACCTCGTCGGCGTCGAAGCCGCCGTACTTCTCGGGCACCGTCAGGCCCGTCAGGTCGAGGTCGGCCAGGCCGTCCCAGATGTCTTCGGGGAACTCCTGGCTCTCGTCGGCCTCGGCGACGTTCTCGCTGACTTCGTTCTCGACGAACTCCCGGACTGTCTCCTGAATCATCCGCTGCTCGCTGGTGAGTTCCATCGGCACGGGCTACGAACCATGGGGTCCTAAAGAATACGATACGACCGTCGGGCGAGTTGGGCTCGTACAGGGGCCGAAATATATTTGACGGCCTTGATCAGGACACTCACTAAAAGTAGCAAAAGGTTTGTTCCGGGCCTCCCGTACTCCGAACGACATGGCACTCGTAGAACCCGTCGAAGAGGCAGTCGCGTGCATCGAAGACGGAGACACCGTCGGCATCGGTGGCTTCGTCGCCGTCGGCATCCCGGAGTACGTACTGAACGCGTTGGGCGACCGGTACGAAGCGTCGGGCGCGCCGGGCGATCTCACGCTCTATCACCCGGCGGCCGAGGGCGACCGGCAGGGGAACGGCATCTCCCACCTCGTCCAGGACGGCATGCTGGAGCGCGTCATCGGTAGCCACTGGGGGTTCGTTCCGGACCTGATGGAGAAGGTCGTCGCGGGCGAGGTCGAAGCGTACAACCTCCCGTTCGGCGCGATGGATCACCTGCTCCGTGACACGGCCGCGGGCAAACCGGGGACGATCACCAACGTCGGTCTGCGGACCTTCGTCGACCCGCGTCAGGACGGGGCCAAAGCCAACGACGAGACGACCGAGGACATCGTCGAGGTCGTCACCCTCGACGGCGAGGAGTACCTGTTCTACCACGCACAGCCCATAGACGTCGCCATCATCCGCGGGACGACCGCCGACGAGAACGGCAACCTCACGATGGAGCGCGAAGCGCTCACCGCGAACATGCTGGCGACCGCCCAGGCCGCGCACAACTCCGGCGGGACGGTCATCGCGCAGGTCGAGCGCGTCACGGAAGCCGGGTCGCTGAGCGCCCGCGACATCGACGTGCCCGGCGTCGTCGTCGACACAGTGGTCGAGGCACCGCCGTCCGAGCACAAGCAGACCTACGGCGAGGACTACAGCGGCGCGTTCAGCGGCGAGGTCAGAGTCCCCCAGGACGACGACGCCGAGCAGGCGCCGCTCACCGAGCGGACAGTCATCGCCCGCCGGGCCGCGATGGAACTGGTCCCCGACGCGGTCGTAAACCTCGGCGTCGGCGTGCCCGAGACGATTCCCGTCGTCGCGAGCGAGGGGAACATCAGCGACGAGATCACCCAGACCGTCGAGGCCGGTCCCATCGGTGGCTCGCCCTCGGGCGGCATCAGCTTCGGGACGGCCGTCAACCACGAGGCGCTCGTGACCTCGCCCGAGCAGTTCGACTTCTACGACGGGGGCGGCCTCGACATCGGCTACCTCGGCATGGCCCAGATCGACGCCGACGGCAACATCAACGTCAGCCGGTTCGGCTCCCAACTCCCCGGCTGTGGCGGCTTCATCAACATCACGCAGAACGCCGAGAAAGTCGTCTTCTGTGGGACGCTCACCACGGGCGGCCTGGAGGTCGACGTCGGCGACGGGACGCTCGAAATCGTGTCCGAGGGTGAGGGCACGAAGTTCGTCGACGAGGTCGAGCAGATCACCTTCAGCGGCGACTACGCCGTCGAGACGGACCAGCCCATCGTCTACGTCACCGAGCGCGCCGTCTTCGAGCTCTCCAGCGACGGACTGGTGTTGACCGAGGTCGCTCCGGGCGTCGACGCGGAGACTGACGTCGTCGACAACATGGCGTTCGATCCCGTCGTCGCCGACGACCTCGCGGAGATGAATCCGGCGCTGTTCCGCGAGGAACCGATGGACCTGAGCGAGTACGTCAACTAACTACGCGTAATCCAGATTCACCTGGATCACGTTCGCCGACCGCCGAACGACCTCGGCGATCTGTTCCTGCCGCTGTTCGTCGATCCGACTCCGCGGGCCGCACACGCAGACCGACGCCTGGACGTCGTCGGCTTTGTCGAGCACCGGCGCGGCGATACACACCATGCCCGCGATGCGCTCACCGTCGTCGACCGCGTACCCCTGTTCTCGGATGCTTCCGAGTTGGTCGAAAAGGACCTCCCGATCGGTGATCGTCCGGTTCGTGACCGCGACGAGTCCGTGGTCGTCCAGGATTTCCTCGACGCGCTCGGGCGGCAGGTACGCGAGAATCGCTTTGCCCGGCGCCGTCGCGTGGAGGGGCATCCGGGCGCCGGGATACGCGAAGAGGCTCACCGCGTCGGCGCCTTCCTGGATGGCGATGAGCACGCCCTGTCCGTTCTCTTCGATCATCAGCGTGACGTGCTCTCTGGTCTCTTCGGCGACCGTCTCGAGTTCCTCCGCTGCGGCGGTGAACACGTCGAGTCGATGGCGCTGCCGTTGGCCGACCTCCAGGAAGCGCGTCGAGGTTCGATAGATGTTGTCGGTTTTCGTCACGTATCCCGTCGCCGTCAGCGCCTGAAGATAATCGTGCGCGGTGCTCACGGGCATGTCGAGTTCGTCGGCGACCGCGGATCCCCGAAGGCCGCCTTCCTCAGCCAACACGTCGATGATCTCGAACGCCCGATCGACCGTCTGTCGTGAGCCGCTGGCCATGATACCGAAGACACGTCCCTCAAAGCTGGAAAGCCTTTCGAAATTGTCGAAACAAAGTACCGGCCGATCTTCCGATGACTGTGAGGAAAGCTACTCAGTGGTGTCGCAAAACATCTTCAGGTGACCCACGATCCGTCGACATGGGCTCCGACCGCAGATTATTACCTGTCCGATCGGTCGGCCGAACCAATACACCGAGCGATCGTCGATCCGACTATTTCGGAGACACGTATTGGCGGCGATAGCCACCGGAATCCGGTTCTGGTCGCCTCCATAGCTGTGTGGTGCCGGTAACGTGTCTTCAAGAAACTCGAAAGTGGATCGAGGGGCGGAACAGCGATACGAGAATCGGACTGGAGTCGCCACTACCCATTACGATACTACTTTTGTAATCGGATGCTGGCAGGAAGCGTCTCGGACTGGTGCGACTCACTCAGGTCCGTCACGAAGCAGCCGAGTGAAGTCCGCTGCTTCGGCAAGAGTCTGAAGCAGCGTTACAGAGCAGATGACGCCGTGCTGTCCGCGCGGGGGTGATCTTCCTGCGACGGTGGTGTTACAATCCTATGGATGTAACGGCAGATCCGAGATGACGGATTCAAAACTGGTGGGACTGGGTGTCCATGTTGATGTTGAACTCGATGACGTCGGCCGTGTTCTTCACTTTCTCTGGAAGCTCCTCCCGGAGGCGGTCACCTTGCATTCGACTGCGAGGGCCGGACAGGCTGATCGCACCGAGAACGTTGCCGTCTGGGCCGTCGATCGCGGCGCCGACGGCCCGCAAGCCGTCGACCTCCTCCTCGATGTTGTATGCGAACCCACGCTCCTCGACCGCTGCCAGTTCCTCGAACAGGCCGTCCAGGTCCGTTATCGTATTGCTCGTCCGGGCGTCGAGACCGTGTTGCTCGACGATCGCTTCGACGCGTTCGTCGGGGAGCCGTTCGAGGATCGCTTTGCCCGCCGCCAGGTGGTGGAGATTCAGGGATCGTCGCTCCATCTGATCGGAGTAGGTGTTCCCCATCGCGTTTTCGCCGCGTTTCAGGTAGACCACGATGCCGAGCCCGTGTTGCTCTGTGATCAGTTGTGCGTATTCGCCGGTTTCCGCGACGAGTTTGTCGAGTTCTTCCTTGCCGAATCGGTAGAGCAGACTTTCCTGTCTAACGTGTTCGCCGATGAGGATGAAACGAGGGCTCAGATCGTACTCGTCCCCGCGCTTGATGACGAAATCGTTCGCGCGGAGCGTTGCGAGGTGGTTGTACGCGCCCCCTTTCGAGAGGTCGAGGTAGTCGGCCATCTCGGTGACGGTCGCACCGTTGAGATTTTTCAGCGCGTTGACTACGTCCAGCGTCGTCGTGGACGTCTGTAGGGTCCTGGGCGAATCGGACTCGACTGGATCCGTTGGCATGAGTAGTCTACAAGCCGGGCTGATATATCGTTTGCGTACGACAAACGCGACCTGTCGGCTTGCCTCCGTAAACCCGGCAGATGGTTGCCGAACACGGCCAGTTATGAAAAATCAACGCACAGACTGGGGGCCTTTCCCACGGTACTCATGAACACACACTCGATCCGGCCTCTCGGCTGTGCGATGGCGTTTGCCGGAGACAAACGGGCGTCGGGTGGGTTCCATCCCGCGGAGGTGGTGGTGAAAGAAGCGGTCTCCGTGCGTGGTTCTGCGCTTTCACAGCGGCGACGACTGGCAGTGCGAGTCCGCATGAATCTTGTCGCGCGGCGTCCGCTGGATCGGATCGAAAATGCGTCGGTCTGCACTGTGTGGGTTCTCCAGCGGTGTCTGTGACCATGTGATCTCCGCGGCGTGCGTGCCTGCGGTGGTTTCGTCTCGCCCCGATTGCTGTTTGCGACGTGCGAACGGTTGGTCTGTTGACTCTCCAGGTGCATGGCCCGCCTACACTCCCGGCCGGCTTCTGCCTGACCGCGGCGTGTCAGTCTCGACGTCAGGTGTTTGTTCGCGCTTGGTGACGTGAATCACGTCGCGGGTGCGAGCGAAGCTGTCAGCACATGCGACCCCTCCGAAACACCTAACACCACATGTACGTATCAGTACTGCAGTGTGAAGCCTACGATTAGAGTTCTCAGTACGGGTGGGACGATCGCAAGTACCGACGGTGACGAGGGTGCACAGCCGAAGATCGATGGCACGGAAATCCTCGGGGACGCAGCCGAAGCGCGAGAGTATGCGTCGATCTCCGTCGAGGAGGTCGCTCGCATCCCGAGCTTCGACATGGACTTCGAGACGATGTCGTCTATCGTCGACAGAGCGCACGCGGCGGCTGCAGACGGCGTCGACGGGGTGGTCGTGACACACGGCACCGACACGATGGAGGAATCCGCATTCTATGCAGCGCTGACGTCTTCGGCCGACGTGCCGATCGTGTTCACCGGAGCACAGCGCCGACCCGACGAGCCGAGTCCGGACGGGCCTGCGAACCTCATCAACGCCGTCCGTGCCGCGGCACACGACCGTCTCCGGGCGGCGGGCGGATCGTACGTCGCCTTCAACGACCAGCTCCACGCGGCCTGTCGTGTGACGAAGGCCCATACGTCTCGGGTCGAAGCGTTCGAATCGCCCGATTCCGGGCCGGTCGCGTCATTCGACCGCGCCCGCGTTCGGTTCCATCACGAGCCACTCGCCTCGGAACCGACGTGTGACCCCATCGTCCCGACGGCGTCGGTTCGGATAATCCCGAGCGGCGTCAGCACGCCACGCGATCCGATCGACGACGCGATCGACGCCGGCGTCGATGGCCTCGTTATCGAAGGGACTGGCATCGGGAACACGACGAGCGCTCTCGGCGACGCGATCGCCGACGCGATCGACAACGACGTCGCGGTCGTCGTCGGGACGCGGTGTCACGCCGGCGCGACGCTCCCCGTGTACGGGAGCGACGGCGGCGGCGAAACGCTGCGGCAACACGGGGCCGGGTTCGCGGACGATCTCTCCGTCCAGCAAGCGCGGATCAAGCTCGCACTGGCGCTGTCGACTAGCGAGAACCCGCTCGACTGGTTTCCAACTCACGGCGAGTGACCGCCGACGGTCTGTCATAACTGGCCTGCTGCTGGACGTGGCACTGTAGCAGCCGGGGGTCTCACCTCGATCCGTTGCTCACGATCGTGAGGGCTGAGTCGGCGACTTGGACCAGTTACGCAGGTCGGCTCGGCGAGACGTCGCCCGCACAGGCTCACGGCTCGAGTGGCACAGTGAGAACGGGACGGCGCGCGAAAAATGCAGGAGTACCCAGGTAGACATGCGAGTACTCGGGCCGTGCGTCCGGTTTCGAGTTAGACGTATTTCCCTTCGCTCTCGTACACCGACGGGTCGTCCTCGAACTTGTTGGCGATCGTCTCCAGCGTCGAGAACTGTGCGTTCTCGTGTTCTTTGACGTACTGGATGAAGTCCTCGAGGAGCGGAATCATGTGGGGCTTCCCGTGGACGTCGGGGTGAATCGTGAGGGTGTACACGCCAGCACCGCGCCGGTTGTAGAGGAAGTCGAACTGCGCTTTGTACAGTTCCTCGTAGATCATCTTGGGGCTCGCGTATCCCATGTTGTAGTTCGGCTGCTTGATGAACATCATCGGCGGAATGTCGTCGCGATACCAGCTGATCGGAATCTCGACGACGTCCGTCTCCTCGCCGTACTCGTAGGGGGTCATCCAGGTCTCGGGTTCCTGGTCGTACTGGATAGGCTCCCAGTCGTCGCCCTTCCGCATGTACCCGGGCTCGAACTCCCGCTCCATCAGGCTGCTGTCGTAGAGGAAGTCGTACTTTTCGACGAGTTCCGGCGTGTTTTCGCTGAACTCCCACCAGCTCGCCCGGTGTCCGACCGGCTTCGACCCGGTGACGTCCTCGATGAGATCGATCGATTTCGCGATGATCTCGTCTTCCTGTTCGCGCGAGAGGTCAGTCGGGTTCTCGTGTGAGTACCCGTGGACGCCGATTTCGTGCCCCGCGTCGGCGACCTCCTGCACGTTGTCACGGAACGTCTCGATGGAGTGGCCGGGGATGTACCAGGATCCCTTGATCGCCTCGGATTCGAGGAGTTCCAACATTCGCGGAATGCCTTCGTTCCCGGCCGAGAGCCCGCGTGAGAGGTCTGCAGGTGAGTCTTCGCCACCGTACGAGCCGAGCCAGCCGGCAACACAGTCTACGTCAATGCCGATTGCTACGTCTATATCTCCCATAGCTACGAGAGAACTCGGGCAGTGTCATGTAATAAACACTCATGTGGGGGTGTATTTTGCCGCTAAGGCTCGACCAGAATTCGGCGCAATACGCATATAGCCTGGGAACATGGGTGAATACGTTGTCTGGACTAGTCGTCGAAGGCCAATGAGAGCGACACCGTCGGCCAGGTCGTGCGTACGGGACCTGGCACTGGAAACTAAACAAGGCTGAATATCTGTGCAATATATTGTATACAATCCAAGATATAGGCGCACAACCGAAAAGTATTAAATACATTGGTGTATGTGTGGTATTGTATAATATGGAAGGCGTTAACAGACGTAACTTTATGAAGTACGCTGGCGCTGCTGGCGCAGCCGGAATGCTCGCGGGCTGTTCGGGCGGCGGTGGCGGCAACGGCGACGGCAAACGGCCCGTCGAGTGGATGTCCACGGCATGGGGCGGTCGCGAAGGGCAGGTCGAGAAGTTCGAGGAGATGACCGACATCGATCTCAATACCACCACTGCGACGATCCCGACGATTCAGCAGCGAATCCTCGGCGGCGAGCGAGAGAGCGTCGACGCCTACACGGTCGAGTCGTCAGGTGCTGGGGCCCTGGCCCAGGCCAACGACGCGACGTTGCCGGTCCCGACGGCGGACCTCGACAACTGGAACGAAGACCAGATCAGTGACGCGTTCACCGCGCCGGGCGAGCGTCTGAGCCACCTCGGCAAGCAGACCGAGACGATCAACGACCTCCTCTGGGCGGACGACGAGCAGACGGAGCTCCTGTTTCCCCCGCACGTGTACAACTTCGACGCGATCGGCTACAACCCGAAGTTCGTCGACGACGTCTCGCTGTGGAGCGCGCTGTTCGACGAGCAGTACAAGGGGAAAGCCTCGATCGGTGAGACCGCGTCGATCACCATCCCCGAGACGCTCATGCACATGCTCGACAACGACATCATCGACGGGGACGTGGGCGACCTCAACAACCCGAACAAGGACCAGCTCGACGCCGCGGTCGACTTCCTGATCGAGCAGAAAAAGGCCGGGCAGTTCCGGGCGACCTGGACGGCCTACGGCGCGTCCGTCACCCAGATGGCCAGCGAAGAAGCCATTATCGGCGACATCTGGCAGCCGGCAGCGATGGACATCCGTCGCCAGGGGACGCCGTGTACGTACGCGACGATGGACGGCAGCGGCCTCCAGGGCTACCGCTACTGGTACGGCGGGATCGGGCTCACGAACCCCGGCGCGAAAAATCGCGGGAACGTCGAGGAAGTGCAGCGACTCATCGACGACGTCCACTACGGCGCGTGGTTCCCCGGCTTCATCCAGGGCTGGGGCTACTCGGTCCCCCACTACGAGAACAAGGAACTCGTCCGCGACGGCTCCGACGACTCCGGCGACGGCATGGGGCCGGAGTACTACGACTGGGCCTACGAGGGCAAGGCCACCTACGACGCGGTGGACGAGCCGGCGCTGTTCGACCCACAGCAGTACGACTGGTCCGACGAGGAGGGCAGTCCGAACTCGGAGGGTTCGACCCGCGACAGCGGCACCATCGAAGAACGCTTCGACAACTCCGGGTTCTTCATGATCTGGCCCGACAACGCGGATCACATGCTCGAGCGCTGGCGTGACTTCCAGGCCGCCTGAGGACAGGTGAGTCACCGCACATGTATTCAATGACATCTTCACGGAGTCCCCAATGAGCACGGAAGAGGCAGTCGACGATGGACCGGCGCCGAGTAGACCCAGCGGCGAGGGCGGCGTCCTCGGTCTCAGCGAGGAGTACGCGCTCTCCTTGCCGACCGTCGTCTGGTTCGTGGTGTTTCTGGTGCTACCGATCGCAGTGATCGTCTACTACAGTTTCCTCACGTACTCGACGTTTGCCGTCGTCCAGGAGTTCACGCTGTACTCCTGGCAAGAGACGGTGTTCTCGGACACGGTCGTCGACACGTTCGTGCGGACGCTCGTCGTCGGCGTCGCCGTGACCCTGGTGACGCTGGTGTTCGCGTACCCGATCGCGTACTACCTGCGATTTCAGACGAGCGAACTCATGGGGATCATCCTGCTGCTGTTCATGGTGATCCCGTTCTGGACGTCCGAACTCATCCGCGTCCTCGGCTGGTACCCCATCCTGGGCCGGTCCGGGATGGTCAACTGGGTGCTGCTGTCGCTGGGCGTTACGAGCGAACCGCTCAGGTGGCTCATGTTCAGCAACTTCTCGCAGCTCGTCGGCTACCTCCAGAACTACCTGGTGTTCATGGCGGCGCCGATCTACATCTCGCTGTCCCAGATCGACGAGGACCTGCTCGACGCGTCCGAGACGCTCCGCGGTGGCCCGATCGCCACCTTCCGGAACGTCACGTTCCCGCTGTCGCTCCCCGGCGTGGCCATCGGCAGCATGTTCACGTTCGTGCTGGCCGTCGGGAACCTTACCGTCCCCTCGTTCCTGAGTTCCGGTGAGAGCACCATCACAACGCTGATCTACCTCGAAGTGAACCGCGGGCTGAACTACCCGAACGCCGGTGCGATTTCGATCGCCCTGCTGGTGGTCATCTTCGCGTTCGTGTTCGCCCTGTTCCGCGTCGTGGACATCAGCGACATCGCCCAGAGTTAACCGAAAGACTCGCTTTTTCTCTCAGTCCCAGATCGTGCCGTCCGTCTCGGCGAGGTACTCCTCGTGTTTCTCGCCGCGGTCGTCGAAGATGACGTCGTCTTTGCCGGCCGGCTCTCTGGTGAACTCCGCGTCGAAGGCGTCGTCGATCCTGAGCACCAGCCCCGCGAGTTCGACGGCGGTCCGGTAGCCCTGCAGCGTCGTCGCGTACGTATCGAGTATCCCCGCCTCAGTCACGTCACCGACCCGGCCCGCCGGGAGGACGAGCCCCGTCTCGTACCCGCCAGCGTCGGCACCGGCCCGGAGATCGGCGACGACCGACAGCGGGTCCATCCCGCTGTTTTTCGCCAGCCCGAACGGAATGCGTTCCACAGCGTCCGCGAACCCCGCCATCGCGAGCTGTTCGCGTGACGCCGTCGCCGGAGCCGCGGTGCGAACGTCCCGGGCGATCCCGACGTCGATGGCCCCGCCACCGGGAACGACGCCACCAGGGCTGGGCCCCGCGCCGCGAGCCATGGCGACCGCTCGCGCTGCTTTCCGGAACTCTCGGGTGGCTTCCTCGCCGACGTCGCCCCAGCTCCCACAGAGGAGCGCCGTGACCGACTGCGGTTGCGCGCAGTCGTCGACGACGACGATCTTCCGTCGCTTCCGTCGTTTTCGGCGCCTCTCGACCATGAGCTGGGTGACGGTCCCGGCGTGGCCGAGATCGTCCGGCGCGACGTCCGTCGGGTCCTTCACGACAGTCCCCCCGGTCGCGCGGGCGAGCCGCGTGAGGTTCTCCCGGTTGACGCCGCGGATACCCATGACGTCGTTGGCCGCCAGCAGTTCGAGGAACTCGCTGCTGATGCCGAGGCGGGTCACGACCACGTCCACGCCGAGGTCGACCAGGCGGTCGACGATTTCGTGCCGGCGCGCGGCGTAGACGTCCTCGAACGACTGGACGTCGGTCGACCCGTCGAGGTGAATCGTCGCCTCGGCCTGGAGGTCGGGGTCCATGAGGCCGCCGGACCGACCGTCGCCCACGTCGTTTCGCTTGTAGCCGCCGACGACGAGCACCGTCGCGTCCTCGATCTCGGTCGGCATGTCGTCGTGTGCGACCTCGTTCCGCGTGAGCACGGTGCCCCGGACGAGTCGCGAGTCCGCGATCGAGCCGGCTTTGACCTGCGTCACCGCGAGCCCGTGTTCGTCCGGGTAGCCGACGACGTCGACCGCGTCGACGGCGTAGCTCGCCCACTCGTCTCTGCGCCCGCCCACGTCGTTGCCGGTCATCACCGTCGTCGCCACGCTTCTGGCGACTGCGTGCGGGTCCGGAAACGCCTCGGGGAGACGACGGGCGTCGTCCAGCGACCGTTCTGCGATCGACAGGGCGTGGACGTATCCTCGCTGGACGTCGGTCGGGTGGACTCCCTGATCGAGCAGGGCCGCCGCTTCGTCGAGCAGGGACGCTGCCAGAATCAGCGTCGACGTGACGCCGTCGGGGACGACGGCACCCTCGACGCTGGTCTCTCCGGGGTGCGCTGGCCCGGCGATCCGGCGCACGATCGGGGCGATGGGGTGTTCGAGCGGCAAGCGTTCCAGGATCGACGCGCCGTCGCTCGTGACGACGTAGTCGTTGTGTGCGACCTGCTTCGGATCGGGGTCGTTCTGTGCGGCGACCTGGTTTCCGACGAACTTGTCGTTCGAAAGCGGCCCGAGCGTCGTCGCCAACGCCCCGGCGATACCGCGGATTGCAACGATGTTCGCGTCTGGGAAGGATAGGTCACTACCATCGGTCGACATGACCGTCAAGTGGCGTCCGGATTGTAAAACGGTGTTGCTCGCGCCGCTCCCCTTTCGACCCCAGCGCCGACCCGACCCTTCGGAAGGGAATGGCAACCGTGGCGGTACTTCCCAAGGACTTATTAGTCAGTCAATCTTGTATTGGACGATGGCTACTCGACAGACGCAGCGGGACAGGTCAGTCCTCGCTTCGTTCCTCGGCCGCTTCGACAAGAAACGGATACTCACCGCCTACTTCGCCCTGGCAGTGTTGTACGTGTACGCGCCGATCATCTCCGTGATGCTGTTTTCGTTCAACACGGGCGGCGTGACCGCCCCGTTCGACGGGTTCACGCTGCAGGCCTACACCGAACTGTTCGCCAACCAGAAGATGGTCGATGCGATCGTGCGGTCGCTGCAACTGGCGCTCGTGGTCACCGTCATTACGACGGTGCTCGGGACCGCTACGGCGCTCGCGTACCGATACGATTTCTGGGGACAGCGCGGCCTGCTGTACCTCATCACGCTCGGTATCATCACGCCGGGCATCACCTACGGGATCGGCGCGCTGTTGCTGCTGACCGAAGTGCTGTCGTTCAGCCGCGGCCTGTGGCTGGCAGTGCCTGTGCACGTCGTCTGGACGCTCCCGTTCGCCGTGATCGTGCTGCTGGCGGGGTTCCCGCCGAACCTCCGGGAGAACGAGCGCGCCGCCCACGTGATGGGTGCCAACAAGCTCACGACGTTCCGGAAGATCGTCCTGCCGCAGATCCTGCCGACCGTCCTCGGCGCGGCCGTGTTTGCCTTTACCCTCTCGTACAACGAGGCCGAACGCGGCCTGCTGCTCGTGGGGCAGGAGACGACGATGCCGATTCAGGTGTTCACCGTTGCCTCTGCCGACCGGCCGACGGCGGACCTGTTCGCCCTCGGGAGCGTGACGACGATCTTCTCGACCGTGCTACTCGTCGTCGCCGGCTGGATCGTCATTCGCAGCGCGACGAAGAACTGATCGTCTCCGGGTTGTTTTCTGATTCGCCAGCCGTCACCTGCCACTGGAGAGCCCGCGACCGCCTGCACCGGTGACCCAGCCGATAACTATAATCTCCAGCCACCTGAGTAACGGAGTGTATGTCGACAAGTCGACTTGCCGGTCGAACAGCGGTCGTAACGGGCGCGAGTTCGGGAATCGGAAACGCCATCGCGGCGACGTTCGGGCGCGAAGGCGCGAACGTCGTCGTCGCCGACGTCCGGCGGGAGCCGAAACTCGACGCCGAGACGTCAGTCTTCGAGAAGCTCGCGGCCGTGGACGCCGACAGTACGTTCGTGGAGACCGATGTCGCGAGCGAAGAGGCAACGCAAGCTGTCATCGATCGCGCCGTCGACGAGTACGACTCGCTCGACGTTCTCGTCAACAACGCCGGCATCTATCACCAGTTCCAGACACACGAGACGCCGACGGACGTGTGGGACGACATCCTCGACGTCAATCTGAAAGGGACCTTCCTGACGAGTCGGGCGGCGCTCCCCCAACTCCGGGAGAGCGAGAACGGGAAAATCATCAACCTCGCGTCGATCTACGGGCTCGTCGGGGGCGAGAACAGTGCGGCCTACTGCGCGTCGAAGGGCGGCGTCGCGAACCTGACGCGTCAGATGGCCCTGGACTACGCGGCCGACGAGATCAACGTCAACGCGCTCGCGCCGGGCATCATCAAGACCGCCCAGAACGCCGAGTGGCGCGAAACCGACGACGAACTACTGGCCGACTGGCACGGCGCGACGCCGTGGCCACGCTTCGGTGAGCCCGACGACGTCGCGGACGCCGCCCTGTTTCTCGCGAGTGAGGAGAGTGATTTCGTGACGGGTCACGTGCTGTCCGTCGACGGTGGCTGGACAGCCCGCTGAGTCGCTATTCGCCGAGGACGTCTTTTGCCAGGTCGATGTCCGGGAGCACGCTGGTGCGTTCCAGCAGCGTCGCGTGCTGCGGACTCCAGCTGATCTCGATCTCGTCGTCCTCCACGGCGACGATCTCGGAACTCTTCAGCTGCAGTTCCATCGGGTCGGCCCCGTCGACCTGTGCGGTGAGGAGCACGAGCGTCCCCGACCCCGGTTGGTGGATGACGTCGTCGACGGTGCAGGTGAGGACGTTTTCCTCCCCGGCGCCGAGTTCGAGGTACTGGGGGCGCACGGAGAAGGGAATCTGCGTGCCGACGAGCGACGCCGGATCGGATTCGAGGTTGTCGGTGCTGGCCGCGAACGTCCCCAGTGGCGTTTCGATGTCGGCCTCGAAGCCGCCGTTGGTCGTCCCGACGAGTTCGCCGGTGAAGACGTTCGAGTCGCCGACGAACGTGGAGACGAACGCCGTCGCGGGTTCGTTGTACACCTCTTCGGTCGGCCCGGAGTGTTCGATCTTGCCGTCGTTCATCACGATGAGCTGATCGCCCAGCCGCATCGCCTGGGTCTGGTCGTGCGTGACGTAGACGAACGTCGTATCGATGTCGCGGTGGATGCGCAGCAGTTCGCGCTCCATGCGCTTTTGCAGCTTGTAGTCCATGTCACCGAGCGGTTCGTCCAGCAAGAGCAGCTTCGGCTCGAGGACCAGGCTCCGCGCGAGTGCGACCCGTTGTTTCTGGCCGGCCGAGAGCTCTTCGGGCGATCGGTCCCCGAGGTCCGCGAGCCGCATGATGTCCAGCATCTCGCTGACGCGCTCGTCCCGTTCGGCCGCGGGCGTGTCGAGGCGATCGAGGCCGTAGGCGATGTTCTCTCGCACCGAGAGGTGCGGGAACAACTGGAAGTCCTGGAACACGAGTCCGATGTCGCGTTCGTAGGTCGGGGCGTCGGTGATGTCGACCCCGTCGAGGTGGATCGACCCCTCGGTGATCGGGAAGCGACCGACGATCGAGTGGAGCGTCGTCGACTTCCCGCAGCCGCTCGGGCCGATCAGGACGCAGAAGTCGCCGCGCTTGATGTCGAAGCTGACCTCTTCGACGGCCACGGTGCCGTCCGGGTACACCTTCGTGAGGTCGGTGATTTCGAGGATCGATTCGCCGCTCGTCTCCGGGTCCAGCTGTCGTGTTTCGGTCATTGTCGGAGCAGGTCCTCCATCGTGAGCGTCTGCGTGACGCTCATGCGCTCGAAGAACTGCGCGTCGCTGTCACTCCACCCGACCTGAATCGTGTCGCCGTAGCGATCCAGGGGGACGTTCCCCGGGCGGATCACGTAGAAGTCGCGATCGTAGCCGTCGAGGGAAAGGGCGATCTCGGTCTGTTCGCCCATGTACGTGCTTCCGACGGGCGAGGCTTCGAGCGTGTTCGTCTCGTCGCTGGCGGCCTCGCCGATCGTGACGGTCTCGGGTCGGATCAGCAGGATGCCCTCCGCACCCGCGCTCGCGCGGTTCACGTTGGTCGCCGCGACGGTCCCGAAGGCGGTGTCGACGGTCGCGCTGTCGCCGTCGGTTTCGCTGACCGTCGCTCGCGCCGGGTTACTGTCGCCGACGAACTGGCCGACGAACGCCGTCTTGGGCTCGCTGTACACCGCCGCTGGGGTGCCGACCTGCTCGATCATCCCCTGGTTCATGACGACGAGCTTGTCGGCCAGTTTGAGCGCCTGGTCCTGATTGTGGGTGACGTAGACGAACGTGCTGCCAAGGTCCTCGTGGATCTGGCGCATCTCCAACTCCATCTGCTTCTGGAGTTTGTAGTCGAGGTCCGCCAGCGGGTCGTCGAGCAGCATCGTCTCGCACTCGCGGATCAGCTGCCGGGCGAGTTCGACGCGCTGTTGCTGGCCGCCACTCAACGCGGACGGCAGGTCGTCTCTCGTCTCCGGGATGGCGAGCATCGCGAGCAGGTCGTCGATCCGTTCGTCGAGCGCCGCCTCGTCGACCGACTCGGACTGCTGGCGAACGCCGAAGGCGATGTTCTCCGCGACGGACATGTGTGGGAAGAGCGCGTCCTCGAACTCCTGAAAGACGTAGCCCAGATCGCGATCCTGGACGGACATCTCCCCAGCGTCGTCACCGCGGAGCAAGACGCGCCCCCGATCCGGCGTCGTCAACCCGGCGATCGTTTGCAGGAGCGTGCTCTTGCCACAGCCGCTCGGCCCGACGATCACACAGAACTCGCCGTCTTCGATCTCTAAGTCGATACCCTGCAGAACCCGCTCGTTTCGAAACGAAATGTCGAGCGAATCAACTCTGACGTCTGTCGAACCCATTGAAGCTACATGCAGCACCATCTAATATAATTGTATTGGACACAATTAATCCAAATTACATTGAAGCAGCGGCAAGATCACTCCATCGAGATAGTACACGGAACCTCGACCTGACGCAGGACTTTCTGTGAGACGCTTCCCAGGAGCGCCTTTCCCGCCGCCGAGCGTCTGTGACCGCCCATGAAGACGTGGTCGACGTCGCTCTCGGTCACGTAGGCGGTGATTTCGGTCGAGGGATCGCCGATGGCCGCCTCGATCTCGGGCTCGACGTCGTGCTCCTGGAAGATGGCTGCACAGTCCTGGACGACGGCGTGTTTCCGCGCGATCTCGACAGGATCGGCCGCCTCGTAGCCGAACTCTTCGAGATACGTCTCGAACTCGGCCTCGCCGAAGACGTGAAAGAGGCACACGTCTGCGTCCAACCCGGCGGCGATCTCGGCTGCGGTCGTCGCAACTGGTTCCATCCGGGACAGTTCGTCGTCGACTGCGACTAGGACAGTATCGACCATGGCCTGACGTACCGAGGCAGTCGTATTAAAGAATCGGGCTGAACACAGGTCAGCCCGGGGAGAAGTATAAATAAGTCGGGACCGACGGTACGCGACATGGCACGGCTAGACGGAACTGCAGCACTGGTTACCGGTGGGAGTCGCGGCATCGGACGCGGCATCGCCGAAGCACTTGCCGCCGCGGGCGCGACGGTCGTCGTCAATCACCCGCCGCAGGAGGACGACTCATACGGCCGGGGGGTTGTCGAGGCGATCGAAGCCGACGGCGGCGAGGCAGCCGTCATCCAGGCGGACGTGAGCGACGCCGCCGAGGTACAGGCGATGATCGAGACGTTCGAGGCCGACTACGGCGCGGTCGACGTCCTCGTCAACAACGCCGGCATCCTCACGCAGTCTCGCGTCGCGGAGATGCCAGTCGAGATGTGGGACGAAACCATCGCCGTCGACCTGCGAGGCGTGTTTCTCACCACGCGGTTCGCCCTCCCGGGCATGCTCGACCAGGGCGCGGGCAAGATCATCAACGTCGCGTCACAGCTCGGCCTCAAGGGCGGCGAAGAACTCGTCCACTACTCGGCGGCGAAAGGCGGCGTGATCGCGATGACGCGCGCCCTCGCCCGCGAGGTCTCACCGACCGTGAACGTCAACGCGATCGCGCCCGGGCCGATCGAGACGAGCCTGCTCGCGGACATCTCCGAGGAGTGGCGGACCGCGAAGGAAGCCGAACTGCCGATGGGACGACTCGGACGGGTCGACGACGTCGCCCCGACGGCGGTGTTCCTCGCGAGCGACGAGAGCGACTACTACACCGGTCAGGTGCTGAGCCCCGACGGCGGGGACGCGATGCACTGACCAGTCGACCGACTCCCCCACGCGAACACTGATAGTACCGCAGCGCACAGCTACACCGGTATGTCAGTAGACACAGTTATCGCCGGGGGGACACTCGTCACCGCCGACCGAACGTTCGAGGGCGCGCTCGCCATCGACGACGGAACGATCGTCGGCGTCGGTGCTGCCGAGCAGTTGCCGGACGCCGACGACGTCGTCGACGCGACGGGAAAGTACGTCATGCCGGGCGTCGTCGACCCGCACGTCCACGTCGCGGACCCCTTTTCCATCGACAGCTACGAGACCGCCTCGAAGGCCGCCGCGCTTGGCGGGACGACGACGGTCATCGGGTTCGCCTTCCAGGGCTGGAACCCGGCCACCGAGGCGTTCGACGGGAGCTACTCGCTGCCCGAGGCGATCGACTCGGTGCGCGAGCGCGGGGCGGACTCGCTCGTCGACTTCGGCGTCCACGGCGCAGTCACCGAGGAGACCGACGAGGGCCTCGAAGACCTCGCGGAGGTCGTGCCCAACGGCGTCCCCTCGATCAAGATGTTCACCGCCTACGACGTCGGCCTCTCGAACGGGTTCATGCACCGGGTGTTCGAACGGCTGGCGGCCCTCGACGGCGTCGGCGTCCTCCACACCGAAGACGGGTCGGTCTGCGACGTGCTCACCGAGGCGTGCAAGCGCGAGGGGAAGGGCGATCCGGTTCACTATCCCGCGTCCCGCCCCGACTACGCCGAGGCCATGGCGGCCGACGACGCCGTCAGGATGGCGCTCGAAACCGGCGCGAAGTACTACGGCATCCACACCTCTTGCCGGAAAGCCGCCGAGGTGCTCGAAGCGGCCCGCGAGGACGGCAGTCGGGTCCGTGCGGAGACGTGCGTCCACTTCACGACGCTCGACGAGTCCGTCTACGCGGAGCAGGGCACGCTCCCGCTGTTCGCCCCGCCGATGCGGACTCCCGACGACGTCGAGGCGATGTTCGAACACCTGCAGGCGGGCTCGCTCGACGTGGTCTCGACCGATCACTGTGCGTACACGGAAGCGAGCAAGCAGGTCGACGACTGGTGGGACAGCCCCTTCGGAGCGAATCTGCTCCAGACCGGCTTCCCCGTGTTCCACGACGAGGCGGTCACCCAGCGCGGCTTCGGCTATCCGACGCTCGTGAGACTCGTGTCGACTGCGCCGGCCCAGACGTTCGGCCTCCCGGAGAAGGGAACGTTGACGCCCGGCACGGACGCGGACGTCGTCGTCTTCGACCCGGACGCGTCGTACACGATCGACGCGGCCGACAACGAGTCGAAGGCGGACTTCTCGATCTTCGAGGGCCGCGAGGTCACCGGTCGCGTCGAGAAGACGTTCGTCCGCGGGACGCTCGTCGCCGACGACGGCGAGATCGTCGCCGACCCTGGCCACGGGCAGTTCGTCGAGCGAATCCAGCCGGACTGGTCGGCCTGAGCGGTCAGTCGCTGGCGACGCCAGCGAGATCGAGTGCGGCCGTCGCGAGCGTGTTCGCGGCGCGATGACAGTCGTCCCAGCTCGTGTACTCTGCCTCGGAGTGGCTCTTGCCGCCCTCGCTGACGGCGAACACCATCCCCGCGTCACAGACTCGGTGCACGTTCGTCGCGTCGTGGACGCCGCCGCTGGGCAGGCGCACGGCGTCGTACCCGAGGTCGGCGGCCGCTCGTTCGACGCTGTCGACGCACCGATCCGGAAAAGAGACCGGCGTCGCGGTCGCTCGCTCGTCGATCTCCCAGTCGACGCCTTCCTGGGTCGCGGCTGCCTCGGTCGCCGCGTGGATGCGGTCGACAGCGTCGTCGAGCACGTCCCCGGAGGGGTCACGAACGCCGTACGTGAACGTGGCTGTGCCGGGGACGACGTTGATCGAGTTCGGACTCACGTCCAGCGCGCCGACCGTCGCGACGGTGCGCTCGCCGAGCGTGCTCGGGAGCCGCCGGACCTGTGTGATCACGTCGGCCGCGGCGACGAGCGCATCTTTGCGGTGGTGCATCGGCGTCGCCCCCGAGTGGTTCGCCTCGCCGCGGAACGTAATCGCTCCCCACCGGAGCCCGACGATGCCGGTGACGACGCCGACGTCGGCCCCGGTCGCCTCCAGCGACGGCCCCTGCTCGACGTGCAGTTCGAGGTACGAGTCGTACGCCTCGCCCGGTTCCGCGGGCGTCGACCCTTTGTAACCGATGCGTTCCAGTTCGTCCTCGACGGTGGTGCCGTCGTCGTCGGTCCGAGCGTACTCCGCGTCGATGTCGTGGACGCCGGCCCAGACGCCGCTGCCCTGGAGCGTCGGCTGGAACCGCGACCCCTCCTCGTTCGTCCAGTTGACGATCTCGATGGGCCGCTCGGTCCCGATCCCGCGCGCGTCGAGTTCGCGGACGAGTTCCAGCGCGGCGACGACGCCGAGCGCCCCGTCGTAGATGCCGCCGTACGGCTGGGAATCGAGGTGTGATCCGACCAGGACGGGGGCGACATCGCGTGTGCCCTCGCGCCGACCGAACATGTTGCCGAACGCGTCGACTCGGGTCGAGAGGCCGGCCGCGTCCAGCTGCGCTGCGAACCAGTCTCGTACTCGCTTGTCCGCGTCTGAGAGTGCGAGTCGGTGGAGCCCGCCGTTCTCGGTCGCCCCGATCTCGGCCTGGGCCTGCATGGTGGCGACGAACCGCTCTCTGTCCAGGAGTAACTCCATACACTGCCCTCGGAACGCAAGCGTATGAACGTCCGCCCTGTCCGGGCAGTCGACGTGGGGAGTCGCCCCGGTACTCGTCACAACATATAAACGCAGTTCCGCCGAGACTGACGTATGGTCGCAATCGACCTCAACTGTGACATGGGTGAGAGTTTCGGCAACTACACGATGGGCCGCGACGCGGAGGTCATGCCGTACATCACGTCGGCGAACATCGCGGGCGGCTACCACGCGGGCGACCCGCACGTGATGCGCGAGACGGTCGCGCTGGCCGCTGAACACGACGTCGGGATCGGCATCCATCCCGGCCTCCCGGACAAGATGGGGTTCGGGCGCCGGACGATGGACGCGACGCCCGAGGAAGTCCGCGACTACGTGCTCTACCAGCTCGGCGCGCTGACGGCGTTCGCCAAACGCCACGGGGCCGAGGTCCAGCACGTCAAACCACACGGTGCGATGTACTCGATGCTCTCGGAGAGCCCGGACCACGCCCGCGCGGTGATGGAGGCCGTCCTCGAGGTGGACCCGTCCCTCGTCTACCTGGCGACGGACATGAACATCTACGAGGTCGCCCAGGAGTTCGACGCCCTCGACGCCGTCTTCGAGGGCTACGTCGATCTGGACTACAACGCCGACCGGACGCTCATCGTCGAGAAGGAAGTCGCGCCGAAAGACCCCGATCTGGTCGCCGATCGCGTGGTGAACATCGCGAACCACGGCGAGATCGAAGCGGTCGACGGGACGACGCTCGATCTGCCCGCCGAGAGCATCTGTATCCACGGCGACGGCCCGAACGCCGTCGAACTGCTCGAAGCGATCCACGACCGCCTCGACGAGGAGAACGTCGACATCGCGCGCCTCGACGAGTTGGTGTAACCGCCCTACTGTTCGTCGGCGAACCCGTCGAACTGTTCGTCGACGTACTTCGTCGTGTGCTGGCTGTCCCGGAACGTTCCGTCGCCGAGGACCGCCAGGTGGAACGGAATCGTCGTGGCGATGCCCTCGATCTCGGTTTCCCGGAGCACGCGCGTCGCGCGGTCGAGCGCCTCCTCGCGGGTCGCTGCGGTGACGATGAACTTCCCGACCAGCGAGTCGTAGAACGGACTCACCGCGTCGCCTTCGTCGACGCCGTCGTCGACGCGGACGCCGATGCCAGTCGGCCTGCGATACGTTTCGAGGTCGCCGGGGGTCGGGATGAACTCGTTGCGCGGGTCTTCGGCGTTGATCCGGAACTCCACGGCAGCGCCGCGGGGGTCGACGTCGTCCTGGGTGAACGACAGTTCCTCTCCGGCAGCGACCCGGAACTGCTCTTTGACGAGGTCGATCCCGGTCGTCGCCTCGGTGACGGTGTGTTCGACCTGGATGCGGGCGTTGACCTCCAGAAAGTAGAACTCGCCGTCCTCGTAGAGGAACTCGACGGTGCCCGCGTTCACGTAGTCCGCCTCGGCGACGCCCCGGGTGGCTGCCGCGCACAGTTCCTCGCGCGTGTCGGCGTCGAGGACGGGCGAGGGCATCTCCTCGATGAGTTTCTGCTGATCGCGCTGGACGCTACAATCGCGTTCGTAGAGATGCCTGACGTTGCCGTGGGTGTCGGCGATGATCTGGACTTCGATGTGGCGCGGATTCTCGAGGAACTTCTCCACGTACACCGCCGGGTTGTCGAAGTACGCTTCCCCTTCGCGTTTGGCGTCGGCGAACTTCTCGTCGACGTCCCCTTCGGATTCGACGACTTTCAGGCCGCGCCCGCCGCCGCCGCCGTCAGCTTTGATGGCGAGCGGGTAGCCGTGTTCCTCGCCGAACGCCGTGACGTCGTCGGGGGACTCGGCGGGGTCCGTCGTCCCCGGCACGATCGGGACGTCAGCGCGGTCCATGATCTCCCGTGCCTGCGTCTTCTCGCCGAAGTTGGTCATCACGTCGCTCGGCGGGCCGATCCAGATGAACTCGCTGTCCTCGACGCGCGCGGCGAACTCGGTGTTCTCGGCGAGGAAGCCGTAGCCGGGGTGGATGGCGTCGACGTCCGCCTCGGTTGCTGCGTCGATGAGCGCCGCCTGGTCGAGGTAGCTCTTGCTGGCCATCGACGAGCCGACGTGGAAGGCCTCGTCGGCGCGCCGAACGTGTTTGGCCGTCTCGTCGGCGTCGCTGTACACTGCCACGGTTTCGATGCCGAGTTCCTGTGCTGCCTGGATCACTCGGACGGCGATCTCGCCACGATTGGCTACCAGTACCGAATCGATCATACCTAGCAACGGTACTGTTTCCCCCATATAGTTACCGTGTTACATTGACTCGCGTTGTCGAAAAAACAGCCAGCGGAGCAGTTGCGTCCCTCAGAGCGTGTCGCGCAGGGTCTGGAGCGTTTCGTCCTGTGCGGCCCGAACCTCCAGGGCCGTGTCGACGTCGACGGCCTGGAAGTTCACCGTACTGTGCACGCGACACTGCGAGAGCGTTCCCCGGTCGGTGCTGATGAGCGTGCCGACGGTCGCGTAGCCGCCGCCCGTGACGGCGTCGCGCATGAGGACGATGGGCTGGCCGGCCATCTGGATGGAACCGATGGGATAGCCCAGGTCGACGACGTTCGTCACGTCGGTCCCGGCGCCGAACGGCTGGTCGCGTTCCTCGAACATGTCCGTGATGTCGGGCCCCTCGAAGCGGTAGCCGACGCGGTCGGCCTCGTCGCTGACTTTCCAGTCGGCGTCGAGGAACCGCTCGCGGCCCTCGTCGGTGAGCCGGTAGTCACACAGGCCCATGACGACGCGCACGTCGATCGACGAGTAGTCCGGTACGTGTTCGTCCGGCACTGCGGTGCCGACCTGCTCGGGACGACTCTCGTGGTCGGCGACCTGCAACGTATCGCCTGCTTCGAGTTCGCGGCCCTCGTAGCCGCCGAGGCCGATGAGCGTGTACGTCGAACTGCTCCCCATCACTTCGGGCACGTCGAAGCCGCCGGCGACGGCGAGGTACGATCGGACGCCGTCCTGGCTGAACTCGAAGGAGAGTTCCTGCCCGGCGTCGACCTCGACGGCAGTCCACGTGGGGATCGGCTCGTCGTCGAGCGTCGGCGACATGTCCGCGCCCGTGACGGCGATGAGCGCCGACTCGCCGAATTCGAGGTCACAGCCCTGGTAGGTCATCTCCAGGGTCGCCGCGTCCTCGTCGTTACCGACGAGGTAGTTCGCGACCGCGTGGGCGAACTGGTCCATCGCGCCCGAGGGAGGCATGCCGATGTGGTAGTGGCCCGGTCGACCGGCGTCCTGGACGGTCGTCGAGAGCCCGGGGTTCAGGACGTCGATCATGCCAGCACCTCCAGGAGCCGCTCGTTGTACTCGTGTGGGTGCTGGAAGAACTCGTCGGGCTCGAACTCGACGACTTCGGAGGTGTACTCGTAGCTGCCGTCCTCGATTGCCTCGCGGATGGCGTCGTACTCCTCGCGGTCGATCTTGCGGAAGTTGAGGATGTCGCCCGGGTTCGGGAGGACCATCGATTCCTCGAAGTCGGCCAGTTCCTGCTCGACGTCCAGCACTTCGACCGGCGTCCGCCCGTAGAGCTGGTAGCCGCCTGCGCCGAACACGGGATAGATCGCGGTGAACGCGCCGCCGAAGCCGACCGCGCGGGCCGGGGTGGCCGTCCGCGGCTGTTCGTATTTGGGTACCTCGATCTGCTCGTCGCGCGGGCGCATCTGGAAACAGAACGGGAGGCCGGGGACGAACCCGACCATCGTCACCATGTGTGGGGCGCCGGCGTGGTGGTCGATGAACGCCTCGACGCTGTCGAAACCGTTGATCCGCGCGGAGTACTCCAGGTCGGTCGCGTCGGGGTCCTGGTGGCGGTCGCGGAAGTCCATCAGCGTGTCGTGGGTCCACGGATCCTCGTACAGCACCGGGATGTCGTAGACGGTCGCGTCCCACTGGTAGTCGGTCAGGTCGATGTCGTCCTCCAGTGCTTCGAGCTCCGCGATCACGTCGGCCGGCGTCACGACCCCGGGGTCGAACTGGATGAGATACGATGCGTTCGACGGCGCGACCTCGAGGATGCCCGGGATGTCCCGGGCGCGAATCTCCTGTGTGATCGCCTGTGCTTTGAAGTTGGCGTCGAAGCTCATCTCCTCGGCGAGTTCGACGAACACGTAGTCGTCGCCACCGTGTTCGTACCGAGGTGACGGTAGCTCCTGTCGCTCAATGCCTGAATCGGCCATCTCTCTCCCAGAAGCGCGATTGGGACCTATAAGTATCGGTTCCTACGGCCGTTTCACCGCGTGATCGAGTACCGGCTGGCATCGGCTCATTGGTCAATTTATATATGCGAGGAGCGGTAACTCAGGGTGACGCGTAACACAACCATGACGACCCACTATATCGAAGCCCCAATGCCAGGCGTGTTCTATCGACGTTCCGACCCGGACGAACCGCCGTACGTGACCGAAGGCGACGCCGTCTCTGCTGGCGACGTCGTCGGCCTCGTCGGGGTCATGAAGAACTTCCACGACGTGACGGCGGACGACGACGGCACGGTCACAGCGGTACTCGCGGAGAACGAACAGGAGATCGAAGCGGGCGACGAACTGCTCGAGATCGAGGTCGAATAACCCCATCTCGGCCGGGAACCGCTCGCCGTTTCCGCTTGCGGAGCAGAGGGTATCGCCTTCGAACCGGCTGGACGCGGCGTGAACGCCCACCGTTTTTGCCGATCTTCCTGCGTTCAACATCGAACAGTCGACTTAGAGACGTGCGCAATAATTCTGAAGAGATTAAACAACGTCCTCTTTTCAGTCTGAATATTGGATTGAATACGAAAAATAAAAAGTATTAAATATAGTTCGGCACACCTTGACATGTGAGATGATACTATGAACCGTGCCGGTGTCGACATCGGCGGAACCTTCACCGACGTGATCGTGTTCGACGAAGAGAGCGGCGAGATCGAGATCGCGAAGACGCCGTCGACGCCCGACAATCCCGCGGAGGGCGTGATCAACGGGTTGACGAAAGCCGAGACCGGAATCGAAGATCTCGACTTTTTCTCTCATGGGTCGACGGTCGGGACGAACGCGTTGATCGAGCGGGAACTCCCGCGGATCGGCCTCATCACGACCGAAGGGTTCCGTGACGTCCACGAGATCCGCGACGCGACGAAAGACGAGATCTGGGACGCCTACGAGGACGTCGCCGATCCCTACGTCCAGCGTCGGGACCGACTCGGCGTCTCCGAGCGGATCGATTACGACGGCAGCGTCGTCGAACCGCTCGACGAGGACCGGGCACGGGAGGTAGTCCGCATTTTCGAGAAGCGCGGCATCGACACCATCGCGATCTCGCTGATCAACGCGTACGTCAACGGGGATCACGAGCGCAGACTCGAGGAGATCGTCGCAGACGAACACCCGGACGCGTTCGTCTGCAGTTCTCACGAGATTCTCCCCGAGATGTTCGAACACGAGCGCATGAGTACGACGGTCATCAACGCGGCCCTCGTGCCCGTCGTTCAGGAGTACCTCACGGACCTCTCGACGCAGCTCGCCGACCGCGACTATCACGGCGACGTCCTCGCGATGCACTCCGGTGGCGGGGTCATGACGACGGACGCGATCGCCTACTACGCGGCGCGCATCGCTAACTCCGGCCCGACTGCCGGCGCCATCGCCGGCCAGTACATCGCCGAGCAGTGCGGCTTCGAGAACGCGATCGGCTTCGACATGGGCGGGACCAGCGCCGACGTGTCGCTCACTCACTCCGGCGACATCGAGATGACCGACGAGTGGGCCGTCGAGTACGGCTACCCCATCATGTTCCCCTCGACGGACATCGAGACGATCGGTGCCGGCGGCGGCTCCGTCGCCTGGATCGACGAGGGCGGCTCGCTTCGCGTGGGGCCGAAGAGTCAGGGTGCCGACCCCGGCCCCGCTTGCTACCTCCGCGGGGGCGACAAGCCGACGACGACCGACGCGAACGTCGTCCTCGGGTGGGTCGACCCCGACAAGTTCCTCGGCGGCGACATGGAAGCGACCGCCGAACCCGCAGAGCGCGTCATCGAACGCGACATCGCAGAGCCGCTGGGGCTCGACCTCACCGAGGCGGCGTCGTCCATCGAGCAGATCGCCGTCGCGAACATGTGTAACGCGGTGCGCCTCGTGTCGACGAGCAAGGGGTACGACCCGCGCGACTTCGCGCTCGTCGGCTTCGGCGGCGCGGGGCCGCTCCACGCTGCCCACGTCGCGAAACAGATGAACATCCCCAAGGTCATCATCCCGCCGTACCCGGGGATCAACTCCGCGCTCGGGTGTCTCCTGGTCGACGTCGAGCACGACCTCTCCCGGACGTTCATCGCGGACGCGACGGCGGACGTCGTCGACGACATCGAGGAGACGCTCGCGGAGATGGAGTCGGAGATCTACGAGCGCCTCGCCGAAGAGGGCGTCGAGGACGACGACATGCGCATGGACTACGAACTCAAGATGCGCTACGCCGGGCAGTGGCGGTCGCTCGACGTTCCGTGCTCGCGGCCCATCGAGAGCATGGACGCCATCCGCGAGCAGTTCCACGAACAGCACGAGCAGGTGTACGCCTACTCCGACGAGGAGCAGCAGGTCGAACTCTACGGCCTGCGCGTCACCGGCCGGGGAATCGTCGACAAGCCCTCCTTCCCCGAACTCGAAACCGAGGGACTCAACGACGCTCACATCGGCACTCGGGAGGCGTACTTCGAGGTCGCCGGCGAGTACGTCGAGACCGACGTGTACGACCGCTCGAAGTTCGGCGTCGGCGCGTCTTTCGAGGGACCGGCGATCGTCGAGCAGATGGATTCCACCGTCGTCGTCCCGCCGGGTACCGAAGCGGAAGTCGAGAACACAGGCAACCTCATCATCACGGTGAAATAATGTCCGAATCGCAACCACAGGCTGACATCGACCTCGACCCGGTCACGTTCGAGGTGCTGCGCAGTTCGTTTACGAACCTCGTCGACCGGATGGCAGAGCAGATCCAGCGGACGTGCTACTCGTTCGTGATCTACAACCGGGACTTCAGTAACAGTCTCAACGACGCCGAGGGGAACACGATCATGCAGGGGTCCCAGGACATCGCAGTCCACGTCGGGACGCTCCACTACACCTGCAAGGAGACCCTCGAGTTCTTCGAGGGGAACGTCAATCCCGGCGACGTCTACATCGTCAACGACCCGTACCTCGGCGGCACGCACATCAACGACGTGCGCATCATGCGCCCGGTGTTCTACGACGGCGAACTCATCGCCGTCACGCAGTCGAACGGCCACTGGGCCGACGTCGGTGGGCCGGCACCGGGGTCGTTCAACATCAACGCCCAGCACCACTTCGCCGAGGGGATGCGGATTCCGCCGCTGAAGATCTGGGACGCCGGCGAGTTCCAGGAGGACGTGGCCAACCTGCTGGTCACGAACATGCGCCTCTCCGAGGACCGCCTCGGGGACATGCGCGCCCAGACGGAAGCGACCAGGATCGCCGCGGATCGCCTGCTCGAACTCGTCGAGAAGTACGGGATCGACACGGTGAAGACGGCCTTCGACGAGTCGAAGAACTACGTCGAGCGCATCATGCGCGAGCGGATCAGCGACCTGCCCGACGGCACCTGGCGAACCCAGGACTACATCGACGCCGACCCGAACAAGGAGGAAGGCTACGTCACTATCGACGTCGAGATGACCATCGACGGGGACGAGGTCCACTACGACCTCTCGGGGTCCGACGAGTACGTCGGGAACTTCCTGAACTCGACGTTCGGGACCTCCTTCTCCGCGGTCGTCGCGGGGACGAAGATGTTCTTCCCCGATGTCCCGCTCAACTCGGGCATGTACAACGTCGTGAGCGCCGATCTCCCCGAGGGAACCGTCGTGAACGCACCGGAGCCCGTCGCCGTCACCGGGTCGGTCGCTGGCGCGTACGAGAAAGTCATGAACGCGATTTTCGAACTCTGGTCGGAAGTCCTCCCGGAGCGCGCGATGGCGTGTGCGTTCAACCTCGAGTACCTGCTCGCGGGCGGCCAGGACCAGCGACCCGGCCGCGGCGGCGAGGAGTTCATGTGGTACGACTGGATGGCCGGCGGCTGGGGCGGCCGCGACGGCAAGGACGGCGCGACCGCGACGGCTCCCGTCTTCGGGGCCGGCCTCGCCGTCCAATCCCTCGAAGGGCAGGAACGGGACACCCCGCTGCTGACCAGCGAGCACTCGATCGTGACTGACTCCGCAGGCCCCGGCGAGTACCGCGGCGGCTGCGGCGTCCGGAAAGGCGGCCAACTCCTCGCGTGCGAGAACAGCGTCATCTCCTACTGTTCAGACCGCGCCCGCTCCATCACGTGGGGCATCAACGGCGGGCTCCCCGGGATCCCACACGGCGTGACGCTGGAGCAGGGCGACGACGACCCCGAGGAAATGGGGACGGTGTTCTCAAACCACCCCATCGAAGAGAGCGACGAGTTCGTTCGGCCTTCCTCCGGTGGCGGCGGCTTCGGCGACCCGCTCGACCGCGACCCGGCGGCGGTCCTCGAAGACGTCAAGGACGACTACGTCTCCGTCGAGCGCGCGAAGACGGACTACGGCGTCGTCATCGAGGAGATCGACGCCGATCTCTGCGACTACGAGATCGACGAGGAGGCGACGGCCGAGGAACGCGAACACATCCGAACGAACCGCGAAGACTGGCTCCGCGAAGACCCGGACGCCGTCGCACAGCGGTACCGAGACGGCGACCTCGACCAACTCGATCTGATCCGGCAGTACGGGGTCATCCTCGACTGGTCGAACGGCGAACTCCTCGAGCGAACCACCGAACAGTTCCGCGAGATGCTCGTCGAACGCGCCGAATCCGAGTGGGCGCAGTGAGCCCCTCGTCCGGTTCCATCCCGTCTCACGCCTGATCTGACCACGGCGCGGACACGTGGTACCACCACTCCTGCTTTCGATCTCGAACTGTCGTGACGAGCGTCCCAGGCAACCGAGCGCGATCGGACGCCGTCGTCGACCGTCGAGTCCCACAGAAACGGAGGCCAGTCAGTACAGGCTCACAGCGGAGAGATCCGTTTTGAACGTGTAACAGTACTTCTCCATCCCTTCCTGCTCGTAGAACGCGTGTGCCTCGTCGCGCCAGTGGCCCGACGCGAGTTCGACGCACGAGCAGTCCTTCGAATCTGCCCACGACGCGACCCACGAGAGCAGTTCCCCGCCGTGTCCGTTCCCACGGTGTGGCTCGTCGACGACTAGCTCGTGAACCCACGCGTGTTTGCCGTGGTACATATTCGTCTCGATGACCACTCCTGCGAGCGCTCGAATGTCACCGTCTTCGCTTCGGAGAGCGAACAACTGGTACCCGCTTTCCTCACGCATCGTGTCGTACGTATCCAGAAATGTTTCCTCTCCGATGGGCCGGAGCTGTTTCAGGACCGGGTACGCCTCCAGGAGTTCCTCTTTCGTCGTCAGTTCGCTGATGCTCTTACTACACATACCATGTGAAGAAGTGACACATACTTATCTGTTGTGTTCGAATCTCGCCGTACATGTAAGCGGCACACCAAAAGCCGGGCTTGGGGCCGACCGCCACTGAACTCAGTTCGATACAGAATGTGTAGCATGAAATAGAAACAACTACATGGGATTATATCAGATTGTGTATGGTCATGGCTGCAGAGTCCTTGTTGGTCGGGTTTCCCTTCAGACAGGCGTCTGGCGTCGAACCGGCGAGTTCCGGACCGGAGTCGGCGACCCGGTTCGGGCGACAGCGCAACCACGATAGCGGCGCTTTCGCCCACCTGTGGGCAGTCCCCAATCGCTATCGCCAGGGCGATGGGCACGACGATACCAGACGTGGACGCGCTCAGACCCCTCGATTTCGTCACCGGCAGTTACTGAGTGAACTACCCTACCCTACTCGCTCACGGCTGACGCCGTTCGCTCCTTGAGGGTAGGGCTTC
>NZ_JBHUDJ010000009.1:27507-119752 GCF_042678165.1 Halorientalis brevis | reverse complement strand
GCGCGACGGCAGTTTTGTCGGCCAGATCCCGGAGTGACGTCTTCCGGGGCTGTTCGTAGTAGCCGCTTTCCAAAGCCAGGCGGAGCGCCGCCAGTTGCCGCTCGGTCACGTCCTCGAACAGTTGATCGACCGGGGCGAGCATACTGTGTGGAATCTGCTGTTCGGTGATCGCGGTTTTCGAGAGGACCTCGATGTCACGGTCAGCCTCCAGATCCTGCAGGAGTGCTCGGACGTCGCTCTCGTCGAAGGCGATCACCGAGTAGTGCTCCCATCCCTGGCGGTGAATCGTCGGCGGCTGGTACAGACAGTTGTACTCCTCGAAGCGCTCGATGATAGAGTCCTCCAGCGAACAGAGACAGGACTGGGTGACGACGTGGAGACCGGATTCGTCAACTGACTCGTGGAGAATCGTTCCGAGTTGATCGATTTCGTCGAGGAGTTGGTCGGTCGGCGCTCCTGGTGCTGTGAGTTCGATCACCTGGCAGTCGCTCAGATACCACTCGCGGATCGTGAGATCCGGATAGTGCTCCGAAATCTCCCGATACGGACATTCGTGTTTGACCCGGAACGAGGCCTCGTAGAGACTCATACGCGTGTAGATGGATTAGAGTAAATTAACGGTACCGGCCATGTCCGGCAGCACCTATATTCCCATACTGTTCTTACGAGTGACCACACATGTCGGAGATTAGTCCTGAGACACTCAGCAACCGATTGCAGGACGACGGAGACGACTTGCTCGTGGTCGATATTCGCCACGAAGCGGAGTACGACGACTGGCACGTTCCGGATAGTATCAACGTGGATCTCTACGACGAGTTGAAGGACGATCCTGACACGGCACAGGATGCTCTCGGAGACCTTCCTGAAGAGCAAGAGATCGTAACAGTCTGTGGTGCGGGTGCCGTTGCCGAGACCGCGACCGAACTCCTCGACGAGATGGACTACGACGCGGCGACGCTCGCGGACGGATTGAATGGCTGGAGTCGCGTGCATCGGCACGCGACAGTGCAGGCCGATCTCGACGGGACGCTCGTCCAGGTTGCACGCCCTGGCAAGGGCTGTCTCTCGCACGTCCTCGTTTCGGACGGGGAAGCAGCGATCTTCGACCCCTCTCACTACCTCGAGGAGTACGAGGCGATTCTCGCCGACGACGCTGATCTGGTCGGTGTCTTCGACACGCACGCCCACGCCGACCACGTCTCCGGCGCGGTGGACCTCGCCGAGAAACACGACGTTCCCTACTATCTCCATCCGAAGGATGCACTCGCGCTCGACGCGACCCCTGTCGAAGATGGGCAGACCGTCACGGTCGGCGAACTCGATGTCGAGGTAATCCACACGCCTGGGCACAGCGAAGGGAGCGTCTCGTTCGATGTCGACGGTGCAGCACTGATTACCGGCGATACGCTCTTCCACGAGAGCGTGGGCCGGGTCGAACTCGGCGTCGAAGCTGGCATCGAAGACTCAAACGTCGAACAGAACGCTGCGACGCTCTACGAGACCCTCCAGCGACTGCTCGACCGATCAGACGACGTCGTGGTCCTCCCGGCTCATCATCCGGGCTCGCCCGAACCGCCGGAGGCAGCGACTCTCGGAGAAGTCAGAGACCTGAACGAGGATCTCGAGCGCGACCGCGAGGAATTCGTCCAAGAGCTCGCGGCGGATATTCCGGATCATCCACCGAATTTCGAGCGCGTCAAGCGAACGAACGTGGGTCAGGAATCAGTCCCTACCGACGAACTGGCCGAGTTGGAACTGGGTCCGAACAACTGTGCAGCGGAGTAATCCATGAGTACGGCACCAGACCTCACACAAGGAATCCGTGAACACCTCGGACAGTTCTCGCTGCACGTCCTGCTCGTGTTCGCGACGGGGCTGACCATCGGCTCCGAACGCGCAGTCGTGCCCGTCCTGGGCGAGGAGGTACTTGGTGTCACGTCGTTCCTCGTCATCGGCTCGTTCGTCGTCTCCTTTGGCTTCGTCAAGTCGATCCTCAACCTCTACGCTGGCAAGTGGGGCGAAGAGTACGGCCGCAAGCCGGTGCTCATCCTCGGGTGGGCGACGGCACTGCCGCTGCCCCTCATCCTCATCTTCGCGCCGAGTTGGGGGTGGATCACGGCTGGGAACGTCCTGCTGGGCATCAACCAGGCGCTCACCTGGAGCATGGCGATCAACGCGAAGATCGATCTGGCAGGCCCCGAACAACGCGGGCTCGCGGTTGGAATCGACGAAGCGTTCGGCTACACTGGCGTCGCCGCCGGTGCCTGGATCACGGGCGTCATCGCTGCACGGACGAATCTCCGTCCCGAGCCGTTCTACTTCCTCGCAGCGGTGGTCGTGCTGGCGTTCCTCATCTCGATCTTCCTGATAAAGGAGACCGTTCAGTACGCGGAGGCGGAAGGTGACGACGACCACCACGACGCGAACCTCCCGTTCATGGACGTGCTGAAGCGGGCAACCTACGGCGACAAGACGCTGTTCGCTGCGGCCCAGGCCGGCCACATCGAGAACTTCGTCGACACGCTGTTCTGGATCGCCGTCCCGCTGTATCTCACGAGCCAGGGCCTCGGTATCGAGGCCGTCGGCGTCGTCGTCGGCGTCCACAGTGCGATGTACTTCTCCCAGATCGCGACCGGCGGCCTCGCAGACCGCATCGGTCGCCGCCCACCGGTGATCGCCGGCATGTTCCTCGCAGGTGGCGGTGTGCTCGGGATGGTCCTCGTCGAAGGCTATCTCCAGTGGGCAGCCTTAGCCGCCGCCTCTGGTCTAGGTATGGCGCTCCTCTATCCGAACCTGATGACTGTCCCCGGCGATGCCGCCCACCCGACGTGGCGCTCGGCCGGCATGGGCGTCTACCGCATGTGGCGCGACTCCGGCTATGGCGTCGGTGCAATCTTGATCGGCCTCGCAATGGAGTTCGTGAACGCCGAAGCCGCGTTCTATATGACTGCCATCTTGATGTTCCTCTCCGGAGCCGTCGTGTTCGTCTGGATGGAAGAGACCCATCCCGACTTCGGGACACACGAACCGCCTGAACCTGCTCCGGAGCAATCGGCCCAGACAATTCCACAGGATTAGGGCAGCAGAACCTTCGTGCCGTGGTAGCCGCCTTTATCAGCCGTTCTCGTGCTCTCAATACGAACAAGACCTGAGACAACCGTCTGCTGACCATGCGCTGTGTATGCAGCAACTAGCTCAGACGATTATTCGACTCTGACATAACTTACAGCGGTCAGTTGGTAGGCACAGTGAGCATGTTCCAGATCACATCCGATTCTTGGGCGAGGTCAGTCAGTAAAATAAATTTACAAAGCAGACAATTTGTGAATATTCCCTGTAGAAGAAAAGTACGCATCACGATGCATCTTCCGAGGTCGTGAGTTTTCAGCAGCTTTCATTGGGATAGATCCCACTCGTCTTATTTCTGTTACCGGCGTCATTCACTGGGGGTGATCTCTATGTCCCCATCTCTGGAAGCGGTCACGTCATACCCACAGCAGTGGAATGACACCTGCCCCTCGGTAGTTGCTAGGATTTTATTGAGGGCATCTGGATCAAGCACATCAAAGAGCCGCTGGGGGAGTGCTGACGGTTCGACCCCTTCCCGGCTGGCAATCTCTTGGATAATCTGTGTAGCTGTTGTCTTAGTTGGGTCGGTTCCGAGCGTCATCTCAATCGCAGTATCTAGTTGGGTGCAACCGTATTAAGGGTCGTTATCACGCCAACTGCCCATGTGAGTGAGTATTCTCACCACGTAATATTTGATAGTATAAAATTACGTCTTCTACGGGCCGTATAACAAGGTAAGTCCCCCATACAATTCTATGTGGAAGAGTGACCGAGGCTGGCTCCTACCACCACGCTCCATCGCAGATGGCTCCCCCACTCTTCCGCATGCACTCCGTTCACCCACCTAACTACGCGCCACGCATCCCTCATTCTGTACAGCGTATTTGAAGGGGTTGCTCATGCGACCCCTTCTCCTCCTCATGAGATACGGGATTATCGTGGAACAGAACGGTCTCTTTGGGCGGTAAGCAGTAACATGATCACATTGGTATACATGACTGTGATTAAGAATGGGTGACAACAAGGGTGCGCCAGAGAAGGGACGGATTCTCCACACGGTGGGTCAATGCACAGACTGCGGGAAGGTGTATACAGTCCAGCGATTTGCGGATGATGTGATCCATCCCATCGGCACAGACGGTACTTGTCTCTGTGGCAATGCGGAATTCAAGACACCGACCGGCCACTAAGTTATCTACTTAATTGGAACAGGCAGTCAGGAGAGTGAGTAACCGATTCTCTGCTCACTTTTGATCAGTCCAGGGGACTTAGTCATCAGTCCTTGTCTCAGACGGGAGACGTCTCCGCACCTCAAACTGTGCCTCACGGGTTAGCTCTTCACCAGTTTCGAGGGACCCTGTCACAGTGAATTTATACAGTCCCTCAAAAAGGTCAACAAATACGTACGTTGTCGTGCGGCCATGAGGTGTCGGATGTTCAAAGAGGGCCAGGTGCCAGGTGTGTTTCTCTTCACAGTCAAGCGTGCGTTTCCCATCTGTTCCTACACCGTCCTGTGTTGCAATCTGCTCCCAGCCATCAGATGAGTGTGCCGTGATCTCCCATCCATTCGTCGTCTCAACTGCCACAGCAGACTGGGTCTGATTGTGTAATGTGAACTCAAATCCTTCGTACCTCTCATCGACTGTAAATACTTCACTTTCAGCCATGAGAGACACGTCGCCAGAAGCCGAACACGATGGTTGTGGCGATGATGACGGAGATGTGGAGGTCGTGTCCTGTGTGGTTGTACCGGCCGGTGAACCACCAATACAGCCGGCAACCAACCCACTCCCTAGACTGGCAAGGATGGCACGGCGAGACCGTACAGGGGACATAATTACTAACCCATTACACTTCCATAAGTGTCTTCTGCTCAGTTGGCAAACACATTGAACAACTGGTTCACCATCACTCAACGTGAACGACTTCTTTTTCAGAAGTAGGGAACGTACCTATGTTTGCCAATTCCAGCTTCTGTAAGGCTCAGTCGTAGTAGCTAATGCGTTCAACTACGTCTGCAAAGGCGACGTTTTCACGGACATCAGTAATTTCGATGGTGACTCGTTCTCCCTGCTCGGTATCAGAGACAATGACAACGAAGCCACGTTCGACACGGGTGATCCCGTCGCCCTGATCGCCGATGTCTTCGATTTCGACGGTCCGTTGTTCACCTTCTGTAACCGGTGGTTCCTGTGGGTCTGGTTCGAACTGTGATCGTGTGTCGGTGTCGGCGGTTTCGGTGGTAGATGTCGAGGGAAGCACAGCCACGCGGTATGTCTCGCCCTGGTGGATGTCGCCACGTCGGAGCTCCTGTTTTGGGACTTCAACGACATATGAGCCGTCCCGCTCTTCAAGCGTGGCAGTAAACAGACAGCGAAGTTGATCAGGAATTTCCATCAGTAGTGTCTTCCGCGAAATACGCAACCGAGAACACTTGACTCTGCTGTCCGAATTCGCTCGAACATCGTCGGATTACAACTGTCACTCTGGCGCTACAACATCCTCACACGTCGGGCATTCGGCCCATATTCCATCGGTGCCGTCGTCTTTGGTGTATTCGACGAGCAGCCATGCTTCGGGAATCCGCTTGCTGCAGTCCGGGCACCGACCAAGAGACGATTCGTCGGTATTCATGCAAAGGGATGGAAGGAGCGTGTGACAGTGGTCCTTCCATTCGGTCTTGTGTCGTCATCGGTTGTAAGCTTTCGTCGGTCTTTCAGGGATCGAAATGCCTTATCTCTGGCTGAATGAACTGTCCACTACAGTTAACACACCGTCACCTGTAGCGCAGAGACGATGGGAGTTCACTCGCTCGTCGCGCGACTCCTCCCTGGTGGCGGCTCCGATGTCGTAGTCGAGTGCCGTCACTGCGGGACAAGTGTGTCGCCGAAGACTGAGGAGTGTCCGAATTGTGGGGGCAGTGAGATTTGTCGATATGATATCCCGGAGTAGTCTCGTGGTTTTGTACGAGGAGTGCCATCTCTGATGAGTTCAGAGCGATCAGATTCCGATTTGAGTTCTAATCTACTATGAGACTGTCAAAATCCACGTGCGAGACTTAGAGGCTGAGTTCATCGCTGAGAGTGCGTTCTATTCAGGCGTTTTTGGTTGAATCAGCTGTTAGGTACGCCTGTATATTTCTCGATGGACCATCGGTAAACGCGACATAAATACCACTATACGCGGGATAGTGCTCAATTGGCTGTGTCTCTCACGCCGTCACCGTCGCCGCTTATTGAGCGAGGAGGTGTTTCTCCTCTATGACCGATTCGAGTAGCGACGAGTTCGACCCAACAGCACCAGACCAACGGGAGATTGGCCGCGAAATGGTTGACGACAGTACGGGGCTCGGTTCGGTGATGGCCCACGCCTATCGCGGAGAGGTAGGCCGAGTGGGGACGTGGCGCCAGCGCCTTGACCAGACGACGACGTGGGCGGTGACGCTGATGGCAGCAATCTTGACGTGGGCGTTTTCGAGTCCCGATAACCCACATTATATTTTGCTGACCGGGATCGTTGCCGTCACCATCTTTCTAGGAATCGAAGCACGTCGGTACCGGGACTACGACGTCTTTCGTTCGCGCGTTCGGCTTCTCCAGGAGAACCTGTTTGCAAACGCCCTTGATCCGTCTGAGGGGGTCGAAAGTCACGACTGGCGGGCGGAACTAAGCAGAGACTATCGCAGGCCGACGCTGAAAGTCTCGGTATTCGAAGCACTCGTAAACCGGCTCCGGCGTGTGTATATCGCTCTGCTCGGTGTCCTCTTGGTTGCGTGGGTCTTCAGGATTACTGCGTTCACGCCGCGCAAAGACTGGCTGACAACCGCTGGAATCGCCCGTATCCCTGGGATTGCTGTAGTTGCCGTTGTGGGTGTGTTCTACGTCGTACTGCTGGGCGTCGCCTTCTGGCCCCACGAGCGCCATGCCAAAGGTGAATTCCGTGAAGGAGACACGGACGACTGGAAAGAGACAGACCAATAAATCCGTTCGCCGTATACTGTCCCATCTCGGTAGTGGAACGGGATATAGAGGGCTGCAGTACCTACTAGGAGTGATGCCCGAATCAGAGGCGACCCGCTGGGAGTACGAGACGCTTCGCCCGCCTCGCGATGAAACGAGAAAGGAAGCAGACGACCCGAAAGCAGAGCTGAACCGACTCGGTTCGGACGGCTGGGAACTCGTGGAGACCATCGAGTACGAGGGCGGCGGCACCAAGTATCTCGTTTTCAAACGCCCTGCCCATTCGAGTGATGGTGCATGACGGACGAACCAGACATCAGCACGGCAAATACGATGCGCGAGCGCGCTGGTGAAAGCCGGGTAAAACTCTGGCTACTGTTGCGCTCAAGCCGCCTTCTCGTCGCCAGCGTCCTGACAGTTGCCGTGTTCGCTACGTTCGTGATCGCCGTCGCCACGCTCGATCCGCCGTTCGTGCGGCAACTCGAATCCGGAGACATGATCGATACGATGTTCTCGACGATGATCACTGTCATCGTTACGGGGACGACGGTCGTCGTCACGATCGGCCAACTCGTCCTCTCACAGGAGAATGGTCCCCTCGGCGATCAGCGCGAGCGGATGGCGAGTTCGATGGACTTCCGTGACTACACAGAGGAACTCATCGGCGCACCGAGTCCCGTAGAACCAGCTGCGTTCCTCAGTGATATCGTCGACGTCACCGCGCAGCGAACCACGACACTTCGAGAAGCTATCGACGAGAACGATAACGGGGATCTTCGAACAGAGGTTGACGAGTTTGCCGAGAGCGTCACAGGGAACGCCAATGCGGTGCAAGACCAGCTCGACGGCGCGAAATTTGGTTCGTTCGACGTGTTGTTTGCCGCATTGAACTTCAACTACGCGTGGAAGATCTTCCAGGTCGAGCGGTTCGCGAACGAGTACGAGGACAGTCTTGGTGAGACCGAGCACGACCTACTTGACGATCTGAAAACGGCGCTATCGCTGTTCGGGCCGGCGCGAGAGCACATCAAGACGCTGTACTTCCAATGGGCGCTCATCAATCTATCACAGATTATTCTCTATGCGGCGATTCCAGCACTGGCCATTGCGGGGATTATGGTCGCAATCGTGGACGCGGGAACGTTCCCGGGGAGTACGTTCGGCATCGAGCACATCGTCCTGATCGTCGGTGGTGCGTTTGCAGTGACGCTCGTTCCGTTCATGCTGTTCGTCTCCTACATCCTTCGGATCGTCACCGTGGCGAAACGGACGCTCGCCATCGAACCGTTAATCCTGCGCGACTCACAGCGCTAGGGATCAAGGTCTGCCCGACGAGCGTCGCTCGCTCCGTTCGTGCCACCCCTCCGATGGGACACAGGAGTCCGGTCAGCTGAGAACGAGCGGCCCCATCGAGAGGGTTTGCTTCGCGATCGTGGCGAGTCGCAGGATGTAGGAGGTAAACAGCAGAAACGGCAGTGTCGAGACGGCGAAGGCGGCGCTGACGACCCAGAGAATGCGCTCGATTCCGAGGAAGGTTCCGGGAAACGTCGTCGGGTCGACGAAGACGACCATGCCACCGGCGACGGTGAGTGCGATCACTGCTGCGTACAGGATGGCTCGCGAGAGTTTCACCAGCGCCCACTGGATATAGAGGTCCTTGATGTACTCGCGGACGGGCCCGTACATCGTGAGCGCCTCCAGGAGGTCTCTGAATGCGTCCCGCTCTTCGTCCGTCAGGTCGGCCTCGTGCTCCATCCCGAGCCGGCGCAAGTCGTGCATCTTCCGGTCGTAGTTGTAATCGAGTGACGGTGATATCACGTCGAACGTCCCGAAATCAGCTCCTTCGAGGTGGTCGCGAGCGTGGTCGGCGTTCTCCAACAGGTCATCGACGTACTCGTCTACCTTCTCTTGGAGGTCCTGGTGTCCGGAGTCGGCGAGTGTGTCTCGGAGTGTCCTCGCTCGTTGTTCGCTCGTTTCGACGAGCGCGAGGAGGTACGCCGCAGGGTCGGCTGGCGTGACCGTACCGAGGAGGTCGTCGGTGTTCTGGCGGAAATCCATCGTCGTATCCATCCGACTCCGCTGGCTTCCGAGCGAACCGATTTCCTGGGAGAGCACGAGCTGATTGATCGTCACGACGAGCGTCGTCCCCGTGATGATCGCCCCGACGAGGCCGGCGAACACCGTCTCGACCATGTCGCCGGACTGCATGGTCGAGTGAAGTGGCACCGGCTTCATCACGCCCCAGAGCATGAATACGAGAAATATCAGGCAGGCGATACCACCGGCGACAGCCCACCGATTGGCTCCGAGCAGTATCCAGAAATAGTACTTGTTCACGTCCGTCCGCGCACGCAGCGTGTTGTCCGTCGAGAGATCACTCATGAGGGACAGGCCGTTTGAACACGAGGAGCTTCGTGCCGCCACCGTCGTAGCTGATCGTCTCCGTCAGTTCCCACCCGTCCGCGCCGAGGCGGTTGAGTTCGTCCGTCGGATCGACCGTTTCTCGTTTGGTCAATCCCTTTGGCGGTTCGAGCGTCTTGTACTCCCATTGCTGGGACATACTCAGTACCCATGTGAACAGTTGGCCCCCACGATGATGAGACTGCTGGCGGGGACGCCCGCTCGCAGTTAGTGAAACAGGTCCGGTGCCACCGCCGGACTCAATGAGCTAGCGGTCGATACAAGCCTATGGGACAGTTCGACCGACTCGAGTTCGGCCAAGCTGTCTGGATGCTTCTCGGGATCGCGATCGGGAGTGTGATCGTGGTCGGGTTGACGACCTACATCGGCGCGTTTCTCTTTGCTGTCTTTCTCTACTTCGCCACGCGGCCGCTGTACCACCGATTGAATGCTGCTCTCGACCATCCGAACCTCGCGGTGACACTCACGGTGCTGGTGGTCGTCTTGCCCATGTTACTCGTCGCCGGTTACGCGGTCATCATCGCGCTCCAAGAGTTGAACCAGTTCCTCGCGACGCATCCCCTCGACGGCATTCGGGCGTACCTGCAACCGTACCTCGGCCTCGTGCGTGAGCGGCAGTTCCAGCGGCTCTGGGAATTGCTCGTGACGAACCCCGAACAGCCGCTCCCCCCGGCGGCCAGACGGGTTATCCGACGCGTCCTCGGGCGAGTGAGCACGATCGCTGGGCTCGTCTTCGCCGTGCTCACACAGCTATTTCTGGTGAGTATCTTCCTTTTTTATTTCCTCCGCGACGACTACAAGGTACGCGACTGGTTTTTCGAGAGCGTCGACCACGACAAACGGGTCGTCGAGTTCGTTGCAAAGGTCAGCAACGACCTCGAGACAGTTTTCTTCGGGAACCTCGCTATCATCGCGGTATCGGGGGGTATCGCTGTCCTCACGTACTACACGCTGAACTTCGTCGCTCCTGGTGGCACAGTCGTCTCGATCCCCGTCCTCCTCGGTTTGCTGACCGGAATCGCGACGCTCATCCCGCTTGTCGGCATGAAGATCGTGTATATCCCCTACACCGCGCTCCTCCTCGGGACGACTGCGACGACAGAAACGCCGCTCTGGCATCCGCTCGTCTTCTTTCTCGTCACGCTGGTCATCGTCGATACGATCCCGGATTTCTTCATCCGGTCGTGGCTGGCTGCACGGAGCGGCGTCCACATGGGGCTCGTGCTCCTCGGGTACGCCCTGGGCACCCTGGCGTTTGGCTGGTCAGGACTGTTTCTCGGACCGATTGTTGTGGTGCTCACGGTCCATTTCGGCCACTCGATATTCCCACGACTCGTCAGCAATCTCTCGGCTGACTGACCAACCTCAGGTTACAGCTGGGAGCCGGTGCCGCGACGCTGACAGAGACTACCGCCCGGAGACGATTCCCAAAATAGATGAATCCTGATTGCTGATTACATGCTCGCAGTTTAGCTCAATACTTTTGGTAGATATAGGTAGGATTCAGTAATCCCGCAAGACACAGGGCGCAAATTCAGCGATCCAGTCCAAAGTGAATGAGGAAGATCGGACTGCTCAGTGGGTGGACAGTACTGCGCACAGAAAGACATCCGACATCTCAGTCACCAGGACAGCAGAACTGGTTTCTCGTGATCTGTGCGGCCGAATTGATGTTGGTTCGACGGGAAGTGATTTTTGTCCCGCACTCAGGGCACGTGTAATCGACATGGTCGCCGTGCGCTTGGACTCTCCAGTCCCCCTCAATGGGGCTTTCATGAGCGCAGTTGAGGCAGTAAAGCGTCGCCTTTCGAGACGGCTTAGACTCGCGTTTTTGTTGATAAGATGTCATCAACAACCTTACGGTCTTCACACGGATAACGGTGGGGACATCTGCCTCAGCGAATATCTAGTATCAGCAAGCGAAACCGATAGCCGATCACGTCAGACTGCAAAATCAGAGACAATGAAACTATAGTACTAGACACTCTTTGAATCGCACAAAGCGAGTCTACCAGGGCACAGAGAAGACGGTGACAATACCAGTTCTTTTCCGTTGTTAGCGTCTTTTTTCGGTATGTCTTTCTCGTTGAATCTTCTGGCAGTTCAGGGTCTGGCCTCAACACCGGTAACGGCCGAGATGCTCGTCGTCTTCGCCCTCATTCTCCTCGCACTCGTTCTCTTTGCGACCGAGCGGTTTCCGATCGACGTCACCGCCATCCTGATTATGGTGCTGTTGATGGTACTCGAACCGTGGACGCAGATCTCTCCACGGGAGGGGATCTCGGGGTTCGCGAACCCGGCGACGATCACGGTACTGGCGATGCTCATCCTGAGTACGGGGATCAATCGAACCGGCCTCGTCCAGTTGATCGGCCGGAAGATGGCCGAGTTCGCCGGGACCGACCGGCGCAAGCAGCTCGCCGCGACGGTCGGGGTCACTGGCCCAGTCTCAGGATTCATTAATAACACGCCGGTCGTCGCGATTTTGGTCCCCGTGATCGCCGACCTCGCACACGAGGGGAACACCTCTCCCTCGAAGCTCCTGATGCCGCTGTCGTTCGCGTCGATGCTCGGGGGGACGCTCACGCTCATCGGAACGTCGACAAACATCCTCGCGAGCGATATCGCGGCCCAACTCGGCGCGGAGACACCCGGCCTCGCGCTGGACGCGTTCGGGATGTTCGAGTTCACCAAACTCGGCGTCATCGTCTTCGCCGTCGGTGCGCTCTATCTCATGACGATCGGCGTTCGCCTCCTTCCCGAACGGATTCCGGCTGACGAGGACCTCGTCGAGGAGTACGCCCTCCAGGAGTACCTCGCTGACGTGGTGGTCCCGGCGAACTCGCCACTGGTCGGCCAGACTGTCGGAGAGGCGCTCGGCGACGACGACCTCGATATCGACGTATTACAGCTGATCCGCTACGGTGAGCGGTTCGACGAACCGCTCGCTCGCAAGGAGATCCACGAAAACGACACGCTCCGGCTCAGGACGAACCGAGAGACGCTCGAGTACATCATGGACGCGGAAGGACTTACACTGTCGGGCGGGCCGCCAACCGAGGACGACCTGCATCCGGAGGAGGACGAACCCGTGCTCGTCGAAGTCGTCGTTCCGTCGGGATCGTTCCTCGTCGGCGAAACCCTGGCGAGTTCGACCTTCCGACAGCGGTACGACGCGCACGTTCTGGCCTTTCGCACCCGTGGTGACGTCGTCCGGGATCGCTTCGAGGACATCCGTATTCGCGTCGGCGACACGCTCCTCGTGCAGGCACCGCCCGATAGCCTCACCCGACTCGTCGAGAACGAGGATTTCATCGTCGCCCACGAGTTCGACGAGGTGTCCTACCGGAGCGAGAAGATCCCGTTCGCTGTCGGCATCATCGGCGGCGTGGTCGCATTACCGGCACTGAACGTCCTCCCGATCGTCGTCTCGGCACTTGCCGGCGTCGTGGCGATGATCTTCACCGGCGTCCTCAAGCCGACCGAACTGTATTCGTCCGTCGAGTGGAACGTGATCTTCCTCCTCGCAGGCGTCATCCCGCTTGGGATCGCACTACAGCAGACGGGCGCTGCGGCGCTGCTCGGCGATGCCGTCGCTGCGACGGCGGTATTTCTGCCGCCGATCGGCGTCCTGTGGGTGTTCTATCTCGCGACCGGGCTGTTGACGAGTGTCATCAGCAACAACGCGAGCGTCGTGTTGATGATCCCGGTGGCTGCCAACGCTGCCCAGTCGATCGGGGCGAACGCGTTCGCGTTCGTCCTGGCGGTCACGTTCGCCGCCTCGACGGCGTTCATGACGCCCGTCGGCTACCAGACGAATCTCTTCGTCTACGGGCCTGGCGGCTACCGGTTCTCTGATTTCATTCGCGTCGGCGCTCCGCTACAGTTCCTTCTCTCGATCGTTACCGTCCTCGGGATCGCGTTCTTCTGGGGCGTCCGCGTGTGAGACGAACGGTTCTGCGCGAGTTGAGCTACCCACCGCGAAAGCGGTGTGAGTCAGCGAGGGAATCCCGCCGTCGACAGCGCGCTCAATACCACTCGCTACTGTCGCTCAGACTCGTCATCGGCGTAGCACCGGCAACGATGGTACCTGTTGCCAGTAGCGCGGCCGACAGCACAACGAAGTCGCCACTCGGTGCGTAGCCGGCCAGTCCAGCACCAACCTGCACGATGAACACCGTCACAAAGAAACTGAGAATAGCAAACGCCAGCATGATGAGTGCCGCGATGATACAACTCGCTAATGTCCCAAATGATTCAAGAAATCCCATCTAGTAAGTAACCTCCCTTGAGGAAAGGAGGATACTATGGATATCACTTGGATTCTGTCTACTTCGTAGAATAAGATTATCTGGTCACGACACTGGATGCAGTCATCGGGTGATTTACCACAAATCGTGTGGAATAAAATGAACTCCCGTGCTGAAACGGCTCTTCTGTCTTCAGCATGGGGTTCCTACCAGTCACTGATGTTTCGACGGAGCACACATTTCCAGCGGATAGGGAAGCTATCGGGAGGTGGGCTGGACGTCGTCTAGTCACCCACCGATCCACCAGCCGTAGAGCTGTTCCTGCTCCTCCGTGTCGGGGTGCTTCTTCGATTGGCCGTAGGTCTTCCCCTTGAGAAGCTGGCGTTCAACTGCGTTCGCTGCGAGCCGGAGGGCGTGGGATGCACCGTAGCCTTCCCCGTCGGCCGTGAAATAGCCGCGGTCGGTGACCAGTCGAATTCGAGCCAGCACCAGCGGCACGCCCCGACTTTGTTCTTTGTGCTCCTGCAGTTCGATGCTGGCCTTGATTACGCTCATGTCTCCGTACTTCGAGGTCATGTCCTCGATGAGCGCGGAGACGTCGTCGTAGGTCATCCCCTCTAGCAGGTCGGGCCCGAACACCTGCACGGCGTTCTGGTCGTCGCGCTCCCAGGTGAGCGCCTCGATGACGTCCGTTTTCGTGATGATACCGACCGGCTCATCGGTGTCGTCGGCCGTGACGACGAGAGAGGAGATCTCCCGGTCGAACATCGTCTCGACGACCTCGTCGAGCGGGGCGCTCCGTTCGACCGTCGCGGCCGCGTCGGACATCAGGTTCCGTACCGGAAGATCGAGCATCCGGTCAGCATCGCCCTCGCGCGCGCCGAACCCACCGCGGTTCTGTCCACCACCGCCTCGGCCACCGAACCCGCTCGACGACCCACCCTGGCTCTTGTTGCCGCCTCGCGTCGTGAACTCGATGACGTCGTACAGGCTCAACATTCCCGCGAGGTCCTCGCCGTCGACGACCGGGAGATGGGCGATACCGGCTTCTCGAAGCATATTGAGTGCTTTCCCGATCGTGGTGTCAGGAGTCGCACTGATCAACTCTTCCGTGTAGGCGTCGTCGACGGTCACCGCGTCGAGAAACGGACGCACAGCTTCGAGGACGGAATCGCCGGTCACCACACCGACGACGCGGTCGTCATCGAGCACGGGGAGCGTTTTGGCGTCGCTCCCGATCATGAGCCGTGCAACCTCGCGGACGTCCTCAGTGCGGTCGACAGTCGGGACGTGCTGTACCTGTGAGCCGACCTTCGCAGACGGCTGGTTAGACGAGGACGCCAGCTGTCGGCGACTGACGACGCCGCGATACTCGTCGCCGTCCGTTACGACGACGGCATCGAGTTCCTGATTCTCGAACGACCCTGCGACCTTCGAGAGCGGTGTGCCGATGTCGAACTCCGTGAACTTTGTCGAAAGAACCTCTGAGATGTCCATATGGTACCCTGTACAAGGAGGGGCGCTGGACGGTTATGCTTGTTCCCCTCGAACCTGGAAGCAGCGGTATGCTGAGTACTGCCGGGGTATAAGGCGCGTTTCTGTGACAGACTCGCTATGAATTGAGAGTCCCATTCTCACTGCGTCACAACCTCGGAGGATTGATGGGTATCTATGTTACGCCCGAATTGTGTGAAAATATATTGTCGCTACCAGAAGTGACCTCCTCCACGGCCTGACGGCCGTGGCATCCGGCTACCGGATGATCGGCCTGCGGAAACAGACCGTACCGGTTCCAACCCACACTCAGAGGGAACCGGCAGCATACCGGCGAAACTCTCGTTTTCTCCCTCGCTCTAGGGCTGTGGCCCGGTCACGCAGGTCGTTCGAAAATCGGAGATTTCTGGGGACGATGCTGAAACCCAGCAGGGGGTATGCGTCTTGAAACCAACAGGCCGCAACGCTGGGCCTGAAATCCCGTGGTAGGATTCCTCCGTGTCGCCGGCCTACGGCCGGCTGCCTGAGGGATCTTTGATCCCTCTCTGTTCACGCGGAGGAGGAGGTCAATCGCTTCGGTCACTATGCTTTTGCAGCGACGGACTCAGTGGAAGTGTGTGAAAGAATCAGGACCGGAAAGCAAGGACTCGGTTGATCCAACGCGAGTTACAGAGGTCCTCGATTCGTTGATTGAAAGCGGGTTCCACGAAATCAACCGCGAGACGAACGGATTGTTACTTTCTGGATTGTCTGCTGGTCTGGATATTGGGTTTGGTCCAGTATTGATGGCGGTGATACTCACCCTCTCACCGGGTGGGTATGGTGATCTCGGGACGGAGTTGCTACTTGCGAGTGTCTACTCTATCGGATTCATGTTTGTCATCTTGGGACGATTAGAACTGTTCACCGAACATACGACCGTGGCCGTGATGCCGGTCCTCGACGGACGAGCGTCACTCGCGGAACTCGGCCGTCTCTGGGGCTTGGTCTACGTCAGTAATATCGTCGGCGGTGCAGTGTTCGTCGCACTCATCGTTACGCAGCTGCCCGATCTGGGTGTCGCCTCGCCGGAAGCCTTCGAAACTATCGGTCTCTCACTCGTTACCCACGGTTTCACATGGCTATTCGTCGCTGGCGTGCTTGCGGGGTGGCTGATGGGACTGCTCGCGTGGCTGGTTACCGCTGCCCAGGAGACGACAAGCCGTCTCATTATCATCTTTATTGTCACTGGTGTTATCGCGATCCTCCACCTCCCCCATTCGATTGCCGGTAACGTCGAGGTGCTATTCGGCGTTTTTCTGTCGCCCCAGATATCAGTGATTGACTATGTATCGTTCCTCACGTTAGCCACGATGGGAAACGCGGTTGGCGGGGTTGTGTTCGTTGCCCTATTGAAGTACGGCCACGTTGTCCGGGGCGGGGAGTAGTGGCAAGTGGCCATGCTGAGCTATCGCATAGATGACGGGTATCGGATAGCGTGCTGAATTCCGGAAAACACCGAGTGCGGCACAGCTCGCCCCCCGCATCGAAGATTAGTTGAATCCACGCTACTGACTGATTGACACAAGGTACTTGCGGAGGTCTTTTACCGCGTTTGTGACCCGTCGCCGGCGACGCGAGTTGACATCGACTTCTATGCTGTGACTCTCGATCCATTCCCGCATTTTGCCACGACCGGCTTTCCGCTCGATGCCGACCTGTCGGAGGTGTTTGATCGGGTGTCGCAGCCAACTGTACTCCGTGTGGGCGAAAACGTCGATATAATCCGGCGAGTGGGCGATGAGGATGACGTGAATCTGTCTGTCAGCCAGCAAAGACTGTCGATACGTCCAGCTACCATTTGGTTCCGATCCAACTGCCGGCTGGTGATACCACGCTAGCGGGTCTCACTCGAATCCGTGTTTCTGGAGTGTCCCCGTGAACTCATCCAGCGGCTGCTGGACGGTGCCGACGTATTCGGTATCACGGAGACGGTACTCGGGCTCTCCGAGAGTTCGCCCAAGTCGGGTAATCAAGGGACCGAGCCGCGTTCTCACGCGGTAGGGAACATTGGGTTCGAGAGTCTAAACGATGGACTGCATTTGGTGGCCATTGGGCATCAAGCACCTCGAATGTATTGCAGACCCGGCAAAATGTAAGTAAGTGAGCGACATCCTCCACCGTGTTCTGAGCGGAATCACGCCGTGTTGAGTACAGGTTGAGTAGTCAACGTTAGTGGATGAACCGACCGTTTTCCAGATCTTCCTTTTGGAAGTCGCCTAAAAATAAGGTTAATAATGTGAAATCCCGTCAAATAATAGCAATAGCGGATTTTGCGTTGACTGTCCCACTAGCAGTATGGAAGAAACACAAGAGCTCTACTACGAGCCAGACGAGGACGAGACACTAAGCCTAGCAGTCGTCTCGGCGATTGCAGAGGCTCACGACGAGGATATAATCGACCAGAAATGGTGCATCAGTGAAGATATTAATACAGACGCCCTTGACGGGCTTTTTCAGGAACAGAATCTCAATATGGTCCTCCAGTTTGAGGCTGATACGACGACTGTAACAATTGTTGCCAACAAAAGAGGGAACCCGATTATCACAATCGAGTCACACCGCTAAGTACGCGCCCTGTATGCAGCATGGTCGCCAAACCTACTCGGGTTCTAGTAGCAACAACGTGCGGGATACAGGGAGTGGATTCAGCAGAGAGGTAACCACAGACGGAGTTTATCTCAGCGCGGGCGGTCCAATTTGCGAGCTGTGTATATCGGACCGTTGTGCTATCGCCCTATGAGCCCCAGTATCCGTCTGTGAGCGTCCTCAGCTGAGTCATATGTTTCGTCATTAGCTGAAGCGAGTACGTCCTCCAGGGAGTTCTTGCCGTCCTGAGTTTCGAGTTCATAATCGCCATAGGCCTCAACCAACTCATTTGTCGTGGCTGGATAGTCGTGCGATTTGAGCGCTTCGTCAAGATCACCAAGCCCCTCACCGGAGTTGACGCGCATCGGCTCTTCTTCATCGGCGCGGGTACGTGCTTCCTCTTGCATCCGCTCTCGCTGGCGACGTTTTTGATCATCCGCCTGCTCATCTCGGCCCTGTTCATCATCTGCCATATGCCACTGTAGGGGATTCAGGCGGATAACAGTAGGGCTGCCTGTCAGAGATGTGGGTCGAACTTCCCCTCCCGACTGACCCAGATCTCGAAGCCACTCCCCAAGACCAGGAAAACGACCCAGTCGCCAACGAACCCGGTCCCGGCGGCCCTGGCGCTGTTGCCGGTCTTCGGTTCCCACTGCTGGGTGTAGACCTCTTGGATCGAGAGGTCCTCCTGAGTCGCCAATGGCTCGAGAGCACGACCCATGTAGTTCGCGCCCGGTATTCGGTGGATTTAGCTACGGTTCGGGTTTCATCCCGAATCACCTTCCTAGAGCTTCTTGACCCACCAACGCCCGCCAATCCACCGCCCGGCTCACTACCGTCCGCCACTCCACCCTCCGTCTCACCCACGCCCACCTTACTACCGCCCGCGTTCCTCCGTTACCTCGCTCTACTCCTCGCGCTCGCCAAAGGGTTCCTCGTTCCGGTCGGAGGCGTCGCGGGTCCGCTGGAGGTAGTTCTGGAGTGTCTCGTGGACGGCCCGGCCGAGGTCATGTAATTCGCCGTTGATGGCCGAGACCGAACTCGAATCGAGCGAGTCGGTCACGTCGCGCTCGCGCCAGTCCTCAGGCACCGTCGGGGCGTCGAAGCGGAGGTGGTCGTCCGTTGGATCACGGTAGAAGTCGAAGGCCTGGAATAGGTCGAGGTCGTCGACGACTCGGACCTCCTCCTCGTCGAGATCCGTGTACTCCGCCCACTCCTCGAACCCCTCACGCCACGCGCCTTCCTGGAGGAGGTTCTCGAGATCCTCGCGGTAGAAGTCCTCGGATCCGAGGGTCTCCGATTCTTCCCAGTCGAAACCGCTCGGTCGCCCCCGGTTCGAGAGATCGGGTGGCTCTGGGATGGATACGTCGAGTGCCATACCGATAGTAGAGCGGGCACGACAATAAAGGCCCGTAGCGATTCCACGAGAAGGGAATCCGGGTGAAGTGGTAATCGACAGGTCGCTCCCCGACACGCTCTGCGGACACACCCTCCCGAGCACCGCTCCCAGTCCAGGGACGAACAGTCAAGGTGACTTGCCTGGCTGGCCAACGGACTCCCAATGCACGATTTGCGTTTCTATGTAGCAGACGCTGAAACGAAGTCCCAGGCTATCGTCAGAACAGGCGGTGCCGACTTAGAGCATCTATTCAGCAGAATCCAGTGTTCGTTTCGGGAGAGAAAGCGTGAGCCGAGTCGTTACAACGAGCAGGCATCCAGCCGGGCATGAGAAGTGATCAGCTCCAGGATCGACCTCCGTGACACAGACTTCGATCGGACGAAACCGAGAGGCGACACGCAGAGTCAGCGGTGCTCGGAGTCATGGAGGGGCGCCTCGGGCATTTCGATCCCTTCGCTGGCGAAGGCGGCCATCGAGCGCTCCGTCACGTCCGAGGCGAACGCAAACTCGTCGCGCAGGTCGGCCACATACGCCTTGCCGCGAATCGTCCGATAGTAGGTCTCGTCCTCGACAAAGACCACGAACGGGTGGTCGTCGTCGACGAAGACGTACTTCGAGGTCACCATGGCCTCCTTGACGATCACGCTCGCTCGCTCGACGTCCGCAGAGGCGGTGACCGCGAGTTCGACGACAACCATCATCTCCGGGTCGCCGTCGTTGGCGTTCGAGACGTTCTCGGTGAACATCGTTGCGTTCGGGATACTGACGATGCTGTCGTCGGGCGTCCGCAGTTTCGTCGCGCGGAGGTCGATATCGGTTACCTCGCCGTAGTCGCCGCCGATGGTGACCTTGTCGCCGATCTCGTACGGACGCTCGGAGACGAGCACCAGCCCACCGATTATCCCCCCGAAGAGGTCCTTGAGGCCGAGCCCCAGCGCCGCCCCGAACAGTCCCGATACTGCGAGCAACTGTGAGGGCGATAGTTGGAGCAACGGTCCCAGAATCAGATACGTCGCGGTTCCGTAAATGAGGACCCGCGCGATCGGATTGAAGATCTTGATGCTGAGCCGCCGGCGGGGAACGCGCTCGGCGACCAGCGTGAACAGGTACCCGACCACCCGAGTGGCCAGGTACGCGGCGACGAGCACACCCACCATTCTGGTGATCGTCCCCTGGACTGACCCCAGGTCTATCAGCGCCTGGAGCGCGGTCACATTATCTTCCCCCGTTCGATCGCCGGCGCGGCGGCCGGCACTGCCGCCGGTACCAGTTCCACGATATCGTCCTCGACCGTGACGAGACCGTCGCGCGCGAGGCGCCTGAGGACCCGGTCGAGTCCGTCGACGATTCCCGTGAGCTGTTCCCGGTCGACCCGCTCTTTCGCGAGCACGATCCGCAGACAGAACGCCTCCTCGCGGTCCATGTCCCGGCCGGAGGTGGGAACGGCGATGTCGCTCGGGCGCACCTCCGACCCGTGACGGGTCTCCAAGATGGCCGTGGCGACACCGAGGTTCCCGTTCGAGACCGCAGCAAGCCGGCCGAACGTGACGTCCTTTGGATCCAGATTTCCATCCGAAAACAGGGACTTGACTGCACCTGGACTCAGCGTAGGGACCGGCACCGATACCGACCAGTCCCGCCAGCCAATTTCGTGGCGCGTCGTGACGACCATGCCGCTCCGCTCGGAGTCGTCTGCGACGAACGTCGGCATCTCGTCGTACCGATCGAGCACGAGTTCCGCGATCCGGTCTGCGGAAAGGGGGTGGATCTCGACGGTGACGGGAAACTCCCGGTCGAGGTCCTGCATCGACTCGAGGTACGCCCACGCGTACCGGTTCCAGCCGGTCACCACAGTCGCGTCGACGCCCACCAGCTCGTCGAGAAACGCAGACAGCTCCTCGAAGCCGCCGATACGACGCTCGTACAGGTGGTGGCAGTCCTCTATCACGACTGGTCCCCGGTTGATCCGCGGCCGGATTCGGTCGACCCCGTCGCCCGGGTCAAGGCTAACCCGGGTTGCGTCCAGCTCTCGCACAGCACGGTCGAGGACGGACCTGCGTCCGGAGAAGGGATCGCCCACGACGGCAACCGGCCCGCCCTCCTCGCCCGAGAGGGCCGCCTCGAACGCCTCGTGGTCGGCACCGAGGAGCGTGGAGACATCGACGTCCGGCCACCGTTGTCCCCGTTCGACGGTACTATCCTTCATAGTATCCTCCCCTCAACGTCAAGCTGGTTGATGATACCGGATTCGGATCAATCCCCTCAGACGGTCTTCAGCACCCTCTCAATTCGTCTGGCTCGCGACTCAACACGGCTGTGAGACGATTATCCGAGTCACTGATTATTTGTCCTCCCGGCCCATCCACGGACTGTAGCGCTACCGCCGCTGAATACGCGCTGTGCATCTTGCAGGGTCACTGAAAACTCTCCACTTTCTGTCAGACGTGTCGTGCTGAATTCAGAGGATATAGTCAGCAGTCGGCCATCGTCGGTTTCACACCGATTCGGATGAATCAGCCGGTCAGTAGAACTGCCTACTGACCGTTGAGAAATCTAACAGCTTTCGTATGCTATCACAAAGGCGTTCAAGATATAAAACGCACACCTGGTGCGAGAACCTTTCCCGTTACTGAGTCTCGTGTATGGATAGATAGCAATGGGACCACTACTGCGGACAGAGAGAACACTTCGACGCTATCGTCGGATACAGCCCGATAAGTTGCCAGTCATTTCTGATCTGTTAACTAGATGGTCTCACTCTCTGGAGATCGAATCCACATGGTTTTGAGGTCCTCATCGGTCGCGTCTTTTGAATAAAAAAACGCAGATCGCTCATCCGTAGGTGATTGTTGATACTGCTGAGCGGTCGCTATAGAGTCGAACAAGACAAGCGCACCGCGTCAGCGGTGCCCGACACGAATGATTCCGCTAGATGTGTTCGGGTCGGGGTCGCTCGCAGCGGACCTGTTGCAGCAGGTTCGCTGGCGTGACGGTGTAACGTCGTATAACTTACTTGGCTCGCGTCCATCGTACTGATACACTGCTAATGAGTCCCTGCGAACTATCTGAGCATGAGCCAGAGAGTCCAGCGTCACGGCCACCGATCCACTGTGACGACTGTGCAGCAGCACTGGAATCGCAGGGGTGGGAGACAGTCAGCTACCTGCTCTTCGATCACCTGACAGTCCCGGTTATCGGGTGTGATGACCACCTTGACCAGTTTGCCGAACAATGTGGCTACACCACAGAGGATACCCCACGCATCATCCCACACCGACCAGCGGGCGGCATCGTCTGTCCAGGGTGTCGGCTTGCGCCACACAACCCACCACACCCAGTGCTGTCAGTCGGCGACGGCGTCGTCATCGTGCCAGCCTGTCCCCGCCACCAGTCAGCTATCGTCGACCGCTTCTATACAGGTGGGGACCTGCAACACCAGTTGACAAGCAGCCTCGATATAGCCTAGCCGGTCGTGCCGTCGACGGCTATCTGTCTCAGGCTGGCTGGACGGGGACGTCTTGGCAATACTGTTGTTCCCACTCACGACGATTTTCGAGCTCACGAGTTCCGCGGTCAGTAAGTTTGTAGATGTTGGTCCGCCGATCTTGCTTGCCCTTGTTGACCAGTCCCTTCTCGACCAACTCGTCGAGGTTTGGGTACAGACGGCCGTGGTGAATTTCGTCCTCGTAGTAGGACTCCAATTCGTCTTTGATGGCGAGGCCATGCGGATCGTCAAGGCCAGCGACGAGGTACAGGATATCGCGCTGGAAACCAGTCAGGTCGAACATGCGATACACTGAATCGATTCGTGTCCCTCATCAGTATGAGCTGATTACCGACGCCGAGAGTCCGTGACTGGCCTGTGACGCTGTCCTGCACTCGGTCAAACGGCCGTGGGTCTGGCTCTGATTGGATGCATCCAAGAAGAGTCCCCACTAGAACAATCGTCCGACACCACGACTAATAGCCGATGGAGACTCAAAATCCCTCCGCAGCCAGAGCAGTTCAAGGTTTGTACTGACTGAATCAGACGACCTCGATTCTCGGTGTGCGACGTGCTGCATACGCGCCGTGTATACAGCAGGATGGTCTTGTAGTTTTTCAGGGGTGAATTCAATTACTCAACTGCTGTCTATCTCCCCTCACTCATCGACAGCAGTGATCACTTCCTCGGCAGTCCGGGAAATTCGAGCGAGCCGATCATGGATCGTCTCGGGTGCATCCCCATCCCAGGCAGCCAGGTAGAACCTGGAGTTGTCCGCATCGAGGCCGAAATACCGACAGACGATGTAGGCGATAGCTTCGGCTTCAACTTCCAGTTTTGCTTCGTCTTCGTCGGCATCCGGCTCGAAGTGGAGGATCGCGTGTGCGAACTCGTGAATGAGCGTTCGTGCCAGGTCGGCACTGTTGTCCCGGTCAACCACTTCGATCACTGGACGGGTGGTGGTCGGACTCCGCCGTTCGCAGACCCCGTTGGCGTTCCCGTGTGTCCAGTCAGATGGGTCGACGATCTCGATATCGAATCCGAGCGCCTCGCCGGCGTCGAGCAACGCGTCGACGAGACCATCAGTTTCACCGTGAGTATCTGTGTTTAGCTTGGGCAGTGGCTCACCCTCGGTCTGGGAGATATCGAACACCGACGTCGGCTTGAACCCGACGAGCCCTTCGGACCACTCTTCGGGCTCAGTCTCGTCGTAGTCACAGTCGCTTCCTTCGTGATACGACGGCGAGTTTTCGCATTCGGGACAGCGGTTCGTGATGATCGGTGCCCAGATCCAGATCGCCGACTCGCCCTTCTTGACGGAGCGATCGAACTCGTTTTTCCAGGTCCAGAACCCAGCGACCTTCGTGGCCTCGGGGCACTGCAGCTTGATGAGCAATGTGTTCCGGTGGGAGTAGTCGTGGAACTTGCTCTGGACGTCCAGCCACTCCTGAAACTGGTCGCTCGCGAGTGCCTCGTCGGCGAGATCTGCGAGGTCTTCGACCCAGGCGTCCAGCTGCTCACGCATCTCATCGGCACGCTCGTCAGTATCGTCGAAGGACGTCGTCTGCTGGTGAGCCAGTTCGTCAGTCGTGTCGGTGTTTCTCGTCGACATTGGTAGTCCGCGGAACGCTCACTCTGGAACGCTCCCGCACCCGCAGCGGGGAGAATAAACTCTGCCTGGCGTGCTCTCAAAGCAGTAGTCGACAGCTACACGGTCCGATCGACAACCGAACGACCAGTCAACCGATCACCGGACGGGGTCGCCGCGAACTCGAAGCCCGCCGTGAGTGGGAACAGCAGTACGTCAACGATGGTAAGCTTGGGAAGACATTGACGGCGTCGGTCAGCTATCGCTGTCGTCTGCTGCTTGCCAGCCCCGGTGAAAGTACACCAGAGCACGATCGTCCTCGAACTTCGTTCCTGTTGGGGTGTGGATTAACAGCTGTCCTTCTGGTTGCACGTCGACGATGTGCTGCTCACGGAGGGCACGTACGATCTGTGCGGCCCGCTGCTCGTCGATGGAGAGTACACCCTGCCGTCGACGGTCCCGGTCTTGAGCTAGCTGACGGCGCTCAAATCGTTCGTGGTCGTTCAATGTATCATCGTAGTAGTCCATGCCTGCACCCCACTTGGGGAGAACAAACCGCTGGCTCCCGCTAGGGTTATATGTAATGATGTTGCCGCATTAATAACGATTAGTCCTGTTACGTGGCTAGTTCGGAACGACTGCAGCAAGTCGATCTGAATGATAGTCGACTCGATAGCGGCTGTGTGAGTTTCTGAGTCGGTAGGTCCGAACCGTCGCTACGCATTCGAGTGTGTCGCCCGGGTTTTCCCAGGTAAACTCGTAGCCGGCGATGATAGCGTCGTTGACGCGTTCACCAACCTGGTGAGTTGGCCCGTCCCATTCGACAGAGATCTCTCCAGTGCTGTTCGGTGGTTGAACCATTCGCTCTTGGGCGACTGGAACCGATGCTGGATCGAGTGCGATTCGACCGAGCGTCGCAAGGTCCTCGGCGCTGATCTTCCAGTTGGCACCACCGCCGTGGAAGATATGCATGGTCCGATTACGGATCTGGTCATACTCGGCTTCGAGGATTTCGACACCTTCTGCCTCGGTAAGCAACTCAACGAAGTGGCTGGCGCCGGCCAGAACCAGGGAGTTTTCTTCTTCGATCTCGATTGCTTGGCCAGCTGGCGTGATCGTGCTGGTTCGTCGTTGGTTCTCGTCAGATGGACGGTCGACGGGGAAGCAGCTGCACAACAGCGTCCCCTCTGGGCCCGAGAGAATCCAGGGCTGGCGACCACATGGGATCACAGAATAATCCGATGCATCGTAGCGGCCACCGCCGGTCAACGCACGGAACGCTTTTTCGAGACTCTGGCCGTCGATACCGTAGCCGTACTGCTCAGCCCGTCCGTCGACGTAGGAGACGTACGTCCCAATCTCGCTGAACTGGTCAAAGGTGTCCGGAATCCGCCATACCTCACCGTCGCCGTGGTCGTCGACGTAGGCTGCGACGTTCCCATCGGTGACCCATCGAACCTGCTGAGGACTCACTGGCCCAGCGCCGGTCCTGATCGGTGCGGTCGGTCGGCGGGTGGTGAGCCCCCATTCCTCATCTCCGCTTTCCCATCCGACAGTGTCGCGGTCTGGAACCGAAGTGAGTCGAGAGCACCGGGCGACGGCAACTGCTGAGGGATCAAGGTCGCTGTCGGTCTCGCTGAATTTCGCGAGTGTCGATCGCTTGCTGGTCATTGGACTGCTCCACTCTTCTCGAGGGAAACAAACTCGCTCTCACTCACCTCACGTGAGGCCACTCAACGACATGAACTAATTTTGAGCCACCAAATCGGGGAGAAACTACACTTTGACTGGAGAAATCTGACTTAAAACACAGTGTATAGCCGCGGTGAAAATTAACTAGGCAATTGGATTGAAATAAATACACGATGACAGTCTTGGCTTTGCCATCGATGCTGGGGGAGACAGTTGTCCTACAGTCAGGTGCGGATCAGGCGGGGACAGCAGTCTGTGAGACCGGATTCGGTGAGCTGATCGTGATCGGACTGGGGCTCATCACGATCTTTCTGGTCTTGCTTGCGGTCTACCGGGGGACGCTCGCCTTCAATAAGTATGGCAGCCCGCGGACGGAAAAGAAGCGCGAGGGCCAGGAACAGTTGAAGGGGGCTGGAATCACGCTGGTGGGGGCCTTCATGCCGGGAGTGTTTGCAGCGATCCTCGATCAGGTGGGCCTCGTTACGCTCTCGTGTGTGGACCTCTCGAACGTCCTGGTCCTCGCGCCCGTCATGTTCTGACGGGTGCTGTCCACGGAGCAGTAGCTCCAGAGATGACTTTGCGGAATATCAGTAATTGATGGACAACAATCGTCTGGTGGCTGCATTGCTGGCACTGGTAGTACTGTGTACGACAGTGCCTGGCGTCGCAGTGGCACAGAACGAGAGCGCTGACGGGAGAAGTGATGGCGTACTTAGCTCCATCCTTGACACCCTCGGGGGCATACAGAGCGGTATCTCGGATTTGCCCCAGAATATCTATGATAAATTACCACCAGCTATCACAGATCCGATCGCGACGGGCCATGAGGTGCTGAGTGGGATACTATCGTCGGCTGCCTCGGGATTCGTCGGTCTGTTCGGCGACACCGTTGAGTTGGCGACGTATGTGCCGGCTCCTGGTGACCCGACTGATCCGTCGACGTGGGTCCCCGTCGACAGCAGTGGGAACGCGAAAAACACGCTCTGGGGTGACGTGTACGAGGCGACGCAGATCAATATCGCCCTCGCCGTCATCATGCTGGCGTTCTCCGGGGCGCTCAACTTCCGGTATAGCAACGCCGTGCGACGTCGCCAGGCGTGGAAGACTTGGGGCCTGTCGTTCTCGATGGTCTTTCTCACGTGGTTCATCGCCCCCTTCGGGTTACACGTCGCCAGTACGTTGTCGGACGGGTTAGCGCCCGGTGCCAACGAGTTCCTCGATGTCTTCTCTGGTGGCTTCACCGACTTCGCCAAGTTCGGCTACGGCCTGTTCATCAACGCCGTTATCGTCGTGTTGTTCCCTGCAATCGGCTTCATTGGGTTGCTCGTGATCACGGTGCAGGTGTTCCTGCTGCTACTGGTGATTTACCTCTGGCCGCTCGGGTGGGCCGCAGTCTCGTTCAAAGAGGGGTATCTGCACAGTGTGGGACAGTTCGTCGTCAACCTGTACGGCGGGCTGCTCGTGTTGAACGTGGCTCAGGGGCTCATCCTTCGGTTGTTACTCTCAGTCGACTTCACGCAGGCGTCAGTCCAGGGCACGGTCATGTCGCTGCTGATGATTCCCGGCGGGGTGCTGTTCGCGACGGTTCTGCTCCCGTATGCGATGCTCAAACAGATCACGATGGGTGCCGGGGTCGACCTGGGGATGCGTGACCTGGGCCACAAGGCCGAGTACGCCGGCCGGCACTACAGAAACGCCGAACGGCGGTACGAGAAGCGAAAGGAGCAGGTGAAAAAGACGGGTCGCGATGTCGCGGCGACGCTGTCGGCGGTTAGCTCACGATTCCGGTCCGATGACGATGATCCGGACCCGGAAGGAGGTAGCGGGGGTGGCGGTGGGGTAGTCGCTCGACTCCCCCGAGGCCGCGCGACAGGGCCACCGGCCGAACGGGGGACGGCTGCAAACCCCATTGCGCTCCCGCGAAACAACCGGCTGCCCAGAGGAAGACTGACCGGAGATGACAGCGGTGCCGACGGGCGCGGTGGTGGTGACGATGGCGATGAGACTCCCGCTCAGAGCGGCCGTGCCAGCCGGCCCTACGACGAGCACGGGAATCGATCGCCCTCTCAGCGAATGAGTAGAGAGCGTCGCCGCCGAGAGCAGATTCGCCGTGACCAGATTCTCGACCGCGATGGCCGACGGAGGTAATCACTCATGCCACAGCAACAGATCGATCGCGATCCGACGCAGGTCGTACCGCCATATGTGAATACGGGCATCAAACTCGGTCCGATCCCAGCGGCCGAACTCGTGTTAGTGGTCCCGGGTGTGCTCGTGGCCGTCGCCGGCCTGTTCCTTCTCTCCGGCATGAGCAGCGCTCTCGTCATCGCGCTGGGTGTCCTGCTGGCGCTCACTGCCTTCCTCGTGGTACTCAGCAGTCACGACTTCACGAGTCCGAGGGACAAACTGTACGCACCGCGTCTGAAGCTCAAAAATTGGCTGCAGCTCCCGATGAGTCACGAGACCGCAGCCGAAGAGACGGTCCACGGCGTCGAACAGATCCATAGCAACGGCTTCGTTAAGATGGCTGACGGCCGATTGGTCGGGCTCGTCCGGCTCCACGGCCGGAATACGGACAAGGCCACCGAGTCGGAACTGAACCTGCTCGTCGGGCAACTCGCGAAGGGTATCGACGAAGACATCAAGGACTTCAATTTCGAGTTCTATTCGACGACGTCGCGGGTTGATCCAGCGGAGATCACGGAGCCCTACCGAAAGGCCGCCAATTCCGAGGAACTGGCTGGCCCCGAGTGGTTCGATCTCCGGAACCTGCTGTACGATATCGACCAGTGGCACGAGGAACAGGAGACGGTCTGGCAACCTCGCAAGTGGCGGCATTACGTTCGTGTGGAGGTCAAACCGGAGGAGGTCTCCGTCCGCAAACAGACAGTCCAGTCTCGCGGGCGTCGGCTGCTCGAACTGTTCGTGCCGTTCCTCACGGATGACACGCTCGAAGAACAGAAACGACGGAAAAAGATGGTCGAAACCCTGCACCGTCGCCTCTCCACGCTCGAACACGACGTGTTCTCGCCGATCGACGGTGTCTCCGTCGACCGGGTGTCACCCGAGGAACTGGCAGCGCTGGTCGCCGACAAGTGGACGGGAACGGAACAGTCGAATTCCCTCTCGCAGGAGCAGGTATGCACTGATTCGTCGGTGTCGACGTGGCCCCACATCCGGGAGTGGATGGACACCGGCGACGTCCCTGACCACGTCGAGGGTGACGTGGATCTGGAGTCGACCCAGACCGGGCCGGTCACTGTTCGTTCGAACCAGCCCGGCGGGAAAGCGGCTGACGGTGGCGCTACGCAGGTAGCGCCTGAAGAAGACTCAGATAGTGATGATCAGTCAGAAGATGAGTCTGACACCGCTGAAGGTGGTCCTGACCGCTCACGACTGGCGACGGCTACACAGGTCATGCCTGACCGATTGTTGGCTGCCGTCGAACGAATCCCATCCGTCGGTGACGAGGCTACAACTGCTGACGGCGCCAACCCGGAGGACCTGTACGAGCGTCACCAGTCTGTCGGGCTGCAGGATCGCCTGGCGCCGGAATCGTACGATATCGACACCGGATTCGTGCGTGTCGGCGATCAGTTCTGTAAGACGTTCTGGCTGGCGTCCTGGCCGGCGAACCCCGAGTCGATGCTCCTGCAGGACCTCTACACCATTCAGGGCGTCGACGTGGATGTCAACATCAAGTGCCGCCCACGCGACCGGGCGTCGACCATTCACGAACTCGAACATCTGATCGCCGAGATCGACGCTGAAGCGGTCGAACGCGAGGCCGAGACGGACGTGTCGTCGGTTGCGCTTACGGACGATCTCGACACGTACATGACGATGTACAAGCTTCTGCAGCAGTCCAACACCCAGCCCTGGGACATCAATGCCTACGTCACTGTCCGGGTGGGCAACGAGGCGGCCCTGGACAAAGCTGAGGAACGCATTGACGAACTGCTCGACGATCAGGCTTCGACGATGGACCTGTACAAGATCCGGGCGCTGGACGAGAAAGCCGACCAGGTGCACGATATCCTTGAATCGAAGCCAGCGGACATGATGGCGCTGGCGCCGGCCTCGAAGCAGAAGCTCATGTTCGAGTCCTGTGGACCCGTCGGTCGGGATGTCTACGACGACAACTCGTTCCGTAACCGGTATCGCATGACGCTCGGCGGGACGCCAGCAGCGACGTTCCCACCGGCGACCCGGTACATGCAGGAAGATTCCGGCGTCGAGTACGGGCGCTCTGTCCAGAACGGGACGGTGCTCAAGGCGGACCCGTTCAACCGCGGTGGAGCTCCCCACCAGCTGACGATCGCACCGAGTGGGTCAGGCAAAACCTATGCCGTCGGCAAGCGCGCCCTTCGCTGGTGGGCCGCGGATCCGGGGAACCGGACGCTGATCCTCTGTGATACGATGGGTGGGTTCGACGACATCGTCGACCTGTGTAACGGGGAGCACATCGTCGTCGACGGGGCAGATACGATCAACCCGCTCGATGTCGAAGAACCACCCGAAGCGGTGCTGGAAAACACCGATATCTCGGTTGACCCGTTCCGCATGGCCGTGGATAGTGGGCGGGAGTTCATCGCCAGGATCGTCAGTATCAGCGGACCAGACCCAGACAAATACTCCTCGACCATCGAAGAGTGCATCGAGCACACGTTCATCGACCACGGGATCACGCCCGATGATATCGAGGTCGATGAGCAACCCACCCTGGATGACTTCATCGAGACTGCCAAGGAGATGGCCCGCCACCCGGGGCGATTCACGATGGGTGATACCGAGCGGGAGAAAGAGCACAAAGCTCAGCAGGCTGCCGAGCTGCTCGACTACCTCTCGGGGTTCAAAGAGACGGGCAAGTACAACCATCTCCGGGGTGAGACGGAGGTGTCGATCGATCCGGGCGAGGTCACGTATCTCGACCTCCAGCAGATCGAAGGACAGGGCGACGCCGACAAGTCGGCGATGCTCCATCTGATGCTCACCCAGGCGTACCAGACGGTCAAACGCGCGCCCGGTCAGACGATGTTCGTGATCGACGAGGCGCACTACCTGCTGCACTCCGACGAGATGGTCCAGTGGCTTCAGCGAGCGGCTCGCCACTGGCGTCATCACGACGCGATGATGTGGTTCGTCAGCCAGGATCCCGACGAGTTCGTCGCGACGACTGACCAAGAAGCCGATAGCCATCGGGAGACGATTACCGGCCAGTGTTCAACTGTCGAATTCTTTAACACTCCGAAACTGGATCGGGAAATCGCCCGTGATGGATTCGGCATGAACGAGAAAGATATCACCTTCGTGAAACAGGACGCGACGCCCGGTGAAGCCGGTGTCGGCTACACCGAGGCACTCGTGGACTTCCGTGATGTCGAGGGCTGGCTGCGAACGCTCGTCCAGGCATCCCCGATCGAGGACGAGATCCTCTCGGACGACGACGAAGATGAAGACGAGTAACCTACGTTGGATCCTTCCAGTCTCGGCTGATCACTGAGTTTGGGTCGCAAGTCAGTCGCGTTGTTCTCGATGATAATTTAGCTATAGTGGCTCGACTACCGGCGATCATGGAGCGGGGACTCCACCGTTTGAAACTCCACCTACCAGCAGCCATTGCGAGAGTCATTCAGCCGTGAATCTGCTGGTGTGGAGAGCGGGAATCGACCACCGGAGAATACTGGTGTGGCTTGTGTCTCCAAAATAATCCACTTTTGACACTATGGGGCTGTGTTGCTTACTGTCCGACGGATTACGCGTCCTGCCGAGCGTGCGATCGGATCTCGATCCGGTCTATTTGTCTGCTATATTACGGTGGTGGAATCTAGCACAGATTTTTCGAAAACCGCAGGACTGCACCGGTCTAGCACCCAATCTAGCACAGATTTTGTGGTGTGTGGTAGATTGGATCGACTGCCGTCTTGCGATTTTGACTGTGGTGTGGTACCCCTTTATCTTGCCCTCCAGAATCGGCCCCCGAAATCGGATCTGCCACCTGAAAATCATACGCTCGCTGACCTACCTCTCGTCGATTTTCGATCCTCTCTACGCTGGCCTGGGTGCCCCACTGTCGCACTCACTCTGCCCCACAGCCACGTCTAAACTCACTGTTGGATCCACCGGCTCGCCACACCTGTTTCCCCACCTGCTCGTTGCCTGGCCGCCACAGCAGGTCCGGGTTCGATGCGCCCCGACTCGGATCGGTCGGTCCCAGCCTGACCCTAAGTCGACGCTCTCATCAAGACTAGCGTCGACGTCGACCCTCAAGTGCCGCCGGCGCAACGTCACAGCTGAAACTCGCGGCGCGGGATCGCGCGCAGGTCGGTCGCGACGTGTCGTGAGCGGCCGAGCACGATGGACCGATGCTCGGCGCGCGCAGCGCCGATGCAGCGACCCATCGTCCAGGCGGTGCCTGGACACCGGACACCGACCGCACAGTGGGCGGTGGCCGGTGGCGCCGCGCGCGGAGCACCGCCGTTTGCAACCGGGGAACGGTCGCTCGGCTGCCTGGCCCACTGAACCGCCGACGTACCAGAACTCCATCGTGTCTTCTGCGCAAAAAAAGAGCGGCGAGAGCGGGTTCGTCGAGCATGTCGAGTGCGCGACTGGAGTCGATCCGCGCGACCCACGCGTGGGTGTCTGCGTCGACCTTCCAGGGACTGTTCGATGGCGTGTCTAACTGGTTCCCTGATGGCCCACAGAATAGTCTGGCAACCCCCGCGACACCCGGTCAGAGAACAGTGCTCTCCTGCACGACCGAAGCATCGACGGTGGAACTCGATGCAGGATGACCAGAATGCAGACGTCAGTATCACAGTACTCAGTATCCACCGAATGACTTGCTCTGACCGGGAGGCCTAACTCGACGCACTCCACACACCGATCGAATCCCCCAGCGTCGGACGTCTTCACCGCCCCTCGTGACCAGTGCAGACTGTTACAGTAACTGATTCGTACGGATCCAGGCAGTGTGTTCGCCGTCGGAGAGAGCCGACTGTGGATAAGATATATTTCCGGTCGGAACCATATCTTAGCTACGCACTGGGAACGGAGACAGAGAGGATGCATGAAATCTGACCCAATCGAGGAGTACGACGACGTGAACGAGGCGGCAGTGGCTGACTGGAAGAGCGAGACAACGACACGAGAGCGAATTAAGGCTGTCATCACGCGAACGACCGAGCCCACGCCAGCATCCGAGATCGCCGAGCAAGCACGAGCGAGCAAGCCGGTAGTCCGTGATGAACTCACCGAGCTCACTGAGATCGGACTCGTCGAGAAAATCGAGGGTGGACAGGGCGCACTGTACAAGCGCAACGATCAGATGTATATCTATCAGCAGGTGCTGAAGCTTCACGACGAGTACTCCGAAGACGAGTTGATCGAGACACTGCAGGAACTGAAGCAGACTGTGAGCGAGATCCGGACGACATATGGCGTTGAATCACCGGCAGAACTCGCACAGCAACTCGATCCAGACGACCACGAGGGCTGGGATGACCATACGACGTGGCAGACCGCTCAGAAGAACCTCTATCTCACGAAAGCAGCGATCAGCTTCCATGACGCACGGAAAGTGGTTGTCTGAGAAATGTCGTATTTGACCGGGAATACGGGCCCAATCGACTACGGGGCCCTCCAACGCATCCGTGATATCTTTCTGCAACACGAGCCACTGGTCACCCATCACGATCTCAGTGATCGATTGGATCCGCGGCCGGAACTGAATATCACCGTCGACAAAGGGTTTGGCGAGAGCGCATGTGGTCGATTCGATATCGTCTGGACCGAACGCGACTGCTACAACTTCCACTATACCGAGTCAGATGGCATTGACTTTCGGTTCGACCGTCATCCAGAACCGCATGCTCCGGAGAATCACTTTCACGAACCTCCGACTGCGAACACACGAGTCCCCTCGTGTATCGAGGTCGAACCGGTCGACGTGGTCACGCGAGCGGTTTTGAAATGCTGGCGCACAGCGCTTACCCGTGATGACCCTTCGCTAGTTAATTCCCACTCAAATCCACCGTGAGATCTGCCAGCGAGCAGCGTGTCTCACCGACGCAAAAAAAAGAGCGGCGAGAGGGTTAGTCCGCGAGGTGCTCGAGCGCACGCTCGCTGTCCGCCGTCTCGATCCAGGCGTGGGTATCCGAGTCGACCTTCCAGGGCCCCAGACGGACCCTTGATGGGTTGAAACAGGACAACGTCAGAGAGCAGGACACCATCACGGACGGTTTCAGAGGGAACCTTAGCTGATTGAAGCGACATCCGACAAGGCGACTTTGTCGCCGGCAGTGGCGACAGGTCCTCAGAACAGACTGGCCCGGCACCACCGATCTTACCAAACACAGAAAGAAATCAGGCACGCACTGTTTGGTAAGACCACGCCGGGCTGGCCCAACGGCTGCGTCCCGGCGTGGTGCTCGCGACGAGCCCGCCACGCACACCACCCGACCCGACCCCCACACGTCACGAGTACGGGCCCGACACACACCGCGGTCGCCCGGGACATCTCCGTGTCGAGTGAAACTCCCCGCGACACCCAGCGCTCACGCCCAGGACCCGGGGAGCGTGCCCCCAGACGAGCCGACCGTGCGGGCGATCTCGCACAGCAGCGCGGCTGCCTACCACCGAACACACCCCCAGGGAGACCACCCACAGCGACGCCGCCGGAGAGCCTGAGTACACGACTCGCCACTGCCCAGCCGCCGAAAGAACGCGACTGGCTCACAGCCACTGCACTGCTGGTCCTTTGCGGATGTGAAGTGCCCAGATTGACGCGGTCGTAGTGGTATCACGACAATAGTTCCTAGGAATAACTCCTCACTACACACCGCCGAAGATGTTCGGTCGGTAGTTTATTTTACACATGTCTATAACAGCTAGATGTATGTCCCCTGACACGGGTCCGCGTGACGACACTGCTAATTTAGAACAGGACATCAGTGACAACGTCGGCGGTGATCTCGACACAGACATCGACGATATCGAGGAGAACATTAACAGGAATGAGGGCTACGACCACGAGGCTGCCGACGAGATGCAGACGTCGGTGGCGGAACTGCACGAGTCCGCGATCGAGATCGCGCAGCAACTCGGCGAAATTCGCGAGGGGACCGCCGAACAGTACGAGGGCATGGAGCAGGTGTCTCAGGAAGTGTCGAATCTCTCGGCAGCGGTCGAAGAGATCGCCTCCTCATCGGAGGAAGTGTCCTCGTCGAGTCAGAAAGCGAAGGAACTCGCCGACGACGGGCAGGAGTCGGCGGCCGAAGTCCGTGAGGCGATGGCCGAGATTCAGGACGCCGGCGAGGAAGTCTCCGAGGATGTCGGCCAGATCCAGGAGAGCGTCGCCGAGATCGACGAGGTCGTCGAGGTGATCAACGACATCGCCGAGCAGACGAACATCCTGGCGCTGAACGCCTCGATCGAGGCGGCGCGGGCGGGCGAGGCCGGTGAGGGGTTTGCCGTCGTCGCCGAGGAAGTCAAACAACTCGCCGGCGAGTCACAGAACCACGCGAGCAGAATCGAGTCGATGATCAACGGCATCAAGACGGACACGGCAAACGCCGTCGAGTCGCTGGAAGCGAACAACGACCGGATCGCGAACGGGATCGACTCCGTTGACGAGGCAGCGGACATCCTCGACGACATCCACAGCGCTGTCTCCGAGGTGAACGAAGGAATCAAAGAGGTGGCGACGGCGACCGACCAGCAGGCGGCCTCGACCGAAGAAGTTGCGAGCATGGTCGAACAGACCACGACCGCGGCGGACCAGATCGCCACACAGACCGCCGACATCGCCGACGATATCGACGATCAAACCGACGAGATCGCGACTATCGACCAGCGACTCGATGACCTGGTCAACAGTCGATCCGGATCCTAATCATCCTGATTTTACCGACCCCGCTGTGCCAGCTGGTCGTGCTCGGCCGGCTTTGGTAACTCGATCATGAAGACGGCGCCGTTACTGTCGGTCTCGGTGGCCTCCGGCCCAGCGCTGCCGGTGTCTCCCGCCGCCGCTTTGTCTTCAACCCAGACGTCTCCTCCGTACATATCGACGAGCGTCTGGACGAGGTACAGACCGATCCCGGTTCCCGAACTGTCCAGCCCGGTTTCCCCTTTGCCGAAGATTTCCTCCTTCTGGTTGTCGGGGACACCCGGCCCGTTGTCTGCGATTCGGACCAGAACCATCTGGTCACGTTCTGTGACTGCAACGGTAACCTCGGGGACGTCCTTGTCGTTGTGCTGAATCGCATTCTTCAGCACGTTGTCAAAGACGGAATCCAGCATCTCGGTGGCCTGGACCTTCACCGAAGGAACCGGTGGTTCGATGGTGATCTCGGCGTCAGGATACCCCGCCTGTATCTCATCCACGGCATCTTTGAGCATCCGTCGGAGACGCATGTACTGGGTCTCATCGGCGGTCGTGAGCATCACCTCGGCCATCTCCCGTGCCGTCGTCGTCAGGTCGACTGCGTGGGCCGCGTTCTCGCGGACCGCGTCGAGATACTCTGCTTTTTCCCCGTCGACAGAGTCACTGAGCAACTCTGCGTAGGAGGTCACCATCTGGAGATCGTTTCGGATGTCGTGGCGAAGTACCTGGTTCAGAATGTCCAGATTATCGCGCTGTTCCTCGAGTTGCTGTTCACGCTCTTTCCGCTCGGTGATGTCGTGGTTGATCGCAACGAACAGTTCGATGGCTCCCATCTCGTTGAACACGGGCGCAATCGTCTGGCTGGCGATGAACTGCTCGCCGTTCTTGCATTCGTTGACGATCTCTGCCTGCCAGACCTCGCCGTCGAGAATCGTCTCCCACAACTGCTCGTAGAACGCTTCATCGTGTTCGCCGGATTTGAGAATCCGTGGGGTCTTTCCGAGAGCCTCCGCCTCCGTGTACCCGGTGACCTCCTCGAAGGCTGGGTTCACGTACTGGATCGTCCCGTCGACGTCCGTGATGACGATGGAATGGCCGGCATGTTCGACGGCTCGCTTGAAACTGCGGAGCGTCTTCTCGAGGTCTTTGTGTTCGGTAATATCGCGGCCGATGACGACGACTTTCTGGCCCTCGTTTTCGAGCGGCGAGCAGTGATACTCGGTCGTGATGGAGCCGACTGGCAACGCCAGTTCGAGTTCGACCGTCACTGGATACTCGGTCGACGACTCGTCCTCGTACACTGTCTCCAGTGCCTCTTCGAATCGCGTTGGGTCCTCATCGCTAGCGACCCAGCCTGAGACCAGGTCCATGATCGGCTCGCCTTCGACGGCTCCCAGTGAGGTGTCTGCATAGCTGAGGGCTGTCTCGTTCATGTATGCAAGCGTCCAGTCACTATCGACGACGAGGGCGAAATCGTCCATCTGCTGGACGATCGCCTCGTGACGCGCCAGCCGCCGGTTGGCGTCGGCCAGGGTCTGGACTGTCTCGTGGAGTTCTCTCGACTGGTCACGACGAGCCAGTAACGATTCGATCCGCCGAACGAGACGTTCCCGAGTTACTGGCGCTTCCACGATGTCGTCGACGACCAGCGGTGGCTCACGCTCGTCAGGGTCGTGTACCGATACGTCGACGGCTGATGTCGGATGCCGAATGAGAATAATCGGACAGAATAGGGGATGCTCAGCTTCGACCCGTGCCTGGAGTCTGGCGTGATACGTCGGAAAGGCACGCTCGTCGACCAGCACGATGTCACTCTCGTCGAGGTTCCCGCTCGTCACGACGTCATATCGGGCGGGAAGTAGGTCTCGAACGGCGTCTCTGTCCGCCGGCCGGTCGATGAGCAGAGCAATGCTGTTCATTTGCCGTCCGGTGTCTCTGCGATGGAGGGAGTACCCTGAAGGATACCCGTGACGTTCGTTAACGGGTCACCGACCTGAATGCCGTCGTCCGTGAGCTTGAACTCACGGAGGGTTTGCTCGAACCGTCCGGCACGCTTTTTGAGGACGCCGATCACCTTGTGCAGGGCGCTGTCCATCTCGATGTAACTCAACACCACGATGTTGTCGGCGATATAATTGGCATTGAAGCTGGTCGCTGTGGAGACGCCCGTTATTTCCGGGGTCGTGTCCGTGACCAGCATCGTCACGCCGTTGTTCGTCAAATAGCGGGAGAGACTGTGGAGTTTGGCGATAAGTGGCTCTCGCTCGCCCTGAATGGCCATCGTGTATCCGTCGGTACCGTCGACCATGACCGTCTCAACGCCTTCTTGTTCGACGTCGCGCCGGACCAGACTGGCAAATTCCTCGGCGGAGCGGGCCAGCGGTTCGACTGAGCGAATCACCAGCCTCCCCTCCTGACGTAACTGTGCCACAGGAATGCCGATCGCCTCGGATCGGTGGGTGAACGTCTCGATACTCTCCTCGAACAGGTAGAGCGCTGCAGTTCCACTTTGCGCAACCTCGGCGAGTATCTGCCCACCCAGCGTCGTCTTGCCGACCCCGCTCGGCCCGGTGATGAACGTCACGGTGTTTCGTTCGATCCCACCGCCGAGGAGTCGATCGAGTTCGTCGATGCCGGCCGAGATCTGTGAATCGCCGATCGACTGTTCGTGCTGTTTGGGAACCAGTGCAGGAAACACCTCGATTCCCGCGTCCCGAATCTCCATCCCGTGGCTCCCCTCTATCTGACCGATCGTTCGATGCTTTGTGACCTCTATCCGACGGCCGCCCTCACCCTGGGTTAGTTCGACGATCCCGTCGCTGAGTGACCGCAGTTCAGATTCGTACTCGCGGTCCGGTGTTGCTGTCGCCGTGGCCAGCACGGTGATACCCTCACCCTTGAGGAAGCGCATGAACGAAAGGAGTTGTCGGCGGAACTGTGCGTCGTTCGCCTCGACGTAGCGCAGTTGGGTGATCGGATCGATGACGACTCGATCCGGATCGATCTCGCTGACTGCCTCGTGAATCTCCGGCGTGTATCTGTCGCGTTCGATTTCACTCGGGGCAACCAGGTCGTACGTGCGGTCTTCGATGAAGATGCTCGACTTGGGACCGATGTCCAGGAACTCCGTCCCGTCGATGTCGATGTCGACTGCGGCTGCACTGGTGGCGATCTCTGGCTGTGATTCCTCACCGTGAATGAGCAGGGTCGTCTCACTGTTTTCAAGCCCCTGTTCGAGGAAATGCATGCCGAGTAACGTCTTTCCGGACCCCGGGGGACCGATGGTGAGATACATCCGTCCTGCAGCAAATCCGCCCCGAAGCAGGTCATCGAGACCGGCTACCCCACTACCAATTTGTTGTAAATCCTTGTTCATAGGTATCGAGTTGTTCGCCCCACACATCAGACCACCGACCTATAGATGCGATATAGTATATACACTATCATATTATGGGAGTTGTATTTTCAGCGCAGAGGGGCTTAATCAGACGGCTCAGCCTTTGCACTGTGTATCAGCAGGTAAATCGAAGGATTGGATGATGATAGCTGGACTGGAGAGGCACCCGATGCATCACCAGTGGTCTTACCAAACTGCCAAAAGGTATGATGTGAACGTTCGGTAAGGCTGGAAAGCGCGTTGGTTCCACGCAAACGGAACGACCCGTCACGACGTCATCAGTGTCGCGATGCGAGCGGCGAGTCTGACGCCAAGAGTCGTTTACCGACCACGTTTCACATCACTCCACATGTCCGAGAGTTTGTGAGTCTAAGTTCCAACGGACCACAGCAGCACTCACCCACACGACTCACACTCGGTATCGAGTGACACCCCAGCCGATATATACTGTTCTCACCTGGGAACCGGCTGGGTTAACCACAGGCACGGACCAGACGGCGGGTACACACCGACGCCATCGCGACTGGCAGTACCTGCTCCATACCTGCAGCAACGGATGCAAGACGCTTCCAGCCCCGCCATAGCAGACGGACTCACGGCCCAGAACCGAACTTTCTGTTGCCCACCGCCCAACCACCGCAAGTGTGCGGGCTCGACGCTCAAACTGTTGCATGAACTGGGATCGCGCGCAACGGATGTGAGCACGATGGACCGCTGCGAGACGCGCGCTGCGCCGACGCAGCGCCCCGTTGGCGTCGCGCGCGGGGCGATCGAGTACCAGCCGGGGCGTGTCGCCCATTTGCCTGCCCCACGAGTGGCGGCACTGATTCCCTCACCGACGGAACCCCTTACGAAAAAAGAGCGGCGAGAGGGTTAGTCCGCGAGGTGCTCGAGCGCGCGCTCGCTGTCCGCCGTCTCGATCCAGGCGTGGGTGTCTGAGTCGACTTTCCAGGGCCCGATCGTTGGGGCGTCCGTTCGCGTCCCGCTCCGGTGCGCGGGCCCGTCACCACGCTTGTCGAACGTGATCGCCGTGTCGCCCAGAATGGCCAGGCAGGCCTGCCCGTGCCACACGTTGACCGCCACGTCCTCCAGTCGCACCTCGTCACCCTCTCGCAGCGTGGGCATCCCAGATGCCTTGTGGGACTTCTCCCAGTAGACGAACTTGCGTCGGTCGCCGTTCGCGTCTTCCACGTACCCCGCCTGGTACTGGCTGGGGGCCGGAATCGCGAACAGCTTGTCGACTGTGACGTCGACCGTCGTCTTCCAGGTCGTGAACTGGTCGAGGTCAGTGAACGTCTCAGCGACGTCGGGCAGCCGCTGGAGCGAGCGCTTGACGGCCGTTGCTGCCCCGATCGGGTCTGCCCCACTGCGGACGCGCCGGGCAACCAGCTTGGCGAGCCCGGCCCGTCCCAGCTGGACGTCGTGGCCCAACTCGTCGGCGAGTGACATGGCGACCCGATTGACCGCCGCGAGGTCGTCCTGGGTGAGCCGCTCGCGTGGATCGGCGCTGTCTTCCAGCCCAACGTCCGGGCGCTCGTCGGCCGTCGTCCGCTGGGAGGGTGTGTCGGCCGCGTTCTGGACGCGGCAGGACTGTGCACGGTTCACGCCCGCCTCGTGGGCATCGCGGGCGAGCGTCCGGTGGCGAGTCAGCTCATCCTCGCGCGCCAGCCGCCGTTCCTGCTGGGCCAGGGTTTCGCCGGCGCGGCGAGCGGGCGCCACGTCCGGATCGCGCGTCCAGTTGTAGTCATCTTGGACGTCGTAGTAATTCGCGCGTGAGTCCTTGCCCTTGTTGGGCCGGAAGTCCAACTCGTCACCGGACTGGGTTTTGGCCACCTGCTGGAGCATGTGTTCCGGCCCGCTAACCTTCTGGGCCATCGCGACCGTCAGCTGTTCCTCGCGTGGATCGCGCCGCTTGTCCGCCAGCGCGCCGTAGTTATCCGTCGATACCTTTTTCAGCGAAGTCGTGTTACCTTTCATTGCAATCACCAAATTGCTTCACACAGGGGTGCTCACCGCGCCTCGCTTTCTGCACTCGCGAGCCACGGCTGTCGCCCCACGCCCCGCCCGGTGGCCGACGACACGTCACGAACCGACCAACCGCCGGGATCGCGACCTGCCCCGGACGGGCCACCCCCGTCTATGATCTGGTCGAAGACCAAGGGCGAGCCGCCGGCTCGCCCGCCGTTCGCACGTAGGTGGTCCGTCAGGGAGGGGCCCGCGCCGTGCGCGGGAGGGCCCCTGAGCGCCCGGCACGACGGCGTCACATGGGATGGAATCCGCGCTGTGCGTCGGATGGAATCCCATGTGCGGGAGTCGCGCCCGGCAGCCCGGACCGAGCGCTTTGCGCTCGCGTCCCGGCAGCCCCCGCGCAGCCTCGCCATCGGCGAGCGGGGGCGCGTATCCGAGCACGCCACGCGAGCGCAGGAACCGGGGCACCTACGTGTGAACAGATTACTCTCACGACGCGAGTCGCGCGGTTGGCCCGCACCGCGCGACCGAGCACCGGGCGGGACCCGCACCGACTCAAGGAGGTGCGGGTGGGCCCCGGCGCGCAGTCCGCGCGCCTGAGTGCTGGCAGTCCGTGCGCGTGACTCGACGCGTGCGCGAGTTGTCGGGTTGTCCGAAGGCGCGCGGGATCGCGAGATAGGAAGCGACCCACGCTATCTTACAGCGTCGCTTTTGGAAGCGTCGCCATTCGTCAGATGGCCCACGGGCGGGCCTGGCGGACTGTGAGGGCGAGGCCGGGTCGCGCTTGCGTGGTCGTCTGTGCGGGCCCTATCCCCCGGATATCCCGCACAGCGACCGCGACCCGGCCGAGGGCTCACGGGTTGTTAGTTGACACTGAATCGGTCCCTTGGTTCGTGGTGGCTACGTTGCCAGGGGCTTCCCTGAGTACGACGAGATCGGCACGCAAAGACCGAACCCGAGTTCTCATACTTCGCAATAATGGATTTTACTGCTAAGGTCCTCCACGCAACCGACTGTGTCAAGCGGCTGGTGACCACCAGCTACCACTGAATCGAGATGGACAGATCGAGTTCCTCTAAGACGTCTTGGACAATCGCCGCAAAATCTACATCGGGAACCACGACCTGATAGGTGTCCTCAATAAACGCGTAGAACTCGTCCACGATCGTCTCAACCTTAGCCGCTACCTCACCGATTCCATCGGAAGACTGTTTTTTGAGGATAGTCACAGTCTGGGTGGTCATCTCGACGAGATACGAGTAGAGTTCCTCTGGCTTCCGGAGGCTGGATTTCAGAAGGTTCTGGATAGCGAAATGCACCTCACTCAGGACTAACCGGTAGAGGAACGACGAAACGTTCCGCAGTCGATAGAGATACCGATTGTTCAAAAACCGGGTGCCTTTCCAGGCTGTTTCGAATGTCAGTGGCGTCGTGAAGAGGAAACACTCAACGAGGAACATACCCCCCGCTCGGTAGAAGCGATGGTAGTACTTCTCGTCAATCGCAGCCTGCGACGACACTTTGGCGGCGGCCCCGGTCAACGTATTGGCACTCTCCAGTAGATTCCAGCCCGCGATTGCGAGCGCCAGGGACGAGTTGAGTGTCGCGGCGGTTCCGGCGAGCCGGGCGAACTTGCCGTGAGCTAACTTCACTCCGAGATCGTCTTCGAGCACATCCACGATCTTACGGAGCCGCCTGAGCGAGGCTGTCGAGAGTTGGGATTTGACGTCCTTGAGTTCCGTCTCCGGATTGATTTCCAAATCCATCGCCAGGTCGTGCCCGTTGTCGAGCTGGCGTGCCAGCGCCAGGGCAGGCTCCCGGCTCTGCACAGCGGCGTGTGTCTGGAAGCCCTGTTGCAATCGCTGGCCGGCTAGTTCCGTCCGGGCGGACTCCAGTTCGACCATAGGAATCGGTCTCTGCCGACGAATTTAATTATTGTCACTACGACGAGGCGACAATGGCGAACGGCGACAGCCCAGACCCCGATCGGCGGAAACTGCTCAAGATCGGTGCGATTGGCACAGCTGGTGCTATAGTGCTGTCTACCCAATCGGACAAAGAAGAGTCACCTCCGGATTTCACGACTGCCGAGACGGAGTTCCAGCAGCTTGCGTCATTCATCGATCAGCGCGATCTCGCGGATCCACAACAGCTCCCGGACGTGACCCAGCGTATCAGACGCACTTTACGTAGGGTCGAAGAATCGCTTGAGAAGCAAGGGATTCGTCGGTCAAGGCACACACCAAATAGCCCGACTCCAACGGGACCGAACATCGGGGCGATCAATTCAGCGTTCGATTATTACACCACCCTCCGGACGACTCTTCTGGATGGGTTCGACGTGAGGGTGAAAATTCGTGACCGAGAAAAGCGGGCATTCAACCGGGGTCAGGCAGGCGATACGGACTTACAAAATGTTTCCCTCGACAACTTTGGGAGCGGAATCAGCGACGTTGATGAACTTCAAACTCAGTTGCTTGAATCCTCGGCTGTAGCCCGGCTCCTACCAGCCGCCGAGGAGGTAACCACAGGACTCCGCAAGCAGATGACTGTCTACGAGACGCATCTGGAACTTCAAGAGGCGTTTCGCCGAATCAGTACGGACGTGGAAGCCGGCTCGAAGCTGTTCGAGCAGTCAAATTTCGACCAGGCACGCACACAGTTTGAGTCCGCACAGAAACCCGCTCAAGTCGATATTCCGTCCCCCGTACAGTCGTATGCGCTCGCCTCCTCGTCGCTGGCCATCAGCGACTACGCCACGATCTTCTCGAACTATCGGACGGCACTTTCGCACCTGCGTACCGCCTCCGACCCCGACACCACACAGTCGGCCCGTGACCGGCAGTTCGACAAAGCGCTAGCGTTGCTGTTCGATATTCGAGATGTATTTGCGAAGTAGACTGTCGAGATAGGATACCGGGGACTACGATTTCTCACTGGTTTGGTTCACTGTATCAGACTTAGTTTTGTTTCCACTGATATATGTGATAGCCAGTACCAATGACAATGAGACAGGCCAAGAGGAGGGCTACGCGGCCCTTGTTCGTATAGAGTAATTGCTGCTTTGCTAAGTGCCAGCGGCAGGCCTTCTTGCGGAGGCCTGGCTCTGGATAGGTACTGGTTGTGATATGTGTATCAAGCCAGGAATCGAGTGGGGTGCCCGCTACATCCTTGACGATCTGTTTGAAGTCGGCGTAAGTGACAGTCCCATTGTGCGTGTTCATGCGATAGACGACAGCATCCAGCGTACGTTGTCCGTTAGTCTCGTTCCGGATTCGTTGATCCAGGGCTGACAGCACCACAGCGCCTTTTCTGTATTGGCCCTGCTCGTGCGGTCCCCACCGGCTCTGATTGCTAAGAACGACATTGCCCATCCGTCTGCGACTCAAGTTCCAGAAGTAGTATGTATAGTTACATGGACTCGCGTACACCTGTCGGGTGGTGAGATCGACGGCATAGTATGTCGCACTTGCCTCGGTAAACCACCACATCTTCTCTCCCAGATCGACTGTCGAATGAAAGGTGAATAGCTGGCGTGTATGCGTATATTCGTGCAGCCAGGTATTCGCCAGTATCACACCGCCACGGAATTCGGAACCAAAGTCAAAGGTCGCTGCATCGTGGACCCAGAATTCGTGTGTTTCCGCTGCCCCACCACGACGGATCGGGTCGGTGACTGCATACGCATTGACGTAGGTGTATCGTGGTCCAGCATCGAACTGGCTGGAGGCCGAAGCAAGCGAATTAACGATACTGTCCGGTGATTCGGACAAATTCGCAGCCTGCGGCACAATGAGGCGAATGTCCTGGCACCCCGCCGTTGCCGAATGAACTGTGTTCGGTCCTGCAAGGATGAATTGATCGCCGACAAATCCCTGGCTAGCGAAGCTGAGGTTCGTTGCCTCCGAATGGCTTGGGACTGGAAAGAACCCCCAGCGTGAGGATGCTGCATATTCATGATTCTCTCTCCCAGAGGCCGGCTGACCGACGACGGTCAAGGTCACCTCTGGCCGTGACGTTTTTCCATCCCACCGAAAGGAATACCCAATATCAGACGACAGATTGGCGAATCCAGTCGCATTCACTATTCTAACACCACGGTTGTAATGGGTCGTCGATAGATCGACCCAGAACTCCTCAACCGAGGAAAGATTATGATATGTAATGGTCAGTCTCTGGGTGTTCCTGTTGTAATCAAGTACACCGGTGACATTCGCTTCAGTACGAGGGACTGAAACGCCGTTTTGAAGCGTGATATCGGACTGGGGATCAAGACATGAGTCAGTAGTCGATTGCGCTTGAGCAGTAGCCGTATCGGAAACGACTGTAGAGGTTGCAAGAAACCCACAGAGTACGAGAAGAGCAGCAAAATACGTCCATCTCATCACCTTGGTTTAGTTCAAGGATAAATATAAATTTTCCAGACTAGCAATCCTGATCAGTGACGGCATGGAGAGCCACCGAAAGTGTATTTGATGGGGTATCACCGGGACCAGCTGGATTAAGAAGTGGCATAATCTTCGGATCTCACTGCACCAAAGACGATTGCGCCGTGTTCCCAAGAAAAGCCACGTTACTAGTAGGCGTTCAACGTAATCTCCCCAACTACGTAGCAAAGTCGGCCAACGTCATTTTAGAAGAGAGAGTTTGGCTGATTTAATCCGCTCTCAGACCGGAGGTGACAGTCCGTTGTCCCCGACTACAACCGAGTGGATAAATTACACAATAGGATTCGTACCCAAATTATTAGACCGACGTAGCCAGCCCGCTCGAGAAACACTCACTCATTCACTGAGTTCTCGGGAACACATTAACTGGATAAGATCTTCGTGAAGTGATTCTCCGTCAACTTCGACCTCAGGTGACGACAGAGGACCAGTGCTGAAATCGACTTCGTCCTCATTAATGTAGAAACCGCCGACAGCCAAGTGCTGCTCTCCACCTTGACTCTCTATCGAGAGATACCCACGGATATCGATATGACTGTTGTAAATGTCCCCGTCGACTCCCTCTGTTAGAGACTTCTCTGCACCGTCCCATTCTGCATTGTATGTCCGGTGAGCCATGGCTACACCGCTTTTAGAATAGTCTATTTCCTCATCCTGTGCAACGAACGTCTTTCCCCAATTTTTTCCTGCTCTCATATCCTGCCATAGTCCATCCGAGTATCGAAGATCGTCACACCCTAACTCCAGCAGCAAACTCTCATACGAACTTACGATATGGCCGATTGCGTGAGGCGGGACCAAACTCTCTGACTCACTACTACCTCCTTCCACCGTCTGGTTCTCTATTGTAGTGTTCTTTTTAGTATAGTCTGCGTCCAGTTTAGGACTGAGAATAGGGACGTTGATCTTGAACAAACTCATATCGACATTGTTCGTGTTGCTCAACTCGTAATCCGTTTCGTTCGATACCTCCCCCAGGGAAGCATCGATCTCCCAGGAACCTTCCCAGTCACCGGTCAGTTCCTGTTCAAAGAAAACAGCCCCCGGGCGTTCCACCTCTCCTTCAGACTCTTCCCTGATCTGCTCTGTAACCTCCTTTTTGTGGTAAACTCGGGTATTGTACTCACCTTCCTCGTCAGGAGAACTCCCAGAATCTTGCAACGATTCATACTCCGTGAACCCTCGGTCCTCCAACTCATCCTGGAAACTCTTGACGGACTGCCCTAAACTACCGGACTGTGTTGAGGCAACCGCAGATCCAGGACCGGTGAGAGATAGAGTAGCCGCGCAGCAGCCGAGACCTTTCAGGACAGATCTTCGTGTTGTCATCTATACTCACCAGTTCAATATCGTGACCTATTAGCGCTCCGTCACCAGAGTGAAAGTGAAATAACCAGATCTACGCCTTATAGAATACTGAAGAGATAATTAGATAACTTCTATGAGCTGTAATTCGGTAGAGATCGTTGGCGTCCCAGTTTCAACCCGTCCAAAGTCGACATCACCCGCAGTAACTTCAATCCCACTACGCCGTATCCAGGATCCTGTCACAGACGTTGTGACGCAGGGCACGAGCACCAGACCCGGTCGCATGTAACGAACACGCTCACTAAACCTAGAACGAGTAGGGTCCCGCACAGTCCTGCAGCTAGCCACAGCAGGCACCAGCCGCCTGCAGAGTGGGGAAAACAAGTCGATCAGGATCGCTGGTCGTCGCGACGGTCCTATGCCGGATTCGTCACGGTATCAGCCGGTCACCCCCGTCACAACGGGCGTGACGCCACCCGTCCGTGTTTTCCCAGCGGTCGCCTCCAACAGATCCAACCCGAGATACCGACTGTCCAGCAGCCCCTCGGCCGTTGCCATGTCCATCGTCAGTAGTTCCTTCGGCTCCTGTGACCGGCTGACCTGCCGGCGTTTCACCCGGACGTCGTCACCCCCCAACTCCTGCAACTGATCCCACACCCGGTGGATCGTCTGGCGATGCGGTGACTCCCCCAGGTGCGCCGTGAGAGCCGTTTCGAGGTGGTCCCGCGTGAAGAAGATCCCGCTCCCGTCGGTCCGTCGCTGGGCGAACTCCGGCCAGCGTTTCGCCACACAGATCGCGCGGTAGGTGTTCGACCGATTGCTGTCCTCGACGAACAGCTCCTTCGCCTTCGACTGCCGGCAGTTCGCAAAGAAATCCAGTGGCGACGACGACGGCTCGACGCCCTGGGGGAGTTGCTCGGCATCCTCCTGCTGGTCTGTGTCGGCGGCAACCTGCTCGGCTTTGGCGCTCGCACTCCGGGCGATGTCCCGCGTCTTCTCGCTGTCGGCTTCGAGGTCGGCGACGCGTTCCTCCAGGGCGTTGATCCGGCTGACCTGGTCGGTGATCGTCTGCTGTTGCTTGTCGATGAGTTCCTGTTGTGCTTCGACGGTCTCGCGGAGCTGCTGGCACTCGGCGAGGAGTTGCTTGGTGAGAGATACTTCCTCAGCCGTGAGTGTATCGTCAGGAATGGGGCAACATTCGGGGTCGTCGGATGGCTCTGTCATGATGCCTCCTGACCACCGTGGCTGGCGGGAAGTGTGGCAACACTTCTAACCAACAGAGTCGGGGTAGTAAGTTGGATGTTGGTTAATGGGATCTGGAGATTCTGTGGAGATACTATCGACTGTCGGTGAGAGGTTTCAAGCCCCTCGATATCGTAGGCTGACATGGCTTCTGCCTCGTCGGGAGCCTCACGCGGCGGCCTGTTTAGGGCAGGTCGCCACCGTTTCTGAAGCGTGGCGACGGTGCCACCGCGTCGAGACTATGCTCGATTTTAATCGCGAACCATGTAGTTGTTCCGGAACAATGGGTGATGCGCATCAACTTCTGACAATGCTCAGATATTTATTAAGCTCCGGGCTGCAGTGTAGGTAGTGCCGACAAACGACGGCTCGATCCCCGATGATGAATTTCTTCGCGTAGCTGCTCTGCTCCCTGATCCGGTCTTCACAGCTAAAGAAGTGACTGAGAACTTGCCGATCTCGAACCAGGCAGTCAATAAGCGACTCAACAAACTCGAAGAAAATGATCTGATCGCGTCGAAGCGTGTCGGCGCAGCTGCTGTCGTCTATTGGTTGACTCCGGCTGGGAAGCAGAAAGTAGGAGAAACGCTCTCTGAATGGCGTCAATCATCTGAGAGCCAGTAAACGACAGCCGAGCTGCCGACTCGTTTTCTCCCAACTTCTCCATTCTCGTGGAGTTGCTTCACCCGGTAGTTTGCTGCCTGGGTGGAGATTCCGAATGTCTCTGCAATCTCCGGGGCAGTCAGAACAGGCGTTTCCGAGATGCGAAACAACCGCTTGATATTCTCGTAGCTCAATTCACCCACCTTATCGGGGTCAGTCACGCTCATTATTCCATTGAATGTTGTTCCGCGTCAAAGAGTTTATGGTGGTGGCGGCACATTAATTAGATACGCGAACACGTCGCTCTTGGGCGATTACACTGGATGAATGTGAATTGCCCACCGTGCTAGGGACACGGCGAGCAGGGTTCGCGTAGGAAGCTACGCATGACAGACAACGACACTTCGAGAGAAAAATCTGTTGCACAGCGAGCCGGCGTCATCGGCTACGACCGACGCGGCCGGTGCCACCGCTGGGACCCCGTCCGGGCCACGCTCTACGTCACCGTCGACGGCGACGTCGTCCACACGGAGGAACTCGCCCGGCCGGCCGTCCAGCACTGGATCGACTACGTTCGCGACGACAAGTGCGGCTGGATCGACGAGTGGTGGAACACGGCAACGCCAGCGCACGACCGCCACCAGGCCGCGAAGGCGCAGGCGGCGGACATCCGCTACAACCTGGCGAAGGACTCTGCGCAGGAGGCGACGGCATGAACTGCCGCGTGGAAGCCCGCCACCGTGCCCACAACGCCGTGAACGAACTCGAAGCCGTCCCCGCGGTGATCGGGGTCGACGTTATCGCCCCGAGCGTCGATCCGACTGACCAGTGGACGCTGGAACTGACGCTCCGAACTGACGGGGTTCCAGCCGTCGTGAACAGCATTCTCGGCGAATACGGACTGACGCTCAAACACGCCGGCCCACGCAGCGACTGGTGGCACGGCATGGCTGTGGTTGAGCAGTAAGCTACCATCAGATATTTTTGAACCGGTTTTCTGCCCGTCGCGACGGTTGCGGGCTTCGCGTCGAAGTAGTACGTGACGTTGTTTCAATCCCGTACTGGGTTTTCTGCCCGTCGCGACCCGGTTATTCGGTCGTATCCTCGCCAACAAAAGATGGTGTTTCAATCCCGTACTGGGTTTTCTGCCCGTCGCGACAAGACAGGGTCGCCCTCGATAGTGTGGGGTTTCACGCCGTTTCAATCCCGTACTGGGTTTTCTGCCCGTCGCGACTCTTGAGCGGGACCTTTGAGACGAGCGCAGTCAGCGAGTTTCAATCCCGTACTGGGTTTTCTGCCCGTCGCGACGGAGATCCGCGAGTTTATCGCGACGCGTCCTGATCGTTTCAATCCCGTACTGGGTTTTCTGCCCGTCGCGACAGGTTCGAAGCTTTCACCCTCAATGTCGTTATTGAGTTTCAATCCCGTACTGGGTTTTCTGCCCGTCGCGACCTACGATCGAGATGTGCCGAACGATATCGATCGGCGTTTCAATCCCGTACTGGGTTTTCTGCCCGTCGCGACGGAACTCCGGTACATCAAACAGAAGCGAACGCGTTTCAATCCCGTACTGGGTTTTCTGCCCGTCGCGACCATCGTCCGCCTCGCCGGCGTCAGCAGCGGCGACATCCGCGGTTTCAATCCCGTACTGGGTTTTCTGCCCGTCGCGACAGGGGGTCGAAATACGGCTATATGGCTCAAAAAGCTTTCTCAGTCCCGCAAATTAGCACCCGACTACGTCGACCGGGGCTGTACAGCTACTTCATAAAGGTCCACGTAACCAGCATCAGATCACGTTGGATTGCTCGCTCGGCGGATCCTCGCCAAGGTCCGTCGTATCATCGAGACACGACTGACAGAGGCGATAGATCCGGATCCGGTCACCATCGCTCGGTTCAATATGCGATTCGAGTTCGTCTTCGAGCTCGACTCGCTCAGACTTGGAGACGTCGACTTCGAAGACGCTGTACTGTCGCCACGCCCCATATCGCTGAAGCGTTCGATACACTCGTCGACGGTTCGCATCGTCGCTGATGTCGTACGCAATTGCCAGGCGCATCGTTATTTTGAGAACGTGAGTGCGTGGTACTCGTCCAGTTCGTCAGTAATCGCTTTCCGTAACAGGATCGCCTGCTGTCGAACGGCCTTGCGGCGTGAGACGGTGTACTCAAAGTAGGGGTGTGTGAATTCCTCCTGCATGAACTCGTCAAACTTCGAGCAGTAGGTTTTGAACGCATCATCCGCCAGGTGATTGTCCTGGGTGAATTCGTCGTGCGTGATGACGCCCCGATTCACTAATCGTGTCACGAAGGCATCGCAGAAGATCGGCCTGAACTCTTCTTGAAGATCGAGTGCCAGTGACGGCCGACCGTGTCGGTCGGCATGCAGCACACCCAGGAACGGATCGAGGTTGTACTGCCGGAGCGCACTCAACACCTCGTTTTTCATGAAGACGTAGGTCAGCGACAACAGCGAGTTGATGTGGTCCTCCGGTGGCCGCTTCGTCCGTTTCTCGAACGTCCACCCGTCAGTGAGCGTCTCGTCGAGGCGGGTGAAGTACCGTTCGCTGGCTTCTCCCTCGACACCCCGAAGGTCATCTTTAGAGGTAACGTTGGTCGCTCGAACACCGAGATCCTTCAGCACATCTGTCCCGTGGACGCCTTTGCGGGAAAGCAGTGTTCTGCCGTTGCGGATTTTGGCTGCGATCATCGCCGCCGCGATATCCAGCTCGGTCGTCTCGGAGAGTGCGTACTGTGCCCGTCGAACTTCCGCGATCGTGTTCTTCTCCGGGACGAAGCTCCCTCGATACTGCCCGTTCTCGGTGAAGTAGTTCAGGATGATTCCGTGTTCGTTCGCTTCGGCTACGAACGGCGTCGAAAAGTTCACACCACCGAAGACGTTGATCGTGTCGAGTTTCTCGGTGGGGAAGGTGGCCAGTTCGCCCTCGTCACCGTCGACGTCCCACACGACGATTCGACCGCCGTCTTTGCGAACCTGCGTACCTTGTGTGGTGACGTAGACGACCGACTCGTCGAACATGCCTTCAGTCGCTTTCATACTTCACCCTCCCACCCGGTTCCGCGGGCTTTCTCTGGTTCGAGGATCGCCGTCTCCTCGGGCATGCAATACGAGCGTGCCGAACACGCTTCGCATTTCGATGGGTTGTCAGTGAACGAAGGGATTGTGTCAACGGTCATTGATTGAATCCGGGAAATAATCTCGGTTACCGTGCGGCGGTGTTCGTCTGTAATGTGGATTGCATGACGTTCATCAGTCGAGTAAAGATAGATGTATCCAACATTCACTGATTCGTCGATAGCATCTTCGAGCAGCAGACAATATGCCGCTATCTGTACCTCGTCACTCGGGTAGTAGTCCCCGCTTTCGGCTCGCTTCCGTTCGATTGGGGTGAGTGTCCCTCTGTCGCTCTCTATCAGGTCGATTTTCCCGTGTAACCCCAACTCGTCGGATCGGAAGTATTGTTCAGTAGTCCAGCCGCCACGTTGTGCCTGAGCAGCATGTTTTGAACGTCCATCGGCCAGTTCGTACGGCGTGCCAATCTGATCGTGATACCGTTGGTAGTAGTACCGGCGTGGACAGTACACGTATTCCTGTAACGCACTTACGTGAACGAGTTCGTCTCGAAAGCTGGCTCTCGTCATAGACCACTGAGGAACTCTTGGTCGTCATTACCGGTCAGTTGCTGTTCCTGCTCAAGAACGTGACAATGCAGATAGAGCGCATCGGTGCCAACAGCGAGGCTATGGAGGTCTTCGTTCTGAACGCGAATCGGATAGAGGAAGAAGAAGTCGTCGAGTTCATACTGCCGTTTCACCCGGTTTGGAGTTCCACTAACGGCATAGCACAACAGCCCAGATTCGTCGTCGATAGAGTTCTGTCCACGTTCACGAAGACTCTCGTTAACCTTCGTCACAGACGGGACGCGAGAACCAGTGTCGTTGGGATCGACATCGATTTGCAGCCCGGTTTGGATCTGTGGCTTCCGACTGGTATTCGACGTACCGTCTATCCAGGCGTTCAGCACAGCTCCCGTGAAGTACACGTTTCGGCCAAATCCCTCATCGTTTGTCTCTATCGTTCCGTCATATAGACAGAATCCGTCGACGTAGCGCTCTTGCCGATCGATCTTTGATCTCTGATCCGGTGGAGCACACTGCTCGAAGGTATTTCGATCAACAAACTCTACGTCGCCATATCGAAGCAAGTAGAACAGGTCATAGGTGGTGATGCGATCTCTTGTTCGATCGTAGACCAGTGCCTGAATGTTGTCACCCCGATACCACTGTAAGGCCGTCAGGACACGCCAATCAAGCGCGTCTGTAAACGCTTCCATGTCCCGGAGTGAAAAACCGGCCCCAGAACCGACGCCGAAGTGCCGCTCAATTCGATCAAGCGTCGACTGCTTGATCGCCTGCTGTTCGTCAGGGGGTGCATTCTGGAGGCGATCGTCCAGATGCTCAAACCCCTCGGCCGCCGAATACCGTGCATCGAATGTCTCGGGCTGCCGTGGTTCAGGATAAGCCGCAGCCAAGATATCGTCGAGTTCGCTTCGGGTGACAACACGTTCCCCGTACTCCGACAAGCAGTCAGCGATTGTTCGAGGAACGTAACATCGCGCCTGTTTCCAGTCGGAGGCCGATCGTAGTCGCCCAAGTCGCTGCAGAAAACTATCTCGGTTGTGACCAGCGAACAGAATTTGATCGACCTCAAAATCAATACCCACTTCGACTGCAGAGTTGCTTACCAGTACGTCGAACCGGTCCAGTTTTTCGGCTTTGTTTTCCTCATAGAACCCGTCGATCCGTTCGACGTTCCCATCGATCTCTTCGTCAAGCCACGTATGGATTCGTCCGACTTCGTGAATACCATCCAGCATGACGACTGTCCGGTCTCCTCGACAGAATGCGAGCGTGTCTTCCTGTTCCTCAAGCAGTGTCTCTGCAGTACCGAAAGTTGGAGCAGTACGCACGTCGAGTTTGACCGGTGGCATCACGCCGTACCAGCCATCGTCCGGTGATTCTGTGTACGAAGCCCGTTCTCGGCTGTCGTGCTCGGTCACGCGGAAGTACGGGGCTTCCATCGCATCCTCAAACAATCGCTCCTGACGCTGATCGGGCGTAGCGCTGAGAAACGCTACTTTGCGGAGCGCAACGATTTCCTCGTCTTCTGTTTGCATCTCGTCAAGGAGAAACCGGAGTGTGTTCTGTTCTTTCCGACCAGCGCGATGGAACTCGTCGACGACGGCTACCTCGAAATCCTTGTACTCACGTGATCCCTTTCGGTAGAGACCACGGCGCATCATCACGAAGATGTCTGGATTCGTAAGGAGAATCCGCTGGTCATTGTATCGTCCCGCCTGTCTGAGCCAATCGTCGAGAACTGCACCGTGAGAATTCGGCCCGAAGTCCTTACTTTGTTCGGACAGCGTCGCTGACGTCACTTTCATCACCGTTACGTCGTGATCAACTGCCGTCGTGGCCTGCCGTTGGATAGCCTCTTGCTGATCCGCGATGAGTGCGTTTGTCGGATAGATCGCGATTGCATCGATCTTGTCAGCGAGCACAGGGGCTAGCCATGATGATGTTTTTCCCCCGCCTGTCGGACTGTCATTGACGGCAACGAATCGGTTGGCATCGTCGAACAATTGCTGCAGCTCTCTCTGGTGAGCAAACGGAGATACGTCAAAGGGATAGGCTATGTCGTGGGTCCGTAAGGCAACACCTGCGAGTTCGAGACTCGTCATCGTTTGGTTTCGAGGAATGTGAGACCTGTTGGGAAACAGACCTGGTCGTTGTCCCCTCGATCGATTCTGATGTATTCGCCCGTGTAATCACCCTGGATCACGAGCGGCGTCGGCTTCATCGATTTCGTGATGACGTTTCCCTCAGGAGGATCGGGATAATCGTACGCTCCAATCGGATGGTTCAGTTGAAACTTTCCGGTCTGCTTGCTGGCGGATCGGCGTTGGATGTCGAGTCGAGCTTTACCCCGTTTCTTCCCTAACCTGATGTACCGAGGCAACCGCTCAGCAAGTTTATTAGGAGCGTGGTTACGTGAGATGACGAAAAACCTAAGCGGTGTTCCGTGTGCGAGTGATCGACGCCGCCCGTACGAAGGCAGGTTTTGTTTGGCGTTCGGATCGTCCTGTGCCGAATAATTCACTTCCGCGTACTCGTCACTTGTCGCATTGTAGGTCGTCGTCACGTAGTTCGGTGTCGTTCCCGAAACTGGCGCTGCAGGCGAGACGTACACGCTAGTGACGTCAGCAGTGTCCTCAACATAGGTGGGTTCGTACGATGTATCCACGTAGCGACCGCTTGCCAGCCCCAGAGCGTAGTAGAGGGCCGTGTTGAGGATGTAAGTCCCGGTGTCTGCCAGCCGTCCGACCTCACGCGACGTGAAGGTGACTTCACCCCGCGTCCTGAGAGTCGCTTCGAGAACCTCCATCCCTCTACTCCGCTTGATCGAGGAACGTCGTCGAGTGATCGCGCTGTTCAGTGAGTACCTCGGCAAGGTCGTCGCTGGTTGCGACATCGACGATGCTGTCTACAGTTTCGTTAGAGACCTGCTGCAGATCGAGACCCTCTGTGTCGATCGCCGCGTCGAACGCATCGCTGACATGCTCAGCTGTGCGAGATGGATCCAACGCCTCGGCCATCACGATGTCCGACACTGTTTCATAGTCCGTCTCATCGTCTGCCCGAAGTCGAGCGATCGTTTCCCGGGTGAGGTCGAGGTTCGCCGGTCCTTCTTCGCTCCCAACGTAGACGCCGAGAATGCGGTTCTTGACGCGGCCCAGCCGCGACGTAGTAGCCCCGTAGCGTTTGTTCTTCGCTGTGATTCCAAGTACGAAGGCAAGTTCCGCAGGAGTGGCGTCTCGTAGTGTAACCACACTGGGGAACATCGTTCCTGGCTCGAAGAAGTCTGGTTCCCGGATCGTCGCCTCGGCGGATTTGGCGTAGTCATCACCGGGGGCGTTCTGGAACTTCTCGTCGATCACGACGCTGGCGTCCCGAAGCGAATAGGCCGTATCGTACATCACCCGAGAGGTGATCGACACGTCGTTGCCTTCATCGCTGCTCGCGGCACTCCCATAGAGGATACAGTCAACGCAGTCTTGGCACATCTCGTTGACCTGCATCGTGCACTCGTCCTCATCTTCATCGAAGAGACCTAGATCTCGCTGGAGAGCTTTTCCAAACCGGCGGTCGCTCCCAGTCTGTTTTCGCATGAACATCAATCCAGGGGCGTAGTCCATCGAGCCGTCCTCAGCATCGAGTGCCACTGTCGCGATGTCGGCATCCTCGCCGTTCGTCGTGAAGACGGCGTGGCTTTCGAGTTCGCGCAAGACGAGAATATTTACGAAGTTACTCCGCGGGCGGAGCGTCATCTCGTCTGCGGGAACGGTACCGGGTTCAAGTTCGGGGTAGGTATTCTGGTCGATCATTGGTCGTCAGTATCTTCGGAATCGTTGTCGAACTGTTCACGCTGCAGGCGCAGAGTCGCCGCGTAGAAGCCGTCGGCGAGATTATTGGCTCGGCGTTTCAATCGGGATGGCTTGCCGTCGAACATCCCGATCAGGACTTCATCGACGAAGAACTCGGCGTACCGTTCGACGCGCTCGTCGTAGGTGCCGCTAATGTCACTGTCCTCGTGTGGAACGCGATACACCTGTTCACTCCGTTCTGGAACTTTCCCAACTCGTCCGGCGACAGCGTCGATCGCGTCCTGCCGGGAAATATCCAGTGGGCCAAACTGCTTGACTGCCTTGACGCTCTCACGGAACACGCGTTCGATCGCATATGGTTTGTCGTTGCCCGGGGCGGGGCGGATGACATCAAATGCGCGCACTGCGAGTTCCGAAATCGTATCACTCGTCTCTTTCATTCGTTTGATGTTTGTGTCTCACTGGTTGTCGATTCGATACCGGTTTCCTGGTCCAGCACTCGCGCTTCCTCCAGCAGATAGCGAGCGTCACTGCTATCATCGGCCTGCGCGATGCGCTTGAGCAGATGGGATCCGGGAAGCAACTGGTTCCGAGTCACGCGAAGGAACTTCGCGAACAGCGCGTCATTTCGTTCGGTGCCATAACCGAGTTTGATCAGTGCCGACGCGGCCCGAAGGCGGGATGCTAACTCAGACAGGCGAATCTCGCTCCCGTAGAAGTCGTGGACCTGCGTGAATCCAGCTCCGATGCGAGCGTAACTCCGGAAGTCACGGCCCTTGATATCAGGGATCGGCGATTCGGAGACATACACGCGCAGACCGGCGTAGGCTGCGACTGCGAGACCGACGTAGACTCCGAAGAACTGGAACTCCGTCTCGTTGTCCTCCGGTTTGTAGTACCCGAGCGTACGAGCGCCGAACTGGGAGCCTGGATCAAACCCTTGATCGAGCATTTCAGCCATCTGGCGGCCGGTATCCGTGTCGAACAGCGCACTCTCGAATCCATCGACGTCCGCCACATCAAGGTCGCCGGTGAGCCATAGTACCGCTTCAGCCAACCGTCCGAGTTCGATTTTGCTTTCTCCACTGAACTGACTCATCACGTCGCTGTAAGAGCGCCACGATAGCGGGGTGTAGAAATAGTCCGGAACCAAGTGGACGAACAGTCTCCCGCCTTCCCTTTCAGACGCCCCGGTCTCCCGCAGGGAGAGTTCGATCTGGCAGGGAATGCATGCGAGAAGATCATCAGGCTTCCCGGCATTCACGGGTACGTGATTTGAATACCCGGCCTGGAGCGTCGTCAGCGACTTCGGGGCCTCGAGGTCGCTTTTTCGCGTACTCGTGGTACCCCTGTTACAGAGGACGCACGTCTTTCCCCGCCTGGTTGAGTGGTACTCTTCGAAGGGATCACTGAGTTCATTATCACTCGCTGGCAGCGGTCGTCCGTCGATCGACACCACATCAGAGACATACGCTGCGAGTTCCGATCGAAGATTCCCCGCATGGGATTCCTCGACGATATCAGCCCAATTTTCATCATATCGACTAAGACCTGAACTAGCCCTCTTTTTCAAATCAACAGGATCAGTCAGACCCTCATCTAGCAAAAATTGCCCAATCCCATAGGCGTAGTCCCATCTCCCTCCAGCAGTCAATGATAGATCCACCTCATCGTCTTCATCGTCCTCAGAAGCGGCTAGCAACCCCTCCAAGATTTCATCAGAGACAGATAAGATATCACATGTCGCTTCCAGTCGAGACTCCGAGTCTGAAATTATGGGATCAACGAAAGAACGGCGTACAGTATATACAAACCTTGCAAGCCCGACTGGTCGACGGGAACGCTCAATATCAGATGGGATGTACTTCTCAAGCTCCTGCATTGTTTCTGCCATATTCTCTGTTGGCTCATCATTTGGATCAGCATCTGAGATAGATTCCTGAGCCACAGCAGCGAGAACAGTGTCAGAACCCGCATAAAAGAAGTCCTGATCATTGATTCCGTAGAAATCCTTGGCATAACGTGTAGACAGGTTCGATCTTAGATCACTCGGCGATGAAAAGGCAGGATGTGATTGTTGTACGTTTTCCTTAAGCTGATCTATAATCTCCTTGACGAGGTTCTGATCGAGTTCAGGTCGTTCCGCCTCCTCAGAAGCGAGATACACACACCCATCCTGATAGATAGCCAGCGGGTGGTATTCGAACGCACCGAGACATTCGGAAATCGCGCTGTTGAGGAGGTTCGTCAGGATTCCTTTCACATCGTCGAGGACGTGGCGGCGAAGTTCGAAGTCCGACTTGAGATATGCACGGTCTATCGCTGTCTGAACTGAGCCGTCTGTCGCCGCTTCTGGAGTATCACATGAGGCCAGGCCGTCTGCCACGCGTACGAACGGGCGCAGATCGTCAAACCGACGCGTCGTTTGATCGTGATTGGCCGTCCAGTCGTCGTGATGATCAATCGCACACGAGCGGAAGTCTTTGGGGGTGAGATCCGGTGCGAAATCGGCGAGCCCGAACTTATCGACATACCGTTGGACTTCCTCGGTGGGAATGTCGAAGCGGCTGTTTGGATCTGCGTCTCGCTCAGGGTCTAGTTTGTGTATATCATGGATGGTGAACAACGCGATTGCAGCCCGAAGATCCGCTTCGTCAAGAGTGTAGCCCCCAAGCGACCGAACGACATCGTTCATCTGCGCCAGAACGAATACGCCGTTTCGGACGTGATTGAGGAGCGATTGATCTGTCTTCCCGTGTTCAACGCTTTTGGCGGTCTCGAAGCCCCATCCAGCGTCGACGATCTTTGGATCTACTGACGTCCGGAAGTCCTCCAAGATGGATTCTTCTATCGAGCCTTCGATTCCGGCCTCATCACCAGTCTGAGAGTGAAGATTTCCGAGAATCGAGTCTAACACCTCTTCTTCCGAGCGGTTATCCGCCATTAGTAACTGTCACCTCCACATTGCCACAGCCTCTCGCAACTGAACTCCCCACACCAGAGTATTCCCCGAACAGTGCCACCGCAACCAACGCGTTCCGCAAGCTCTCATCCGCGTTTTTGAACTCGTACGCGCAGGTCCCCGTGAATCCCTGGCTAAAGAGATTTCGGGTCTTTCCGTCGTCGTTTTCGACGCGATTAACGAGCAGGCTGTGCGTGTCGAAACAGTATCCGTCCTGCTGTTCCGGATCAGGTTTTTCGATCGCCTGGGACTCGACCGCTGATTTCTCCACGTCCAGCTGCAGTTCCTCGGGACACGATCGATTCCACTTCCCTAGCAGTGAGTTGAACACCGCCCATCTGGAGGGGAACATTGTCGTAACGTCACCCGCCAACTCGATGCACGTCGGCGTCTGAAAACACAACTCGATCGTGGGGTCCTCGTACTCGCCGGCTGCTGCAACCAGCTCTTCGTGCGTCGTATTCGAGCTCTCGAAACTATCGACCTGGAGGCTGCCGTGACTGAGCTCGATCGTATCTCCCTGCAAGACGAGCGCGTTCACGAGCGTCTGGAAGATCTCGGAATCGGCCGGGTCGACGATGCCCAGCGTCAACTGGTACTCTTCATCAGGAAGCAGCGTCTTGTGGAAGTCCCGGTCGCTATCCGCGAACACACCTTGAAGCCCGCTGTTGTGCAGGCTCCCGAGCGGTGAGTCGTGGACGTGGGCACTCACCTCCGCATCGACGTCTTCCAACACACCAAGGAGGGCCGAATACACGGAATAGCCGTCGGACACGGGAACGGGGAACCGTGACCTGGGATGCGCCGTCACGTCGATCCGGCGCAACGCATTAGTCGACTGGACTGCTTGGTCGGATATCACGTCTCTGTTACACCTGTTGTCCCACCCATCCAATAAATATTGCCCATCAGTGGGATGATTTCAATTTCATGCAATCAAAATTTTACGTGTGTTAATCCCAGTTCTGTGCAACAGTACTACTTAGGTGGGTCAGCACAATAACCGGGTAATGCGGACGTACATCTCACCGATCGGCTTCAACAGCACCAGTGTCACGCGACCGCTGTTGAGCCGCGGCATCGACTCCGGTGATCAGGTCGTGTTGATACGACCGGACGTGGCGGAAGATCACGAACGGGCAGTCGAAGCAATACACGACGTCGAGCGGCTGGTTCAGGAGATCGAACCGGACATTTCGTTGACCACGGAACGGATTTCCCATACGGAGTTTTCGACGGCTGTGCTGGAGTGCAGTGATCTCATTCAGGCTGCAGAGGGGGAGTGTATCGTCACGCTCGGTGGTGGTGCCAGGGACGTGCTAGTGCCGTTCGTCGTGGCTGCAATCACGCACGTTCGATTGCTCTCTGCTGCGCTCTTCTTCAGCGATCTCGATGGGACGGTGCAGGAGTGGTCGCTGCCCCGGTTGACGGCAACCACTCCTGACCCGACGGTCGAGACCTTGGAGACGATCGCGGCCGTAGACGGTGGGCTCTCGATTCCGGAAGTCACTGCGCGAACAGGACACTCGAAGAGTACTGTCACCCGGCACGTCGGAGCACTTGCAGACGAGGGGATCGTCGAGACCTGGAAAGAAGGGAAAACGAAGTATGCTGCGGTGACGCTGACCGGACAATTGCTGTTGCGGGACGGGTCGTAACTACGTGGACCTTTTTGAAGTCCGTGTACAGCCCAGGTCGACGTAGTCGGCTGGCAAAATGCGCAGGTGAGAAAGGTTTTTGACCGCTATAGCTGTATTTCAACCCCCTGTCGAAGCAGGGAGAAAACCCAAGACGGGATTGAAACTTTTTGACCGGCGCGATGGTGCTCTTTACGAGTATGTCGAAGCAGGGAGAAAACCCAAGACGGGATTGAAACCCGCCACGCGTGCGACTCAACAGTCCGCCAGCGGTCAGGTCGAAGCAGGGAGAAAACCCAAGACGGGATTGAAACTCAGATGACGGCGATACTCGTTGGGAAGGATACAGCGGTCGAAGCAGGGAGAAAACCCAAGACGGGATTGAAACAGGTAATTGCTGAATGGGCCGACAGGCTGGGGGGTGACGTCGAAGCAGGGAGAAAACCCAAGACGGGATTGAAACTCGCTGAAGTTTGCGAGGACCCAGTCTCGCGAGAGGTCGAAGCAGGGAGAAAACCCAAGACGGGATTGAAACATAGCGAACATGCCGGTGACGGCGGCCGTGACGAACGCGTCGAAGCAGGGAGAAAACCCAAGACGGGATTGAAACTCCACGACCATGCCCTTCCGGTCGGCCTGGAGCAGTCGAAGCAGGGAGAAAACCCAAGACGGGATTGAAACAGTGGACACAGGATACGGTGGCCGACGCCGCGGGCGTGACGTCGAAGCAGGGAGAAAACCCAAGACGGGATTGAAACATCGAGGCGGTCGCCCACGACGTGAAGATGGATACGTCGAAGCAGGGAGAAAACCCAAGACGGGATTGAAACCTGACTGGCCGACCGTCGCGAAGTCTTCCTGCGTCGTCGAAGCAGGGAGAAAACCCAAGACGGGATTGAAACACGGCCAGGGTGACGACACGCTGACGCAAGTCCTCGTCGAAGCAGGGAGAAAACCCAAGACGGGATTGAAACCGCGTAGGTGGTACTCCTCGGTCGTCTGGTCTGGGTTGTCGAAGCAGGGAGAAAACCCAAGACGGGATTGAAACAAGGGTTCGTCCCGACCGAGGGCACGCGCCGCCGGAGGTCGAAGCAGGGAGAAAACCCAAGACGGGATTGAAACACGCCGACTTTGTGACTCGTGGCCGCGAGGACGGGTGTCGAAGCAGGGAGAAAACCCAAGACGGGATTGAAACGCCTCGACGACACCGGGAAGATGCTCATCCGCGTCGTCGAAGCAGGGAGAAAACCCAAGACGGGATTGAAACGATGCGGACCCGCCTGAGAGCGACGACGTCGAGGGGCGTCGAAGCAGGGAGAAAACCCAAGACGGGATTGAAACCTGACACTCTCCCGCGGCGCTGACGACCAGCCACGAAGTCGAAGCAGGGAGAAAACCCAAGACGGGATTGAAACACCTCGTGCGCGAGCACGAAGAGATGGACGTCGTCCCGTCGAAGCAGGGAGAAAACCCAAGACGGGATTGAAACTAAGCGAAAGACTGGTCAGCGACCTCGGCAGGCGTCGAAGCAGGGAGAAAACCCAAGACGGGATTGAAACACATCAGCAATTTTTCGTATGAGTTCTGAATCGCCTTGTCGAAGCAGGGAGAAAACCCAAGACGGGATTGAAACCGTGCTCGGGGGTCGAGTCGCGCGTCGGCACGTAGCGTCGAAGCAGGGAGAAAACCCAAGACGGGATTGAAACGTTTCCTGGACCAAGGCCAAGAACAGCGGTTGCAGGTCGAAGCAGGGAGAAAACCCAAGACGGGATTGAAACAGATCGGGTGGGCGCGTCAGCGTGATCGATCGATCGTGTCGAAGCAGGGAGAAAACCCAAGACGGGATTGAAACCATCCTCGTCGCCGACAGCGAGAACGACCGTGTCGGTCGAAGCAGGGAGAAAACCCAAGACGGGATTGAAACGAGTTGTACGGGTTCACGGCGCCGCCGCTCGCCTACGTCGAAGCAGGGAGAAAACCCAAGACGGGATTGAAACGATTCGTATCGGCGTATCAGTGGCGTCCGGAACCTAAGGTCGAAGCAGGGAGAAAACCCAAGACGGGATTGAAACAGTTCGACGCGCCAGTGAACCGTCTCGGCCAAGTCGAAGCAGGGAGAAAACCCAAGACGGGATTGAAACTCGACCTTCCGGGCCGTGACTGGAACGGGGCTGTCGTCGAAGCAGGGAGAAAACCCAAGACGGGATTGAAACCGATCGAGCAGCTCGTCGAGGTCAGCTCCGCAGGCGGGTCGAAGCAGGGAGAAAACCCAAGACGGGATTGAAACAGTACGTCGAAGCCGGCGACGGCCCCGCGTTCCAGCCGTCGAAGCAGGGAGAAAACCCAAGACGGGATTGAAACAGATTCCCGAGGACGGCGTCTCAGCGTTTGCGGTCGTCGAAGCAGGGAGAAAACCCAAGACGGGATTGAAACAACGTGGCTTACAGCAGAACCCACCGTCACTGTATCGTCGAAGCAGGGAGAAAACCCAAGACGGGATTGAAACGGCTGTTGAGACGTGAGCGCACCTCGTCGCCGAAGTCGTCGAAGCAGGGAGAAAACCCAAGACGGGATTGAAACCCGATCTCGTCGAGAAAGAAGCGTGTGCTCCGAGATTGTCGAAGCAGGGAGAAAACCCAAGACGGGATTGAAACTGTGACCAGCCTGCCGTGAATGTCTGTCAGGTCGAAGTCGAAGCAGGGAGAAAAACCAAGACGGGATTGAAACTGTGCTACTCGCGCCCGCGCTCGTCGGCCTGCTCGGTCGAAGCAGGGAGAAAACCCAAGACGGGATTGAAACAACGCTAATGCAGTTCCCGATTCTCATGTGTGCCGAGGTCGAAGCAGGGAGAAAACCCAAGACGGGATTGAAACCTGTCCCCGCATTCGCGTCTCGTTGACCCAGAGATGTCGAAGCAGGGAGAAAACCCAAGACGGGATTGAAACACGTCGAGGACGGTGTCCAGCCCCTTCGCTCGGGTCGAAGCAGGGAGAAAACCCAAGACGGGATTGAAACTCCATCGTCGCCGACGTCAGGCGCAGTCCCGTCAGGGTCGAAGCAGGGAGAAAACCCAAGACGGGATTGAAACTTTGATCTTTTGCTCATACCGGCCAGTGATCGACGAGGTCGAAGCAGGGAGAAAACCCAAGACGGGATTGAAACTCTTTCAGGTCGTCGACGGAGCCGGGCAGTTGTTTGGTCGAAGCAGGGAGAAAACCCAAGACGGGATTGAAACAGCAACACTGGCTGCCCGTGGACGTCCAGGACGGTGATGTCGAAGCAGGGAGAAAACCCAAGACGGGATTGAAACAGACCGAGGTCACGTTCCAGTGCGCTATCGCTGCGTCGAAGCAGGGAGAAAACCCAAGACGGGATTGAAACTACCCGGCGATGACACCCTGATCGTCGATCAGGTCCGTCGAAGCAGGGAGAAAACCCAAGACGGGATTGAAACCTCCAGTTCGTCTTCGAGGATCATGCGGTACTCGACGGTCGAAGCAGGGAGAAAACCCAAGACGGGATTGAAACTGCAAAGCGTGTGGTTCGGAGGAAAATGTTGAGGTCCAGTCGAAGCAGGGAGAAAACCCAAGACGGGATTGAAACTTCAACTCGCCGGTCCCGGACGTGCCGTACGTCGTCGAAGCAGGGAGAAAACCCACGACGGGATTGAAACGTCCAGCGCGAAGCGCGCTTCGGATGCGAGCACTCGTCGAAGCAGGGAGAAAACCCACGACGGGATTGAAACATCGTCGAGGCTGGACCGCAACCACACACGCAAGAAAGTCGAAGCAGGGAGAAAACCCAAGACGGGATTGAAACTCGCATTAAGACGAATTTCCAGAAGAATTTGCAAATGTCGAAGCAGGGAGAAAACCCAAGACGGGATTGAAACAGCATTACTCGATCCCTTCCTCGGCGTCACGAAACTGTCGAAGCAGGGAGAAAACCCAAGACGGGATTGAAACGTATCGGCGACGGACACGTGTTACTGTGGCGTTATCTCCTGTCGAAGCAGGGAGAAAACCCAAGACGGGATTGAAACGGGATGCAGCCCAGACAGGTCAAGGCGCAACTCGGTCGAAGCAGGGAGAAAACCCACGACGGGATTGAAACAACACGGCATGTCGGGAAATTTTTGGGGGAGGGTGGATCGAGACTCCACAACTCGGACACCGACCCCCTGATCGTCGGCAAATTACTCTTAGAGGTCATCACACACTCCCGCTGACCCCAATTCGAGCCGCCACCAGCAAGCGACGGCTCCCCAGACCAGACGAGCCCGGCACTACCGATCTTACCAAACACGACAGGGGACTCCCCACGGCTTGTTTGGTAAGACCACACCGGGCTGACCCAACGGGGACGTCCCGATGCACTGCTCGCGCCGGACCCGCCAGGCACACACCACCCCCCACATTTCACGAGAGTCAGTGGTCCCGAAACACACCGACCAGAACACCCCCCGTACCGAGTGAAACTCCGAGGCCGGCTCACACACGGATGCCAGCGACGGCACTCACGGACGGCCGTCACACCAACAGCACCCAGCCAACGGGCCAGCGCCGTGCCCGCAGCCACGGACAGCGATCACATGCAGCCCTGCCACAGCCGGCGGGACGCACGGTATCGAGCACGCTGGTGCCCACCCACCCGTCGAGTGAGCGCGGAATGCAGACGCCGGTGGTCACTGCGTGTGCTTACTCTTCAGACGTGACGAACAAGACGATGAGTGCAAGTCCAATAGATATCGCGGACAGCGGTTCCCAGTTCCCAGTCTTTCCCACGTAGTAGGTGGCTGCACAGACCGCTAGAATTCCCATCAAGGACACAGCTATCTCGACTTTCTCGTCGACAACTAGCTTCGGCACTGAGCCCTCACTCATGGTCTGAATAAGTGACGAATTTGGTTGTAATCGTTATGATTTCTCGGTCACGGGCACTGAATTCCTCTTCTGTACTGACCGGCCTCGCCCATGAACCGGATGTGATCTGGAACATGCTCACTGCGCCAGCGAACTGAACGTCTTTCTCACCTAATCCCTCTCCCGCAAGGAAACCCGAGGCAAGTTCGATGATGATCCACAGCGGGAGGAGAAGGATCAGTGATACTGCGAAGATTCCGATAGCTTCTCGGATCTGATTGTCTGGGGCCCCAGATCCTGTCTGAATGAAAATCAACACCACAAACCAGAGGGTAAGGACTTGGACCAATTCGTTTCTTTCCATCGTCATACGGAGGAGGAATTGTTGCACAAGTGTACTTTGTGATTGGTCGACAGTCTGCACTGACCGACTCCGATACGACTGACGGTCCCGGCGGAGCTGTACGCTGCCAGTCGCACCTGCCCCACCCGACCACGCCAGCATCGGGGGCACACCACAGCGCGGCCCTCAGAAGTGACACCCCATACCGATGCCCACTGCTCAGCCACTGGGAGGGAGCGCGATCTCGATTTGCGCGAGGGCCGCCGGACCGGGCCGAGCGCAGCGCGACCGTCAGAGGGACGACCGCCCGGGAGGACCGCCCCTCCTGCTGCGGGGCGGCAGGGCGGTCGGTTGTCATTGACGTGGTGCAGGGGAATCGAACCGTCGCTGCTCACTGTGCATGCTTACTTAGCGAAACTCATTTTTGACAGAGATCTATCTACTATTGTATGCGGAATGTCTTGGTTGGAAAACTACTCGGTTCCAAGACGTGGAACAATAGGTGGTACGTCTATGTAGGGTCTCCAGTTTTTGCGTTCCTCGGTGCCCTTTTTTACTGGCTTTTTGGCGTTCACCTAATTTCAGAACCATTGGCAGAAACCGTATTAATGGTCCTATTTCCAGGGGTGACAGTCATAATTGGCTGCGCGATACTCGCTGTAATTGACGAGATGTGATTCAAACGCGAGATATTCTGATGTGTATCTCACCTGTACTGACCGACTCCGATACGACTGACGGTCCCGGCGGAGCTGTGCGCTTCCAGTCGCACCTGCCCCGTCCGACCTCGCCAGCATCGGGGCCCACCACAGCGCGAACCTCCGAAGCGACACCCCACACTACTCCCCACCGCCCAACCGCCGACAGAGTGCGGGCTCGACGCCCGCGAGGGCCGTGAGACCGACCCAAGGGATCGACCTCCTGCTGCGGGCGGTGGGGACGGGTTGCCGGCAGCTGTCACCCACATGGCGCAGGACGTGCAGACCAGCGCTGCTCACTGTGCCTGCGGATTGACCACCGAGAAATGCACTGTGCCGACGGTTAGAAAAACATCACATAGCAGGTGTTTTTGCGCGTATTTGGTTAGAGCAATACATGGAGAGAGATACGAGCATGGTCCGAGCATTTGGTAAGAACATACTGTCTCTCCTCATTTCGCTCATTGTCGCCACTATCGCGATCGTGCCCTTCGAAGAGAGTCCTGAACCAGGGAGCCTACCGAGGCTAATTCAGGTTATTGTATTCTTTTCTGTATATACTCTTCTCTACTTGTGGGATTCCGGGCACCTGTAATCATAAATCAAAATCGTCTACTGATACGAACTCACCTGTCTGCTGGATTGATGGCCTGTACTGACCGGTCGGGCAGCATACTCGGTGCTCACTGTGCATGCGTAGTTACCATCAGTTGCCACAGAGGTAGACCAAAAGCGCCCAAGTCCATTTTTACAGGAAGACCTGTTTGGTGTCTCTATGAAACGACGGACGTACCTCGCGTCAATATGCAGTGCTGGAATTATGGCAACATCAGGCTGTAATACGATAGCAGGAAACCAAACCCTCTCGGACCCGACTGTGCATACTGAGTCACCTGGAAAGAAGGGTCTCATTTTTACGTCGAATGATGAAGAGGTAGGCGATTTCGGTGTCGATGGAAGCGTAGTATCCAATCGAATCGACCTCTCAACAGAAATTCCACACCGAGACGGAACAAATATAAAATCCATCAAGCTGAGAATATGGATGCCAGAAATAGCAACGGAATCTCCCGCAAAGGTCGCTGTCATTTCGCCAGTTGAAGGAGATAGCTCTCCACCACCATCGCTCTCACTCTATACGCCTGACCAAGCTCTCGGAACGGTGATTGAGATCACCGATTTGGACGACCTGGCCGATGAAACGATTAGCACACTCGATCTTATTGTCATACCAGAATCAGAAACGGCTACACAGCTCAATATCCACGTGACAATTGACCTCGCAGGCAGTGAATTTCTCAGCAGTGACTACACGCTCGATGGTGAGCTCCAGTTAGAGTATCCGGAACTCGCCAACTAATAGTCGACCTCATTTTACTGAGCTATATGTCTATCTCCTGTACTGATCAACGGAGAGCGGAACATCGGGTACTCAATCCGGCCATCCCGCATTCTACCAGATTAAGCCGATTCACGGCATCAGTGATGAGGCGAACAGGGAACTGGGCCGCATCTTCCCACCCCCCACGACCGCAGATTTATCCGAGAACGTGTTGAAGTGCAGGCATGTCCCTCGCTAGATACCGATCGGACGAGATCGAGATCTGGACCGGCCGGCTCCTGGCAATTGCAGGTGCCGTCCTCATCGTCGAGGCCGTGAGCGGGCTCTACGGGGCGAGTCTGGGCGGCGTGCCGCTTTCCTGGCTGGTCACGTCGATCCCGTTCGGAATCGGGTTCGCCCTGGTCCCGCTGGTGGTGCTCGGATCGTATCGCTACCTCGTTGCCCGCACCCCGACGTCGGCGCTCGTCGGCATTACGTTCGTGGCGGCGCTCCCGGTCGGGACCGTCGTCCTGGTCGCGTGGGGTGGCCTGGCGCTCGCTGGGGCGCCGATCCCCCAGGTGACCGTCCTCCCAGTCAGTGTCGACGTCGTCTTCTTCACGCTACTGGCTGCCTTCGCGGTAGGCGTCGCGACGTTCGGTGCCGCATTCCTCCAGTCTGCTCGAACGCGGCTGCTCGGTGGGTCGCTGTTGGCCTTTGCGATGAGCTGGGTCGTCCCGCTGAGCGCCGTGAAACTGACAGGCGTGTATCCGGGGTGGCTCGCGGATCTCCTCGTCGTCTCGGTGGCGACGACCATGATCGCAATCGGCTACTACTACCCGCCGGTCGCATCCGAAGGAGGCAGTGACTCAGCCATCGGTTCCCAACGTGATTAGAGAGCGTTGCCCTTTATCGAGCGAATCACACGACGGCCAATCCAAGTGTGGCTTCCACCAAGACGATCGCGTGGACTGCGACTTGATAGGCCACGAGTGAGAGGACGGCCACCCACACCGACCGCGTCCGAGCGTAGCCGAGAACAGCAAGGCCGAGGACTGGAATCCAGAGGAGATGGTGAACGTTGTGCGGGAACGTGGTCAGACGAGACGTGACACTAAGGATGCTGACGAAGGCAACCCCGAAAACGGGGATGTGACGGCGAGACAGTGTGTTCGTTTGGTGGGTGTCAGCCAGTGTCTGATACAGGACGCCCACGGCCACCCCGAACGCAACGGTGAGCAGGACTGTCATCGCGAAGACGATGCTGTCGGTGAGACTCGGTGGGATGGTGTCGATCGGTGCCCAGGGCATGAGCCAATAGTAGCCGATACACAAGGCTGCTAAGCCGGTCGCGTCGTCGTCTCCAACCAAACTGCGAACAGACTCGTAGATGACCCCACAGATCAGGAGGCCTTCCCCGATCCCGCGGAAGACGTCCGGTTGGACGAGGTGCAGCAGCACGAACTCTGCGGAGACCTGCGGGCTAACCCATTGTTGTGTGATCGCACTCAGCGACACGCCGAACATGGCGTTCCCCACGGCAGAGACGGCAGCAGCGAGTAGCGCCGGCGCGAAGATCACCGCCAGGGCAATCGGCCACGTCCCGTTCCGAGGCCTCGACGTTCCGAGGTCGAGCTTTCGATACCGAACGTACACGAGTGCCCCTAGTCCAGGTCCGACGAGCGATACCAGCGCCGACGTGGTGCCCATCGGGACTGAACCCAAGCCAAAGCCATCTACAATGACCTGTACAGTCTCCATGACCAGCAGCTTCCAGAGTTGAATACCCACGAGCGCCACGAACAGCACCCCAAAGCCGAGCGTGGTCGCCTCCCACCTGTGGTGGAGATCAGTCCGCAGTTCACGGAGGACAGTCATGGTCCTGATACGCTAATTACACGCATGTGACAAAAGTATTCACCACAACACCGAGGGACAGGCCTGAACGGTCTTTGCCACCACCCAGCCGCCGACAGAGTGCGGTCTCGACTTGCGCGAGGCCCGTTGGACCTGGCCGAGCGCCGCGCGACCGTCAGAGGGACGACCGCCCGGGAGGACCGCCCCTCTTGCTGCGGGGCGGGTGCGTCGGGAATTCCGGTCGCACGCGTCGGGTCTCACGATCCACGTATCGGCGTCGACCCGGGGACACTCACACGACGCGTCGGTCGACGGGGATCGCCCGCCACACAGCACTGGCGGCCCGACAACCCGCTCTCGCGACCCGAACTGCGACACAGTCATACTCGGTTTTCATACCCGATTTCGCCAGTACTGGCGGACCCAAAACCGAATATGAAATCCGACGACAGGGCCAGAGCCGCTCGAAACCACCGAAATCGGGGGTGAACCACAGCGAGGAAGACGACCACGAGACTGGACGCTCTTACACACCGATCAGCCGTCGGAAGAGAGAAGTCGGCGTCCACGACGGACCGCTGGTCCAGCAGCTCTCGAAACACGAGGGAGACGTCACAGTCGAGTCGGTTGGGGTGGCAACCGACCCCATGACCTGGCAACGAACAGCAGTCGAACCCAGTCAGGGAACGTGTATTATGATTGGTTCGATTCCCAGAGAGCGAGAACACACCGCATGCTTTCATCATCCCTTCCCCTAGCGGGTCGTGTCACGGGACGACATCGCCAACCATCACAGCACCTGTATCTATCCACCAACACCGGTCTTCCGTGGGTGCTCCCGTGACCAAGGCTCCTTTCCCCACCCGTCTGCGATCCGTGCTGTCTCCGCCCACACAGTCGACGGCAATGTGGGCGGCCGACTAAGTGGTCTGTCACCCGTCTGGATGGGGCCTGCTGACGCGGCCGCAGTCAGTCACCTCTCTGTGCGAGATCGCCGTGCCTGCCCAACGAGGACGCCGGTCACTCCGATTCACGGCCTACGTGACAGCGAGGGAGACTACACTACGTACAAGCAACCGATGACACGCTGTGAGATCGAACCGTGGCCCAGCCGCTAGCACTATATGGTCAGCCAGACTGATCATACATACCTGGACCAGATCGGATGTCGCTGGAACGATTTCTCACAGAGCTCGATGCGCCGTCACGCACACTCCTCGTCGCCAACCGCGACGCGCCACGACAGTTACAGACGATACTCGAAGAGACGTTCCAGGACCAGCGCGTTGACGTCACCGACGCGACGCTCCCGGACACTGACGCCGATACCGTCGTGTTGGTCGACGACGACAGCGGCAAGATTCTGGCGTCGTCACCGCTCTCGCAACTCGAACGGACGATTCTCCTGGTCAACTCCGACCTGTACAAAACCGGGACGAAGACGCTCGACACGTTCGAACTGCCCGACGTCCTCGCCGGCCTCGATGAGATTCCGTTTCGACTGCAGGGCTATCCTGAATCCAACAACGAGAAGCTCCTCCTGATCGTCATCTCCAGATATATCGAACGCCTGGCCTGGCAGACTAACGCTGGGCGACACCGGGCCTCGTTCCAGCACCTCTCACGGATCAACGACGAGAGCGGCACTCACTCCGTCTATCAGACGCTGGGGGCATCGGGTGTGCAGACCCACGTCTACGGCGTCCCGGATTGGATACCGTCGGAAGACCTGGGCCTCATCACACATGGCGGCTATACGGACGAGTTCACAGACGCGTGGTTTGTGGTCCACGCACCACCAGAAGCACACGCAGAGCAGGCAGCCGCGCTGGTCGCGCTTGAAATCGAACCCAGACTCTGGGATGGCTTCTGGACGTTCGATCCAGACCGGGTCGACGAGATCAACCGCTACATCGCACACAATCTGTGACAGCCGCTCACCGCTGAATGTCACACCTAACCACTAGGCTGTTTGTGCAGGCGATTAGGTGTTCAACCGGAAGATCATCCCAGAGTGATGGACAGCAACTCGCCTATCCTGTTCGGTAGTACCCTCAACGTAGTTCGCCCCATTTGTCCCTAGATCACCGTGAGAGCTGCCGTGATTAAAACTAATCAGCCAGATTATCCTTACTAAATTTTAATCAATTCTTTTATACTTGTGTCGGTGCTAGCAGACTGTAATAAGGACAGCACGGATGAACGATCGTTTCCCCCGAATCCTCGGATCTGCGATCATTCTTTGCGTTGGCCTCGCTTCGATTGCGTCTGCAGCGGCACACATCCCGAACGAACCGGCCCGGGGTGTCCTGTTTGGTGTTGTTCCACCGCTCATCCTCTCCCTGGGAATCGTTAGTGTGGGTGGCATGCTTGGTTCCGGCAACCTGCCAGTCGATTCTGTCTGGCGGCTCGTCGGATGGATGGTGTTAGGAATGCTCAGCGCAGCAGGGATGGCAGTCCTCGTCATTGAATATGAAGCGGCGCACGGCGTGACTATTATCCACTCATTCAATGTGATCGTGAATTCACTGGCAGGTGGAGCGACTGGTGGACTCGTTGTTGGGTATTATGACGACCGCCGACGCCGGTGGCTTGAAAAACACGAGACCACGAAACGGATTCTCGAAACTGTCCGACAGATCAACGAACACGTCGTCAAAGCCCCGGACCGGGAGGCACTTTTCGATGCTATTTGTGCCGAGTTTGCAGCGTCTGAGATCTACACGTTTGCGTGGGTCGGTGTGTTGGACCCTGACACCGAGACGGTGATCCCAGTGACGTCCGCTGGCGTCGCTAACTCGTATCTAGATGCGATCGAGATCTCGATGGATGATGAGACGCTATCCAAGGGACCAACGGCACAGGCGATTCAGTCAGGAGAGATCCAAACCATTCAACAGATTCGGACAGATCCCCAGTATGATCCATGGCGATCAACAGCATTGGAGTACGGGTTTCGCTCGAGTGCTGCGATCCCGATCCAACTTGTCGAGGAACGATATGGGGTGTTAAATATCTACTCGGACCGCCCGGCCGCATTTCAAGCGCGCGAACAGGCAGTGCTTAGTGAACTCGGCGACACGATTGCCCATGCGATTTACGGACTCAACGTTGAGCAGCAACAGCAGGAACAGTATCAGAAACTCGAACGTGAAAACGAGCGCTTAGACCGCTTTACGAGCATTGTGTCCCACGACCTGCGTAATCCGCTCAACGTCGCTCAGATGTACACCGAGACAGTCTCCGAGACTGAGGATCTCTCATATACTGATAAAATTGCAGATGCGCACGAGCGGATGGAGACGATGATCGATGATACATTGACGCTGGCCCGCGATGGTCGGGTCGTCACCGACCTCCAACGCGTGGATCTGCCGTCTCTCGTCGATCAATGTTGGGACGTGGTAGACACAGGAGAGGCGACGTTCGAGAATCTGCTTGAAACAGCGATTCAAGCGGATAACAGACGAACACGACATCTCTTTGAGAACTTGATCCGGAATGCCGTCGAACATACTGGGGAGGCGGTCACGATTCGTGTTGGGCCGCTCGATGATGGGTTCTACGTCGAAGATACGGGGCCCGGCATTCCCGAAGCCAAACGCGATGACGTGTTTGCACCTGGCCACACGACTGCCGACGATGGGACTGGGTTCGGACTGAGTATTGTCAAGGAGATCGTTGAGGCCCACGGCTGGGATATCCGGATCACAGACGGCGAAAACGGGGGAGCACGGTTCGAGATTACGAACGTCGAAACCGTCGAGTGACAACCACAACCTCTAGATACTGCTGCCACAGCCCAGTGCAAATCGGGACACTGTCCCACAAACCGTCAGACGCGCATCTGACGTGGTATTAAGTCTACTAGCCGCCCGCTTCGAGATGGAGTGCCAGTGATCTGCTGTGAAGGCTCCACCCCAAGTTCTATCCTGTGGCACTCCCCTCCCACTATAGTGTTGGAGGCACCCACTCACATCGATATCGTACCTGCAGTCACACGTGCGGGTACCGGGTAGTCTCCACGCGAGTCACGCGTAGGAGGCGACACGCCCGACGACGTTGGCAAAGACGACGGTCTCCCGAACATCCGTGATTGAATTAGCCCGAATGTGCATATCTGCCGCTATTTTTCGATCCGGTACCCCCGATGGGCGACGCCAGGGCCGTCACGTCGGTGGCTCGGTTGTTGGCAGATGAAACGAGATGACATTTCCTCGCGGCTCGTTCGCTTCAAACGAAAGCTCTCCACCGAGCGATTCCATCGCCCACTCCATCACCCAGAGGCCGATCCCACTCCCGTGGTAGGTGCTCGTCGTGTCGAGGGTCGGATCGAGTGCGTCAATTTCCATTTGCGGGATTGGTGGCCCATTATCCGCTACTTGGACGGCTACGCCTGCAGTATCCGGCTGAGCAGACACAGAGACAGTCACTGTCGGGCTGTCGGCGTCATTATGTTCGATTGCGTTTTCGATGGCGTGTTCCAGCGCGTACTGAACCTCCATATCAGTGGTGACCCACACCTCGCAGTCGCAGTCAGCGGAGAGTTCAACAGTCGGATATCGGTCGCAAAACTCCGACACCACTGAATCAACGAGGACACAGAGACCCTTGGGTTCTCGATCGAGGGAATCACCATCGACGACCGTTTCGATCTGCTGAATCGTCTCGTTGAGTGAGCCGACATCGTCCGCGACGTCGACGATCAACGCTGCCTTTCGTTCGAGAGTTTCTGCTTCGAGAGCGGCACTGAGATGTTCGGCGTGTCCCATCACGACGTTCATCTGGTTGCGAAGGTTATGCCGGATGACGCGGTTGACTAGCCGGAGCTGTCGTTCTCGCGTTTTGTATCTCGTGATATCACGCAATTCAGCGAACACGTGGTCGGAGTCGGTAAGAACACCTTGCGTCAGTCGTACCTGGACCCATCGTATTTCTCCGTTTGCTCGTTGAATTTGCCATTCAAACCGCTGGGGAGCATCCGCAGCAGCTCTGATGCGTTGGAGCGCTTCGTCCTGAGAATAGTGAGCTGCGTCAGCACTGAAATCGTCCACCGTCATCTGCCGAAATTCATCGCGCGTGTAGCCGATGAGTTCCACTGCTCGGTCATTTACATCTAGAATCCGGCCTGATTGTAGATGATGCATCAGCAACCCAGCATCGATATTGTCAAGAAGTGTGGGTATCTGGGCCCCACTAAAAGAGTCCATGCCTCACATTGCCACATGTGATATTTAAATAATTTGTGTGTGATTTAGCAGTAAAACCGTTTCTGATGGGGGTAAAGCAGACCATGTCACTGCTTAGGCAGGGGTAGAATGTGGCATCAAACCTACAGGGGTTCCGTTGGACCCAGTCAGAGGCGATGCGGGAAGTGTAGTGACTGAGCATCCCAGTTGATTTTGATTGCATGTCCCAAAACCCCATTCAGGCGTAATTTTCATACAAGTATCGTCTGGAGCCCTGAGTGCGCCGCGATGGCGCGTTCCCACTAGCGGAAGTCGGTTCATCACTTGGCACTGCCCGACTGCTGCCACCGCTTCCACCCCCCAGCCGAGACGTCCACACGCCGAGTTTCGAGTGAAAACACCGGTCTCAGTTCGTCTATGAGCAGGTCGCACCACTTCGGACCAGACATACCCCAAAGAGCCGCATAGATCAGCGGGAGATCGCGCGTCACGTTCTATGAACCGTACGCGCAGCCCTGCCGCGTTCTGATTTATTCTCTTACTCGAGATACGCTTCACGGAGGATGTCACTTCAGACCGGTAACAGCAACAGGTGATCGGAAGGCAGGCGGATGCCCCACTACCATAGTAAGCCCCTTTCACAAGCTTATAATATTGATGTTAGTTATAGGAGACTTATGACGTATGAAAACCTAGATCGGAAGTTGGTGAATGCGCTCCTCGGCGACGGGCGGGCAAGTCTCCGCAGCCTTGCTGCTGATCTTGACGTGTCTGTGACTACCATCTCGAATCACCTCACTGAACTCGAAGACACTGGCGTTATTCAGGGCTATTCGCCACAGGTCGACTACGAACAGCTTGGGTATGATGTGACGGCAATCTTGCAATTGAAAGTGGAGGGCTCAGCACTCGTGGACGTCACCCAGACGCTTTGCAACCACCAGCAGATGACGAGCGTCTATGAGGTGACTGGCGACCATGATATCATTGCTATCGGGAAGTTCACAGATACAGATGACATGAACGCGACGATTAAAGACCTGCTCAGTGACCCCGAGATCAACGAATCAAACACGAGTGTCGTTCTTGACGCCCCAAACGAACATGATCAGTTCCCGCTTGATATCGAATGAAACCAGCGGACAAGGGGGCAACGCCATTTGCAATTTCCCCTGTGAACGTCGATTCGACGTCCAGGAGAATCCATTCCGACAGTGACGATATCACTGTACCTCTGCCGTCGGCTGATCAGACCGATGAGGTCCACCGCTAGTAGTCTCCTCCGTGACCATTTTTCCCGGAAACCGGCGCGGGCATGTGTCTTTGCTAATGAGACGAAGGGAATACTTTTCGGGCGACTTCGAATGTCTCTCCATCCACAGTGACAGTCACGACGACTTCGTCACCGTCAGGTGCGAGATAGACGTTGAGATAGGAGACTGGGTCCGGCGTCGTAGTCGAGGCTTCACTGTCAGATTCGACGGCTTTGACCGTCACCTTGTCCGCATCGAATTTCTTAGCGAAAGTAACGCGAACTGTCCCTTTGTCCTCGTCGTGGGAAAACTCGAATGCGTTATCTGGTATCGCGTCGGCCGCAGCTTCAGACGGGCTTTTCTGGGGAGTCTCTGTGGTCTCCGGAGTGGGTTCCGTGCGTTCGAAATACTCGATGTCGAGATCATCGTCCGTGTATGAGGTCGTTGCAGACAACCGCGTTCCGTCGATTGCCATCTCGGTTTCGGTACCTGAGATGCCGAGTTTCGTCTGCAGTTGACGTTCTGTCAGACTGGCTATGCCATCATCTTGGAGCGCCAGTTCTGCAGTTATCCTGCGACCTTCGGGGGAAAAAGTTACAGATGAAAGGACATCGTCCTTTTGTGAGACGATCTCGGTCGCCGGCTCCGCGTCCATACGTTCCCAGTAGAAATCTTGGAGGTGGACCGGCCCCAGCCAGCCGACGACCATGTCTCCAGATCTGATCGTATCGAACAACCACTTCACCGTGTCGTTCTCCTCAACAGCACGATCGTGGGTACCTTGCCACGTCTCGATGACAGTCTGAACCTTTCGTTGAGAATCAGACACCAGGACAGCTGACTCGCTCACTGCAACGGCCCCGGTGACATCTAGTGTTGGTTGGTAAATTGTATAGTTGCCACCCTCGCTCACGACATCGTATTTCATTTCACCGAGGAAATCCTCGCGGCCAGCACGGAGGGACTCGTCGGCTTTGGAAACGTCGATAGTTCCCGTTCCAACGACGGTGTCATTCACTCGGAACAGTTCCGTGACTCCCTCTGTTGGCTGCGTCGGATCGACTAGATAGCTGAGGCCGGACGCAGTCAGTGAGAGACCTGACACCCCAATGAGCTGTCCACCCGTTTGGAGCGGTAACCTGAGCAATGGCTCGTCGATCTGATTGAGTGCAGAGAAGTCCGGAGCAACTCCAGTGGCGCTTGAGCTGTCCTTCGATGGGAGAAATAAGGGCAGTAGTGGATCAATCTGTGATGATTTCTGGGAAATCGTAAGATCGAGATATGCGGTCAGTATGCTACCATCCGTTGCCGGAATCCAGTCAGCATAGGTCAAGCTGTCTGTTGTACCCCAGCAGCCTGCAAGGGCTGTGGCCACTGTTGTGGTGCCGAGCGTGAGGAATCGACGACGGTTGCATGGAGGCATGGTGGAGGGAGTCGGGTGGGCTTACCCGTGAACTGCAATGCTCAGTAAGTATATTATATTGGTATATTCTTAAAAAGCATCGTCCTGGGTTGCAAAACCCCACGAAACCCCGTTCACAGGTGGTACGGGGTGGACGCCACGGGGCTTGACCCCGTGGAGGAAGCGGACACTCGGAAAACCAAACTACACATACAGCCAAAGTGAACTCCCCTGCCTACTCTCCGCCATCGGCAATTCCTTGAGGGAAAGGCTGAGCACCTGAATTGACATCCTCCTCCGCGTAAACGCGGAGGAATCCCGAGCGGTGGGAGTTTCAGGTGTGCAGTCCAGTCACCGGACTACCACATCTTTCGGGCACGGGTAGTCCCACAACGTCGATGTGGTGGACTGCTGGCAGTGCCAAGCCGCCGGTACCCCTATCCTCGGCCGTCTACGGCGTCCCAGTGTTGTTTGTGCCACGGGGGCGCCAGCAGGCGTCAGCAGAGTCGGGGGTATCGTCGTTCGTGTGTTGAGCAGTTGGCACAGACACACTCTTCTGGAATGTGCGTTCACTGACTGCCATTTCGGATATTGTCTCATTACGCGGGTGGACAGGCCACCTCCGAAGGACGGGACGGAATCCGATCCGTGCCACCCGATTCCTACGCTCTAATACGGCGGCCTGTCACTTAAACGGCACCATGGGAAACTCGGGGTGGGCATTTGAGCGGTGGTCTCTTCCACGGAGTGACGGCGCGTATCCACGCCGTGAACGGCGTGGTATTGCACCTGTTCCGCACATAAGCTAACCCAGGATCCAGCGTGGGACTCCTAACTGGAACTACACGGAGTCAAACAAGTCAGAGGCGTAGGAGAACTACCACTACTCGCTTCCCATGGGACAGGGGGTACTCAAGACGGGAAGATGTCAAAAGGTACCACGGAAGCGAGCGTTGACAGCGTCGGAAAGGTCAAAGATCTGGACGTCGCCAAGCGAACGCACCAACGCTGCCCTACCGGGTCTGGCTCGGAGCAGCGATGCCCCGTATGCCTCACAGCGCCGGCAGACGTGGTACTTGACCGTCGTATCGTATGCACGCCGGGAGCGTGACGCGACGGCATCACCGCGGCCACAGGCGCGACACGCAGCCCCATCGTGACATCCTCCGCGTCGTCAACGGAGAGGGATCGAAGATCCCTCAAGCAGCCGGGCGAAGCCCGGCGACGGCGCGGCTTCCCATCATGGGAATGCCAGCGAAGCAGTTACTCGAAGCTGGCAGTGGGTTCCGACCCGGTGGACTGGTAGGCCGAGAGACTCATCTGCTGTGGTAAGCTCGTCTCGTGGTGGGTCCTGGCGCTGTCACAGGCGCTCCCATCCCGAAGGATGTCATCGCCCGCCGGTTTCAGCGGCAGGCTCTCACCCCACGGGTCATGGCGGTCAGCGATGTTGACCGCCGCGTTGATGTCTGCGTGGTACTCCGTGACCCAACACTCGTCGTTCGTACACCGAAACTCGTCGCCGTTCCGATACCCGACGTGGCCGCACTCGTGGCAGATCTGACTCGTGTAGGCTGGTTCGACGTATTCGACCAGGATACCAGCCTCTCGTGCCTTGTCCTCGATACGCTGTTGGAGCCGAGCGAACGCCCAGGCGTGTAACCGGCGGTTCATCCATACTCCGTAATCGAGGTCTTCACGGATGTCTGCGAGGTCTTCCAGCACAACGACTGGCTTCTCGAAGCGTTGAGCGTACTCGACAGCCTGCCGAGACGCTTTCTCGATGATGTCAGTGAGTGCGTTCAGGTAGTGGTCGAATCGGTCGTCAATCCGCCACTGGGCTGCATCGCGCTCCTGGAGGCGCTTGAGTGTCGTGAACATCTCTTTGCGGAGGTGGCGAGCGCGGCCACCGTTGATAAGCAATGGGTCGGTCGGAGCGCCCTGCTCGCAGGCACAGCCCGCGAGCAGGTGTGCTTCGCCAATGTCGAAGCCGACTGGTGTTACTTCTTTGTCAGTAGCTTCATAGTCCGATTCCGCCACCTCGGAGTCGACTGTGACGTGCAATTCCCAGGTCGTTCCATGACGCTGGAGGCGAAACTGTCCCACGTCGGCAGTTTCGTCGAGTAGATCGTGCCACAGCTCTTGTTGTGCAGGGTTGATCCGCACAGGAAGCCAGAGGTGGTAGTCTTCGTGATGTGGAATTTTGACGTACCACTCGATAGTGTTCTTTGGGTTGTGATCCAGGCTGAAGCCCCGCTCGGTGAATCGGGCGGGGTGGTCGTCGTCGAGTTCGTCGGCGTCATCGACCAGTCCAGGGACGTAGTTTTTGAGCGCGTCTTTGGCGTAGCTGCTAAGATTGTAGGACGTTACGATATCGTTAACCGCATTTTGCGTTTCACAGCCGGCGTTGAACGACTCGTGTAGTGCCTTCCGGTAGGCCGATAGCGTCTCCTGAAGCTTGTGCTCTTTGTGGGCTGTCGGGGGCGCAAGCGTAGCCTGGAGTGTTTTAGTCGCTGTTGCCATCGGCTGCGAGTCCTTTCTCGATCAGTTCGCGGTAGGCGCGGAGGTGGCGAATGCTGTTCTCCTGCGAATACGCTTTGACGCGCTGGTAAAGGTCACTTCCGCGTTCGATAGTATACATCTTTCTCCACAGTAATAGTTATGTTTTGTTAAAGTGAAAAATATGTTTTTGGTATTTAAGAATAGCTAAAAGTGCAGTTGATTCCCAGCCAGACGCGCTTCCTCCCCGCCCTGTTCGTTCCTCGGTTCCGACAGGTGTCGGAATACTCCTCACTCACGGAAAGGCGGGGTTTCCGCGCTGAATTAAGATGATCAAATCCTCCACTCGACTGGGGAGGAACAAACTGCCCTGTCGTGATCACCGATCCAGCATCGCCTGAATCGCCCGTTGGCCAGCGCGGACAGTGGGAATACAGACGTCCGCCGCGTCGGCGACCGTCGCCTGGGTCACGGACAGGCCCTGCTCGTCGGCCGCAACCTTCAGACAGGCCGCCGCCACCCCACATGGATCTTTGCCACAGGCGACGCCCTGGTCGTCGGCCTCGGCGGCGATCTGGCTCGCCTGGCGCTCGACCGTCATCGGCAGCCCAACCGCCGACGCGAGACTCGGAACGAACTCCTCTGCCCGTCGTGGTGGGACCGGAAGATCAAGTTCCTGATTCAACACGTTATAGCAGTTTGCGACCTGTCCACGCTGTCTCTGGGCGACTGCAACGACCTCATCAAGTGACCGGGAGAGGCCGGTAAGCCGACACACCGCGTACACGGAGGCCGCTGCGACCCCTTCGATGGACCGCCCGACCAGGAGATTCTCGCGCTGTGCTGTCCGAAAGAGCTGACTGGCCTGCTCGCGAGCACTGCGAGCGAGGCCCAGTGCCGAGACAATCCGCGCGATCTCGCCGAGTCCACTTCTGAGGTTCCGGTCGGCCTTCGACGCGGCCTGCGCTCGTGCGTGTTCGCGCCGCAGCCGAGCGAGCTGTCGTCGCTTCCGGGCGGACAGTGAGTTGTCCGTTGCATTGTGCCCGCGCCCGATCGTCGTCGAGAGCCCGCGGTCGTGCCGAGCCTGCGTAAGCGGTGCCCCAATTCGAGCCCGGTCATCACCGTCCTCGAACGACCGCCACTCCGGCCCGTAGTCGATCTGCTGCTCGTCGACGACTAACCCACATTCTTGACACCGTGTTTCGCTACCATCGGTAACGAGCGAGCCCCGACACTCGGGACAATCGTACTCTCCCTGCAGATCAGTTGTCTTCGAGACGCTTCGGTGCCGCTGCGATGGGCTGTGACTCATGGATGCCTCAGCCACCTGGGGGCACAAACTATCACAATCGAAATGTTTAACCAACACATGAAGCCTGGAAGATCCTCTGTTGGTTAATGAAAATCCCACGTCCAGACATGCGTTCTGACGTTACGATACCATGTACACGTCTATCTGAAGTAACTTGAAAATGAAATCAGCATTCACTCTTCCGTAATATGGTACTCTACCAAAGACCTATATTTCTGAGCGATGTAGAGGAAATCATGACTGACGCACCTCCTCCAGAGCCATTCGATGACGTCAATGAACAGGTCGGGACGGAGTGGGAGGCTCAGACGACACCATACGAGCGAGTCCGAACGGTAATCAGTCGAACGTACACCCCAGTCTCAGCCGAGACTGTGGCAGACACCGCTCGGACATCCCCCAAAACTGCTCGAAAGCATCTCGAAACACTCCGTGACGAAGGGTTCGTGACGACGTCGACGGGTGACACCGGCGGGACACACTATCGGCGGTCGTCGGAGTCACTCGTCGTCGAGCAGGCTGCCGACATCCTGTCGGAAGTCCCGCCCGATGAACTGCGCGAGCGCATTACAGAACTGCGCAAGGACGTTCGATCCTATCAAGAGCAGTTCGGCGTCGAGTCACCAGACGAACTCTCAGTCGCCCGCACGAATGAGGTACTGTCCGAGACAGGCGATCACGCGGCGGTCGACGAGGAGGCCCTACAAGACTGGAAAACGACGCGTCGCAATCTCGCGTTCGCGAACGCTGCCCTCTCGATCGCAAATGCGCAGAAATTCGTCACTGACGACTCTCAGTCGCCCCCAGAAGCGTCACCATCGTAATTTATGGGTGGAACACAGGCATCTGAGTCGCATTCACTCCGAGGTGCAATCGACAGACCGGCACTGATCGCGATTCGTGATCTGATTACCGATGAAGAACCGCTTGCCTCAGCACACCTCGATGACGTGCTGAGTCCATCAGTTCTCGAAGTGGAACTTGCCGATGGCTTGGTGGATGCAGAGTCAGCTCGGCTCGACGTGCAGTGGACCACACAAAATGACTACAAGTACCACTACACCGACTCGCTCGACGTGAACGTCCGATGGGGCCGGCATCCACACGATGACGATTTCATCCATGTTCCCGGTCTTGAGCACTATCATCCACCGCCGGACGCATCATCCGACCCAAACGACGTCGAAGAATCGTGCATCAAGCAGTCGCCAGAAATACTCGTTACCAGAGCCGTCCTCAAACTGTGGCGGACAGCCTATCAAAGTCACTCTCTGACCCCACTCAATGCGAGCAGTAACCCACCATGAACACCTTAACGTGTCTGTTTCTGCCAGCGTCCGCTGGTTGACTCGCTCGCCACAGCGAGGGAATACACGTCTTTCGAGACCATATTTAGCCGCCGATAACATTTTTATTTACTAAGATAGAACTATGGGAATAAATCGGGGAAGAGAGCGTATTTCTCGAATTGCCATGGTCCATCACCGCCACCTCGTACGTCGTCTCGTCGCGTACCTCAGTCTGATTCCCCTGTCGAGCCACTTCGGGGCAGTCCTCCTGGCCGGGCTCGCTCTCTGTGTTGGAACATACGTACTCGTTCACCTTGGATTGTTAGTCCTCGTACTGATTGCCGGCATTGGCATGCTGCTCGGACAGCAAGCAATCGGCATCGGCCTTGGGAGCGTTGTCCTCCTGCTTGGCGGGCCACTCGCACTCCTCTACGCCACCGAGCGTAGCTTTCGTAAGATCGCTGCCTACCACTTCCAGACACGTGTCTGGACAACACAGCCGGTCACCTTCCTCGCAGGGATGGGCCTCGGGAGTCTGCTGTATCTCCCCTGGGTCTCGCTGCCAGCGGTGTCCTATGGTGCACCCATCGAGACCATCTACACGATAGTCGCGCCGATCGACGCCACGCCGGACACGATGGCCCCGGCGTTGATCCTGCCAGTTCTCGCTCTACCGGCACTCGTCGCCCTGGCGCTCCCCCTTGAAGCCAAACTTGTGCCTTCGTATTTCGACCCACGATATGATGCCCAGCACCGCTCCATTCGGGAGCGAGTCGGGTACGTCGGCCAGATGCTCCCAACAGCATCTAATTCCAACGAGAGCGAACAGTCTGACCGTTCGAGCCACTCGCGAAGCAGTACATCGAGCGAGCCGCAGTCACAACCCGCTCATACGAGCGAATCCCGCGACAGCCACCAGACGCAGACCACCGGCAAAACCGACTCACACACTGGCACCCAGCCCCAGCAGGAGGAGCAGTCGCCAGACACTGGCACGGACTACGAGTTCGACTGGCAATTCGGCTCGTCGGTCACCTACGCCGATGTCGGCGGCTTCACACACGAGAAGAAAGAGCTGTCACGCAAGGTTCTCCGACCGCTCGTCGGCAACGCCGAGCAGTACGAGAAGCTTGACCTCACGCCGTCGAACGTCCTCCTCTATGGGCCACCGGGCACCGGCAAGTCCCACCTCGCGAAGGCCATGATGGGCCAGACCGACCTGCCATCGCTCTCGATCTCGGGAGGGAATCTCCTCTCAAAGTGGATTAATCAATCTGCTGAGCAAGTCGCCCAACTGTTTACGGAAGCCCACCATCTCTCCCGCGAGCATGGCGGTGCCATCGTCTTCATCGACGAGATCGACTCGGTACTTCCCACCCGTGGGGCGAGTCTCAGCCAACACCGCGAGGACGACAAGGTCGTCAACGAGTTCCTCCGCTATCTGGAACTCTCCACCGCAGAGATGTACGACGACCCGTCGATCCCCTCGACAACCGACGTGGTCGTCATCGGGGCAACCAACAACGTCACGGAGCTTGACGATGCTGCAACCCGGAGTGGTCGGATCGACCTCAAGTTGGAGATTGGAATGCCCGACCAAACCCAGCGCCGGGCTGTCCTCGTAGCACAGCTCTCCCAGCGACAGCACAGCGTGCAGGAAGCGACACTCGATCGGGTTGCGGCCGCGACCGACGGGTACTCGGCCGCCGATATCGGCGCGACCGTCGACGAAGCTGCGTACAATGCCGCAGCCAACGGCCGTGATACGATCACAGAGACTGACCTGCGCACCGCGTTGACGAGCGATACCTGACACCCAGCAGTCGCCGTCTGCTGCATTAGTTAATTTCTTGTCTGTTACTGCCCGAAATAATAGGCAAAGACAGCATGGCGAAGAAAGATACCCGGATCGCGATTTATGCCACGGCGGAACAGAAAGAGCGCCTCCAGCAGCGGGCAGACGATGCGGAGATGACGCTCTCAGCCTACTGCCAGGATATTCTCAGTCAGCATCTCCAGGGGGAGTTGTTCGCCGACAAAAACGAGGAACTCGCGGTCGAACAACGGCTCGAAGAACTGGTCGGACTCGCTCGCGACGAGATCGAAGACGCGGCCGAGGATATCAGACAGACCCAACAGAAAACGGCCCTGCACACCATCGCGCTCTGGGAGCTACTGAAAACCGACGCTGGCGCTGCCCAGCGCAAAGAAGCAATGACTGACGCCGCACGCCGGCTCCGTGAAGACCTCGTCAAAGCTGGGATCGACCCTGATGCGCTCGGTGAGCCAGCGACGCAGCAGGCAAAGGCCACGCAGACGGACGACACCAGCACAGCAACCCAGTCCGACTCGGCTGCAGAGACTGCCAAGCCAGCGGACGACACTTGGAAGACCGACGACGACACCGAGACGCAGGCTGATGACTCTGTGTCAGCTGACTCACCGGCAGCGGACGCCGACGACGAGGCCGGCGACGAGCCGTGGTGGAAGCCAACCGACGACGAGGAAGAAGAAGAGAGCGACGACGACGATGACGTCTACATCGACCGTGACTGGGACATTTGAGCACCATACCCTGTACCTGCATATCCATGATGGCGAAAACCGATTTTCAGCGCGGGGGCGCACAGGATCTCGTCGAGTACATGAGTCGGGACAACGACGAGAAGGTCGCACTCAAAGATCACACCGGTCGGGAACTCGAACCCGAGCAGATCACCGCCTTCGTCGAACGCAGTGAGGAACACGGGATGGAACGGCATCTCATTCTCTCGCCAGATCCCGACGCCGCATACAACGAGCAAGAACTTGACCGGGGGACTCGCAGAACGATGAGCGCCTTCCGCTCGGATGACCGTCTCGCGACGGAGTACGTCTACGCGATCCATGCCGACCACGAAAATCCGCACGCACACGTCGCCATGACCGGGCCGGAACAGGATCTCGGGATGGATAAACACGACATCACCTACCTCCGGGAAATCGCTCGCGAGCAATTCCAAGAACCGACGATGCTGCAAGCGCGCGCCCCTGAGAAGGCTGCCGGGCGTGAGACCCTTGCAGAGTCCGAACAGGAACGCGAACAGCGAGCCCTCCAGATCGCTCTCGACCCCGAACAACAGAGCCAGCGCGAACAGACCCCCCAGCGAGACCACACAGGCACGACGTCCTCGACCGACCGGGAACAGCATCCCGACCGGGACCGTGGCCATGACCGGAGCCGTGGTGGTCGGTAACACACATGAGCACCGACAAGTCCGCAGAGTCCCAAGAAGACCTCCTCCATCGAAAAATCACGCCGGTCCTGGTGGTTCTTTGCTGGCTGTTCGTGCCGGCGCAGTTCATCAACCGGGAACTCCCCTGGCGCCAGCGGTACTGGCGCTGGCGGTGGGTGTATGCTGCCTACCTGGTGATCGGGGTGATGGTGTTCGCACCGGCAGTGCTGGCCGGGGCGTATTGGACGCTCGCGCTAATTCCGTTTGCACACCTCGCCGCGCCGGCGATGACTGGTGTGGCGGTCGTGCTGGGTGCGATCCCGGGGCTCTCGTTTCCGATCGTGTCCGATCTCGGTGGGTCCGGGATCTATCTCGGTGTCACAGTCTTGATCCTCTGTAGTGAATATCTCCGTCGCGGTGCGCCGGAACTGCTCGGCGTCCGCGGCGTCTACAGCTGTGGCGACGACGAGTTTCTGGTCCCGTTTGCGAACACCGAAGACAAAGATCCGAACGCAGAACTTCCACCGCGGTTCGAGCAAGACGTCTCGACGGCGCTGATCGGCGAGACTGGCAGCGGGAAGACCTCAGCAATGGAACTGCTCGCGTATCAACTCCCCTACGATCGGGGCACGGCCGTTATCGCCCATGACTACGCCGATGACTTCCAGCAGTTCTACGACGAACTGGGCTTTGAGGTCCTCCGGATCGGCGTCGAGGACAGTGACGTCCACTGGAACCTGTTCGAGGACATCGAGAACGAACGGGAGTTCACGGAGATTGCCAGCGCGTTGTTCGGCGAGCCGTCGGGGCACAACCCATTCCACGGTCCTGCACAGCACGTCTTCGAAGCTTCGTTACGCTACCTCTATCGTGAGGCCCAGGAACACGACGACATCGAGACGCCCGGCCACGACGATATCGTCTCGTTTCTGCAGCAGGACCCCGAAGACATCTATCACGTCCTGCGCCGACGGCCGGAACTCCATTCGAAAGCGACGCATCTCGACCCCGAGAGCGGGAAGACAGCCCCGAACGTCTATCAGACGCTCCAGGAACACGTCGACCCGGTATTTGTCGGCGACTTCGCCGAGAACGGGGACTTCTCACTCCGCGAGTACATCGCAAATCCGGACGGTCGGGCACTGATCATCGACTCTAACCCCACGGAGATGGAGACACTCGGACCGATGTTCCAGCTCCTGCTCGACTGGGGCATCCGGTATGCGCTCGACAGCGACAATCGAGCAGTGTGGCTGCTGGACGAGATCGATCAGCTTCCCGAACTGACACAGTTACCGAACCTCACCGCCAGGGGCCGTGCCGAGCGGACCCAGGCGATTATCGGCGTCCAGACCATCGGCCAGCTCGAAGAGACGTACAGCAAGCCCTCCGGCGTCCTCGGGAACTGTCCCCAGGGGATCTACTTCTCACCTGGTGATAGCGATACCGCCGAGTTCATCCAGGACGAGGTCGGCGAAGTACGCGAGTCGGTCGTCCGAGAATCCTACACCCGGTCGGGCAAAGAACACGAGGGCCGACGCGCCTCGAAACGACGAGCCTACGAAGAGAAGGATCGCACCCCGTTCACTTCCGGGACGCTCAAAGAGTTCGACACGGGCGACTGCATCGTCAAATCCCGCACGAAGTGGTGGCAGGGGAAGATTGAGCACCTCGATACCGTCCGGGAGCGCCTGGACAACGCTATCGGTCATCGGCATCGACTCGACGAGGACCTCAACGACGCTGACGAGACTGACGCAGATGCCGACAGTGAGGGCATGGAGATTCGCACGCGCGAAGATGTCCTTCCCGATGAGGTCTTCGACGATGATGACGAAGGAATGGCCGCCTCGGATGCGTGGTAGGAGGAGGACTATAGTAGTCCTGCAGGTCCCCCGTCGAACACCTCACCTGACTCCTGTGCGTGTCGATGTTGCCTCGCGATGTCTTCGGTTTGGATCGGGGATTGCTTGTCGGACTGGTCCTCGGGCGGAGTGTCGTCAGTACTCATGATTGGTTGCCTCACCCGCCTCGGGGGAGACAAACAGGCAGTTCAGTACCTGTACTCGCAGAAGATGTGGATCTAGCGTAGCTTACGCTGTTACTGCCTAATTTCCAAGCGTCATGGTTCCTCGTTTGCGTATTGATAGGTCAGACGAACGTCCTCGAGGAGTTCTTCGACGATTTCCCAGAGGATCAGAGAAGGAGTCTCGTGTTCGAACGTGATGCCCCACCGGTCCTCGGTATCGGCGACTGCGTACTGGAAATGCGCCCGTCCCAGATCGGGATGATCCTCGTCCTGATGCCAGCCAGCGTGAAAGCCCGTGTTCGGGTCAGTGTAGTTGATTCGGAACCAATCGTGTGGCTGCTGCCGATACCACTTGACGGTCAGTTCCGGTGAATCAGGGCCTGTAGGAGGGTCAAGGCGGGCCGGATCGAAAACTGCTCGCAGCTGCTTCGCCTCGATATCGTCAGGAACGTACTCTACTGCCGTAATCTGTGGCACACGATCAAGGACGTCCCGCTTCAGCTGGGCGTAGAGATTCGCGTTCGGGTCACCACCGGGATGCGGGACCGACATCTGTTATCCACTGGCCTCAACGGGTTCGTTCGTCGGGGCGAGGAAGTCCCATTCACGGATTGCGAAGCCAACAATCTGGAGACGCCGTTGAAGGTGCTCCCACTCGTGGGCAATCTCACGGCGACGGTCTTCCTCGTCTGCGTCAAGAGACTCGTCAGCGAGCGTCCCGCGAAGCTGGTTCGGTGACTCAACGTCGAATTCGTCCTCCCAGTCGCGGATCTGCGTCTTCATATCGGCGAGACGATCCGTGAGCTCCTCGACAGTGTGCCCGCTGTCTCGAAGACGCATCGCCTCCTGCATCGCCTGGCGTCGGTAATCAGGGTAATACGTCGTGTGGGTGCCAGTTTCGTCGCGATGGAGGATTCCATCGTCGACGAGACGTTCGAGGACGCGTTTGGTTGGTTCGTGTGACCAGCCCGCTTCAGAGGCGATCCAGTTTGCCGTCTGCGGCTCCGATAGCTGCCGGGCGACCATCCGCACGCGGTCTTCCCCCGTCGTCTGGCGTTCCATCAGGCCCTCTGAGTTCGATTCGTCTTCGGTCATACAACACAGTTCGCGCTGTATCTTAATATAAGTTGAGGCGATTGGCTTTATATCGAAATGTCGTATTTCCTTGTCCTGCAGGACCGCCGTCGAACACCTCGCCTGGCTCCTGCGCGTGTCGATGCTGCTCCGCGATCTCTCCACTTGGGGTCGGAGATTGTTTGTCGGCCTGTTCTCCAGTTGTTGCATCGTCGGTACTCATGATCGGTTGCCTCACCCGCCTCGGTGAAGACAAACAGACAGCATAGGACCAGTACTAACAACAGAGACGTCTCTGCGATATCTTCCGCTGGTATTGCAAAATTACGCTGGGTTCGTTCGGAACCGGACAATCTGAACATCCGTCACATCGTCATAATCGTCGTCGGCACCGACGAGAAGTGTCCCGTCGACGTGGGCCGCGGTCGCAAGTGCAAATGCATCGCCGAGCGCCGGAGAGTAGCGAAACTTGAAATCAGCAGCCATGGGCCACGTTTGTTCGGTATCGACGCGCCGGATGCCGCTCTCTTCGAGGATATCGACGACAGCATCCGCACGTTCCTCTCCATCAATGGCACGGACGATATAATGGATTTCAGCGAGATTGATCGCAGAGATGTACCCCTCGGCCGCCCCTTCGACGGCTTCAAGGTACGCTTCGACGGTGTTACTCCCTGGTTCGTTACAGAAGTACGCAACAAGTGGTTCGGTGTCAAAGATGACCGTCTCAGGAAGGGCGTCCCCATCTGTCATGCATCATCCTCATCATCACTGCCGTAGCGCTGGCGCAACTTTTCTTCGCTGGCTTTGTCCTGTTTGCGTTCGTCCCGAAGCCGCTCGACTGCCGAGCGATCCTGCTCGTCGGTCTTGCCTTCCAAGACCCCACGCAGGTCTGTAACGGACTGAATGGGACGGACGACGATCTCGCCCTCCTCTGTCTGGACGAACTTCACCCGTCCCGGTGTGTCGATACCTAGGTGCTCTCGGAACTCCTTGGGGATCGTCGCCTGGCCCCGTGACGAGACAGACACCACTTTTTCAGACTCTGATTTACTCATACTTTCTTAGTGTATTACTTCGAGTCAGTAATACAAAAGGGTGTTGCGGACTGTCTATGAAGCAACCTCTGGAGTCAGAGCTGTCCCGCAGTTCCCCCATCGAACACCTTGCCTGACTCCTGTGCGTGTCGGTGTTGCTCCGCGATGGCTTCGATCTGGGTCGGAGATTGCTTGTCAGCCTGTTTTCTAGTCATTGTGTCGTCAGTACTCACAATCGAGTCCTCCCCCGACCTAGGAACGAACAAACCAGCGCACAAGCGCAGACGTCACCAGACAGTCCTCGTCAAAGTCAGAAGAATCTACTGCTGGACGAGACTATCGACCTCTTCGAGCGCCTCCGTCGCAACGTCGCCTAGCTCACCAGCCTCAATGTGCGAATAGCGCTCACGAACCATCTCCTCCGAGTTGTCGAGATAACGGGCTGCAACGGTATACCCGAACGCGCGGACGAGCACCTCACCCATTCCTCGTCGCCCGCCATGGGGAGCAAGATAGTCGTGCTTCTGGTGGTTGATATCGATCTCCGCTGCATCAGAGAGTCGCTGGAGGATCGACCGTGCACCGTCCGTTGTGACCGACGGCGGTCGGAAGTCCGCGTCGAGCGCCAACAAGAGGTCGCGAGCGTATTCCTCACGTCGCTCGTCGATTGTATCCGGACGTGTTCCTCGATCCGCCAGTCCATCCTGCACCAGTGTCGCAAGCGTGCGCTGGTCGAACGTCGGGAACACCGGCCAGCGCTCAGTCGGCGGATCCATGAGTCTCCGGTAACTCCGGAGTGGCGAAATCACCGGATCAGGCAGGCTGGCTGCGTCCCACTGCTGTTTCTTCCGGTAAACGTCCATACTGCCGTCCTCGAGCGATATCTCTTCCCAGCGGACGCCACGCCGGCGCGGGTCGTTCGGGTCCCGGAGCAGTTCGCCAACGCGGACAGCCGTATACGCGAGTACGAACACAAGCGCCCGGTCACGCGCGGCTTTCAGGGCCTTGTACCGTGCTCGCTGCCGGTCCTGAGCGTCTGTATCCGCTGGGAGCGTCGTGAACGCCTCGATAGCGGTGCGGGCCTCCTCGTTGACGTGACGAGTGAGCGTATGGCGCTGTTCGGACGTCCAAGCCTGCTGGTCGCCGGGTTTCCGACCGTCGTCCTCGGGGAGCGGCGCCGTCGCGCTCGCTCGCTGGGCGTAGTGTGCTTCGAGGTACCCCTCGTTGACGCACCACCCGCACCACGCAGAGATATAGCGATAATAGGTTTGTACAGTGTTCTGCTTGAGCCCACGATCACCGGCGAGGTGGCGGGCGTACTCGCGAAACACGCGCTCGTCAAGGTCCGCAAACACGGGTTCCCGGTCGACGTCGTCGGGAGTAATACCTGTCCAGTCGTCGCGACCGCGGTCGCCAGTAGCCCACTCAGCAAATCGTTCGAGCTCGCGCGCCGCATTGCGTCGGTAATTCCCGCCGTCGCCTCCACGGCCTTTCCCCTTGTCCTGGAGGTAGCGCTCAAAGCTGTCGTCGAGGGCGCTTTCGGGACGGGAAACAGCACGATCGTCGCTCATCGGCCTTCACCTCGGGGCCGCGTAATCGAAACTCGTTGGCCGTGATCGTCTCGAGATACGCGACACTGACGTACCGGAATTCGATTCGGTCGCTGAAGCCGTGTTGAGGGAGGAGTGTCTCGGCCGCCCGTCCCGCTGGTTTGTCGGTCGTCAAGAGAACAACGTGGTCTGCCTGCCCAGTATCGAGCACCTGTGCAGCAAGCCCCACGAGTGCCGTGTCCGCTTTTTCGGTGATGTCCTCGTCGCGATCCGTCTCGTTGGCGATGAACCGTCGTGCCTCGTCCATCACTGTCGAGACGAGCGGATTGGTGTAATCCAGTTCGTCGGCGACGACGATCCATCCTTCCTCGAATCCATCGGGATAGGGAATGTTTCCCGAAGGGTATGCGTCTGCCGC
>NZ_JBHUDJ010000009.1:0-27452 GCF_042678165.1 Halorientalis brevis | reverse complement strand
CTGTCGAATTGCTCGACGGAGTCGTTGAAACTTGTCTCTGTCCGGGCCACCACAGCGGACGAAGACGCCGGTATCGGCGATATAGACCGTCGTCATGCAGTAGCGCCGGAATATTCAGTAGCGACCGGTTCGAGAGCTTGGAGAATGATCTCGGCTTCAAGCGGTGAGAGGGCAAGTTCCCGGGCGGCAATCCGATGGTTGACGGTGCCATCGACGTACTCGTACGCGTATTCGAGGGCGTCAGCAAGGCCGTCAAGCCCATGGCGCTCAATGTAGACGTCGATGTCCTCGTCCTCGTCGCGGCGGGCAACGGCGGCGATAAGTGCCGGCGTGATCGTCTGGGTTTCGCCGTCCGTCGAGAGCGTAAGTGCAATGGACTCAGCATCGTATTTGTACGGGCGTTGATCACGGGCTTTCTCCACTAAGTCGGCTGTTTCGAGGTTCTGCACATAGTCATAGGCGGTCCCCTGTGGGATGTCGAGCGTGTCGACGAGCTCGGACACGGTGACTGGGCCGTGTTGTAAGATGTGGGCGTATAGCCGAGCGAGTGCCGGGTTGTCCAGGAGGTCGGCGACCGTCTGAAGCTGCTGAATGGGTGGTCGACCTGACCGGGGAGGGGAGTGGGCCATCTTGGTTATGAATTATAGATAATTCGTGATTAAGCTTTCGTCGATCGAGCGGAACTTGCAATCGATCCAATATCTGCATAGAGTCAGTCGCATCCAGCGGCTCTACCCTGGGGGAAGCACCGTTCTGAGCCGGGTACAGCATTCGTGCGTACCAGACGGCAGCGGGGCACTTCAAAGTGGTCATGATTATTGGGGTAATCACGACCACTTGTATCCAACGTCGATTCGTCCAGATTATGGTATCTCAAAAGTTCTACTCACAGAATCCCGCACATACACAAATTCATAAATCAATTACCGCTATACAGAATTCCAGGCAGTCTGCTTTCACATCAACATTGGCTCACAACAGGCCAGATAGTGCTATTATGCTCGGACAGACTCACTCCCAGTCATACCCATACCGGTCGGTTCGGAGCGTTGCAGCCACCATCTCTGGGTTCTCAATTGCAGTCTCCAGGGCAGCCTCCAAGACGTCTGTTTTGGGAACGCTCTCACCAAGATCGTCCTCGACCGCGTCGGTAAGCTCGGGGATGCGGTCTTCGTTGTAATCGCGAAGGAACACCGGCCGTTGACTGCGGCCATCCTTGACCGCATCCCGCTTGTAGATGTACGGGAGCGTTCGACTTCCCGTTGATTCGGACGCTGTGTCTGTCGGATTCACATCGGACCGAGTATCGGCCTGCTCAACGTCTGTGTTTGCAGACTGGCCACCGGTATCGGCCTTCACTGAATTGGTAGCGCTAGATTCTGAAGTTGACTCGGCCGTATCGTCAGCGAATGGGTCATCACCAAGGCCCTCTTTCATCCCCATTATGCACGCACCTCCGATTCGAGCGCGCCAGGCTCGGGCGGCTCCGGAGCATCAATTCCCGCTTCTGATTCGAGATAGCGGGCCAATCGGTCGAATTTCGCAAGCGTGTCGATCTCGTAGTCCCGCTCTCTGTCGCGATGGTCTCGGACGTAGGTGAACGCTGAACACTGCTCTTCCCAGCAGCCATCCATCAATGATGACCGCTCTCGGATGACCTCTGGCGTCGGGTAGTCGAGATCCTCCAGAACCCGTGTCTGACTCGCCGTATCTTTGAACCCGTTCGGCACGGCTGCGAGGACACCGATCTCTGCATTGAGGTTTTCCTCTAGACCACTGACAACCGACGACAGCCCCTGAACTGACGTCCGGCCCTTTGGTGACGGACGGATCGGGATGACCAGCGTCCGCGTCGCGTCGATCGCATTGTAGAGGTGCGGCCCTTCAGTGGCTGGCGGGTCACAAATGAGGATATCGTAGTCTTCGTTGACCTTGGCGTCTCTGAGCACCCGTCGGAGCTGCGAGTGCATTCCGAAGGCCTCACCCATATCTTCGGCTTGTTGTTTCTCCCGGCGGAGATACTGCCCCAGGTTCGCGAGCATGTTGTGTTCGGGGATGATATCGACGCCATGTTCGGCCTCGACGATGAGGTCTTCAAACGCACCTTTTGGCCTGTTGACGATATGCCGGACGAGGTTGTCCGCACCGTCTGCGGCACGATTATCGTCGACCCCGAACAGATGGCTGAGATCAGCATCCTGCGGGTCGAGCGGCACCACAAGGACATCCAGACCTGCTCGTGCGTGCGCGACAGCGAGGTTTGCAGCGGTCGTGGTTTTTGCCACGCCACCTGCTTCGGAATACGTTGTGTAGGCCAGCATATACGACATGTTCGCGTACTCAACTATAAAGCTAAGTCAGACGGTATAGCTAAGTAACTCAGCCAATCAGCTCAGCTAAGTAGTTTAGCTAAAGAGGGTAGCGGAATAGTATAGCTGAGTTGCATAGCTAATTGGGTGAGCAGATCCGCTAAGATAATCAGACCAACTCTATAACTGAGCTACACCGATTAGCTGAATGAGCCAGTTAGTAAAGGTAGTCGAGTCGTCCAAGTGACCGAACCAGCCACTCCAGTTCGCTGGGTCTTCTCGCTGGACAAACGGTATCTAATAACGATGATTCGAGTGAAACTAGATCTATCGAAGATTGACATTCAAGAGAGATACCGGACGATCGATTCTCTTCTGAGAAGAAACCAGATTACGTGATCGAAAGACCTCTTGATCCAATACAACAACCAAAGCTCCGAAAGATGAGGGTCGAGCTCACGAGAGACAGGTGACGAAACCAGACTGGTCAGCGAAGAGTTAGTTCGAGATGCCACCCCCTCCCCCCGTCATCGATGTGTAAAACCATGATGAGGGAAGGGGGTGAGATCGACATTAGGGTCTGAATCCACGAATAGCGTCGTAGAGAGTGTCACACTCGTTTTAACGACTGATGCTATATTCTCATAAGCAATCACTATTGTCTGACGAAGTTTTATGTAGTAAGCGTATAAATCAAATCCGCACTAGCGTAAGTGCGAGTGTTAGGAGAAAAATGTCTTCGACTAACCGAATAGTAACGTTGTCTATCATAGGATCTGAAAATGGTCTCTCAATGGCTGTGTTCAGCCTCTCTACTGACGAATAACTCTCTCTTGTTTCTCTCCTCAAATAGAGCACCACCCTACATCTCCAGGATTTACACTTCGATGACGGGGGGTGGGTGCAACGAAGAGACCTTCTTTCTGCTTTCTAGTCTACAGAGACTCTCTGGACACACCATATCGAATCGCTAGCTACCGCTTCTGAGTGCTTTCTCATTCTCGCCTATCTCACCTCCCTGATTTACACTTCGATGACGGGGGGAGGGGACGGTAGTATGCACATAACTGAACTTGCTATTACTGTTCGTGGAAGTCTTTGAGCTGCGCGTTGACGATTGAGCGAAGTAGTTCTTCCTGCTCGGCGATCCCCTCAAGACGGGTGTCGTCAACGATCCGCTTCATCATTGCCTCGGGATCGCCCGTGAAGGTAAATTCCATGTACATCCCGCCGCCCCGACCTCGGCTTTTCCGGGAGGTAGAAATCAAGCCATAGGTGGAGAGCTCTTTGACGTATTTGACGTACGTCTCGCGAGTCATCTGATCAGCATCGAGTTCATCTGTTACCCACTGGTAAACTTTGAACCCAACTGGACTCGGCACAGAACTCCCTGTCCGACCCGAGTGACTCGCGACAGCCGCGGTCGCGTACAGTGAGATCTTCTTTTGGGTGGTCAGTCCCTCCACGAGTTTGAGCGAGCGATCCTTGTCGATTTCTTCCTGGGATTCTCGAACGTGGTCCTCAGTGACTCTCCCATCACCACGCTCATCCGCTAGATCGCCAGCACCACGGAACAGATCGATTGCCTTCCGTGCGTCGCCGTGGCTTTGCGCTGCGAACGCCGCCACGAGCGGAATCACGTCATCTTCGAGCGCGTCTTGACGAAAGGCATCGCGACGATTATCGAGGATTTCACGCAGCTGATTCGCATCGTAGTCCGGAAAATAGACGTCGCGAGGGTTGAACGAACTCTCGGCCCGACCGTCGATGTCCTCCATGAACTTCGGATCATTCGTCAATGCGGCGACCGAGACACGGCCTTCGATCTCGTCCGTGTTACTTGCCCGCGACAACTGATAGAGTAGCTTCGAGTAGGCGGGCTCGTCGTTGCTGCGGCGCCCAACAAGCAGATCGATTTCGTCGAGGATGAAAATGACCGAGTCGTAGTGGTCGTTGATGAGTTCGTACAACCGTCTGTACTTCTGCTTCGTCGAGACTCCCGTTTCAGGGACGCCGACCTCAGCACCCACATCTTTCGCGACGGTCTGGACGAGTTCGTAGACTGCTTGATCGAGCGTATTGATCGGCTGGCAGTTGATATCGACGACGCCGAAGCGTTCGCCCTTCGACTGACAGAGTTCGATGATCTGCTGTGTGACTGCGCCGATGATGAGTGACTTTCCCGTTCCAGCAGGACCGTACAGCAGCATATTCGGGGGCCGGTTCCCCTGGAGTGTTGGCTTCAGAAACGAGACGACTGATTCAAGCTGATCATCACGGCCGACGATTCGTTCCTCATCGATTATCGTGTCTGGCTCGACGAGATCACGATTGACGAACACCGATGTCTCCCCCTCGTCGTCGAGCATGTCCCGAATTGACCGTTGGCCACTGTCTTCAGGAGAGGGTTCATCCGCTCTGGATAGCTCCTCACCAGCAGCCTCTGCAGCCGAAACTTCCCGCTGTTCTTCATCACAAGCCGACTGCCCCCCGCCATCGAGTGTTGATTGATCCCCGTCAGTCGGATTCTTATCGGCCATACGATTGCTGTTCACCGAAGCACTAAAAAGATACACCTCCATCGATGTTTATCCGCCAGATACGTCGGATGTAGGGTTAGTATTTGCCTGATTTAGACTCTAAAAGAACGCACCTGCACCGAAGTATAACTTTCACAGGCCCCCCGTCATCGATGTGTAACGCACCCCCTTTCAAAATCTAACCTAATCTCACACCTTCCCTCAATCACAATTCATCCCAACCCCCCACCATCGATGTGTAAACCGTGGATTGCACACACCGCAATCGGAGTATAAGTCCCAGGGTTAATTCCCTCCCCATCATCGATGTGCAAAACTCTCCTTATTCCACGTGTTATGGTGTTTCTCGCCGATTTTGGACTTCGAACGTGGGGAGGGCTACTCAAGTAACATGGGTGAATCTCCGTGGCGTGTTGATGACTTTAGCAGGAGTTCTGATGGAGGTATGGGTGGCTCATTGGTGACTGAATCTTTAACCAACACATTATGGTATTATCTCAGTTCTGTTGGTTAACCACAAACCCTCTTCTGTAGGGCTGTGGAATCCCCCCACAACGAGGCAGTCAACGAGGATATCGAGGGATGCGCCGACGAGGTTCAGGACGGTGGTTCGGTTGTTGACTCGGAAGCCGCTGTCCTCCACTGTGCCTCGGTGGGCCTGTGCGGGCGATGCTACTAGCGTCGATTCCGAACTGGCTACAGGTACATTCTCGTTCATTCATTGTTCGCGGGCGGTTCGGTGATCCCCGCCCCTCTCAGGGGTTCGACAAATAGGACGGAGCTGCGTTCGGAAACGTATTTGACAGTTGCAACGAACTGTCCAATTAATTCAGAATGGCTGTCTTGGACGATCTCTCGGGGTTCGAGTTCGAGGACGTGATGGAGGACGTGTTCCGCAACCTCGGGTACGAGAACGTCCGCCAGGCCGACCGAACCGCCGACGAGGGTCGCGACGTCATCATGGAGGAGGTCGTCGACGGCACCCGGCGCGCGATCATCGTGGAGTGCAAGCATACGGGAACGGTCGGACGGCCGGTCGTCCAGAAGCTCCACTCGGCGATCGCGACGTTCGACTTCGACGGCCCGAAACGTGGGATGGTGGTCACGACCGGTCGGTTCACGAACCCCGCTCAGGAATACGCCGACCGCCTCCAGCAGAACGACGATCCGCATCCCATCGAGTTGCTGGACGGCGAGGACCTCCGGGAGATCGCCGACGAAATCGGGCTGGACCTCTACAACGGCCGCATCGAGATCCTCTGCGACGAAACGCTACGCCCCTACGACCCGGCAGCCGACGTCGACGCACCCGTCCAGGAGGCGTTCCGCGATATCGAGAACATCGGGGCTGCTGACCTCCCAGCGCCTCACTCGCAGGTGACGTTTCGGCCGGTGGTCGCAGTCACCGCCGACACGAACGCCGTCTTCGAGACGTCTGTCGGTGTCATCCATCGAATCAACGAGCGGACGCAATTTGTTGTCCACGCTGAACGCGGGCAGCCCCAGCTAGCCGACGACGACGTTGCGTCGCTTGTCACAGAGAATCTCCACGCGACGGTGGACCTCGACGTGGAGCGGTTCGCGGAGGTGTTCGATGCGGTCGACGAACAGAGATTCGGTCAGACGCAGACGGAGTACAAGGAGTGGGCCGTCGATAGGCTCCAGGACTACCACACGACGACGGTCACCTATACTGGAGACAACAACGTCACGTACAACAAGACCTGTGAGCCGAATCTTTCGGATATTTCCGTACAGTCGATCGAGCCGGTGTATTTGCCCGAAGTTTGCCACACGACGGAGTTGCGGAACTACTCCTATTCCTACGAGTATTTCGCTGCGGGTCCGTCACGAGTGACGAGCGAGGATGGCATCCACAGCTGTGTGCACTGCGAGACGAGCGGCGTCGACGAGACCTACAGTTACTGTCCGAACTGTGGGGCGATCGCTTGTTCCAGCCACATCAAGACCGAACGGCTCGAGCAGGAGCCGGTCTGTACGGGCTGTGCGGTCACCGACCGGTTCGCACTGAAGACGAAGTACTTCTATGACGAGGATAACCTCGACGCGTTTCGGGAGGAGTATACCGAGATGCCGATCCACGAGAAGGCGATGGAGAATACGCCCCTGGTCGGGGGCGGTCTGGTCGCGATGCTACTGGTCATTGTCGGCCTGCTCGTGACCGCTGGCATCATCTGACCTGTCACTGCTCACGCTGGTTCCGCAACAAGTTCTGCGAGGGCATTCTCCAGCGACCCGTGGAACTGCCAGCTCGCCCGTTCGAAGGCCTCGTCGGCCGGGTCATCCCAGCGGGGGAATGCGGAGTAATCATTCAGCGCTCGTTGCCGTAAATGATTCGCGAAGGTGCTCCGTAGCCACAGTCGGGGCAGTCGAACCATCGCTGTACTTTCGCGCCGTCAGCGGACTTTTCACCGACACGGACGTCGTCGTTCGAACATTCGGGACAGCACAACTCGGGCGCTGGTCTGTCACGGAGTTCATCCCGGAACGTGGTTGCTTCCTTCGTCTCGAAACCACGAGACCAGATCAGATAGCCGTCAACGAGGATCACCCCGCGCCATTTGAACCGGTAAGAGTCCGGGGCCCGATGCAGGATGGCTCGAGCACCGGTCTCCGTATTTCGATATGCGAGTGTGGGGGTACGACTCTCTCGCCGCCAATTAGTGAGTCGTGGCATGGTTGATCAGACGTGGACATCGGCGGGTACTATCCAGAGATCCTCACTCTCCTCAAGGACTCGGTTCAACTGTTCTCGATGTCGAATTCCGGTTGCGTGTTCGGTATACAGGAAGATCGTCGGCCCATCGTACGCTCCAACCTGATGGAACGCGTGGTGGGCAAGGTTCTCGTCGCGCATGATCTCCTCGGTGGAAAGCTCGTCAAGTGCCTCTTTCACCCGCTGGAGGTTGCGCTCGAATTCGTTTTTCGTGGCCTTCCACCCTCGGTTGAGCAATTCCTGGCCATCGTCCGAACCAATGGACGACGCGGTCGGGAGATTGTCCCACCGTGCCTTCCCGGCTACTGTCGTGTCTTTTTTTTATCGAATGTCGCGTAGTAATCAAACACTGTGCAGGAGTGTGTGTCCGCACCCACAAGTCGGTCGAACACTGCTTTTCCAGAGGCCAATGCCTCTTTCTGGGTCGATGCCTCTACGAGTGCATAAATGAGCATATGCATTTTGAACACCTCTTAGCACCGACGCGGCGGGTCCAGTTCGATTACCTACCCATGATGCGCCGGCACTTTTGCCGGCGTAGACAAAACTGCCATCACCTCCAATTGGCAAGTCAAGTGGACAACAGGCTATTATCTTGATGCATAGCGTTTCATAGAATTGGTCACAGCCAGCAGCGATGCTCACTGTATCTGCTTATTGAGCAGTTGTTGTCGATACATTTTGCGCCACGTCGCCTTGCTCGACAGTTATCCTCCCTGTTCCGAATCGCAAGGTATTGTCCGTTCGACTGTTTCGACAGTAGCCTGGAAGCGGCGTTTCATGCGTGTGCAGGACAACGACGATTTCATCACCTAGTGTCAGTGGCTGATTGTTGACGGTGGCATTCGTGAGATGGAACGTCCTGCCAGGGGTGATTGGGAAATCAGCCGATGAGTTTGCAAGTGAATACGTAGATTTAGCATCAGTCTCTGAATCAAGGATGACAAGTGAGAGACCCTCCGTCAGTTCGGCCGTCAATTCATCTCCCGAGTGGTACGTCACATCGATTGCGCCAGTCGAAGATTCGTATGAAACATTCATGTCTACTACAGGGGCTGAAAACGCTAGAGTATCTTGACATGGACTATAGAGATAATTGCCAGTTAGATAGAAACCACCAAGAGCGAGAATACAGGCAGCCACGACTGCTATTTTGAGGCGAGGAGTGATCCATTCTCGCATTCTAGTCAGTTGTGTGAACAGAGCGATTATATTCCTTTTCCATAGTCATGAGGCTCACTATGGCTCCTCTACTGAGCGGATCGGGGGAGCGACGAACGGCTATGTAAACTGTTGTATGACACCTTTCACTAATTATAACTGGAGATACCCTCGCATTTATTGTCAAAAGAACTATATTAGGGGATGATAACCATCCGATATGATGGCTAACTCCAAGACGACAGCGGTTGCCAACGAACGAGTGACCCTCGGTGAAACGGTCATCACAGAAATCGCTCGCCGCGAAGATGTGTCGCCGTTGAATCTCCCGCCGCTCTATGAGACGCTTGAGTCTGATCTGTGTGACCAGTTGTTTGAATCAACCCCAGAATTCGAGGGCCTCGAACCAGTCTCCTTTCAGTATCACGGATACAGTGTTCGGATCCAAGTGGATGGGACCGTCAGAATCGTCGCTCAGGAGTAGGAGAGATGATCGCCTCTTCCACCTGTTCGTATGACAGATGAACGATCAACGTTGCAAAGCCAGTCTTCAGTCCTGTTACGGGCGACTGCAGTCATGGGGTTGCTCACCGTCCTGATTGCCGCCCAGATTGCGGTGCTGTATGCGTATCTGTACTTGCTTGTTACCTCTCCAGCGGAGGGGACACATCCGCTCGCGTACCCGCCGTTGTGGTTCATCGGACTCATGACGGGAGCCGCTTTGGTCGTCATCTGGCGAGCACGCCGAGGGAGGTGGGGTGACGACGCTGCGATATTAACAGCAAGCGGCTTCATTCTCCTCGGGGTGGCGACACTGACAATGAGAGCCGTCTGCGAGACAGGGGGAGGCAGCATCGCCGCACCCACCGTCCCTACGCTGGAATTCGGGTGGATGTGGTACTCCCAAGGCTACTCTTCGCCAAATATCGGGTCACCGGCGATCCAGGCGGTGAAAACGACTGGGCGGAACTGTACTGCATCCCTTGGTGTGCTTCCGATGGTCATCGGCTATCCTGCGCTAGCCACAGGGCTGTGGCTGCATCGCTGGCTAGATGGCTTCCTTGCGAGGGTTGTGTCTGGCGTCAACGCGCGCGTTCATAGAAATGAGTGAACCGCCAGCTAGACTGTTGAAAACGCGGCCCCATCTTCATCGGTGAGTACCACATATCGTAAGCCAAGAACTCAGCGTAAGATGTGACCTTCCCGAACATCTTGTTTTAAAAGATTCTCTCTACGGACCACTCTGTGACTGGTTTAATCCTGATCAGAACTGGTGCTGCATTCGTACCCTATTCAAGAATTCCGTGGGAAGCGCTCTATCATACAGTTCTCCTGTCCGCTGGTAACGGCTCTATCTGACTGGCACTCCCCAGGGTATAATCCGGTGGACTCCAGCTTCGATCTCCTGAATACTGTTGATCTGTTCCTCCCAGGGATGAGTCCCATGAAACGCTCGAGAGAACGTCTCGTCAATACCAGCCGTTTCACTCACGAGGAGAAGTGACCCAAACAGCATATAGTCCGGTGCGATCTTCACGTCCGACCATTCATATCGTGGTGAAAGGACCCTCAGCAACCGCCAGGGCAGATTTTCCCGCAGAACCGACACCTCTTCACTGGTAAGACCCAGTTCGGACAGCATCTCTGGCACTACTCTTCCATTCCGAAGAGCATGGGTGATATACCCCTCGACGAGCGTCTGGACACGGTTCCTGACCGCCAGATGGTCCAAGCGGTCATGAGAGTATTGGGCAGCAAGATGTTCCTGAGCTTTGATAGCGACGGCTTGCTCAAACCCCTCTCTTAAATACGGATGGTCCCACGTTGGTGAATCAAACTGATCCTGGTAGGCATGGGCAAGTTCCGATGCCAGAAGGGAGGACGCTCTGGCCGAAGAGGTCGGACTGGTGCTCACGCCGATCATCCCCGTATCCGGGCTATATCGGCCCGTTACGGGGAATGACTTGAGGAGGTTTGGGGAGAGCAGCGATAGCAACTCTTTGCGGGAGCAATCGTACACCAGGTTGCTTTGCCATGTGCTGCGAACGGAGGTTGAATCGACTTCAAAAAGACCATCGTAGAAGGTCGTGAGGACATCGAATCGCTCATACACTGCTTCTGTACTGGCAGTCTCCTCACCAACCTCCGTTGTGCGTGTCTCTGGAATGGGAGCTGCATCTGGAAAGTCCGACCGATAGTCAGTTACAGCATTCTTCGTGACCGTCCGAAGTCGCGCAAGGAAGTCTTCGTCAGTCCTCATTGCCAACTGGTGTCTCCCACGGATAGTGACCGTGTCTCTCGAAATAGGCTGTCAGTACACGCTGGTGGGTATCCGCAGGGGTCCAATGATCGAGATTACCGAAAGGATCGCTCACGCTGGCGAACTGCGTCCCGTCAGGTTCACGGCCAAATCGTGGCTGATGACACTCGGTACAGACCCAGACCGGCCACCCACTGTCTCGCGTCGTCGATCGCCCGGTAAACCGGTGTTCGGTGTCCCCGTGACACTCGCGACACTGCAACTGGCGCGTTGGCGCGTCTGGAATCACTGGCAACGTCGAGTCGTATCGCTTGACAACCCCGGGAACGACCCAGAACTGCTCGTCGGCTGCACTGATTTCTTCACGGAGGTCTCGGACCTCGCTCCGGGACATAATCGCAGTGCCGTCTTCCGTGAACAGGTGCGCCAGTGGCTGCTCGGCAGTCCAGTCCGTTTGCTCACTGGCTGTGTCGAGCAGACGGTGGCCGGTGTCAGTGTCGGTCTCGACGCTGTCGACCAGGTCACCCCAGCCAGCAGTGAGATGCTCCGCTGGCGCCGTTTCGAATGCTCCCACGGGCTTGACCTCGGCGTCTCGACAGCCAGGGGCGAGATCGGTTGTTGCTGCGAGCGAAAACGCGGCTGCACCGAGGGCCTGGGCCATGTATTCCGTGTCTGCGGGGACAATCGAGAGGACGACCCGTCCGAAGGACCACTCATCGTCGGCTGGGGAGCCCTGTGCAGCGTTCGGTGACCGAATCCCGTGTTCGGCGCAGAACTCACACTGAGTCTGGTGTGGTGGGACTGTTCGCGAGCAGGATGGACAGGTCCGGCGGTCTGCACTCATGTCGTCGGGATAGTTGCCACGGCTGCTGGTACTGTCACGCTGCAGGTCGTCGTAAACGACGCCACGCGGCTCCATCGGGTCGTCACGATCGTCCATTACCGGAGCGTTGCTCGTAATCACCTATATACCTCCGCCTCAGTGACGGAAAACAAATCTGTCGCAGTGACCTGCGTTACTCAATGTCGTCGATGTGGATGGGGCGGAATTACAGGTCGGTAAGGCACAACCTCGGAGGATGCGTAGTGATGTGTGCCTTTCTTACACTGTGATCGGCAGTGAATCGACTGCTCAATGTGTGTGCGTACTGAACATGTCTATCTACTGGGTCCGAAACTTGGTAGAGATGGATCGTCTGTTTCAAGAATCAATTCGAGCACAGTGAGGAACACGAGGACTGTTCCAAAACCGAATAGATAGATACCAAAACCTGGTTCCATCCATGAGGCCATGCGCGTTTGCGTCACTCCATGGATTTTGTCATAGGCCGTCACCGCGACGTAGGAGTTCGCGAACCCGACGAGACTGAACAGACCAATCAAAAGAGGACGCCATGTCACACGGAGGACTGCAATTCCGGCGACCACCGCCAGGAGTGCCAGCCAGAGGCCATACTGTTCATGAAGGCCAATCACGGTTCTGTGACCGACACCAACGTGATACCGCCAGGGCACTAGAAGACTGGTCACGATCACCAGGCATGCGATAATCCCGAATCGTTGGCTAGAATTAAATGAGTTTGGCAATCTATCTTTTAACACTATTGTGTGGTAGGTAGGCGAATAATTATTTCCTGATGCGTGTTTTCTATACGATTCATAAGTAATGTCGCTACTTATGGTATTGGGTAGCAGTACTACTATCAGGACTTCAAATTCAACGATCAGCAGTTGGAGTACTTATTGAAAAACCTGTGCTGACCGGCCTTGCCCAAGAACCGGACGTGATCTGGAACTGCTCAATAGACCTGCATACCGAGCAGTTCCCCCGGCCGGCTGTCCAGCACTCCCGACGTCGACCGGGTTTAGGTAGCCGAATCTATGATATTCAGCTGTTGAATTATCTTCCCTCGATTACCGGTTCCTTTGTCGATATTGACTCTAGCTTGTTTCGTTCTATAGTTACTACGAACCGGAGCTTCAGATACGGATAGTCTGATTGGGGGAGTAACGCCCAACTCTCGAAGACGTATTTCCCATCTGGGAAACACGCCCCGTTCTCGGGCATATTGTAGATCTCGTATTTGTTACTGACAGTATCCCCTGGCCCAAGATTTGGTATCTTGGCAACATCGTTTATCAATATTCTCCCATGGTCAGATTCCAGTTGCCAACAGCCATCAACAGGAGTTGATGGAGGTGTATTTGACCCCATCTCTGGATGATAGAGGAACAGCTGATCGGAAGACCCTGAGCTATCAGACACTGCCGACGAGAACGGTGGTGTCGGCCCAAACTCAAGCTCCACTGGGAAATCGGCGGAATTGCTCAATTTGAGCCTGATTTGAGGAGGGTGTGATTCGTCTGCTCGGTGAAGAAGGGCCCCACTCCAGTCGAATGAAAACTTGGAACGTGGAACCGGGGTCATTGTCTGTGTATTAGGCGTTTCAGAGACAGTACGGTTTGTGTTATTATCAGATTGGTCTGGTCGTTGACAGCCCGAAAGACTCAGTCCTACCAGAGGAATTCCCACAAAAAATCTTCGTCGTGAAAGTGGAGGGGACATACTCCCTAAAGTATAACCGAGATATAAGTTATTTCTGTCGACATTACTGGTGAGGGGACTCACTTTCAGTTACGCCGGCCAAAAGGACACGGGACGGACATCAAGGGAGAAATCGGCGTCCGTTCCGGGTGTGACGAGCCGACCGATTCGCCCGCAGCCAGGTGATAGCCATCTCGCGGTTGATGAACCACGTCGGGTGTGATCGGACGCTCGCGGACCCCGTAGGCTAAGACCAATCATGACCACGAGGCCTGGGCCTCCGAACTTACTATTCGAGATTGCTCTCTTGACACACTGTAGTGACCGGACGGGCAGCAAATCTGGTGCTTACTGCACATGCGCATCTATCACAGAAGCCCGCTCGCTCAATTGGAGATGATTGTCTCTGTATGCCGTTATTTCACGCCATCCATAGTAAGGAGACCCCACGTCCCACCACTGAACAGAATTGTCAAAAGCAGTCGTGTCGCGAGTCCTGATCGCTGGTCGAGATTCAGGCCGAACGTGGCCCCCATAACCCCAAGTCCAACGAGCACTGCCGTCGGGACGGCAACACGATCGTTTCGATAACTACGGATGCCGAGCAGAGTGATCAATACACCGGTTCTGACGGCTGGGGAATGCGACGAATTGGTCTGTGGAGAACTCATCCCGCCTGATTAGACGGAACCGTCTGCCAGGTCTGAACTTCCTGAGTGGCAACACTCTCGTTCGAGGCCGAAACCTGCTCGAATATTGGAATATATCTGAATTCTATTCCCGAAATCCGCTTGCACGGTCATTTCTACGCTATTATAGACACGGAATAACAGTAATTGACCCGAGTTTTCGTCCATCCTCCGAAACTGTGGATAAGGTCGATAATCAGTTCGATATCGCTTTTTGGGATGTATATCGTCCCGGCGTCAACGCGCGCCGAATTCTCTCTCCGTTGTGTTCGGACAGCTCGGAGACCCCGATTGCCTAGGGGGAAATATCACCGTCCGGCGTCGTAACAGTCGCGTCCTCGGTCACCCACAGGAGAGCGACGGGCGGGTTATTCGTCGCTTTCCTCCTCGATGAGAAGGTCGGTGAACAGTGACCATGAACAGTCGATGTCGTGGTGCTCGATCAGATCGAGCGCGGCCAGAACGGCGCTGTCGTTGGAGAATCCATCTGACGCGAGGTCCCGCAGGTTCCAGCAAACTGTCTCGATACGCCCGCCTTTCCGGTGGAGATTCCCCTCTGGTTCCATCGCCAATCCGAGTTCTTTCCAGTCCTCGACAGTACCTTCGATGGTGAGCGACCAGGCCTCTGGGCCGCCGGCGCGAACGTAGCCGTCCATCGCGTGTTCATCGAGCACCCAGTCGACGATCGTGTTTTTGCAGAGCGTTGGTCCCCGACCCTTGAATTGTGGATCGAGGACTTGTTCGAACGCGTCTGCGGTGTTGATTTCGTGCTCGATAGCCACCTCACTGACCTCGTGGGTAGCAACGATCTCGGCCTCGTCGTCTGGGCAGATCTGACGCGAAAACGTTGCTGGGCCGGTTGCGACCACTGTCACTGTCGGCAACGCCCCGGTGGTGGGTTCGCTGGACTGGTCGAAAACCGATTCGGCGTCGAGCATCTCTGCACTGGAGTCTGTTGTCATCGTGGGTCAGGAGGGACCATCCCTCCAGTTCCCTCGGGGCAAACAAACCGCGGTCGACACCCCGTGTTCGATCTGAAAAACCCTCTAACCACGGGAATGAGGCGTTCTCTCTGGGACTTTCACTCGAAAGTCGGTGTGTTCAGATACGCGCCCTGAACGCGACGAGCGATTGCGGCTGTGACTCGTCGCGGACGTCTGGGGAGGCGACAGCCGAGTCCTCAGTGTTCAGGCAACTTTCCGTCGGGGCGGGGCACCAGGCCTGCCCGGATCTCAATATCGACCCGGCGGATGTGCTTACACCGATCAACGCGCTCGTCGGGACAGCTGCACTCTTCGGCAATCACGTCGACCTCGTAGTAGCTGTCCGAGGCCGAATGGACCTCGTACTTGCCTGGCTTTTCGAGGAACGAGACGTCCATGTCCTCGGTTTTTGCGCGCTCGGTCCGTGGTTCGTCGTCGTCTTCGACGGCGAAGGGATCCTCGTCGGAGTCCTCCATCTCGCTGTCTGCGACCCGGGCTTGCATGACGCCGCCATCGGCCATCGCGTCTGCCGACCCACTCCAGCGGGCGTCCTCGACACGGACGTGACCGGCAACCGTCTCGGCCGAGAGCGGGCCAATCGAGAGTCGATCGACGAGCCGGAGCACATCCCACTGCGAGGCAGTCTCGGGCGGCTGGATGACGAACTCGTGTTCGTCAGTGCGTTCGATCGTGTACTCGCCGGTGGGGAGACCGTCGGTGATGAAAGCGGCGACGCGGTACACTGAGAGGCCCGTCACGGCGTTGGACTGGGCGTGATCGAGACGGTCTTGACATCGGTCGCTTGGGGGACCAGAGTGCTCGACCGTCGCGAGTGCGCCGACTTTGCACTCAGGGCAGGTCCAGAGGATCGCCATCCGGTTATTTGAGGTGTGTTGCGACCCGCGTTCGAGGCTCGTCTCACAGAACGCACAAGTTTCGACGTCAGGTGTTGTCTGCTCGCTCGCGTCGCTACTGGCGGTGGTGGTGTCGTCGGTTGACATGCTGTGGTCGCGGAACGCCCACAGTGGGACGCTCCCTCACCCGCTTCGGGAGAATAAACCGACACGGCAGCTCTGGTCAGGCTCTCTCAGATCTAGATCGATCAACAGCTGACTTTGGATGGAATAATACAGCGTACATGTACAGTAGCGGAGCTGTGCGAGAACCGCACTGACTGCCCCATCGAATTAAGTCGCGCCCCGAACACCCGCACGGGTGTTGAGGTGCGCTTGTTCTCCCAAACCGCCTCAAAATCTACGTCTAACCTCTCTCTAATAGGGCTCCGAGTCTCAGAACTAGCTCTTGTTATGATTTCTTCGCTCCTCAAACTCTCTGAACTAGAACGGCCGTTTTGGCCCTGTTAGACCAGTCACGAGGCTAGAGTGTCCAGACAGTCCGAATTCCGTTATAAGATAATCTAATCTCAATATCACTCCTCGAAACAGAAGCAGGCAGGTAAAATATCATAATTCCTGACTCTTCTTCCCCAGGGTCACCGGACAACACAACCCGGGGATAACTAGTCCCCTCCACCGGTGATGTAAGTTCCAACCCGTCGACTGAACGCCCCCCGATGTTCGTATAAGTCTGGTCTCCCACTACGATCGTCAATGGCTCTTCCCATCGCTCAGGGAGACTTTGCTGATCTGTCGTTGAATTTGTCGCAGTGAATCTAGCGACAGCTATCTGCTGATCATCGCCTACCTCCAACCCCTCGACTACTGGTGATTGAGTAAGCGCCAAGTCTGAGACTGTATACTCGATACCTTGTGGACCTGTCCACGTGTCGCCCAACTGTACCTCTGGTGCAACGATATCTATAGTCTCAGTATTTGTTGAGCCGACCGAAAGATCAGCACTGCCCTGATAGTATCCGTCAACAGCCAGTTCGAGCTTCTCATCTCTGGTTTCGCCCGCTTCAAGCGTATACTCAAGCGTTCGGCTGTCTGAAAGAAGGTCGGACGTCACTACGGTAGTATATCTACCAGTCCGGCCGCCCGTGTTCTTGACCGATACCGTGGCTTCAACGGTGGTGCCTACCTCACCCTCTTCAGGGAATTGGATCTCTTCTGCAAATGTGACCGTTTTTGCGTTATCAAATTGTAACTTCCAGGTCACCGGTTCGTCATCCTGTGTTCGCATCTCACGCACCCGCAGCGTCCCAGCAGAAGTGTCAGCAGGAATCTCGAAGACCAACCACCCACGGGTCGTACTCCCGATCTCAGGGCCTGTAAACCCGCCACCGACCTGATATAAACTGGCGTTCACAGGTCGGTTGAGACTTTCGACATCGACGTTGTCGATGCTGTAGGAAGCCGATTCAGACTCAAGTCGGTAGTCTGTCCTCGCCGGTACTGTGCCGTTTTCGGTTTGTTTTCTGGCCTGTACGTCAAGGAGGATGAATTGTTTCCCGTCTTCTGGACTCACTACGGTGTTGCTGTAGTCGCCGATGGCATACAGCGTCTGCGTGACTACCACCTCATTAACGGTGAGGCGGGTCTCTCCAGACGAGACGCGTGTTTCGCCGGTCTGATCAACCGCTGGTGTCGTCGTACTGTTCTCAGCTCCAGTCGTTCCCTCCCCCGCAGTGCTGTTGTCACCGCCTGACGAGCAACCAGCGACACCAGTAATGCTAGCCGCGCCAGCAGCAAGCAAGTACTCACGCCGTGACACTCTTTCTTTTGACATCGTGTCGGACATATTGACTTCCTTCTTAAATATCAAATCGATTCATCATCTGACGAGGCGGATTCTCCGACCCCTGAAGTCCGGGATGAAGCCGACACCCATCTTGACAAACTGCCATTCGATAACAAGGTCGGCTCTCTTCACCCCCTGGGCTCACGGGAACCTTGCAACGGCGTATACATTGCCAGTTTTGCTGAATAGGTGCTCTCTACTGAGCGCTGATAGATTGAGGTGCCCCCTTCTCACTCTCCGTTTGAGTTACTCGGCGAGACAGGTGCGACGTACTGCGATTTGATGGAATCGCCTTCCTGCCATTGCAAATGGATGTAGCGGTTGTCCTTGATCTCCTTCGTGGTGAGGGTGCCTTTCGAGCGTGGCAGGTCGGCTTTATTACGAGCGTTCCTGACCTGGTCGTCGAACTCGTCGTCGTCCCACTCGTCGGGAACTTCGTAGACAGCCTGGGTCTGGATCTCTTGGGCAGCTTCGGCCTCGCGATAGTTGGCCAGTGCTTCGGCATACCGCGCTAGTTCTCGGAGCGTCTCGGCGTCCTGCTTTTGCGTTCCCTCCCGAAGATATTTCGGCAGACTGGTAGGCGGCTCAGGCTCACCTAATTCGAGGCGGAGTCCCCACCCTCAAGGAGCGCCGGGCTTCCGGCCCCGGCGAAAGCACACGCGAGTAGGGTGGGGGGACAGCGAGGGATCGGAGAACCCTCTGCCCGTGCGAACGGGCCTGCGGCCTGTGAGCAGAAGCTGACCCGGTACCGACCAGCCGCCAGACTGTTGCCTACCAACTCCCAATCATTAAGTGACTATAACCATATATGTGAAAATATCGTGGAATACCGTCGTACCGCCGTTATAAAGCTCGACACGCCCGAAGGCACGGATCCACACCTGCGGGAGACTGTCGATCAGTTTAAATACTGCGCCAACACAGCGAGCGAGTGGTGCTGGCATGGTGACGACGGATACCACGTCACATCGAAAGCAAAGGCCGAAGATGCACTGTACGACCAGCTACGCGAGGACACGGAGTTGACCGCGAATCTCGTCCAAAAGGGGATTCGCCAAGCCGTCGAATCCATCAAAAGCGGCGTCGAACGTCTCAAAAACGACCAAAATACGTCCTGCCCGACGTTCACGGCGGATACCGCCATCTACGACAAGCGAAGTGCCACGTTCCACCGTGACCACGTTTCGCTATCGACACCGGACGGGCGTATTGAGTGTGACTACATTCTTCCCGACGATGCCGACATACCGCCGACAAAGTACGTCGCCAACGAGGACTACAAGTTTCGGCGGGCAACGCTCCATCGGCGCGATGGCCACTGGTATCTCCATGCGTCGATGCTCAAAGAGGACGACGACACCGAACCCACCTCCGGGCACAGAACAGTCCTCGGTGTGGACCTCGGTGTGAATCAACTTGCGGTCGCTTCAACCGGACGGTTCTGGTCGGCAGACGAGTTTAACCACTGGAAGCGAGAGTATGAACAACGGCGTGGTGACCTCCAACAGTGCGGGACACGGGCGGCTCACGACGCGATAGAAGGGGTCGAACAGAAAGAGGACGGACGCTTCGAGATATTCCTGCATCGTGTCGCCAACGAGATCGTGGCCGAAGCCGTCGAACACGACTGTTCGCATATCGTCTTCGAGGACTTGACCGACATTCGTGAGAACGTGCCACAGGCGTCGTGGCACCATTTGTGGGCGTTCCGTCGCCTCTACGGGTACGTCGAATACAAAGCTAGAGAGCAGGGCGTCGAAACCGTCCAAGTGGACCCACGGAACACTTCGAAGCGGTGTTCGGCCTGTGGATTTACCCACGAAGATAATCGCCACGGCGAGGACTTCGAGTGTCAGGATTGCGGCTACCAGAACCACGCCGACTACAACGCTTCCAAGAACATCGGCTTGCAGTATCTCCGGCGTCGGCAAAACGCAGACGACGGAGGCGCACCCGTAGACGTGCGCTTGAATCGCGGGACGTTGAACGTGAGTGGAGAGTACGACCTTCCCGCCTCATCTGAGGCGTAGAACGGGAGTCCACGCGAAAGCTCTACCCTCAACGAGCGAGTGGGGCCATTGCCCCCGAGCGAAGTAGGGTAGGGTAGTTTACTGGGCATGGTTCACATTCTCGTTAACCAACTTGTGACCCGGAAAAATGACTCTGTTGGTTAACTATATGCTGGCTCTACCCATGATTCGTATAGGTGGCTATGGGCTTGCGGATTCACGACCGTCGCGACGCCGGTCACGTCGGTCAGACCGTAGTCTTCGCGGAGCAGAGCGTGGATGTTGGCGGCGATCTCGACTGCCTGATCTGGGGCTAGCTCGTCCCCCTGAGTAGGAATATCGTCTGGTCCAATATCGTGAACCTCGATGAACCCCCGGTCCTCAGGCATTGCTTTCCTCCTGTCTGGCGATTATCATCGTCGTTTCGGGCGTCTCTCCGCCGACTTCCCTGATTTCGATGAACTCCGAGGTGGCGAGGGTCTCTTTGATCAGATCGATGAACGGCCAGTCGGCTCCCGGTGGGAAGACGACGGTGGCGCTGTTGGCTGTACGATCTGGGTTGTCGGTGTTGTTGTTCATGGATCTCCCCACTCCTCTAGGAGAAGACAAACTGGGTGTTACCTCGACTACTGTTGCAATTCCTTGATCCGTAGGACCAGCGATTCGATGATGGCGACCCGCTGCTCATGAGTGTTTTCGTAGCCGATGTACTGCTGAACTGTCTCAACACGGTCCATGCAGGAAATCCCCGCTTTGATCCGGTCGATGTCGGAGCAGTCTAGCAACCTCTCGGGCGGAAGCTGCTCACGCAGAGCGGCGTCGCGATCACTCGTGCGAACACCACCGGGGAAGTCACCAAGCGTGACCTGCTCGTCGCGCTTGAACCGACACTCAGGATAGTGCGCTAACAGCGTGTCGTCGACAACCTCCCAGAACCCGAACTTACGTGGTTCGACCGACTGCCAGAATCGAGCCCGTGGCAGTGCTTCGTCGACGCGTTGACGCTCGTCACGGGACCAGGAGTCGCGCTCGATGTGGGTCATCGGCGACGTCCCTCCGGTCGGTCAGCCATGTACTGCTCGGCGAGATCGAGTGCTTCGGCGAGTGTGTCACGAGAGCCGATGGGCTTGTTCGCTCGGACCAGTTGCCAGCCAGACGGCTTCTGTTTCAGGAGAAGTGTCTTCGGTGTCTCTGGAATGTGCCAACCAACAGTATTACTGGTGTGGGCTTGGTATTGCCACTCGCCAGTGGCAGCATCGATAGCCCGCTCTTTGGTATTGAGCAGTTGGTCCCCTGCAGGTGACCGGCGACCGCCAGCGCCGAAATCGCCGAGTGTCGTGTTCATGCTGAGAACCTCCCCTGCTCGGACTGCGACTGTTGCCACCTGGCGATGATCTGTACTGCGGCCTCGAATACAGCTGCAATCTGCTCGTCGACGGACGCGTCATTGGTAACGTTGACGTCGAGGAGGAGCCGGAGTTCGTGAATATCCTCGATACTGAGGACTGGCATTTGCCGAAGCAGTGCTTTCAGGATGTATCCCTTTACATCTCGGACGGAAGGAGAACTGGGAAGCTGACAGACGACAGTTGTGCTGATCTCGGCGTAGGCGTCAGTGACGCTGCCTGCGTTGAACTCTAGGTGGTCGGTGTCTTCGAGGGCAATGCGCTGACCGGTATCTGCCTCACTTGTTGACTGCATCCTCACTAGCTGGGGGCACACAAACGGCCGGCTGCTAATTTGTAACCAACATAGCACGTCGGATCGGCCTGATGTTGGTTAATTTCTCATTGGAAGGTTGATGATTAGCGCGTGACCGACGATTCCGCAGGCGAGTAGCGAACTCACCACAGGTGCGACTTGGATGTTGACGTCGAGGACGATGAGACTGCCACTTGTAAGCGGTTGTGTCGCATGAGTCGGTAGAGAAATAAACCAGAGGGGCCACCACACACCGAAAATATTGGTTACGCTGACAGCTCTGAGAACTCTATGGGACAGACCGAGTCTGTGTCGTGGTCTCTTCTCCGGGTGCCGTTCGTGTAGGAAGGCATGGAATCCAGGTAGTACGAATTCAGTCACTACGTGACCCAATGGGCTGTATTACCAATACCAGGGCCGGAGAATGGCTATGTGCGGAAGAGAACAAGGGTGGATAGGCTGGTACACCCATACCAGCACACACAGCACTCAGATGGCTTGAGGATGTCTCTTCCGTGCTTCACCCATAAGCTCCACGTCCCTCTCAACACTCCGTACCCACCCACTTTCTGGACGTACATGACGTTATAGTGATTGTACAGAGCGTCCATCTGGGTAACTCAGTGCTCTCTCTACTGTGGGACCATACGAGGCGATCTCAACTGCAACGATACAGAATTGCAGGAGAGCGGCAGCAATCTAATTCTCGGTATGAGGAAATCGTCTTCGTATGAGATGGCGGCCCACCGTCACAGAGTCATCCGCTGGTGAAACGAATACCCGGACAGTTGGTCAGTGTACCGTCTGTGGCAAGGTATACCCCATCGAGAAAACAGCAACCAACGAAGTACGTCCGATTGGGACCGACGGCACCTGTCTCTGTGGCAACTCAAATTTCACAGTGCCGTCAGAAGAAGCGCAAACATCCGGGAATGATAAATAGGTAATAACGCAACCACTTCGCTGGCTTATAGTCCGTAATACAAACTTGTAGGATATTGAAGTGTGTTCTGCGGAAGGGAAGTCCAACAGATGGCGGTCTCATCTGCCAGTGCCGACTGCAGTCGGCTGCTGGTGGCCAAACCCTTCCACTTCCGCTGTTGTCTTGTCATCTCAACGCCCCACCCTCTGACTCAAAACCGAAGTACAAATCAAGGGACTATCTAGACTCACTCGCTCTGTTGTGTGAGCTGAATATATCCGTCCGCATGGGCCGTCACCTCATAACCGTGATAGGAAAACGAAACCTGCCCTGCCATGCGTGGTGAATTGGCGACCGGATCAAACAGTTGATCAAGTGCATCTGGATCAACGACTGACTGCAGTGGGTTGAGATCCGTTGGAGAAACGTCTTTAGCCCGAGCGACTTCAGCGACAACTCGCTCAGTCATCGTCAGCCGGTCCAATTCAGCCGTTTCAGACTCTAAGCATGCCATTGGTCGGACCTATACCGCCACGTGGTAAAGGTGTTTTGACGATTTTGTTCGAATATTCAACCCGCGAGCATGTATTTGAACAATCCTGGCATAATAATTTACAAGATTGTACGCCGTCGAATACAACCCACTAATACTAGGATGTCGTAATTGGCTATGCGTTTGAATATCGGCCGCTATGTCGATCTGCTGGAGACTCTCGCTACACATCGGTTCTCCTTCCATCGGTGAGCGCGTCCAGGCGGCGCTGCTCGGTTGCGATGAATCGATCGGGGACGTCCTCGAAGGTATCGAGCGAAGCTTGTTCTGTCTCCTCGATGTCGATACTGGGACGGTCGACCTGCCAGCGGGCCCGGTCCCGGGTATAGCCACCCCCGAATGCGGAGAGTTCACCGGCCTGTGTTGGTACTGCTGATTGCAGTGTCTCTGCTCGCTCAATCAGCCATTCGTGCCGCTCACGATCGTCTGTGAGGTCCTGATCCTGGAATGGGAATCGAACGGTTGCTTTCGGAGGCAGCGTCTTGATCGACTGCTTCTGGTCCGTCGCGAGCGATTTCGGGCGTTGCTCGAATATCTGTCGCTCGCGAAGCGCGGCGACGTAGTCGTCATCAGCGACGACGACCAATTCCCTGCAGGGGGACGCTGTCTGATCGGCGCGATACGGTCGCCGAAGCCAATCAGCCAATTCTGTTCGGACCGACAATGCCCACCTGTCGAGACGGGATTTGACTGGCTCGCCGGGTGGAAGTTCGTACTGCTGATCAGTTTCGAGTGGCTCCGATCGAAGATCTGCGACGGTTGCGCCGACAGGTTCGATCTCGTGACGTGGGGGAACGACGCCGTGGTCGGCCGACAGCACTGCCCAGGTGTTCGCTTGCCGGTTCGCTTCGCCAGCCCACTGGGTCGCTGCAGCGGCGTAGTGGCATTTGGCGACGAACGCCGGCGACAGTGAGAGGTCCTGGCCTTCGCACGGTTCATCGGCGCTCACGTCTGAACAACCGACGAGGACGAATCGGCCGCGAGTCGCGTCTGCGCGGGTATTGTTACTCAAGGTTCCCTCACCCGCTCTGGGGAGAACAAACGTCGACGGGCGTCAGTCCCTCGTGGTATTCGACGCGCTTGCGCTCGTGGTCGGAGCGATATGCGAGTGTCTGGCCGTTCTCGTACTCGACGACGATGGCATCTTCGAGCTCGCGCCCACTGGCATGGTGGCCATCGACGGCCCAGACGCGGTCATACGGATCAGTTTCAAGCGGGCACTTGCCCGACTCGCTAACCGGCCACACTCCGACTTGCTGCCAGTATCGCTTGATCCAGTCGAGACTCCGGCGGACGGTTTCGCGGATCGAGAGGTCGTCGGCGTTCTGGTAGCCGTGGGATGTAAAATACTCGCCTTTCAGCGCTGCGAGATGCACGCCATTCCAGTCGACACCAACGATGTCGGCAGGTGGTTCGCCGGTAACGCGTGGTTGAGTGAGCGCCTGAATCGCCTTGTACTGTTTCGGTGGACTCGCACCCAGCAAATGCACCCGCCGTCCTCGCCAGTCCACGATATTCGTGTACTCGTCGGCGGTCTGATCGCTGTAGCCCATCGGATACCCGAGGACGATATCGTCGTCGATGGTGCCGATCGCGTCGCGGCACTTCGGGACAATGATGATCTCGACGTCGTCGAATTTGTCTTTCAGTTCCCGTGCTGCTCTGTTGTAGCGACGTGCTTCCGTTCGGTCGTAGGCATCGCCGAGGATGCCAACCCGGGGATTATAGCCCTCGAAGCGGCGGATATATCGGTCCAAGTCGGGATTGCGAAAGTCGTTGTCGAGGATTTCGACTGGGATGTCGACGTTCCGCAACGTGTTCTGATACGTGTAGTCCTCGCGAATCCCGACCGCAAAGCCAAGTCGGTAGGCGTCGATCACGAACGGCTCACGGTGGAGGAATCCGACGTAATCGGCCAGCTGTGCGTCGGTGAGTGCTGCTGCTGACCAAGAAGCGTATACGTCTGAAGACATCGTATACCTGAACGCCATGGACGGCGTCCAGCTGGTGAGCGCAGCACAAACTGATTGAGAACTGTCATCTGGGTTGGCTACTGAAGATTCGACTGATGGAATAGCGGCGCCGTCAACAGGATGTACTCGCGAAACACATAGATAACGGAGGGGTCACACTGGACAGATAATGGATCTATCAAACTCACTGTGCAAGATACAGAGAACCCCATACAGCACGACTAAATTGAAATCGTTCTCACACATACGATTCCAGAAAACGACCAGTTGTGAGTTGCTGAGAGGCTGCTGCTCAGTTTTTAGATCGCCAGGCGGTAGCTGCTGCGTCGATAACCTCTAATGCATCTTGACTACCATCTGCTTTCCCCTTCTCGAAATCCTCCTCAGTCTGCCCCATCTGGTTGGTCACGTGCGCGAAGCAAACGATCGGTCGCTTCCGAACCTCCGCAAACGTATACAGCGCTGCTGCTTCCATTTCGACAGCGAGGATTCCTTCAGACCGGGCTCGTTCAATTGCAGTCTCAGTCTCCCGAAATGGGGCGTCAGTCGTCCACGTTGTCCCCGTATACACAGGTCGTGAGACCGATTTGCATGCCTCTTCGACCGACGCACAGAGATCAGCATCGAGCGTCGCATACTGGCTTGCTGATCGGTAGTGATGACTCGTCCCTTCGTCACGGAGCGCACGGTCTATAAGGACGAAGTAGGGTGGGTCGTCTTTCGGAATAATTTGACCTGAGGAGGTGACACTGATGAGGAACTGGCAGCCGGCAGCGAACAGCTGCTCTGCGACGAGCACGGCGAACGAAGCGCCGACCGCACAACCCACGATACCGAATTCCTCGCCATTGTATTCAAATCGATAGAGGTCGGTATGATAGCCAGGCCACGTCTCGTCTTTCGCTGCTTCATCAGTGGCCATGAGCTGTCGCACGATATCCCCATCTGGATCGAGAATACAGATATCCGGAACCGAGCGTTCTGGGAGGTCCTTCTGCCGTCGAGCATTCTCCAACAGCGCACTTGGCCTGAAAACGGACTGTTCGTCGAATGCTTTCGCCTCGAAAAGCGGAGATGTCTCCGAGTCGGACGAGCCAGACATGTAGTTCCTATTCAGGGAACCCCGGCAAGGATATTGTGGTCACTCACGCGGCGTCCCGACGACCGCTGAGATCGCGGCTTTCGCTGGATCTGCACTCTCGAAGATTTCCTCGTCGGAGATACTCAAGAAAAACTCTTGCTCGCCATCGACGTATTCCAGTATTGTGTCCGCCAACTTCGCAGAATCCCGGTGGACCATCCGCTGGAAGTACGATCCGTCCCGCTGAAGATTCGATTGGACGTACTCCGAGTGTGTATTCAACAGCAATGTAACGAGAGTTCCATCGGAGTCGAGGACGCGAGCTGCTTCTGTCAGGACTGCATCGATATCGGGTATGAATTCGAGCGTGGAGATGCAGACGACGGCATCAACAGACGCAGTCGCAATGGGAAGAGCGGTTGCATCGCCACGAATGAACGGGGCAGCCACTCGGTCTCGTGCGGCGTGAAGCATCGTCGCTGAGCGATCCAGCCCGAGTATCTCGCGTTCGGGAAAGCGTTCTTCGAGCGACCCGATGCCGCAGCCAACGTCGAGAATCCGATCGGCACCTGAGACCTGCTCTTTGACGTATCTTGCTTCACGGTCCATGACCGCAGTCCCGAACTCGCTCTCACAGAACCGAATGAAACTCTCGACGTCAGTCATTGTAGACTCGTGCCTCCGCCTCGATTTGTCCCTTACCAACCATCATTGTAAGCACCGCCCTGATTTTCCGTCTACGAGAACTGTCACGAGGTCTCAAGTGCACTCTCGCCATTGTTCTCCTATGGAACTCGGAATCATCCTCGAGACGAACGATCCTGAGCGCGTCTGGAATGCCTTCCGTTTGGCAAATACGGCACTCGATGCGGACCATTCAGTCGAAGTCTTCCTCCTCGGAGATGGCGTCGAGGCACCAGCCCTCGAACACGAGAAGTTCAACCCACACGGCGTGATGCGCAAGTACACGCAGAACGGCGGCGACCTCTTTGCCTGCGGGACGTGTCTCGACTCCCGCGACCTCGATGCAGACGACCTCAGACCCCGGGCTTCGATGGACGACTACCTCCGAATCGTGGAGGACGCTGAGAAGGTACTCACTATCGGATAGCCAGGCAACAAATCCAGTGACCTTCCAGCAGCTTAATCGGCAGCCTGTTCGGGCTGTCGTGTCTTTTCGACCTGTAAGGGGTCGTCCGTCGCTGTCGCGGTGACCAAGCGCAAGAACTGCCCCGCGTTCGTGAGGAGTTTGTTCTCCGCTTTCCGGAGGTGTTCTTCGTACGTCGACC